>NZ_JAJCVJ010000001.1:0-1200000 GCF_020567425.1 Salinirubrum litoreum | reverse complement strand
GTCACGAGTTGTGGTCCGACCACGGTCGGGTTCTGACCGGGTGCGATCGGGTCGGTCGGCGGTTCGCCACCGTCCGACTGACGAGGGTCGACAGGTAATCGAGCCGTCGCATCGAGGCCGTCCTCGTCGACCACCGTGACCGTCAGCTCACGCTCGTCCAATGTCGGGAACGTCTTGCGGAACGTGTCCGTCTTCGCCTCCGAACCGGTGCTTCGGTTGGCAACGACCGTCCCGTCGAGTCGCCACGTGACGTGCGAGAGGTTTGCGGCACCGGCAGAGAACTGCGCCGTGTACGGTGCGACACTCCCGACCTGTGGCGCGTCGGGACCGCTCACCGAGACGTTCGGCCCGTCGCCCGGTTCGACAGTGACGTAGAGTGTGTCACTGCGAGACGCTCCGTCGTCGTCCGTCACGGTCAGCGTGACGGCGTACCGACCCAGGTCGGGTGGGACGAAGGAGGGAATCTCTCCCGAGCGTGTGGTGACCGTCGCGTTCGTCGCCGTGTCCCGGATCGTCCAGTCGTACGCCGAGATGGTGCCGTCCGGGTCGCGTGAGCCTGTACCGTCGAGGAAGACCGTCGCCCCACGTTCGACCGTCTGGTCGAGTCCCGCGTCGGGCAACGGTGGTTCGTTCGCCGGGACCGCCGTTCCAGTCGGCACCAGCGTCGTCGTCACCAGCACTGCCAGCAGTATCGACAGCCATCGTGTCATCGAGTTGGACGGGCATTGTCCCGCTACCCGACTTAAATGTTGGTGAGATAGAGTTAGATGAATCAACCGTAGCTTATCTGATTCGGTCAGATCGTCGTGGAGTTGGACGCGAGTGTCGCGACGAGCACCGGCCGAGTGGCGACATCATAGGTCCTTAATTATCTTCCATTGTCAACGCATAGCAAAGGCTTTAGGCGAATCCGGGGAAAGGTCCAACCACTTACGACCCGACGGAGGGTCGTGACCTCAAAATATGACTGACCACGAACTCATCTGGCGAATCGCTGGGGGTTCGGGCGACGGTATCGCCTCCACCAGCACCAACTTCGCCAAAGCCCTGATGCGCTCAGGCTTGCACGTGTTCACCCACCGGCACTACCCGTCCCGGATTCGCGGTGGCCACACGTACACGGAGATCCGAGCGTCCGAAGAGCCCGTCAAGTCTCGCGGAGACGGCTACAACTTCCTGCTCGCGCTGGGTGACTCCTTCGCCCGGAACCCGAAGGAGAACGCCTACTACGGCAACGAGGAAGCCAAGCCGCTCTACGAGAACCTCGACGAACTGCGTGAAGGCGGCGTCATCGTCTACGACTCCGGCCTGCTCGACACCTCCGAGATCGAGAACTTCGACGAGCGTGTCGAGGAGAACGACTGGCACGTCTACGACATCGACCTGCGGAGCCTCGCCCGCGAGAAGGGCCGTGAGGTCATGCGGAACACCGCCGGTGTCGGTGTCACGTGTGCCATCGCCGACATCGACCCCGAGTGGATCGAGGAGCTGATGCGGGACGCGATGCCGGAGAAGATTCTGGAGCCGAACCTGGAGATTCTGGAGGAGGCGTACGAACTCGTCCAAGCGGAGTTCGACGCCGACGCGCCCGACGTGACCGTGCCGACCGGCGAGCACGACGAGGAGCAGGTGCTCGTCTCCGGGTCGGACGCCATCGCCTACGGGTCGTTCGACGCCGGCTGTCGGTTCATCGCGGGCTACCCGATGACCCCGTGGACCGAGGTCTTCACGATCATGTCGCAGAACCTCCCCGAGGTCGGAGGCATCTCCGAGCAGGTCGAAGACGAGATCGCGGCGGCCGCACTCGCCATCGGTGCGAGCCACGCCGGCGTGAAGGCGATGTCGGGTTCCTCCGGCGGTGGGTTCGCACTGATGTCCGAACCGCTCGGCCTCGCGGAGATGTCCGAGACGCCGCTCGTCCTGCTGGAGGCGACACGCGCCGGTCCCTCGACCGGGATGCCGACGAAGCCCGAACAGGGCGACCTCGAACACGTCCTCTACACGTCGCAGGGTGACTCGAACCGCGTCGTCTTCGCGCCGGCCGACCCGGCCGAGGCCTACGAGCAGACCCGGACGGCCTTCGAGATCGCGTACGACTACCAGATCCCCTCGATCGTCATCTACGACCAGAAGCTCTCCGGCGAGTACCGCAACATCCCGGCGAGCTTCTTCGACCGCGAGCCGGACCCGAGTCTCGGCTCCACGCTGACTGAGGAGGAACTCGTCGACGCACCCCACGACTCCTCGGGCAAGTACTCCCGGTTCCAGTACGACAACGCCGACAGCCCCGAGGGCGTCAGCCCGCGGTCGATCCCCGGGCAGAAGGGTGGCCACTTCCTCGCCACCGGGAACGAGCACATGCCGCAGGGTCACATCAGCGAGGACCCCGACAACCGCGTCAACCAGATGAACCGGCGGATGCGGAAGTTCGACGGCATCCGTGCCGAACTCGACGAGAAGGGTAACCAGGCCCACGCCGGTCCCGAGGACGCCGACTACGGGATCATGACCTTCGGCTCCATGCAGGGGACCGTCGAGGAGGCGGTGGGTCGGCTCAACGACGCCGGCCACTCCGTGAAGATGCTCGGCGTCAGCGACATGATGCCGTACCCAGAAGAGGAGGTCAGCGCGTTCCTCGAATCGGTCGACGAGTGTCTCGTCGTCGAGATGAACGCCTCGGCGCAGTTCCGCGGCCTGACACAGAAGGAACTCGGCAAGTACGGCAGGAAGCTGTCGAGTCTCCTGAAGTACAACGGCAACCCCTTCGAGCCCGCCGAGATCGTCGACGGGTTCGAGACCAGTATCGTCGAAGGCGGGGAACTGCCCGGCCACGAGACCAAGTTCGTCCCAGCGGCGGGTGACTGACAATGAGTGCATTCTCAGCAATCGGAGAAGAGCGAGAGATCGACCGTGAGGAGTTCACACCTGGCCTCGAACCACAGCCGACGTGGTGTCCGGGCTGTGGTGACTTCGGCGTCCTGAAGGCGCTGAAGCAGGCCATGCCCGAGGTGGGCCGGACTCCCGACGAGACGCTGCTGTGTACCGGGATCGGCTGTTCGGGCAAGCTGAACAGCTACTTCGAGAGCTACGGCTTCCACACGATCCACGGTCGCTCGCTGCCGGTCGCACGGGCCGCGAAGCTGGCGAACCCCGGTCTCGAAGTCGTCGCCGCCGGCGGTGACGGCGACGGCTACGGCATCGGCGGGAACCACTTCATGCACACGGCGCGTGAGAACCACGACATGACCTACATCGTGTTCAACAACGAGATCTTCGGCCTGACGAAGGGGCAGACCTCCCCGACGTCGCCGAAGGGCCACAAGTCCAAGACCCAGCCCCACGGCTCGGCGAAGGACCCGATCCGGCCGCTCTCGCTGTCGCTCACGTCCGGTGCGTCGTTCATCGCGCGTACCGCCGCGGTCAACCCGAACCAGGCGAAAGACATCCTCATCGAGGCGATGGAACACGACGGGTTCGCGCACGTCGACTTCCTGACCCAGTGTCCGACGTGGAACAAGGACGCCCGGCAGTACGTCCCGTACATCGACATCAACGACTCCGAGGACTACGACTTCGACCCGACGAACCGGGCCGAGGCACAGGAGATGATGCGGACGACCGAGGACAAACTGTACGAGGGCGAGGTGCTCACCGGCGTCTACTACCGCGACGAGGAGCGCCCCTCCTACGGGCAGGAGAAGCGCCAGATCGGCGAGATGCCCGAGACGCCGCTCGCAGAGCGGTACTTCGACGAGGACTACGAGTGGGAGCGGACCCACGACCTGTTCCTCGACAAGCACAAGTAAGCCGGTCTGTCGCCGGCTTGTCGGCGGACTGTCGCCGGACTGCCTGCGGACTATCGTCGGGCCGTGACCCGCATCGGCGGGCCACGACAAAGTCGTCGTCTCGGCGAAGACCCGCCGTCGTCTGGCGGGTTGTTCGCGGCCGAGAACCGTTTTCGGCTTCGCAAGATATTTTTTCGGGCACGCGAATTACAGTCTATGTCGAGTACGTCTACCGAGGACCGCATCCTCGAAGTGTTAGAGGAGGATGCGCAGGCTTCCTACGCCGAGATCGCAGACCGGGCGGAGGTGTCGAAACCCACCGTCAGAAAGTACATCCAGAAGTTGGAGTCGGACGGCGTCATCGTCGGCTACTCCGCCGACGTGGACCCGAAGAAACTGTCGAGCCAGTCGATCGCGTTAGTGGGGATCGACGTCGCCTCGGAGCAGTACGTGGAGGCGACGCGGGCGTTGAAAGAACTCGAGGCGGTCGAGGCACTCTACACCTCCTCTGGCGACCACATGCTGATGGCCGAGGTCCGGGCCGGCGACGGCGACGAACTCGGCGACGTCATCAGCGAGTCGATTCTCGGCGTCGACGGTGTCACCGCCGCACATCCCTCGTTCCTGCAGGAACGCCTGAAGTAGACGCATCCGCTCCGCTCGGCCGAACTGTCGTCGACTGCACTCACCCGAACGACTGCCGCCTGCGCCACGCTTCGAGGTCGGTCCTGTCGCGGGTGTCCTCGGGCAGGTCGTCGAACCACCGGGCACACGATATCTCGTCGTCCGGGTCGGCGACGGCCGGCGTCTCGGTCACCGCCTCGGCCGCGAACACCGGGAGGACGCCCCACGTCTCGTAGGCGTCACACCTGATCTGGACGCGGTTCGCCATCGCCAGACCGTCGTACTCGACCGACAGCCCAGCCTCCTCGTGGAGTTCTCTCCGGGCCGCCTCCGCGAAGGTCTCACCGGGATCGACGCCGCCGCCGGGCAGGACCCACAGGTCGACGCCCTCGTGGCGACAGAGCAGGAGGTCGCCGTTCTCGCGGTAGACGATCGTGTGAGCACCGAAGGGCGCGCCGGTCTCCTTGACGCGGCGGGCGAGCGTCCGGAAGCGCGGGCGGGAGACGCGCCGGTCGAGCGAGCGTTCCATGAACTCGTCGTACCGACGGCGGAGTCGGTGGTATGCCTGTTCGGCGCGCTGGTTCGCTTCGTCCGCGAGGAACCACAGATCGTCGAGCGTCGTCATCGTCGCGTCCTAGATCGAAGCCGGTGTCGCGGTGTCCCGCGCGAGCGCGAACGCGAGTGTGACGGGACCGTGTTCATACCACGCGCTTCGAACCCGGGGGAAAATAAGGCTTCGACCGGGGAGCGTCGCCGGTCGGGTCCCGGCCTGCGAGCGTCGGTCGGTGGCTCCCTGGACGCCGGAGACTCCGGAAACTCCGGAGCCGACACGTCGGTCGTAATCAGTTCACTTTTCACTGCGCCGGGGGTACCCCAGTCCATGAGCTTCGAGAAAGACGACGAGGCAGTTCTCCACGACAAACACAGCGAGTTCGACGGCGAGACGGGGACGATCACGCAGGTCATGGAGACGATGTTCGGCGACGCGACCTACACGATCAGCTTCGAGGACGGCCAGGAGACCGGCGTCCCCGAGGACGCACTGGAAGCCGTCGAGTCCGAGGAGTAACGCTTTCCACCTGCCGACTTACGTTGCTCACATGCCGAGTGTCCCCTTCCACTACGTCGATCTGCGGACGTTCTGTTACGCGACCGAAGACGAGAAGCGCGTCGAGCAGGCGCTCCGGACGTTCCTCCCCGAGGAGTACGAGGTAGAGCGCGTGACGAACACCGGGTTCCACGGCGACCGCATCGTCGTCCTCTCGGCGCGGGTTGACAACGCCGACGACGTGCGCCACGTCCTCTCGCGGTTGACAGACCTGCCGAACATCGACGCCGTGATCGACCAACTGGAGGACCGCGTCGACGACAACAACTCGCTGTTCCTCCGACTGGACAAACAGGCGGCGTTCCGTGGCGAGGTCCGACTCGGCGAGGGGTTGACGCTCCGCGCGAAGGTCGAGGCGTACCCGGCGAAGCGCGAGAAGGCGGTGGCGAACGCGCGCGAGGCGCTGGAGGCGGTGCGGGACGAAGCGATCTGAGTTCGGGTGGGTCGGCTGTTCGGCGCGGTACTGGCTCTCGCGGACTTCGCAAAGTCGAAGCCCTTATGTGTTCTACCGGGGTACTGGTGGATGCGTTCGCGGGCTCGTAGATCAGGGGTAGATCACTCCCTTGGCATGGGAGAGGCCCCGGGTTCAAATCCCGGCGAGTCCACTCGATTTCTTCGTCGGTCCCTCGACAGACACCGGGCCACTCAAACTGCGTCGTTGTGGTAACATGTAGGCCATCATCTATCAGAGGGATACCTGTCACTCCACACATGGCGTGCGAGGAGACCGAGTATCTGTACTCCTCCCACGACGACTTCGACGTACTGGACGACGTGACTCGGCTCACGACCCCGAGCGACCCACCCGCCTGACTCACACCACCTCGATTCGGTACTGCCACGATTTCGTGACGATCCGTGTAAAACCAGAAACCGAATCGAAACACCGGTGAAAAGAGTTCACATTTTACGTAGCCTTATTACGATTCGGAACCAGTACTGACTGTTCGACGTGAAACCGATTCGACACACACTCGACACTCACAACACATGACAGCAGAACCCGCCACACCGTTCGCACCGATACTCCAAGCGACCCAACCGGAGGTCGCCGAGCAGATCGCCAACAACTTCCTCCTCAGTTCCTCGCTGTGGGTCAACGTCGCCCTCGCGGGGGCGTCCATCCTCCTGTTCGTCCAGATGGGCCGGAAGCTCCAGACCGAGCGCGCCAAGCTGATCTGGGTCGCCGCACTGCTCGTCCCACTCGTCTCCATCTCCAGCTATCTCGCCTTGATCTCCGGGCTGACCGTGAGCCTCCAGACGATGCCTGCCGGCCACGCACTCGCCGGGCAGGAAGTACTGTCACCGTGGGGTCGCTACCTCACGTGGACGCTCTCGACGCCGATGATCCTGATCGCACTCGGTCTCTTGGCCGGCACCGACCGCACGAAGCTGTTCACGGTCGTCACGATGGACGTGGCGATGTGCGTGACCGGCCTCGCGGCCGCGCTGGTCACCTCCTCGGTCCTGCTCCGCTGGGCGTTCTTCGGCGTCAGTTGTGCGTTCTTCGTGGTCGTGCTGTACGTCCTGCTGGCCGAGTGGCCGGCCGAGGCGCAAGCCGCCGGGACCGCCGACATCTTCGGGACGCTCCGCACCCTGACGGTCGTGCTGTGGCTCGGCTACCCCATCCTGTGGGCGCTCGGTGCCGAGGGCATCGCCGTGCTGGGCGTCGGTCTGACCTCGTGGGGCTACTCCGCGCTGGACATCGTGGCCAAGTACGTCTTCGCGTTCCTGCTCCTGAACTGGGTCGCCGACAACGAAGGCGTGGTCTCCGAGACCGGTTCGTCGCTCTCGGGCGCGACGCCGGCCGACGACTGAACACCCGACTCCGACGACGCGTTCTTCACGGTCGAGGCGTCACGCCTCGGCTTCCGCGTCGCCGTCTTCTTTCCGCCGTTGTCGTCTGAGACTGATGTACGTCGATCCCATGGACATGAGGCCCGCGAAGACGCCCGTGCCGATCGCCTGTGCCGCCGTGTAGTCGAAGAGATACCGCAAGACGAGTGTCGCGGCGAGGAAACCGAAGCCGAACGCCGCCATGTACCGGATCCCTGTCGTGGTCATACCACCTCTCCGACAGCCAGCGGCTTGTCGCTGTCGGCACTGGGTCGGTCGGCGTCGAAAGAATCCGCACTCCGCGCTCGTGACCGACGAGTGCGGTCAGTCGTCCGCGTCGACGGCGTCGGCAAGCGACGGCGCGTCGGCGACCGACAGCGATCCCGAGAGCGTGCGGTTCGGGTACGGGATGTCGATGCCCTCGGCGTCGAACCGCTCTTTGACGGTCGTCGTGTACTCGCCGCGAGTCTTCACAAAGTCCGCCCGCGAGGGGTTGGCGATCCAGACGCGGGAGGTGAGTTCGACCGAGGAGTCACCGAGGTTCGTCAGTCGAACCGAGGGGGCCGGGTCCGAGAGGATCTCGGGGTGGTTCTCGGCCTCCTCCTGGATGATCTCGGTCGCCTTGCCGATGTCGTCGTCGTAGCCGATGCCGAAGGGCACCTTCAGTCGGAGGGTGTCCTTGGCGACCGGGTTCTTGACGACGCCGTCCGTGAGCGCCGAGTTCGGCACCGTCAGCAGTTCGTTGTCGAAGGTCCGGACGCGCGAGACGCGGAAGCTGATGTCCTCGACGATGCCGGAGTTGCCGTCCCACTCGATCCAGTCGCCGATACGGAACGGCTTGTCGGTGAAGATGAAGATGCCGGCGACGAAGTTGGCGATGACGTCCTGCATGGCGAAGCCGATGGCGAGGGTCGCCGCGGCGGCGACGGTCGCCAGCGCCGTCAGGATGCTGCCGTAGCCAGCCGCCGCGAAGGCGATGCCGATGGCGGCGAAGACGACGACGACGAGCGTCAGTTTCCGGAGCGGTTTCCGGGCGTGTTCCTCCAGGCCGCGGGACTTGAACACGCGGTCGGCGAGGGGCAACACGACCGCACGACCGACGACGTAGAGGATCACCGCCGCGAGGACGAAGGTGATCGCACTGCCGAGCGTGTTCGCCGTCGGCGCGGCCAGGCCGAACGTGTCGACCAGGAACTGTGCGATCGGGCCGTCCGGCGCGACCTGCAGCAGAATGCCGGGCAGCATCAGTGGAACACCGCCGTGTTCCCGCGCGTCTCCACCAGTTCGGCGCCGACCGCGTCGGCGAGTTCGTCGGCGAGTTCCTCGACCGTCGTCCCGCCCTGTGCAGAGCGGTGGAACTTGACCTTCACCAGTTTTCGGTCGTCCAGTTGGTCGGCGAGTTCGTCGGTGACCGCCCCGACGCCGCTCTTGCCGACCCACACCGTCACGTCCAGATCGTGTGCCTCCTTCCGCAACTCCTGAGTGCTCATGGGGTCTATCCTCATTACCGGAGCAACTGGTTTTACCTTTCGGGTTCGGCCGAACCTCTCGCTGGCGGCCGCCAGCGGGTCAGTCGCGGTACGGGTACCGCGCCTGCACGCCGCAGTCGCAGGTGACGACGACGTGACCCGACTGGAGTCGCACCCGCGCGTTCCGACCGGGGAGGAGGTAGGCGTCACACGCGTCACAGGTGAACCGACGGAACGTTCGCGGGAGTCGCACGCGGTTCCGCTCGCCCACCCGACGGGCGAGACGGACGTAGTACCGGGCGCGCTCGGGGTCGCCGTCGCGGGCCGCTGCTCGCGCGAGGGCGTGTAGTCGGTCGAGTCGTTCGGCCGGAACTCCCATAGCGACAGGGAGTCGGCTGTCGGTGTTAGGCGTTCCGAAGTGAGAAGCGGGCGAAGAGACGAAGACCGAAAGAGAGAGAGAGAGAAGCCGTCGCGAGCGTCGACGATTACCGACCGGGGAGCAGTTCGGCCACTTCCCAGACGTTGCCCCGGGAACCGGCACGGCGGAGGTTCAGTCGAACCGTCTCACCCTCCTCGAGTGCTTCGAGCCGCGTCTTGATGTGGGGCGACGAGTAACCGACGACCTGCTTCGTCTCGTGGGTCTCCCGCGTCGTCAACGTCATCGCACCGTAGTCGTTCATACCCTTGGTTACTCTGTGCGTCTGTCCCCGATGAACCGCCGTCGTTCCAGACATACACAACCCACTGAACCAATTCTACATAAACCTTGGTAACTGTGGCAGAATCTGTGATAGATAGCTAACGATCTTTCGGATAGCTCTCGGTAGTTCACAATAGTTCACCGAACACCGTTACGTCCGGTCATCTGGTCGTGTGGGTCGTTACCGTGACCACAGCGAGAAACGGAACACGAGTTGTTCGTGGCCGCGAGGGGTCGAGTGGCCCCGGAGTCGGGGCCGGAGGCCACGCCCGAACTCACATCGTTTAACAGCAGTCGGGCCGCAGGCTGACGTATGGACGAAACGCAGGTCGCTCCGCGTGTCGGCATCGTGGCCTCGGTGGCGCTGATCGCGGTCTACCTCGCCCCGTATCTGCTGATCCCGAACGCGGGCGGCGACGTCGGGACGTACTACAGCGCCGGCCCGGTCGGTGCGAGTGCGATCCCGTTTCTCGCTGCGGTCGCCGTCATCGCGTTTCTCTCGGGCGCGCAGGGCCGGACCGACGCCGACGTGATCGCCGGGTTGACACTCGTGATGGGGCTGGCGGTGACGGCACTGGCGACACTGTGGGCGGTGACGATGCCGGACAACTACCTGTTCAGTTTCCCGGCGAGCGCCTCGTGGATCGAGTGGCACCGCTGGCTCCTGTTGGCCGTCGCGGCGGTCATCCCGGTCAGCGCGGCGGGATACGCCCGGCAGGTGCTGTGAGTCGCCGTGGTCGGTCGTCTGCCGGTGTCGTCGGTGAGTCGCCGTCGGTCGCTTTTCGCCGACGAGTCGAAAGGCCCTTAAGAAGCAACGGCGTACTGTGAGACCGGACTAGGTCGGGCAGTTAGGCCCTGCTCTTCACCCGCGATACGGTCTTGAGCGGGGACCGAACCCGGAGGCGTCCGGTCAGACCGGTTCGGGCCTCGGGAGCCAACGTCGAAACCTCGTCCTGCGGGGACAGCGGTCCAGGGCGTCCGTCCGCAGGGGCGACACGCCGTGGTTCGTCGGCGGTATCGGGTCAGGCGCGGAAGCGAGCATCCCACCGTCGGACGTGCGTCGCTCGTAGGGTCGCGGGGTGGAGGAGGCAACCGAGATTCCCCGGGTCGGAACGCCGGGCAATCCCGCTGTCCACATTCATCCGGTTTTCAGTACCCGAGTGACGACGCTCCCGTGAACGCAGGACTGTGCCTTACTCGTGGCCCGAGACGCGCACCGGTTCGGCGGGTTCTTCGAGGTACGCGAGTTCGCTGTCCGAGAGGTCGAGGTCGACCGCCTCGGCGGCGTCTTCGAGGTGTTCGACACTGGTGGTGCCGACGATGGGTGAGTCGACCCCCTCCTGGTGGAGGAGCCACGCCAGGCCGATCTGAGCCATCTTCACGCCCTTCTCGTCGGCCAGTTCTTCGACGCGTTCGTTGACCTCCCGGCCGCCACCCTCGAAGTAGGGGTGCTGTCTGGCGTGGTCGTCCGTCTCGCCGCGAGTGGTCGTCTCGGCGTCCGCGTGCGGGCGGGCCAGGTAGCCACGAGCGAGTGGCGACCACGGGATGACGCCGACACCCTCCTTCTCACAGAGGGGGAGCATCTCGCGTTCCTCCTCGCGGTACAGCAGGTTGTAGTGGTTCTGCATCGTGGCGAACCGGTCCAGTCCGAGGCGGTCGCTGGTGTGGAGCGCCTCGGCGAACTGGTGGGCCCACATCGAGGACGCACCGAGGTAGCGCACCTTCCCGCGCCGGACTGCGTCGTCCAGCGCGCGCATCGTCGTCTCGATGGGCGTGTCGTAATCCCAGCGGTGGGTCTGGTAGAGGTCGATGGTGTCCATCCCCAGACGGTCGAGTGAGTCGTCGAGTTCCTGTTCGATGGCCTTCCGCGAGAGACCACCGGAGTTGGGGTTCGACTCGTCCATCTGGAAGTAGCCCTTCGTCGCCACGACCGCCTCGTCCCGACGTCCGTCGAGTGCCTTCCCGAGGACGCGTTCGGACTCGCCGGCCGAGTACATGTTCGCGGTGTCGAAGAAGTTGATCCCCAACTCGAGTGCGCGGTCGACGAGTTCGATGCCCTCCGTCTCGTCCAAGACCCAGTCGCGCCAGTCGCTCGTGCCGAAGGACATGCAGCCGAGACAGACGCGTGAGACCTCCATCCCGGTGTCGCCGAGAGTCGTGTACTCCATACCGGCACCTCTCCGGGCAGGGGCAAAAGTTCACGCCCACCGGCGAGTGAGTCCCGACCGGTCGAGAAGTCGGAGAGGTTCGTCTCGCCGGCCACGACCGACCCGCCCGAGTTCGCACCGACGCTCGATGCGCCCGAGTTCGTACCGACGCCCGATTAGCCAGCGGCCACAGCACCGCACAGTTCCGACTCCGAACCGTTCAAACCGCTCCCCCACGACCACGACGAGTATGGGAACGCCACACGAGTCGCGGGACGACCAGATGCTCGACGTCCTCGACCAGTTGTACGAGGAGTACCCCGACACGACCATCTCGCTGCACTTCTCGACCCGACTCGAACTCCTGATCGCCGTGATGCTCTCGGCGCAGTGTACCGACGAGCGCGTGAACAAAGTCACCGCCGACCTGTTCGAGAAGTACCACACCGCCGAGGACTACGCCACAGTCGACCAGGCGGAACTCGCCGAGGACATCAACTCGATCACCTACTACAACAACAAGTCGAAGTGGATCGTGAGCGCCTGCCAGACGATCGTGGAGGAACACGACGGCGAGGTGCCGGACACGATGGACGAGTTGACCGCCCTGACCGGCGTCGGGCGCAAGACCGCGAACGTCGTTCTCCAGCACGGCCACGACATCGTGGAGGGCATCGTCGTCGACACCCACGTCCAGCGGCTCTCCCGGCGACTCGGCCTCACCGAGGAGCAGACCCCGGAGAAGATCGAAGCCGACCTGATGGGCGTCGTCCCCGAGGACGACTGGCAGGAGTTCACCCACCTGCTCATCAGCCACGGGCGGGCGGTCTGCACCGCGCAGAACCCCGACTGTGCCGACTGCCGACTCGAAGCCATCTGTCCCTCCTCGCAAGTCGATCACGACGTCGACCTCGCCAGCGGCGAGGCGTGGTGACTCGCGGAAATCGAACCCGAACTTCGCCTCAGAACGGCAGGCCGTACCGCGAGACGAACTTGAAGATGCCGACGACGTAGGCCAGAATCCAGAAGAACACGTAGCCGAACACGCCCAGTCGGAGGCGACCGCGCCACGCGCCCATGTTCTCGTGGAGGTCGTCCAGGTCGACCTCCTGTCCGGGGTCGTCGTAGAGGTTCGCGGCCCGCTTCGCCTGGAAGATGCGGACGATCCCCGTCAGTGCGAACACCAACAGCGCGTACGCCTGCAACCCGAGAAACGCGTGGAGTGCCGAGATACCGTTCAGTTGGTCCGGCAGGCGCGGAGCCATCCAGAAGACGACCGGCACCGTGTTCAACAGCAGACCGGGGACGATGAACTTCAGGTGGTACGTCAGGGTGTCCCACGTCACCGTCTCGGCGTCGATCATGATCCACGCCCCGTAGAGGTAGAAGGGGAAACTCGCGGTGACGAGCAGAAACGCGACGGCGGCTATCGTACTGTCGGCGACGGCTCCCATCGTCCGGGATTAGGTTCGGGGTGGCGTAAATGGACCGACTCGCTCCCGGTCGCCGGACCGCAGTATCGCGGGTCACTCGGTAGCCGACCGGACTCTCCGCCACCGCCCTGTGACGACCACGGTCGGGCGTGTCGGAAAGCGTTTACCGCTGTGTTCCCTACTTCGACCGATGGCAGACGCACCCTCGACCGGTGGGTCCGACGCCGACGAGACGGCCGACGACACCGACGCCGAGCGAGCCGACTCGACACCGTCGAGTGTGTCGGACGCAGGTGACCAGCCCCCGACCGAGACGGCACCGGAGTCGAGCGATCCGGACCTCGACGCGCTCCGGCAGGAGGTCGAGGACAAGTACGACTTCGACAACTTCGGCCCGGCGGACATGGCACAGATGTCCCCCGACGAGTGGGACGCGGTGTTCGACGCCGACACGTGGATCACCGGCACCGAACTGCTGGACCGCGTCGAACAGGACCTCCGGAACCGGGTCGCCGGCAGGGAGGTGTTCGCGGTTCTGGAGCGGTTCGTCGAGGACGGCGAACCACGACTGCTCGCGTACTCCGACGAGGGGTACGCCATCGTCCACCCCGACGGGAGTATCGAGGGGCGGGGCACCGTCCTCCGGGACGTGAAGCCGACGGTCGCGCTCTGCTCGATGGAAGACTACGACGTGCCCGAACCGCCGGAGAACTTCGCGTTGCCCGACCCGAATGACGTGCCGGAGGGCTCCGGCCAACTCGGCAACAACATGTTGCAGGTCGTCGCCGGCGCACAGATTCTCGCCGGACTCGGGATGCTGGCCATCTTCTTCTTCACCGACCGCATCCCGGACGCGAACGGCGCGATCAACCTCGTCGCGCCGATCATGGCGGTGTTGTTCATCCTGACCGGGATCTTCCTGTTCAGCGTCGTCGCCAACGCCCGCCTCTCGGACCGGTTCCGCGCCGAGGAGTACCGGAACCGCCTGCGTGCAGTCGGCCTGGAGAGCGGCGAGATCCCGGAGTTCGTCCCGGTCGGTGCCGATCCGGAGACCGGTGAACTCCGACGGCTGACCGACGCCGAACGCGCCCCGGAACTCGACGGCGAGTGAGCCGGTAGCAGGCCGCAGGAGCCGAACCGCGATTCGGCGCCGTGGGGCGTCGAATCGGCCGCCTTCGTCGCCTCGCCGCGCTCCGGCAGTCGGTGGGTTTAAGCGCGTTCCATCCTGAGGCATTCGTGTATGAACAGGCGGGACTTTCTGCGAACGGCCGGTGGCGCGACCGGCGCGGTAGCAGCCGCC
Organism: Salinirubrum litoreum; assembly: GCF_020567425.1. Taxonomy (NCBI): domain Archaea; kingdom Methanobacteriati; phylum Methanobacteriota; class Halobacteria; order Halobacteriales; family Haloferacaceae; genus Salinirubrum; species Salinirubrum litoreum. Next base: position 1,185,598 of record NZ_JAJCVJ010000001.1, on the reverse strand, counting down.
ACGAGCACTGCGTCCGCCCAAAACGAGAGCGGAGGCGGGAGCAGTGGTGGCGGGACGACACACACCGTCGAGATGACGGACGGCCTCGTGTTCGATCCGGCGAGCATCGAGATCGCACCCGGAGACACCATCGAGTGGCCGAACGTCGGCAGCGTCGGGCACTCGGTCACGTTCTACGACGATGGCATCCCGGAGGGAGCCACCTACTTCGCGTCCGGTGGGTTCGACTCCGAGGAGGCCGCCCGGACCGGGTGGAACAACGGCGAGGGGAACGTCGCGGGCGGCGAGTCCGTGAGCCACACCTTCGAGACGCTCGGCACCTACGAGTACTTCTGCATCCCCCACGAGGGGGCAGGGATGGTCGCCGAGGTCGTCGTCACCGAGAACCCCGGCAGCGGGGGCGGTGGCGGCGGTGGCGGCGAGAAGGAACTCCACGACCTCGGCGTCCCGATCCAGGCTCACTGGGTCGGCTCCGCGACGATCCTCGGGATCATCGCGACGCTCGTGTTCACCTTCTACGTCCTCAAGTACGGCGAGTCGCCGAACACCGGCAACACGGGGGGACGTGACTGATGTCCAGCACCGGAAGCACCTACGGCGACATCCACCGGTACGAACCGGCACGTGAGAGCACGGCGGCGGCGATCGCGATCGTCCTCCTGACGATCCTGGAGATCGGCTTCGTGTTCCTGTTCGCGTACGGCTTCGTCTCCGGGTGGGCACTCTCGGAGTTCGGGAACATGTTCCTCGGCGGTCTGCTGGCGATGATCTTCATCGATCTCGCCTTCGTGCTGGCGCTGTACCGGAAGGAGTTCCTCCCCGACGTGATGATCGTGAAGAAGCGGCGTCGCAAGTGGGAGGACCTCTACATCCGCGAGGACGACGTAGACGGGACCGAGTTCGCCGACGGCGCGTGGGACCAAGTGAAGCGGGCGATCTACCCGTACTACAAGCGGTGAGACAATGAGTTTAGAGAAAAAAGACGACTACGATCACAAGGGCTGGATGGAGACGAAGGACCTGTCTCCCGTCGAGACGACGTTCCTGACGGCGCTGATCTGGCTCGACAAACGGCTCCGGATCGTCGACTATCTGGAGATTCTGGAGACCCTCTACTACCGGGTCAACCTCCAGATGCCCAAGAGCCACACCGAGCAGTACAACCTCGACAACAAGTTCTGGTACTGGTACCCCCTGTACGCGCTGGGGTCGTTCTCGACGCTCGCGTACATCGTGGCCGCGATCAGCGGGGCCTTACTGGGGTTCTACTACTCCCCCGCAGCCGCACAGGGGGCGACCGGCGACCCCTCGGTCGCGTACGCCTCCATCGAACTGATCATGCGGGAACTCCAGTTCGGCTACATGCTCCGCTCCATCCACCGGTGGTCCGCACAGGTGATGGTCGCGGCAGTGTTCCTGCACATGCTCCGTGTCTACTTCACGGGCGCGTACAAGGAACCGCGTGAGCTGAACTGGCTGATCGGCATCGTGCTCATCAGCCTGACGATGGTGTTCGGGTACACCGGCTACCTGCTCCCGTGGGACCAGCTGGCCTTCTGGGCCGGCCAGATCGGTGTCGAGATGAGCCTCTCGATCCCCCTGATCGGCGAGTGGGTCGCCCAGCTACTGTTCGGCGGCTTCACGCTGAGTCAGGCGACGCTCCAGCGAATGTACATCCTGCACGTGTTCTTCCTCCCGTTCGTGGTGACGACGCTGATCGCCATCCACATCGGGATCGTCTGGGTGCAGGGCATCGCGGAACCGCACTGAGGTGACACAACATGAGTAACACCGACGATACGAACGAGACGGCGAAGACGGACGGCGGCGAGGAGGTCCGTGCAGACGGCACGGGCATCGTCGCCCCCGACGACGAGACGCCGACGTGGCGCGAACGCAAAGAGCGGACGACCGGCCTGTCGCGGCTCACCTACGAGTACTTCGAGCGGGCACGCCGCGAGGACCAGGACCTCCGGACCGAGTCGGACTACGTCGAGCGCGACGTGCTCGGCTTCCCGACGTGGCCCCACGAGATCGTGCGGAACCTCTCGATCACGGCCTTCTTCACCGGGATGATCCTGTTCCTGTCGGCGACGATGCCGCCGCACATCGCGGACCCGGCGAATGCCAGCGTGACGCCGGCGATCATCCTGCCCGACTGGTATCTCTACTGGTCGTTCGGCCTGCTGAAGCTCAACGACCTGAACCCCGAACTGGCGATTCTGGGCGGCCAGAAGCTGATGGCCGACCGGACGTACGGCGTGCTGGCGAACGTGGTCGTCGTCGGCTTCATCGCCATGGTGCCGTTCCTGAACAAGGGGTCTGCACGCAGACCGGTCGAACAGCCGTTCTGGTCTGCGGTCGGCGTGATGGGCGTCGTCTTCGCGTTCACCATCAGCCTGCTGTCGGTCAAGAACCTGATGCCGATGGACCCGACGCTGCTGTTCGACCTGACGTTCCTCCTCCCCATCGTCGCGGGGATCATCACCTACGCGGTGCTGAAGACGATGCGCGAGGGCTACATGTACGACCTCAACCGTCGCTACTACCGGCTCCGGCCGCCGAAGTAACGGCCTGCCGAGCGTCGTCCGACAGACTCCGGCCGCCGAACTGACGGCGGTTCCCCGACGTTCTCTGCGGTTCACCGCCTTCCGTGTCCTCGCGCCCCACAGCGACGGGCACGTCCCGAAGTACCGAAGTATCGCCGGTCCCTTCTCTCTGCCATGAGTGATGGCTCAGCGTCGTCGACCGACCCCGGCGGGCGAAACGTCGTCGTCCCGTTGCGACTCTACAAGACGATCATCGTCTTCTCGACGTTGATCGCAGTCGTCGCGGTCGTGAGCGGGTTCCTCCTGCTGGACGCCGCGACGCTCCAGACGAGTCTCCTGCGGAGTCTGCTCGAATCGCTCCTGTCGGCGCTCGGTCTCGCCGTCGCAGACGGCATCCTGAGCGGCATCCTCGCGGTCGTGGCACTGCTGGTGATCGCGGGCGGGGCCGGTGTCTACGTCCTCGGAACGCGGTTCCAGGCCGAGGGAATGGGAAACTCTCAAGAGGACGCCGACGAAGGTTCAGACAATGGCTGACGAATTCGCCAAGGGACTCGCTATCTTCACCGGGGCAGGACTGGCGTGGATGATCCTCGCGGGCTGGTACCGGACGGCCTCCTTCGAGAGCACCACCCAGTTGATCGACCCGCTCCCCGAGAACCTCGGAACGTTCGACCAGATCGGCGTCCTGCTGATGGACGGGATGCTCTACTTCGCGCTGCTCGGTGCGCTCACGTTCTGGGTGTTGATCCCCGGCGCACGCCAACTGCGCAGAGCGATCGACTCGCGCCGCCAGAGCAACTGATCCACGCCGCTTCTCCCCGCCCGTCTCTCGCCCGCGATTGGAAAAACTCTAATGAGTCTCCCTCGGATGTGGGAGTATGCAACCGCTTCAGTTCCTCGTCCCCCTCGAACCCATCGAGGCGGTCGAGCCGTACCTGCCGGCAGTGATCCTCGTCCTGGTGCTCGCCAACATGGCGACCCGGGCGCTCGCCCACCGGACGTACCGGAAGCAGGCCGCCGCGAGCGACGACGACGAAGCACTGTCCCGGTACGCGCCGCACAGCGCGACGAACGTCCTCTTGGTGCTCGTGTCGTTCGCGTTCCTGATCGTCGAACCGCACGGCGGGATGGTCATGTCGGTGCTCGTGCTGGGCGTGTTCCTCACGGACGTCTTCGAGTTCGAGTCCCGGAAGGTCGAAGCACGGAACGGGCTCGACTTCGAGCAGCCGAAGGCCGCCGTCGCCGCCTCGGTGATCGCGCTGCTGTACGCGGGCTTCCAGAGCCTGTTCGAGTTCGTCGCGCCGTTCTGGAACGCGGTCGTCTGAGAACGACAGCCGCCGTCGCCACTTCTCACTCCTCGGTCGTCACACCTGCAGGACTGTTCTGTCGAGGGACAGCGCAGGAGTCGTGAACGCTCGCGCCGCCGGGACTGGTCGGGCCGGCGCTACGACTCGTCCGGTCGGAGTACGGCGAGCGTCCCGGTCGGCCGGACCGTCAGTCGCTCCTCGGGACCGACAGCGCCGACCACGGTGTCGTCGGCGACGAGCGAGACCGCGCTGTCGTCACGCTCGACGGACAGAGCGACCGGGTCGGCGACGACCCAGTAGTCGCGCTGTGTCTCGAACGGCGAGACGGGCACGACCGCCAGCCCGGTCCCGGGGCCGAGTCGCGGGCCGCCGACGGCACTCGCGTAGCCGCCGCTGCCGAGTGGCGTGGCGACGACCACCCCGTCGGCGCGGAACCGGTCGATCTCGCGGTCGCCCGCCCGGACGGCGTACTCGGAGATGCGCGCGGGTTCGTCGGTGACGAGCGTCACGTCCAGGACGGCCCGTGCGCGCTCGGTCCCGGAGTCGTCCCCGATCGACAGGATCGGATGGTCCACCACGTCGGGGTCGGCCGCGAGCACGGTCTCGACGACGGTGTCGAGGTCGTCGAGCGTCGGGCTGTTCGGGAGGGACTCACCGCCGACCGGGAGGACCGGGGCGTCGACGCCGACACGACCGACCGCGAGCAGTGCGCGCTCGCCGAGTGCGACCACGCGGTCGTCGGCGTCGAACTCGCCGGCGGCGAGGGCGGCGGTCTCGCTGACGGTCACCGCCGCGTCTCGCTCGCGACACAGTGACGCGACCGCTTCGGCCCGACTCGTCAGCCCCTCGTGGACGACACGGATCACGTACGCGACCGGTCGCGCTGGATGGGCAAAAGGGTACGGAAGCCGGTCTCGACGTGGGTGGTGAGCGTGGGGTCTCTGCTCGTGTGGATTCGGTCGAAAACGTCGTGAACGTCGAGGGGTGAAAGCATCCCTGAGACACGAATTCTGCCGAGTGAGTCGTAGACAACTCGGTCGAATCAGTCGCGGACGACGAGGGGTGAAAGCCCCCGGTCTCTCGACCCGCCGCGACTTGGTGTCGTTCGAGAGAGCGAAGCTCTCTCGTGATGACGAGAGACGCCACGGCGTCTCTCGAACCACGCCCCTCAGTCGGTCGAGCGAGCACGCTCGCTCTCCCCCCTGCGGCGCTGACGGGCGAGCCACGCCCGTCTGCTGGCGAGACCTCCGGTCTCGCTCTGTCACCGGCGCGGCGCGCCGGTTTCCAGCGGGACCGACGGTCCCGCCCGGCTACCGGCGTCGGGGCGGGACCGAGAGACCGGCTCTTTTCAGTCCCACCGGGTGAAATCTGTGAAGGCACACGCAACACCCGGTGGACCAGTCGGTTTCAGCGATGGCCTCCCTGCAACCGTCGGCGCGACACGAGGCTCGCCCGAGGCGGCCCCACGCCGCCGAGGTGTCGCGCCAGCCCACTCGACTGGTGAGTGTGACGTAGCTCGGAACTCTGTCCGGTTGTCGCGGTGTGGTTGCGGTCGGCGCGCGAGAAACGCGCGAGGGAGCGGGACGCGCGGTGCGGAGCGCCCCGCGAGGCTGGGGAGGTTCGAGGTGCGGTGCTGTCGCGGGTGCGGTTCCTCGCGCTACGACGAGTAGCGGTGTGGTCGCGGTTGCGGTGCGGATGTGGTCCCCCGTGCTAGCAATCGTAGCTGTGCTGTCGCGGTCGAGGTCACGGTCGCGGTCACTGCCGAGGTCGTTATCGCCGGTATCGTGGGGTCTCGACACAGACCGTCACCCAGTACGACCACCCACCCACACGTCCCAGTCCAGAATCCACGACGTTTAACCCCGCGCCACGACTCCCTCCGGTATGCTCGTCACGCTCGAAGGACTCGACGGCTCCGGGAAGACCACCGTCTGGGAGGCGCTCTCCGACCGCTACCCCGAGGCGGTGTTCACCCACGAACCCACCGACTCGTGGTACGGCGACGCGGTGAACCGGGCCATCGACGACGACGACGCCGACCCACTGGCCACACTCTTTCTGTTCACCGCCGACCACGCCGACCACCTCTCGCGTGTCGTCCGCCCCGCACTCGCCGAGGGGAACCTCGTCGTCTCGGACCGGTACGCCGACTCCCGGTACGCCTACCAGGCCGCGAGTCTCGCCGACGCCGAGATTCAGCGCCCGCTGGAGTACATCCGGGGCATCCACGCTGCGTTCACGCGCCCACCGGACAAGACCATCTACCTCGACGTGGACCCCGAGACCGCCGCCGCCCGAAGCGGCGCGACCAACAAGTTCGAGCAGGCCGGCTACCTCGCGGAGGTCCGCGCGAACTACGAACGACTGATCGACGCCGACCCGAACCGGTTCGTCCGTGTCGACGCCACGCAGTCGCCCGAGGCGGTGTTAGACAGCGTGGAGGACGTGTTCGACCGACTGCTGGCCGACGACTGATCTGCGACGCCCGCCCAACGATTTTCTGCGCCTCGCGTCAGTCACTGCCTGTCCGGGAGGTCGTACTCCTCCGGCGGCGGGATGTAGAGTACGTCGAGTGTAAAGCCCAGTGCGAGGGGAAGCCCGATCATGACACCCAGAGCCGCGACGGGACTCCCGAGGTCGGTGCCGATGCCGAGCGGTCCGGAGAAGACGAGCGTCGTGGCAAAGAGCGCGACCGGGATCAACAGGAGCGAGTAGAGCACCCACCCGAAGCGCGTCTTCAGCCGTAGTCTGAAGAACCGCGTCGCCACCGCCGCGAAGACGGTGTGGAGTACGATCACGACGCCCAGCAGGACGAGACTCACGGCCGAGACCATACCAGTCGTAGGGGACGCGCCGACTTTGCAGTGTCGGAACCGGGCGGGCAGACGTTCTGTTTTCGTAGCACATCACCCGGAATTATGTACGTTTCGGCCCTCTCTCCGAGTGCCATGTCGGAGTACACCCTCCACGTCCCGGCGATGTCCTGTGCCAGTTGCGAGACGATGGTCCGCGAGGCGGCCACCCGACTGCCGGGTGTCGCCTGCGTCGACGCCGACGCCGAGACCGGTACCGTCACCGTGACCGGCGAGACAGCGACTCACGAACGCGCGGTCCGGGCGATCACCGAGGCCGGCTACCCCGTCGAGGAGTGACTCACTCCGGTCGCCAGCGACCCCCGCGTGGCGGCCGTCGACGCTCCGTACCGTGACGGTCGTCGACGTTCCGTGACGTGACGACCGCCGACCGCCCGCTATTTCACTACCGGGGACCAACACCCGACTACCAGATGTTCGACACCGTACTGATTCCGACAGACGGGAGCGAGGGAAGCGAGATCGTCGTCGACCAGGGGATCGACGTGGCGAAGCGCCACGACGCGGCGGTCCACGGTCTGTTCGTCGTCGACACCCGCGCGTTCCTCACGCTGGAGTCGGATCTCCAGGCCGAGACGACGGCCCGACTCCGAGACGAGGGCGAACGCGCACTCGCCGCGATCACCGACGCCGCGACTGCGGCCGGTCTCGACGCGACGGTCTCGATCCGCGAGGGGAGTCCGAGCGACGAGATCGTCGCCTACGCCGACGAGGCAGCCGTGGACCTGATCGTGATGGGGAGCCACGCGGACTACGAACGCAACATGCTCGGGAGCGTCTCGTCCAGTGTCGTCCAGGAGTCGCCGGTCTCGGTCCTGACGGTGAAGTTCTCGGGACGGGACGTCTGACGCGCCGGGTGACGGCTCCGGAGCGTCGAAAATGCGGAGCGGAGGTTAGTGTACGGAGAGTCCGTGGTCGTCTCGTGCGTGTGCCAGCAGCTGTTCGGTACTCTCGAACGTCGCTCCGCACTCACACCGATGGTACGCCGGTGTCGGTTGCTGGCGTGTCGCCATACTCGTTCTGTTCGAGTGCGAGTTCTTAACGGTTTTGCACACGTGTTATCGCGTGACATTCGTGGATGCGAGAGGGGCGTCGGTGGACGCACGTCGTTCTCGTAGCTTCGGTGTCGTGTCTGACAATCGGAACGTTCACTGGCGTCGTGAGTACAAGCCTGTTGTGGTCACGGCAGGTGCGATACTTTTACGCACCTGATTCGTCTGGAACGATGTGATGGACACGGGAGCCGACCGGCCCGAGGTAGACGAGGGTGCGGTCGTCGAGCAGATCGACGACGGCGTGTTGCTCCACGACCCGGAGACGGGGTACATCGTGGACGCCAACCGCGCCGCCGTCGACATCTACGGCTACCCGGTTCCGGACCTGTGCGGGATGCGGGTCGCGGAACTGTCGGCCCCCGACCCGACGTACGACGACGCCCGCGCTCGTACACTGATCGAGGCCGCCGCCGGCGGCGACCCACAGCGGTTCGACTGGCGGATCGAACGACCCGACGGGGAGCGCCGCTGGGTGAACGTCACACTGCGTCCCGCGACGGTCGACGGTGTCGACGTCGTCGTCGCGGTCGTCAGAGACGTGACGACCCACAAGCGTCACGAGCGACTGTTCCGGGAGCTACAGAGCGCGGCGGCCGCGCTGACGGGTGCCTCGTCCGTCGCCGAAATCTACTCGCTCGTCGCAGGTGCGGCGGTCGAGGCGTTCGGGGCGACGTGTGTCGTCTGCTACCGATACGACCGCGCCTCCGGTGAACTCTCCCCGACCGCGCTGGCACCGGGCGACGACGACCCCGAGGACCTCCCGCCGATCACGGACACCGACAGTGTCGTCTGGCGCTCCTTCGCCGAGGGGCTCCCCCGCCACCGGGCGGCGGCCCTCGGGCCGGAACGGAGCGTCGGGCCTGACGACCCCGCCGTCGACGAGACACTGCTCCTCCCGGTCGGCAGCCACGGGGTCCTGTTGCTCGAGTTCGGTCGCCGACCCGCGGCCACCGAGACGGCGAGCGACACGGACGGTCGAGGAGCGCCGGCGACCGACGCGACCGGTGCAACCGACGCGACCGACGCGACCGGGACGACCTCTGCCGACGGTCGAAACGGCACAGGTACCCCACGGGTCGCTCGGGTCGAACCAGAGAGCGAGCGCGGTGTCGAGTTCGCCAGCCTCCTCGCGTTGCTCGCCGAGGTCACACTGGACCGGGCGGTCCAGGAGCGCGCACTCGCGGAACGCGAGCGACGACTCGCACGCAGAGACGAGAGATTGGACGCGCTCGGCCACGCGGTCGAACTGCTCGGTGTGGTGGTCGACGCGGTGGTCTCGACGCCGACCGTGGCACGGATGGAACAGGCCGTCTGCGACGACGTGACGACCGTCGAACCGGTCGCGTTCGCGTGGATCGGCGAGACGGACAGGGACCGAACTGTCGTCCCGCGACGCTGCACAGACGGCGACGCCGAGGGTGCAGACTGGCTCGACGACGAACCGGACCACAGCCCCAGTGGCGTTCATCCGGCGCGTGCAGCCGTCGAGACTGGCGAGATTCAGCACGTCGGCAGTCTCGTCGAGGACTGTGACGACGAGGACTGGGCGCGGCGAGCGCTCGCTCGCGGCTATCAGTCCACCTGTGCCATCCCGCTCTGCTACCGAAACGCCAGCTACGGCGTGTTGAAACTGTACGCCACGACGCCGGGTGCCTTCGAAGCCATCGAGGAGTCGCTGTCCCTCCTCGGTTCGCTGGTCGCGTTCGCCCGGAGTGCGGGGATCAGACGCCGAGCGCTCACGGGGGACCGGCGAACCGAACTCACGCTCCGCCTCACCGGCGCACCCGACTTCGCGTTGCGCGTGGCGACACGCCTCGACTGTCGCGTCGAACTGGTCGACGGCTGGACCACGGACGGCGACACCGCCGACCTCACCCTGCGACTCCCGACGTCGGTCGCCGAGGACGCACTCGCGCTCGCAGAGCGAACCGCGACGATCCGAGCCGCCGAGACCGTCGACGCCGACGGGGGCGACTACACGACGGCGGTCCGACTCCGACAGGACGGCGCGTGGCTCGGGACGATGCTCGCCGATCACGGCGGCCGACTGGAGGCACTCACCGCGACACCGGAGGCCGCACGCGTCGAGGCGACCGTCCCGTCGGGCGTCGACCCGAGCACCGTCGTGGACGCACTCGACGGACGGTACGGGACGGTCGAACTCCAGCGCCAACTCAGCGACGAACGAGGCGAGTGGAGCGACGGACTCGCCGATCTGCTCACCGACCGCCAGCGCGAGGTGCTGGAGACGGCAGTCGCGCACGGCTACTTCGCGTCACCGCGCGAGACCGACGCGGAGACGGTCGCCGGTCACCTCGGTATCAGCCAACCGACGTTCAGCGAACACCTCAGAACTGCCGAACGACGGCTGTTCACGGCACTGTTCGGCGACGACGACTGACGGCCTTTGTGTATCGGGTGACCGAACCGCCGACCCACTTCGTATAGGCAGACGGCTTCTGTACGACACTTTCGTAGACGGCGATGTGTATCGAGTCCGACCGAACGACTGCCGAGGAGCGCGAGCGTCGGCGTCCGGTCCCGTGCCGTCTCCGCCGATCTCTCACCACGTGTGGTCTGCGTGGCCGCCGTCGGCGGGGTGGTCGGCGTGACGACTCGCCGAGGGATACTGGCGAGTGTCGGGGCCGTCCTCGGCGTCGGCGGGGGTGCCGTGGCGGCACTCGGTTCGGACCTCGACGGACTCGACGCTGCCGGGGCGATCCGGGTCGGGACGGACCTCGACGCCGGCGTGACGCCGGGCGACGACGCCACGTTGATCGAACCCGGTACCGACGGTGCCGTCCCCGTCGGCGCGGTCGTGTGGTTGGGTGCCCCCGTCGACGACTCGTCCGGTACGCGACCCGACCCGTCTGCGGTGACGCTCACGAACACGACCGACGAGTCGAAGACGGTCCGGGTCGGCTACCGACTCGCAGACCGCAGTTGGATCGGCAGCGTCGACGCCGGTTCCCGACTCGCCCTGCACGTCGTCTCGTCGACGGGTGACCGACTCGGGACGCTCCGGGTTCCGGGGACCGACGACCCGGCGACGCAGTTCACGCTCGGGCCGGGTGCGACGGCGTACGCCAGTCTCCGCATCGACACGACCGGGAACGGCGCTCGGCCGGGCGACGACCTCTCCGGGACACTCGGCGTCCAGGCGGTGCCTGCCGGCGTCCGAGCGGAGAACTGATTCTCACGGCCGGTCTGACGATCAGCCACCCGGGACCGACCGTTGAAGTACGAAGCCGGGACCACCCTCGCCGTGACCTGACGAACTGTTCACCTCACAGCGGTCGGTAGCCCCAACAGCGCCGAGCAGGTTTGCGACCGATTCTCTCGAACGCAGACTACGCCCGCGACCGGACGTACCAGACGCCGAAGACGGCAAGCAGCATCAGCGTCCCGCCGAGGAAGAAGACCAGTCCCGGTGGGAGCGTGGCGGCCGTCTCGGCCGCGATGCGTGTCGATTCGGTGGTCGTCTGCACGTCGGCGGTGCCGGCGCTGCCGGTCTGTGCGCCGAACCACGGGCCGTCGGCCAGCAGGTACTGGACGAGCAGACTGACCCCGGCGAGGATACCGAAGCCGCCGATCAGTCGGCTGAGCGCGGTCTTCAGTCCGGTCGACTCCTCCTCGCGCCCGGCGAACACGACCAGCGGTCGGTCCGTCGGCGCGTACACCTTCATCTCGCGGCCCTTCTCCGAGTAGACCGTGTCGATGACGCGGACCACGTTCGCGGACTCCAGTTTTCCGAGGTGGTACTGGACGTTCTGGAGCGAGGTGTCGAGTCGCTCCGCGAGCGAGGAGGGTGTGTCGGGGTCCTCGTGGAGCGCACTGAGGAGTTTCCGGGCGGTGTTCGAGGAGAGCGCCGACAGCAGGTCGTCCGCGTCGTCGCTGTCGACGCCGATCACCCGAGGTTCGGCCTCGTCGGCAGCCGAGGTGTCGGGCTGGGAGGGCAACAGGTCGGCCATACCCCTCCTATCGCTGGCGAGGACACAAACTTGTTGCTTCCAGTCGCCCGGGTGACAGGTGGTGTGGCGCTCGGAGACGCACTACTCCTCGGGCGTCCCGACGACGAGCACCACGAGGTCGTTGACGTTCGTCCCGGTCGGCCCGGTGTGGACGAGTGCGCCACGCGCACCGAGGTAGCCGTGGCTGTCGTCGTCGGCCAGCGCATCGCGTGCGTGTCCGAGGCCCGGCCTGTCGCTCTCGTCGCCGCCGACCGTCGTCTGATCGACGAGCGCGCCGGCGGCGTCGGTACTCCCGTCTCTGCCGTCGGTGTCCACGCTCCCGAGTGCCACCGGCGTCTCGCCGCCGACGGCCGGCCAGTCGACGAACTCGACTGCGGCCGACAGCGCGAGTTCCCCGTTCGGGCCGCCAACGCCCGACCCGGTGACGGTGACGGTCGTCTCGCCGCCGGCCACCAGCACCGCAGGCGGCGACACCGGGTTTCCAGTGGCGGCGACCTCCTCCGCGATGCCGGTGAGGGTCTGCCCGACGACGCTGGCCTCGCCGCGTAGCCGACCCGTCAGGAGACACGTCTCCACCCCCGAACCCGGTCCGGTGGCTTCGGCGGCCTCCCGTGCCGCCGACAGCGCGGTGTGGCCGTTCGCCAGTACGACCGTTCGAACGTCGTCGAAGACCGGATCGCCCGGCTTCGGTGTCTCCTCGCCCCCGCCGTCTGCACCCCGCCGGAGTCGGTCACGAACCGCCGCCGGTGCGTCGATCCCGTAGCGATCGAGCACGTCGTGTGCGTCCCGGAACGTCGACGGATCGGGCGCGGTCGGCCCGCTGGCGATGGTCGCGAGATCGTCGCCGACGACGTCGCTGATCGCCAGTCCGAGCACCGTCGCGGGACTGGCCCGCCGAGCCAGGTGTCCACCCTTGATCGCCGAGCAGTGTTTCCGGACCGCGTTGATCTCCCGGATGTCGGCACCGGAGGCGAGCAGTGCGTCGGTCGTCTGCCGGAGGTCGGCGAGTGTGAGTCCCGGTGCCGGGGCCGTGAGGAGGGCACTCCCGCCGCCGGTCAGCAGGACGACGAACAGGTCGTCGGCGGTCGCCTCGTCGGCCAGTTCGAGGACCGCCTCGGTCGACCGGACGCCGCGCTCGCTCGGTGTCGGGTGGTCGCCCGGCAGGACGCGGACGGGGCCGATCGCGGCGGCGTCCGCTCCGCCTCGGCTCTCCCCCTTCTCGGCAGACCCGGCGTCTGTCGTCACCACCACCCCCTCGTCGATCCGGTCGCCGAGTCGATCGAGCAGTCCGTGCGCCAGTCCGCCGACCGCCTTCCCGCCGCCGCCGACCAGCACGCGGTCGAACGCGGACAGGTCGTACCCGGCGGTCGACTCACCGGTAGTCGTCGGCGCTCCACCCTCGCCGCCGGTCGGCACGAGGAGGTCGTCGCCGTCGAGCGTGAGTCGCTCGGCGGCGGCCCGTCGGGGGTCGGCTGCCGCGATACCGGCGTCGAGACACCGGCGGGTCAGGTCACGGACACCCGCGACTGTCGAGAGATCGGCGGCGGCGACCGAGTCGGTCTCGTCTGTCTGCACGTCCGCCACGACGACGGGCGGCGACAAAAGACTGTGCCGGGGTCGGCGAGCGGTCGCTCCCGAGTGACGGCCGGTGATCGGCCCGTGTCGTGCTTCCGACAACGATAACAGCGCCCGCCCAGTAGCAGGGGCCAATGAGTGAACAGGTGGCGACCGCTGGCGACGACCCCGGCGAGGGGAGCGTCCGCGTCGTCGGCACCGCACACGTCTCTGCCGACTCCGTCGAGGAGGTAGAGCGTGTCATCGACGAGGAGCGACCGGACGTGGTCGCAGTCGAGTTGGACGAGGGGCGCTACCGCCAGATGCAGGGCGAGACCCCGGACGACATCGAACCGGGCGACCTCCTGCGCGGCAACACCGTCTTCCAGTTCATCGCCTACTGGATGCTCTCGTACGTCCAGACGCAGATGGGCGAGAAGTTCGACATCCAGCCGGGTGCCGACATGCTCGCCGCCTGCGAGACCGCCGAGGAGTTCGGCATCGACGTGGCCTTGGTCGATCGGGACATCCAGAACACGATCCAGCGCTTCTGGGCGCGGATGTCGCTCCGCGAGAAACTCCACATGGTCGGTGGCCTCGCCTTCGGCGTCACCGACTCGCGGGTCGTCGGTCTCACGGCCGGCCTGATCGTCGGCCTGATCGCCGGCCCGATCATCGGCCTGCTCGGCGAGTCCGTCTTCGGCATCGGGCTACCGATCATGACCCGTCTCACCGGTGGGCTGCTGCTCGCGGTCGTCGGGAGCTACGTCCTCGACGCCGTCGCCCAGCAGTTCGTCGACGCCGACCGGAGCCTGCTGTACGGCATCGGCGGCGGTCTCGCGGTCGGCATCGTCGGCGGCGTCGGTCTCGGACTGGCCGACCCACTCGTCTCCGCCGTGTTGGGCGACTTCGCGGTGCGCATCGTCGGGAGCATGACGCTGGGCGTCTCGCTGGGCGTCTTGGTCGGCGCGGTCGCCGGCATCGCAATCGACGTACTGGGACTCGACGCCGGTGCCGAGGAGGAGTACGAGGAGTTCGACATGGCAGAGTTGACCGACACCGACGTCGTCTCGATGATGATGGAGGAGTTCCGGCAGTTCAGCCCCGGCGGCGCGGAGGCGCTGATCGACGAGCGTGACGCCTACATCGCGCACAACCTCGTCGACCTGCGAGCACAGGGGAAGCACGTCGTCGCCATCGTCGGTGCGGGTCACCGCGAGGGGATCGAACGCTACCTCGCCGAGCCAGAGACACTCCCGCCGATGGAGTCGCTGACCGGTACGGCCGAGTCGACCGGCTTCCCGTGGGGGAAGCTGCTCGCCGGAGCCATCTCGGTCGGCTTCGTCGCCTTCTTCGTCCTGCTGGCGATGGCCGGGGTGCGGAACGACTTCCTCCTTCGACTCTTTGCGGCGTGGTTCGTCGTCAACGGGGTCTTCGCGTTCGGCCTGGCGAAACTGGCGGGCGCGCGCTGGTCGTCCTCGCTCGTCGGCGGTCTCGTGGCGTGGATGACGTCGGTGAACCCCTTGCTCGCGCCGGGTTGGTTCACGGGCTACGTCGAACTCCGCCACACGCCGGTCAACGTCTCCGACATCTCGACGCTGAACAGACTGCTGTCCGACGAGGAGAAGCCACTGACCGACCTCGTCGGCGAGATGTTCGACGTCCCGCTGTTCCGTCTCATCATGATCGTCGCGGCGACGAACATCGGGAGCATCGTCGCCAGTCTGCTGTTCGTCACCTACGTCCTCCCGCTGTTCGGACAGGAACTGGGCGGGTTAGACGGCGTGAGTCGGCTGATGATAGACGGGGCGCGCAACAGCGCCGACCTCATCTGGGGGGCCCTGACGTGAGCCTCGGCAGCGGTCGCCTCCAGTTCAGCAGCGACGAGATCCGGGATCTACTGGTCGCGTGGGCCGCCCTCGGCCTCGCCTTCGCCATCTTCTTCGAGGGTGGCGGGACGCGGTTCGTCGCGGCCCTCTCGGGCGGCACCGCAGTCGTCCTGATCGTCGTCAGTCTCCTCACCGCGGGTGTGGGCTTCCTGCTCCACGAACTCGGTCACAAGGTGACGGCGGTGCGGTACGGCCAGATCGCGGAGTTCCGGGCCGACTACGGGATGCTGTTTCTCGCCGTCGTCTCGGCGACGATCGGGTTCCTCTTCGCCGCCCCCGGCGCGGTCCACCACCAGGGCAGATTGACCGAGCGTCAGCACGGACTGATCGCGCTGGCCGGCCCGGTCGTGAACCTCGTTCTCTCCGTGATCTTCTTCCCGCTCTGGATCGTCGGCATCGTCGCCGGTCTCGACCTGTTGACGCTGATCGGCGGACGCGGACTGGCGATCAACCTCTTCCTCGCGGGGTTCAACATGATCCCGTTCGGCCCGCTCGACGGGAAGACGGTGCTGTCGTGGAGCAAGCCGGTGTTCGCGGTGACGTTCGTCGTCTCGGTCGGTCTCGCCGTCCTCGTCGTCTTCGTCTTCGGGATCGGCTTCTGAGGCGCGGGATCGACTTCTGACCGTTGCGTCGAACCGCGGTCGTCACGGGCTGTCTGTCGGATGCTGTCGCTTCGAGCATTGTCGCTCTCGACCGCGGACGGCGACGAATACGGTCGCTCTCGGGGTGACGACCAGCGGTGACGTAGAGTGCCACGGTGGAGGGCCGGTGGTAGTTCGGTCACGGTCGACGCGCGACCGTGGTGTGGTCACGCGACGTGACGGGCGGGACGACTCCCTCGGGCGATCAGTCGCTCCTGTGGTTGTGGCCGACCACCAGCGCGAGCAGGTGGAGACCGAGGAGACCGACGAACACGGTCAGTTCGTTCGCCTCCAGTCCCTGCCACAGCAGGGGCAGGTAGAGGAACGGCAACGCGACGGCGGCCCAGAAGCCGACGAAGCGGATGGGGGCGGCGGCAGTTCGGAGGGCGGTCGCTCTGATCGATTCGACGGGGGCGTCGAACGAGGGGAGGTAGTCAGCGGGGGTCGACGATGCACCAGACATCTTGCTTCTGCCTACGACAGGGAGGGTTATCAAGGGGGGCGAGCGTTAGGTTCGATTCGGACGCTTCACACCCCCGGCGAGACGGGTAAAGGTCGTTTTACGACGCGACGAGAAACCCCGAGAACGTTTAGAAAGCCGTCTAACGCTTCCCAGCCGAATCGTGCTACTCGGTCGCAAGAACTGTCACAGAAACTGGAGGAACCGAAAGGCTGTCGGGCCGAGTCCGTCGTGTCGCCGCGACCTCACTCCGGTCGGCGGACGCCGACCTGCGCGGTCGGTGTCGCGGGGTCGCCGGCCCGGTCGGTGAAGGCGAGGTCGGCACCGACGAGGTTCCCGGCGGCGTCGCGCCGCCAGTCGATCGTCCAGTCGGCCGGTGTCTCGGTCTGCACGTCGAGGATCGGTTTCCGCGCGTAGGGCCGGTCGAACCTGATCGTCGCGGTGCCGTCGGACTCCAGTACGTCGATTTCTCGGACTGGGTCGGGTGCCGGACTGTTGCCCAGCAGTCGACTCGTCGGTCCGCGCAGGTCCCACGCCCGTCGGTCGCTCTCTCCCGACTCGGGCGGCGGGTCGCGGTCGCCCGAACCACCGGACCCGCCGGCCCCGGACCCCCCCGAGGGGCCGGACGCAGACCCACCAGCGCTCCCTCGCCGAACACGGTTGCCGAGGAAGACGTTCCCGTCGGCGTCCCCCGCCTCGCTGATCCCGAACGCCGCGTTCTGGCTGACGACGTTGCCGGCGACCACGCAGTCGGAGCCGTCGATCCGAATCTCGGCGGTGCCCCGCGAGGCACGACCCGACCCCGCCACCCGGTTCGTCGCCACCACCGCGTCCCCGGCCGCGCCGAGGTGGATGCCGTCGCCGCCGGCGTCCCGGACCGCGTTGTTGCCGACGACCGCGTTGCCGACTGCGGCCTCGATGCCGACGCGGCCCGGCGACTCGACGACGTTGCCGGTGATCGTCCCCCAGTCCGTCTCCGCGCGAATCCCGTCCCGCCGGGGCGAGAGAATCGTATTCCCGGTGACGGTGAAGTCCGATCCGGTCCCCTCCAGTTCGATACCGTGGAGCGAGTAGTCCGCGAGAGTGTTGCCCGCGACGGTGAACGCCGAGACGTTGCCCGAGACGTAGATGCCCGACCGCGGTTCGCCGAAGTCGGCCTGTCGCCCGCTGTTACCGACGATAGCGACGTTTCGGACTGCCTCTTCGATGCCGAGGTAGACCGTCCGGCGGTGGGTGCCCGCGGCGACGTTGCCGACGATCGCGTAGTTGCCCGCGCCCGGTCGCTGGGGTGCACCCTGTGACGCGCCGATGATCGATCCCGTGGAGTTGTCCCGGCCGACGTTGTTGACGACGCCGACGTTCCGGGCGTAGTACTTCGGCCCGTCCGGGTGGCGCACGTCGAGCGAGATGGCGCGGTCGAAGCCGTTCGTCAGGCGGTTGCCGGCAACGCGGATCGCGGAACCGGCGACCTGGATCGACCGGTCGCCGATGTCGTCCGTGTAGTTGCCGACGAGACTCACGTCGGTCGCCTGTCGCCGGACGGTGAACCCAGAGCCGCCGGAGTCGTGTTCGTGGTAGGGGTGCGTGCGCGTGGCGAAACAGTCCCGGATCGTCACCTGCGAGGCGTGTTCGACGAGGAACGCGTGACAGCGCTTCACGGTATCGTCCATCGTCCGCTCGTTGCCGTCGAAGCCGACGCCCTCGATCAGCACGTTCTCGACCCGGTTCTGGGGATTCGGCCCGACGTGAAAGCCGCCGACGTTCGCGCCGTCGGCCGGCCGGATCAGTGTGTCCCTCCGGGACTCGCCGATCACGGTCACGTCGCTCGCGTCGACTGTCAGCCACCGCGAGGGCCGGTAGACGCCCGAGGCGATCCGGATCGTGTCGCCGCGTTCGAGGTTCCGGAACGCCCGTTCGAGTTCGGCCGTGGTCCGGACGACTCGGTCCGCGATGCCTCGAATCCGCCCGGCGTCGAGGAAGGGTCCCCTGAATCCCTGCGCGC
This sequence comes from Salinirubrum litoreum, assembly GCF_020567425.1. Taxonomy (NCBI): domain Archaea; kingdom Methanobacteriati; phylum Methanobacteriota; class Halobacteria; order Halobacteriales; family Haloferacaceae; genus Salinirubrum; species Salinirubrum litoreum. The sequence goes on along the minus strand of NZ_JAJCVJ010000001.1, from coordinate 1,167,297 downwards.
GCCAGCGCTCGCCGTCGTAGACGAACTCGCCGCCGGTGTCGACCGCGAAGTACCGGAAGCCGACCGACTCCGACTCGGGTCTGGCGGCGGCGGGACCGACGCCGTAGGTGTCGGCGATCACCGGTTCCGCGAGTGCGTCCGGCGGGTCCTGTCGGGCCGCCTCACAGCCAGCGAGTCCGGCGGTCGCGGCACTCGCACCCGCGAGTTTCAGATACGCTCGTCTGGAGAGTCCGCTCGGCGCGTCGGGGTCGGACCTCATGGCCGTCACGTCGCGGTGAATCGTGTTAACTGCTCGCACTGTTCGGTGGTGAGTGACGGCTCACGGTCGGTGGCGTCGCTGGCCACACGCTCGGGACACGGGTAGAAACGGCGAGGACCGAGTCGTGGAAAGGTGGCCGTGGAGATCACGGCACTGCACGGCCCAAGGGATGGGGTGCGGTCGTGTGACCGCTGGCGGGGACAGACCGCGACGACTGTATGCTGGGTATGGCAGGCCGTCGCGGCTGTGGCACTCGGCCTCTCGTCCCCGTCCCTAGGAAAGTGAAGGTGGGTTATATGTTTTCTGCTGGTTATGGTTCCTGCCGGAACTTCGTCACGTCTGCGGCGGGGGGAGCGCTGAGCGCCTCGCCGGGTCGGCCGGCCGGTCACCTGATACGTCTGACCACGAGTCCGATCCCGACGAGCGGAACCGAGGCCACCAGCACGTACGGGAGCGCGTAGGCGACCCCGACGACCAGCGCCCGGAGCACGACGCCGACGCCGGCCACGGACTCGAGGAACGCGGCGACGACGCCGGTGTCGTACCACTGCGTCTGCTCGGGCGGTTCGTAGTCGGGACGCGGTTCCCGGAGTTCGACCGTGATCGTCGAGTAGGCGACGCGTTCTTCGAGACTTCGGAGCTTCGCCTCGGTGCGTTCGATCTCACCCTGCACGTCCGAGAGGCGTTCGCCGACCGCCAGCACCTCCTCGGTTCCGTTGGCGCGGTCGTACAGCGTCCGGAGGCGGTCGCGCTCGGCTTTCAGGTTCTCCAGTCGCGCACGCAGGTCGACGACCTGCTCGGTCACGTCCTGCGTGGACTGGGTCGAGTCCAGCACGTCGCCCTCGGTCTCGGCGTCGGAGAACATCGCGGAGAAGTTCTCGGAGGGCACCCGGAGGACGACACGACCGGTCGTCCACGTCCGGTTCTCCTCGCCGTTGACCTGCTGTGTGGCGTCGCTGACGAAGCCACCCTGCGCGCGGACCGACCGCGTCAGATTTCGCCGGGCGCTCGCGTAGTCGTCGACGCGGAGCGTGACCGTGCCGGTCCGGATGAGGATGCGGTTCGACGCCAGCGAGTCGACGTTCGTGACGCTGCCGTCGCCGGTGTCGCGTTCTGCCGCAGAGTCACCCGCAGTCGATTGGTCGTAGTTCGCGTCGTCGCTCGCGGCGGTCGCTTCGAGATTACTCCCGCCGCCACTGGCCTGCCGTGCGCTGTCACTGCCGCCGCCGGCACCGGAACAGCCGGCAGTGACGAGCAGGAGAGCCAGCGCGAGGACGCCGAGGTGTTTCCGTGAGAGTCGCATAGCCGTCGCTTCGACGGAGACAGGTAAAGGAATTGGCAAGAGTCAAAGAGCCGTTTGAGTCATCCCGCGCGCTGTGTCGCCGTTTCTGGCCCACCCGTCGCGCTCGGTCGTCTCGGCTCAGGTCGCGTCGCTGTCTGCGTACTCGGCGTACTCCTCGGGGGTGTACGTCTTGATCTCCAGTGCGTGGATGTCGGTCGTCATGTGGTCGTCCAGCGCGTCGTACACCATCTGGTGTTGCTGGACGAGCGACTTCCCCTCGAAGGCCGGCGAGACGACGACCGCCGCGAAGTGGGCGTCTTCGTGGTCTTGATCCGGACTACGCGGCCGGGACAGCGTCGCCTCGGCGTCCGGAATCGACTCCTCGACGAGTCGCTCGATCTCGGTAGGGTCCATACCGACAGGAGCGTGGCCCACGAGCAAAAAGTGGTCGGAGTCGGCCACACGCGCTGTCGCCGCGATCACACCGTGTTCGACTGTACCGCCTCCGACGACGCGGCCTCCGACTGCACCCTTGCCGCTCTGTCGACCGTCGGAGCTTTGCCGGTCCCGCACCCACGCGAGTCCGTGTCCGATACCGAACTCGTCCGGGACTACCTCCACCGCGACCACGCCGACCTGCTGGCGACCGTCGAGCAGTGTGCCGACGCGGTCGCGGCGGGGTGGGGAGGCGAGACCACGAGCGACCGGTCGGCGGTCGTCCCGCCCCTGGAAGCGGCACTTCGCCGGTCGGGCGTCACCGACAGACTCCCGGCGGTGCTGGCCGGTGCGGTGTCGGCGATCGGCGGCCAGTTACAGGCGCGGCCGGTCGCGGGGCCGCCCTACGTGGTCGTCACGAGCGTCGGACCGGTGCTCCGGGCGACACTCGCGGACCGGCGACTGGTCGTGACCTTCGGGGTGTTCACGGTTCGGCGCGAGGGAGACGGCCCGCGCTACGCTCGGCGGTCGGCCCCGGACGCGGACCTCGTCGACGTGGCGTTCCGCTGACGCGCGTCGTGGCATTCTTCTGACTATCGGCGGGCGAGAGTCGAGACGCCTCCGGCCAGTTCAGTCGTCGTCTCTGCGCGCGAGTCCCGCGAGGTGGCCGGCCTCGTGGACGACGATCTCCTCGGCACCGAGGGTGGCGGCGTTCTCACTCCCCGGCAGACAGAACACCGGAACGCCGTCGGCGATACCGGCGACCGCCCGCGTGCCGACGACCTTCGTTCCGATCTCGTCGTAAGAGAGACGGCGGAACAGTTCGCCGAACCCCGGGAGTCGCTTCTCGAACAGCGGTCGGACCGCCTCGACGGTCACGTCGTCGGGTGTCACGCCGGTCCCGCCGGTCGTGACGACGGTGTCTACGTCCTCGCGCCCGACGAGGTGGTCGACGGTTCCCTGCACGCCGTCGAAGCTGTCGCCGATCAGATCGCGGGTGACGACCTCGTGGCCCTCGGTTTCCACCGCCGACTGGATCGCGTCGCCGGCCGGGTCGTCGTCCAGCGACCGCGACGAGGAGACCGTGACGACCGCGACCCCGAGTGTCTCCACGTCGTGGTGGTGGTGATCGTGGTCGTGGTCGTGGTCGTGGTCGTGGTCGTGATCGTGGTCGTGTTCGTGACCGTGACCGTGGTCGTGATCGTCGCGGTTGCCACCGTGGCCTTGATCGCCGTGGCTGTCACTGTGGCTGTGATCGTCGCCGTGCTCCTGTTCTCGTCCGTGATCGTGACCCTGCTGGTGGCTGTCCTCGTCTACCTCGTCGTCCCCGGGACTCGCGTCTGCGTGGTCGGCCATACCTCGGCTTCGGCCGCCCGCCACAAAACTCCCGCCGACCACGGATCGACCGACACTGCCGGTCTGTCGGGTGCTCCCCGGCCGCAGGCTGTGGCTCGGTACCACGCCGCGAAACCGGACGACGCGGACGAATTAACTCGATTCCGAAAGAGAGTAAACTTATGTGGCTCCGGGTACAGGCATCGGGTATGCGCCCCGACGCAGCGGTTCGGCAGATGGAGTACGTCATCGCAGCAGAACTCGACAGCGGCGAGTGGGGTCACTGGGACGAACAACTGTACGGTGACGCCTTCGACACGCTCGCCGAGGAAGGATCGTCCGAGCAGATGACAGACCTCATCGCACGCCTCCGTGCGGACGTGACCGCCGGTTCACGCCCCGGTCCCGAGGAAGTCGAGCGACACACGCGCCACGTCCTCGACGGTCGCCCGCTGACCGACGGCGGCGAGAAGTGACGCGGTCGGCTCGCTGACGACTCCTTTTGTCCGATTCTGACGCGACCCAGCTACGCCACCGCCGTTCGAGACGCTACGGTCCAACGGTCGCGCCGAACGCGGCGGCCCGGGTGACACCGACTCGACGGCGTAGTCCGTCCGGAGGCAGGAAGCCATCGATCACCCCCGCGAGCCACGGCCGCGCGGTGAACGTGACCGAATCGACTGAACCGACGTCCGATTCTGCTGTTTCGACTCGTCGCTCGTCGGTGCAGACGAAGGGCCGGGTCCCACCGTAGCACGGCAGAGGACTGACGGTCCTTCGGCCCCTGGTGACCGTATGGCTCCGACCGACAGCAGTGACGGTGAGTCAGCGACCGAGGAGACGCTCGCTGCGCAGGTGGACCGACTGGAGTCGGAGGTCGCCGACCTCCGGGAGACGGTACAGGCGCAGGACCGGACGATCCAGTTTCTCGCCGGGGACGCCGACCTCGATCCAGTGGAGGCATCCTGTCCCGAGTGTGAGCACACGCCGCTTCGACGCGAGAGCGGCGTGACGTGGAAGCAACTGGTCTGTGACGGCTGCGGCCAGCGGTGGTATCTCTGAGGCGACGACTCGCCAGACTTAGGCGGCCGGACACCCGAGTTCGATCCGACCGTGGCGACCGACGGCGACCCACTGGTGGCGATCCAGAACGCCGCGTTGGAACGGGCACTCCTCGCGGAGACCGACAGCAGCGAGTACGTTCTGCTGGCCGGCGCACTCGAACGCGCCCGACCCGACGACGCGGAAGCGGAATCGACGGTATCGAGCGTGCTGTCGGGCGACGACACGGATGCCGAGATCGACGCCGACCGGATCGCCGGGTCGCTGTTGACCGCGACGCTGACTGCCACGTTCGCGGTTCGGCACGGACTCGGTGCCGGTGGTCCGGCACGCCTGCCATCACCGAGTGTCGTCGCTGAGTCGGCGGGCGCAGGATCGGTGGACGGCGACCGGCGACGTCGGCTGTTACTGGAGGGCGCGCTGTTGGCCGTGGAGCGATTCGACGCCACCACTGCGGAGGCGGCTGATCTCGCAGAAGTCGGCGTGTCGGCCTTCGAGCGACAGGTGGAGCGCCGGTCTTGAGGAGCGAACGTTCCGCAGTCAAATCTCCCCGGCGGGTCCGCAGTCGGGTCGCCTCGACGAACCTGGCTGTCGGTTCGCCGACCGAAACCGACCAACTGCACCGCAGTAGCACGGTAGTTTTACGTCCGTTCCGCGAGAGATTCCAGTCATGCACGTGCTAGTCGTCGGTGGCAGTGGGTTCGTCGGAACGGCCCTGTGTCGGGAGTTGTCGGAGCGCGGTCACGACGTGACGGCGCTGTCTCGCAGTCCCGAGGACGCCGCCCTCCCGGCGGACGTGACGACGGCGATGGGCGACGTGACGGCCTACGACTCCATCGAGTCGCACTTCGAGGGACAGGACGCGGTGGTGAACCTCGTCGCGCTCTCGCCGCTGTTCAAACCCTCCGGTGGCGACGAGATGCACGACACGATCCACCGGGGCGGTACCGAGAACTCCGTCCGCGCGGCCGAGGCACACGATGTGTCGCGATTCGTCCAGATGTCGGCGCTCGGTGCGGACCCGACCGGCGAGACGGCCTACATCCGGGCGAAGGGGAAGGCGGAGGAGATCGTCCGCGACTCCGACCTCGACTGGGTGATCTACCGGCCCTCGGTCGTCTTCGGCGACGGCGGGGAGTTCGTCCCCTTCACGAAGAAACTCGCGCCACCCTACGTCACGGCCCTGCCGGGTGGCGGGAAGACGCGTTTCCAGCCCATCTGGATCGGCGATCTGGCTCCGATGCTGGCCGATGGGGTCGAAGAGGACGCGCACGTCGGCGAGGCCTACGACGTCGGCGGGCCGGAGGTGCTGACGCTCGCGGAGGTGGCGAAACTGGCGCACTCGGCCGACGGTCGGCCGGTCAACGTCATCCCGGTCCCGATGGGACTCGCGGGTGTGGGGCTGTCGGTCGCCGGGAAGATTCCGGGCTTCCCGATGGGCGCGGACCAGTACCGGTCGCTGAAGTTCGACAACACGACCGCGAACAACGACGTGGGTGCGTTCGGGGTGACGGAGTCGGATCTGCAGACGTTGTCGGCGTACTTGGGTGTTAACTGAACTGGATACTGAGGGTACTGGTTTGCGGTTGTGTGGGTGGATTTCGCTCCGTTTGGTTTCGACAGATCAGGGTACGTGGGTGAGTCGGTTGGTGAAAACTCGGTCGAGTGGGTCAGTGCGAATTTAGTCAAGTCGGTCGCGGACGACGTGGGGTGAAAGCCCCCGGCGTCTCGACCCCTCCGGGACTTCCTGCGCGCTTCCCTCACGAGAGCCGGCACGCCGGCTCTCGTTCAGTCCAGTGCTTGGGGCGTCCGGGAGGGGTCGAGATTCTGGAGAGCGAAGCTCTCCAACGTCTCGTTCACTTCGTTCACGAGACCGCCGGCCCCTTTCAGTCCCACCCGGTGGAATCTGCGGAGGCGCGTGCAACCCCCGGTGGACCAGTCGGATCAGCGGTGGCCTACCTGCGACCGTCGGCGCGACAGCCCTCTCGACTGGTATCGTGTCGTGAGTCTCGGTGGAAAGGCGGCGATGCTGTTGTGGTCGCGGCCGGCGCGCGAGAAACGCGCGAGGGAGGCAGACGCGGGCGGTGCGGAGAGCGTCTGCCGAGGCTGGGGAGGGCCGAGGTGCGGTGCTGTTCGCGGTGCGGTGGCGGATGCGGGTGCTGTCGCGGTCGAATAGTCCGTTTGTACCGGATCGAGTAGCGTTGCAGGTGCTGTCGTGGTCGCGGTTGTGGTGCTGGTGCGGTCGTGGTCGCGGCTGCGGTGCCGGTGCTGTCGCGGTTCGCGGTGCGGTACTCGTCGTAGTCGTAGTCGGAGTGCTGGTGTTGTCGCGGCCGAGACTCACTCCCGATCAATCGCCCGCCCCATCGACGAGACCATCCAGTACGTCCCGCAACTCGCCACGATACGCCGACAACGAGGTATCCAGCCGCCCGAGCCACACGTCCCGATACGAGGGATGCAGCAACGGAACCACTGTCACACCCAGCGAGTCACAGTCCACCGGTTTCAACACCGAGTCCACGAACCCCGACACCTCGTGCCCCTCGGCAGACAACACGGACTGCGTGGCGTGTTTCCCGGTCGTCACCACCACGGCAGGCTCCACGGCCTCCACCTCCGCCAGCAGGTGTGACCGACACGTCTCGCGCTCTGCGGCGGTCGGCTCGCGGTTCGACCCCGCGCCGTCGCTCGGGAAACACTTCACCGCGTTCGTGTAGACGGTCCGCTCCGCGTAGCCCACCTCTGCCATCGTCTCCCGGATCCGACGACCGGAGTGCCGGGTCGTGTAGGCCATCCCGGTCCAGTTCCCGCCGCGCCACTGGTCGGCGTCTGGGTCGCCCGCACCCGGTGCCTCGCCGACGACAACCACGTCGGCGTCCTGCGGGCCGACCCCCCACGAGATGCACTCGCGCGACTCGGCGAGCGCCGGACAGCGCGCACAGCCAGCCTCGATCACCAGGCGCTCGTCGGGGTCGGGGAACGTCGCCATCGCGGCTACTCGGTCAGTGGCATGACGACGCCGAACAATAGCGGCGCGAACAGCGCGAGCAGGACGCCGACGACCTCCAGATCGAAGAACAGCGTGGCCTCCCACGCCGGGAGCGTCCCGTACAGCGAGTGGCCGACGACCTCGCCGAGTGCGCCGAGCAGAAACAGCCCGATGCCGAGTCCGAAGCCGCGTTTCGTCAGTGTCGGGTAGTCCAGTCTGCCGTAGCGTGGCATACGCGCCGGTACTCGGGAGTTCATCAAGTCGCTTTCGGCCCTCACGGATCGGACGAGTCGGTCCCAGCGGGAATCTGCCGACAGCGAAAGAGTGACTTACCGGCGTCGGCTCCCGTCGGGTATGCTCGAACTCCTGATCGAGACCGCCGTGGAGATGGCACCCCTGTTGTTCTTCGCGGTCGGTTCCGGGGTGCTGTCGCTCGTCGGTATCGAACTCGAACGACTCGGCCTCCAGTCACTCGGTGCCGGTGAGACGACGCTCGGTGTGTGGTTCATCTTCATGGGTATCGTCGCGCTGTACGCCGGCATCTACGTCGTCGGCTACCACGAGTTCCGGCCCCGACTCCGCGCGTACCGTGCGAACGCGGAGAGCGACACCGACGCCTGAGGCAACTGCTCACAGCACCGCCGCGACCGAGGGTGCCGCACTCACGGCACTCACGTCACGCTCCACCGTGTCGGTCGCGTAGATGCCCGCGACTCCTGCCGCCGACAACTTCGACCGAGCGTTCCGAGCCAGCAGCGCGTGGACGCAGGTGACGATCACCCGACCCGCACCCCGGTCGTTCAACACCGCGATGGACTCCGACATCGTCGACCCGGTGGCGACGATGTCGTCCACCAACACCACGTCCCGGTCCTCGACCGGCGCGGCGCTCGGCGTCACCGTCACCTCGCCGGTGTCGTAGTCCCGCTCCTTCTCGAAGTAGTCGGTCGTCCCCGCGCCGTAGGCTCTCTTGACCGTCTCAGCGAGGTCGATGGCCCCCTCGTCAGGCGCGAGGAACAGCGGGTCGGCGAGGTCACCGGGCAGTGGTGCGGCGAGTCGCGGCGCGGCGTCGACGATGTCGACCGGAACGTCGAAGAAGTCCGCGATGGCCGGTTCGTGGGGCGTGACCAGCACCACCCGGTCGGTGCCGGTCGAGACGGCCCGCGCGACCGCCCGTGCAGAGATGGGCTGCCCGGCTTTGAACGCGGCGTCCTGTCGGGAGTACCCCATGTACGGCAGGACCGTGACGACCTCGCTCGCGCCGGCTTCCCGGACAGCGTCCTGCAACTGGAGCAGTTCGACGTGCGCCTCGGCGCTGAGCGTCCCCGCGACGATCACCGCGCGGTCGGGCGTCGTGTCTGTGAGGTCCGGTATCTCGACGAGCAGTTCGCCGTCTGGGAAGCGGTCATACTCCGCGACCGCCAGCGTGTCGCCGGTCTCGCGGGCGAGTGCCCCGGCGAGCGCCTGTGAGTCGGAGCCGGCTACGATCATGTGCGGGACCACTCCGTGCGGGGCTAAACCGCTTTTCGTTCGTCACCTGACCGTCAGCGCGGCGACACCTCGGACGCCCAGCGTCTGCGTCCGCCAGCCGTCGCCCGCGTCGACCGCCAGCGTCCCGCTCTCGCTCACGACGTAGGTCGCGGCCTCGCCGTGAGCCACGGCCGCGACCGCCTCCGGAACCGGGGACTCGACTGCCCGCCACTCTCCGTCGTCGACCGCGAACAGTCGCTCCTCGCCGGCGGTCGCCTCGGTACTGCCGCCGTCGTCCACGACGCCGACCGCGTTCGCCCGGCCGTCGACGCTCCCGGCGACCAGGCGGAAGTCGCCCGACAGGTCGTCCAGCCAGCCGTTTCCGAGGCGGTAGAGACCCGCACCGGTCGCACAGCGCGGGACGCCCGCGCTCGCCACGTCCCGCACGTCGTCCAGTCCGGCGTGGACGAGGTCGTCGCCGACGCGGTAGACGCCGCCCTCTGCGGCCAGAAGGTTCCCGTCGAGTCGGCGGCCGCCGTCGACCTGTCCGAGTTCGCGCCAGCCCTCGTGGTCCGGCGCGCCGAGGCTCGCCTCCTCGCCGTCTTCGGCGTCCTCTGTGTCCCCGCCGGTCTCCTCACCGGTCGCCAGCACCTCGTGCAAGTCGGCGAGTCGACCGACCGTCCCGTCGGGCGAGAGCGCGAGCAGGTCGCCGTCGTCGGCCGCGACGCTCGCCGCCGGGCCGAAGGCGGTCGGCGCGAACGTCTCCGACTCGGGCGGGGCGACCAATACGTCCTCGTCGGTCGCCACCGCGAGTGCGCCGTCGACGCTCGTCACGTCACGGCAGGGTTCTCGCAGTGCGATGCCGAACTCCCCCACGAAGTCGTCGGAGACGTCGACGACCACCAGTCCGAGGTCGGTAGCGACCGCGAGTTCGACCGTGCCGGCCGACTCGGTGTAGACTCGCTTCTCCTCGATTGTCGGCATACGCGGGCCTTCGCAGGGTTCGGCAAAAGGCGTGTGGATGAACGAGTCGGCAAGAGGCGTGCGGATTTCGGGATCGGCGAGAGCCGTGCGAAGCGACTGGTGGGAGTCGGCAGCAGAGACGTGTGAGCCTCAGTCGGCCGGATCGACTTTCGACGCGTCGTCACGCGGGTTGTCGTCTCGTCCTCGGTCATCACGTGGCCGGTCGCCTCGTCCTCGGTCATCACGTGGCCGGTCGCCTCGTCCCCGGGCACTGCGAGTGTCGTTCTCCTGCCGGTCGTCGGTCCCGCCGCCGAACCGTCGTGCGAGTCCCGCGGGCACGTCGCCGACCACCCGACGGGCGACCGGGGCGAGGAGTGCCCAGCCGACCACGTCGAACACCAGATCGAGTCGAGTGTCGGTCGGGCCGTAGACGACCAGCGCGGTCGTGTGGGCCTCGAACACCTCCCAGCCGACGCCCCCGCTCAGGACCAGCGCGAACACCGCGAGGTGACCGGCGACGCCGATCTTTGGGAGGGTATCCCCGCCGGTTCGCAGTCGTCCGACCGCGAGCCAACAGGCGTACAGTCCGGCGGCGAGCAACGACGCCGAGGCCGCGTGTGCGAGGTGGTCCCACCACCAGACCGTGTCGTAGTAGCCGTACAACGCGCCGAACGGGTGGAGTGCGATGCCGCCCGCGATCCACAGGCGGTGTGCCGGCGGCAGTGAGACTCCGGTGACTCGGTCGAGGGCATCCGGCAGGAGCAGCACCGCGAGTCCGTAGTGCGGCAGGAGAATCCCGTCGGCGCGCGTCGGGCCGGCGAGAATCGTCACTGCGAGTGCGACCTGTGCGAGGCGAGCCGTGAGTGCCGGCGCGGCGGGGAGGGAGACCGGCCGGTACCGGGGGAGGGCGGCGGGGACCATCACGTAGTGGGTCGGCGGAGCGCGGTAAGTGCTTTCTCCCGAGCGGAGCGGCGTCGGCGACGGGACGCCGACGCCTACCGCACCGAGTCGAGCAACAGTTTCTGTTCGACGCGCTTGACCTCGTGTTGGACGTCACGCACCGCGTCGATGTTCGCCGAGATCGAACTGACCCCCTGCTCGACGAGGAACCGTACCATCTCGGGCTTCGACCCGGCCTGCCCGCAGATACTGGTGTCGACGCCCAACTCGCGGCAGGTCTCGATGGTCGACCCGATCAACTCCAGCACGGCGGGGTGGAGTTCGTCGAACCGGTCGGCGACGTGCTCGTTGTTCCGGTCGACCGCGAGGGTGTACTGCGTCAGGTCGTTCGTCCCGAAGGAGGCGAAGTCGATGCCGGCCTCGGCCAGTGACTCGATCCCGAGCGCGCTGGCGGGCGTCTCGACCATCACGCCCCACGTCCGGCGGTCGGGGTCGATGCCCTGCTCGCGCAGGAGTTGCACCGCTCGGTGGACGTCCTCGGCGTCGTTGACCAGCGGGAACATGATCTCGACGTTGTCGTAGCCCATGTCGTAGAGGCGGCGGAACGCCTGTAACTCGTAGGCGAAGGTCTCCGGTTGGTCGAGACTCCGGCGGATGCCCCGGTAGCCGAGCATCGGGTTGTGTTCGTGTGGTTCGTCGTCGCCACCCTCCAGTTGCCGGAACTCGTCGGTCGGGGCGTCCAGCGTCCGCACGCGAACCGGCCGGGGGTAGAACTCGTCCGCCACGGCCCGGACGCCACGCACGATCTCGTCCACGAACGCCTTCTCGCCGTGTTCCGCGACGTACCGGTCCGGTGTCTGGCCCAGCGACAGCACCATGTGTTCGATCCGGAGGAGGCCGACGCCGTCCGCGCCGGTCGCGGCCGCGCGCTCTGCGGCCTCCGGGATCGAGACGTTGACCTTCACCTCGGTCGCGGTCATCGGCTTGACGGGCGACTGCGGCCTGACCTCCTCGACCGGATCGTGTTCGACCTCGGGTTCTGTGACCTCGCCGGCCCGGATGGTCCCCTTGTCGCCGTCCATCGTGATCCGCTGGCCGTCCCGCAGTTGCCGGGTCGCGCTCCCGGTGCCGACGACCGCCGGGACGCCGAGTTCGCGGGAGACGATGGCGGCGTGGCTGGTCATCCCGCCCTCGTCGGTGACGATGCCGACCGCGCGCTTCATCGCCGGCACCATGTCCGGCATCGTCATCTCGGTGACGATGATGTCGCCCTCCTCGACCTTGTCGAGTTGGTCGAGTTTCTCGACGATTCTGACCGGTCCCGAGACGATGCCGGGACTCGCGCCGAGCCCTTTCAGCAGGGTGTCGCCGCTGTCGGCGTCGGCCGAAGCCGACGCGTCGCCGTTCTCGCCCGCGGTCGTGTCGGCGTTCGCGGTCGACTCCCCGTTCTCGCCCGAGACGTCCACGCCCCCGTTGGCGAAGGCACTGGAGTCCTCGGCCTTTCCGGCGGGGTTCGACTCGGAGATCGTCGTGATCGGCCGGGACTGGAGCATGAGTATCTCGTCGTCCACCATCGCCCACTCCACGTCCTGCGGGGTGCCGTAGTGCTCCTCGACGCGTTCGCCCAGATCGACGAGTCGCCGGAGGTCCTCGTCCGAGAGGACTCGCTTCTCTCTGCGGTCCTCCGGCACCGGCACCTCGCTGGTCGCGCCGGTCTCGGGATCTTTCACGTGCATCAGTTTCTTGTCGGCGACCGTCACCTCGTCGACGGTGCGGTGCTCGCGGGAGACGACGTAGTTGTCCGGAGAGACAGCGCCGGAGACGACCGCCTCGCCGAGTCCCCACGCGGCCTCGATGATCACGCGCGGTTCGCCGGTGGAGGGGTGGGAGGTGAACATCACGCCCGACTGGTCGGCGTCGACCATCTGCTGGACGACGACCGCGATGTCGACCTGGTCGTGCGGGAACCCCTGTCGGGTGCGGTAGTAGATCGCCCGCTGTGAGAACAGCGAGGCCCAGCAGTCGCGGACGCGATCCAGCAGGTCGTCTTCGGTGATGTTGAGGAACGTCTCCTGTTGGCCGGCGAAGGAGGCGTCCGGGAGGTCCTCGGCGGTCGCGGACGACCGGACCGCCACGAACTCCTCACCGTCACCGAGCGACTCGTAGGCGTCGAGAATCTCCGCTCTCACGTCGTCGGGGAACTCGGTCCCGGTGATGAGTTCCTCGGCGCGGCGCTGCGCCTCGGCGAGTGCACCGGAGTCTTCGGGGTCGATGTCCATCGCCGCGAACAGTTCGTCGTCGATACCCGCTTCCTGAATGAACGACCGGTAGGTGTCGGCCGTGACGACGAACCCGGGCGGCACCGGCAGACCCGCGCCGGTCAGTTCCCCGAGCGAGGCCGCCTTCCCGCCGACGGCGTCCAGATCGCCGGACCGTATGTCTTCCAGCCAGCGTACAGCCATTACGTCTGTCTCTGCTGGAAGCGACCTAAAGAAGCTTCCGGCAGGTTTCCTCTGCAAGAAATTGAGTCGAAACCGAGTAACGTCGCCCGTCACCGGGCGGCCCGGCGGGGATCTGCGGGGCCGCCGGAGCGCAGGATTGAACCCACGCCCCGCTGAACGGCCTGCATGGACACGCGGCGCACGCTCCTCGTCGATGCGTTCACCACAGAGCCGACGGCCGGCAACGCGGCCGGGGTCGTCCCGGACGCCGACGGCCTGTCGGCCGAGCAGATGCAAGCCATCGCGCGGGAACTCGCGGTCAGCGAGACGGCCTTCCTCCAGTCGAGTGGGTCGGCAGACCGACGGGTTCGGTACTTCACGCCGACACAGGAGGTCGCGCTCTGTGGACACGCGACGATCGCCAGCCACGCGCACCTCCACGAGGACGGGGTGATCGAGCGCGGGACGCACACCTTGGAGACGAACGTCGGCGTGTTGGAGATCGAGATCGGCGAGGACGACAGAGTGTGGATGACACAGGATCAGCCGACGGTTCGGCAGGTCGACCTCGACTGGGCCGAGGTCGGGGACGCCCTGGGGATCGACCCCGCCGCGTTCCGGGACGTGGCGGCCGACGTGCCGCCGGCCGTCGCCTCGACGGGGATGGCGTTTCTGCTGGTGCCGGTGAACTTCCTCGAACACCTCGGCAACGCCGACCCGGACTTCGCCGCGATCGAGGCGCTCGCCGAGGCGCACGACGCAGTCGGCGTCTACGCCTTCACGTTCGACGCGCTGGGAGCGGACTCGACGCTCCACGGGCGGTGTTTCGTCCCCGGCGCGGGCGTCCCGGAGGACCCGGTGACCGGGACGGCCAGTGGTGCCTGCGGCGCGTACCTCCGGCACGTCGGCGCGTTCGACGACCTGCCCGACGAGATGACCTTCGAACAGGGCCACTTCGTGGACCGCCCGGGTGTAGTGTCGGTTCGCGTGGGTGACGAGGTGCGCGTGGGTGGCCGGGCCGTGACGACGCTGGAGGGGTCGATGGTGATCCCCGAGTTCGACGACGACGAGATCATCGAGGCGTAATCCCGAGACGAGAATTCTGTCGAGTGAGTTGTGGACGGCGATGGGTGAAAGCCCCTAGTCGAAGTGATCGGTGTCGCCCGAGTCGTGGACGGCGAGAGGTGAAAGCCCCAAGACGCTAGAATCGTTTTCGGGTGGGTCGCGGACGACGAGAGGTGAAAGCCCCAAGACGCTAGAATCGTTTTCGGGTGGGTCGCGGACGACGAGAGGTGAAAGCCCCCGCGCTCTCGACCTGCCGTGACTTGGTGTCGTTCGAGAGAGCGAAGCTCTCTCGTGATGACGAGAGACGCCACGGCGTCTCTCGAACCACGCTCCTCAGTCGGTCGAGCCGGCAAGCCGGCTCTCCCTCCCTGCGGTGCTGACGGGCGAGCCACGCCTCGCCCGTCTGCTGGCGAGACCTCCGGTCTCGCTCTGTCACCGGCGCGGCGCGCCGGTTTCCAGCGGGACCGACGGTCCCGCCCGGCTACCGGCGTCGGGGCAGGGTCGAGAGCGCGGCCCCTTTCAGTCCCACCCGGTGGAATCTGCGACCCATCGCGCAACTCGCGGTAGACCAGTCGGGTTCAGCGCGAGCGCCTCCCTGTGACCGTCGGCTCGTCTGAGGCGGCTGCACGCCGCCGAAGTGCGCGACACGGAGGTCGCGCCAGCCCGCTCGACTGGTGCGTGTGATACGAGCCTACGAATGTAGAAAAACTATATTCGTGTATTTCTAAATCGTGAGCCTACGTAGCGCCCTTGCGGTCGGCGCGCGCGAGGAGTCGTCCTCGTGAGCTTGCGAACAGGGCGAGACCGAGGGTCTCGCTGGCAGTCGGCGCGGCGCGCCGACGACAGAGCGGGACCTTCGGTCCCGCCAGCAACCGGCGCTCCGCGCCGGTGACAAGGGTCAGCGAGAGCGTCGCTCTCGCCAGACGTGCGAGGGAGGTCGGCGCGGGCGGTGCGGAGAGCGCCGGCCGAGGCTGGGGAGGTGTGAGGTGCGGTGCTGTCTGCGGTGCGGTTCCTCGCGCTCGCACGAGTAGCGGCGCTGTTGCGGATGCGGTCTGCGGTGCTGTCGCGGTCGAATAGTCCGGTTGTCCCGGATCGAGTAGCGGTGCTGGTGCTGGTGCGGTTCGCGGTTCGGGTCGCGGTCGCGGTTCCGCTGGGAGGTGCGCTGTATCGAGTAGCGGTGGTGTCGCAGTAACAGTCTCACACGTAGTCCAACAAAAACCCCGAAACCACTTCGCCAACCGTCCCCGACTGGCCGACGAAGAAGTGATCGCCGCTCAACTCCCGCACCTCGAATCCGACCTCTCTCGCACGCTCTGCCACCGGCTCCCAGTCCACGGTCGTATCTCGCTCGCCGACGACCACCTGCGCCGGGCAGTCCACACCGTCCAGTGCCCGAACCACGTCCAACTCCGGGCCGAGACGCGCGGTCGGCGCGAGGGCACTCACCGCCGACAGGCCGACCGCCACCTCGGACCCGCCGGCCGCCAACAGTGCCAGCGACGCACCGAAACTGAAGCCGAACAGGCCGACACGGTCGTAGCGCGAGTCGGCCCACCGCAGCGCCTGCCGGGTGTCCGCCGACTCCCCGCGACCTTCGTCCCAGTCGCCGTAGTCGAACCGGAGACAGTCCACGCCTGCCGCGGTGAGCGCTTCGCTCACCGCGACCAGTCGCTCGTCGCCGCGATGCCCCCGGTGCTGGGGATGCGGCGGACAGGCGACGACGACCGACTCGGCAGTGTCCGACACACTCGCGGTGTCTAGCGACCCGCGCACGTCACGACCACCCGGAATCAAGACGGTCTCGCTCACGGTCGTCCCGAGTCGCCGGAGCGACAAGCCGGTTACCATGCGGTGTGCCCGAACCACGGTTCCGTCGACCGTGAGCTACGTCTCCGTCTCACAGCCGAGAACCGGCCAGCGGTCGGGCGCATGAGGTTTTAAGCCTCAGGTGCCCAAGAGACAGGTATGGGAATACTCTCGCGCGCGTCCTACGTCGTTCGGTCGAAGATCAACGCCCTCCTCAATCGTGCCGAGGACCCCAACGAGACGCTCGACTACTCCTACGAGAAGATGCGGGACGAACTCCAGCAGGTCAAACAGGGGATCGCCGACCTGACGACCCAGAAGAAGCGACTGGAGATTCAGAAGCGCCGACTCGAAGACAACGTCGAGAAGCACAACGAGCAGGCCCGCGAGGCGATCAACCAGGATCGTGAGGACCTCGCTCGGAAGGCGTTGGAGAAGAAGAACGCGAAGCTGAACCAGATCGAACAACTGGACGGGCAGATCGAACAGCTCCAGAACACGCAGGACGATCTGGTCGAGAAGAAGAACACGCTCCAGAGCCGCATCGAGGAGTTCCGCACGAAGAAGGAGACGATGAAGGCCCGATACGAGGCCGCAGAAGCCTCCAGTCGCGTCTCCGAGGCGCTGTCGGGCGTCGGCGACGAGATGGAAGACACCGCCCGCGCCATCGAGCGTGCCGAGGAGCGCACCGAGGAGATGGAAGCCCGGTCGATGGCGATGGACGAACTCGCCGACACCGGCGCGTTCGACGACGCCCTCTCTGACAAAGACCAGATCGACCGCGAACTCGAAGCCGGCCGCTCCAGCCGCGAGGTCGACACCGAACTGGAGACGCTGAAAGCCGAGATGGGCAAGGGGAGCGCACCGAGCGAGTCGACGACGGCGGACGCAGACGCCGACGCCGAACTCGACGACCTCGAGGCCGACGCGGACGTGGCCGACGAAGAGGTCGAAGCCGAACTGGAAGAGTTGAAGAACGAAGAGGACGCCTGAGTCCGGATGGACGAGATCGTCGCCGCCGTCGAGGAGTCGCTGTCGCCGGAGACCCGCGAGGAGTTCGACGCCCGCGTCGAACGACAGGCCGCGACCGTCGGTCACGACGTTCGGTCGGGCGCACTGGACAACGACGATTTCGCGGTCGGACTCGAACTGGAGACGTACGCCACCGACGCCACGGGACGACTGGTCAGGTTGCCCGACGCGCTGTTCGACAGTGGCGTCTGCGGGAAGGAACTCGGCGTCCACAACGTCGAACTGAACACCAAGCCGGACGTGTTCGACGCGCCCGGTCTCGAACGACAGGCGGCGTCGATCCGCACCGCGGTTCGGGAGGCACGGCAGGCGGTCGCCGACCTGTCGGCAGACACGGACCGCCCGGCCGACGCGGACGCCGACGACTCGATCCGCCTCCCGCTGGACGCGATGTGGACCGTCGGGCCGTCGGAGGGGGCCGGCGCGTACCTCGACGCACACACCGAGCAGGACGGCGTCGTGATCGCCGAGAACATGCGTCGGAACGCCCGATACGTCGCCTTAGACAACGAGATCCTGCGGCGTGCCGGTGGCTCGGTCACCCTCGACGTGCCGGGCGTCGAACGCGCCTTCCCGACGATCCTCGTCGAGTCGCTCGCCACCTCGATCCAGCCACACCTCCAGATTCCAGCCACCGACGACCTGCCGACCTACTTCGACGTGGCGCTCCGGACGATGGCACCCGTACTCGCGCTGGCGACGAACTCGCCGTTCCTCCCGGCCGAGTTCTACCCCGAGGTGCGTGGCGAGGAGGCACACGAGATCGTCACGGCGAGCCACCACGAACTCCGGATCGCCGTGTTCGAACAGGGGATCAACGCCGGCTGTGAGCCCGGCCGAGAGAAGGTGCGATTCCCGCGCGACCTGACGGCCGCGACCGACGTGGCCGACCGCCTCGTCGCCGACGAGACCTACGCCCCGTTCCTGACCGAACCCCACGCCGAGGTGCCCGACGACTACACCGAGCGGTTCCCCGAACTCGACCACAAACGCGGTACCTACTGGCGCTGGCTCCGGACGGTCGTCGGCGGCCAGGTGCCGCGCGGGACCCGCGACCGGCACGGCGACACGGCGGGCGACGACAACACGACCGCCTCCGTCAGGTTGGAGTATCGTCCACTCCCGACTCAGCCGACCGCGACCGACGTCGTCGGCCTGCAGTGTCTCACCGTCGGGCTGATCAGGGGGCTGGTCGCCGCAGACCACCCAGTCGTCGGCCTCGACTGGGCCGACGCCCGCGAGTCGTTCTACGACGTGGCCGCGAACGGCCTGGACGCCGACCTCGCCTGGATCACGGCCGAGGGCGAGGAGACGACCGACAGCGACACCGTCCTCCGAGAGGTGTTCGAGTACGCTCGCCGAGGGCTGACCGAACAGGGACTCCACGAGGCGAAGGCCGACGCCTACCTCGCGCCAATCGACGCCCGGCGGCGCGTGGGGACGACCCCGAGCGACTGGAAACGCGAGCGGGTTCACGAGGTTGTCGACGACGGCGCGACGCTCCCCGAGGCGATCTGCCGGATGCAGCGCGACTACCTCGAACGCGCCGGGCGCGTCGATTCGTTCGTCGACTGGCTCTGAGGACGTCGCTACCGTTCTCGCGCGCCGGTCCCCGACCGATCCAGTCCGCCGAGCCGAATCTGCCCGCCGGACAGGTCGACCCCGTCGTAGGCGTCCTCGGTCAGCAGGAGCGCCCCGTCCAGATCGGCGTAGTCCAGCAGTGGCGCGAGGTGACAGGCGCCCGCGATGGCGGCGTTCGACTCCACCATACAGCCGAGCATCACCTCCAGTCCGTGGGCGCGGGCGGTGTGGATCATCCGTTTCGCCTCGCGCAGGCCGCCGCACTTCATCAGTTTCAGGTTCACGATGTCCACGCTGTCCGCCACTCGGGGCACGTCTGCGAGGGTGACGCACGACTCGTCGGCCGCGATCGGCAGTGCCCCGTGGTCGTAGACGAACTCGAGGCCCTCGGGGTCGTCCGCCGGGACCGGTTGCTCGACGAACTCGACGTCGTAGTCTGCGAGCGTCTCGGTCGCCCGGACCGCCTCGCGGGGCGTCCACGCCTCGTTCGCGTCCACCCGGATCGTCGCGTCCGGTGCGGTCTCTCTGACCGTCGAGACGATCGCCTCGTCGCGGTCGGTGCCGACCTTCACCTTCAGCGTCGAGTAGCCGCGTTCGACCGCCTGCTCGGTCTTCCGCCGCATCGTCTCGGTGTCGTCGATCCCGATGGTGAACGACGTGTCGGGCGCGCCTGCGGGGTCGAGTCCCCACAGCCGATAGAGTGGCTGGTCGAGTCGCTTCGCGACGAGGTCGTGGAGCGCGATGGAGACGGCGGCGTGTGCGGCGGGATTGTCGTTCACCCGCCCGCGCATCTCCCGCTCGATCCGGTCGAGCGCGAGTGGATCGCCCACGTCTCGAACCACGTCGAGCAGGGCCGGCAGGACGGCCTCGACCGTCTCGACGGTCTCGCCGTAGTGCCGCGAGGGGGCGGCCGCGCCGACGCCGGTCGTTCCCGCCTCGTCGGTGATCTCGACGGCGACGTTCCGAGCGGTCGACGCCGACCCACGCGAGATGGTGAACTCGTGTTCGAGCGGGAGTTCGAGTCGCTCGAAGTCGGCGGTCAGGGCCATAGCGCGTCCACGACCTCCCCGGCGTCGAATCTGACTGGGTCGGTCGCCGGCCCACCCAGCGCGTCGCTGTAGTCGTCCAGTGCCGCCCGCGCGGTCTCGTCGTCCGGCAGGTCGGCGGTGTTGAGACAGCCGGCGACGACCTCGGTCTCGTGGACCGGATCGGCGAGCGACTCGTAGAGGTCGACGTACTCGGGGACCGGCCGGATGGGGAAGGACTCGTAGCCGTGGATCGCCTCCCGGCCGGCGACGTGGCAGAGGACGAGGGCGTCGGCCATCGCGCCGTGGAGGATGCCGCAGGTGACGGCGGAGTAGGCCGGATGCGTGATCGACCCCTGTCCCTCGACGACGAGGAGGTCGTGGTCGTCGCCGATCTCCAAGATCATCTCCTCGACCGCGCCGGCGGTGAAGTCCGAGACGACGCGGTCGATGGGGTTGCCCCACCCGGCGATCATGATGCCGGTCTGGCCGGTCGGGACGAACGCGGCGTCGATGCCTCGCTCCTGTGCGGCCTCGACGATCTCCAGCGAGGCGGTCATCTTCCCGACCGAGCAGTCGGTGCCGACCGTCAGCGCGATCTTCGCGTCGACCTCGTCGGCGATCCCCTGTGCGACCGTGAGGTCCGGATCGGGTTTGCGCACGTCGCGGAGTTCGACGCCGGCCTCGGCGGCCATCGCGGCGAACTCGTCGTCCTCAGAGAGGAAGTAGTGGAGCCCCGCGACCACGTCACAACCCCGGTCGATGGCGGTCTCGACGTCGTCGCGCCACGACTCGTCGAAGCCGCCGCCGATCGGGGCGATGCCGATCAACAGGACGTCGGCCTCGGGTGCCTCGGCCATCGACCCGACGATGGGTGCGTCGGGGAGGTCGGCCCGGCAGTCGGCCACGCGCTGGCCGGCCCGGTCGCGGTCGAGGACGGCGACGATCTCGTCGGTGCCGTACTTCATGACGCCCGTGGCCGTCTTCGCCCGGTCCGGGAACTTCCCGTGGGCGAGGACGACCACGCGCCGTGGATCGTTCGTCATACCCTGCGGGATGTGGACACGCGACTTAAAGAGGGTCCCTATCACGTCGTGGGCCGAGGCTCTGCTCGCTGGGACGACGAAGCCGTGACTGGGGAGACGTCCTCTCCCGAGAATCGAGACCGCGAGCGCTCCTACTCGCGCGCGACGGCGATGTTCTGGACCGCGCCGCCACAGTCGGGACACTCGGTCAGTCGGTCTGTGCTGGTCGTCCGGTCGCCGCAACTCAGACACTCGTAGTAGCCGCGTTCGGGGGTGTACGGGTCGACGGTCGCGTTGTTGATAACCATGTGAGTGGCTCACAGGCTCCTCGAAGTAAGGCTTCCCCTGAAGGTTCTCTGGAGAGTATTATGTCTTTAATCGCTACGGTCGGACGTTCGTCCAGAAATCGTCGGTGGTCGCTCGCTCGGACTGTCGGAACGTCGACCGTGCGGCCTTCCTTCCACGCGCTCCGGCGAGCCTACTCGGCTACTCGACGACCGCGACACAGACGAACGTCTCGCGTCGACCCTCGGCGCGCGCGACCCGGAAGCCGGCCTCGGAGAAGCCGGCGACCGCGTCCTGCAGTGCGTAGCGTTCCTCGCGCGGTGGGCCGCTCTCGCCGTCGCCGTCGGCGGTCCAGTCGACCGTCACGACGCGCCCGCCCGGTCGGATCACGCGAGCCAGTTCCGCGAGCGACTCGGGGGTGGCGAACTCGTGGTAGGTCATCGTGGAGAAGGCGGCATCGAGTGCGTCGTCCGCGAAGGGGAGGTCGCCGACTTCGGCCGTCACAGTCTCGACCGACGCGGGCAGGCCCTTCTCGCGGTAGATGTCGTGCATCTCGGACTGCACGTCCACGGCGTAGCAGGTGCCGACGTGTGGTGCCACGTCGTCGGTGTAGAAGCCGGTGCCACTGCCGAGGTCCGCGACCACTGCGTTCTCGCCGGGGGCGAGCAGCGAGAGGAGTTCCTCGCGTGAGCAGTAGCGATAGCGACTCGCGTCCTCCAGTGCGTCGGCGCGGTCCACGTCGAACGTGTGGAATCCCATACCTCGGGTTCGGTGTCCGGGGTGGTAACGCTACCTCTCTCGGACTACTCGTGGTGCTGGGTCGCTGAGAGTCGAGTCGGGTGTGACGGTGCCTGTCTCGCTCCCGCGAACTGTGATGGCTACGACCTCGGAGACGACACCGGTAGCCCGACCGCAGACCGCGATAGCACCGCAGACTACGACAGCGACAGCACAACAGAATCTCGTCTCACGTCACACTCACCAGTCGAGTGGGCTGGCGCGAGTTCATCTCGCGCACTTCGGCGGCGTGAGGCCGCCTCAGGCACGCCGACGGTCGCAGGGAGGCACTCACGCTGAACGCGACTGGTCCACCGGGCGTTGCATGAGCCTCCGCGAAATCACCGGGTGGGACTGAAAGGGGCCGGCGTCTCGACTGGTCCCCGACGCCGGTAGCACTGGACTGAAGACTGGCGAGCTTGCTCGCCAGCCTGAGGGAAGGGCGCACCAAGTCGCGGATCATCGAGACGCCGGGGGCTTTCACCCCTCGTTGTCGCCACCCGGCTCGACAGCTGTCATATCTCACGGGGGCTTTCACTTCTCGTTCTCACCACCAGAACCACCCTTCGATTCTCACTCCTCGCTCGTATCCACCTGTACCGTCTCCTCGACGATCATCCGAGGGCCGGCACCGACCTCTAGGAACTCTTCGGCGTCGGCCAGCGTCTCCGCGCCCGCCTCGGAGTCGAAGGCGGCCCGGAGCGCGTCCATGTCGGCGAAGTAGAGTTCCAGCACACCGTCGTACTCCGCCTTCTCCGGATCGGTCGGGAGCGAGGTGACGTACTTCTCGACGCCCGGCATCTCCGCCGCGACGGGGCTGTGCTCGTCCAGCCAGTAGTCCGCGAACTCGGCGTGTGTCAGCCCCTCCTTCCGCACCAGCAGTTCGACGAGTTTGATCACGGACGAAGGAAGCAGCGCGTCGTGTTGGACCTGTCGGCTCTCGGGCGGCGCGGGTAGTGATTGCACCGTTCGGAGCCGTCTGCCTCGGCTCCGGTCTCGGCTCAGTGTGCCGGCTCTTCGGCCGGGGCTTTCATCCCTTCCAGCCGGAGGATCAGGATGTTGTTCGTGTCGTCTTTCCCGTCGACGATGCCGTCGATGACGAGTTTCGAGAGGGGCGTCGGGCCGACGCGCACCTCGTCGCCCTCGTGGAAGTCACGGACCGATCCCTGCAGGTGGATCTCGGCACGGCAGAGTTCCGGGTGGTGGACGCTGGAGAGGTCGATCTCCTCGACGTTGGCGTTCTCGACGCGCTCACCTTTGAGAAACAGCGGGACGGTCGCCGGTTCGTCCATCTGCTGGACGTCGAGCGCCTCGTAGGCGTTCGCCGTCGGCTTGTAACCACCCTTCGGACCGGGGACGCCTTCGACCAACTGGAGCGCCTTCAGACTCTGCATCTGGTTCCGGATCGTGCCGGGGTTGCGGTCGACCTCCTCTGCGATGTCTTCGCCCTTCACCGCGCTCTCGCTCTCGCGGTGGAGGTTGATGAGTGCCGTCAGAATAGTTTTCTGACTGGGCGTGAGTTCGATTGATGACATACCCGAACCTTCGCAACAGATGTCCTTAAATGCGATGGATAGACGAATCCTGCTGGTAGTTTCACCAGTCTTACACCGGCTTTCCGGCCACTCGTCCGCGAACCGCCTTTCTGTCGCCCGCCATCGGGCGAAAATTGCGTTCGTCGGTCACCGACCGACGAAGCGACACCGATTTAGTGCTGTCCCGAGGCAGTCGAGACATGCACGGAAACCGTGTCCTCGTGACCGGCGGGGCGGGCTTCATCGGGTCGAATCTCGCCAACGCCCTCGCCGAGGACAACGAGGTCGTGGCGCTGGACGACCTCTATCTCGGGACGCCCGCGAACCTCGACGACGGCGTGGAGTTCGTCGACGGCTCCGTACTGGACGACGACCTACCGACCGACGTCGACGCCGTCTTCCACCTCGCGGCACTCTCCTCGCGGACGATGTTGGAGGAGAACCCCCGCGAGGGCGCACGGGTCAACGTCGAGGGGTTCGTCAACGTCGTCGAACAGGCACTCGACGACGGCTGTGACACGGTGGTCTACGCCTCCACCTCGTCCATCTACGACAACGACCCGCCGGGTCGAGAGACCGACGACCTGACGGCCGACACGGGCTACGAGGCGTCGATGCTCTCGCGGGAGCGGTACGCCGAGTACTACAACAACTTCTACGACGACCTCTCGGTCGCCGGGACGCGCTTCTTCTCGGTGTATCAGGGCTACGGCGGCGCGGAGGGCCACAAGGGCGAGTACGCCAACACGGTCTCGCAGTGGGCCGAGAAGATGGCACGCGGCGAGACACCGGTGCTGTGGGGTGACGGCGAGCAGACCCGCGACTACGTCCACGTCTCGGACGTGGTGCGCGCACTGGAGGTCATCGCCGACGAACGACTCGCGGGCGTCTACAACGTCGGCACCGGCCGGAACTTCTCGTTCAACGAGACGGTGGCGATGCTGAACGACGCGCTCGGGACCGACATCGACCCCGAGTACGAACCGGTCCAGTTGTCGAACTACAATTTCGAGCAGTGTGCAGACATCTCGAAGCTCCGGGACGCGACTGGCTGGGAACCCGAGGTGACGTTCGAGGAGGGCGTGAAACAGGTCTGTGCGGCGTACGTGGACTGACTCCCCGGGACGACGCTCGCGGGACGACGGGCGACGATCATCACGATTTTCACACCGGGACTCGTCGCTGCGGGTATGAACCAAGCCGTCCGCATCATCGGGGCACCGACCGACTACGGCGCGAACCGACGTGGCGTGGACATGGGCCCCTCCGCCATCCGGTACGCCGGACTGGCAGACGAACTGGAGGAGATCGGTCTGCGCGTGACCGACGCGGGTGACGTTCTCGCCCCGCGTGCCGAGGAACGCGACCCGGACGCCCGCGAACCGAGCGTCGGGACCGCGAAGTTCCTCCGCGAGACCGAGGACGTGACCGGCCAACTCGCCGACGAGGTAGCCGACGCTCTCACCCAAGAGGAGACGCCCGTCGCACTCGGCGGCGACCACTCGATCGCCATCGGGTCGCTGTCCGGTTCGGCGCGCGACGCCGAGATCGGCGCGATCTGGTTCGACGCTCACGGCGACTTCAACACGCCGACGACCTCACCCTCCGGCAACGTCCACGGGATGCCACTCGCGGCCGCCCTCGGGATCGGCGAGTTCGATGGCGTCGAGTGGTGTAACGCCCCGAACCTCCGGGAGGGGAACGTCGCCATCGTCGGTCTGCGCTCGGTGGACGACGCCGAGGCGCGCGCGATCAGAGACAGCGACGTGACCGCGTTCACGATGTCGGACATCGACGACGAGGGGATCACCGAGATCGTCGAGGACGCCGTCTCGGTCGCCTCCGCCGGCACCGAGGGGTTCCACGTCAGTCTCGACTTAGACTGGCTCGACCCGAAAGAAGCGCCGGGCGTCGGGACGCCGGTCCGTGGCGGCGTGACGTACCGTGAAGCGCACTCCGCACTGGAGATCGTCGCCGAATCCGAGGCACTCCGGTCGCTGGAGATGGTCGAAGTGAACCCGATTCTGGACGAACACAACGAGACGGCGAACCTCGCGGTCGAACTGGCCGCGAGTGCGCTCGGTCAGCGCATTCTATAGTCGCCCGATCAGCGATTCCCGAGTCGCCATTCTATAGTCGCCCGATCAGCGATTCCCGAGTCGCCCGACCGGCAGATTCTGTAGTCGCTGGTTACTCTCCCGCTTCTGCGATCGCCTCGCCGTCGACCTCGACTTCCTCGCTCGTCTCGTCTGCCATCCGCTCGACCGGCACCACGTCGACGCTCGCCACGTGGTCGCCGGCGTCCAGATCGACGACCGTGACACCCATCGTGTTGCGGCCGACCGTCGAGATGTCGTCGACGGGCGTCCGGACGATCTGTCCCGCGTCGCTCATGACGAGGAGGTGGTCGCCCGGCCCGACGGTCTCGAGGGCACAGACCGGCCCGTTGCGCTCGTTCGTCTTGATGTCGATGAGACCCTTTCCGTTACGAGACTGCTGCCGGTAGGCGGCGATGTTCGACCGCTTGCCGTAGCCGTTCTCCGTCACCGTCAACACCCACTCGTGGCGGTCGGGGTCGACGCCGGCGACCGCCGCCACCTCGTCGCGAGTACCGTCAGCGCGCTCGGTGAGGCGAATCCCGCGTACCCCGCGTGCGCTCCGACCCATCGCGCGGGCCTCCGACTCCGCGAAGCGGATCGACATCCCGGCCTTCGTGGAGACGATCACGTCCTGCGTCCCGTCGGTCACCTCCACGTCGGCGAGTTCGTCGCCGTCCTCCAGTCGGATCGCGCGGATCCCGGTCGAGAGGATGTGCTGGAACTCGTCCACGCCGGTCCGCTTGATGTAGCCGTCGCGGGTGACCATCGTCAGGAAGTCGCCCGCCTCGGCGTCCATGTCGTCGGTGTCGACGACCGACGTGATCTCCTCGCCGTCGTCTAAGTCGAGGAGGTTGACGGCCGACTTCCCGCGTGCCGTGCGAGACATCTCGGGGACCTCGTAGGTCTTGAGTTGGTAGACCTGTCCGTGGTTGGTGAAACAGAGCAGGAAGTCGTGGGTGTTGGCGACGAACACCGAGGAGACGCGGTCGCCCTCCTTCAGGTTCGTGCCGATGATCCCCTTCCCGCCCCGGTTCTGCGCCCGGAAGGTGTCAAGCGGCATCCGCTTGATGTAGTCGTCCTCGGAGACGACGACGACCATCTCCTCTTCCGGGATGAGGTCCTCGTGGGTGACGCTCCCGTCGTCGGCGACGAAGGAGGTCCGGCGCTCGTCGTCGTACTCGTCTTTGATCGCCAGCAGTTCCTCCTCGATGACGCCGAGGAGTTCGGACTCGTCTGCCAGAATCTCGTTCAGGCGCTCGATGCGGGCCTGGACCTCCTCGTACTCGTCTTCGATGGCCGCCGCCTCCATCGAGGTGAGACTGCCGAGTTGCATGGCGACGATGTGCTCGACCTGATCGGCGGAGAAGTCGAACCGCTCCTGCAGAACGGCCTTCGCGTCGTCGCGGTCCTCGGCGTCCTGGATGAGTTCGACGACCTCGTCGACGTTGTCCAGCGCGGTCAGGCGGCCTTCGAGGATGTGTGCGCGGTCCTCGGCCTCGGCGAGTTCGAACTCGGAGCGCCGGGTGACGACCTCCTTTCGGTGTTCGAGATACTCGACCAGCGTCTCCTTCAGGTCGAGGACGCGCGGTTCGCCGTCGACCAGCGCGAGGTTGATGACCCCGAACGTCGACTCGAGGTGGTGTTCGAGCAGTTGGTTCTTCACCACTTCGGCAATCGCGTCGCGCTTGAGTTCGACCACGATGCGGATACCGTCGCGGTCGGACTCGTCGCGCAGGTCGCGGATGCCCTCTATCTTCCCGTCGTTGACGTCCTCGGCGATGCGCTCGATCCGCCGGGCCTTGTTCTCCTGGAACGGGAGTTCGGTGATGACGATTCTCCCCTCTTCCTCGTCGACCTCGAACTCGGCACGCACGCGGAGCTTCCCGCGTCCGGTCTTGTACGCCTTGTAGAGGCCGTTCCGGCCGACGATGTTCGCGCCGGTCGGGAAGTCGGGTCCCTTGATCGGGCCGGGGTTGCCGTCGACGTGGATCAGGTCCTCGACCGAGCAGTCGGGGTTCTCGATCAGGTGGACCACCGCGTCGATGACCTCGCCGAGGTTGTGCGGCGGGATGTTGGTCGACATCCCGACCGCGATGCCCGAGGAGCCGTTGACCAGCAGGTTCGGGATGGCCGACGGGAGGACTTCGGGTTCCTGCAGGCGGTCGTCGTAGTTCGACTGGAAGTCGACGGTGTCCTTCTCGATGTCGTCGAGGAGTTCCTCCGCGATGGGCGACATCCGGGCTTCGGTGTACCGCATCGCGGCCGGCGGGTCGCCGTCCACGGAGCCGAAGTTCCCCTGGCCGTCGACGAGGGGGTACCGCATCGAGAAGTCCTGTGCCATCCGCGCGAGGGCGTCGTAGATGGCCGAGTCGCCGTGCGGGTGGTAGTCACCCATCGTCTCGCCGACGATGGAGGAGGACTTCCGGTGTGACGACCGGGAGGTGACGCCGGCCTCGTGCATCGCGTAGAGGATGCGCCGGTGGACCGGCTTCAGGCCGTCCCGTACGTCGGGCAGTGCCCGCCCCGCGATGACGGACATCGCGTAGTCGATGTACGACTGTTCCATCTCGTCTTCGATGCGTGCCGTCTGGACCCGTGCTGCGTCCGCGTTCGGGTCGGTCGGTGTGTCTGAACTCATCGTTCTCCGTTGGTCGTGCGGTCTCCCGTCGATACTCGTGTGCGCCGTCGAATCCGGACCATCAGATGTCCACCCACTCGGCGTCCCGTGCGTGTTCCTTGATGAACTGCTTGCGTGGCTCCACTGCGTCGCCCATCAGCACCGAGAACATCTTGTCGGCGGCCGCCGCGTCCTCGATGGTGATCTGCTTGAGGATCCGGTTGTCGGGGTCCATCGTCGTCTCCCACAGTTGGTCGGGGTTCATCTCCCCCAGGCCCTTGAACCGCTGGACCTGCGTCGGGTTGCCGTTACACTCCTCCTCGACGATGCGGTCGCGTTCCGCCTCGGTCATCGCGTCGTAGGTCTCGCCGCGATACCGGACGCGGTAGAGTGGCGGTTGGGCCGCGTAGACGTAGCCGGCGTCCAAGAGGGGCTTCATGTGCCGGTAGAAGAGCGTGAGCAAGAGCGTCCGGATGTGTGCCCCGTCCACGTCGGCGTCGGTCATCAGGATGATCTTCTCGTAGCGGGCGTCCTCGATGTCGAACTCCTCGCCGATGCCCGCGCCGATCGCGGTGATGAGACTGCGGATCTCCTCGTTCTCGAGGATGCGGTCGAGGCGGTGGCGCTCGACGTTGAGAATCTTCCCTCTGAGCGGGAGGATCGCCTGATTACGACGGTCGCGGCCCTGTTTGGCCGACCCACCCGCGGAGTCGCCCTCGACCACGAACAACTCGGCCTCGCTCGGGTCGCGGGTCTGACAGTCGGCGAGTTTGCCGGGCAGTGCCGTCGACTCCAGTGCGGACTTCCGGCGCGTCAACTCTTCGGCCTTCTTCGCGGCCTTCCGCGCCTTGGCGGCCTCGACGGCCTTCGAGATGATGGCGCGGGCGGTGTCCGGGTGTTCCTCGAAGTAGGTGCCGAGGCCGTCGTGCATCGCCGACTCGACGATCCCTCTGACCTCGCTGTTGCCGAGTTTCGTCTTCGTCTGGCCCTCGAACTGCGGGTCGGGGTGTTTGATCGAGATGACGGCCGTGAGTCCCTCGCGGACGTCCTCGCCTTTGAGGTTGCCGTCGATGTCGCCCGCGAGACCCTCCTCGTTGGCGTAGTCGTTGACGACGCGCGTCAGCGCGGTCTTGAACCCCGTGAGGTGGGTGCCGCCCTCGCGGGTGTTGATGTTGTTGGCGAACGAGTGGATCGACCCCTGTAGTTCGTCAGTGGCCTGCATCGCCACCTCGACGGTGATCTCCTGTGAGAGGTCCTCGAAGTAGATGACGTCCTCGTGGAGCGGGGTCTTCGTCTCGTTTAAGTACTCGACGAACTCCCGGATGCCGCCCTCGTAGCGGAAGTGCTCGGACTGCTCGTCGCGTTCGTCGGTGAGCGTGATCTCCACGCCGGAGTTGAGGAAGGCGAGTTCCCGGAGGCGGTTGGCCAGCGTCGAGAAGGTGAAGTCGGTCGTCTCGAAGATGTCGGTGTCGGGCCAGAAGCGGACCGTCGTGCCGGTGTCTTCGCCGTCTTCGAGGTCTCGCACACGCTCGAAGCCGTCCTCGCGCGGTTCCCCGCGGTCGAAGGCGTGACGCCACACCGCACCGTCGCGTCTGATCTCGACTTCGAGGCGTTTCGACAGCGCGTTGACGACCGAGACGCCGACGCCGTGGAGGCCACCGGAGACCTGGTACGACTTGTTGTCGAACTTCCCGCCGGCGTGGAGGACGGTCATGATGACCTCCACGGCCGGCCGGTCGTACTCCTCGTGGGTGTCCACGGGGATGCCCCGACCGTCGTCGGAGACGGACACGGACTGGTCCTCGTGGATCGTCACGTCGATGTCGTCACAGTAGCCCGCAAGCGCCTCGTCGATGGCGTTGTCGACGACCTCGTAGACGAGATGGTGAAGCCCGCGACCGTCGGTCGACCCGATATACATCGCGGGTCGTTTCCGGACGGCCTGCAGCCCCTCCAGAACTTGGATTTGGCCGGCCCCGTACTCACTTTCCTTGGACATAGAACGTGCCTACGCTAAGCTTGCCCGGTCCTTAAAAGCGTCGCACGCGCCTGCGATGTGCGCGCGCGAGCGACCGAGGAGGGCTCGGTCTGGAATCGGGAGACGATGGCGGGTTCACTGGAGGCTGTGACGGTCGGCTGAAACGAGGGCTTAACGCTGTCGTCTCGGCTGTGAGACGACGAAATTCTGTCAGTTGTGTGATTGGCTGTGACTGGAACTGAAAGCGTGGCTGGAACTGAAAGCGTGGCTGGAACTGAAAGCGTG
Source organism: Salinirubrum litoreum (assembly GCF_020567425.1). Taxonomy (NCBI): domain Archaea; kingdom Methanobacteriati; phylum Methanobacteriota; class Halobacteria; order Halobacteriales; family Haloferacaceae; genus Salinirubrum; species Salinirubrum litoreum. Next base: position 1,137,051 of record NZ_JAJCVJ010000001.1, on the reverse strand, counting down.
GCTGGAACTGAAAGCGTGGCTGGAACTGAAAGCGTGGCTGGAACTGAAAGCGTGGCTGGAACTGAAAGCGTGGCAGCATCGCGAACCGCATACCGCCACAGCACCAGCACCGCTACTCGTCGTAGCGCGAGGAACCGCGACAGCACCGGCACCGCAGACAGCGACCGCCACAGCACAGCACCGCGACAGCAACCGCACCTCGGTCCTCCCCAGCCTCGGCGGGCGCACGAGAGCGCCCGCCTCCCTCGCGCGTTTCTCGCGCGCCGAGATCAGAGTGAAAGCGTACGCCACACTCGTCTCTGGCCCACGCATCGACAGCCCGGAGTCCGACAGGACGCGATCTGCTGGCGACCGAAACCGAGTCGTGTTCGAGCGACAGCGAGAACCGACTCGCAGTTCGCGTCGTCAGCAGTCGGGGAGGTTCGGGGACGACTGCGACTGCCGGATTCCAGACCTACGGACAGCACGCCGGGTGACGACCGGTGACGACACGATGAGAGACAAATTCGGGTGGGACTGAAAGGGGCCGCGCTCTCGATCCATCCCCGACGCACTAAGCACCGCAAGGAGGGAGAGGAGCTTGCTCGCTCGACCGACTGAGGCGCGCAGGAAGTCGCGGATGGTCGAGAGCGCGGGGGCTTTCATCTCTCGTCGTTCACGCCAGATTCGACCGAGCTATCTACGCCAGATTCGACCGACACGACAGAATCGTCCTACGCAGTGTCCGCGATCGCCGACAACAGCAGATCACACCCCAGGCTGATCTCGCGTTCGGTCACGTCCAGTGGCGGCAGAATCCGCAAGACGCTGTAGCCACAGGCGAGCGTCAACAGTCCACGCTGTAGCGCCGCCTCCTGCACCGCGTCCCGCCGTTCTTTCGAGTCGAACTCGACCGCGAGCATCAGCCCCTTCCCGCGTAGGTCCGCCACGCCGTCCGGATCGGCGTCCCGCATCGTCTCGAGGAACTGCCGGCCACGCACGACCGCGTTGTCCAGCAGGTCGTACTCCTCGATGGCGTCGAGCGTCAGCGCGCCCTGAAGCGAGGCGATGATGTCGCCCGCACCCCACGTCGAGGAGAGTCGTGCCCGTTCCTCGGGGAACACGTCAGACCGGGAGATGGTCGCTCCCACCCGGAGCGCCTTCGCGCAGGTGATGATATCCGGTTCGATCGGGTAGTGGTCCGAGCCCCACATCTCGCCCGTCCGACCGACGCCCGACTGGATCTCGTCGGCGATGAGCGTGATGTCGTGTTCGTCCACGACAGCCGCGACCTCCTGCATGAAGTCGTCAGACGGGAACCGGTAGCCGCCCTCGCCCTGGATCGGTTCCATGATGAGGTACGACACCTCCTCGGGGTTGACGTAGCCGCGCTTCGGGTCGAGCTTTCGCCGGAGCTGAGAGCTGTCGCCCGCGAAGAAGCCACACGAACACGTCTCGGGCGAACAGTCCCGGTCGTCACAGAACGGGACGTCGTGGATGCTGGGAATCTCCGGGAACTTCCGGCGGTAGACCTCCTTGGATCGGTTCAGCGAGAGCGTGCCGAGCGTCCGGCCGTGGAAGGCTCCCTGGAAGGTGATGCCGTACTTGCCGCCGCCGCTGGCGTCGTAGCTGATCTTGAGGGCGTTCTCGACCGCCTCCGCGCCGGAGTTCGACAGGAAGACGGTGTCCATGTCGTAGTGGCTCGTGATCTCGGTCAGACGGTCCATCAGCCCCGCCGCACCGGGGAGGTCGTCTTCCTCGGGGTGCTGACCGCTGGAGACGTAGAAGTCCTGCCCGGCGATCTTCAGGGGGTCGACGAGGTCGAACTCCCGGAGGCGGTCCATGATCTTCGGGTTGTTGTAGCCCAGCGGTGCGGCGGCGACGTGGGAGGTGAAGTCGAGGAGGACGTTGCCGTCGAGGTCGGTACAGAACGGTCCCTCCGCGTTCTCGGAGAGGTCCCAGACGAAGTCGTAGACGTAAGTACTCGTGGCGGCGGTGTCGTGGTGGTACTCCACCCACTCACGCGCCTTCTCCCCCGGCATCGCGTCCACCTGCGGGACTGCCGTATCGCGGTCCATACTGTGCGTTTGCGTGTCCCCGAGTTAACGGTGGGGGATTCGTTTGGATGGAGACAATTCTTGCGTGGCGCACGCCGGGAGGCGGCGGCCGGTTCAGAGCAGCGCCACCCCCGCCGTGACGAGTCCGGAGGTGAACAGCAGGACGGCGCTCCACCCCGCCACGCGGCGGACGAACGCCGAGGGACCGGCGGTCGCAAGCCCGGCTTTCACCGCGACCGAGGCGGCGGTCGCCAGCAGGACCGCCACGACCGCCTCGTTGCTGGCGATGTCGCCTCTGCTGTACAGGAGGACGGCACTCGCGGTCGCGCCGGCACTGGAGACCAGGCCGGAGAGGAGCGAGGTGACGTACAGGCCGGCCGTGCCGAAGGCCGACTGTGCTATCTTCCCGGCGACGACGACCGCCAGAAAGATCGCACCGAAGCTCAGTGCGTTCCGGAGCGAGAACGGACTCTCCAGGTCCACGTCCACGGTCTCGTTCCAGTCGGCGGTGTAGCCCGCGACTGCGACACTCCCGAGGATCAGCACCCCGAGGGGGACGACCGCGCCGACAAGCACCTCCCCGGAGACGGTGAAGGCGAGTGCGATGACCAGATTTCGAAGCGCCATCGCGGCGTCGGCCAGGAGTACCGCCGCGACGCCGTACGGAATCGCGTCCTCGCCGCGCCGGACGTAGGTCAGCATCGACCCGACCACGGCGGTCGAGGAGGCCAATCCGCCGAAGAAGCCGGTGACGGCGATGCCTCGGCCGCCGTAGGTCTGGACGATGGCGTAGTTGACGATGCCGATACCGGCGACGGTGACGACCATCAGCCAGATGATCCGGGGTTCGACGGCGACGCCCAGCATCGGGAGGTCGTAGGTGCCGGCCGGGAGCAGCGGAAAGACGACGAACGCGAGGATGGCGAACTCGGCGGTCGAGCGCAGTTCCTGCCGGCGGAGTCCCCCCGCGAAGCCGTGGAGTTCCCGCTTCAGGACGAGCAGAGTCGTGGAGATGACCGCGACCGCGACGGCCGAGAGGACGAACCCCTCGCCGACGAGGACGCCGACCCCGTAGGCGACGAGCAGCGAGACGGAGGTCGTCAGCGACAGCGCGTCACTTCCCTCGCGCTGGAGGCCCTGCACCGCGAGCAGCACCCCCTGTGCGACCACCAGCACGCCGCCGACGACGAGGAGAACGTTGCCGACCGCCGGTTCGCTGGCGATCTGTGTGAACAGCGCGCCGAGCAGGGTGGTCAGCGAGAAGGTCCGGATGCCGGCGGGTTTCTCGGACCACTCGCGCTCCAACCCGAGAAAGAGACCGAGTGCGGCGGCGAGCGCGAGGCGGACCACCGGTTCGTCCACGGAGGCGGCGATGGGGTCCGTCTGGAAGACGAAAGAGTACACGGCCTCGAACTTCGTCGTGCTGGGTGTTAAAGTGCCGTGACGTTCTGCGTTTACGGAGTGTTTTGGGCGGTATGAGAATATGTGAATATCACGTTCGTAAATTCGTGCATCGGATCGTCGCTCGGGACGACGACGGAAGGTGGACAGCGCCTACAGTCAACCCTGTCGGACGAGTTGCAGACGACGAGCGGTGAAAGCCCCCGGCGTCTCGACCACCGTCAGCGGCACGCTCTGACGAACCTTCGTCACCGGCGCTCCACGCCGGTTGCTGGCGATATTTCCGGCTTCGCTCTGTCACCGGCGCTCCACGCCGGTTTCCAGCGGGACCGACGGTCCCGCCCGGCTACCGGCGTCGGGGCAGGATCGAGAGCCCGGCCCCTTCCAGTCCCACCCAGCGATTTCGCGGAGACTCACGCAACACTCGGTGGACCAGTCGGTTTCAGCGTGTGCGCCTACCTGAAACCGTCGGCGCGAGCTGAACTCGCGCCAGCCCGTCTGACTGGAAAGCGTGTCGTGAGCCGTGGTGGAACGGTAGTAACCGTGGTGCTGTGCTGTCGGCGTGCGCGAGGAGCGCGCGAGGGAGGTCGGCGCGGATGGTGCGGAGAGCGCCGACCGAGGCTGGGGAGGTTCGAGGTGCAGTGTTGTCGCGGTTCCGCTGGTCGGTGCGCTAGACTGAGTAGCGGTGCTGGTGCGGTCGCGGGAGCGGTTCGCGGTGCTGTCACAGTCGCGGCTCTACTTCGTATCTCCGAACGAACAGCCGGCTTCCTCCGACACCGCCTCTCTCACAGTCACCTCGACTACCAAACCACACTCTCGGACGTGTCTCACCAGTATCGCGTCTCGGTTCGCCCCGCCCCGCGAATCCCCGCCACCCCAGCCACCACGACCGCGATCACGGTCATCCCGACCACGAGAATCGTCGCAAGCGAGCCACCGAGATCACTCACCACGCTCCCACCGAGCGTCACCAGTCCACCGACGGCCGTGAGTGCGACCACCACCACTGCCAGTCGCGCCGAGAGTCCGAGTTCGTCCATACCTCACTGCCGACCGCTGGCCACGTAACTCCTCGCGTTCGGACCCTCGACTCGACGCGATCACACCGAGACCGAGACCGCTACCCACACACGTCACCACGCCGCCACCGAACCACCGCCTTCAAGATTCGCCCGCGCCGACCACCTGCCGTGACCACCGTCGCCCTACTCGCCGACCCACCGAGGCCGGGACTCGTGCTCCCCGCCCTCGCGGAGACGAGTCCGCTGACCGAGGCCGAGTGTGCCGACTTCTACTCGGCGATGCTGAAAGACGCCGCCCGTGCGGTCGAACGCTCCGGCGGGGAGTTGCTGGTCAACTACCGCCCGGACGACCTGCTGCCCGACGAACACGTGACCGACACCGCGAGCGAAGCCGAAGTCCGGGCGCTCGTCGCCGAGGCCCTGCAAGACCCGAGCGAGGCCAGATACGAACCGCAGGTCGGGTCGACCCTCTCGGCGCGGGCGGGCAACACCGTCTCGCATCTCCTGCGCGAGGAGGGCGTCCAGTCGGTCGCGGTCGTGCGCGGGAACGTCCCCTTCCTCCCCCGGACCGTCGTCGACTCCGCCGCGATGAAACTGCGCTCGACGCCGACCATCCTCGGCCCCTCGACCGAGGGCCGGGTGTACTACGCCGCCTTCGCCGACACGCTGGACTTCGACGAGGCGTTCACCGACCCCGAGGTCGAGACGCTGACCGAGCGTGCGCTGGACGCCGGCCACGAGGTGGACTTCGTGGCGATGCACCCGACGGTCGAGACCGGCGAGGACCTGTTGACCGCCCTGCCGGCGCTGACGGCCCGGAAGCGTGCCGGTCGACTCGTCCCCGATCACGTCTCGCAGTTCCTCGGCGAGACGGGACTCGCGGTCGTCCACGAGGACGGCGAGTCGCGCGTGACGCGGCGCTGATCACGCCTCGACGACTCGCAGTCTTCCCCGGAGACCGACAGACCTTAGACCGGCGCGGCGATACTTCGGCCTGCGGTGGGATGGCAGAGTGGACTATTGCGCCTGCCTTGAAAGCAGGTGGCCTTCGGCCTCCTGGGTTCGAATCCCAGTCCCACCGACTTCTCACGACACCGACGACACCGAGCCGTCGAGTCGCCGCGGAACCCGGCTCCCCCGGAGCGTAACGCTCTTGCGACGCCCGCCCGACCGCCCGGTATGGACTGGCCACACGACCCCGACGGCGAGCAGGGGAGCGAAGGCAAACGGAAGTACGGCCACGCGGTCATCGCCAAGAAGATCGACGAGGAGGAGGACTTCCCGCTCTCCCGCGACGAGTTCGTCGCGGAGTACGGCGACGACCCGGTGCGCATCGACTACGAGACGGTCGTCTCGCTGCGGGAGATCTTCGAGGGCGTCGAGGAGGAGTCGTTCGACGACTTCGTCGAGTTCCACCAGGCGCTCGGTCGCGCGATGCGGAAACACGGCTACTGGTTCTACGAGGGCGCAGAGCAGTTCGTCGCCTCGAAGAAACGGTAAGTCGTCGCCTCTCCGGTCGCTCGCGTTCTCAGTCGTCCCGTTCTTCGACCGACACGGTCCCGGCGACCTCCCCGTCGAACTCCGTCTCGCTCCGCTCCCAGTCGCGGACCGCGTCGCCCGCCACCTCGGCGGCGACCTTCTCCTCTAACAGGCTGACGGCCACGCTGTTTGCGCCCTCGGGGATGATGAGGTCGGCGTGTTTCTTCGTCGGTTCGATGAACTGCTCGTGCATCGGTTTCACCGTCGAGAGGTACTGGTCCATCACGCCCTCCAACTCCCGGCCACGGTCGATCACGTCGCGTTCGATGCGCCGGAGGATGCGCACGTCGGCGTCAGTCTCGACGTACAGGCGGAGATCGAGCATGTCGTTGATCTCCTCGTCGTACAGCGCGAGGATGCCCTCGAGGATGATCACGTCCGTCGGGGGTACCGTCACCGACTCCTCCTTGCGGTTGTGGATCTCGAAGTCGTACTTGGGCATCTCGATGGCCTGGCCCTCGAGTAGCTCGCCCAACTGCTCGCGGAGCAGGTCCCACTCGAACGCCGACGGGTGGTCGTAGTTCACGTCGGCACGCTCGTCGAGTGCGAGGTGGCTCAGATCCTTGTAGTAGTTGTCGAGTGGGATGCGCGTGACGGACTCGCCGACGTTCTCGGTGATGAGGCGTGCGACCGTCGTCTTGCCCGCGCCCGTCCCCCCGGCGATCCCGATCACGAACGACGGGATGGTCATACCCGACCCTCTCGCGGGAAGCGGTTTGAATGTACCCTTTCGACCCGCCTCTCGTGCGGCGAGACCTCGTCTACCGTGTGTGTCACCGACTCTCAATCGGCCGACGGAAGGGACAACTTATCACGATAGAGACGCACCCCAGTATCGTGACGAACGTTCAGTTGACTCTCGTCCAGATCGACAACTACGGCCCGTGGACGGTGACGCCGGAGCCACGCCGGGAGATGGACCTCCAGACGCTCCAGTCGCGCCTGTTCGCGGAACTCGCGCAGTTCGTCGGTAGTCGCGGCGGCTACGTCTTCTTCACGCGCTTCGACAACATGGTGGCGGTGACGAACGGCCTCGACCGCGCCGACCACGAACTGATGCAAGAGACGATCCGCAACCGCTACCCGGTGACGATCAGTCTCGGCGTCGGCGTCGCCGAGCGACCGATCGACGCCCTCGAATCGGCGACCGCCGGTCTCCAGCGTGCCGGGAGCGCACAGGACGGCGACCGTCGTGAGGTGCTGGCGGGCGAGACACTCGCAGCGGGCGAGCGAACCGACGTGGACCTCCAGATCGCCCACTTCGACGTGAACGGCGCGACCGAGAAGTACACCGACACGCTCAACGAGTTCGACTCGTTCATCCGCATCGAACAGGGCTACGCGGTCCTGATGCGCTACCTCCGCGAGGAGCACGGCGGTCTCGCCTTCTTCGTCGGCGGCGACAACATCATCGCCGTCCTCCCGTCGATGACCGCCGCCGACTACGAGCGCTCCATCGACCACGTCGCGGACACCGCCGACGTGGAACTGAAGGTCGGCGTCGGCCACGGGCGGACTGCCCACGAGGCTGGTATGATCGCCAAACACGCACTCGAAGACTGCCGCGAAGACGGACTCCGCGTCGTCGTCGAGGAGTGAGCCACCCGTCTGTCCCGGCGGCGTGAGCCACGGCAACTAGTCACGTACTGGGGAGGAAGCGATATTTCTAAGCCGGATGGCGGTGACCGAACAGGTATGACTGGGGCGAATCTGCAACAGCGGTCGGTCCGAGACATGCTCGTCTGTCGAAAGTGTGGCGCGGAGTTCCCGGAGGCGCGTGCGACACGCGACGGGTGGCACTATCGCTGTCCGGAAGACGACTGTGACGCCTCGGGACTCGGCGAGGGTCTCCGACGCAAAGACGACGTCCCGGTTCTCGGCTGAGACGGCGTCGGCCCCGCGCTCACTCCCCGACGACCTGCTGGACGCGTTCTCGACCGTGATCTCGCCCCCGCGGACCGCCGCCTCGACTCGGCACCGGCCCTGAATATGAAAGCTGCACGGTTATGTCTCGAACCTTCAAATATCAGTGATGCCGTAGTTCAGAGGCCCCGGTCGGTGGGTGTCGGTAGAATTCTCGCGGTGCTCACTGGGAGGTGTGCGACAGGCAACACCGGGGGAGGGGAGATGGGGAGTGGGGGTCCGGATTCCCCCGGTCTCTCTTCGTCCGACGAGGTCTTCGCAGTCGCACGATGTGGCCGCTATTTAATAAAATCACCTGAACGAGATTACCGATTTCGTGTCTCTCTGGGTGGTGATCGGTCGGTTCTCGGTGAGAAACACGACGGTAATCGTCGGGGTGGTGTTCGACGCACCTCCGACACCGTCTCCGAGAGAGAAGAAACTCCCCTGGTTTATCGAAACGCTGGGAACGTCTTCTACTGTGGGATGACACCCACAATGTTGTTCACGCACCACATCATTATAATCCAGGACCGTGACCAGTGACGTATGATCGTCGAGTTCGACATCGATTCGGGTGCCCTCCGCCAGTCGCTGGCGTCGGCCCCGGGGATGCGGGTCAGGATCGAACATCTCGACGCCACGGACACGATCCCGCTCCGGTCGATGTTCTGGGCGAGCGACGGTGACTTCGACGCCTTCGAGACTGCTCTCGACGACGACCCGACCGTCGAGCAGTGGACCCGACTCGCCGAGACCGGCGACGGCCGACTGTATCGAGCACGCCACCCTGCGGACGCATCGAGCGTCACGGCCTACCACCGGGCCATCGAACTCGACGGGATCGTGTTGTCGCTGGCGAGCAAGGAAGACAGAACCGGCTACCACACGAGGATGCGGTTTCCCGACCGCGAGAAGTTCGCCGCCTTCCGCGACGCGGTCGGCGAGACCGGCTTGTCGGTGAGCATCAAGGCGATCTACGACCAGCAGGACGCGCCACCCGAGGAACGGTTCGGGCTCACTCAGGCCCAACGGGAGACACTCCTGACGGCGGTCGCGGCCGGCTACTTCTCGATCCCGCGGGAGACCGCCCTCGCGGGGGTCGCCGACGAGTTGGGCATCTCGCCGCAGGCCGCCTCCGAACGCCTCCGCCGGGGGATGGAGTCGCTGATCCGGGGGGCGCTCGACGTGCCGGGTGACGACGAGCAGTACTGACGTGTGCGCCCCTCGCCGAGAGCGGTGACGGCCCCGTCACTCACACGTCGAAGACGACGTAGGCACGCCACCCCTCGTCGGTCTCCGACAGGTCCATCTCCGAGTAGGTGACGGCCTTCACCTCGCGGGCCTCGACCGCCGAGAGGGGGACTCCGCGCGCACTCGCCTCGACCAGCCATCGCTCGTCGCCGGCGTCCGGCCCCCGGTCTGTGACCCGTGCCGCGTTGTCCGCCGGGAGGACACCCCGAACGTCGCGCTCGTAGATCAGTCGGTCCAGATAGTCGAACAGCAGGGCCTCGCGGCTCTCGGCCCGCTTCGTCAGCGAGAACCGGTCGCCCACGTCGGGTATCTCGTCGCACATCGCGGCGGTCAGACCGTCCGCGACGGCCGCGAACACGCCGTCGAGGTCGCTCGCCGTCGCCGCGACCGCCACGTCCGCAGTGTGATCGCGGAGTTCGAAGCTCATGTGTCGTCTTCGTCGTCCGACGTGTTGCGGATGTCGGTCCGATCCGACTCGGTCCCGTCTGCGAGCTCTGCCGGGCGAACGTCGGTGTCGTCGCGTCGGTCGGCGTCGCGGTCGGCGGCTTCGGCCGGCGTCGTCTCGGTCTCGTCTCGCTGCGCGGCCTCCCGGTCGGCCCGCGCTGCCGGCCGGGACCGTGTCTCGTCGCGGCTGTCCGCGTCGCGGTCGGCGACCTCGGCGGGGCGGGTCTCCGTCTCGTCGCGCCACCTGTCGTCCCGGCCGGCGGCTTCGGCCGGTTCTGTGACGGAGTCGTCCGCGTCGGTGTCGGCGACACCGGCCCGTGCGCGCTCCGTGCCGGCGTCGCGCTCCCGGCGGGCGATTCCGTCCGGGGTGTCGGCGGCCTCCGGATCGACGTCCTCGTCGTAGTGGTCGACGCGCTCGGCGTCGTGCCGCCCCGAAGCGGCCGCCTGGTCGTCCGTCCCCGGCATCGCCGACTCCGTCGGATCGGGGACGACCCGATCCTCGCCGTCGTCGAGCCGAGAGAGTTCCGCGAGTTGGTCCTCGGACAGGCCGACGGAGGGGTCTCCCCCGCCGGACGCGCCGCCGACCGCGACGCCGCTGGTGACGACTGCCTGGATCCCCTCCTCGACGGTCATGTCCACGTCCATCACCTTGTCGGCGGGCAGGTGGACGAGGTGGCCACCCATCACGGGGTTCGGCGCGAGCGGGAGGAACATCGTGTACATCCGGTCGTGGCCGGCGGGTTCGGCGAGCGTCTTCGGCGTCTCGGTCGTGACGAACCCGAGGGTGTACGCGCCGTCGTTCGGGAACTCGACGAGTTTCACCTCCCGGAAGTTCTGCCCGTCGCTCTCCAAGACGATGTCACCCATCTGCCGGAAGCTGTCGTAGACGGAGCCGACGCCGGGGATGGCCGACATCAGCGCGTCGAACAGGTCGACCGCCTTCTCGCCGTAGACGGTCGCGTTGACGAACAAGCCGACCAGCAGGATGTAACAGAACAGCAGAATCGGGGCCATGATCTGGATGGCGAGCGTGACGGTCTGGTCGGTCTGTGCGGCCGGATAGACGTAGGCGATGGCGGTCACGAGCGTCGTGAGCGCTCCCCGGATGTAGCCCAGGAGGATCGAGAGGACGATGACGGTGACGACGAAGGGCACGACGATGGCGGTCCCGGTGACGAGCGCCTGTCGGAAGACGGTCCGGGCGGACTGTCTCCGGCGCTCGACTTCAGCCTGCGCGGCCTCGAACATTCGTTTCGCACCTCACACCGAAGCATCCAAAGTGTTCGGGTTCGTGTCCGATTCGGTCCGACTCCGTGGTGAACGGCGCGCCGAGGTGACGGTGGAGTTATGTTCTTCTACCACGCTATTGGGAGACAGTGAGCGTCAACGTCGAGAAACGGATCGACGGTCCCGGCTCCGACGACCACGTCGAGGCCGCGTGGGACCTGAAAGAACGCATCCGCCGCGAGGAGGGTGTGTTGAAACAGCGACGCGGCTTCTTCCGGGACGCCTACCGCCGATCCGAGACCCACCTGCTGTTCGTCGACGACCGACTGGTCGCCTTCGCCTCGGTCCGCCGGGACGGCTACATCCTCTTTCTGGCGGTCGCCCCCGAGTTCCGTGGCGACGGCTACGGCCAGCGACTCGTCGCCGAGGTCGCCGACGACCACCGGTCCGTCTCCTGTCACGCGCGTACGACGAACGAGTCGGCGCTCGGCTTCTACCAGTATCTCGGCTTCGACATCAAACGCCGGATCGACAACTACTACGAGGACGGCGGCGACGCCTACTACCTCAAACTCGGCGAGTCCGGCGGTATCCGGAACCGCCTCTCCGAACTCCTGCGTCGCTGACGCCCGCGTTCGTCGCGACGGTGACTCACGTTCTCGTCGCTCTCACGACCGCTCGGCGAGTTCGATGGCCTCCAGTCCCAACTGCGCCACGTCGCCGTCGAGGTCGGCCCGCCGGAGGTCGTCTGCGTCGTACCAGTCCCAGACGGCCGGCGGTTCCTCGTCGTCGCCCGCCGGGTCGATGTCGCGTGTCTCGGCGACGCCGTAGTAGACGTGGTCGATGTGCTGGTGGCCGACCGCCCCGTCACAGACGTTGATGTCTTCGAGCAGGAGATGTCGCGGACGCGGCAGTGGCTCGACGGTCGGCGAGGTGACGCCGGTGTCGTGGTCGGTCACCAGCGTCGGTTCGATGCCGGTCTCCTCGTGGGTCTCCCGGATCGCGGTCTCGTGGGGCAGTTCGTCGCGGTCGACGTGGCCGCCCGGCGGGAGCGTCAGGCCGAGTCGGTCGTGTTCGTGCAGTGCGACCGCGCCGTCGACCACCACGTAGCAGGTTGCGACGAAGTGCCGTGTCGTCTCCATGCACGCCGGTTCGAGGCCGGCGGCTTCGGGCTTGCCATTCGGATCGCCCCGACTCGACGGCCGGCGACACCGGCGGTCGCCATCTCCGTCACTCGACCTCGTAGGACAGCACCACCCCGTCGCCGAGTCGCTCGACGCCGGTCAGCGCCAGTCGGGGGAAGTCGTCGACGAACCCCTCGCCGTCGGCCAGCGTCGGCGCGTCCCGGCCACCGATCACCAGCGACCCGACGTACAGGGTGAGTTCGTCCACGAGGTCGTCGGCGAACAGCGAGAAGATGATCTCGCCGCCACCCTCGACCATCAGGCGATCCACGTCGCCGGTCGACGCCAGTTCCGCGAGTGCAGCAGACAGGTCGACGCGTTCCTCGCCGGCGACGATCACCGCCGCGCCCGCCTCGCGGAGGGCGGCTAGCCGGTCCTCTGCTGCGGTCTCGGCGACGAGGACGTAGGTCGTCGCCTCGTCGTCGAGGATGCGAGCGTCCGGCGGCGTTCTCGCGCGTGAGTCGACGACGACGCGGGCCGGGTTGCCGGAGCGGCCGGCCCGGAGTCGCTGGACCCTCCGGTCCTCCTCGTCGAGCGTGAGGTGGGGATCGTCCGCGAGGACGGTGCCGATACCGACGAGCACCGCGTCTGCGGCGGCCCGGATGCGGTCCACCCGGTCGAAGTCCGCCGACCCGGAGATGGCGATCTGTTCCCGCCGGCGCGAGGAGAGTTTCCCGTCCGCGCTGACGGCGGCGTTGACGACGACGTCCATACCCGTCGGTTCCGACGGAGGGTGCAAAACAGTTCCCCGTCCGGCCGGCCGTCGGGCGACGATTCCCGGACGTGACGGGGAGTACCGGCCGTGGTCGGACGCCCCGGGTCAGTACTCGTGGAAGACGCGATCACACCGGGCACACTCGATGGTGCTGCGCCGGATGAGTCGCTTCCGCTTCATCACCGGCCCGTGACAGTCCGGGCAGACGCCCATCCCCTTGTCGTCGGCCACGCGAACCGACAGGTCGAGGAGGAGGTCCTGTAGTTCGTCGATCTCCGCCTGTTGTTCCTCGATGCGCTCCCGAAGCGCCTCCGTGTCGGTCTCCCCTTCTCTCTCGGCGACTGCGTCCATGTCGAGTGTCGCCTCGTCGGCGTCGTTCTCCGACTCGACCGCCTCTACTTCCAACTCGTCTTCCTGTTCCTCTGTCGTCGTCTCACTGGAGTCTGCCATAGCTGTTGACAGGTGCCGTACCCACATCAATCTCGGGGTCGGAGAAGAAGGATGTACAGCATCCACGTACTTATAAACGAGGGAAGGTGGAGGGTCTCTCTGTCTGGGTTACATTTAATATGCAATAGTCCCACATTGGTTGTGTATGCTGGAGATCATAGCACTGCAAACAGCGGTCGAAGTCGGGGCAGAGCGTGTCTGGCTCGGCTTGGGTACAGTCCTGATGTTACTCGGAACCGTGTACTTCCTCGCCAAGGGATGGGGAGTCGAAGATCCGAGACAGCAGGAGTACTACATCATCACGATCCTCATTCCGGGGATCGCCGCCGCATCGTACCTGTCGATGTTCTTCGGCTTCGGGCTGACCGGGGTCGAACTCACCAACGGAACCGTACTGGAGATCTACTGGGCGCGCTACGCCGACTGGCTGTTCACGACGCCCCTGCTACTGCTCGACATCGCGCTGCTGGCAGGCGCTGACCGCAACACCATCGGTGCCCTGATCGGGCTCGACGCCTTCATGATCATCACCGGTCTCGTCGGCGCGCTGACGAAGGTGCCCACGTTCCGGTACGTCTGGTGGACGATCAGCACCATCGCGCTGATCTTCATCCTGTACTTCCTGTACGTCAACCTCGGCCGCGCGGCCGCAGAGAAGGACGCGGACACCCAGTCCACGTTCAACATACTCAGGAACGTCATCCTCGTGCTGTGGAGCGTCTACCCGGTCCTCTGGCTCGTCGGCACCGAGGGGCTCGGACTCGTCGGCCTGTTCGGCGAGACCCTGCTCTTCATGGTGCTCGACGTGCTGGCGAAGGTCGGATTCGGGTTCATCCTGCTCCGCAGCCGTGCCATCCTCGGTGAGGAACCGTCCGCACCGGAACCGTCGGCGGAAGCCACTGCGGACTGACGCGAGACGCGACAGCCACCGAACGACTCGGCGGTCTTTTTTGTGACGACCCAGATCAGGCGAAGCGTCGTGCGAGAACGACGCCGACGACGGCGATACCACACCCGACTGCGACGTTGGCGAACATCGGGATGTAGTTCCCCTGCACGCCAGCGAGCGCACCGAAGCCGACCCAAACCAGTCCGAACAACGCGTGTGCCGCGATCACCAGTTGCCGTGTCTCCATGACGGGACCCACGGCCGGAGGTCACAAACGCCTACCGAAGCCGGCACGCGTTCGCCCCGCGCCGCGGCCGGAGGACGATAGACCCGTGCCGTCGGCGCTCCGCGACGGACCCCGAACCGTCTCGCTTGCGACACACGACCGACGAACAGATGAGACACCGACACCGACGGGACGACACCACGACATGATTCGAGCCACCGACGACGGCCGAGCGACCACGGGAGTAGCGCCAGCCGACCGCCGACCGCCGACGCGACCGGAGGTGTGCCGTGGCTAATCCGGACACGCCCGGCGAGGACTTCGTCGACCCAGCGCCGCTGAACACGCTCGCGGTCGTCGGCCTGGTGGGGTTCCTCGTCGTCGGCGTCGGGTCGCTGTTCGCGCTCCCGGCGATCCAGTCGCTCACGGGACTGGGCTTCTTCCCGGTGTTCTGGAGCATCGTCGCGCTGAACTTCGTCTGTGCGGTCGGCGTCGGTCTGTCGGTGCTGAATCTGCGTGGCTGAGTCGCGGTTTGTGACGTAAACGCGGTCGACTCGGTCGCAGACACCTCGGTCGGATCGGTCGCAGTGCCGTCGCCGTGGTCTGCGGTCGCAGTACCGTCGCAGTCAAGCCGGTACCGCCGGAGAACACTCGACGAGGCGACCGAGCACACAGACTTACGACCTCTAAAAGCGGAGGGCGACCCCGACCGATCCCGTCCCGACCGCGGCCCGCGTTATCCCTTCTTGAAGCCGAGGAAGAAGCCGGCTGCGAAGCCGCCCGAGATGGACAGCGTCGAGAGGACCGTCTGGACCCACGAGGGCGGCGTGCCGGCGGCCGCCTCCTGTGTGGACTCCACGACACCGGCCGTCAGCTTCTCCCAGTCGACCGTGAGGATGCCGCGCGATTCGAGGAACTTGAACAGGGCGAGTTCGAGGCCGACGATGACCGCCAGAATCTTGGCGATCTTCTTGGCGGCGAAGCCGATGATGCCGCCGATGATGCCACCGCTCCCGGCCTCGATACCGAGTTGGGTGAAGTCGATCTCCATACCTGCCGGTGCGCGCGTGACGCTTAAGACCTTTGTGGCGGTCCGACGTTCTACCCCATCGCCGGCACCCGATTTCGTTCCTCCGCCACCCCGACCACCGGCTTTTTTGCCGAGCACCTAGATGCGGCTGGTATGGACCCCGCCCTCCGCAGACGACTCGACGCGGCACTCGCCCTGCTGGCGGTCATCGCCTTCGCCACGCTCTCGATGGCGTTCTCGCCCGCGACCGCCGTCGCACTCGCACTGGTGACCGGTGTCCTCGGGACCATCGTCTGGGACAACGTCCGGCCCGCTCAGCCAGAGGAGAACCGATAGGTCCTCGACCGAGGAGCGGTCCCGCCGGGAAGCTTCAAGTCCGCCGGACACCTACGCGCGAGTATGCTCCCCGAACGCGAGGTGGACGGTTCCCGTCCCTGAGGTCGTCGGCGTGGACATCAGCGGTCGCCACGAGGAGGCCGGCGAGTACCTGATGGTCGCCGCCGCCGTCCACGCGACGGTCGACTCGACGCGCATCCGTCGCGTCGAGGGGATGGGATTCGCCACGAGTCGCGCCCGGCCGACGCTGGACGCGACACTCGCACTCGCCGCCGAGGCGGTCGACCGACTGCCGACGCCCCCCGAGGGGCCGGTCGTCGCCGAGGACGGGGAGTTCTACGAGGAGCCAGCAGAGATCGTGAGTCTCGAATTCGAACCAGCGTTCAAGTACATCGAGAGCATAGCCGAACGGGAGACAGTGCAGGCCGCACACCACGCCGCGTACGCCGCGAGGGAACTACTGTTATGAGCGACGAGCGAGCCGTCATCGCGAAACGAGTCGACTCGGGCGCGACAGCCGACACGAGCGAGATCACCGACCTCGCCCGCTCTGCGGGCTACGAGGTCGTCGGCGAACTCACCCAGCGCCGGAAAGAGGACGCCGCCTTCCACTTCGGCGAGGGCAAAGTCGAGGAACTCGCCGCGCTGGTCGCCGAGACTGACGCGTCGGTCGTCATCGTCGACAACCGCCTCGGGCCCTACCAGACGTACAACATCGGCGGAAAGCTACCGGAGGGCGTCGAGGTGATCGACCGGTTCACGCTGATCCTCGAGATATTCGGCCAGCGAGCACAGACCCGGAAGGCACAGCTACAGGTCGAACTCGCGGAGCTCCGGTACGAACTCCCGCGTGCCGAGGCGAAAGCCTCGCTCGCCAAGCGCGACGAGCGCCCCGGCTTCATGGGGCTCGGCGAGTACGACGAGTCGCGCGAACGCGACATCAAGGCCCAGATCAGCAACATCACCGACGAACTGGACGCCATCGCCGACAAGGAGGAGACCCGCCGGGAACAGCGCCGGGAGTCGGGCTTCGACCTCGTTGCGCTGGCGGGCTACACGAACGCCGGGAAGTCCACCCTCCTCCGGCAACTCGCAGCCGAGTTGGACGTCGACGAGAACGAGAACCGGCACCCGGACCTCCAGCGGACCGCCGAGTCCGAGGATCGACTGTTCACGACGCTCGGCACCACGACCCGCCGGGCCGAGACCGGCAAACGAAACGTCCTGTTGACGGACACGGTCGGGTTCGTCTCCGACCTCCCGCACTGGTTGGTCGAGTCGTTCCAGTCCACCCTCGATTCGGTGTACCGGGCCGACCTCGTCCTCCTCGTCGTGGACGCCAGCGAGTCGGTCGAGCAGATGCGTGAGAAACTCGTCACCTGTCACGACACGCTCTACCAGCGCAACGAGGCCCCCATCGTCACGGTGCTGAACAAGATCGACCGCGTCGACCCCGAGGAGTTAGCGCGCAAGCAGGACGCCCTGACCGCACTCGCCCCGAATCCGGTGACGGTCTCGGGGCTGACCGGCGAGAACGTCGACGCACTCCGCGACCGCGTCGAGGCGGAACTGCCGGACTGGCGCGAGGAACGCCTCCTGCTCCCGATGACCGACGACACGATGAGTCTGGTCTCGTGGATCCACGACCACGGCCACGTCGAGACCGAGACGTACGACGACGACCACGTGACACTGGCGTTCGAGGCCAGTCCCGCCGTCGTCGAGCAGGCCCGGTCGAAAGCAGAGCGACTGACGACTTCGGCGGGCGAGGAGGCGACCGAAGCGCAGCGCGAGCGATCGGCGCAGACCGACGAACCGGCACAGACCGACGGCGGGCCCTCGGCCTGAGCGACCGTCGACGGCGTCGATTCGTCGGCCACGCGTCCCGTCTGTCGCTCAGTCACCCCTCCCGATGATGCCTGCTCGGCCGAGCGCCAGCAAGAGCAGATAGCCGACGATGCCGACGGCGAACAACAGGACCGGGATCACGAACGGGCCGAACACGTCGATCAGCGCGTCGATCGGGCCGAGACCGAGTGGCACGCCGAGCAGCCAGGGACCGGACCAGAGACCGGGACCGGACCCGAACAGATCGACGACCGAACCGGGCGCGAGACTGAACACGACCGGACCGAGACACCCGACCGCCGTAAAACTCACTCGTCGCGGGTCGCTCGCGCGGCGGTGTCGGTTCCAGCGCGTTCGGCCGGCGCGTCCGACCCGCCGTCGGTCGCCTCCGACGGGACCACCGGTCGCTCGGCACCGTCGCGGTCGCGTCTCTCCGGCAGTCCGCCGCCCGAGACCGACACGTCCCGTTTCGGGAACGGGATCTCGATGCCGGCGCCGTTCAGTCGCTGGTAGATCGCACGGTTCAGTTCGTGCTTCGCCTTCGCCTCCCGCGTGGGGCTGTTGACCCAGCAGAGCAGTTCGTACTCCAGCGCCGAGTCGCCGAAACTCCGGAACCGCATCCGTGGCTTGGGTGTGTCCAGCACGAGCGACTCCTCGGCCGCGATCTCCCCCATCAGTGCCTCGAACTCGTCCAAATCGGTGCCGTAGCCGACGCCGATGGGAACCCTGATTCGCTTCCGGCGCTGTGGCGCGGACTGGTTGATGATCTTCGCGGCGTTGAGCACCGAGTTCGGGACCGTGATGAGCACCTCGTCGCGCGTGAGTAGTGTCGTCGAGCGGATACCGACCTTGACGACGCTCCCCTTCTCGCCGGAGTCGAGTTCGATGAAGTCGCCGATCTTGTAGGTGTCGTCGAAGTAGAGCGCGACCCCGCCGAAGAAGTTGGCGACGGTGTCCTTCGCGGCGAAGCCGACCGCGATGCCCGCCACGCCGGCCGCCCCGAGCAGTGGCGTGATCTCGATGTCGAAGATGGTGAGGACGATGCCGAACGCGCCGACGAGGACGACCAGCGTCCAGATGTTCGAGAAGACCGGCGCGAAGTCGTAGCGCGGGCCCTTGTCTTTCACTGCTTCGACGCCCCGGTTGACGATCTGGTTCAGCGCCCACGCCCACACGAGGACGACGATGGTGGCCGCCGGGCGGTTGAAGAACGCCGACACCTGCGCCTCGGTCAGCGGGAGGGCGGCGACGACGTTCGGGGCCCAGAACTGGAGCAAGAACAGGCCCGCGAGCGCGATAGTGACGACGAGCGGGAGACGGAGTTCCTGCACGAGGATGTTGTCGAACTGCGTGTCGGTCTTCGAGACGTATCGCTTCGCGAGTCGGACGAGCACGAACTCGAAGACGACCGCGCCGGCGAGTGACAACCCGACGACGAGCGTGATCGCCTGCCACGGCGGGAGGGTGTCGAGGAACGTCGTCGCGTCTGCCATACCGTCCTACCTCGCCACCGTCGGGAATAACCGTTTCCCTGCGATGTCGCGTGTCCCCACCGGCGTCTGTCTCCGGCGGGAGGCACTCACCGGCGGTCGTCCACCGAGCGGCGGGACCCATCGACCGAACCGCCAGCAGACGGCCGGGGGCTATTTGCCGGTCGCGTCCACACCTCGGTGCATGTATCGGAAGGGGCACCTCGGCGTCTCGTTGCTCGTCTTCGCACCGATCGGCTTCTGGCTGGTCCGCGCCGGTCACACCGAACTCGCCTTCCTCACCGGCGGCGTGATGTGCTGGCTGGCGATGCTCCCCGACGTGGACCACCGGATTCCCGGCGTTCCGCATCGCGGGCCGACCCACTCGCTGCTCTTCGCCGGTCTCGTCGGACTCGTCTTCGGCGCGGTCGGCACGCTCGTCGGGTCGCAGGTGTCGCTCGGCTACTCGTTCGGTCTCGGCACCTTCGGGTTTCTACTCGGGTTCGTCACCGTGGTCGCCCACCTCGTCGGCGACACGCTCACGCCGGCCGGCGTCAACTACCTCTGGCCGCTCTCCTCGTACGAGTACACCCTGTCGGTCACGCCGGCCGACAGCACCGTGGCGAACTACGCGCTGTTCGGACTGGGCGTCTTCGCGGTCGCGGCCGCGACGGTCGTCGCGTTCCGGATCCCGGTGTGACCATGCGTGCCGCTATCCTCCACGAGTACGGCGAACCGCTCGCGATCGAAGACGTGCCGGCACCGGACCCTGCTCGGGACGGGGCAGTCGTCCGCGTCGACGCCTGCGGCGTCTGTCGGTCTGACTGGCACGCCTGGCAGGGCCACGGGGAGTGGGCCGACGACCGGGTGTCGCCGGGGCAGATTCTCGGGCACGAACCGGCGGGGGAGGTGCTCGCGGTCGGCGAGCAGGTCGAGACGCTCCGGGCAGGCGACCGCGTGGCGGTCCCGTTCAACCTCGGGGACGGCACCTGTCCGCAGTGCCGGACCGGTCACGGCAACGTCTGTTCCGACGGGTTGGCACTCGGCTTCGAGCAGGCGGCACAGGGGGCCTTCGCCGAACAGGTCCACCTGCCGAGCGCCGACTACAACGCAATTCGCCTGCCAGATGGCGTGTCGCCCCGCGACGTGGCCGCACTGGGCTGTCGGTTCATGACCGCCTTCCACGCACTGTCGGCCCGCGCCGACCTCGGGCCGGGTGACTGGCTCGCGGTCCACGGCTGTGGCGGCGTCGGCCTCTCGGCGGTCCAGATCGGTGACGCCCTCGGCGCTCGCGTCGTCGCGGTCGACATCGCCGACGGGAAACTGGCCCGCGCCCGCGACCTCGGCGCTGAGGTGGTCGTCGACGCCAGCGCGGTCGCCGGGGACGCGACGCCCGGCGACCCAGCGGCGGGTGTCCCGGCCGCCGTCCGCGCCGAGACGGACGGCGGGGCCCACGTCTCGGTGGACGCGCTGGGCGTCGCGGAGACCTGCCGGAACTCGGTCGCCTCTCTCCGCCGCCGGGGCCAGCACGTCCAACTCGGGTTGACGACCGACGCGGAACGCGGGGAGATCGCGCTCCCGGTCGACCGGATCGCCATGCAGTCCGTCGACGTCCTCGGTTCGCGCGGGATGCCGCCGACGCGGGCCGACGATCTCCTGCGGTTCGTCGGTCGGTCGGACGTCGACCCCGGCGCACTGGTGAGCCGAGAGGTCGCGCTGTCGGACGTCTCAGATCGACTCGCCGCGATGACCGACTACGGGACCGACGGTGTCGAGGTCGTGACCGACTTCGAGAACTGACGGACGGTCCCGGACGAGTCCGGCCCCATCTTCTCGGTCGGTGACGACGTAGGGAGACCGTGTCCGAACCCACGACCCGGCGGTATCCGGTTGGCTCGGGGTTGCTCGCGGGCGTCCTACTCGGCGGACTGCTGGGGCTCGTCGCGTGGTGGCTCTCGGGCCGCGTCGTCTTCGGACTCCTGTTGACGGTCGCGGTCAGGACGGCACTCGGTGTCACGTTCGAACGCTCGCTGCCGACCCGCCCGCAGACCCCGACAGAACGCCTGGTAGTTCTCTTGGCGTTGCTGGCGGGGCTGCTCGTCTTCCTGTCGGTCCTCGTCGGCGTGGGACTGCTGGACTGACGCCGCCGGAGCCGGACCGAGATTTTTGTAGTATCGGGACGTATCTCGGGTCGTATGTCGACAGAGAGCCTGCTGTCGTGCGACACCTGCGGGTTCGAGGCACCGGTCGGCAGCGACGAGTGGGAGCGCGTCGCGCTCTCGTCGAGTCGAACCGTGACGCGGTGTCCGGAGTGTGGGAGTACGAACGTCCACAACCGAGGGTAGTCGGGGGTTCCCCGTGAGTCGTCGGGGGTGCGACGCGAGACGGGAAGGCACAAGACCGCGACGCCACAACCACGGGCCATGAGCGGAAAGCTGACGCCCGACGACCTCGCCCGGTACGTCTTCGCGCGGACCGGCGCGCCGGACGACCGGGTGCGCGTCGGTCCCTCGTTCGGCGAGGACGCGGCGGCCATCGACCTCGACGCGGGGACGCTGGTCGTCTCCACCGACCCCATATCGCTGGCGGCCGACCGCATCGGGACGCTGGCGATGAACGTCGCCGCGAACGACGTGGCCGCCTCGGGTGGCGTCCCGTCGTTCGTCACGTCGACGATTCTCCTCCCCGACCTCGATCCCGACCTCGTCGAGTCGATCACCGACCAACTGGACCGCGAAGGGAAGCGACTCGGTGTCGCTATCGTCGGCGGCCATACCGAGAGCGTGCCGGCGCTGGAGCGGCCACTGCTCTCCTTGACCTGCATGGGACCGGCCGACCGCTACGTCCCGACCGGCGGAGCCGAGGTCGGCGACAGCGTCCTCCTGACGAAGGGGGCCGGTATCGAGGCGACGGCGGTGCTGGCGACCGACTTCCGCGACCGGATCGAGCAGGCCGGCACGACCGATCCGACCGTCTTCGAGCGTGCCGAGTCGTTCTTCGGCGACCTGAGCGTGATGCCCGAGTCGGCCGTGCTGTCGCCGGTCGCCGCCGCGATGCACGACCCGACCGAGGGCGGTGTCGTCGCCGGACTCGTCGAACTCGCCCGCGCCTCGGAGGTCGTCCTCGACGTAGAGCGCGACGCGGTCCCGATCCGGGAGGAGACGCGCCTGCTGTGTGACGCGGTCGGCGTCGACCCACTCCGGGTGCTCGGCTCCGGTGCGCTCGCCGTGACCGTGCCTGCCGAGGAGACCGACGCGGCACTCACTGCGCTGGACGACGACGGAATCGAGGCGAGCGAGATCGGTCGCGTGCGGGACCCGGCAAGCGTGGCCGACCCCGAGACCGAAGCTGACACAGACAGCGCCGGCCTCCTGCTGGACGAGGCGTTCGTCACCGAGGTTCCGCGCGACGAGATGTACCGACTCTGGGAGTGATCGACCGACGTCGAGTGTCGCGAACGTGTCGCCGGCGTCGGACGTCTCCCGTCACTCCTCGTCGGACGTGTCCCGTGGGTCGCCCCACCGGTCGTCGGCGTCGACCGGCGCGACCGCGTGGTCGATCTCGTGCTCGTCGTACTCGACGTCCGACAGCACCATGTTCAGTCGTTGCCAGCGCGCACTCAACTCGTCTTCGCCCTCCGGGCCGACGCGGGCACCGAACGTCTTGAAGAAGCGTTCCCCGCGATCCTGTCGGGCACCCTCGCCGGTGTGCTGGTCGAAGATCACGTCGTACTCGCCGCCGGGGTTGAGGTCGCCGACCGGGAAGTCGACGGCAGGATCGTCACCCGTCTCGCGTGCCTCGGCGCGGGCGGCCGCCGCGTTGCGGAAGAACTCGTCGGCGTTCGCCGCCTCCCGCGAGGAGGTCGCCCGCGCACAGGTCAAGGCGGCGTGGATCGCACAGAGTCGACCCTTCCAGGAGGCCGGTTCCCAGCGGTCGGTCGCCAGCGTCTCGTAGCGTTCCACGAGGAGGGCGACCTGCTGGCCGGCACGGAGGTCCTCGACGACGTAGAGGTGGAGGCGGTCCCAGAGGTTCCACGCGTAGCCCGACCGGGCGAGCTCCCACGCGGCCCACGCCGCGACCGCCTCGTCGGAGCGTCTCACGGCCTTCTGGAGCAGACTGGAGACGGCGTACCGGTTGTAGCCGCCGTCGGTCTCGTCGTCGTCCTTCGGTTCGCCCCAGTCGGTGGTCCCCTCGCGCGCCTCCGGCGGCGTCTCGGTGTCGAGACTCCCGTCGGACCCGAAGGTCGCCTGTCGTTCCTCGGCCATGTCTCGGGCCGACGCGGGCGTCCGACAAGTGTGGTCCGGTCCCGCGTCGTCGGCCAGCAGGACTCCAGCCAAGCTTCGTCGGCTTGCAGTCTTCCGGTCTGCCGCCTCTCTGCGAGCACCGACCGCCGGGAACCTGTCCGGCAAGACTTAATCGGCCGGGCGGTCGACTGCGGTGACAGTGCTACTCTCGACGTGGTCGCGAGGTGGCGATCCGTGACCGGACTTCCGATCGGTCGGTGGGACCGCGAGAGTGCCGCCTACCGGCAGTTCCACGAGTACGCGCGCGACCGAGACGACGACGTCGCCCCTGTCCGGACAGCGTGGCTCTCGTTCCTCCGAGCGGCCCACGGTGACGCGCTGGCCGCCAACGACGTGGATCCGACGACGCTGTTTCTCGACTGCTGTTACCACGAGTTCGTCGTCGGTCGCCTGCTGTCGGTCGCCGCCGAGACGCTCGGTGTCGACCTCGGGGACGCCGACAGCGCCGAGGGAGGCGACCTCGGCGACCGCCTCGCGGACCTCGCCGACCGACTCGGTCGAGAGTCCGGAGTCGCCTCGGTCGTCGGGCCGGAGATCGACGGCGAGACTCTGCTTGACACCGGGGTCGCAGACCTCAGACGACTGTACGAGGCTGTCGTCCCGCGCGAGAGTCGACTGGCACTCGGCGAGTACCACACCCCGCCCGGCGTCGCCGAACTCGCGGTGTCGGCACTGACCGGGTCGGGCGCAGGCGGTGCTGACGCACGGACCGGCGCGGACGTCGTTGCCGACGACTGGTTGGCCGACGCGACCGTCCTCGATCCGGGGTGTGGCTCCGGTGTCTTTCTCGCGGTCACGCTCGACCGCAAACGCCGACTGCTCGCCGAGCGTGGCGTCCCCCCCGCAGAACAGCTTCGGCGACTCACCGACACGGTGCTCGGCATCGATCTGAACCCCATCGCCGTGACGAGCGCCCGACTCGCCTACCTGCTCGCGCTCGCCCCGGTACTCCAGCAGGTGGACGAGCCGGAACTCACGCTCCCGGTCGCGGTCGGTGACGTGGTCGGGTTGACGGACGCGGACCCCTCGTTCCCGAACGCGCCGACTGTCCCGACGGTCGACGCGCTGGTCGGCAACCCGCCGTGGCTGACGTGGGATCGGTTGCCGGACGACGTGCAGACTCGCTGGCGAAGCGAGGTCGTCGAGCCACTCGACCTGTTCCCCCGCGAGGGGCAACACGCGCTCCTCGGGCACGGGAACGACGACCTGGGCGTGGCGTTCGTCTTCGCCTGTCTGGACCGGTATCTGGACGCGGAGGCCGGACACGACGCCCGCGCCAGTTTCGTGCTCAAGCGCGACCTGTTGACCGGGTCGGCGGGGAAGGCGTTCCGGTCGCTCCGGGTCGGCGACCGTGACCTCCGACTGACGAGTGTCCACGACTTCGCCGGGCTCTCGCCGTTCGGTCGACAGGTCAGAGCCGACGCGGCGGTGTACGCGCTGTGCTTCGCCGACGGTGACGCCGGAAGTGGCGAGACTGCCGACGACACGCCGGCGGCCGCCTCGCTCCCGGTGCCGACGACCGCGTGGTCGACGGCGACAGAGACGGGCGAGAGCGCCGAGACTGCCGAGGCAGACCCGCGGTTCGACTCGCTGTCGGCACTCCGGTCGTCGCTCACGCGGACCGACACTGACCTCGTCGCGGTCGATCCCACGGCACCGACCGGGGCGTGGGTCCGGGCGGATGCGGAGCGTGCCGCCCTGGGCGAGTGCGCACACACCATCCGGCACGGGGTGAAGGACGACGCGAAGGCGGTGTACGCGCTGGACCGCGAGCAACTGGCCGGCCTCGAGTCCGAGCACGTCTTCCCGTACCTCAAGTCGCGTCACGTCGTCAAGTTCGGCCTGTTCGGCCACGACCTGCAACTCGTTCCCCTTCGCAGCATCGGGCAGGACAACGAGGCCACACTGCGAGAGCAGTGCCCCCGGACCTACGACTACCTCGCGGCCAACCGGGAGCGATTGGAGTCGCGGGCGTCCTCGTGGCTGGATCGCGGGCCGTTCTACACGCTCTTCGGCCTCGGCGACTACACGTGGGCCGACTACAAGGTCGTCTGGTGTCGGCTGGGGTTCAAGCCCCACTTCGCGGTCGTCTCGACGCGCGAGGACCCCGATCTGGGCGAGAAGCCGGTGGTGCCGGGCGACCACTGCATGTTCGTCGCCACCGACGACGAGCGCGAGGCACACCTGCTGTGTGCCCTGCTGAACTCCGCACCCTACCAGCGCACCATCCGGAGTATCGCCTCGAACGGGAAGTCGAGTCTCTCGAAGTCGGTGGTCTCGGAGCTTCGACTGCCGGAGTGGGAGGGAACCGCGATACAGGCGGAGTTGGCCGAGTTGTCGATGGCGGCTCACGACATCGTACCTGGACACGTCGACCAGAGCAAGCGGTCGTACAACGCGGCGACGATTCCGGAGTTGGAGGCCGTGCAGTCGGACATCGACTCGGTGGTCTCGACGTGGTTGGTGGAGCACTGATCGCCTGCCCGGTTGCCCCTCGCCGCGCGTTATGCGCGACTTACGCCGGGGGTAGGCGACCGATAGCTAACACCTCGTAGCCCGACGAGACCGTCATGCAACCGAACGTCGTCGTGATCGTCGCCGACGCGCTCCGAGCCGACCGTGTCGGCACGCGTGGCTTGACGCCGAACCTCGACGCGCTCGCCTCGCGGTCGGCGACCTTCACCGAGGCCTTCAGCACGACGAACGTGACCGACGTGGCGGTGACGAGCATCCAGACCGGCCGTTACCCTCTCTCACACGGCGTCGTCAACCACGGCTTCCGGATCACCGACGAGGAGAAGGCGGCCGTCGAGACGACCGGCCAACTCCCCGAACTCCTCTCCGACGCCGGCTACCGAACCGGGAAGTTCGGCCGCCCGCTCGGTCGCTGGCACCGGAACGGGTTCGATCACTACCCTGTCACGGGCGAACGTGAGACGGCCTTCGACGAGTCCGACGAGACGAAGTACAGTGATATCGGCACGCGCCTCGACGCCATCCACCCCACGCTCCGTGATCTCGGGTCGACCGCGTACCAGCGTGTTCTCGAACCGACGCGTGAACGCCTGTTCGGTGCCCGAAACGACGTCGGCGACGACTACTTCGACGACACTCCCGACGAGGTCGTCCGAGACTTCGACGCGTTCGTCGGGGAGTCGGGCCCGTGCTACGCCTTCGTCCACCTGATGGACACCCACGTCCCCTACGCCGTCGATCCGAACCTCGTCCGGGAGTATCTGGACCGATACGACTACGAAGTAGAGCGACTCCACGGGGTCGCCGAACACGTCCCGACGCACTTTCACGACCTCGTGACCAGCGGCGCGTTTCCGGAGGTTCGAGAGCGCTACTACTTCGGTGACGATCAGCCGTCTTCGGCGGTCGTCAGCGCACACTACGACGCGGCCGTGACCGAGGTGGACCGCCGCATCGGCGCGCTGATCGACGTGCTCGACGCCCGTGACCAGTTCGAGAACACGCTGCTGGTCGTGCTCTCGGACCACGGCGAGTCACTGACCGAACACGGCATCTACTACGATCACCACGGCCTCTACGACGTGTCGACCCGCATCCCGTTCGTCGTCAACCCGCCGAATTACTCGGGCACGCCGGCGACGTTCGACGACCTCGTCCAACTCACCGACGTCGCACCGACCGTGCTCGACTACCTCGATCTCGATCCCGTCCCGGAGATGGACGGCCTGTCCCTGCGGCCGACACTCGACGCCGGCGAACCCCTCGACAGGTCGGTCGTCCTCGCCGAGGAGGCACACACACAAAGACGGCGGATGCTCCGGACGCGCGAGGAGAAACTGATCTACCTCGTCGAAGGGGACACCGTCTGCCGGTACTGCGGTGTCCAGCACGCCCCGGCGACGGAACTGTACGATCTCCGGACCGATCGCGAGGAACGACACAATCTGGCGAGCGAGCGCCCAGAGCGCGTCACAGACCTCCGAGCGCAGGCCGAGGAGATGGCGACTGTCCTCGCCGAGCGCCGGGGTGAGACGAGCGAGGAGACGGTCGAGTACGACGACGAGGCCGAGATTCACGACCGTCTCGAGGCACTCGGCTACCGGTAAGGTCCCCGGGGTCGCGTATCACGGTGACCGACGCGACCGTCGCGACCGAGGTGGTCGGATCACGGACTCGCTGACTCTCTCACTCCACGAGTTGGCGAAACCGGCAAACGGGTAGCGTTCGACCACGACGTATGGTCGCGTTCGGTCGTACCGATCTCCTCTCGGTCGCCCTCGTCGCCGGTACTCTCGTCGTCGGTCTGGTACTCCTCCCGACGCTGCCGCCGACCGTCGCGGTCCACTTCTCCGCCAGTGGAACGCCGGACAACTACGTGCCGCGTCTCGTCGGCGTGGTGTCGGTGCCGGCCATCATGGTCGGTGTCTTGGGCGTCCTGAAAGTCGCCGAGCGCGTCGACACGCCGAACGACCCCCGGACGATGCCGACCGTGACCGTCGCCACGATGGGACTGCTCGCCGGAGCCCACCTGCTCGTGCTCGGCTGGAACCTCGGCTACGCGGTCCCGATGTCGGTCGTGGTCGGCGGTGCGGTGTTGTGGTCGCTGGCCCTCGCGGCCTACGTCGTCGTCCGCGAGACGACAGCGATCTGAGCCGAGAGCGAGCCCAGACAGCGCGGTCAGTCGATCACGAGTCGGGTCTTGTCGGCCACGGCGTCGGCCTCCGCGAAGTCGCCGCCGCCGAGCAGTCCGCGGGCGGCCTTCTTCCCCCACTCGACCGCCGGTTGCGTGAACGTCGAGACGTTCGCCAGTTCGCCGTACAGCACGCAGGCGGCCTCCATCGCGTACAGCAGTTCGCCGATACCCTGGGCGTCCACGCGGTCCACCTCGATCCGGACGTTCGGGACACCCGCCGCCGCGAGACTCGCCTCGGTCGCCTCGAACTCCGCGTCAAGCAGGTCGCCGAGCGACGACCCGCCGAGGTACGACAGGCCCTCCAGATCGGTCTCGGGAATCCCGTGATCGTCGCGCTCGCGGGGCCGGAGCAACGTCACCTGTTTGTCGTGGGGGCCGGCGCGGTACAGTTGCAGTTGGGAGTGCTGGTCGGTCGCGCCGAGCGCACGGGCCGGCGTCTGCCCGAGTCCGTCCTTCCCGAGACTCTCGGCCCACAGTTGCGCGAACCACTCCGCGAAGTACTCCAGCGACTCGGTGTAGGGCACGAACGCGTTGACCGACGCCCCGCGCTGGGTGAGTGCGTAACTCGTCGCGCCGTAGGCGTACGCCGGCGACTCGAACAGCGACCCCGAGAGCCGATCCGCCTCGGCCCGCGCGCCCGCCACGATCGCGTCCAGATCGGCACCCTGCAACGCCGGCACCGCGAGACCGACCGTCGAGAGCGCCGAGAAGCGTCCCGGCACACCGTCTGGCACGTCGAGTGCGGGCAGGTCGTGCTGGTCGGCCAGTTCCCTGAGGTTGCCGGACTCGCCGGTCGTGACGAGTGTCCGGTCGGCCCAGTCCACGCCGGCGTCGGCCATCGCCTCGCGGACGACGAGGAAGTTCGCCAGCGTCTCGGCGGTCGTGCCGGACCGGGAGACGACGTTGACGACCGTCTCCGAGAGGGGGAGCGACTCGAGGAGGCTGGTCGTCGCCTCGGGGTCCACGTTGTCGAGGTAGTACGTCTCGGCGTCACCGCCGACGACTGCGTCGATCGTCGCAGAGCCGAGCGCCGACCCGCCGATGCCGACCGTGACGATCGCTTCGGGATCGTCGAACCGCGAGACGGCCTGTCGGATAGCGTCCGTATCGACCGTCTCCGGGAGGTTCAGACTCGCGTAGCCGTGTTCCGCGTCCGCGCGTCCCGTCTCGATGCGCTCGTGGGCGACCGCCACGTCGTCGTCCAGTCGCTCCAGGCCGTCACGCGAGACGCCGGGGGTCGCCGACAGCACGTTGCCGATGTCTACTTGCATACGCGCCACCCCGCAGGGCAGGCGTAAATCGGTTGTCGTCGTTCGGACGCCAGCAGGAGAGCTACTGTCACACAACGCGAACTTATCTCCTCGGCGCGCGATAGCCGAGCTATGAACCGTCGCTCGTTCCTCGGAGCTACCGCGCTGGCCGGCGCGTCCCTCCTCGCTGGCTGCTCGGCCGACTTCGGCACGCCCACACCTCGGCCAGCCCCCCGATTCGGCTACTCGGTCTACAACGCCGACACGAGCAGACGAACCGTCCTGTTGACGCTCCGGGGGGGGGCGACAGACGACTCGCCCGGGACCGCCTCCGGCGAGTCCGAACCGGTCGACCCCGACGTGGACTTCGACACCGACCTGCCGCTGATCGACCGCTGGGAGTTCCCGCTGGACCCCGGTGTCCAGATCGGCTTCGGCGACTACGAGGTCGAACCGGGTCGGTACCTCCTCCAGGTGGACTACGACGACGACAGTCGGAGCCAGTCGCCGTGGGTGACGGCCAACTGTCCGGTCCTGCGCGTCCGGGAGACGATCGACTCGCCGACACACATCACGACGCACGTCACCTGCAGCGACGAGTGATCCGGAGGCGTGGTGTCTGTTCGCTGTCTCGGCTCGCCCGAAGCTTCAAGCGACGATGCTGCCTGCCTCCGACATGGAACTCGATCACGTGACGGTCGCCGGCCGTGACCTCGATGCGCTCCAGCGAGCCTTCGCCGCCGCCGGACTCCCGCCCACTGCCGGCGGGGACCACGACAACGGCGTCACGCACATGGCGACCGTCCCGTTTCTGGACGGCGTCTACCTTGAACTGATCGCATCGCGTGACCTCGACCGCACCGCGCCGTGGTGGGACGCCGCCATCCGACACGACGCCGGGCCGTCCGCGTGGGCGATCCGCTCCGACGACATCGACGCCGACGTGGCGCGACTCCGCGACCGGGGACTCGCTGTCACAGACCCGGAGACGTTCAGCCGCGTGCGGCCCGACGGCGTGGAACTCTCGTGGGACCTCGCGGTCGTCGGCAGCGACGAGCCGGATCGGTCGGCACCGGGGGGTCTCTGTCCGTTCCTCGTCAGCGACCACACCCCACGCGAGGCGCGCGTCGGCGACCCACTCGACCCCGACTCGGCCGGCGTTCCCGCGACCGGAGTCGCGGAGGTCGTCGTCGGCGTCGCCGACCTCGACGAGGCGGTCACCACGCTCCGCGAGGGGTTCGACCTCGGCGCGCCGCAGGTCGACGACGACCCGACGTTCGGCCGGGTCGCGCAGTTCCCCGACGCCCCGGTCTCGGTCGCGTCGGGTCCCGACTGGATCGCCCAACGGTGTGACCGGTTCGGTCCGATCCCGTGTGCCTACCTGCTGGAGGCGACCGGTTCACACGAGGCGACCGGCGCACCGGTGAACGGTTCGCCCACTCCGGACGACAGTACAGAACGGTCGTGGTTCGGTCGGCGCAGTCGTCCGGTTTCGGGCCTCCCCGAGTCGGTGCGACTGTTCACTGTAAGGTGACCCTTACCGAACCCCTAACAGGTCGTTCAGTCGTTACGCCGAGCTTTAAAAACGGATTGTATCGATAGCGTGTCTTTATATCGGTCGGTGTCATATCACTTCTCGACACCATGTCGGGGACGGGACAGCGCGGCGAACGTTCGAACTGGGGACAAAAAGATGAGCAATCAACAACTGATGAGTCGCACACGCCCAGGTGAGTCCGAACTCTCGAAGGACGTCATCTTCTCGATGCTGTCGAATCAGCGGCGGCGACACGTCCTCCACTATCTGAAGCGGAACGACGGACCGGCGACGATCAGAGACCTCGCCGAACAGATCGCCGCGTGGGAGAACGGGGTCGAGATTCAGGCACTGAACTACAAACAGCGCAAGCGGGTGTACACGTCGCTCCACCAGACACACCTGCCGAAGTTGGACGACTGCGGTATCGTGGAGTACAACCGTGATCGCGGTGTCGTCACGCTGACCGAGAAGGTCAGCGAACTGGACGTGTACCTCGAAGTCGTCCCGAAGAACGACATCCCGTGGAGCGACTACTACCTCGGACTAGCCGGGGTCGGTCTCGCGCTCGTGGTCGCTGCGTGGCTCGACATCGCACCGTTCACGCTCCTGCCGGACATCGCCTACGCCGCACTCGTGACGGTCGTCCTCGGTATCTCGGCCGGCTTCCACGCACTCAACAGTCGCCGGAACCTGCTCGGCGGCACCGACCGGCCGGCCGACGCCGGGCCGCCGACCGCGGGCACGACCGGTGCCGACGACGACTGACCGCCCCCCGACCATCGCCGCCGCCGAGAGCGAACTCGTTCGTCTCCGTCCCCAGTTCACCAACTCCGAGACCCGAACGTTGAAGCCCGCGACGACACCTCTTGTCGTACGTGTCCACGACCCACGGCCGCCTCGGCGTCCTCGGACGCTCCGTTCCGGTCCGGACCCTCCTCGCACTGACGACACTGGTCGCGACGGTCGCGACCGCCGGGAGTCTCTACTTCAGCCTCGGACTCGGCCTCGTCCCGTGTGAACTCTGCTGGTACCAGCGCATCCTGATGTACCCGTTGGTCGTGATCCTCGGCGTGGCGAGTCTCGACGAGCGAGCGACCGTCTACCGGACGGCACTCCCCCTCTCGCTGTTCGGCCTCGTCGTCGCGGGCTACCACACGATTCTCCAGATATCGCCGTCTGTCGGCGGGACCTGTTCCGTCGGCGGTGGCTGTACGTCGATCCAGTACACCCTGCTCGGTGGCCTGCTGACCATCCCACGCCTGTCGCTCGTCGCCTTCACGCTGATCTCGGTCGGGTTGGTCGCGCTGCTGGTCGGCGACCGGTGAGACAGCCGAGAGAGAGAGTGACGCAGGCGCAGGCCGGCGCAGTCAGTACTTCGCGTCCGCGCCGGTCTGCTCGTAGATGCGGTCCATCAGGCTGTCGCGCTCTCGTTGCCAGTTCGACAGCGACTCGGGCCGGTCCGGATACCGGCCGTAGTGGTCGATCAACTGCTCTGCGAGGCGCTTGGTCCGGTAGAACTTGTAGATCACGTCCCAGTAGCCGAAGCTCTCGACGGCAGTCTGCAGAACCAGTTTCGGTCCCATCGAGGTCTGCCCGGAGTAGAGCGCCTCGGCCAGTTTCTCGCCCGGCAGGGCCGCCAGCAGGCCCATCAGGTCGTCCACGTCGACGGCGGTCGAGAGGATGTTGTAGACGTCCAGTCCGGCGTACCGGCCGCCGAAGTGGTCCATCACGCGCTCGTTGTAGTGCCAGAGGGCGTCCTCGCTCACGTCGTCCTGTTCGATTGCCCGGACGGCCTGCTCGCCCGCGTACTTGCCGGCGTAGGCGGCCCCGGCGATGCCCCCGCCGGTCGTCGGGTTGACGTGGCCCGCCGAGTCGCCGGCCGCGATGAAGCCGGGGGCGACCGCCGAGTCGTAGGGTCGCCGCGTCGGGAGGGCCGCGCCGAGTTTGTCCTTCACCTCCGCGCCCTCGAACTCGGGGCGCGTCTGGAGGTCGCGTTTGAGGTCGTCGACCAGTTTCATCGGTTCCTCGTTCATCTGGAAGCCGAGACCGGCGTTGATCTCCGTCTCGGTGCGCGGGAAGTACCAGAGGTAGCCCGCCGCGCGCTCGGTCGGCTTGAAGACGAGGGCGTCGGACCACTCGACCGGTTCCTCGACCTCGACGACCTCGCGGTAGGCCGAACAGAACTGCGAGTAGGAGACGTTCGTGTCGAAGGTCGCCTCGGAGAGGTCGGCCTTGTCCTGCAGGATCGACAGCGCGCCCGCGCCGTCGATGGTGACCTCGGCGTCGTACTCGACGGGGTCACCCTTCCGGATCGCCTTCACGCCGGTCACGCGGCCGTCCTCCTGGGTCACGTCCTGGACGACGGTGTCGTAGTGGAACTCGACGCCCACCTCCTCCGCGCCGGCGATTATCTTCCGGCCGTACTCGTGGCGGTCGATGACCGCGAGTTCGCCGGGCACCGGAATCTCCAAGACGGTGTCGTGTGAGGGAATCTCGAAGCGGCCGTGGTCGACGCCGGTGTTGGTGAACGCCGACTCGATCTTGGACTTCGGGATCGCCTCGGGGAAGGCGTCGGCACCCTTCAGCGCGTCGCCGCAGGCGATGTGACCGGCCTCCTCGGCGGTCTTTCGCTCGACGACGACGACGTCGAGTCCCTCGCGGGCCATCGTCGCACCGGCGTAACAGCCGGCGGTTCCCGCGCCGACGATAACGGCGTCGTACTCGTGGGTCGTCATTGCCCTATCTGACCGACGACGGGGCAAAACTCTTTATCCCCGATTGCGTCCTTCCCGGGAGGACGGGAGTCGAATAGAAGCTTTTTGTCGGGAGTCGCCGAACGCCGAAGCATGACCGAGTACACCGTCGAGTTCGTCGGCACCGGCGAGACGATCCAGGTGTCCGACAAAGAGCCGATCCTCAAAGCCTGCATCCGGGAGGGGATCGCACAGGAGTACTCCTGTCGCGTCGGGATGTGTCTCGCCTGTTCTGCGGAGATTCTGGAGGGCGAGGTCCACCAGGAGATCGTCAAGAAACGGGGCCTCACGGAGGAGGAAGCCGAGAAGTACGCGCTGACGTGCATGGCTCGGCCCGCCAGCGACCTGAAGTTGGATCGCGGGAAGTACCCGCCGAGCATCGAGTCGGACGCCGCCGGCGTGAGCGAGGCGGCCGCAGACGACGACTGAGTCGCTCACTGGTGACTGTCGCCGCGTCCCGACCGGTCACTCGCTACCGGTCGGGGAGAGAGCGTCCCGGCCGGTCATTCCCTACCGGTCGGGGACAGCGCACCACAGGCCGTACACTTCAGCACCGTCGCCCCCTGTTCGTCCTGCAATCGCGTGTCCGGCAGGCCACACTCCGGGCAGACGACGAAAGCGTCGGTGTACTCCTCGATGGCCGCGGCGACGCGGGACTGTTTGAAGTCGCCGGTGAACCGGGCACGGCCGCTCTCGTCGATGTGTGCGCTCGTCCCGAGTTCGTTCTGGAGGAACTTCATCACGTGTTGCTCGTCGCGGTCCAGTCGGTCCACCGTCGCCTGGAAGTTCTCGTAGACCGTGACGTTCCCCTCGGCCCGGATCTCGGGATCGGGCACCTCGAAACGGGACCCCGTCTCCTCGATGTCGGGCGTCTCCGAGATCGCTCTGTCGAGTTGGTCGTCGTAGTCCATACCCGGTGGCAGTCGGTCGCCGGAGTAAAACTTCACGACTCCGGTGGCTGTCCGCGAACGGACACGTGTCACTACGACTGACGACGAACTGACAGTAGGGGCGGGCTTCCCCCGCGACGGGTCGGTAGCGTCCCGAACGAACGACCCTGTAGGATTGTCGATCTGACGCTCGGTTGTGAATAGACGCGTGTTAACGACACTCAAGATAGTAATATAACCCTTCAGTCGCAACGCTCTGTTGCTCATGAAGAAGCAGGAGCTCATTCACCTTCACGGCCTGCTTGCCGAGGTACACGAGCAGTGTGAGGCATGGACAGACGACGAAGACATCGACCTGACCGAGTACAACGAACTCGGTGTTCGACCGACTTCGATCCACAAGTCGAAGACAGACCACAAAGCCGCCGTTTTCAAACTGGCGAAGGGCATCACCGGATCGGTCGCGGAAGGTGAGACCGAAGCCGTCGCCCCGAAAGCCGACTGACTCTCTGCGGACGCGACGACTCCTCCGACGACCCTACACCCGCCAGCGACTGCACCGGCACTCGCCGACTACGGCGCCCCGGCGACGACCGACGACCGTCCCCGGCGACAGGAACCTGTCACTACCGATCGGTGGACGACAAAAAAGGACCGACAGCGTCGGTGTCAGTCTTCCACGAGATCGTCGAACTCGGGGAGGAGATCGTCGTCCTCGTCCTCGTCGGTCTCGGTGTCTGCGGTCGTGTCCTCGGAGTCGTCCTCATCGGGGACGTCTTCGACTTCGAGGACCTTCAGCGGGATGTTCTCCAGTCGTTGCCCGATCTCCTTGCGGGCGATCCGACTGGCGTGCTCGTGGCGTTCGACGTTGAACACGGTCATCTCCAGTTCGAGGGCGACCAACGCCTCGTCGGCCGCGACGAACGCTGGCGGTAGTTCATCACCACTCGGCGAGGTCCGGGAACCCATGTCGATCTCGACGTAGTTGAGGTCGGGATTCAACATCTCTCCCGTCTTCGAGATGGCGATCCGGATGGCTTCGTCCTCGTTCGCCACGTCGTAGACCGGAACGGCCGCTTCGACGACGACTCTGCAATCCATGGGTACGTGATAGTAGGCCATGGGAACGTATCAAACTTGGCCCGAACCCCTCGATTCGTGTGTTTCGGAGCCCCTGCCGCCGGATCACGCGAACCGATTACCACGGCTGTAGTGGTGCGTTCCACCTGCTCTCGTCGCCGGTGGTGGGGGTCACTCCCCGCCAGCCCGCAAGAAGTAAAAGACGTAGGTCTGCGCGTAACCGGCGTACTCGCCGCCGAACTGCTCGCGGATCGCCCGCGAGGTCTCGGTGTAGTTGCCCCGGTCGCAGTCGGGGTAGTGGTCGGCGATGGCGGTTCTGATCCACGTGTCCAGCGGGACCGCTTCGAGGAAGCCCAGCGAGAAGAGCAGGACGCAGTCGGCCACCTTGTCGCCGACGCCGACGAACTGCGTGAGGTACTCGCGGGCGTCCTCGTACGCCAACTCCTGTGCCTCACTCGGATGTGCCTCGCCGTCGGCGACCATCTCGGCGGTGCGCTGGACGTACGGCGCGCGGTAGCCCAGCGAGAGGTCACGTAGTTCGCCCTCGGTGCGGGCCGCGAGTTGGTCCGGCGTCGGGAAGGCGTGGTACGTCTCGCCGTCGAACGAGACCCGATCGCCGTATTCCTCTGCCAGCGAGACCTGCATCCCGTGGATGCGCGAGACGCGCATCTGTGCCGAACAGATGAAGGAGATCAGGCAGGCGAAGGGCGGGTCGCGGACGAGTCGCATCCCCCGGTAGGTGTCGTAGGCGTCCGCCAGCAGGGGATCGTCGGTCGTCGCCCCGAGGACGGCGTCGAGGTCGTCGTCCAGTCGCAGGAGGTGCGTGAGAATCGGGACCGCGTCGGTCGACGACTCCCACTCCAGCACTCCGTCGTGCTGGCGCACCCGGACTACGGCGCGGTCGTTGCCCACTGGATCGAGTTCGGGGACGACCGTCTCGTACCAGTGGTCGCCGCCGTGAGCCGACATCGTCTCGTACATCTGACCGTCGCCGCGCCGCCAGAGGTAGCTCTGGCCGCTCTCGACGGTCGCTTGCAGGTCGAAGCCGCCGGCCAACTCGTCGAGTGGGATCGCCCCGCGTTCCATCGGGAGAGTGGAGGGACGGCGCGGGTATGCCGCTTTCGACTCTCCGCGAGTCGGTCGCCCTCGCGTCCCTCCGTCGTCATCGGCGAGTCGGGGTCCGAATCTCGAACATTCAAGAGGGCACCCCGACAACGACCGGGTATGTTCCCACTCGCCACGACGGGCGAACCCCTGCCCATCGCCGAGACCGGTGCCGTCGTTCTGATCGTCAGCCTGCTGCTCGCGGTCGGCTGGGTGCTGTACCTCTATCGGTAGTCGCCCGGCCCGGCGACTGCTCGTTTTCCCCCGGTGCATCTATGCCGCAGACAGCCGAAACACCGGTCATGCCACGCGAGGTCACGCTCGACGCGCGGGGACCCCGGTTTCTGGACGCCGACGACGTCGACCCCGAGAAGGGCGACGTCGCCGTCTGTCAGTGCGGACTCAGCGACGAGTTCCCGTTCTGTGACGGGAGCCACCGCGCGACCGAAGACGAGGCCGAGGACCGTCGGTACAAGTACGTCGACGGCGAGCGACGCGAGATCGCACGCATCGAGTTCGCCGACGAATCGAGCGACGACGACGCTGGCGGCAGTCCGACCGACGACGACTGACCGCCGGTGGAGCGAGAGCTTTTAAAGTCGGCGGTGTTATCCTGAGCCATGATATCACTGGACGACGCCGTGACGGCCCGACTGGAGTCACACGGGGCACGGTTCGAGGTGCTGGTCGATCCGGACGCCGCCTTGGCGATCAAACGCGACGAGTTCGACGGCGAACTGGAAGACGTGATCGCCGCCGAGGACGTGTTCGAGGACGCGTCTCGCGGTGATCGCCCGGCCGAGTCCGACCTGAAGAAGGTGTTCGACACGACCGACCCGCTGGAGATCATCCCGCAGGTCATCAGGAAGGGAGAGATCCAGATCACGGCCGACCAGCGCCGGAAGATGCAAGAACAGAAGCGCAAGCAGTTGATCAACCGGATCGCCCGGAACGCGGTCAACCCGCAGATGGACGACGCGCCGCACCCCCCGGACCGGATCGACCGGGCGTTAGAGGAGGCCGGCTTCACCATCGACCCGATGGAACCGGTCGAGTCGCAGGTGGACGACGCGCTGGACGCCCTCCGGCCGGTCATCCCGATCCGCTTCGCCGAGGTGACCGTCGCGGTGTCGGTCCCCGCGAACTACGCCGGGAGCGCGCAGGCCCGCATCCGGAAGTACGGCGATCTGGAGCGCGAGGAGTGGCAGAACGACGGCTCGTGGATCGGCGTGCTGACCTTCCCGGCCGGGATGCAGAACGACTTCTACGACATGGTGAACGACATCACCAGCGGTGAGGCCGAGACCCGGATCGTGAAGGACAAAGACGAGATCAGTACGCGCTGAGGCGGGCGGTTCGGCGGGTGGTGAGCAGTGTGGCGGTTCGAGACCGGACGGCGGACGCGGCAATCAGGCGGTGATCCACTCGGGCGAGTCGGACGCGATCCACGCGTCCGCGTTGCCGACCTCGCGGAGTTCTAGCCAGCCGTCGGTACAGAAGATCGCCTTACATTCGTGGTGTCGTTGCGTCATGGCAGTGGTGGCCGACGGCGACCCGTGTCGCCTGTCGTGTGTTACCAACTCTCTCTGACGACTGCGACCCACATCACTACGCGCCCCGTACTACTGAACTAACGACACACTAGGCGACGACAGCGACTGCTTACTCCGACGACCGGTCAGAAACCGTTCACGACTGCGGGGCCGGCGCGGGACGGCGTAGGTCGACAGAGGACGACGACGAGACGCACCACGCCTCGGTGTACGGTCCGTCGTCACCGTCTCGCTGTTTCCGAATCACCGGTTGAGTCCGTCGCTGGAGGACGAAATGGGTCGATACCGCTGGGTTCGTCGGCCGAGGACGGTTCGCGGGCGGTCCGAGACTCGGGGGGTCGCCGTCGAGTGATCAGTTCGTCAGGGGCATCCCGTAGCTCGTCTCCTCCTCGCAGACGACCTGCCAGGTGCCCTCACACTCACAGGACACCTGCTCGAACACCGAGGGGTCCTGCCGGAGGTCGAAGTCCTTGATCGCCGTCTGGACGCGGTCGTCGCACTCGCCGCAGTTGTGCGGGCCGCGCTCGGAGCCGTGGCCGACCGGGTCGGAGACCACGATGGCGTCCGCGTCGGCGGTGTCGCGCAGGACCTCGGCGACCGACCAGAGCCACGGCGGGCGGTAGCCACCGCGGAAGTGCAGGTCGTCGACCATCGTGTACCGCTGGACGTTACAGGGGTTCATCGACACGGTGTGACAGTACTCTGCGCACTTCCGGATCGAGCGTTTCATGTCCTCGATCGCTTCGGCTTCCGAGAGGAACGCGGGCTTCATCAGCAGATACGCCTTGATCCCCGCGCCGGCCGCTTCGGCCTCCTCGCTCGCGGCGACGAAGTCCTCGAAGTCGAAGTACTTGTTCACGCAGTCGTGGCGCACGCGGTCGGTCGCCGTCTCCAGGCCGACGGCCACGTCGGTCGCCAACCCCTGCTCGGTGAAGTCGGCGAGTTTCTCCTGCTCGACGAAGTCCGGCAGGCTCTCCACGACGATGCGCTCGCGGTCGCCGAAGGTCTCGGCGATGGCTCGCCGCGTCTCCGCGCCGACCTCGCGTTCGTCGAGGAACGACCCGGAGGTGTAGATCTTGATCAGGCCCGACCGCTCGTCGGCGTTCTCCTGTTCGTGGTCGAGACAGACGTCGATCTGGTCCATGAGGGCGTCGTGGGAGACGCTCCCGCCCTCGACCGACTCGGCGACGTAGCCGCACATCGTACACCCGCCGGCGCGGGCCCAGCGACAGCCGCCGGTGTTGAGGATGATGGTGAGACTCTGGTAGACCCCGTCGGGCGTGTTGTCCTCGTCGATCCAGACCCGGGTGGGTTCGTGCGGGTCGTAGTGTTTCTGCTTCTCGGCGCGGATCTCGCGCATCACCGCGTTGTGCGCGTCCATCCCGCGTCCCTGCTCGTAGACTTCGGGACTCGGTTGACTCATTGTCCCGGGGTTGTCGTCGGGTGCGTAAGTCCGCTTCGACTGGTGTGTCTCGGAGTGACTGCCGGTGTCGGTCGGACACACCTCGACCGGCCGACCGCGGCGCACGTTCGGTCACTGCCCCGGGCGCTCGATCCGGATACGTCACCGACTCACACCCCGAGCGGCGCTGTAAACCCTTATGTGCAGGCACGCACCATCCTCAGTCCGTATGAGCGATCTCCCCGACGAGTTCAACTGCACCGTCACCAACTGGGAGTACATCTACGGACTGTGCCGCGACGTGAGCGACGACGTGAAGGCCTCGGAGTTCGAGCCGGACGTGATCGTCGCACTCGCCCGTGGCGGCTGGTTCGCGGGGCGGTGTATCTGCGACTTCCTCGGGTTGGACGACCTGACGAGCCTGAAGATGGAACACTACGTCGGGACCGCACAGAAGGCCGGCGAACCCGAAGTGCGCTACCCGATGCCGGAGGGGAGCGTCGAGGGGAAGGACGTGCTGATCATCGACGACATCGCCGACACCGGCGGGTCGATCAAGCGCGCCGACGAGTACGTCAACGACCGCAACCCCGGCGAGGTCCGCACCGCGACGCTCCAACTGCTCGGCACCAGCGAGTTCGAACCGGACTACGTCGGCGAGCGACTGGAGGAGTGGGCGTGGATCGTCTACCCGTGGAACTTCATCGAGGACATGATCGACCTCGTCTCGGGTGTGATGGACAAAGCCGACGAGGAGACCTTCGAGAAGGCCGACATCCGGCACTACCTCGCGGAGTTCCACGACCTCCAGCGCATCGAGATGGAGATCGCCCAGGCGGGGCGACTGGACGAGGTCCTCACCGAGATGGAACGTCGGGGGATCGTCGACGCCACCGACGGCGCGTGGCGACTGCTCGAGAACGAAGGGCTCGGAGCCTGAAGCGACGAGCCACGACTCACGACGACTACTTCTCGGCCCGGCGCAGTCCGGCGACGATCCGGTCCCGGTAGAGGTAGCTGAACAGCGAGACGACCGAGACCGCCCCGAGGAGCCACAGCGCGGCAGTCGCTCGCCCGGCCGCCAGATCGGCCCCTGCCACGGCGACCAGCAGGAACCCCGGTGCGCGCCCGACGACCGCGACGGCGACCAGCCGCCGGATCGGGATACGCGTCAGCCCCGCCAGAAAACAGACCGCGTCGTCCGGCAGGCCGGGGATCAGGAAGACCAGAAAGAGTCCCGGCAATCCCGCAGAATCGACGAGGTCGTCGAACTCGGCGACCGTCTCGGGGACGATCATACGCTCGACGTACGGCCGGCCGTACCGCCGCGAGAGGACGAAGACGACCGTACTCCCGAGTGCGACGCCGAGCAGACTGTACACCGTCCCCCAGACCGGGCCGAACAGGTACCCGCCGACGAGTCCGACGATCTGCCCCGGAATCGGCGCGACCACGACCTGTGTCGCCTGCAGGAGCACGAACACGACCGGGGCGAGCGATCCGAACCCGAGGACGAACGCCCGGAGCGCCGACGGATCGAGCAGTTCGGGCGCGACAACCCGGAGCGCGAGTGTGGCTCCCGCGAACAGCACGACGAGGAGGCCGACACGAGAGAGGGTGCGGTTCCGATGTGTCGGCGTGGCGAACAGCTTCACTGTCTACGGTGTCTCCGGCGGGTGGCTTAGTCGTGGTGTCGCAGTCGGCCGCGGTGTCGCAGTCGGCCGTGGTGTCGGTTGTCGGTTGTCGGGTGCCGGTCGGTCGGCCACACGCGTCCGAATTTGGCCCCGGAGTCAGGCGAACACGTCGTCGAACGCACCGGCACCGAGTGGCTCGAACGTCCCGCTGGCGACGTTCTCGGCGACGTGTGCCGGCGTCCCCGTCCCGACCAGCGAGCAGGTGACGCCGGGCGCACTCCGGGCGAAGTTGATCGCACGCTGGGCGTGTGTGTCACCCGACAGACGCTCGTCCACCTCGGCGGGAATCGACTTCGCGAGGTCGCCCTGCCCGATGCTGGCGCTGGTGAAGGCGTCCAGTCCGACCTCGTGTGCGTACCGGAGCGCACTGGTCGCGGCGTCCGTGGTCTCGCTCCCCGACCCGCTCTCGTGAACCTCCCGCGTCACCGCGTCGGCCATCGTCACGTTGAACGGGAGTTGGATCGCCTGCAGGCCGGAGTCGTCGGCACCGACCGAGTCGGCGGCACGCTCGGCCCGGCGGACGACCGCCGGGAGCGAGAGGTAGCTGTCGTGGTCCGGCGGGACCCGGAACGCCTCCCACGTCGCCACGCCGTAGTACCGGAGGTCGCCCTCGGCCCGGCGCTCCTCCAGTCGCTCGAAGGCCGCCTCCAGGCGGTCGTACACCGCCGACTCGGACCGGACGCGGCGCTGTGTCTCGGGGTTGTGGACGTAGTAGAGGTCGACCGAGTCGAGGCCGAGGTTGTCGAGCGACCAGTCGAGTTGCGTGTCGAGGAACTCCGGCGCGATGCAGTGGCTCCCGACCGCGAGGTCGTCCGGATCGACCAGTCCAGACCGAAGAAACTCCTCGCGGACGTAGCTCGCGGGGTCGTCGGGTCGGTCGCCGTCGAACGGGAGGAAGCCACCCTTCGTCGCCACGACCACCTCGTCGCGGTCGGCAGACGACTGCCGGAGTGCCTCGCCGACCACGCGCTCGGAGCGCTGACACCGGTAGTTGATCGCGGTGTCGAGGACGTTGATCCCGGAGTCGAGCGCGGTGGTGATCGCCTCGCGGTAGGCGTCGTCCGCCTCGTCGGTCGGGTCGCCGAGGTAGGTGCCGACGCCGACGCTGGAGCAGACACCGTCGCCGAACCGGCGGAAGTAGGTGCGGGCGAAGCTGTCGCCGAATCGGTCGCGGTACCGCCACGTTCCCTCGCGTGTCGCCATGCCCGGATGGTGGTGGCCGGGCGGCATAGGCTGTGTGACTCGCCGGCGTCCCGTCCCGACCGCCTCAGTCGAACCCGGAGATCAGCGTCACGAGCCACTGTGTGGGATCACCCTGCCGCCGGACCTCGACACGCTCGATCCACTTCACCCACTGGAACCCCCGTCTGCCGGGGGCGACGAGTCGCATCGGGAACCCGTGGCCGTGGCTCAGTCGCTCCCCGCCGACGTGCGTCGCCAGCAGGGCGTCGCGTGCCTCCTCGATCGGCAGACTCCACCGGTAGCCCGTCACCGAGACGAACCGGACGTACCGCGCGTCCTCGCTCGGTCCAGCGGCATCCAGCAGATCACCGACGCGCACCCCCCGCCAGTCCTGTTCGGTGTACCAGCCACTCGTGCAGTCCAGCAGGGCACGCAGTTCGCTGTCGGCCGCGACCCCGCCCTGTGGGGGGTCGTCGTCGGCACCCGAGACGACAGCCTCCGGCCCGAAGGACAGTGACTCCGCGACCAGTCCCTCGACGCGCACCTCCCAGTCGTCCGGCGGAATCGGGTCAGGATCGTCCGCGACCCAACTCGTCGGCGGGAACGCGGCGTTGCCGGTCGTCCCCGGGTCGCTGGCGGGTTTCGACCCGGTGAACCGCCGGTCCGCGCCGGGCGTGTCGAAGACGCGGTTCGCGGTCTCCTGTGCCCGGTAGAACAGGGCACCCCCGACCAACAGACCGGTGTACTGGAGCGCGGTCCGCCGCCCCTCGAAGTCGACGCGGCGCGGGACCCGCCAGCGCGCCCGGAGGTGGAGGAAGACGAGCGGTATCAGGACGAGCCCGAGGCCGATGTGGACGTTCATCGCGTTCCACAGCAGGAAGTCGAAGTCGCCGCCCATCACCCAGAAGAAGCCGGTGCCGAGCGCGAGGATGGCGATCACGGCCGCCAGTACCGAAATCGCGGTCGTCCGGTCCCACAGCCTGCGGTCCGTGATCCGGTGGCGCACTCGGCGGAGTTTGAACACGAGGAGGACGACCAGTGCGGGACCGACGACCGCGTGGACGTCGAACAGGAGCCACTGGCTCGGGTCGCCCGCAGTCAGACTCACCATCCCGGTGACGAACTCCACGAGGACGAGCGCGAAGATGGACCAGTCCACGACCCGCGGTCGTGGCTCGGCGCGGGCGAGTAGCGACCGGAGGCGCGCGGCGAGCCTCGGCGTGTCGGGGCCCGCGTCGCCCGAAGTCGACATACCATCCGTAGGGAGTCGACACGGAAATCGGTTTCCGGTGGTCGTCGGGTCGAGGGGTGAACCGCCGCCGGTGCACCGTCGCTCGGCGGTCCCGTTAGCCTTTAGCCGGGCGGCACCGAACGCCGGGTAATGACCGCGCAGGCGCTCGAACAGCGCGACTACGCCGTCGTCATCGGACTGGAGGTCCACGTCCAGTTGGAGACGGCGACGAAGATCTTCTGTGGCTGTTCGACCGAACCCGAAGAAGACGAGGAACCGAACACCCGGACGTGCCCGGTCTGTCTC
This sequence comes from Salinirubrum litoreum, assembly GCF_020567425.1. Taxonomy (NCBI): domain Archaea; kingdom Methanobacteriati; phylum Methanobacteriota; class Halobacteria; order Halobacteriales; family Haloferacaceae; genus Salinirubrum; species Salinirubrum litoreum. The sequence continues at coordinate 1,093,121 of NZ_JAJCVJ010000001.1, read as the reverse complement.
GGGCTGCCGGGCGCACTCCCGGTACTGAACGAAGGGGCAGTCGAGGCGGCCGTCAAGATCGGCAAGGCACTCGACGCCGACGTCGCCGAGGACACCCGGTTCCACCGGAAGAACTACTACTACCCCGACCTCCCGAAGAACTTCCAGATCACGCAGTACGACGCCCCGATCTGTGCCGACGGAACGCTTGAAGTGTCGGTGGAGGGCGAGCGCCGCGAGATCACGATCCGGCGTGCCCACCTCGAAGAAGACCCCGGCAGTCTCCAGCACAAGGGCGGGTCCATCGACTCTGCCGAGTACACGCTGGTCAACTACAACCGCGCCGGCACGCCGCTGATGGAGATCGTCACGAACCCGGACTTCCGCAGTCCGAAGGAGACCCGCAGGTTCCTCTCGAAACTGGAGGAGGTACTGGAGTATCTCGGCGTCTTCGACGCCTCACGCGACGGGAGTCTCAGGATCGACGCGAACATCTCGCTGGTGCCCGAGGACGACGTGGACGACGACGGCACGATCCCGGAGTCGGCTCTGGAGGCGGCGAACCGCACCGAGGTCAAGAACATCTCCAGTCACAAGGGCGCAGAGCAGGCGCTGGCCTACGAGGTCACCCGCCAGAAGAACGCGCTCCAGCGCGGCCGGGCGGTCGAACAGGAGACCCGCCACTGGGACGAGGGTCGCGGCGTCACGGTCTCGATGCGCTCGAAGGAAGAAGAGAAGGACTACCGCTACTTCCGCGAGGCCGACCTCCCGCCGCTCCAGGTCGCCCACTGGAAGGCGGAGATCTCGATTCCGGAACTGCCGGACGCTCGCCGCGAGCGCTTCCGCGAGGAGTACGGTCTCGACGCGGAGTCGGCGTCGAAGCTCACGAGTCGGAAGGCGGTCGCGGACTTCTACGAGGACGTGGCCAGCCAGTTCGACCCGGACCTGGCGGCGACGTGGGTCGCGGACAACCTGCTCGGCGAACTGAACTACCGCGACATGACCGTCGACGACGTGACCGGCCGACTGGACGAGTTCACGCGCCTGATCGAACTCGTCGCCGAGGGCGAGATCACGACGAAGAACGCCGAGGAGACGGTCCTCCGGCAGATGCTCGACGAGGGCGACGACCCCGAGACGATCATCGACCGCGAGGGACTCGGCAAGGCCGACGACGACGAGGTGTCACAGGCGGTCGAAGCAGCCATCGAGGAGAACCCCGACGCCGTCGAAGACTACCACGCCGGCGAGGGTGGCGCGCTGAACTTCCTCGTCGGGCAGGTGATGCAGAAGACCGGCGGCAGCGCCGACCCCGGCGCGGTGAACGGGCTGTTGCGGGATCGGCTCGACGGGTGAGGAGTCTGTGGCGGTAGCGACGCCGATCGAGTGGGTCGTGAGGATCTCGGGTGGGGCGTCGTGAACTCCGAGGGGTGAACTCCCCTCTCGGCGTCTCGCAGCCAGTAGATCGTGGTAGTCGTCTCGCGGCCCGACGACGGCACCACACGTCCGTCAGATCACGAGGACGATCCCGGTGACGAACATCAACAGCGTGATCGCGCCGAGCACCAGGCCGAGCAGGTCCTTCTCCGACATACCCGAGACCACGGACCCCAGCGTCAAAGAGCCGTTGGTTCCGTGGGCGACCGTCGACCTCCGACGACTCCGGACGACACGAGAACGCACGTGACGCCCCGACTCCGGCGAACCGATCCCGAAACCGCTAATCCGCGTCGGTCCAATCTCTCGGTGTGAGCAGACGCAACTGGGACGGGCCACGCTTCGTGCTCCTGCTGTACGTCCTCCTCGTCGGCGTCGCCGGCACCGCCGGCTTCCTGACCGCGACGTTCGTGGACGGCCTCGAACGCCCCGCGTACCTCTTTCTGGTCGAGTTCCCCGCGACGCAACTCGGCTTCGCCGCCTACGGTGCACTGACCATCGCCACCGTCCTCGGCATCCCCCTGCTACTGGTCGTCATCGTCTCCCAGAACATCGACGACGAGGCGCGCGTGGAGTGAGGCCCGGCGTCGCGCCGCCCGCCTTCCGTGACCCGAGAATCGCCCAAACGACTAAGCCGTATCCGGCAGACCCTGTGAGTATGTACCACGTCGTACTCGGTGTCGACGAAGACGAGGAGCGGGCGCTCGCGTGTGCCGAACAGGTCGCCGACCTGCCGGGCGATCCGGGAGAGGTGTCGGTCACGATCATCCACAGTTTCACGGACAACCCCAGCGGCGCGTCCGCGACCCAGATCCACTCGGTGCGGAAGGTCGGCGAGTTCTTCGACGACCACGGCATCGACTACGAGGTGACCGAGTCCAGTGGCGACCCCGCGACCGCGATCATCGAACTCGCAGACGAGGAAGACGCGGACCTGATCGTCGTCGCCGGGCGGAAGCGGTCCCCCGCCGGGAAGGCGCTGTTCGGTTCCGTCACACAGGACGTGATCCTGCGGGCCGGTCGCCCGGTGATGGTCGCCGGCACGGCGAAGAAAGCGTAACCCCGGTCGGCCGACGACTCAGCCGTAGATCTCCGTGAACTGTTCGTCGAGTTGCGCGGCGGTCCGTCGACCGGTCTCCGACTCCACGAGTTCCCCGTCACGAAAGCAGAGCACCGCCGGCGCGGCGTTCACCTCGAACTCTCGCCGGAACGCAGACACGACGCCGCCGTCCACGCCGGCGACCGCGACGGCGTCCGGCACCGCCGCCAGGATCTCGTCGAGATCGTTCTTCATCGCGTCACAGGGCGCACAGCCCGTCTTCCAGACCGTCACCACGGCGTCCGGGTGCTCGGCGAGAAACGACTCGTAGTCCTCGTCGTCGATCTCACGGAGCGTCGGCGGCACCGCACTCGCCGGCCCGATGGTCGCCGCGAGTCGCGCGAGCATCGCCAGTCGGAGCGTGTCCGGCGGGTCGTCGAGGAACGACCGGAGCGAGAGGAACGCGATCAGTTCGTCGCGCGTGACGCCTTGCTCGTCGATCTCCTCGTCTGCCGTCGCCGGATCGAGGTCGAACACGTCCACGAGCGTCTCGCGGAACTGCGCCTCCGAGCTACCGGCGTAGGTGTCGTGGTACACGCTACGCGTCTCCTCGTAGTCGGGCGTGGTCTCCAGCGTCCCGTCGTCGTGTTCGACGACGACGCCGGTCTCGATCAGGTGATCCACCAGCGCGTCGGTGTCGGGTGCCTGCGCCACGGTCAGACCCCCAGATAGCGCTCGCGGGTCTCGTCGTCGGCCCGGAGTTCCTCGGCAGTGCCGTCGAAGACGATCTGCCCCTGGTCGATCACGTAGGCGCTGTCGGCGATCTTGATCGCCGCGGCCGCGTTCTGTTCCACGAGCAGGATCGTCGTGCCGGCCTCCCGGATGCGCTGGACCGCCGACTCGACGTTCTCGATGATCTTCGGTGCCAGCCCCTCGTAGGGTTCGTCCAGCAGCAGCAGGTCTGTGTTCTGTTTCAGCGCGCGGGCGATGGCGAGCATCTGCTGTTCGCCCCCCGACAGCGTCCCGGCCTTCTGGCCCTTCCGCTCTTCGAGGCGCGGGAAGTCGTCGTAGATCTGCTCGGTGCTCGCGCCGCTGTGTTTGAACTGGACGTTCCGCCGCCACGTGTTCGACTTGTTGTTGACGACCTCCGCGAGATGCAGGTTCTCCGCGACGGTCAGGTTCGGGAAGATGCGCCGCTCCTCGGGCACCAGCGAGATGCCGCGAACCGACACGTCCTCCGCCGGCATCGACGTGATGTCGCTCCCGTCGAAGGAGATGGACCCGCCGCGAACCTCCGGCGGTGTCGCGCCCGAGATGGTCCGGAGGGTGGTCGTCTTCCCAGCACCGTTCCGACCGAGCAGCGCACAGATCTCGCCCTCCTCGACCGACAGCGAGAGGTCGCGCAGGATGTGACTCTGGCCGTAGTAGGCGTCGACGTTCCGCATGTCGAGCAGGCTCACAGTTCGACACCTCCGAGATACGCCTCCTGCACGTCGGGGTGCCCGCGGATCTCGTCGGGTGTCCCCTCCGCGATCACCTGACCGCGATTCAACACGATGATTCGATCCGAGATACTGAAGACGATCTCCATGTCGTGTTCGACCAGGAGGAACGTCAGCCCGAGTTCCCGTTTCACTTCCTCGATGAGGTCGACCGTCGCCTGTGTCTCCTCCGGGGACATCCCGGCGGTCGGTTCGTCCATCAACAGCATGTCCGGTTCGGAGGCCAGCGCGATGCCGATCTCCAGGCGACGCTTGTCGCCGTAGGGCAACGCCTGCGCCTCGGTGTCGGCCTGTCCGAGTAGACCGACCGCGTCCAGCGTGTCGCGGGTGCGCGCTTCGACTTCGGGGTACGCCCCTCGCCGCCGGAGGAAGTTCAGCCGGAACGAGCCGTGTTCGGCCGCGAACGCGGCGATCTGTGCGTTCTCCTCGACGGTCATCTCCGGGAAGATGGAGGCCGTCTGGAACGACTTCGAGATGCCGTTCTGGACGACCTCGTGGGCGTCGAGTCCGAGGATGGACTCGCCCTTGAACCGGATGTCGCCGCTGGTCGGGTCCAGTCGGCGCGTGATGAGGTTGATGAGCGTCGACTTCCCCGCCCCGTTCGGGCCGATCAGCGAGACGCGCTCGTCCTCCTCGATGGAGACGCTCACGTCGTCGGTCGCCACGAGGCCACCGAACTCCTTCACCAGCGAGTCGATCTCGAGGAGACTCACCGCTTCCCACCTCGACTGAACGTCTCGACCGTGCGGTCACGCGCCCCGGACAGCTTCGTCCGGACGCGTGCTTTCGCGGCCTCGCGGTCGGTCACCGCGAGGACGACGAACCCGGTCAGGTCCTCGATCATCCCCCAGATACCGCGGGGGAAGCCGACGACGACGACGACGAACACCAGTCCCAGCAGGATGTGCCAGTAGACGCCGAAGTTCGAGATGAGCACGATCTCGGTGAAGGGGATCGTCAGCGCCTCCATCCCGCTGACGATGTTCTCGACGTAGAGGTAGACGCCCGCGCCGAAGATCGGCCCGAACAGCGACCCCACCCCGCCGAGCACGGTCATGATGACGATCTCGCCGGACTCGGTCCAGTAGAGCGATTCGAGCGGGACGTAGTTGCCGTGGATCGTGAAGAGGCTCCCGGCGACACCCGCGAAAGCACCCGAGAGGACGAACGACATCAGCTTGTAGCGCCAGACGTTCAGGCCGACGAACTCGGCGCGCTGTTCGTTCTCACGGATCGCTCTGAACACCGTGCCGTACGGCGAGTTGAGGATGCGGTAGGCGAACCAGATGGCTCCCACGGTGAACACCGCGACGAAGACGTAGAGCCACTCTCCGAGTAACATGTGGAACGGCGCTTCGGTCCCGAGGTCCAGCACACCGAGCAGGGGCGTGATCTCGACGCTCGTGAAGCCGTTCTCCCCGTTCGTGAGGAACGCCAGCGGCGAGGAGGCCATGTAGAACAGCATCTGTGCGAACGCCAGCGTCAGGATGGAGAAGTAGATCCCACCCCGCCGCAGGGAGAGGAAGCCGAGGACCCACGCGAACAGCACCGCGAAGGTGGTCCCCGCGAGGACGACCAACAGCGGTTCGCCCGTGACCTCGGCGCTGAAGATCCCGGCCGCGTAGGCCGCACCGCCCCAGAAGGCGGCGTGACCGAAGGAGAGCAGGCCGGTGTAGCCGAGCAGGAGGTCGAACCCGATGGCGAAGATGGCCCAGATGAGCATCAGCGTCGCCAGTCCCCGGTAGCCGTCCAGCACGTCGGAGACGACCGGCGCCTCCGCGAACAGCCACGGGAACACCGCGACCGCGAGCGTGGCGACGACGATCACGACGACCTCCTCGCCGATGCCGTCGGTGAAGGCCTCGTATCGTTCGACGAGCGAGACGCCGGCACCGGTCGTCTCGTCGGTCGGACTCCCGACTTCGTCGCTCATCCCGTCACCTCCTCACCGAACAGGCCCTCCGGACGCGTGAGCAGGACGACCGCCGCGAGCGCGTAGATGCCGACCTGCGCCCACGACGACCAGACGATCTCGGTGCCGGCGACCGTCACCTGCGGGAGTGGTGCGCCGACGAGTATCGAGAACACCATCCCGATCAGGATGCCGCCGACGACCGCCCCCCGGATCGAGCCGACCCCCCCGATGACGACGACGAGGAACGCCGGGACCAGCACGCCGGTCCCGATGTTGGGGTTGACGTTCTCCAAGGGTGCGCCGACGACGCCGGCCACGCCGGCCAGCGCCGCGCCGATCCCGAACATGACGATGTACGGCCGGGTCAGTTTGATCCCGAGCAGTTCGACCATCTCGGGGTCCTGCGTCCCGGCCCGGACGATCAGACCGAAGTCGGTGTACTCGACCAGCAACCAGACCAGTGCGACGAGTACCGCCGTGATCCCGATGACGTAGAGCCGCCAGACCGGGAAGTTGCCGACGACGGGGAGCATGACCGGCCCCGACGCCCACGCCGGACGCGCGAAGTCGATACTCTGCCCGCCGAAGAGGACGCGGAACAGTTCCTGGACGATGATCGCCAGCCCGAAGGTGACGAGAATCTGGTCGGTGTCGGGCCGGTCGTAGAACGGTCTGGCGACGAACCGCTCCATGCCGAGGCCGACGACGAAGACGAACAGGGGAACGAGGATCAGCGCCGGGAGGAAGCCCCAGCCCAGCCCGATGGTCTGGAAGCCCCACTCCCTGAGGAGTCCGTTCGAGAGATCGATCTCCAGCGTGATCAACAGGCCCGCGTACGCGCCGATGAGGTACAGCGCGCCGTGGGCGAAGTTGACGAACCGGAGCGTCCCGAGGATGATCGACAGCCCGATAGCGACGAGAATGTAGATCGCACCCGTCTGGAGTCCGTTCAGGAGGATGCCGGCGATGTCGGCCGCGAGCGTCACCGCTCGTCACCCCCTGCCGGCTCACGCGGAGCGCGAAGCAGTGGCAGTGTGTGTGGTATCATGTCTCACGTGGGTCTACTGATTCTATCACGGAAATACGTGTCGAACGTGGTGGGGTGGCTACTCGTCGCCGTACTCGCCGAGTTCACACTCGGCGGCGGGACCGCTGTCACAGCCGTAGCCGACGTCGTCTCTGGAGGTGATGTTCACGATCTCGAAGTACTGCCCCTCGCCCTGCTCTGAGCCGGGGAGGCCACGGACGACCGGGATGTCGCGCTGTGCCTGGTGGTCACAGCCGCGCATCGTCTCTGCGCCCATGCCGATGTTGTCGTACTCGAAGTCTTCGAGTTGCCGGATGACCTCCGGCGGGTAGAACGTCCCCGCGCGTTCGACGGCGGCGGCGTACTGGAGCGTCTGGGCGTACGCGAGTTGTGCCGGGCCGGACGGGACCCGACCGTCGTACTCGCTCGAGAACGCCTCGGTGAACTCGTTCGACGGCGTGTTGTCGATCTGGGAGTCCCACGCGATGGTGCCGAAGATGCCCTCGATCGCCCCGCCGGCGGCCTCGGCCATCGGGCGGTTGTACAGCGGCAGGACGATCTCCATGTCCTGGTCGATGCCGGCTTCGATCGCCTGACTGAGCGAGTTCGCGCCGTCCAGCCCGTAGTGGTTCAAGAACAGCGCGTCCGCGCCGGAGTCGGCCGCCTCCGAGAGGTACGACGAGTAGTCCGAGGTTCCGAGCGGCGTCGGCACCGAGTCGACCTCGGACCAGCCCGCCTCCTCGAAGAACTGCTTCATCGACGCCTGCTGGGTCTGTCCCCACGAGTAGTCGGCGTACAGTTGGTAGAAGTCGAGGTCGTCGCCGTACTCGTCGGTGACGACCGGGGCCAGCGCCTGTCCGGTCATGTAGGCGTTGAACATCTCCCGGAAGCTGTACCGGACACAGTCTTTCCCGGTGGTGTCGTTCGAGTGGGTCAGACAGCACATGAACAGGACGTTCTCCTCCTGTGCCAGCCCCTGCATGGCGATCGCCGTCGCCGAGGAGGAGCCACCGGAGAACATCACCACGTCGTCGCGCTGGATCATCCGGGAGGCGGACTGCCGGGCGGTGTCGGCGTCGGTCGCCGTGTCGCCGGTCACGTAGTCGATCTCGTAGTCCAGTACGCCGTCGCCGGAGAGGTCGTCGAACTGCGAGTCGACCCAGCCCCCGCCGTTGTTCAGGTGCTTGACGGCCATCTCGTAGGCGCGGAGTTCGTCTTCACCCTCCGAGGAGTAGGGGCCGGAGGTCGGAACGTTGAAGCCGAACATCGCCGTGTCGCCCTCGATGGGGTAGTTGCCGAGCGACGGATAGTCCTCGCCGTCGCCGCCACCACCGCCACCGCCTCCGCCGCCACCGCCGGTACAGCCAGCCAGTCCAGCGATGCCGAGGGTACCCAGCGTGCCTGCGGCTTTCACCGCGTCTCTTCGACTGAGGGAACTGCTATCCCGTGCCATGGCACTATCGGTGGAAACCTCATTAATAATGGTTGTGTGTTAAGACCCTTAAGCAGTGTTAATACACATCCAAGGTGTTCTCCAGATGTGGTATGATACTATTTACCAATGGTTACGTGTTCGTCTCTCTACCTGTCGGTGCGTAAGACAAGCACGCGCTGAGTGGCTCGGCCACGGGGGAGTCGAGAGGACCGTAATTTTGTGGTCCACGCAGTATTCTCCGCAGGAGGGGGCGGTTCGTGACGAGACGGTCGACGTTCTGTGATCGCCGGGAAGGTTTTGGTGATCGTGTGCGTACACGTGTCCATGCAGGTTCGTTCCGCGACAGTCGACGACATCGACGCGATCCGCCGTGTCGCCACCGCCTCGTTGACCGCCTCCTACGGACACGTGCTCGGCGACGAGACGATCGGGGAGGCCGTCGAACGGTGGTACGCGACGGAGTCGCTGGCCGACGACCTGGACGACGACGACACGCTGGTACTCGTCGCAGCACGTGACGGGGACGTCGTCGGGTTCACGCAGGGCTACGTCACCGACCGCCGGGAGCGTGTCGGCGAGATCGACTGGCTCCACGTCGACCCCGACGACCGGGAGGGCGGTGTCGGCACCACGCTCCTGCGAGAGATCGAGACCGAACTCGTCGAACGCGACGTGGATCGGATCGAAGGCTGTGTGCTCGAAGCGAACGAGGCCGGCGGGGAGTTCTACGCCGACCACGGCTTCGACGCGACCGGCACCCGGTCGGTCAAGATCGCCGGCGAGTCGTTCACCGAGGCGATCTACTCGAAGTTCACCGACGGGGACGTCGAACACGTCGTGATGGAGACCCGGACGGCCGACGACGGGACGCTCGTCTACGTCGCCTTCGACGAACCGGCGCGTGCATCGCTCGCGCCCTTCTACCAGACGTACCTCGACGCCGACCGGACCGAACGCTACGGCTGGTTCTGTGGCAACTGCGACTCGCTGCACACCGCGATGGACACGATGGGACGCGTCGCGTGCAACGAGTGTGAGAACAAGCGCAAGCCGACGCGGTGGGACGCGGCGTACCTCTGAGTCGTCCGGCGGGGAACGACCCCCGAGTCCCGGCGTCGGGTGTCAGGTGCGTCGATTCGCGCCGGCGTCTACATGTAGCCGAGATCGCGCAGGCGCTCCATCAGGTCCTCTTTGTCTTGGGCGCGGCCGGCACGCTCGGTCGTGTTCTCCATGTCCTGTAGCCACGCCGGTTCCTCGGCGCTCTTGTCGGTCGAGATCTCCGACCCGAGCGAGCGGAAGCCGGCGAAGTACTTCGGCGACACCGGGATGTCCTCGTGAGTCAGACCGTTCGGCAGGTCGTCGAAGCCCTGCGGGACGTAGCCCTCGTCGGGGTAGCCCTCGACCGTCTCGGGGACGACGAAGTACCAGAAGGCGTCCCACACGTCGGCCTCCTTGAACTGGAGGATCGGCTGCACGCGGTCGTGTGGCGGGTAGATGTCCGGGTCGTGACGCGGCGAGAAGAACGTCTCGTCGGCACGGGCCTCCTGTTCGTCCCAGCGGATGCCCGAGATGATCCCGTCGATGTTCTCGGACTCCAGCGTGTCGTTCAGCGCGACCGTCTTCAGGAGGTGGTTGCCGACGTAGGTGTCCAGCAGGAACGGGAACGTCTCCTCTTCGTACTCGAGGATGTTCCGGATGTGGTGCTGGTTGTGCTCGGACAGCGCGTCGACCGGGATGTCGTCGCCCGGTTCGAGACCGTTCTCGTCGACGTAGTCGCCGACGTCGGAGTTGCGCGCCCAGACGACTTCGAGGTCCCACTCGTCGGCCCAGTGGCGCACGAAGTCCATCAGTTCGTCGAAGTGCTGGAAGTGGTCGATGAAGACCGTGGTCGGGAGTTCCAGGTCGTCGTACTGCTCGACGACCTCCTTGACGAAGTACAGCGTCAGCGTCGAGTCCTTCCCGCCGGTCCACATCACTGCGGGGTTCTCGTACTCGCGCAGGCCGCGTTCGACGACCTCCAGCGCCTTCTCGATCTTGTGCTCGATGCTCGGGTAGTCGTCGGGTGTCTCGCCCTCGCCGTCGGTGTAGTCCACGTCGAGGTAGTCGGGGAACGCCGTCATCGTATAATGAGATATAATTATCCCGGCTAAAGTGCTTTGTGACCGATCGCCGGTGCGTGATCTGTTGACAGGGGCCGCGTCGAACGGTCACGACAAGGACCGTGTCGCGCGGTCACCGACCAATAGATCCGGGGGGTAGCGTGGACCGATTCTGCTCGGTGGGGAGTCGAGGCGTGAAATCTGCGCAGACTTTCGACAACCGTTTTAGGCCGGGGGTATTCCGTTCTGGCAAATGGGTACGTGTATGATCTGCGGCACCGAAGTCGAGGGCCGCATCTGCCGGACGCACGAACAGGACGTTGTCTTCGAGTTCACCGGGAACCGAGCCAACCAGTTGACCGACGGCCGCTTCTACCGAGGGACGGTAGACGGCTACGCCGACTTCGGCGTCTTCATCGACCTCGCGCCGGGTGTCACCGGCCTGCTCCACCGGTCGGAACTCGACCGCCGACTGGAGAGTCTGACGTGGGAACCGGGCGACGAGGTGTTCGTCCAGGTGAAGAACGTCCGGGACAACGGCGACATCGACCTCGGCTGGTCGATCCGTCAGTCGGACCGCGAGTTCCGCGGGACCCTCGTCCAGTCGCCCGACGGCGACTACGAGGCCGAGGACGCCGACGCCGGCGGGGCCGAACCGCCGGCCGACGCGGGCGCGGAGGCCGACACCGACGACGACGCGAGCGCGGACGACGGGCACGAGGAGACGAGTGCCGGGAGCAGTTCGTCGGAGTCGAGCCACGACGCGGCCGACACGACCGACGCGAGTACCAACGGCGGCACCGACTCGGCGTCGCCCGCGGACTTCGAGCACCCCGAACCGGACGCCGACCGCGACCGCGTCGCGATTGAGGCGCTCTCCGACCTCGTCGGCGAGACGGTCCGCATCGAGGGTGAAGTCGTCGGGGCACGCCAGACGGGCGGCCCGACCGTCTTCGAACTGCGCGACGAGACGGGCGTCGTCGACTGTGCCGCCTTCGTCGAGGCCGGGGTGCGCGCGTACCCCGAGATCGAGGTCGGCGACGTCGTCAGACTCGACGGCGAGGTCGAACTCCGGAGAAACGAGCTCCAGGTCGAGACCGAAGGCCTCGTGGCACTCGTCGACGAGGAGGCGGAGACGGTCCAGCGCCGACTCGCCGACGCGCTGACCGCCGAGGCACGACCGGACGCCGTGATGCCCCTCGCGCCCCACGACCCCGTCGAGGCCGTCGCCGAGCAGTTGCAGGACGCCGCCGAGGCGATCCGCCGGGCCGTGCTCGAATCCCGGCCCATCGTCGTCCGCCACGCCGCGACCGCCGACGGCTACGTCGCCGGGGCCGCCGTCGAGCGCGCCGTCCTCCCGCTGATCCGCGAGGAGCACGCGAAGTCCGACGCCGAGTACCATTACTTCACCCGGCGACCGCTCGACGAGGCGGTCTACGGCATGGACGCCGCGACGAACGACGTGACCCGGATGCTCCAGGACAAGGACCGCCACGACGAGAAGTTCCCGCTGGTCCTGCTGGTCGGCACCGGGAGCACCGCCGAGTCGCTCGACGGCCTCGGCCTGCTGGACGTCTACGGTGCCTCGCGGGTCGTCGTCGACGCCGCGGCCGCCGACGAGGCGGTCGCCGCGGAGACCGACGTGTTCGTCAACCCCGATCTGGCCGGTGCGGACGCCTCGGACCTCTCGACTGGCGCGCTGGGTGCGAACCTCGCGGTCGCCGTCAACGACGACGTGCGCGAGGACCTCGCGCACTTGCCGGCCGTGAGCTACTGGGAGGACGCGCCGGAAGCGTACCTCGACCTCGCGGGCGACGCGGGCTACGACGCCGACCGCGTGCGGGAACTCCGTGAGGCCGTCGCGCTGGAGGCGTACTACCAGTCGTACGAGGACAAGCGCGAACTCATCACGGACCTGCTGTTCGAGGACCCCGGCGGACTGGCCGGCCACGTCTCCGAGCAGTTCCGGACGAAACTCGCCGACGAGGTCGAGACGGCCGAGGAGAACATGGAGACCACCGAGGCGGGCGGAGTTCGGTTCGCGGTGCTGGACGCCGACGCGTTCACCCACCGGTTCGACTTCCCGCCGACGGGCCTCCTGCTGGACGAACTCCACCGCCGGAACCGCGACGAGGGTCCCTTCGTGACGCTCGGTCTGGCGATGGACGAACTGTACCTGCGGAGCACCTCGGCGCTCGACGTGCGCTCGGTCGCCGAGACCGCCGCCGAGACCGCCCCCGAGGCGGGCATCACGGCGGTCGGCGTCCGCGAGGGACGCATCGAGTTCCTCTCGGGTGCCCGCGAGCAGGTGAAGGACGCGGTCGTCGCGGCCGTCGCCGAGCAGTTCGACTGAGACCGACACCGACGCACCCGACGAGTCGGTACGCTTCTCCCCGTCTCCGCGGCCGCAGCGTCCCGCCGCGAGACCACACGACACGCCCGTTAAGTGGCTGCGACGCCAACAGACGGTCGATGAGTTATCCGGTGACGTACTACTGTCCGCACTGTGAGACCGTGGTCGAACTCCAGCGCGAGGGCTACCTCGCGGACAAGGCCGTCACGCCGTACCCCTTCGAGGGCTGGTCGTACGCCGAGGCTGACGACGACTTCGAGGACGCCGACGGCGTCCACTTCGTCTGTGGCGAGTCGGGGACGCTCCACGACCCCGAGGCGGCGGGCTGTGGCCGGGACTTCTACCTCTCTTTCGTCAAGTTCGAGAACGGCGTCGAACTCGACCCGCGCCAGCCGAGCGAGACCGTCGAACTCGCGGACGACAGCCGACCGCGCGGCCCTCGCGGTCCCACCGGTCCGGGCGGTCCGAGCTACTTCTGAGCCGCCGACTCCGCGTCCGAGAGTTTCACGACGCTCCCGTCCAGCAGCACCGCGAACACCGCGTCTGCGACCGGTGCCAGCGCCCGCACCGCCGACCGAACGCGCACGCGCCACAGTTCCTCGCCACGCGTCGCGTCGACGGCCCGGACCGTCCCCGCCTGCGTCGGTTCGTCGTTCGCCCAGTCGCCCGCCGTCCCGACGAGGAGGACCGGATCCTCGTTCGGTCCGGCCGTCTCCGTGTCTGTCCCGACTTCCCCGTCCGGTTTCCCGACGACTGCGAGGTCCGCGATCCAGTCGTCCGACGACAGCAGGAACGACTGGTCGCCGGAGTCGACGGACACCCACCCGACCGCGTGTCGGCGCGTGGACTGCTCGCCCGACGAGATTCCCGCGTAGACGCGCTGACCGTCGGTGGCGAGTGCAGTCGTGCGAACGACCCCGGACGGGTCCGCGTCGCCGCCGTCACTCTCGGCTCCCGGTCGTCTCGCGCCGTCGGTGAACGCACGCCAGTCGAGTGCCCCGGTCTCGGCGTCGATGCCGACCAGTGGTGCCGGCGGGTCCTCGTCGAAGTCGGGTGACGCGGTCGGCACCGCACCCGGCGCGAGTAGCGTCCCGTCGACGACCGCCGCCGGGAGACTGGTCAGGAGCGAATCGTAGCTGGTTCGCCACGCCGACGCCGGCGGTTCGCCGGTCGGGACGTCAGAGAGGGTGCGGGAGTCGTACCGTGCCGCGTCGTACCCCACCGCGTAGAGACTCCCGTCGGCGACCGCCGGGACCCCCTGTCCGTGACTCGCGCGCCGCCAGCGTGCCGCGCCGCCGTGCTCCCGGCCGGTGAGGACGTTGCCCGCCCCGAGGAAGACGCCGTCGGGTGTCGGGACGAGGTGGCCGCGTTCGCCGACACCGAACGTCTCCGCCTCGCCGACCTGTTCGCCGGTCGCCGCGTCGTAGATCTCCAGCGCACCGAGGTCGTCGTCCGCCGGGCCCGCGTAGAGTCGGCCGTCGAACAGCGCCAGTGACCCGGTGTCCGTGTCGGCGGTCCAGTGGTGGCTCCCGTCGGCTCTGTCGAGTGCGACGACTGCCTGTAACGCGCCGCTCGGCCCGGCGTCCGTGCCGGCGTAGACGCGGTCGGGACCGACGACGAGGGTGTTGGAGTCGCTCCGCGCCAGCACGGACTCGCGCCACGCGATGCTCGGCGCGACCGGTGCCGAGACCGCGCGGTTGCTGGCCGTGTTCGCGGGGTCGAACCGACGGAGCGGCCACGAATCGGTCGCCGGTGTCCACGAGTCGATCGCACCGAGCGAGACGCTGGTACCGAGGACGGTACCGACGACCGCGCCACCGGCGAGTCCAGCGAGCAGGCGACGACGAGTGGGCATCGGGTCGGACCTGTCGGCCGTGCCGTATGTGTCTTCGGGCCTCGCTCCGACTCTCTCGGCCGGCGAGCGACGAGTTCCGGGAGCCGACACGCTCGCCTCGGTACCAGATTCATAAGACTCGCTGACGTGTTCAGAGTCGTGGTCGCCACGACACGCGGTCGCGTCCTCCGAGCAGTCGGCGCGTTCGCCCTCGGACTCGCCCTCCTCGCCGTTCTCCTGTCGAGCGTCGGCGTCGGTCGGGTCTTCAGACACCTCCGGACCGCCGACCCTCGACTCGGCGCACTCGGCGCGCTGTCTGCGGTCACGGCCGTCCTGTTGTGGAGCGAGGCGCTCCGACAACTGCTCTGTGTCGGCCGTCAAGTCTCCGGACTCCGCTACCGGGCCGCCTTTCTCACCGGCGACTTCACGAAACAGGTCCTCCCGATGGGCCACGCCTCCGGCCCGGCGATCATGGCGTACGCCGTCTCCCGTGCGGTGGGTATCGACTACGAGGAGACGCTGGCGGCGATCACCGTCGCCGACCTGCTGAACCTCGCCGTCTCGCTCTTGCTCGCGACCGCCGGACTGGCGCTCGTGGCCGTCAGCCACCCCGAGACTGCGACCGACGCCGTTCTGCTTCCGCTCGTGGTCGCGGTGCTCGGCGTGTTCGTCGTCGTCGTGCTGTTGACCTCCCGACGGCGTCTGTTGACCGCGTTCGTCCGCCGGGCCGCCGCGTTCTGTCACGCGACCGCCGGACGGGTGGTCGGCCGACTCGACCGACTGCTCGACCCCGAACAGATCGACTCACGGCTCGTCGGTTACTACGCGACCCTCGACACCGTCGCCGCCGACCGGTCGCGCGTCGTGCTCGCCGGCGTGTTGGCGGTCGCCGGGTGGGTGCTGTTCGCGTTCCCGCTGTACACCAGCGCACTGGCACTCGGGGTCGCACTGCCGGTCACGCTCGCACTGTTCGTCGTCCCGGTCGCGGGCCTGGCGACGTGGTTCCCGGTCCCCGGCGGTCTCGGCGGGGTGGAGGTCGCGGTAGCCGGCGCACTGGTCGGCTTTCTCGGCGTGGACGTCGGCACTGCGGCCGCCGTCGCACTCCTCTACCGACTGTGTAGCTACTGGACCGTGGTCGCGGTCGACGGCCTCGCCGCGCTGGGTGCCGTGGCCTTCGGCCGATGACGACCGCTCCGAGCGAACGGGGGACTACACACCCAGCGTCGCCGGATCGAACCGGCGGTTCTCGCCGTGCCAGTCGTCCTGCCCGGTCTCGGCGCGCGTGTCGAGGTAGACTTCGACACCGTTCCCGTCGGGGTCGTCGAAGTACAGCGCCTTGCTGATCCGGTGATCGACCGGCGAGACGCGGACCTCGCGCTCGATCAGTCGGTCGAACACGGCCCGGAGCTCTGCGGGTGACTCGACCTCGAAGGCGGTGTGGTAGAGTCCGACGCGAGACCGGCCGCTGGCGTCACCGTCACCGCCGCGGTCGGCCGCACTCGTTCCGGCAGACGCCGACGCGGACGCGCCACCGAGACCCTGCAACGCGAGGTCGTGGTGGTGCTCGCCGAAGGAGAGAAACGCGAAGTTCGCGTGTCGCTCGGTGATCGACAGGCCGAGCAGGTCGGTGTAGAACTCGACCGCGCGGTCTACGTCTCGCACCTTCAGGTGGACGTGACCGAGATGTGGTGGCATACCGACACCGACGCCGGAGAGAGAAATGAGGCCATCGGGGAGCGTGCGCCGCGTTTCGCGGCGGAGTCACCGCCGAAACCGAGCGATGTGTTGCTGTTCGGCGGTCACCTGCCGCAGTCGCCGCCGTCGCTTGTCGGGTGCCCACTCCAGTTCTCGCTCGCCGTGGCGACCGATCAGGTAGGCGTCCGCGCCGGTCGAGTCGTCCGGGTTCGCGCGTCTGATCCACACCCGCGCGTCCCCCTCGACCGACAACCCCTCCGCCCACCGCTCGGCGTCCTCACGCGCCTCGAACCGACACCGCGCCCCCCGGCGGTTGACCAGCGACCCCACCGCCCCGTTCGTCCGCCTGGCGGAGGGTTTGATGTCCACGACGTACTCGGTCACGGGCGTCGATACGGCACGGAGCTACTTCAGTGTCCGACACCCGGGCTGTCCGCACTCGACTCCGATCTCTGGACAGTTCGGTCGTGCAGAAAGCACAGTAGTTCCGACCGTTCCGGTCGTCTGCGGCGCGAGGTCTGCCGGTTGGGTCGGCGACCCCGACCACTTTCGTGAAATCGGCCACTTTCACTCCGGGGCGACGGACAGCGGTTATCCCCGTCGAACGTCTGGACCGTGACGATGCGCGAGGAGTTACACACCATCGAGCGACGGCACGAGCGGCGAGCCTACGAGTGTCCGGCGGGACACGCGGGGACGTCGTGGCGACTGGAAGACGATGGCTTCCGGTGTCGGGTCTGTGAACGACGGGACGCCGGAACCGGGTCCTTCGACGCGCTGCGACACGGGGAGACCGGCGATCGCGTCCCACCGGAGCGACTCCGGATCGCACCCATCGTCCGCCAGACGGCGTTCGACCGGCGAGCCGACGGGGAGAGTCTCACCCACCGGGAGACGGTCCGCGTCCCGCCCTGTTACCGCACCGCGATGCAGGATCTCGTCGACGACGGCACGTTCGCCAACAACAGTGATCTGATCCGGGCCGGCATCCGCCGGGTGTTAGAAGAACGCGGCGTCGTGTGACTCGTGGGCCGGCAGGTCCCGGACCAGTCGCAGGCCCCGGACCACTCACAGGGCCCGGACCACTCACAGGGCCCGGACCACTCACAGGGCCCGGACCACTCACAGGGCCCGGACCACTCACAGGTCCCGGACCACTCACTCGTCGCGCGCGTCGAGACAGTCTCGCAGCGGTTCGACGACCCGGTCGGCGACAGAGTAGGGGTCGGTCTCGCGGTCGACCACCGACGCGGCCAGCGACTCGACGCCGCCGTGACGGGCGAGTTCCCGTTCCAGCAGGTCGGCGGTGTCGTTCCGCAGGAGCGTCCTGATCTCCTCTGCCGCGCGTGTCCGGGCCTTCCGCCGGCGCTCGCCCGACTCGTCGAGGTACTCGTCGTGGTCGGCGAGCGTCTCGATCAACGCCTCGACGCCCTCGCCGGTGGTCGCCACGGTCTCGACGACTGCCGGCGTCCACGAGGCCGTCCCGTCTCCGTCCGCGTCGGTCGCCTCGTCGCCACCGGACCCCGCGTCTGCCACGGTCGGTTGGGCGTGGTGACCGGTGTTCAACTTCGCGGTCGGGTCGTCCCGCATGTGGATCATCTCCTCCAGTTCCGAGACGGTCCTGTCCGCGCCGTCCATGTCGGCTTTGTTGACGACGAACACGTCGCCGATCTCCAGGATGCCGGCCTTCAGCATCTGCACGTCGTCGCCCGACCCCGGTTGGACGAGGACGACCACGGAGTCTGCGGTCTTCACCACGTCCACCTCGTTCTGTCCCGCGCCGACCGTCTCCACGAGGATCACGTCCTTGCCGAACGCGTCGAGTGCCTTGATCGCGTCACCGGTCGCCGTCGAGAGGCCGCCGAGCGTCCCTCTGGCGGACATCGACCGGAAGAACACGTCCATGTCGCCGACGTTCGAGGCCATCCGGATGCGGTCGCCCAGCACCGACCCGCCGGTGTACGGCGAGGAGGGATCGACCGCGATGACGCCGACCGTCAGGCCGCGCTCCCGGTAGGTGACCGCGAGTTTGTCCACGAGCGTCGACTTGCCCGCGCCGGGACTCCCGGTGATGCCGACGACCGCCGCGTTCCCGGTGTGTTCGTGGAGTGCGGAGACAAGATCGCGGTAGCCGGGACTCCGATTCTCGATCTTTGTGATCGTCCGGGCCAGCGCGCGGTGGTCACCCTCCAAGAGGTCGGCGACGAGGTCTCGCTCCGTGGCCTCGCTCATCGTCGCTCGGGCGCGTTGTCGCGCACGAACCGGATCGTCTCCTCCATCGGCGTCCCCGGGCCGAACACCTCGGCGACGCCCATCTCCTTCAGTTCGGCCGTGTCGTCGTCGGGGATGATCCCGCCGACGAGCAGGAGTGTGTCCTCGAACGCGCCGTACGACTCCAGGCCGTCGACGATCTTCGGGACCAGTGTCATGTGCGCCCCCGAGAGGATCGAGATGCCGAGGACGTCCACGTCCTCCTGGACGGCGGCTTGCACGATCTCGTCGGGCGACCGGTGGAGGCCGGAGTAGATGACCTCGAACCCGGCGTCGCGGAACGCCCGCGCGATGACGTGTGCGCCCCGGTCGTGGCCGTCGAGGCCGACTTTCGCGATCAGACACCTGATCGCTCGCTGTTCCTGATCTGCGCTCATACCCTCCCTTTTGCCTGCGTGTGGTTTGACTCTAACGGACGATCCTGAGGATTCGGCGTCCGAACCCGAAGACGGAATACCGGTCCGTCCCAACCACGGTCCATGGCAACCGCCAACGTCAGCGGCCGGGCGAAGGAACACCCGAAGGCGATCACCGCCGTCCTGTCGGTGATCGGCTACGCGCTGGTCGGGGGTGCCTTCGCGGGTGTCATCCCGCTGTTCCCCGAACTGTCGAACGAGACGGTGGTCCTCTTCTCGGACGCCATCGCGGTCGTGAACAGTCTCGCGCTCTCCTGTCTCCTCGCCGGGTGGTACTTCATCCGGCGCGGCGAGGTCGAGAAGCACCGCGCGATGATGGTCTCGGCGTTCCTGTTGATCTGTGGCTTCCTCGTCCTCTACCTCTGGAAGGTCGGCGGGGGCTTCGAGAAGAGCTTCGTCATCGAACAGGGGCAGTTCCTGTACGCCTACGCCGGACTCGTCGAGGTCGCGTACCTCTCGATGCTCGGCATCCACATCTTCCTCTCGGTGGTCGCGGTGCCGGTGGTGCTGTACGCCATCATCCTCGGGGTGACGCACACTCCGTCGGAACTGAAGGCGACGAACCACGCCCGCGTCGGGCGGATCGCGGCCGGCGCGTGGTCGCTCTCGCTGTTCCTGGGCGTGGTGACGTACTTCATGCTGAACCACATCTACAGTTGGGTGCCCCGGTGAACGGCGAGGAGTTCGGCCGGCGCGACCGCGGGTGGCTCGGCGGCCACTGTCGAATGAACTAAGTGCGGACCCCGGCAGAGTCGTAGTATGGCAACCGAGAGCGTGCAGTCGGACAAGGGGCTCGGCATCGCGGTCGTCTTCTCCATTCTCGCGGTGCTGGGGGCGCTGGTGATGGTCGCCGGCCCGGACCAGATGTCGAAAGCGTGGGGCTTCGCGGCCGCCTGTCTGGCGGGCGCTATCGCGGTCGTCGCGGTCCAGATCTGGAACTGACGCGGCAGACTCCTCGGGGTCGAAGCCGCCACCTCCGACACCGGACTCCCGTCGCCACCGCTCGTGGCCAGCGTGCCGACTGGACTCCCGACATCAGGCAAACTCACGAGAAACACACTCGACCTCTCGGGGTCGAAACGGCTCGCGTTCGCCGGACGACCCCCCGACCGGGCGGTCGTCGGGTGGCCGGTGGAGACTCCGCAGAAACCGGAACGGCTGTAAGAGTTAAGCACGTGAACGCCTTAGGAGTGACACGGATGAGCGAATACACCGAGGAAGAACAGCGGATCGTGGCGTACCTCCGGGATTCGGTGTCCCGAGGGGATCGCTACTTCCGCGCCAAGAACATCGCCGAGGCCATCGGTCTCTCGGCGAAGCAGGTCGGGTCCCGGCTCCCCAAGCTCGCCGAGAAGTCAGAGGACGTGGAGATCGAGAAGTGGGGACGCGCACGCTCCACCACGTGGCGCGTCACCGTGAGCTAAGCACGCGGTTTTTTACCTCTCGCCCCTGAGTCACAGTCGATGACTGTCCGCGTCCGACGGACGTTCGAGTTCGACGTTCCCGGCGAGCGAGTGTGGGAGTTCATCGCGGACCCGGAGAAACGCGCGAGACCCATCAGTGTCGTCGAGGACTTCGAACTCGACGCTGAGGACGGTCGGAAGGCGACGTGGCACGTCCGCCTGCCCATCCCGGTCGTCAGTTCCACCATCGCCGTCGCCACCGAGGACGTGACCCGCGAGCCACCACGCTACGTCAAGTTCGTCGGACGCTCGAAGGTGATGCGTGTCACCGGCGAACACACCATCGAAGAGACCGAAGACGGCTCCCGACTCGTCAACGAATTCTCCGTCGAGGGCCGCCTCCCCGGCGTCGAACGCTTCTTCAAGAAGAATCTGGATCGGGAACTGGACAACCTCGAAGCCGCGCTCCGCGAGGAACTCGGGGTCACGGCCTGATGCGCCTCGCGCTGGCACAACTCGACGTGGTCGGCGGCGACACCGACGGTAACCTCGACCGCGCCGTCCAGGCAATCGACCGCGCGGTCGAACGCGGGGCGGACCTCGTGGCGCTCCCGGAACTGTTCAACGTCGGCTACTTCGCGTTCGACTCCTACATGCGCGAGGCCGAGTCGCTCGACGGGGCGACCCTCTCCCGACTCGCCGAGGTCGCCGCCGACCGGAACGTCGGCCTGTTGGCCGGCAGTATCGTCGAGGACCTCACCGCGAGTCACGACGCCGGCCTCACGGTCCCGTCGGCGGACGGACTGGCGAACACCGCCGTCTTCTTCGACCGCGACGGCCGGCGACGAGCGGTCTACCGCAAGCAGCACCTGTTCGGCTACGGCTCCGCGGAGACGCAGTTGCTGACGCCCGGCGAGCGACTGCCCACGGTCGAGTTCGAGGGGTTCACGCTCGGCGTGACGACCTGCTACGACCTGCGGTTCCCGGAACTGTACCGCGAGTTGACCGAGCAGGGTGTCACGCTCACGCTGGTTCCGAGCGCGTGGCCGTACCCCCGTGTCGAACACTGGCAGACACTCCCTCGGGCGCGGGCCATCGAGAACCTCGCGTACGTCGCGGTGGTCAACGGTTCGGGCGACTTCGACGAGCAGACGCTACTCGGGCGCTCGGCGGTGTACGACCCGTGGGGGACGCCGCTGGCGACCTGCGGCGACGACCCAGCCCTCGTCTCGGCCGAGATCGCCCCCGAGACGGTCGCCGAGGTGCGGTCGGAGTTCCCGGCGCTGGACGACCGCTGGGAGTGATCTGGCAGCGACCGCCGGTGCGCTCGACGTCCCGCGGGGAACCCGCACACCGTCCCACGTGTAACGGTGCCTTTATTGAGCATGCCTTCCTGAGTTCTCATGCCGGAGTACGACGCTTTTCTCGTCGTGGGCCGGCAACTACCGCCGCGCCACCCGCCGCAGTGTCGGGGTCCACTGTGGCACAACCGCGCCATGGCGATCGTTCGCCCCCGAACCCGGCGGGGGCGACCTACCCGCCTCTCGGTCTCACCCTTTGAACGAAACCGACAAGCCGCGCCCACGTCTCTCCCGGGACATGGTCGAGTGTCAACGCGAGGGCTGTGATCGGGAGGCGACGGAGGTCTTCTTCGTCAGACGCGACCGGTCGGTAGACGTGTGTGACCGCCACCACCGACAGTTCGTCTGGCTCCAGCGCGGTGTCCTCGTCGTGACACTGCTCGCGGTCGCACTGCTCGCCTACGGACTGGTCGTCCTGTTCGGTTGAACTCGCGGTCTGTTCGGTGTCACAACTCGACCCACTCGTCGCTCGCTGCCGACTCGTACACTCCCTGCATCGCCCGCACGTCGGTCAGGCCGTCCTGCCCGTCGGGGCCGATATCCCACCCCGACAGCACGGCGTCGGCGAAGTAGTCGAACTCCTCGCGCACCTCGTCGGTTCCGGGGCCGGTCAGGTCGATCTCGCCGTCGTCGCGCCGAACCCGAACCCGGCGCTCCCCGCCGACGCTGAAGGCGTTCCGGAGTTCGACGGTGCCCTCGCTCCCCCGGATCGTCAGGAACCGCTCGCCGTCGCCGGAGAACCCGGCGGTGAACGAGGCCGTCACGTCCTCCGGGAACCGGAGTTGGAACGCGACCGACTCGTCCACGTCGGCGAAGGGACCGTCACCACTGGTCGTCCCGGCGACGGCGGTCGGATCGCCGTCGAGCAGGAACCGCGCGGTGTTCAGCGGGTAGACGCCGACGTCCATCAGCGCGCCGCCGCCCGCGAGGTCCCGGTCGAGTCGCCACTGGTCCGGCCCGCGACTCCCGCCGAGGACGTCGATGGAGAAGCCGCCGTGCAGTTGGATCGGGTCGCCGATGCCGCCGGACCGGACCAGTTCGCGGAGTCGGCGCACGACCGGGTCGGTCTGCATCCGGTAGGCGGTCATCAGCGGGACGCCGGCCGTCTCGCAGGCCGAGACGACTGCCTCGGCGCGGTCCGGGGTCGCCTCCAGCGGTTTCTCACAGAGGATCCCCTTCCCGAACTCGCAGGCAGTCTCGACGTGCGGGAGGTGGAGCGCGTTCGGCGTGACGACGTACACCGCGTCGTAGGCGTCCCGGGCCGCGCCGTCGGCGTAGGCCTCGTAGGTCAGGCCGTGGTCGGCGTCGAACTCCGCCGCGATCCGGTCTGCTTTCTCGGCGGAGCCACTGACCACCACGGTCGGTTCGCAGTAGTCGGCCTCCACGAGTGCGGGCAGTGCGGCGTTCCGCGCGAAGCCGCCGAGTCCGACGACCGCGAACCGGACGACGCCCTCTGGCCCGGTCTCCCAGTCGCGTGCTGTGAGGTCCGTGAGGTCGCTTGCGAGGGTCATACCGGCCACACGTCGCGGTCCGGCAAAGTTCTCCCGGCGTGTCGTCCCGGCGAAACGTCGCCCGATCAATCGTCGCGGGGTCGTCGGTCGTAGTGCTCGCGGTCCACTCGACGGTCGTAGGCGCCCATCAGCGCCTCGGTGATCGGTCCAGCGTCGTCGGTCAGTCGCCGACCGTCGATCGTCGTCGTCGGTCTGACCTCCCACGTGGAGTTCGTCAGAAACGCCTCGTCCGCTCCCCGGAGGTCGTCGGGGCGGTACCGGCCGGTCTCGGTCGGGATTCCCTCGTCGGCTGCGAGTTCGAGGACCGTCTGGTGGGTGATCCCCGGCAGGATCGGTCCGTCGAGCGAGGGGGTGTGGAGCGTCCCGTCCCGGACGAAGAAACAGTTGCTCGTCGCCGCCTCCGCGAGGTACCCGTCGCCGTCGAGCATGAGTGCGGTGTCGGCGTTCGACGCGAGGCGGGCGAGAATCCCGTTCAGGTAGTTGTGCGTCTTCGCGCGTGCCGGGATGGCCGCGTCGGGGACGCGCTCTACGTCCACGAACTCGGCGGTCACCGGGTCGTCCCAGACCTCCTCACCGGCGGTGCCGCCGCGCGGGAGTTCCGAGACCATCACCACGACGCCCGGGTCGTCCACGGGGTCCGGGGTCAGCTTTCCGGGTTGTACCCCGCGCGTGATCGAGAGTTTGACGTAAGCCTCCCGGAGGTCGTTCGCGGCGAGCGTCTCGTCGACGCGGTTCCGGAGGTCGGCGTCGGTCAGGTCGTGGTCGATGGCGAGCAAGTCACAGGAGTTCGCCAGTCGCTCGGCGTGGGCGTCCCACCGGAACGGGACGCCGGCGTAGGCCCGCATCGTCTCGAAGACCGCGTCCCCGTACATGAACCCGCGATCACGGACCGAGACGGTGGCCTCGGCTGCCGGGACCACCTCGCCGTTCACGTGGAACTGCATCTCTCTACGAAGTTGCCCGTCAGGTCGAAGCCGGCGGGCGTGAGGATGCTCTCGGGGTGGAACTGGACCCCGAAGTGTGGCTTCTCGCGGTGCCGGACGCCCATCAGCACGTCCCGACCGTCGTCGGTCCACGCCGTCTCCTGCAGGCAGTCCGGGATCGTCTCCCGTACTGCGGCCAGTGAGTGGTAGCGCCCGACCTCGAACCGCTTCGGCACACCGGCGAGGACGCCCTCGCCGTCGTGGATCACGGGCGAGGGTTTCCCGTGGACGACCTCCGGCGCGTTCGTCACGGTCGCGCCGTGGACCGCACACAGTGCCTGGTGGCCGAGACAGACGCCGAGCGTCGGGTAGTCGAGTTCGGCGAAGATCGGCATCGAGACGCCCGCGTCCTGTGGCGTGCCGGGACCGGGCGAGACGACGATCCCGTCCGGGTCGATCTCTCTGACGCCGGCGACGTCCACCGCGTCGTTCCGGCGGACGATCACCTCGTCTGCCTGTTCGCCGACGTACTGGAACAGGTTGTACGAGAACGAGTCGTAGTTGTCGATGATCAGAATCTGGGTGAGGCTGTCGGTCGCGTGTGTGTCGTCCATCTGCTGGCTGTCTCTGGTCATCACAGGTCCCTCCTGCTGGCGTCTTCCATCTCCAACTCGGCGCGGCCGTCGAGTGCGGTGTCCAGTGCCGTCACCAGCGCCCGGCCCTTGTCGAGCGTCTCGGCGTATTCCGCGACCGGATCGGAGTCGTGGACGACCCCGCCGCCGATCCGGAGCGCGTAGGTCCCGTGGCGTCGGGTCAGCGTCCGGATCGTCATCGACAGCGTAGCGCGGTCGTCCACGCCGACGATGCCGATCGCGCCGGTGTACGGCCCCCGACGCGTCGATTCGAGTTCGTCGATGATCTCCATCGTCCGGGGTTTCGGCGCGCCGGTGATCGTCCCGCCGGGGAACACCGCCGCGATTGCGTCGCCGATATCCTTGTCGGGGCGGAGTCGACCGACGACCTTCGAGACGAGATGCATCACCTCGGAGTAGCGGTCGATCCGCCGGTACTCCGAGACTTCGACGCTCCCGTACTCGGAGACCTTCCCGAGGTCGTTCCGCTCGAGGTCGACGAGCATCGCGTGTTCTGCACGCTCCTTCTCGCTGTCGCGAATCTCGGCTTCCAACCGCTGGTCCTCCTCGTCGGTCTCGCCGCGCGGTCGGGTGCCCGCGATGGGTTCGGTGACGAGGTGGTCGCCCTCGCGGTGGAGCAGGAGTTCCGGACTCGCCGACACGAGGTCGACGCTGGGGAACTCCAGCAACGCGGAGTACGGTGCCGGATTCCCCCGCCGGAGGGCGTCGTACACTTCGACCGGGTGGAGCGGTACGTCGGTCTCCAGGCGCTGAGAGATGTTCGCCTGGAACGTGTCGCCGTCGTAGATGTACTGTTTGACGGCGCGGACGCGATCGGCGTACTCTGCTCTCGTCGTCGAACTCTCGACCCGGTAGCGGTCGCGGTCGAACTCGCCGCTCTCGACCGCGTGCTCGCCGGTCTGCATCGCGTCTACGAAGTCGAGCACGGACGCTTTGCCGGCGTCGTAGGCCGACGCCACCGCGTCGGGACCGTCGCCGACGACCGGACAGGCGACGACACGGAGCGTCGTCGGCCCGTCGCCGCGCGGTTCCTCCCACGCCGCGACACGGTCGTAGAAGTCCATCTGGAGGCGGGGCAGTCCGCGGTCGTCGGTGGTCGTGTCCGGGATGTCCTCGAACTCCCGCACCATGTCGTAGGAGAACCACCCGAAGAAGCCACAGGGGTACGGCACGTCGCAGTCGCCGCGCGCGAGCGACTCGCCGTCGACCCACTCGGTGAGTCTGTCGAGGCTCGGGCCGGTCTCGACGCCCGTCCCGCTGTCCACGACGTCGTCGTCGACCTCGTCCGACTCGACCGTGTGGCGGACGACCGGTTCGGTGGCGAAGTAGCTCCACCCCGGCTGGCCGCCGGTCGTCTCGAAGTAGACGCCGCCCTCGTCGGTGCGGGCGCGCCGGTAGGCGTCCCACGGGTCGGCGACCTCGATCCGGATCTCGACCGGGACGCGGGTACCGGGTGTGACCTCGGCCGCCACTCGCTCGAAGGCGTCGCTGGTCGTCTCGACCGCCACGGCGTCGCGCTGTGTGTGCATCGTCGGTCCTCCGTCGCCCGGAAGCGACGGTCGTCGTTGTTTCTTCCTGGCCCCCGAGACGCTTGAACCCAGCGGCAGCGGCGGTTCGGTCGAGTCGGTGCAGAAAGTGGACGGGAGGCGACCGGCAGCCAGTGAGACCCGAGAGACGGGGAGGACGGTGTACCGAGAGGTTGCTTGTTACTCGTCGTCGGTCTTGATGTCGGCGGACAGCCCCTGTGCCATCTCGATGTCGTAGGAGTTGTTGAGCGTCCAGGCGGTCCGCTCGGTGACGGCTTCGATCACTTCACGCGCGGAGGGGTAGCCGTTGCCGGACTTCTTCACACCGCCGAAGGGCAACTGGACCTCCGCGCCGATGCACGGCAGGTTGGCGTACGCGAGGCCGACCTCGGCGTGGTCGCGGTAGTAGTTGATCTGGCGGTAATC
This sequence comes from Salinirubrum litoreum, assembly GCF_020567425.1. Lineage (NCBI taxonomy): Archaea > Methanobacteriati > Methanobacteriota > Halobacteria > Halobacteriales > Haloferacaceae > Salinirubrum > Salinirubrum litoreum. The sequence continues at coordinate 1,066,316 of NZ_JAJCVJ010000001.1, read as the reverse complement.
CTCGGAGATGATCGCGCCCGCGAGACCGTAGTCCGTGTCGTTGTGAATCTCGACCGCTTCCTCGATGTCACCCGAGTATTCGAGAAGCGCGACGTGCGGACCGAAGACCTCCTCGTGGGTACAGCGCAGGGGTGCGTGTGCGTCGGCCTCGTAGACGAACGGCCCGACCCAGTTGCCCTCCTCGTGACCCTCGGGGATCTCCTCGCCGTCCAACTCCGTCCGGTCGACCAGCACGTTCACGTCTTCGTCTTTCGCCAACTCGTTGTAGCCGGTCACTTTCTCGACGTGGCCGGGTTCGATGAGTGGCCCCATGAACGTCGAGTCGTCCAGTGGGTCGCCGACAGCGACGTCCTCGGCCAGATCGACGTAGCGTGTTTTGAACTCGTCGTAGACGTCTTCGTGGACGATCAGGCGTTCCGAGGAGACACACCGCTGTCCAGTGGTCTTGAACGAGGACATGACCGCAGCGTGGACTGCAGTATCGAGGTCCGCCTTCTCGGTGACGACGATACCGTTCTTCCCACCCATCTCGCAGGCGGCGAGCTTGCCCGGGTCTTGGGCGACTTTCTGGGCGACTTCGTGGCCGACCTCGGCCGATCCCGTGAACAGGACCGTGTCGGTGCGGTCGTCTTCGACGATCTGTGCGCCGGCGTCACCGAAGCCGTGGACCATGTTGAACACGCCGTCGGGAATCCCGGCGTCCTCGAACATCTCGGCGATGATCTGGCCGCACCACGGCGTCTGCTCTGCAGGTTTCCAGACGACCGTGTTCCCCTCGACGAGCGCGACGGCCATGTGCCAGAAGGGGATGGCGACGGGGAAGTTCCACGGCGTGATACAACCCACGACACCGCGCGGTTTCCGCCGCATGTACGCGTCCTTGCTCGGAATCTCGCTCGGCACGATGTCACCGTGTGGATGCCGAGCGTTGCCGGCGGCCCACTCGACCATGTGCGCCGCTTCGACCACGTCGGCTTTCCCCTCGCTGATCTCCTTGCCGCACTCTTTCGTGACGACCTCGCCGAGTTCGTCGGTCCGGTCGCGCAGTTCGTGGTAGATGTCCCACAGGTACTCTGCGCGGTCGATGTACGACAGTCCGCGCCACTCGTCGTAAGCGTCGTCTGCCACTCCGAGGGCGTGCTCGATGTCCTCGGTGGTTCCCCGGTGGAACTCCCCGAGCGTCTCGCCCGTCGCCGGGTTCACGCTCTCGAACGTCTCCTCGCCGTGTCCAGTCGTCCACTCGCCGTCTACGTAGTGCTTGTAGGCCTCGGCCATACGTGTGGATTCTCGGCACCCATCGAAGCACCTGCCCCGACCATGGTCGGGACGGCGCGTGTGAGAGCGTCACATACAAATCGGCGCGCACGAATGAGATAGTCGATGAGCGAGACAGAGACCGTGGCTGGAACGCGGTTGACGCTGGACCTGTGGCATCCGGACTGCTGGGCCATCGAATCGACGGAACAGGTAGGTGGGGGCGTCCTGGCACACGCGATCTACCGAACACCGAAGACCGCGACCCACTCGGTCAACGGACTGTTCACCGCGTTCGGCGACAGCACCGAGGAGGTCGAGGCGCTGATCCAGACGATCAGCGAGTCGCCACACGCCGGCGAGGTGCTCGAACTGCAGGAGCGGTTCGGACGGGCACGGGACGCGCCGGGCAACGTCGTCCGGGAGTTCTTCCTGGAGTACGACCCGAACGACATGGTCTGCCCGACGCTGCTCGAACACGGCTTCGTCCACAGTGCGCCGGTCCGCATCGAGGGAGGGAGCGAGGAGTGGCAGGTCTGTTTCGCCGGCGACCGCTCGGAGATCGAACCCGCACTCGACGAGGTACGGCGAGACGCCGACGCGGAGGTGTCGATCGCGTCGATCACCAGTTCCGACCGCGACCGCGGAGAGCGCGGACAGCGACTCGACTCGCTGACGCCGACACAGCGGGACGTGTTCGAGCACGCCCGCTCGCGGAGCTACTACGAGTGGCCCCGTGGCGTCTCCACCCGCGAACTCGCAGACGACCTCGACGTGTCGAAGACGACGTTGCTCGAACACCTCCGGAAGGCCGAGGCGAAACTACTCGATCCCTGATCGTGAGACGCGGGGGGACCTCCTCCACCGACCGCCGAGACGGCACGGCCTCAACTCAGCACGGCCCGGAGCGCGAACAGCGCGTTCTCCTTGCGTTCCCGGACCCGCCGGTAGAAGTACGAGAGCCACTTGTCGCCGTAGGGTGCGTACTGGTAGACGGGGACGCCGCTTGCCGCGAGGTCGACCTGCGCCTCCTCGCGGACGCCCATCAGCATCTGGACCTCGTAGTCGGTCCCGTACTCCTCGTGGAGGTCGGCGGCGTAGTCGATCATCGCCGGGTCGTGGCTCCCGACGCCGATCCCGCCGTCGAACTCGCGGAACATGTATTCGAGATACTCGCGGTAGGCCTCGTCGACCCGTGCCTTGTCCTTGTAGGCGATCTCCTTCGGCGGGTCGTACGCGCCCTTCACGAGGCGTACCTTCCCCGGCAGGTCCGCGAGGCGTTCGAGGTCCTCGTCGGTCCGCCGCATGTTCGCCTGGACGCAGAGACCGACGTTCCCGTCGGTCGCGCGAGCGTGTTCCTCGTAGGCGTCGAGGGTCACGTCCACGGTCTCGTGGTCCTCCATGTCGACCCAGACGAAGGTGTCGCTCGCGTCGACGATCCGCGAGAGGTTCTCGCGGAACACGTCGTCGCCGAGGTCGAGACCGATCTGACTCGGCTTGACAGAGACACAGCAGTCCAGATCGCTGGCGGCGAGGTCCCGGACGAGGTCGACGTACGCCTGCGTGTCGGCGTCCGCGTCCGCGCGGTCGTCGTAGTGTTCGCCGAGCAGGTTGAGGATCCCCGCCACGCCGTCGGCGTTCAGCCCTCGGACGTGGTCGAGCGCGGTCGCGGGACCTTCCCCCGCGACGAAGTTGTTCGCGATCGGTGGAAGCATGACGTGTGCTGTGTCGCCACTGCCCCTAAGTAGGCACCCGACCAAAAATTCGAACGCAGATCGTTCAGTAATCAAGCCCGACAGCGACTGTCTTAGCGGTGCTGTCTGCCGATGCCGACCGGCACCGACCATGGGAGGGTTCAAATATAGGTGTAGCTATAGGGTACGACACGGTAGCCGATATGACATCTGATGACACACCGCGTCTGAACAGGAGAACGCTGTTGAAGGGCACCGGGGTCGCCGGTGTCGCGCTCACCGCCGGCTGTGTGAGTACGACCGACGACGAGGGGACGAGCACACCGACCGATGGTGGCGGCGGTGGCGGCGGTGGCGGCGACACCGACACCGAGACCGAGATGGACGACGGCGGAGACGAGATGAGCGGCCCGTACACGATCGGGATGGTGAACTCGCTCACCGGGTCGCTGTCGGCGTTCGGCCAGCGCAACGAGCGGGGGAAGGAACTCGCGCTCGCGGCGGTCAACGAGACGACCATCAACGGTGCCGAACTGGAGATCATCTCGGAGGACTCCGAGAGCCAGGCGCAGTCGGGCGTCTCTGCGGCACAGAAACTCGTCAACCAGGACGGCGTCCCGTTCGTGATCGGGGCCGTCGGCTCCGGCGTGTCGCTCGCCATCTACGAGTCGGTCATCCAGGGAACCGACGTGGTACAGCTGAGTCAGAACTCCACCAGCCCGGACCTCACCAACTTCCCGGGCCTGCTGCGGATGTCGCCCACCGGGAGCACCCAGTCGACGGCACTGTCGAACATCATCAGCGAGGACGGGTTCGACTCCGTCGCGCTGGCGTGGGTGAACAACGACTACGGACAGGGGCTCGCGGAGACGTTCCGCGACCAGTGGGGCGGCGAGATCGCCTACGACCAGCCCCACGACCAGGGGCAGTCGTCGTACTCCTCGACGGTGTCGGGGATGGCGAACTCCGGAGCGGACGCCTGGGTGTTCATCACCTACCAGCCGGAGTTCACCTCGATGGCACAGGAGGCGTTCTCGAACGGCTACGAGGCGACGTACTACGGCGCCGACTCCGTCGCCGGCCCGGACGTCCTCGCGAACACGCCGGAGGGGAGCCTCGACGGCATGAAGATCGTCACGCCCTCGGCGGCCATCGACCAGGAGAACTACCAGAACTTCGCCTCCGAGTTCGAGTCGGAGTACGGCGAGGCACCGACCTCGTGGTCGGCGTTCGCCTACGACTGTGTGGTCACGGCGGCGCTGTCCATCGCCACGGCCGACGAGTTCACCGGCGCGGCACTGCAGGAGACGGTCCGCGACGTGACCCGGCCCGACGGCGAGGAGGTGTTCACCTTCGCCGAGGCGATGGAGGTGCTCGGCGAGGACGGGTCGGCCGCCGACATCAACTACGAGGGGGTCTCGGGTCCCATCGACTTCGACGAGAACGGTGACCCGGTCGGCTTCCTCCAGATCCTCACCGTCGAGGACCACGAGTACACCCAGACGGGCACCATCGAAGGGTAGCCGTGTCCATCCTCGAATTCGTCGCGAACGGACTGGTCTTCTCCAGCATCATCGTGCTCGCGAGTATCGGCCTGTCGCTGGTCTACTCGATCGCCGACTTCGCGAACTTCGCGCACGGCGATACCATGACGGTCGGGGCGTACACGGCGTTGGTGACGTTCGGGGTGACAGGACCCATCGCGAGCGGCGTCCTCGGGCTTCCTGTCGGCTTCTTCATCGCAATCGTCGCCGGTGTCGTCCTCGCGGCCGTCGTCGCGGTCGTCACGCACAGAATCATCTACGAACCGCTCGACATCGACTCGATCGGGCTGCTGATCACCTCGATCGGTGTCGCGTTCGTCTACCGGTCGGTCATCCGACTCGGCTTCGGCAGCGGCACCAACGAGTTCGGCATCCCGCTCCAGCGCCCCATCGAGGCGCTGTTGCCCTTCGGCATCCGGATGACCGTCCACGACGTGGCCATCCTCTGCTCTGCGGCCGTGCTCGTCGTCGGCCTCCACCTCCTGCTCCAGTACACGGATCTGGGGCGGAAGATGCGCGCGACCGCGGACAACCCCTCGCTCGCGCGGGTGTCGGGTATCCGCACCCGGCGGGTCGAACTGTGGACGTGGGTCATCGGTGCCGGACTGGCCGGCGCGGGCGGCGTCTTCCTGGGACTCTACCAGAACGTCGCGCCCCGGATGGGTTTCGACATCCTGCTGGTCGTCTTCGCCGCCGTCATCCTCGGCGGCATCGGCTCCGTCTACGGTGCGATGGCCGGCGGCTTCCTCATCGGGATGATCAACCAGATGATGCCAATACTCCCCAACTTCGGACGGGAGGTCCCGTTCGTCCCAGAGTCGTTCGCGATTCCGATCGGTATCGAGTACGCGAACGCGGTCGCCTTCCTCATCATGGTGGCCGTCCTGCTGCTTCGCCCCTCGGGCATCGCGGGAGGTGAGGCGACGTGAGCAGCCTCGGCGACAGATACGACGACCTCTCGGCCGCCGAGCAGGGCGTCTCCGTGTTCATCGTCGGGCTCTCCCTGTTGCTCGTGATCGGACTCGTCACCGGCGGGCTCTCGCCGACGTACTTCCTGTACCTCGTCGGGCTGGTCGGGATGTACGTGCTCCTCTCGTTCGGGCTGAACTCCCAGTGGGGGTACGCCGGCCTCATCAACTTCTCCGTCGCGGCCTTCTTCGGACTGGGCGCGTACGGGACCGCACTGCTGACGGCGTCGAGTTCGCCGATCGGCGTCGGTGGCTCGCGGCTGTTCGGGGTTATCCCGCTCACGCTCGTCGGCCTCCTGGTGGCCATCGTGTTGGCCATCGTGGTGGCCGTCGCGATCGGCATCCCGACGCTCAGACTGCGGGCCGACTACCTCGCGATCGCCTCGCTGGGCCTCGCAGAGGTCGTCAGACTGCTCTTCCTCAACCAGCAGGAGGTGACCAACGGCAGTGCCGGACTCCGGGGCATCCCCGGCTTCTTCGACGGCTGGCCGCTGCTGGGAACGTTCCCCGAGGCGATGCCCGGCCTCCGCTTCGCGGAACTGGAGGTGTCGATCCCCGGCCTGTTCTCGACGCGCATCCTCGGGTTCACGCTCGGGACGCCGTTCTGGCAGGCACTGCTGAACGTCGCGCTCGTCTTCGCGCTGGCCGGCGGCGTCTACCTCGTCCTCCGGCGGGCCCACCGCTCGCCGTGGGGGCGGGTGCTCCGGACCATCCGGTCTGACGAGGACCTCGCGGAGGCACTCGGCAAGAACACCTACGCGTTCAAGATGCAGGCGTTCGTCCTCGGGAGCGTCATCATGGCGCTCGGCGGCGTCTTCTACGCGCACCTCAACCTCTTCGTCAGTCCGGGCGACCTCGAACCGATCAACACGTTCTACGTGTGGATCGCGGTCATCCTGGGCGGGAGTGGCTCCAACCGGGGGGCGATGTTCGGCGGCTTCGTCGTCATCGCCATCCGCGAGGGGACCCGCTTCCTCGGCGACGTGTTGCCCGCCGCGTTCCCGGTCGACCTGCCGCTGATAACGAGTGTGTACGCCACCGTGGTGAGCAACATCGCCTCCACGCGACTGCTCGCCGTCGGCGTGCTCATCATCGTCGTGATGCGGTTCCGGCCCCAGGGTGTGCTCCCGCCACAGCGGGAACTCATCTGGCCGCAGTCCGTGGCCGACTCCTCGGGCCCCGGCGAGACGAACCCCCGCGAGACCGTCACCGAAGACGCCGCGGCGAGCGCACACGCCGATCCCGACTCTGTCGACGAGGGAGGTGAGAGAGATGAGTGAGCAGGAACCGGACCCGGAGACCGTCGTCGAGGAGACGGAGCCGACCCAGTCGATCCACGACGGCCCGAACCTCGACAAGGAGGACGTGGTCCTGCGGGTCGACGACCTGCAGAAGCGGTTCGGCGGGCTGGTCGCCACCGACCACGCCTCCTTCGCCGTGGAGCGCGGCACCATCACGGGCCTCATCGGCCCGAACGGGGCCGGCAAGTCCACCATCTTCAACCTCGTCTCCGGCTTCTACGAACCGGACGGCGGCACCGTCACCGTCAACGGGGCGGACGTGACCGGCAAAGCGCCCTACGAGGTGGCCGACGAGGGGCTCGTCCGGACGTTCCAGACGCCCCGGAAGCTCGAAGGGATGACTGTCCGCGAGGCGATGCTCGTCGGGCCGCGCGAACAGCCCGGCGAGTCGTTCCTCCAGTTGTTCACCGACCCGGGGGCGGTCCGCGCCGCCGAGACGGCGAACATCGAGGACGCCCACCGGATGCTGGAGACGTTCGAGATCGACCACCTGGCGACCCAGCCGGCGACGGACATCTCCGGCGGGCAGATGAAGCTCGTCGAACTCGCCCGCGCCATGCTGGCAGAGCCGGATCTGCTCCTCCTCGACGAACCGGTCGCCGGGGTGAACCCGACGCTCGCGGTCAAACTCCGCGAGCACATCGCCCGGCTCAACGAGGAGGAAGACATCACCCTCTGTATCATCGAACACGACATGGAGTTCATCATGAACCTCGCGGACCCGATCATCGTCCTCGACCAAGGGTCGGTGCTCGTCGAAGGCTCGCCCGACGCGGTCCGGGCCGACGACAGAGTCATCGACGCCTACCTCGGAGGGCCGGGCGAATGAGCGCGAACGACACCGACCAGCAGACCGCTGGCGGGGACGACGAGCCGATCCTCTCGGTCGAGGCTGTCGACAGCGGCTACGGCGACGTGCAGGTGCTGGACGACCTCACGCTCTCGCTCGCTGACGGCGAGATCGCGTGTCTCGTCGGGCCGAACGGCGCGGGGAAGTCCACCGTGTTGAAGACCGTCTTCGGCCTCCTGACGCCGTGGGAGGGGCAGGTCACGTTCGCCGGCCGCGACATCGGCGGGATGGCCCCCGAAGACATCGTCCGCGAGGGCGTCGGCTACGTCCCGCAGACCGAGAACGTCTTCGGCTCCCTGACGATCGAGGAGAACCTCAAGATGGGCGGGGTCGCGCGCTCCGACGACCTCGAACCGGTGCTCGACCAACTGTACGACCGGTTCCCACTCCTCACGGAGAAGCGTAACGCGAAGGCGAGTACCCTCTCCGGGGGCCAGCGGCAGGTGCTCGCGTTCGCCCGTGCGCTGGTGATGGAACCCGAGGTGCTGTTGATCGACGAACCGTCTGCCGGGCTCGCGCCGAACACCGCCGACGAGGTGTTCGAGGACGTGCAGGCCGTGAACGACCTCGGGACGGCGATCCTGATGGTCGAGCAGAACGCCCGGAAGGGGCTGTCTATCTCCGACTACGGCTACGTGCTGGACCAGGGGACCGTGGCGTACGAGGACGAGGCCGACGGCTTGTTGGACAATCCGGAAGTCTCGCGGCTGTATCTCGGCGGCTGACGGCGTCGACCCGTCACCCTTTGCCGGCCGTCGATCACGTCGCCTCGAAGCCGTAGCGAGCGATCCAATCGGCGAAGATCGTCGTCTCGATCACCAGATCGTCGCCACCGCCGAGGAGCGCGAACTGGTTGCCGTCCATCGCAACGGCGTCCGTGACACCCGCACGAACCAGTGTCGCGCTCGTCCCGTTACTCCACGTGTCGTGACCGACGGCGACGAGGACACCGTTCCACGGGATCGTGTTCCCGTAGTTCTCCGCCTGTTCCTCGGCGGCGTCCCGGAGATCCGGATCGTTCTCGAGTTCCCACGGTCGCAGCCCCCACGCCACCAAGTCGACACGACGACCCATCAGATTGCGATAGATTCTCCCGGCCGGTGTGCTCGCCCGACGCAGGGTTCGCCCGTTCGAGAGCAGTCCGGTCAGTCCGCCGGATCCGACCTGCAGTCCGGTCGGTTCGCCCGGACCGATCCGGTAGGCCGTGAACCCGGACCCGCTCCGCCCGAAGTGCCACGAGTGGGTGTGAGGCGACGGCTGTGTCTCGCCGGGCGGTTGAGGGACGACCGACCCGAACGGTGTCGCGCTGTACCCTAACAACGCGAGTGTCACGTAGCCGGCTTCGGTCGCACCGATGGTCGCAAGCAGTGCCGCGAGGTAGCCACCGCCGAGTGTCCCGACGAGGGGGAAGGTGATCGTTCCGATGAACGCACCCAGTGCGGCACCGAGCGCGGCGGCCGTGGCGGTACTCGTGGCGAGGATGGCGACGACGGTGCCGAACTGGAGGTCCCAGATCAGCCGCATCTGTGATCCGTTCGTGACGACGGGCGCGTTCCGGTCTTTCGCGGCGGTGGCGAACCACGGAACGAGGTGTGACCAGCGTCTGAAGACGCCGATGTCCAGCTTTTCGGGATTGACGATGCAGTAGTGGAGTCCCTTCGACTCGCCCCAGACGTACCCGCGTCTGGCGAAGGCGTCCGACCCCACTACCAGAGGCCAGAGTGTCGGATCGTCCAGCGGTCGCGTCAACACGGGGTCACGCGCGCTCATCCCGACTCGAAACGTACGCAGCCAGTACACCTAAACCCAGCACGCCGGCTAGTCAGGGCGCAGGGTCGCATCCAGCCTCTCGGCCAGTCGACAACTCAACGCCGCGATGGTCAACGTCGGGTTCATCGCGCCGCCGGTCGGGAACACCGAACTGCCGGCCACCCACAGATTCCGGAGGTCCCACGACCGACAGTCGGCGTCGACCACACCCGATGCAGGCTCCGAACTCATCCGGGTCGTCCCCATGTGGTGGGCCGCCGGACCGGTCGCGTCCGGGCCGGCCACCCAGTCCACGTCGACACCCAACTCCTCTAGAATTCGGGTCTGAATCTCGTTCGCGCGCTCCAAGCCGGCGCGCGTCCGGTCGTCGATGGACCACTCGATGCTGGGGACCGGGTTGCCGTGGTCGTCGGTCGTCGAGTCGTCCAGCGTGATCCGGTTGTCCGCGTCCGGCAACTGCTCGACCAGCGCGCCCATGGCGATGCGCTGGCCGTACTCGCTGCGTAAGTCGTCCAGCAACTCGTCGCCCCACGTCTCGGCCGACAGCGCCGAGGTGACCGGCGAGGGACCGGCGTAGTTCAGGAACTCCAGTTTCATCCCCACGACTGGCTCGGCGTCGTCGTAGAACTGGTGCGTCTCGCTGGTGTTGAACCCGATATGATTCTGGCGCGTCTCGCGGTCGAGACTCCCGCCAGCGCCGGCGAAGAGGTGGTCCATGAAGTGCCGACCGAGGTGGCCCGAGGAGTTCGCCAGGCCGTCGGGGTACTGCGGCGACTCGGAGAGCAACAGGAGGCGGACGTTCTCGACGCCGCCGCAGGCGAGGACGAACTGGTCTGCGGTCTGGCGATGCTCCTCCCCCTCCGGGGTGGCGTACACCGCCGCCTCGATCTGTTCACCGGCGTCGTCGTGTTCGAGTCGCTGGACCGGCACGCGGTCGAGGACTCGCGCGCCGGCAGAGATGGCCTTCTCGACGTGGCTCTCGGCGGTGTACTTCGCGCCGGAGGGACAGATCGGCTTGCAGGTGCCGAAGCCGACACACGCCGACCGGCCGTCGTACGACTCCGAGTTCCGGGCGTTCGGCACCGAGTGCATGTCGATCTCCAGCGACTCGCAGGCGTCCGCGAAGAGCGAGTCGCTGTGGGAGGGCGGGAACGCGGTCATCGGGAACGGCTCCTCGCGGGGCGGCGCGTAGGGGTTGTCGTCGGCACCGGCGACGCCGAACGCGCGTTCGGCCTCGGCGTAGTACGGTCGGAGGTCGGCGTAGTCGATGGGCCAGTCGACGCCGACGCCGTGCTCGCTTTGCATCCGGAAGTCGCGCTCGTGGAGGCGCATCACCATCCCCTGCCAGTGGAGCGTCGACCCGCCGATCCCCTTCACGCGGGTCGCGTTCAGCGGGTAGTGACGCGCGCCGGTCGAGGTGTAGGCGTCCCGCGGCCCGCCCATCTCCCAGATGTTCCCCCCGGCGGGACGCAGAAAGTTCTCCATCTGCTGGCGGCGGTCGGTGGGGTCGAACTGCGGGCCGGCCTCCAAGACGACGACCGAGTGACCGGCCTCTGCGAGTCGGTGGGCGATCAACCCACCGGCGGGACCGGCACCGACGACGCAGACGTCGGCGTCCGACAGGGGAGTCCGGTCGCGGTCGTCGGTGTCGACGGTCGGTCGCTCTGCCGCCGCACCCTCAGCCATCGTTCGGTCCTCGCTGGTAGCTCTCGGTGCCGCCGGGGTAGCCGATGGGGTTCTCGGTGCCCACGAGACCACCACCGGTCGGAGAGGCGTAGAAGGCGAACAGCAGTTCGTTCACGACGTAGTAGCGCACGCGCTCGGTGAGGGGGCCGTCGGGGTCCGGATCTGCGGTGTCGGTCCCGAGTTGTCGCAGGAGTTCGTCGCGGTCCGCCGGGGTGAGGTCGGCGAAGGCCGCGTCGTACCAGTCGCGGGCGGTCGCGTCGAGTTCGGCGAGCGTCTCGGCGAGTCCGGTCTCGTACGCCTCTCGGCCGTCGATCCGACCGAGGACGTAGGTCTCCACGAACTCCCGGTGGCCGGTCGCCTCGCTCGGGTAGAGCACTTCGCTGGCGGCCGTCAGCGTGTCGAGTGCGTCCACGCCGGCCAGCGTCGACTCGTCTCCCGTCTCCGACGTCCCCGGCGTTCCGCCGTCGAACGTGCCCGTCTCGGCGAGTCCGGCGACGGCACCGCCCGCACCGACGACGGCGAGCGCCGCGAGTGCGTCCCGGCGCGTCAGGTCCATACAGTCGATTTAGGCAAACCTAAACTTATGGCTTTCCGTCTCGTTCGCCCCGTGGAGCGCCTCCCGTCTCGAATTCGTTCGGTCGGGGCCGGCGGTCAGGGGACCCGAACCGAGTGGGCGAGCGTCCCCACGCCCTCGATCTCGACTTCGACCTCGTCGCCGTCGGCGAGTGCCCCGACGCCTGCGGGCGTTCCGGTGGAGATCACGTCACCCGGTTCCAGCGTGAGGTAGGTCGTGATCTCGGCGATCAGTTCCGGAATCGAGAAGATGAGGTTCGACCGGTCGGAGGACTGTCTCGTCTCGCCGTTCACCCGGAGTTCGACGCTCGCGTCGCCCGGGACGTGCTCCGGGTCGGCGACGACCGGCCCGAGTGGGGCCGCGCCGTCGAACGCCTTCCCCCGGACCCAGTTCTTCTCCCGTCGCTGGTCGTCGCGGTTCGAGATGTCGTTCAGACACGTGAACCCCGCGACCACGTCCATCGCGGACTCCCCGGGGACGTTCCGGCACTGCTCGCCGATCACGACGCCCAGTTCCGCCTCCCACTCGATGCGCTCTTTGCCGGCCGGGAGTGTCACGGTGTCGCCGTGGCCCGCGACCGCGTTCGGTGCCTTGAGAAAGAGGAGCGGACGATCCGGAAGGTCGGAGTCCTGTTCGGCGGCGTGGTCGGCGTAGTTCAGGCCGATGCAGACTATCTTCGACGGTTCACACGGCGGGAGGACGTCGACCGTGTCGAGGTCGTAGCGCTCCCCGCCGAAGGAGACCGAGTCACCGTGCCACTCGCCTCGTCGAACTGCGCCGGTCGGATCGCGGAATCGAACGTGGTGCATACCCGACTGGACAGATCCGGGGCTGTTAGTTGGTTCGGCACCGGCAGTCTACGGTCGACACGAATCACGTGAGTCACGGTCGGTGCTGTCGACACGCGAAGTGCCGACGCGACCCACGACCGAGCCGTCACGCTCGGTTACCGCCGCGCCAGTTTTTATGTCGATTCCCCCGGTAGTCGTGAGTGTACCATGGAACTCACCTGGCACGGTCACTCCTGTTGGGCAGTCACCGTCGGCGACACCGACCTCCTGATCGACCCGTTCTTCGACAACCCACACACGTCGCTCGATCCCTCCGAGGTGGATACGCCGGACTACGTCCTCCTCACCCACGGCCACGCGGACCACATCGCCCACGCGGGCGAGTTCTCCGACGCGACGCTGGTGGCGACACCGGAACTGTCGGAGTACGTCACCGAGGAGATGGGCTTCGAGAACACCATCCCGGCCGGCGGGATGAATCTCGGGGGCACCGTCGAGTGTGGCGACGCCTTCGTCACGATGCACCGCGCGGACCACACGAACGGGATCATGACCGGCTACGAGCACGACGCCGGGATGCCCGCCGGCTACGTCATCTCGGACTCGAAGCCGACACAGGAGTCCGACGCGGAGTCGACCACGTTCTACCACGCCGGCGACACCGGTCTGATGACCGAGATGCGGGAGGTCATCGGCCCGTACCTCGAACCGGACGCGGCGGCGATCCCGTGTGGCGACCACTTCACGATGGGACCGGTGCAGGCCGCCATCGCGGTCGACTGGCTCGACGTCGATCACGCCTTCCCGATGCACTACGACACCTTCCCGCCGATCGAGATCGACACCGACGACTTCGTGCGCGAGGTGAAAGCCACCGGGTCGGACGCCGAGGTCCACGTCCTCGACGGCGACGAGACGTTCACGCTGGAGTAGTCGTCGGGAGGTCCCGGCCGTCGGGCGGGGTGACGTGCTCCTCGGCTGACTCGTCGGTCGTGCACAGACGCTGTCCAGTTTGGTAATCTTTAGGACCGTCGCGTGTCAGTACACAGACGATGAGCGACATCCAGACGACGACGGTCAGCGAGGACGGCTTCGGAAGCACCAGTCAGGTCGGCGAGTTCGACATGGCGATCGACCCGTTGGACGAGACCGGCCCGAACCCGAACGCCGCACTGGTGGCGACGTACGCCTCCTGTTTCCTGCCCGCACTCCGCGTCGCCGGGCAGCAGATGGGGCACGACGACCTCGGGACGATCCAGATCGACGCCGACGCGGACCTGGACGAGGACGACGACCTGACGGGCATCCGCTTCACGATCCACGTGGAGGCGGACCTCGCAGAGGACGAGATCGACGAGTTCGTCGAGCGCGGCGAGGACATCTGTCACGTCCACTCGGCACTGCGTGAGGGCCTGCACGCCGAGATCACCGTCAACGCCGGCGCGTTCTGAGACGCGACGCCGGACGATCCTCGGCCGAACCGCCCACGATTTCTCCGTTTTTCCGAACTCGATCAGTCACCGACACATCCGGCAGACGACGGGCCAGTCATCCGACAACTTCGACAGACGACAGGCCAGTCACCGACAACTTCGACAGACGACAGGCCAGTCACCGACAACTTCGACAGACGACAGGCCAGTCACCGACAACTTCGACAGACGACAGGCCAGTCACCGACAACTTCGACAGACGACAGGCCAGTCATCCGACCACCGGCAGTGACAACCCGGAATCCGACAGGACGCGATCTGCTGGCGACCGACATCGAGCGGTGTCCGAACACCTGTGAGGACCTGCTCGCAGTCCGCGTCGCCAGCAGTCGGGCGACTCTCGGGTCGCCCGACGACACTGGACCGAGGGCGGTCAGTCTGCTGACCGTCCGAGGGAAGCGCGCAACGAGGCCCGGTAGGTCGAGACGCCGGGGGCTTTCACCCCTTCTTGTCCGAAACCGATTCAGCAGCGTTCCCCCGACCGATTCGACAGAAGCCACCTCACAGACAGCGAAAACAGATTCACCGTCACAGACGTAGTCGACGCGCTACTCCTCGACGATCTCACTGCCACCCGGCGGCAGGAACTCCTGTAACCGGTCGGCACTGGCGACCTTCCGGACGAACGACTGGTCGACGAATCGCTCCTTCAACTTCCGGTAGAGCATCGTCGCCATGTCGTTCTGGGCGAACTTGCCCGGCTGCACCCGGATCGTCGTCTCCGCGACACCCTCGATTGCGCTCGGCGGGCCGCCGACCACGCGGGTCACCGGTTCACACTGCACGCCGACCGCGACCTCTGCCTCGACGTCCCGGAAGTAGGTCCGGTCGCCCCGGATGACGAACCCGCCCTTCTCGATGTACTCGCCCGACTCGGGCGTCTTCGAGACCTGGTCCGGTGTCACCATGTAGGCGTCGTCGGCGTACCGGCCCTCCTTCCAGATCGAGGAGTACGACACCGCGAACTGCGCCGCCTCCTGGAGCGAGGAATCGGGGAAGTCGACCTCCTTCGCGGGTTCGCTCGGGCCGGTCGCCTTCAGGATGGTGACCGGGCCGCCGTGCGCCTGCGTGTGGAAGAAGCGGTCGTGTTTGTTCAGGTACTTCTTCACGATCTCCTCGTTCTGGTCGGCGTTGCGCCCGCCGATCACGAGGTAGCCGTCGGAGGTGTGGAACCACCGGAACCGTTCGTACCAGTCGTCCGTCTCCCGGATCGGGATCGAGGACCGAGCGAGCCAGTCGACGTCTTCCTGCTCGTCGTCCTCGTCGCTCTCGTCGTCCGCCTCGTCCTCGGCCTCCCACTCGTCGCGGCGTTGCTTCACCGCTTCCAGTTCCTCGCGGGTGTCCTCGATGGCTGCCAGCGCGCCTTCCTTCTTCTCGGCGACGCGCTTGGCCTCGGTGTAGAGGCGGTCGGCGTTCTTCTCGACGCCCATCGTCGTGTCGAGCGTCATCGTCGTCCCGTCGAGCGTGACCGTCACCGTGGCGTCGGAGCCGTCCACCGACTCGACCGCCTCGGCGGCGGCGATGCCCTGCGCTGCGCCCTGCTGGAACTTCGCGGCGATGTCGTCCCACGGCACGTCGTTCTCGCGGGCCCCCCGAATCGTCCGGATGATCTCGTCGGCCACCTCGTAGTGCGCGTACAGCGTCTCGGCCTTCTCGCGTTCTCTCTCCGCTTGCTTCTCGAAGTTCTCGATCGCCCCCTGCTGTTGCTCGATGATGCGCTCCTGTTTGGCGATCTGTTCCTCGAAGTCCGGCCGCGACGATCCGGCGTCCTCGGGGGCGTCCTCCTCGTCGTCGCTCCTGTCGAGGCGGAAGAAGTAGTCGTCGACCGCCTCGTTGAACGAGTCGTAGGCGGTCGCCGGTAGCCCCTCGCGTTCCTTCAGCGGGAACGGCGTCACGTCCACGACTTTGCCGGGCGTCCCGTCCGCGTTCGCGCCGCCGCTCCCGTCGTCACCGTCACCTTCGTTCGGTTCCTCGTAGACGCGCGGGTCGAAGTCGCCCGACAGCAGGCGCTCGTCGATGCGAGCCAGCACCTCGAACAGCTTCCGGTACTCGTCGCTCGTGGCCTCGGCGATGTCCAGCGTCTTCTCGACGCCGGCCCGGGAACAGACCTCCTCGGCGTAGAGGCCACCGAGGTTGAGTTGCGTCGCCAGCGTCCGGACGACGTCGGTGTCGGAGTCGTCCATCCGGCGCTCGAAGGCGTCGTAGGAGATGTCGAGAGGATTCAGTCGGGAGGAGGGGAACTCGTACTGCGACCCCGGCGCGACCGTGCGGGACTTCAACCGCACCGTGTCGAGACACTGGACGACCTCGCGCGTCTCGTCTAACACCGCGATGTTCCCCTGCCCGAACAGTTCGGCGACGATCGTCGTGTCCTCGTCGTCGCGTTCGAACTCGAAGCTGAGGATCCGGTCGAACTCGTACTGGGAGACACCGGCGAAGTCCGCGCCCGACAGTCGGTTGCGGAGCATCATGGCGAAGTTCGGCGGTCGCCCCGGCGCGTCGGGGACGTGTGCGGGGTCCGCGACGTGGGCACGCTTCACGTCGCCGACCTCGACGATGAGTTCGACGCGGCCCCGGTCGAAGTCGCGCATCCGCAGACGGAGGAGGTCGTCGCCGTAGAGGTAGGCTTTGTCGACCTTCGCGCCCTCGTACCGGTTGAGTTCCTGTACGAGCGCGGAGAGGTCGATACTGGAGAGTTCCCGCTTTGCGTCCATGCGACCGTCTTCACGGCGGCGATGAAAAGGCGTGTCGAAGCGCCGACGGCCCGACGCGGCGCTCGAACGGGTGTCGTATGGTGTTCGCTGTGACGTGAGCGACCGGCAGTGGCAGTTCGCTCGCGTCTGATGCGTTCTCGGCGGAGTACAAGCCTCTTGTGGCCGCCTGTCGCCGACCAGACTGATCGTGGTCCGGGAGTGACGACTCACCAGTCCGACTGCGCTCGCGCCCACCCCGCGAGCCACCTGCCGCCGAGCGCCCCGAGACAGATCGACCCGGTGACGACGAGAATCGACTCGGCACCGGCGACCCGACCGGGAGCACCCAGTGCGGTCGCCAGCCAGAACAGGCCGAACGCGCCGAACGCGAAGCCCGCGAGACCGCCGACCGCGGCGGTGACCAGCGAGCGCGTCGTCTCCCCGGTCGCCGACAGCGACGGTTGCTCGACCGACTCGCCGAGTAGTCGCCGAAGCCGAATCCAGAGCCACGGTGCCGGCGCGAGTGCGACACCGAGCAGTTGGACGCCGACCGCCGAGACGACGACGAGCGCTGGACCGTAGACTGCGGGGCCGAGGTCGAACATACTGACTCCCGGCGCGACGATACCGAAGCCCGGAAGCGACACCAGGACAGCGACGGCGAGGACGACCAGACAGTACACGACTGCGACAGTCCCGGCTAACACTCGGCGGAGACCGACCGCGACCGTCGTCCGCCAATCGGCGTCCGACACGCGCACGACCTGCCGACCGGCCGTCACGGTGCCGACACCGCCGGCGAGGAGCGCCCCGCAGAACGGGAGCGTCGTCCCGAGCAGGTCACCGGAGAGCGCGGTGTCCAGCCAGAGACCGTCGGGGAGTGAGACGCCGAACAGCACCACCGCGACCAGCATCGACAGCACCGGCACAGCCAGTGTGCTGTCCTCGTAGGCGTCCAGCGACAGCCCCCGACTCGACCGGGCGAGAACGTCGCCGATCGTCCCGCAGAGCACCGCAGTCGGGAGTGCGAGGACGGTCGGCGTCACCCAGCGCGGCGGCGGGTAGAGCCACTCGACCGTCGGCGCGAGCACCAGCAGCGTCCACGCACCGGCGACTGCGGGGCCGAGTCCGGCGACCCACGCCAGAACCGGGTTCGGGTGGTCGGCGTCGACCACCATCGCCGACTCCGAGCGATGGACCGCCGGCCTCGACCGGCGGACTGCGACCGCCGACACGAGGACGGTGCCGAGCAGGACGCCAGCGAGTGCGATCCACCCGGTTGCCGGACCGAAGTCGACGCCTGCGTGAAGTTGCAGGCCGAAGCCGACGACGCCGAGACAGCCGACCGCCAGTCCCGCGTCGAGGCCGAGGCGTGCCGCGTCGGCGAGGGTCGTCGTCTGCTCGTCGGGAGTCTCAGACGCCATAGCCGATCTCCGGATCGCCGTCGCGGATCTCGATCACGGGGTCGGTCACGCGCCGAGTCAACAGGATGCTCGCCCGCCCGCCGTCTGTGATCGAGACCGCGAGGTCGTGGACGCCCGAGACGCGGGTCACGTCGCGGGTCGTCGTGGCGACCGGCACGCCGTCGACCTCCCGGTCGGCGGCAGACTGGGCGACTTCGACCGCGGGCAGGAGGTCGAGGGTCGCGTCGTAAACGGTCGTCTCGCCGGCCGGCGAGCGTCTGGTCGCCGTGATCCGAACTTCGTGTGCGCGTCTGTCGAGGTTCCTGAGACTCACGTCGTGGTGACCCCACGGAGTCCCCTCGGCACCGATGACGGTCGGGAAGCCGACGAACACGCCGAAGCCGGCCGCGACCGTCAGGCCGCCGGCTTCGAGGAGGGCGCGTCTGTCCATGTCGGTCGTCGGTTCACGAGCGCGGAGCAAAGAGGTTCGGGCGTCGCGGGTCTCGAAGTTGTACCGGTCAGTCGAGTCGTTTGCTGACGTACGGGCCGTCCTGGTGGTAGCCGAGTTTCTGGCGGTAGTACTGCCGGACGCCGATGCCCGAGATGACCGACAGTTTCCGGTAGCCAGCGTCGCGGGCCAGTTCCTCGGCGCGGGCGAGTAGGCGCTTGCCGTAGCCCTTGTGCTGCCAGTCGCCGTCGTCCGTGCCGATACCGGCCTCCGACCCGTAGACGTGCAGTTCCCGGACCACGGCGGCGTCCTGCAGTTCGCGGCGCACGGGGTCGTTCGGGAACCGGAGCCGACAGAAGCCGATCAGCAGGTCCGCGACGGGGTCCTCGAACGCGAGGAAGTACTCCGTACCGCCGCCGGCCTCGTACTCCCGGACGCGGAGTTCGACGCGCTCCGGGTCGGGGTCGACGTCGTTCATCCCGACCTCGCGGGCGCGGATGTCGCGCGGTTCGATGCCCCTCTCCTCGGCGCGCTGTTCGGCGAGTTGCCGGAGGTTCGACTTCCAGACGCCCGCGTCGATGAAGTCGGCCGGGATGTCCCGCTGGACGCGCTGGAGGCGGGTGTACACCGGAATCTCGCCCATCGCGTCCGCGACGATGTCGGCCGCCTCCTCGTTGGTCAGGGGGTCGAAGTCGTCCCTGCGCCACTGGTCGTAGACGCGCGTGCCGCGGACGACGAGGGTGGGGTAGATCTTCAGGTAGTCCGGGCGAAAGTCCGGGTTCTCGAACAACTGCCGGAAGTCTTCCTTGCACATGTCCATCGTCATCCCCGGTTGCCCCGGCATCATGTGGAAGCCGACTTTGAAGCCGGCGTCCCGGAGGCGGCGGTTCGCGTCGATGGACGCCTGCGTCCCGTGGCCCCGGTGCATCTCGCGGTTGATGCGCTCGTAGGTCGTCTGGACGCCGACCTCCACCTTCGTCGCGCCCAGATCGAGCATCCGGTCGATCTGTTCGGGGTCACACCAGTCGGGCTTGGTCTCGAAGGTCGTCCCGATGTTCCGGATGTCGGCCGTCTCGTTCTCCGCGATCACGTCCTCCAGATACCGGAACTCGTACTCCTCGGGATCGGGCGCGAAACTACGCCCCTCGCCGGGGTCCGGTTTGGCGTCCAGATCGTAGTCGTTCAGCGCTTCGAGGGCGCGCTTCACGAACCACTCCTGGTAGTCGTGGCTCCGGGCCGTCATCGTCCCGCCCATCAGGATCAGTTCGACCTTGTCCACCGGGTGGCCGATGTGCCGCAGTTGTTCGAGACGCAGGGTGACCTGTCCGTACGGGTCGTAGTCGTTCTGCTCGCCGCGGGCGGCCGCCGGTTCGTGGCCGGTGTACGACTGCGAGGAGTCGAACTCCGAGGCCGGGCCGCCGGGGCAGTAGAGACACTTCCCGTGGGGGCACATGTGCGGGGAGGTCATGATCGCCACCGGGGAGACGCCCGAGGCGGTGCGAACCGGCTTCCGGCGGACGACCTCCTTCACGTCCTCACGTTGGTCCGGCGGAGCGTGCTGGAGGATGTCGGTGTTCTTCGGCACCTTCGGACTGGAGAACTCCGAACAGACGGACAGCTTCTCGGATTCGAGGTCGTCCCGGTCGATCTTGCCCGCGACGATGCGTTCCGCGAGCGTCTCACAGACCTGCACGAACGCCTCGCTCTCGCCGTCGTCCTCGCTCTCGGTGCTCATCGTCGCGTCACCTCCGGGGTGCGACCGTCGTCGCTCATCACCCTGTTCTCGTCGGGTTTCGGGGTTAAGGGTGTCGTTCGCACAGGAGAGATCAGTCGCTCGCACCGGACCGCCGGTCCAGACGGGAGGGCGGGAGGACGCGCTCGGCGTCTGTCGCGTCTGCCGGGCCGGTCGTGGCTGGGCCGCCGACGGCGTCACCCGCATCGTCCCCGGCGGTCGCGGGCGGATCCGGCAGCACACACCGCGCCGGTCGGTCCCGGAGGTGGGCGTACTCCTCGGGCGTGTTCGCCAGTGCGTGCGCCGGGTTCTCCCGGCCGTCGATGCGAGCGACTCGGAGGTCGCCGAACCGCGCGACCCGGGCCTGAATCCCGCGCCAGTGTGCGCCGACGCCGGCCGGAACCCGGATCGGTCGGGGTGGCGTCCAGTCACTGCCGGCGGTGAGGACGGTCGCGTTCACGTGGCGAGCGAGGTCGTCGTGGTCGACGAGGACGCCGACCGAGGCGTCCGGTGGGGCGCGGTGCGCGAGTGTGTCGAGTCCGAGGTGGAGTGCCCGGTACTCCGCGACGTTGTTGTCCGGCGGCGCGTCCGGCATCGAGACGCGGGCGACCCGACGACCGTCGCGGGTCTCGATCACGACGCCGAGACCGCCGCCACCTGGTCGGTAGGACCCGTCGGTCGCCACGTAGAAGTCGCGGTGGTGGCTCCGTGGCGGGTGGGCGATGTGCGGAGTCGGCGAGTCGTCGAACAGATCCCGAAGCGCCGAGCGCCCGAAGGCGGCCATACTTCGCCCTTACCGCCGACGTACTTAAATTTGCGGCGCGGTCGAGCACCGGCGAAATCGCCGTCCGCTGTCGTGGTCGTGGACGGGTGCGACCACAGGGTATATATCCGACCACTTACCATGAGGGTGTATGACAGACTCGCAGGAGCAGTCATCGGTGACGCGGCGCAAGTACCTCACGCTGGCGGGCGGTGCGGCGGCGACGGCTGGCCTGGCCGGCTGTACCGGCGAGGAAGCGCCCACGCCGGAACCGACCGAGGGCGGCGGCGACACGGAGACGGAGACCGACATGGACACCGAGACCGAGACGCCCACCGACGAGGAGTTCGGTGTCACGATCACGCAGGGGAACCTCGACTCCGGGCTGGACCCCCACGACCACCGGGAGACGACGACCGACATCATCGTGATGCAGATGTACGAGGGAGCGCTCGACCGCAACCGCGAGGGTGGTGTCGTCGAGGCGCTCGCGACCGACTACGAACGCATCGAGGACGGTCGTGTCCGCCTGTTCATCCGCGAGGGCGTCACGTTCCACAACGGCGACGAACTCACCCCGGCAGACGTAGCCTTCAGCTACAACCGGATCGTCAACGAGGACGTCGGTGGACTCGCCTCGCCGCAGTCCGACCAGCTCGCGGGCGTGGAGTCCGCAGAGGTCGTCGACGGCGAGCGCGCCGTCGACGTGCTCTCGGGGAGCGTGAACCCCACCGTCTTCGGCCTGCTGGCGACCTACGGCGACATCGTCCAGCAGTCGTGGATCGAGGAGCGTGAGACCGCAGAGATCAACTCCAGCGCGAACGGGACCGGTCCCTTCCAGCTCGACACCTACACCGCAGACGAGTCGGTCACGTACACGAAGTACGAGGACTACTGGGACGAACCGGCCGCGGTCGACACGATCACGATGAACGCCGCGACCGAGTCGTCCACTCGGGTCAACCAGTTGGTCTCCGGCGAGACCGACATCACCGTCAACGTCCCGCCACAGGAGGTCAGCCGCGTCCGGAACGAGGAGAGCACCCGCATCGAGGCGGTGCCGAGTACGCGCGTCATCTACAACGCGATGCGGTACGACGTCGAGCCGTTCGACTCGCTCGAGTTCCGCCGCGCGATGAACTACGCCATCGACCTGGAGTCGATCATCGAGAACGTGCTGTCCGGCTTCGCGGACGCGACGAGCCAGCCGACCCTGCAGGGCTTCGTCGGGTACAACTCGGACCTCGACATCTACCCCTACGACGTGGAGCAGGCCGAGTCCCTCGTCGAGGAGTCCGGCTACGCCGGCGCGGAGATCGAACTCCACACGCCGGTCGGCCGCTACCTTCGTGACGTGGAGATCGCACAGGCGGTCGCGGGGTACATCGACGAACTGTCGAACGTCTCCTGTTCGGTTCGCCAGCGTGACTTCCCGACGCTCGCGGGCGAACTGACGACCGGCAGCATCGAGGACAAGCCGCCGTTCTACCTGATCGGGTGGGGGAACGCGACCTTCGACGCGAGCCAGACGCTCATCCCGCTACTGACGACGAACGGCGCGCTCTCCTCGTGGAGCAACGACGAGTTCGACAGCCTGATGGACCAGTCACAGGACGAGTCGGACCCCGACGCGCGGGACCAACTCATGCAGGACGCCAACGCGCTGGCGAACGACCAGGCTCCCTGGATCTTCCTGAACCGGCAGTACAGCGTCTACGGCGCGTCGAACCGCATCGACTGGCAGGCCCGCCGCGACGAGTCGATCAAGGCCTACGAGATCGAACCCGCGAACTAACTCGCCACAGATGACAGTAGATGGAGGTACGTGATGTCGCGCGCCCGGTTCCTGCTGAAACGGGGCCTGCAGGGGATCTTCGTGGTCTGGGGAGTCGTCACCGTCGTCTTCCTCCTCCGATTCATCACGCCCGGCGACCCCGTGGCGTTGATCGCACCGCTGGACGCCAGCCCGGAACTCCGCCAGCAGATCGCGGCGAACCTCGGGCTGGACAGACCGCTGTACGTCCAGTACTTCGACTACGTCGGCGGCCTGTTCGTCGGCGACATGGGCTACAGCTACGTGGCCGGCACGTCGGTCTCGAACCGCGTGTTCGCCCGCCTGCCGGCGACGATCGAACTCGCGGCGGCCGCGACGGTCGTGGCGATCGTGCTGTCGATTCCCCTCGGCGTCATCTCCGCCACCCGACGCGGGGAACCGGCCGACTACGCCGCGACGGTCTTCTCGCTGGGCGGCATCTCGACGCCGAACTTCTGGCTCGGGATCATGCTCGTCCTGGTGCTGTCGGTGCAGTTCGGACTGTTCCCGACCAGCAGACGCGCCATCGGGTTCGTGCCCGCACTGGAGTTACTGGCCGCAGGCAACCCACTGGGTCTCCTCGCGTGGCTGGAGTACATCACACTCCCGGCGATCACGCTCGGGACGTACTTCACCGCCCTCGTGACCCGGCTCACGCGGTCGGGGATGCTGGACGAACTCGGCAAGACCTACGTCCGGGCGGCCCGCGCGAAGGGCCTCCCCGAGACGCTGGTCCGGTACAAACACGCCCTGCGGAACACGCTGATCCCGGTCATCACCGTGCTCGGCCTGCAGTTCGGGACGCTGATCGGCGGGGCGGTGATCACCGAGGCGGTGTTCGCGTGGCCGGGGCTGGGAACGCTGGTCATCAACAGCATCAACGCCCGCGACTGGCCGCTGATTCAGGGCTGTCTGATCGTGATCGGCACCAGCTTCGTCCTCGTCAACATCGTCGTGGACGCGCTGTACGCGTACGTGAACCCACAGGTGGTGTACGACTGATGTGCTGTGTCAGTTCTCATCTTGAGGCGGTGGTGGCGTGATTCTCGACAGACTCGGGGCGCTCGTCGCTCGCGGCCTCTCGGCGTTTCTCGCCCCCCGGACCATCCGGAGTCTCAAGCGCGAACTCCGGCGGAGCGGGCTGGCGAAACTCGGCATCGTGCTGGTCGTGTTGATGGTGTCGGTCGCCATCTTCGCGCCGGTGCTCGCGCCGCACAACCCGACGAGTCAGGACCTGGAGAACTCACAGCTCCCGCCACTCGGCTTCTCTGCGACCGAGAACCAGACGAGTTCCGAGATGGTCAACGGGAGCATCGAGGTCGTCGAAGAGGAGGTGACGGTGAACGCGACCGCCTCGCACCCGCTCGGCACCGATCCACTGGGTCGTGACATGCTCTCGCGGGTGATCTACGGCGCGCGCACGTCCTTGCTCGTCGGCTTACTCGGGACACTGGCGGCGGTGATCGTCGGTGTCTCTGTCGGGCTGACGGCGGGCTACTACGGCGGGCGCGTCGACGACGGCCTGATGCGCATCGCCGACGTGATGCTGGCGTTCCCGTCGCTGGTGCTGGCGATCGCGCTGATCGGCCTGTTCGGACAGGCCGCGATCCGGATACCGGACCCGATGGTGCTCCTCGGGATCACACCCGAGATGCCGGAGACGTTCGTGCTGCCCGGCACCGTGGTCGCGGTCGTCGCGCTGGTGAACTGGGTCTGGTTCGCTCGCGTCGCACGCGGGGAGGCGCTCTCCTTGCGTGACGAGGAGTACGTGAAGGCCGCGCGGTCGGTCGGGGCGAGCGACGGCTACATCGTCTGGAAGCACGTCCTGCCGAACAGCATCACCCCGATCCTCGTGCTGGCGACGATCCAGGTGGCCGCGATCATCCTCCTGGAGAGCGCGCTGTCGTTCCTCGGCTTCTCGGGGACGACGCTCTCGTGGGGCTTCGACATCGCACAGGGCCGGAGCTATCTCGCCTCGGCGTGGTGGGTCGCCACCGTGCCGGGCGTCGCCATCGTGCTGGCGGTCATCGGCATCAACCTGATCGGCGACTGGTTCCGCGACGCCCTCGATCCGGGCGTCGGCGGCGAGGGAGGTGTCTGAGATGAGCGACAGTGGCATCCGGGACGCGGCCGGCGAAGCGGACGTCGCGACCGTCTCGGCGGACGAGGCCATCCTCCGGGTGCGGGACCTGAAGACCCGGTTCTTCACCGAGGAGGGCCAGGTCAACGCGGTCGACGGCGTGAGTTTCGACGTGCGGGACGGCGAGGTGTTCGGCATCGTCGGCGAGTCCGGGTCCGGCAAGTCCGTCACCGCGCTGTCGGTGATCGACCTGATCGAGTCGCCCGGCCGGATCACCGACGGCGAGGTCTGGTACCGGAACACCGACCTCGCCGAGGAGTTCCGCGAGGACCGACCGCAGGCTGTCGACGGCGACTTCGTCGACCTCCGGCAGTTGCCCGACGGCGTCCGGCGCTCCCTGCGCGGGCCGTCGTTCAGCATGATCTTCCAGGACCCGATGTCGAGTCTCAACCCCTCGCTGACGGTCGGCGAACAGATCGCCGAGGCGGTCGAGGTCCAGCGCCGGGCGTCGGCCAACCCTCGCAGCACCCGCAGTCGGACGCAGGGGTACGGCCTCGGCAGTCTCATCACGGACACGCTGATCCCGACGCGGGACTACGTGAACGACGAGAGTATGGACCGGGCGGTCGAACTGCTGGATCAGGTCGGTATCCCCGACCCGGCCGACCGCGCCGAGGAGTACCCCCACCAGTTCTCCGGCGGGATGCTCCAGCGCGCGATGATCGCGCAGGCGCTCGCCGGCGAACCGGACGTGCTGATCGCCGACGAACCGACGACCGCACTCGACGTGACGATCCAGGCGCAGATCCTGAACCTCCTGCGGGACCTGCAGGACGAACAGGACATGAGCGTCATCATGATCACGCACGACCTCGGCGTCATCGCCCGGATGTGCTCGCGAGTCGGCGTGATGTACGCGGGCGAGGTCGTCGAGCGCGGCAGTCTCTCGGACGTGTTCGACGACCCGGTCCACCCCTACACGCAGGGACTGCTCGGGTCGATTCCCGATCTGGCCGATCCTGCGCCGCGACTCCAACCCATCGAGGGGAACGTCCCGAGTCTGCTGGACAGCGAGATGGGCAACAGATGCTACTTCGCGGATCGGTGTCCGAAGGCGATGGAGGAGTGTCTCCAGCCGATTCCGGAGTACGACGCCGGCGAGAGTCCGGAACACAAGGCTCGCTGTGTCCTCGCGGACCACGAGTACGACCCGTCGCAGGCGCTCGCGGACGACTACTTCGAGTCGGCGGTCGCTGACGCCGACGAAGGCGCGGAGCCGCCGACCGAGGAGTCGGCGACCGCACAGACGGACGGCGGCGAGTCGGGAGGTGACGCGCGGTGAGCGACGAGCCACTGGTCCGCGTCGAAGAGTTGAAAAAGTACTACTTCGAGCGCGACACCCTGTTAGACGACCTCCTCCGCCGGGAGACCCAGAGCGTGAAAGCTGTCGACGGCGTGAGCTTCGACGTGTTCCCCGGCGAGACGCTGGGGCTGGTCGGCGAGTCCGGTTGTGGCAAGTCCACGACCGGCGAGACCCTGCTCCGCCTGCGAGAGGCGACAGACGGGCAGGTGTACTTCGACGGCGAACCGGTGTTCGACCTCGCGGGCGACGATCTGACCGAGTTCCGCCGACGTGCCGGCATCGTGTTTCAGGACCCCTTCTCCAGTCTCGACCCTCGGATGACGGTCGGCGAGATCATCGCCGAACCGCTCCGGGTCCACGGACTGCCGGAGAATCCACCGCAGGGCCTATCGAAGGGCGAGGCACGGCGGGAACGTGCGGCCGACCTGCTCGAACGTGTCGGGCTGTCGGCCGGGCAACTCGACCGGTATCCACACGAGTTCTCCGGTGGGCAACGCCAGCGTGTCGGCATCGCCCGCGCACTCGCCTTGGAACCGGAGTTCGTCGTCCTCGACGAACCGGTGTCGGCACTCGACGTCTCCGTGCAGGCGCAGGTGCTGAACCTGCTGGACGACCTGCAGGAGGAGTTCGGGCTGACGTATCTGTTCATCGCCCACGACCTGAGCGTCGTCCGGCACATCTGCGACCGTGTCGCGGTGATGTACCTCGGCAACGTCGCGGAACTCGGCCCGACCGACGACATCTTCGACGACCCCCAGCACCCCTACACGCAGGCCCTGCTGGAGTCGGTCCCACGCGCCGCGACCGAGGAGCACGGTCGGCGCGTCGAGGCGTTGCGCGGCGACGTCCCGAGTCCGCGCAACCCGCCGTCTGGCTGTCGCTTCCGGACGCGCTGTCCGAAGGTGATCGCCCCGGAGGACGTGGACATCGAGCAGGAGGCCTACCGCGAGGTGATGGACCTCCGGGACCGCATCGAGCGCGGGGAGTTGAACCTCGACGCCCTGTGGGAGTCTGCTGGTGACGCCGACGCCCGCGAGGACCGCCCGGCGTTCAAGCGCGAACTCCGCGAGGAGGTGTTCACAGCCGACTTCTCGCTGTCGGGCGAGAACGAGGACGTGGTGGAGTCGGCCATCGACGACCTCGCCGACGGCGAGACCGAGTTGGCGACGGCGACGCTCCGGGACCGGTTCGAGAGCGTCTGTGAGACGCGTCGCCCGGCGCTACAGGCGATCGACAACCCGGTGGCCTGTCACCTCTACGATCAGCCCGATCCGCCCGAGACGCCGGGTGTCCCCGGCGAGACGGCCGGCGACGACTGACTCCGGTCCTCGACCGTCCCTCTGTCTCCGTGACGCCCGAGCGACGACCGACACCGGTTGGTGTCACGACGATGCCGACCGAAGACTGACGCCGCTTCGCGTTGTCACGTCTCGTATGGCTCCGACAGGCGACAGCCCCGCACCCGGTGGCCGGACTGCCGGCGACGTGATGACCCGCGAGGTCGAGACGGTCGCGCCCGACGACGACGTGAGCGACGTTCTCGGGAGACTCGCCCGCGCCGACTTCGACGGCTTCCCGGTCGTCGACGACGAGCATCGCGTGGTCGGCATCGTCACCCAACGTGACCTGGTCGGGTTGTTTCAGACCGAGGATCGTACGCTGTGGATTCCGATCGGCTTCCCGCCGTTCATGGAGACGCTGACCTACGCCGTCGACGTGTCGTGGGACGAACTCGACCTCGGCGTCGACCTCCTGCGGAACGCCGGCAGACCGATCAGCGAGGTGATGTCGAGTCCGGTCGTGACGGTCGGGACCGACGCCGCTCTCGACGAGATGTTAGCGCTGTTGACCGACGCAGAACGGGACATCAACCGGTTGCCGGTCGTCGACGACGACGAGCGACTGGTCGGTATCGTCGCCCGACAGGACCTGCTCCGGGCGCTCCGGGAGGAACGCGAAGCGGGGCGTGGAGAGACCGACGACCCAGTGGACCACTCGTGACCAGCGACGAGGGCACCACGACGCTCTCGAACGGCCGAGTCGTCGAGTTTCCCGTCGCGTACGAGGCGGCCATCGCGGGCGTCGTCGCGGTCGCCGACTTCGACACGCTGGACCGCGTCACACCCGAGCGACTCCGACCGGTACGTGTCGGCCGCCGTGCGGGACTCCTCACGCTCGTCGGCATCGACTACGCCCGCGTCGGCGACTTCGACCCCTACGGCGAGTTCGCTGTCATCGTCCCCGTGAGTCGCCACAGTATCGACGGCGTGCCGCTGTCGGCCCGCACGGTCGGCGGATGGGTCCACTGGCTCCCGGTGACGACCGACCCGGCCAGACTGCTCGGCGTCGACGGCTGGGGGTATCCGAAGACGGTCGCCGGCATCGAGTTCGAGACCGGCACGGGCGACCCCGAGCGGAGGACAGGTAGCGCCGACCGACCGACTCGGTGCTGTCGTGTCGCGGTCGGCGGCGAGGCGGTGCTGACCCTGACGGTCGACACGGGCCGAACGTTGCCGGTCGACACGAGTGCGACCAGCTACACCGAACACGATGGCGGACTGCTGGCGACCGCAGTCGAGCTCGCGGGACCGGTCGGTGCGCGCTCGCTCGACTCGGGCGTCCACCTGACGCTCGGACGTCACGACCGCGCCGACGACCTCCGGGACCTCGGCGTCGGCAGGCGGCTACTGGGTCGGCAGATCGTCGGGAGTTTCTGGGGACGGGGCGTCTCGGGTGTGATCCATCGGGGTCGGCGCGTCTGAGGAGGGTGGTCGCCGATCGGGGCCGGTCCACCCGAGAACGGAACTACTGTTAGGACCCCCCGCGAAGCGCCGACGATGACCGTTTCGAGCGCGCCCGGCAAGGTGTACCTGTTCGGCGAGCACGCGGTGGTGTACGGCGAACCGGCGATCCCCTGTGCCGTGGAGCGCCGGGCGACCGTCACCGCCGACCCGCGCGACGACGACCACATCCGGGTCGAGGCGGCCGACCTCTCGCTGGACGGGTTCACGGTCGAGTACGGCGGCCCGACCGACGACGCGCCGGACGTGGACGTCCCGACGCCCCTGCTCCGGGCCGCGATGGGCTACGTCGACGCGGCGGTCGAGCAGGCCCGCGACGCCGTGGGCGACGAGTCGGTCGGCTTCGACATCACCGTCGAGTCGGACATCCCGCTGGGGGCCGGCCTCGGCTCCTCGGCCGCAGTCGTCGTCGCCGGTATCGACGCCGCGACGCGGGCCTGCGGCGTCGACCTCCCGCCCGAGGAGATCGCAGAGCGCGCCTACCGCGCGGAGCATCAGGTGCAGGACGGGCAGGCCTCGCGAGCCGACACCTTCTGCTCGGCGATGGGCGGGGCGGTCCGCGTCGAGGGTGACGACTGCCGGACCATCGACGCGCCGGAACTCCCCTTCGTCGTCGGGTTCGACGGCGGCGCTGGCGACACCGGCGAACTCGTCGCCGGGGTCCGAAAACTGCGAGAGGAGTACGACTTCGCGGCCGACACCGTGACCGCAATCGGTGACGTCGTCCGGACCGGCGAGGCCCTGCTGGCCGACGCCGACCCCGACGACCCGCCGAGCGACGAGTTGCTCGCCGAACTCGGCGGCCTCCTGAACTTCGATCACGGCCTGCTGGAGGCGCTCGGCGTCTCCTCCCGGTCGCTGGACGCGATGGTCTGGTCGGCCCGCGAGGCCGGCGCGCACGGTGCGAAACTGACCGGTGCGGGCGGCGGTGGCTGTATCGTCGCGCTCGATCCGACCGACGCGACCGAGACCGCCCTGCGCTACACGCCCGACTGCGACGACGTGTTCCGGGCGGAACTGGCGACCGAAGGGGTCCGGGCGGAGGGAGACGGGACGACCGGCGACGACGCGCCGGCAGGCGCGGAGTCGTCGGAGGGGGCCGAGGAATGACGACCGTCCTCAAACTCGGCGGGAGCGTCGTCACCGAGAAGGACCGTCGAGAGACGGTGGACGACGACGCGCTCTCGGCGCTGGCGGAGGACATCGCTGGAGCCGCGGGTCGGGCGACGGGAAGCGGGAGCGACGCCCCGGCAGACCTCGCGGTCGTCCACGGCGGCGGGAGCTTCGGCCACTACCACGCCGAGGAGTGGGGCGTCACGACCGCGGACGGGACCCACTCGGCAACCGGCGCGCTCGCCATCCACGAGGCGATGAAGACGCTCAACCGCGCCGTCCTCGACAGCCTGCAGTCGCACGAGGTGCCGGCACTGCCGGTCCACCCGCTCTCTGTCGGCGCGCGGGACGCGGCCGGCGACCTGACGCTCCCGCTCGACTCGACCCGGCGACTGCTGGGCGAGGGGTTCGTCCCGGTCCTCCACGGCGACGGCGTGGCCCACGAGGGCGAGGGCGTCACGGTGCTGTCGGGCGACGAGATCGTCGTCAGACTCGCCGAGAGTCTGGACGCCGACAGAGTCGGTCTCTGCTCGACCGTGCCGGGTGTGCTGGACGACGCGGGCGACGTGATCCCGACCATCGAGTCGTTCGACGACGTGGCGACGTATCTCGGCGGGAGCGACGCGACCGACGTGACCGGTGGGATGGCCGGGAAAGTGCAGACCCTGCTCGCGCTGGACGCGCCAGCCTACGTGTTCGGCCCCGAGGGCGTCTCGGAGTTCCTCGCCGGTGGCTCGCCGGGGACCAGAATCGACTGACGGGATCCACCGACCCGTTCCCGAAACCACTCAGCCGACCGGACAGTTCTCGACGGTCTCGGAGAGCAGTCGCAGATACTCGCCCGCGACGACCGGTTCGTCCGCCAGCAGCGGTTCCAGTTCGCGGTAGCCGTGCTGGAGTCGCGCCTTCGTCTCGCCGGGCGGCACCTTGTTCTCGGTCACGGCCGCCGCCGTCTCGACGCTCTCGCGGGCCGTCTCGAACTCGCCGCGTTCGAGCGCCTCCCCGGCGCTGTCGAGCAGTTGCGTGAGCGTCTGGTGGACGTCCGGCGGGAGCGTCGTCACCCGTCGAGGGTCGTCGCCCACTCGGATAAATCGTCTGTCCCGGCTCGGGGCGGTCGACAGCGGCCGAGAGCGACCCGGCACCCGGAGACCGACGCCCTGATTGGCCCTCGTGTCGTCGACGAGGTATGAACGACAGCAGTCGCGTCGCGGTCGCCGAGCGTGCGGCGGAGGCCGGCGGCGCGGTCGCGCTGGACGCCTTCCGGGACGGCATCGCGGTCGAGACGAAGGGCGGGAAGACGGACGTGGTGACACAGGCCGACAGAGACGCGCAGGCCCGCGTCGTCGAGGTCATCCGCGAGGAGTACCCCGACGACGCCATCGTCGGCGAGGAAGACGAGGAGTTGAAAGACGTCCCCGACGAGGGCGCTGCGTGGGTCATCGACCCCATCGACGGGACGAACAACTACGTCCGGAACCTCCGGGTCTGGGCGACCGCCGTGGCCGCAGTCGTCGACGGCGAACCGGTCGCCGCCGCCGTCGTCCTCCCGGCGATGGAAGACAGCTACGTCGCCGGCGACGGTCAGACCGAACGCAACGGCGTCCCGGTGTCGGTCTCAGACGACGACGACCCCGAGACCTGCGCCGTCACGCCGACCTACTGGTGGGACTTCGACAGCCGAGACCAGTACGCCGCCGCCGGCCGGGAGATCGTCTCCCGGTTCGGCGACATGCGCCGGTTCGGATCGGCACAGGCCGTGCTGGCGTTCGTCGCCGACGGCGCACTCGACGGGGCGCTGACGAACCTCGTCGCCAACCCGTGGGACACCGTGGCCGGCGCACACCTGATCCGGCAGGCCGGCGGCGAGGTGACCGACGTACACGGCGACCACTGGCGTCACGACTCGCGCGGCCTCGTCGCCTCGAACGGGGCCGTCCACGAGCACGTCCTCTCTGCGACACGCGGTATCGACGGACTCGACGACTGACGGGCGGTGACGCCGGGTGGCGACACGGCCCGTGTCGACGGGGTCCCCGACCCGCCGGTCGGCGACGGAGTCGGAACGACCGACAGTCACATAGCCCTGCCGACCCACGACTCGGATATGCGTGTCAGGGACTGGCAGGACATCCTCAGAGACGTGACGGAGGCGAACGCCGATCCCGACGACTGGCGGGCGGTCGCCGGGAACCGGCGGCGCGGACTCGGCGAAGACATGTTCGTCGGCCACCCGTCGGTCGGCCTCTACCAACTGAAGACCTACGCCCGGAACCCCTACGACGTCAAGGGTGTCGGCGCGGAGGTCGCCCGGAAGGTGGACGACGACCTCGCCGACATCCTCCCGCGAGGCGAGGACGCTGGCCGGTTCGCGGTCCAGCGACCGCCCGAGGACGAGGACCACGCCGAGGAGATGGCGACCCGACTGGAGGAGACGCTGAAGGTCCACAGCGAAGCCCCGACGACCGGCGAGGACCTCTTCGACGACGTGATGGACGCCCTCGACTCGCCGGCGTTCGGCCCGATGGACTACGAGTTCGACGAGCGTCCCGCCGCGCTGGACGAACTGTCGAACACCTTCGAAGACGCCGAACAGGTACTCGATGCGGAACTAGATGAACTCGTAGAGGGCGACGAGGTCGGACGGGGTTTCCAGTAGATCGTGTCGCTCTATTAACTGGTCGCTGGGAAAGAGTTTACACCCAGTAGTGTGACACTCCGGCAGATGACCACGAGCCGCCTGTATTCGGGACCCGAGGGCGACGAGTCGCTGGCGGCGGTCCGAGCGGAACGCGACTTCTGGCGAACCCTCTTCGAGACCGTCGTGAGCGAGTTGCCGGAACCCGCGCTCGTCGTGGACGACGCGGGGGATATCACTCACTGGAACGACGCCTGCGAGGACATCACGGACGTGAGCCGCGCCGACGCGGTCGGCGAGCGGGCCGGGGCGGTCGCCGACGCGGACGGCGAGTTCGACACGGTCGCAGAGCGGGCGATCGCCGAGGAGTCGGTGATCGAGTCCGACGACGTCCGGACCGGCGTCAGCGCCAGCGGTCGGCGGTGGCACACTCACGACGTGGCGGTTCCCCTCCGCGGTCAGGACGGCGAGGTGATCGGCGCGTTCGAGGTCGCCTCCGAGGTCACGGAACTCGTCGAGACCCGGAACCGGATCGAAGAACTCGGGACGCGCGTCTCCGGTGAGATCGAAGCGTCCGTCGAGGAGTTAGGGAGAGCCACGGAGCGCATCACCGAGAGCGCGACCGAGATCTCGG
This sequence comes from Salinirubrum litoreum, assembly GCF_020567425.1. NCBI lineage: Archaea > Methanobacteriati > Methanobacteriota > Halobacteria > Halobacteriales > Haloferacaceae > Salinirubrum > Salinirubrum litoreum. The sequence continues at coordinate 1,032,913 of NZ_JAJCVJ010000001.1, read as the reverse complement.
CGCAGGCGGACGACCAGGCGACCCGGATGACCGACGTGGCAGACGAGGTGAGCACGCTCTCGGCGTCGACCGAGCAGGTGGCCGCCAGCGCGGCGCAGGTGGACGCCACCGCCGCAGAGGCCGAGGAGTTGGCGGTGGAGGCCGCCGACGGTGCGGAGACGGTCGTCGGCGGGATGGACATCATCGACGAGGAGGTCGCGCAGGTGGCCGAGAACGCCGAGGACCTACGGGAGAGCATCGAGGAGATCGACGAGGTCGTCGCCGTCATCGACGAGGTGGCGAAGCGGACGAACCTGCTGGCGCTGAACGCGGCCATCGAGGCGGCCCGCGCGGGCGAGGCGGGCGACGGCTTCGCGGTCGTCGCCGACGAGGTGCGCGATCTCGCCGAGGAGACGGACGACCGGACCAGCGAGATCGAGGCGATCGTCGCCGACATCCGGGAGAACTCGGCGGAGACGATGGACTCCATCGAGGAGGCGCGATCCGGCATCGACCGCACGGCCCAGATCATCGACGTGGCCTCGGAGAACGTCAAGGAGATCGCCGAGACGATCCGCGAGGCCTCACAGGGCATCAGCGAGGTCGCCGGCGCGGCCGACCAGCAGGCGACGTCCACGGAGCGTGTCGCCACGATGGTCGAGGAGGCGGCCGACCTCGCGGACGAGGTGTCGGCGGAGGTGGAGACGATCGCGGCCGCCAGCGAGGAGCAGACCGCGATGGTCGCCGAGGTCGGTCGCGCCGTGGAGGATCTGTCGCAGGTCGCCGACGCCGAGATCGACGTCTCGGTGCCGGACGCCGACGTGGCCGTGTCGGACGACGCGGTCGGGAACACGGACGAACTGTTCGAGGACGGTGCCCTCCGGAACGACGGCGGCTTCCACTGGGTCGACGAGTAGGGCGGCGGGACTGTGGCGTGAACGTACGTGGGCAGGTCGCGGCGAACTCGGTCAGTGACGTGCTCGGATGACTGAAGCTGTCGTCGCGTGGTTTGACGACAGAGGTCGTCGAAGATCGAGAGCGTCGGGACGATCGACCGACACGTCGCGTTCGGCAGTCGAGGATCGGCAGTCGGTGATCACCGATCGGGTGAACCGGAAGTCAGGGGTTCGGGTGGCAGAACTCCATCGCGTCCCGGACGGACTCGCGGCGACCGAGAAGCGTGATCCGGTCGCCCTCCTGCAGGGTGAAGTCGGCGTCCGGCACCTCGATGTCGCCGTTGCGGGCGACCAGCGCGATCAGACACCCCTCGGGGAGTGCCGGCCCGATCTCCCGGACCGTCTTCCCGACCATCTCCTCCGAGGTGACCTCGATCTCCTGTACGTCCCCGGACCGACCGAGTTCGCCCATCCAGTTCGAGAGCGCCGGGCGCTCGATGTAGTTGTCCATCGCCTGTGCCGTCGCCATCACCGAGGAGATGGTCCGCACGCCGAGTTCCTCGAAGGCCTCCACGTTGTTCGGGTCGTTGACCCGCGCCAGCACCGTCTCGGGGGCGAACTTCGACTTCGCCAACTGCGCGACCAGCAGGTTCGCGTCGTCGTCACCGGTCGCGGCGGCGACGATCTTGGCGTTGTCCGCGCCCGCCGACGCCAGTACTTCCGTGTCGGTCCCGTCGCCGTGGACGACGGTGTGCCCCGCGTTGCGGGCAGTCTCGACGATGGCTTGGTCTTCTTCGATCAGTACCACGTTCTCGCCTCTGTCTTCGAGGCGGTCGGCGAGCGCACGGCCCACCTTCCCGCCTCCGACGACGATGACTCGCATTGGTATCACGTCCAGGTATTCCGCGATCTGCTTCGCCAGTCCCGCCTCGAAGACGACCGTGGCGAGGATGACGAGGAAGACGGTCCCGACGAGCGCGGCGGCCGCGTCGGGCCGGTTGTACGTCTCCGCCAACTGGATGGCGAAGAGGGTGGCGACCGACGCGGGGATGATCCCGCGCGGGCCGACGAAACTCATGAACAGCTTCTCGCCGCGCGTGAACCGGTCGCCCCGCGCCGACACGAAGACGAGGAGGGGCCGGATCACCAGCGCCACGGCGAGCACGACGAGGATACCGCCGATGCCGAGGTCGATCAACGTGCCGAAGTCCAACAGCGCCGCCAGCGCGATGAAGACGAACGAGAGGACGACGAGCGTCACGTCGCCCTTGAAGTCCGTTATCTCCTCCTCGTAGGGGATGTCGGCGTTCCCCAGCAGGATACCGGCGGTCGCCACGGCGGCGATGCCGGCCTCGGTCCGCAGGGTGTTCGCGCCGCCGAAGGCGACGATTGCGCCTGCCAGTACGAGCAGTCGAGCGCTCTGTGGCGCGTTGCCCGGCGAGAGATCGACGTACTTCAGCGCGTAGTACAGCACCCCGGCGACGAGGACGCCGACCAGCATGCCGATGCCGAGTCGCTCGGCGAACAGGCCGAGCAGTTCCACACCCCTCGTGTCGGGGTTGACGACCGCTTTGAAGATGATGATCGCCATGATAGCGGCCGTCACGTCGTTCACGATGCCCTCGGTCTCCAGTGCGGCCTCGACGCGGTTACGGACCGGCACGACATCCAGGATCGGCGTGATGACGGTCGGACCGGTCGCCACGAGCAGTGCGCCGATGAGGAAGGCGACGGGCCACCCGACGCTCGGCAGCGCGAACCGCACGACAGCCGCCGTGCCGACGAGTGCGATCACGGCCCCGATGGTCACGAGTCGCAGGGTCGCGGCCGGGGCCTCCCGGAGGTCGTCTATCCGGAGGTGAAAGGCCCCCTCGAAGACGATGATCGCCACCGACAACCCGACGATGGTACTCAACGCGCCGCCGAAGGAGTCCTGTGTCACCAGTCCCAACACCGGTCCGAGCAGGATCCCCGACGCGATCAGGAAGAGCACGCTAGGAACTTGAAACCGGGCCGCCAGAACCTGTGAGAGGACGCCGATCCCGATGATGATCGCGACGATGGCGAGCAGATCACCGCCGCCTGCCGCCGACACTATGTGCCCTCCATATCTCGTGATAGCTGCGCCATCGGTGATAAGTTCCCTCATTTCGACGCCGACAAATCCGATTAGAAGTGGACGAGCGGGCGGGAATCTCTCGGATAGTGGGAGTGTCTCGAGTCGCGGTGTGATTCTCCGATCTGTCTGCAGGTGACGAGACGAGTCGTGGCGACCGAGACGAAGGCCGGGGCGAGTCGGTCGGTGCAGGCTGGATCGAGTCGGTCGTGGGGAACGATATGTGACCCCTCTCGGCGAGTCGGCCGAGGGTCTGGACTCCGGAACCGTGTCGTGGTCGGGTGACGAGTACAGTCACGTGGCTGGCAGACACCTGTCGTCACGCCGGCGGGCGAGAAACCACACCCGCGTCCGACTCACTCGTCGTCGTCTTCGTCGTCCGACTCCAGACTCGTCCGCAGTTCCGGGATCGTACTCGCCAACTCGCCGACCTGCTCGTGGGCGTCCGACAGCATCGTGACGACTGCCTCGACCTCGGCGATCTCCTCTTCCAGATCCTCGGCGTCGTCGAACGCGTCGGCGCGCTTCCCGAGGACGAACTGCTTTTTCGCCTGTCGCAGGTGATCCTCGGCGTCACCGGCGTCCAACGACGAGCGAAGCCCGTTCAACACCCCGAGCACGTTGTCGGCGCTGGTCTCCCAGATGTCGTCCGCGTCGGGCAGGGCGTCCCACGCCTCGTTCAGGTGCGACTCGACCTCCTCGCGCATCTCCTCGACCGCCTCGCCGAACAGGTCGTCGTCGTCGAACGTCGATTGGCTCATGGCTCACGGTTCGACCCCCTGCTGTTTAAAAGGAACCCGGAAAGTGAAAGTGAAGACGGACGACTGACGGGTCGTTCCGCCGGATCGCTCGCACTCGGCTCGTCACTTCCGGTGCGGTCGAGTCGGTGGCCCCGTCTGCCGACGCCTCAGAAGTCGGTCAAGTCCGGCTGTTCGCTGTCACTGGTCTCGTCGGCCCCGGCCTCCACAGAGTCGTCTGTGTCGTCGCTTCCCGACGCCTCGCTGTCGTCGCCGAGATACTCGATTCCGTGCTCGGCCAGCAGGTCGCGGAACTCGCTCTCGTCGAGCACCGGCACGTCGTTCTCGGCCGCGTCGTCCTGCTTCGACTGGCCGGCGTTCTCGCCCGCGACGAGGTAGTCGGTGTTACCCGAGACACTGCTGGTCGCGTTCGCGCCGTGGGCCTCCACTAACTCCTGTGCCTCACTGCGCGTCACCGACAGCGAACCGGTGAAGACGAATGTCAACCCAGCGAGGGCGTCGCCGCCGGTCTCGACGTCGACCTCGGGGTCGACGCCGTGTGCAAGCAGGTCGTCGATCACCTCGCGGTTCTCCGGCGTCGTCAGGAAGTCGTGGATCGACAGCGCGACTTTCTCGCCCACGTCGTCGACCGCCTCCAGTTCGTCGGGACTCGCTTCGAGCACCGCCTCCAGCGAGCCGAACTCCCGCGCGAGGTTCCGGGCGGTCGCGGCCCCGACCTCCGGGATACCGAGCGCCGAGAGGAACGCCGAGAGCGCAGGGGATTTCGACGCCTCCAACTCGGCGAGCAGGTTCTCGGCCGACTTCTGGCCCCACCCCTCCAACTCGGCGAGTTCCTCGGCGGTCAGGTCGTACAGGTCCGGCAGACGCTCCACGAGTCCCGACTCCACGAGCTGTTCGACGCGCTCCTCGCCGAGACCCTCGATGTCGAGTCCCGACCGGGCGGCGTAGTGTTCGATCGCGCCCTTCACCTGCGCCGGACAGCCGAGTCCGTCCGGACAGAAGGCGAGTGGCCCGTCCCGCACCACCTCGGCCCCACAGACCGGACAGGTCTCGGGGAACGCGTAGGTCCCCTCGGTGCGCTTGTCGACGACCTCCTCGACGTACGGGATCACGTCTCCCGCACGCTGGACGCGCACCGCGTCGCCGACGTTCACGCCCATCTCGGCGATCTCGTCGGGGTTGTGCAGCGTCGCTCGCGAGACGGTCACCCCGCCGACGTCCACCGGTTCCAGCAGCGCGACCGGCGTCAGTCGCCCGGTTCTGCCGACCTGCACGACGATGTCGGTGATCTCGGTCACCTCCGACCGCGCGGGGAACTTGTAGGCGAACGCCCACCGCACCTCTCGGGAAGTCCGACCCAACTGCTCGCACTGCGCCCGGTCGTTCACCTTGATCACGGTCCCGTCGATCTCGAAGTTCAGGTTCTCGCGGGCCTCCCCGAGTCGGTTTCGGAAGTCGATGGCGTCCTCGACGTCCTCGACAACCTCGTACCAGTCGCGTTCGGTGCGCAGGCCCCACTCGCGCAGGGCCTCGTGTTCCGCCGCGTTCGTCGGCGGGACCTCGCTGGCGTCCAGTACGTCGTAGAAGTAGCAGTCCAGCGGCCGCTCGGCCGCGACCGAGGGATCCAACTGGCGGAGGGTGCCGGCGGCCGCGTTCCGGGGGTTCGCGAAGGGGTCCTTCCCCGCCTCGACGCGGTCGCGGTTGTGTTCCTGGAACTCGTCGCGGGGCATCACGACCTCGCCCCTGACGACGAGGTCGTCGGGTGCGCCTTCGCGCAGGCGCAGCGGGATCGACTCGATCGTCTTCACCTGCTCGGTCACGTCGTCGCCGGTCTCGCCGTCACCGCGCGTGGCGGCCTGCACGAACACGCCGTCGTCGTAGACGACCTCTACCGACAGGCCGTCGAACTTCGGTTCGCAGGTGTACGACACTTCGCCGTCGACCTCCCGCCGGACGCGGTCGTCGAACTCCCGGACCTCCTCCGCCTCCCCGGACTGGGCGATGGAGAGCATCGGGACGCGGTGTTCGACGGTGTCGAGTTCGTCGAGCGGTTCGCCGCCGACGCGCTGTGTCGGACTGTCGTCGGCGGTGAGGTCGAAGGCGTCTTCGAGGGTCCGTAGACGAGTGAACAGGGCGTCGTAGGTCCGGTCGCCGATCACCGGGTCGTTCTCGACGTAGTACCGGTAGTCGTGTTCCCGGATGGCCTCCCGGAGCAGTTCGACCTGCTCCGTGGCCTCCTCGTCGGTCAGGTCCTCGACGGGGGTGAAGTCGGTCAGCGGGTCGCGGAGATAGGGGTTCGACGCCTGCTCGGTCATCACTCGACGCTCGGGTCGCGGGCGAGGAAAATCCCCGTGGTTTGCCCCCGGACGCGGCGGTGCCGCGTCACGCCACTGCTTCGGCCAGCACTTCCATCGGGTGTTTGATCGGGTAGCCCGAACCGTGTTCCATCTGCATCGAGCAGGTCGGACACTCCGTCATGCCGACCTCGCCTTTCGCGTGGTCCATGTGCTCGAACATCTCCTCGCCGATCTCCATCGACTTCCCGTACTTCTCCTCCTTCCACCCGTAGGTGCCCGAGATGCCCGAACAGGAGTCGCCCACGTCCTCGACTTCGACGCCGTCAAGGTTCCGGAACAGTTCGACTGCCTGCCGGTCGAGCCCCTGGTTCCGGGCGTGACACGGTGCGTGGTACGCCAGCGGACCCATGTCGACCTCGGCGTCTTCGATCGCGGCGTCGAGGTCCTCGTGGATGCGGAGGTACTCCATCGCCTCGTAGGTGTTCGCCGAGACGTCCTCCACGCCGTCGATGTCGAACAGTTCGGGGTACTCCTGGCGGAGCGCCATCGAACAGGAGGTACAGGTGGCGATCACGTCGTACCCCTCCTCGATCAACTCCGCGAAGTTCCGGACGTTCACCTTCGCCCCCCGGCGGGCGTCGTCCAGCATCCCGTTGGCGAACATCGGCGTGCCGGAACAGCGCTGTTCGGGCACCGCGATCTCGTAGCCGAACGCCTCGTAGACGCGGACCATCGCCTTCGCCACCTCGGGGGTGTTGTAGTTCGAGTAGTCGCCGTGGAAGTAGGCGATGCGCTTCTCCTCCGACGTGACCTTGTTGCCGCCACGGTCGCGCCACCACTCGCGGAACGTCTCCTGTGCGAACTCCGGGAAGTCGCGCTCTGCGGTGATTCCCAACAGCTTCTCGTTGACTTGCTGGACGAGCGAGTTGCCCATGACGAAGTTCGTCAGGCGGGGCACCTTCGAACCGACGCGCGCGAGGGTGCCGTAGTTCGCCAGGATCCGGTTGCGGACGTACTCCGTCGAGAGTTTGTCCATCTGGTTCTCGACGTACTCGCCGCGCGCCTCGTTGTGCATCTGCGAGAGCGGGACGCTCGACGGACAGGCGTCGTCACAGCGCATACAGTTCGAGCAGGACATGATCGAGTCGTCGATCTCGACGTCCTCCTTGCGCTTCAGCCGCCACTGCTCGGGGCCCTGGAACTTCGGCCCCGGGAACTCGTCGTCCACCTCCGCCACCGGACAGGAGGTGTCACAGGCGGTACACTTGTAACAGTTGTCCGCCCCCGGTCGGAGATCCAGATCCCCCTCCGGAAACACCTCGACTGGTTCGAAGTCGTCGTCGTAGTCGGTCGTCGGTCCCGTCCCGAAGTCGCCTGGAGATTCTGCGTCGCTCATGTGTTAGATCGCCTCCCCCGCAGTACGGCCCGCGAGATACCCGGTCGCAAGCGATACGCCACTGCCCGACTTCTCCGCGGCGAAGTCCGCGCCGCCGACCACGCCGCCCGCCGCCCGGAGGTTGTCGAACTCCACCTCACCGTCCGCGTCGGTCGGTCGCAACTCCTCGTCGGGCACCACGCCGAAGGCGGCGAAGGCGTGGTCGCCGAACGCCTGCTGGTCCCACCAGTCGTAGCGGTCCTCCGGGTGAGGGACGTAGAGGTCGAACACCGGCTCCGACACGGACTCCCGGTCGGAGGTGATGCCCTTCCCGACGAGGCCGCCGGTCGCCAGCACGAACTCGTCTGCGTGCAGGGGGACGCGCTGGTTGTTCCGGTCGACCGTCACCGACTTGACGCGGTGTTCGCCCTCGACCGGCGTGTAGTCGACGACGGGGTTCCCCGAACTGATCCGGACGCCCGCCTCGTCCAGTGCGTCGAACAGCAGATCTTCGAGTCGCAGGCCCGGCAGACTCGGCGGTCCCATCGGAATCTCGTAGACGGCCGCGCCGAGTTCCGACGACAGATCCGACCGAACTTCGTCTGCGTGGGCGTCACCCAGCAGGGCCGGGAAGCCGACGCGCTCCGCCCCGTCGAGGTGCGGGCGCACCGCCTCGGCCAGCGCCTCGCGGGCCGGGCGCTCCTTGCCGAACGCCGAGACCGTCTCGTTTCGATCCAGTGCTTTCGCGTACCGCGTCACCTTCGCGTCGGCCCGGAAGTCGCCGGGGAAGTCGACCTGCACGCCGTCGACCGCGAAGGGCGCGCCCGCCGCCGCCAGATGCTCACAGGCGACCGAGGCGTCGAAGTCCGGCAACGACCGGAAGCCGACGAGCAGGGTGTCGCGGTTCGTGCTCGCCAGCCCCTCGGCGGCCCCCTTCGGGTAGCGCGCGGTCGGCTTGACCGTCCCGCCGTGGGTCGCCACGAGCGCGTTCTTGCCGGTGTGGCCGCCGCGGTAGGCGTCGCCGGCGATGTCGTCGAACAGGTCCAGCCCCTCCCGGACCGCGTTCTCGCCGACGACCGAGTAGGGGTGCTCGTCCGGCAGGTCCGACAGCGCCGAGTAGGGGTAGACGATCGGATCGTCCGACCCCGGCAGGAACCCCAGCACGTCGATCAGGCCGCTCGCGTGCCGGAGCGTGCTCTTCTTGTGGGTGACGAGGCGAACCGACGCGCCGGTTCGCGCCGCCGAGATCGCACTGGCCGCACCGGCGATACCGCCGCCGACCACGAGGACGTCCTCGCGGATCGGCACGTTAGCGTCCCTCCTGTCGTGACTCGTCTTCGCGCAACGACCCGCCGTCGGTCGCGGCCGCACTCGCGTCCGCGCCGGCCTCGCCCGGTTCGGTCGGGCCGCCGTCGAACGCCGAGAAGTCGACACTCGCGCCGGTCCGGGCCGGGTCGCGGTCGCGGTTCATCGTCGTCGCGTGGAGCGCGTAGTTCAACATCGCCTGCGAGAGTTGGTCGCCCCACAGCGCGTGGCGCTGGCCCTTCCAGCGCTCCTGGTACAGTTCGTCGAGCGCGGTCCTGACGACTTCGGCTTCGTACTTCGGCGCGAGTTCGTTCGCCATCCGGTGGGCACAGAAGCCGCCCTGACAGTTGCCCATCGAGGCGCGCGTCCGGATGCGGGCGGCGTTCAGATCGGAGCCGGAGCCTTCGACCGCGTCGGCGAACTCGGCCCGCGTGACCGCCTCGCACTCACAGATGACCGGGTTCGGTTCGCCGGTCTTCAGCACCTCGTCGGCGCGCGACCCGAGTCGCTGGACGCTCCGCCGACCGATCGGCGAGCGCAGGCCGAACTCGTCCATGTAGTCCCGGAGGATGGAGAAGTCGTCGCTGCCCGGCAGCGGTTCGTCTGCGGTCCGACACTCGGCCGTGATGCCGAACTTCTCGCAGACGTGATCCGAGATCTTCTCCGCCATCATCCGGTAGGTCGTGAACTTCCCGCCGACGATGCTCGTCATCCCCGGCAGGTCGTCGCGGTCCTCGTGATCCAAGAGGAAGAAGTCCCGCGTGATGTCGGTCGGGTCGGTGGTCCCGGTGCCCGGCGGTTCGTACAGCGGGCGGACACCCCAGAACGACCGGATGGTGCGTGCCTCCTGCAGAATCGGCACCAACTCGGAGAGGGTGTCGATCATCATGTCGACCTCCCACTGTTCCTCGGGGTACTCGTCGGGGTCCTCGACCTCCTCGTCGGTCGTGCCGAGGATGGCGGCCGTCTCGTGGGGGACGATGATGTCCGCGTCACCCTTCGGCCGACACCGGTTGACGACGGTGTCGACCTGCCGGGTGTTCATGATCGTCATGACACCCTTCGAGGGCCGGACCGCCACGTCCACGCCGGCCATGTCGCCGATCTGGCCCGCCCACGCGCCACTCGCGTTGACGACGTAGTCGGCGTAGAGCTTCTCCGTCTCGCCGGGCGTGTGGTGTTCGCGCTTGCCGGGTCCGGAGTCGTGCTTGACTTCGAGACCGACGACCTCGCCGTCCTCGACCAGCACGTCGATCACCTCGGCGTGGGTCTCGATGCGCGCGCCGTGTTCCTCGGCGCTGGCGGCGTTCGCCACGCAGAGTCGGAAGGGGTCGATGGCCCCGTCCGGAACGCGGATCGCGCGTTTCACGTCCTTCGCGAGGTACGGTTCCATCTCGCGGGCCTCCTCCCCCGAGAGGACCTCCGCCGGAATCCCACACTCCCGACAGCCCTCCAACTTCTCCTGGAAGTACTCGTCGTCGTCCTCCGGTCGCTGGACGAACAGGCCGCCGGTCATCTCGACGCAGTGTGCGGCGATGTCCCGGAGGACGCGGTTCTCCTCGATGCATTCGGTCGCGCTGGCCTGGTCCGAGACGGCGTACCGGCCGCCGCTGTGGAGTAGGCCGTGCATCCGCCCCGTCGTGCCGTGTGTGAGGTTGCCTTTCTCGACGAGCGTCACGTCGAGTCCCCGCATGGCCAGATCGCGGGCGATCCCCGTCCCCGTGGACCCACCCCCGATCACCAGCACCTCTGCGGAATCGCTCATGGTTCTTCGAAGGATTGGTGTGGCACTACTTCACTTTACCGCCACCACAGGGGGCGAGGATAAAGGCACCCTCGGCGCGTCTCACGCCGGGGAATCCGGGAATCACCCGGTAATGACAGGTAAACAACAAAAATTTTTATAATGATCGTCATAGGTGTTTACGAGTAGCAGGGGGGGCGTCAGTAAACGCATCCTCGTGCCGTGAACACAGCGGTCCGTCCACTCGGGGCTGGTGGGGCGACCGGACTCACGGCGTGCGTGGAGGACGCGTCCTCTCACAGAGGTACGAAAGATCACATGACAGCACAATACGTCGGTGCGATCGACCAAGGCACGACAGGCACCCGATTCATGGTGTTCGACCACAGCGGGACCGTGGTCGCCAATGCCTACGAGAAACACGAACAGATCTACCCGGAACCCGGTTGGGTCGAACACGACGCGACCGAGATCTGGGACAACACCAAGTCCGTCATCCAGACGGCACTCGCGGACGCAGGCATCTCCGCAGACGAACTCGCCGCGCTCGGCGTCACCAACCAGCGCGAGACGACGCTCCTGTGGGACGCAGAGTCCGGCCAGCCGATCCACAACGCCATCGTCTGGCAGGACCGGCGGACGACCGACCGGATCGAGACACTCCGCGAGGAGGGGAAGGCCGACGACGTCCAGCAGAAGACCGGACTGGAACCCGACGCCTACTTCTCCGCCACGAAGGCGGAGTGGCTCCTCGACAACGCGGACCCGATCAAACTCTCCCGCTCGCGACCGCAGGACGTCCGCGACCGCGCCGAGGAGGGCGAGATCATGTTCGGGACCATCGACACGTGGGTGATCTACAACCTGACGGGGAACCACATCACCGACGTGACGAACGCGTCCCGGACGATGCTGTTCAACATCCACGACATGGACTGGGACGAGGAACTCACCGACGAGTTCAACGTGCCGCCGGAGACGCTCCCCGAGGTGCGGCCGTCGTCCGACGAGGACTACTACGGTCACACCGACGAGGAGGGCTTCCTCGGTGCCGAAGTGCCAGTGGCTGGGGCACTCGGCGACCAGCAGGCCGCCCTCTTCGGGCAGACCTGCTTCGACGCGGGCGACGCGAAGAACACCTACGGGACCGGGTCGTTCATGCTGATGAACACCGGCAACGAGGCCGTCATGTCGGAGAACGGTCTCCTGACGACGGTCGGCTTCCAGCGGTCCGGCGAACCCGTCCAGTACGCACTGGAAGGGTCTATCTTCGTCACGGGTGCGGCGATCGAGTGGCTGGAGGACATGACGCTGATCGAGAACGCCGCCGAGACGGAGCAGTTGGCTCGCTCCGTCGACTCGACGGACGGCGTCTACGTGGTGCCCGCGTTCACGGGACTCGGCGCACCGCACTGGGATCAGCGCGCTCGCGGTACGATCCTCGGAATGACGCGGGGGACGCGGCGCGAACACGTGGTTCGGGCGACGCTCGAATCCATCGCGTTCCAGACGAAAGACGTGGCAGAGGCGATGGTCGAAGACTCCGGGATCGAACTCGGCAGTCTGCGCGTCGACGGCGGCGCGGTGAAGAACAACTTCCTCTGTCAACAGCAGGCGAACATCATCGACACGGACATCGTCCGCCCGGTCGTCGACGAGACGACCGCGCTCGGCTCCGCGTACGCCGCCGGCCTCGCCGTCGGCTACTGGGAGACGATCGACGAACTCCGTGACAACTGGCAGATCGACCGCTCCTTCTCGCCCGACGCCGACGCGGACAGCGTCGCAGACCGGTACGCCCGGTGGGGCGAGGCCGTCGAGCGGTCGAAGGACTGGGCGCGCGACGAGGACGGAGGAGAGTAACCGTGTTCGACGCGGTAGTACTCCAGGTTCCGTTCTTCAACATCCCCCTCGAGCGCCTGATCGCGCTGCTGATCGCCGCCTTCGCGGGCGGCATGTTCGGCGCGTCGATCGGTGCACTGCCGTCGTTCATCTTCACGGGCTTCGTCGTCCTGCTGGGTGAGACGGCGGCGTCGCTCGTCGGGGAGATCACCGAGGCGGGCGGTCTCGGTGCCGAACTGGCGACGGGGATCACCGGCACCATCGGCTTCGGGCCGGTGACCGGCCCCCACATCGTCTTCGCGGCCGGCGTCGCGGCGAGCGCGTACGCCGGGAAGAACTACCCGGAACTGGAGCCCGAAGGCTGGGACTACCACTTCGGGAAGAACATCCTCCGGGCGTTCGGCACGCGCCCGGACATCCTGCTCGTCGGCGGGGTGTTCGGCGTCCTCGGACTGCTGATCGCGCGCATCTCCGGCGGACTCGGACTCCCGCTCGACGGCGTCGCGCTGTCGGTGATGACCACCGCGATCATCGCCCGGCCCGTCTTCGGCTACCCGCTCGTCGGGTCGCCGGCGGGGAGCGGCTACCTCGACATGACGCCGTTCGAGAACGAACAGGACCGTGGCGACGGTAGCGGCCGTCTCGCCACCGAACCGTGGCTCCCACAGCAGTACAAGTGGGCCGGCGTCACGGCTATCGGCGTCGCCGCCGGTATCCTCGGCGCGTGGGCGTGGCTCATCACCGAGACGTTCTTCCTCGCCTACGGCATCTCCGCAGCCAGCCTGCTGTTCCTGCAACTGGGCGTCGAGGACTTCCCGGTGACACACCACATCACGCTCGGCGGGTCGTCCTTCGCGGCCATCGCCGCGCCGATGTCCGGCGGGAGTGAGGTCGTCATCGTCGTCGCTGGTATCCTCGGCGGTGTGGTCGGCGCACTGCTCGGTGAGGTGACCCAGCGGGTCATGTACGCCCACTCCGGGACGCACGTGGACCCGCCGGCGATGGCGATCACCATCTACTCGCTGGTGATCGGTCTGCTGTTCCTCGCTGGCGTCATCCCGAACTCGGCGTACCTCGGCCTCGGCTGAGGTCGCCGCCGCCGACTCGCCGTCCCTTCTTTGACCGTGCCGACCGGAGAGCGACTGCTACCCGTTCGTCGGTTCGCTCTCCGAATCGACGAGTCCCGACTCGTCGCTCAGTCGCTCAGTTCAGCTTCCGGTAGTCCCACGCGTCCTCGGCAGACGCCACCACCGACTCGACGGTCGCCTTCGACCCGGCGGCCGTCACCGCCGCGTTGAGTGTCCCCTCCAGAATCGGCGCGTCTGCGATCTCGACTTCGACGTCGCTGTCCTCCGCGTCCAGCATCTCGATGGCGAGTTCGGCGTTCATCACCGCACTGCCGAGATCGACGAGGACGACCACGCCGTCGCCCGCGTCGGCCGACTCGATCGCCTCGCGGATGCGGTCCGCCGAGGTGCCGATACCGCCGTCCGGTGTGCCGCCGGCGGGGACGATCTCGGCGTCGGCACTGCCCATCTGTGCGGCGACCTCGGCGATGCCCTCGGCCGCCTTCGCGCTGTGTGAGACGACGACGAGTCCGACCATCAGTCGCCTCCGGTGTCGTCGTCGGCGGTGTCGTCGTCGGCGGTGTCGTCGTCGTCTCCCTCTGCGGCCGACTCCTCTGCGTCGTCCGGACTCGTCGGCGAGGTCGCGTCCTGTTCGAGGTCCACGTCGCCGTCGAGGTACTCCTCGGCGGTCGCCAGCAGTTCCTCCATGATGAACAGCGTCGACGTCGCGCCGGGGTCCTGGTGACCGACTGAGCGCCAGCCGAGATACGAGGCGCGGCCCTTCTGCGCCCGGAGGGGGACCGTGTAGTTCACGCCGCGTTCGGCCGCGTCGACCGCCTTCGCCAGCGCTTCGAGCGGCGGCAGGTCGTCGGTCTCGATGGACTTCTTGTAGGTGTGGACCGCCGGGGTCAGCGCGTCCACCATCGTCTTCGCGCCGAGTTCGGCCCCGCCGCGATCTTTCACCTTGGCGAGGTAGGCTTCGGCGAACGCGACGCTCGACTCGGCGGTGATCCCGTCGGCCAACTCGGTGCTGGCGCTCATGATCGACCCGCCGTACAGCGGCCCGGACGCGCCGCCGACCTCCGAGATGAGCGTGACGCCGACCGTCTTCACGAGGTCGCCGGGGTCGGCGTCCGCGTCCGCGTCGGCGATCTTCTCGCGGACCGCCTCGAAGCCACGGGCCATGTTCGCGCCGTGGTCGGCGTCACCGATGGCCGAGTCGAGTTCCGTGAGGTACGTCTTCTCGGCGGTCATCCGGTCTGCGACGCGTTCGACGGCCGCGATCACTGCCGCCCGCTGGGTCTCCCTGTCTGCCATACCGACAGGGTGTCGCGGACCGGCTAAACTGTTGTCCCGGTCGGTGCAGTGACACCCACGGAGAGAGAACTGCCGCCCGACTCAGGCCGACGCGTCCGCACTGGCCAGTCGGTCGGCGAGATACACCGCGATGGGGACCGGTTCGGACTCGACGAACCGGGCGACCTCCTCGCCGTCGCGTTCGACGACGACGGTCGGGATGAACTCGACGCCGTACTCTTCGACGCCCGGTCCCTGCTTGTCCTGGTCGACCGCGTACTCCTCGATCCGGTCGTCGGGCACGCCGGCCGCCTCGAGTGCGGCCGCGAAGTCGGGCAACTGCTTCCGGCAGTCGCCACACCAGTCGCCGCCCCAGACGTGGAAGACGAGTCCGTCCTCGGACAGTGCCTCGACCGTCTCCTCGTAGGCGACCGCGTCCCACGCCGGGTTGGGTTCCATCGTCGCGAGTGACATTGCCGGTCGTTGGGCGGCCGGCGGCTTAACCCTGTCCGGAGTGGCAAGCGTCGTGGGCTGTCTCCCTCGGAGTGCGACCCACTCTCACACCCGACCGCGTCGCCCGATCACTCACTCGGTTCGGGCGGGGTCTCCCGACTACTCCTCGATCCGGATGGCGTCGTCGAACAACTGGAACAGCGTCCCGACCGTCTGCTCGTCGTGGGCGTCGGGCGCGAGTCGGAAGAACGCGACCGCGTTCGCCTCGGTCAGCCGATTCGTGAGCACGTGGAGAAAGCGGAAGACGGTGGAGGTCTCGGCGTACTGGAGCAGTGTCGTCAGTTCGCCGACGCGGACGACCGCCCGGTCCCACGCCGACCAGCGGTCGAACGTCTCGGTGACGGCGATGCCGATACCGGTCATATCACGCGGGTCGTCGATCGTTCGGGCACCGAACCGCCCGTCCGCACCGTACCGGACCGACCCGTCGTTCGGGTCCGTTGAGCCCCGTGTCCGCCCGACCGCGACGACTTCGATCGCCGGTGGCGGCGTGGAGAGGCGTCGCTGCCACGTCTCGATCCGTCTGTCCGGGGAGTCGGTGAACGTCAGATCGAGGATCGGCGTCTCGGCGGGGCCGAGCGCCTCGACCTGTTCGACACACCGCTCGGTCGACACCGAGGAGAGTGACGGGGCGAGCACGAGCACGTTCGTCCCGAGTTGTCGCGCATCGTTCATGCTCGTCCCCCCGGAGATTCGACGCCACTGACCGAACAGATCGGGTGGTGTCGGGACGGCGACAGCCGTCGGGGCCGATACCGGTCGGCCACAGGCGGCGCTGTCTCGGAGAGATCGGCGGGGGCCGACGACGGACACGCGCGTCGATCCAGTCGCCCGCTGGAGGTGCAAGCCGCCATTCGTCCACACTGGGGTACGGTCGCGTAAATACCTAGTGACTCTGACGTGAAATACCTCGGTCGGTGGAGCTGACTCGACACCGGCCGCTCCGACCGGCAGTCTCTGCGGCGGGACCCGTCGTCCCACCGTGTCGGCGTGTCTCGGCGGCCGACAGGAGCCGGCTCGTCGGCTCCGTCACCGGTTTACTCTCTCGGGCGTTACGTGGTTGCAATGAGAGACAGCATCCTCGACACCATCGGGTCGCCGCTGGTGCAGGTGCGGTCGCCGCCGGGGGCGACCGTCGCGGCGAAGATCGAGTCGAAGAACCCCGGCGGCTCTGCGAAGGACCGCCCGGCGCTGTGGATGGTCGAGGCCGCAGAGCGCGAGGGCCGACTGGCACCGGGCGACCGACTCGTCGAACCGACGAGCGGCAACACCGGCATCGGACTGGCGGTCGTCGCCAGCGCGAAGGGGTACGACCTCACCATCGTCATGCCGGCCTCGAAGTCGCCCGAACGTCGGGAGATCATGAAAGCGTACGGGGCCGACATCGAACTCGTCGAGGGCGACATCTCCGCCGCGAAAGAGCGCGCAGACGAGATCGAACGCGAGGCGGGTGCGGTCCAACTCCGGCAGTTCGACAACCCCGCGAACCCCGAGGCGCACTACCGGACGACCGGCGAGGAGATCGTCGAACAGGTCGGCGACCGCGAGGTGGACGCCCTCGTCGCGGGCGTCGGCACCGGCGGCACCCTCTCGGGGATCGGTCGCCGTCTGCGCGAGGAGTTCCCGGAGATGGAGGTCGTCGCCGTCGAACCGGCCGAGAACCCGGTGCTCTCGACGGGCGAAGCCGGCGAGGACGACTACCAGGGGATGGGACCGGGGTTCGTCAGCCCGAACCTCGACACCGACCTGATCGACTCGGTAGAGACGGTGCCCCTGCCCGAGGCGGAAGCCGAGTGTCGCCGCCTCGCCCGCGAGGAAGGAATCCTGGTCGGGCAGTCCTCGGGCGCGTCGAACCTCGCGGCCCACCGCGTCGCGGAGCGACTGGCTCGCCCGGAGTTGAACTGCCCGGATGGACCGACTACGGCGCGAACCGACGGAAGCGGCCCGGCCGACGCGAGTGGCGTGTCGGCACCGGCGACTGCCGGCGACTACGACGACTGTCCGCTGGTCGTCACCGTCTTCTGGGACTCCGGCGAGCGGTACATGTCGACCGGCATGTTCGACGCCGACTGAGCCTCCCTCGCTCTCCGACCCACCGCTTCAAAACCCTTATTCGCCGGTCGCGCCGACCGTCTGGCATGAACGACGCGGACGTACGCGACCGACTGCGGGCGGTCGAGGACCCCGACCTCGGCGACGACATCGTCTCCCTGGGGTTGGTGAACGCGGTCGAGGTGGACGACGCGAGCGGGACGATTCGCGTCTCGCTGGCGCTCGGGGCACCCTACTCCCCGAACGAGTCGCAGATCGCGAGTCGAGTCCGGGAGGTGCTCGCCGACACCGACTATACCGTCGACCTGACGGCGAAAGTTCCCTCCTCGCTCTCCCGAGAGGAGGAGGTCCTGCCCGACGTCCAGAACGTGATAGCGGTGGCCTCCGGCAAAGGCGGCGTCGGGAAGTCGACGATGGCAGTCAATCTGGCGGCCGGTCTCTCGCAACTCGGCGCGCGGGTCGGTCTGTTCGACGCCGACGTGTACGGGCCGAACGTCCCCCGGATGGTCGACGCCGACGAGGCCCCGCAGGCGACCGGCCAGGAGACCATCGTCCCGCCGGAGAAGTACGGGATGAAGCTGATGTCGATGGCGTTCATGGTCGGGGAGGACGACCCCGTCATCTGGCGCGGCCCGATGGTCCACAAGGTGCTCACCCAACTCATCGAGGACGTGGAGTGGGGCAGTCTCGACTACATGGTCGTGGACCTCCCGCCGGGCACCGGCGACACGCAACTGACGCTCCTCCAGACGCTCCCGATCACGGGTGCGGTCATCGTCACCACGCCACAGGACGTGGCTATCGACGACGCCCGGAAGGGCCTGCGGATGTTCGGCAAACACGACACGAACGTCCTCGGCATCGCGGAGAACATGTCCGGCTTCCGGTGTCCCGACTGCGGCGGCTTCCACGAGATATTCGGCTCGGGCGGCGGCGAGGCGTTCGCCGCGGAGAACGACCTGCCGTTCCTCGGCGGCGTGCCCCTCGATCCGGCGGTCCGGACCGGCGGCGACAGCGGGAAGCCGGTGGTACTGGAAGACGGCGAGACCGCCGACGCCTTCCGCGTCCTGACGGAGAACGTCGCCAACAACGTCGGCGTCGTGAAGCGTCGGGGAGTCCGGCGGTGAGCGACGGGGACGGAGCGTCGTCGCCGAGCGACAGCGAGTCGGACGCCGACCTCGGTCTCGATCCGGTAGTCGACGATGCGGAAGCGGCGGCGGCGGACGGCGACTTCCCGGCGGACCCGGAGCGCGTGGCGTTCCTGCGGGACATCGCCGACGACGTGCGCGGGGAGTCGGGCGAGAGCCGGCAGTTGGCGGCGATTCTCTACCGCGTCAGCGACCTCTACGATCCCGAGGAGGAGACGAGCCCCGTGGAGATCTACCGAAACGTCGAGCACATCATGGAGATCAAGGCGCAGGGCGGCATCGACCGCTGACCCAGCGGCTGGCCGCGAGCCAACCGCGACGCTCCGGCACCGTTTTGCCCGCGCCGCCCGAGGGTCGACTGTGGACGCGAATCAGGACACCTTCCGGAACCCCTTCGGGATGGACGAGACCTGCACGAACTGCGAGGCGCTCTGTGAGACGCGGGAGTCGCTGGTCCACGGCTACGGCGACGTGGGCGCGGAGTTCCTCGTCGTCGGCGAGTCGCCCGGCGCGGGGGCCGATCGGACGGGTGTCCCCTTCGTCGGCGATCCGGCCGGCGAACGTCTCCAGCGGATCCTCGGCGAACTGGGCTTCGCGCGCTCGGATCCCGACACGCTGGAACCGGACCTCCAGAACTGTTTTCTGACGAATCTGACGCGCTGTCGGCACCCCGAACGCCCGCCGACCGACGCCGAAGTCGACACCTGCGAGCCGTTCCTCAACGCCGAGATCCGGATGATCAACCCGCAGATCATCATCCCGGTGGGCCAGCGCGTCCTGGAGGCGCTGGCGATGGACTACACGACGCGCTCGCCGGACAGCTTCGACGTGGACGCCGAGCACGCGACGACGATTCGGGGTCGCGGGTTCGAGTTGGTCCCGATGGTCGAACTGGACCGGCAGACCGACGAACAGAGCGAGGCGTTCGTCGAGCACATGCTGGAGAACGTGTTCAGTCGGGACTACCGGCAGACGAAGGGTCGCCAGAGTCGGTGAGTCCGTCTCGGCGGGTGGGTTGTCGGACGTGTCTCGACGCGGTGGCGCGGCGGGATGCGAGACGAGATGGCTTCGTAGTGGCACCGTACCGCCACTGGGACTGCACCGCGAACCGAGCCAACGACGACATCCCGAACTTCCTGCGTAGCCGCGCGCCACGCTCGTCAGCCGACCAGTTCGCCGACATCTCGGACCCCGACAGGACGCGATCTGCTGGCGACCGGGGTCCAGACCGACAGCGACTCGCGGGCGTCTTCGTGAGCGTGCGAACTGGGCGAGACCGACGGTCTCGCGAGCAGTCGGCGACCGACTGGACCGAGTTCGCATCGCCGAGCGATTCGACAGAGTTCACGGCCACCGACTCACTCGACAGAGTTCACGTCACAACGGCTCCTCGCCTTCCACGATCCGGACCGCCCGGTCGGCCAGCGCGGGCACCCGCGACTCCATCAGCGGGTAGAGGTCGTCGTCCGAGTTGCCCTCCAGATACCGCCGGTAGAACATCTCGCCGAGCGCACAGAGCTTGTAGACCGCCAGCGTCCGGTAGAACCGGTCGTGTTCGTACGTGATGCCGGTAGCCTCCTCCCACCGCGCGACCAGTTCCTGCCGGGTCGGATAGCCCTCGCCGGTCATGAAGTCGGCCGTCAGTTCCGGCACCGCCGGCTCCGGATCCTTCGGGTCGCGCCAGTAGGAGAGCAACCAGCCGAGGTCGGTCCGGGGGTCGCCCAGCGTCGAGAGTTCCCAGTCGAAGACGGCGACGATTTCGGGGGGCGTTCCCGGCCCGTACATCACGTTGTCCAGTTTGAAGTCGCCGTGGACCAGCGTCGCCGGCGGGTCCTCGGGGACGTTCGACTGGAGCCAGTCCATCACGTCGTACAGCGCCGGCACCTCGCGCTCCTCGATGGTCCGCGAGAACGCCCACGTCAACTGCTCCGACCAGCGTTTCACCTGTCGCTCGGTGAACCCCTCCGGGTAGCCGAAGTCGCCGAGTCCGACCGCCTCGGGGTCCACCGCGTGTATCGCCGACAGGGTGTCCACGAGTTCCGTGCCGACGCGCTCGCGGTGCGCCGGGGCCGCGAAGCGGTCAGGTTCCGCGTCCCGCAACACGTCGCCGCGAACGCGCTCCATGACGTAGAAGTCCGAGCCGAGCACCGACTCGTCGTCACAGCCGAGTACAGTCTGGGCCAGCGGGACCGGTGTCTCCTGTAGCGCGTCCATCACGCGGTACTCCCGGAGCACGTCGTGGGCCCGGTCGGCCGTCTCGCCCGGCGGTGGTCGACGCACGACCAACTCCCGGTCGCCGAAGGTGACGAACAGCGTCTCGTTCGAGTGGCCCTCCCGGTGGTGTGCCACGTCGAACGACTCGACCGGTCCGAGTTCGGCTTCGAGATACGAGCGAAGCCGGTCGGGGTCGACGAGTCGCGCGAAGTAGTCCTCGTCCGACATGGCCGGAGGGAGACGCGCCGGTGCCGAATAGCTGTGGGTGGGCGAAGCTTCATCACCGACGACCATGTCGTCGATTCCGTGTCCGCTCTCTCCGAAGTCAGCGACCTCGGATTCGCGTCCTCACTGCTGTACTGGCTCCTCGTCACCGCGGTCGTCCGTCTCCTGCGGTTCGCGGTCGGCCGTGCCGGCGACGGTTCGACGCCGGTGGACTCGGACGAGACCGACGCGGCCGAGCATCACTCGAACTCGTACCCGCCACCGTGTCGCCCGGTCAGTTCGTCGATCCGGAGGGCGTAGCCCGTCACGCCGCCGGTCGGCGACGCGGCGGTGAACAGCGATGGGTGCCACGCGTTGTCGGCCAGCGCCTCCCGCAGTTCGTCCCACTCGTCGGTCTCGACACGGCGGACGGGGCCCTTCGCCACGACGCTCGCCCAGTCGTCGCCTCCTCGCTCCGCGTCGTCGTCCGCCTCGAACACCGTCACGCAGGCGCGGGTCGTCTCGTCGGCGAAGCGAGCTTTCAGGCTCTCGTCGCCGGCTTCGAGGAAGACGAAGTACAGTCGCTCGCCGCCGTCGTAGCCGAACGACATCGGGAGCGCGTACGACTCCCCCTCGGCCGACAGCGAGAGGACGCCGACACCGGTCGACGCCAGTAGCTCCGCCGCCGACTCCCTGTCCATGTGATACCCGTCGAGATCGGTGAGCTCCTCACCCGACATGATTAATCGTGACGTACTGGTGTGGTATCAAAGCACGTCCCGTTCCCAGTCACTGACGACGCGTCACTGGCGCAGACCGGTGGGACGCGTCACCGAGGCAGGCTCCGGTGACGAGGGTGGCGATGCCGCCGACCCAACGTTTAGGTCGGTGCCGTCGCAGACTCGGGTATGGACTATCACGATTCTGCCGCCGCCGAGGCGTTCGCCGACGAGGTCAGGTCGTTCGTCGACGAGTCGGTCATCCCCGTCGAGCGCGAGTATCTCGGCGAAGGGACGATTTCGAAGTCGGATCTCGCCGACCTGCGGAGCGAGGCGAGAGAACGCGGTCTCTACGCCCCGCAGATCGGCGAGGAGTTCGGCGGTCTCGGGATGGACTTCGCCGACGTGCTCCCTGCCTTCGAGGAAGCAGGGCGGAGTCTACTCGCGCCGGCCGCGCTCCGGGTCGATGCCCCCGACGAGGGGAACATGCACACGCTGGAGCTGTTCGGCACACCCGACCAGCAGGACCGCTGGCTCGAACCACTCGTGAGCGGGGAGATCAGTTCCGGCTTCTCGATGACCGAACCGATGCAGGGCGGCGGGTCGGACCCGAAGATGCTCCGGACGACCGCCGAGCGAGACGACGGCGACTGGGTGATAAACGGCCACAAGTGGTGGACGACCGGCGGCACCGAGGCGGACGTGCTCATCGTCATGGCCCGGACCGACCCGGACGCACACCCCTACGAGGGCACCTCGCTGATCCTCGTGCCGACCGACACCGAAGGAGTAGACATCGTCCGCGACATCCCGCACGTCGGCGGCGGCGTCACCGGCCTCGGACACGCGGAAATCGAGTTCCACGACGCCCGTGTCCCCGAGTCGAACCTGCTCGGCGTCGAGAACGCCGGCTTCGCACACGCCCAGCAGCGACTCGGCCCGGCACGACTGACGCACTGCATGCGCTTCTGCGGGATGGCGGAGCGCGCACTGGCGGTCTCGAAGGCGTACGTCTCGGAGCGGGAGGCGTTCGGCGGGTCGCTCGCGGACAAGCAGGGGCTCCGGTTCGAGGTCGCAGAGTGCGAGACGCGCCTGCACGCCGCCCGGACGATGGTTCGCCACGCCGCCAGCGAGATCGCGGCGGGCGAGGAGGCCCGCGTCCCGGTGGCGATGTCGAAGGTGTTCTCGGCGAACGTCGTGCAGGACGTGATCGACACGGCGGTCCAGCACTGCGGCGGCAACGGCATCGGGAAGGACCTGCCCCTCGCGGACTTCTACGAGAACGTCCGGCAGTTCCGCATCGTCGACGGGGCCGACGAGGTCCACAAGCGCACCATCGCGCGGGACGCCTTCGAAGACGTCGACGAGTCGGCCATCGAGGGCGTGACGCGCTACCGAGGCTGACGGTGGCCGACGAGTCGAGTGAGATCGACCGCTTCGCCGCCGACCTCGACAGCCTCGCCGCCGACCTCCGAACCGCCGACACCGCGTTCGCGTTCACCGGTGCGGGCGTCTCGACGGCCTCCGGTATCCCGCCGTTCCGTGGCGAGGGCGGCATCTGGGAGACCGAGTTCGACCCCCGTGACTTCCGGATCGGGCGGTTCGAGGCCGATCCGGCCGGCTTCTGGCGGGACCGCCTCGCTCTCCACGAGGCGATGTTCCCCGAGTCGGTCGGGCCGAACCCGGCCCACGCGGCGCTCGTCGAGTTGGAGTCGGCCGGCGTCCTCGACGCGGTGGTGACGCAGAACACCGACGGCCTCCACGCAGAGGCGGGAAGCCGGCGGGTGCTGGAACTCCACGGCACGACCAGCAGGGTCGTCTGCCGGCGGTGTGGCGACCGCCAGCGGGCCG
This sequence comes from Salinirubrum litoreum, assembly GCF_020567425.1. NCBI lineage: Archaea > Methanobacteriati > Methanobacteriota > Halobacteria > Halobacteriales > Haloferacaceae > Salinirubrum > Salinirubrum litoreum. The sequence continues at coordinate 1,009,537 of NZ_JAJCVJ010000001.1, read as the reverse complement.
ACCCGGTGCACGACAGGGTGCGGGACGGCGAAGTGCCGCCGACCTGCGACTGTGGCGGTCTGTTGAAACCGGACGTGGTGCTGTTCGGCGAACAGTTGCCCCGCGAGACCTATGCCGAGGCCCGCGACCTGGCGGGGTCGGCCGACGTGGTGCTGGCGGTCGGGTCCTCCTTGCAGGTGGAACCGGCCGCCTCGATCCCCCGCGACGCGGCCCGTGGCGGCACGCTCGCGGTCGTGAACTTCGACCCGACACCGCTCGACGACCGAGCAGACTACGTCTTCCGCGCCGACGTGACCGACCTCCTCCCGGCACTCGCCCGACGTCTCGCCGGGTGATCACGACCCGACCCCCTCTGGGCCTTGAGTTCTCAGGGACTCTGTATAGGTAGATGTTGACGAAACAGACCGGTGCGATGTCAACGAAAAACCGGATGAGCACCGAACTGTTCGGGAGAGAGACCAACTTCGAGTACTCGGAGACGTGGATCGGCTACGCGCTCCTCGGGATGCGCATCGTGATGGGCTGGGTCCTGTTCCAGGGCGGCGTGACGAAGCTCATCACCTACCTCGACGCGGACCCGTCCAACAACTGGACGGCGGCGGGTTACCTCGCCAACGCGATTCCGGCGGGGAACCCGTTCGCGGGGGCGTTCGCGGCGATGGCGGGGATGCCGCTCGTCGACATGCTGAACATGTGGGGGCTGACGTTGACCGGCCTCGGTCTCCTCCTCGGCGCGCTCGTCCGCTGGAACGCGTTCTGGGGTGCGGTGATGATGCTGTTCTACTGGGCGGCGGCACTCGAAGGCGGCCTCCTCGCGGGCCTCCCGCTGGCACACGGCTGGGTCGTCGACGACCACCTGGTGTACGCCGCACTGCTGTTCGGCCTCGGGGCCTTCGGTGCCGGCCGCATCTTCGGAGTCGACTCCTACCTCGAACAGTTGGACTTCGTGAAGAACAACCGCTGGGTCAGACTGTTCCTCGGCTGACCCGGCCGCCGACTTCCGACAGTCGGACCTTTATCTCGGAGCCTCCCGTGGAGAGTGATATGCCGACCGACCAGTTCAGCGTCGCGGGCAGCACCGTCATCGTCACCGGTTCCTCCAGCGGAATCGGCAGGTCCATCGCCGAACGATTCGCCGCAGACGGCGCGAACGTCGTCGTCTGTTCGCGTGAACAGGAGAACGTCGATCCGGTCGCCGAGGACATCAACGAGGAGGAGTCCGCCGGTCGTGCCCTCGCGGTCGAGTGTGACGTGCGGGACCGGGACGCGGTCGACGCCCTCGTCGACGCCACCGTCGAGGAGTTCGGCACCGTCGACTGTCTGATCAACAACGCCGGCGCGTCGTTCATGGCCTCCTTCGACGACATCTCGGAGAACGGCTGGAAGACCATCCTCGACATCAACCTCACCGGCACCTTCCACTGCACGCAGGCCGCCGGCCGCGTCATGAAGGAGGACGGCGGCGGGAGCGTCATCAACCTCTCGTCGGTCGCGGGCCAGCAGGGGTCGCCGTTCATGTCCCACTACGGCGCAGCGAAAGCGGGCGTCGTCAACCTCACGACCACGCTCGCCTACGAGTGGGCCAGCGACGACGTGCGCGTCAACTGCATCGCACCCGGCTTCGTCGCCACGCCGGGCGTCGAGACGCAGATGGGCGTCTCCGCCGACAACGTCGACCGCGAAGACGTCGAGCGCCGGATCGGCCTGAGCGAGGAGATCGCCGACATCGCGCAGTTCCTCGCCAGCCCCGCCGCCTCCTACGTCGTCGGCGAGACGATCACGGCACAGGGCGTCCCGCAGGTGATGGAGTCGCCCGAGGTGTAGCGAGGGATGGTCGACACCGGGATGCAGGTCGACGGACTGCGCGTCAGCGTGATCGGCGGGAGCACCGTCACCGACGCCGAGTACGAGACGGCCCGCGACCTCGGTGTCGAACTCGCGGAGCGCGGACACACCGTCGTCTGCGGCGGTCTCGGCGGCGTGATGGAGGCGGTCTGTCGCGGCGCGAGCGAGGCCGGCGGCGAGACGATCGGGATCCTGCCGACCGACAGACTCGGGGACGCGAACCCCTACGTCACGACGCCGATCGCGACCGGTCTCGGCCACGCTCGGAACGCGCTGGTCGTGATGAACGGCGCGGCGGTCGTGGCGGTGGACGGCGGCGGCGGGACGCTCTCGGAGATCGGGTACGGGACCGTCTACGACCGACCGATCGCCGGGATCGGAACGCACGACGTGGTCGGCGTCGAAGCGTGTGGGACGGTCGCGGAGGCGGTCGCGTACGTCGAAGGAGAAGTCGGAACCGCGAGCGACTGACCGACGGTCGAGGCGTCGTCCGTCGTCGAGTCACCGGGCGTCAGATCGCGCGTTTGCCCTGCTCTTTTCGGCTGTCGTTGTAGCCCTTCACAATCGTCCCGGCACCCAACATGCCGACGACGAAGTTGATGACCCCGCCGAGGATCGGGATCAGACCGAGCAGCGAGAGGACCACCGCACCGACGACCAAGCCGACGAGGAGACTCGGCTCCGTCGCCTGCTCGGCGATCAGCGTCCCGACCGTCACCGTCGCGATCGCGCCACCGACGATACCCAACACGAACAGCGTCGGGATGGTCACGATCAGCGTGATGATCAGGATCGACGCGAGGATCAGGACGACGAACGTCACGAGGCCCCAGACGAAGCTGACCGCGGCGTCGTCCCGGATCGCGTTCATCCGCCCCTCGACGTAGTCGGGCGCGACGAGCACGATGATCCCGCCGACCACGAGGTTGAGGACCAACGAGACGCCGAGCGACAGCACCGGCGAGATCGTCGGTGTCTGCGGTTGTTGTGGGAACTGCTGTGCGACTGCGAGACCGGCGAACGCCACCAGCGCGAGGGTGACGACGACCGACTTCGTCAGCGATTTTCGGAGGACCATGTGGCGTTCGACACCGACGAGACCTAAAGACGTTCTGGTCCCTCCGAGTCACGCGGTCGTCGGCCGATCCGATCGCTTCCGCCCCTGCCGGGACTTCCAGTACGACCCGGCGATCGCGCCGAACCCGATCGTCTGGACGACGAACCGCACGATGCCACCGAGGATCGGCACGAGAGTCAGTACCGACAGCAGGACCGCCCCGATCACCAGCGCGGCGAACGCACTGTCGCGTCCCGTCTCGCTCGTGACCGAACCGAGCGCGACGAGTGCGGCGGTGTTGCCGACGACCTGCACCACCGAGAGCACGATGGCACCCGGAATCAGGACGAGGATACCGACGACGGTGATCGCCAGCAGGACGGCCGCGAGGAACGTGACGATCAACGCGACCAGCCCCGAGATGAACGACGTGGCCGCGTCCTCTCGGATCCGGGCGGCCATGCGCTCGGTGTACTCCGGGGCGACCGCGAGCACGATGCCACCGAGGACGACGTAGATGGCAAGCGAGACCACGAACTGGAGCGGAATTCCCGCTTCCGGGGCGAGGTCGGTCGTCCGCCACGTCTGCGCGCTCGCAGGTGTGACGGCGAGACAGAGCAGCGTGCCGACTGTGAGGAGGGCGGTGCGACCGAGCCACGGGGTCGGGAGACTGCTGGAGGGGCGACTGCGGGTCACGTCGGGTGGTCTCGCGTGCTCGGAAAAACTCTTGTGGGTCCGGGCGTCGCGCTACCAGGTCCCGTGGAAGGTGTCGAACTCCAGGGCGTCGAGCGGTTCGTTGCCGACGGCGATCTCGTACTCGCCGGGCGTGAGCATCGGCTTGTGGAACTGCGGGCCGTCGTCGGTCGTGATGCGGGGACAGCCGGTGTTGACGAAGGCGTCCATGGCGAAGTTGCGCAGGCGATCCGGCGTCACCTCGTCCATCGTGATGAGGTAGGCGTCGTCGTTGTTCTCGACGATCTCCTGTGCCTGCTCCCAGCGACCCTGTCCGATCTTCGTGCAGAAGATGACGCCCCACTTCTCGGCGTCCATCGCCTTGTGGACCGAGGCGTACCGCTGTTTCATGAACTGCTCGGTGTCCGCGACGGTGACGACGTTGTTCACCGGGTCGGCGATGACGACGTTCTTGTCGGGGTGCTCCATCGCCAGGCCGAGGGGGTGGAACTTCCCGCCGCCGACGTACAACACCTGTTCGGCGTCGATGTCCGCCGAGGCGTAGTTACAGCCGAGCACCTGCCCCTCGTGGGTGAGTCGGTCGTCGCCCCGCCGGGTGTGGACCTCGTAGTCGCGCTCTTCCAGCCACTCGACCATCTCGTCGAAGCGGTTCATGTGCTGGGCGGTCGTGACGAGGCCCACGTCCGGGTCCTCGGCCGGATCGGCGAGTTCCTCCAGCGACTCCTCCATGATCGGGAAGGGGTCGACGTTCGAGAAGAGGGGGACGTAGATGATCTTGTCCGAGTCCTTCATCGGCGAGTGACCGAAGTGGACGAACACGTCGGTCCGGCGCATCAGGTAGGTGTCGAGGTCGCAGGCACCGTAGCAGGGCTGCCCCGAGAGCATGAACGTCACGTCGTCGGGAGCCAGCGCCCGGAGGTCGTCGGCGACGGCCGGGCCGCGACGCTTCAGCCCCTCGGGGAACTGGAGGCCGACGGTCTTCGCGTCGCGTTCTTCGATGGTCTCGATGATCCGGTCGAGTTCGTAGTCCCACTCGCGGTCGTGTCTGAGGGACATCCCGGTGTTCCGCAGGTCGCCCTCGGAGTAGTCCGAGCGATTGCTCATTACACCCGGCTTACCCTGCGAGACGTTTAACCTCGGCGTTTCACCGCGTGTCGGGTGCGTCGTCCGTGTCGCTGGTCTCGACCGTCTCGTCCGCGTCGGTGGTGTCGGTGCCGTCGGTCCCGTCCGCGTCTGCCGACTCACCTGCGCCGGTCGTCCCGTCTGCGTCGCTCTCGACGCCACCGTCGGTACTCGGATCGCCAGAGCCACCGGGTGTTCCCGGCCCACTACCGGGCGTCCCCGGCCCACTACCGGGCGTTCCCGAGCCACCGTCACCACCACCAGTCCCGCCGCCGAGTAGCCCGCCACCCGGCGCGGGACTCGTGACGTTCACCGTCGTCGATCCACCCGACTCCGTCTTCTCCTCTGTGTCTTCCTCCACGCCGACCGCACCGGCCACCGTGTCGACGGCGGCGGGCACCAGTCGCTCCGAGTAGCCCGCGACGAAGCCGACCGCGATCAGCAGTTGGGGCGTCACGTCGACCGAGAGGAAGTTCGACCCGATGACGACGTAGAGGAACAGCGCCGAGGCACCGCCGATGACGCCCCGCGCGACCGTGGCGGTCAGACTGGTGATGCGCTGGGGCACGCGCGTCGACAGCGACTTGTTCGACAGCGAGCGCATCCCGAACAGCGACGCGCCGAGCGCGCCCGAGAGGACCACGAAGACCGCGAAGCCGACGCTCCCGGTGTCGGCACCGCCACTCCCGGCGGTCGCGGCGAAGGGCCGTTCGAGCAGGCCGACCACCGGGACCCCGAGGTTCAGTTCCGCGAGGGTCGCCAGTGCGAGGAACGTCACGGTCGTCCCCAGCGCGAGATAGAACAACTGGTTGAACTGTCGCTGGAGGTGCCGGCGCTTTCGGTGGACGTTCTCGTACTGCTCGTCCAGCAGTTCGCTCGCCTTGACGAGTTCGTCGGCGGTGACGGTGGGTTTGACCGCGCCGTGGTCTCCGGCCGCGAGTCGCCGGATCGTCTCCGGGTCGCCGGCCGAGACGTTCCGGACCGTCTCCTCGTCGCCCGCCCGCAGTTTCGCCAGCGTCTCGTCGTCGACGAGGAGGTCACGGACCGCCGCCAGTCGCCACGAGCCCAGGTTGTCCTCCGACTCGGCCAGTATCGCCTCAGCGTCGCCGTGGAGTCGGGCGGTCCCGTCCGGCAGTTCCTCGACGCCGAAGTACAGCGCCCGCCGTGCCCCGTGGTAGGTGTGCCACGCGCGTTCGACGTACCCGTCCGCCAGCGCCTGCCGGGTCCGTTCGTGCAGTCGTTCACACTCCTCGGTCCAGTCCATCGACCCGCCCTCCGCCTCGACGCGCTTCTTCAGTCGCGCGAAGCGCGCCTCGAACGCGTCGACCTGTCCGATCAGGCGACTGTAGCCGTCGTCGTCACGGAGTCGGAACCGCCGGTAGCGGGTGAACAACGCCTCCAGCCCACCCCCGGTTCCGCCCCGCTCTGTTTCGGCAGCGTGTGACATGGTAACAGTTAAACTACGACGGCGAAGCCGATAAAGCAGGTGCATGGTGACCGGGCAGATGTACGGTCACGGGGGAGCCATCCGGTCACTGGCGGCGGGTTCGCTATCCGGCAAGCCTAAACGAGTCCACTCCTAAGCTGCTGGCATGAGCGTCGAGACGACCTCCGTCGAGCAGATGGGGCGAGAACTCGGTCGAGCGATCACCGACCTGCCGGAGTATGAGGCCTTCGAGGAAGCGAAGGCGCGCGTCGAGGAGGACGACGAGGTGCAGGAAGCCATCTCGGAGTTCGAGCAGTTGCGACAGGAGTTCATGGTCGCCCGCCAGACCGGCCGCGCAGATCAAGAGCAGTTAGAACGCGTCCAGGAGGCACAGGCCGACCTCCACGAGATGCCGATCATGGCGGAGTACCTCGACGCGCAGGACGAACTACAGGACCGACTCGAAGCGGTCAACGAAGCTATCTCGGCCCCGCTCGCCGTCGACTTCGGCGGCGAGGCCGGCGGCTGTTGTCAGGACTGAGCAGACGAGGCGAAGACGCAAAAGAGCGAACAGAACGCGAACCGCCGGCGAGTCGGCTTCAGCCGGTGTTCTTCATGCCGGCCGCGATACCCTTCACCGTCAGCCGCAGGGTCTTCTCCTCGGCGTCGGTCCGGTGGGTCTGCGCCAGGAGGTGCGTCTGGAGCAGGTTCAGCGGGTCCACGTAGGGGTTCCGCCGCCGGAGGCTCTCCTCCAGCCACTCGCGTTTCAGCAGTTCGGCGCGGCCACTGATCGACAGCGCGTAGTCCACCGCCTCCTCGTACTCGGTCTGGAGGCGCGGGAAGAACTGCTGGCGCAGGTCGCTCGTGGCGAGGTCGGCGTACTCCGAGGCGATCTCCAGATCGGTGCGGGCCATCGCCAGCGACGCGTTGTCGAGCGTCGTCCGGAAGAACGGCCACTCGTCGTACATCGCTTCGAGCGTCTCCATGTCGCCGCCGTCGTCGAGGTACGCCTCGACGCCTTCGGCGAAGGAGTACCACCCGGGCAGGATACACCGCGACTGGGTCCACGAGAACACCCACGGGATGGCCCGCAGGTCCTCGACGTTGCGCTCGCCCGACCGTGAGGCGGGCCGCGAGCCGAGGTTCAGGTCCTCGATGACCGTGATTGGTGTCGCCTGCTCGAAGTAGGAGACGAAGCCGTCGGTCTCCAGCAGGTCGCGGTACTCCGCGCGGGCCGCCGCCGCCATCGTGTCCATCGCCTCGGCCCACTCCTCGGGGACGTGTTCTTCCGGTTCCTGCAGTGCCTGATACCGGGCGCGGACCTGCGCGTCGAGCATCTGTTCGAGGTTGCGCTCCGCGATGCGGGGGGTGGCGTACTTCTCGGCGATGGCCTCACCCTGCTCGGTGAACTTGATCTGGCCCGTCACCGTCTCGTTCGGCAGGGCCAGCATCGCCTCGTTCATCGGGCCGCCGCCACGGGAGATGGAGCCACCGCGCCCGTGGAACAGCCGCATCGTCACGTCGTGGTCGTCGGTGATCTCCGCCAGCCGACGCTGGTTCTTGTAGAGGTCCCAGTTGGCCGCGAGGAAGCCGTTCTCCTTGTTCGAGTCGGAGTAGCCCAGCATGATCTCCTGCACGTCGTTCCGGGCCGTGAGCGCCTGCTGGTAGGCGTCGTTCTCGAACAGCGTGCCCATGATCCGGCGGGCACCGTTCAGTGCGGATTCGGTCTCCAGCAGGGGGACCACGTCGAGGCCGCAGTGGTCCGGCAGGCTGACGACGCCGGCCTGATCCGCGAGGAACAGCACTTCGAGGACGTGGCTCGGCTCCTCGGTCATCGAGATACAGTAGGTGTCGATGGCCCCCGCGCCGTACTCGTCCTGCCACTCGGCGAGTTCGTCGAACCGCCGGAGGACGCGTTCGGCGGTGTCGGACACCTCACCCGGTTCGGCCACGTCGAAGACGGCGTGTTCCTGCAGGATGGCGTCCGTGAGGAGTTCGACGCGCTCGTCCTCCTCCATCGCGGCGTAGTCGATGCCCTCCACCGACAGCGCCTCCGTGACGGCCTCGGTGTGGTTTTCCTGGTGGTCACGCAGGTCGAGACTCGCCAGCGTGAAGCCGAAGGTGTCGACCTGCCGGATGAGTGGCTGGAGGTACGCGTCGACGACCTCCTCGGCCCCGTTCTTCCGGAGGCTGGCGGCGATGATCTCCAGATCGGCCATCAGTTCTGCGGGCCCGGCGTAGCCGTCGGGGCGCACGTCCTCGACGCGGTCGAGTTTCTCCCGCATCAGCTTCAGTTTCTGGCGGTACGGCTCGTCGGGGTAGCGCTCCTCGGTCTCGTCGGCGACCGTCGGGAACCGCTCGCGGTCGGCCTCCAGCGAGGCGCGGAAGTCGCTCCCGGCGTCGATGCGACTCCCGTCCTGACTCAACACGCCCGACAGTCGTTTCAGCGCGGTGCGGTACTTCCCGAGAACGACGGCGCGCTGGCGTTCCAGCGTCTCGGTCGTGACCTCGGGCGTGACGAAGGGGTTGCCGTCGCGGTCGGACCCGGCCCACGAGCGGAACTCGAACAGCTTCGGCACGTCCACGTCGGGGTACTCGTCGTGGACCGTCGCCTCCAGTTCGGAGTACACCTCGCCGACCACGTCGAACAGCGTGTTCTCCAGGTACCACTGGACGTTGCGCGCCTCGTCGGTCGGCTCCGGCCGGCGGTTCCGCACCTGCGGCGTCTGCCAGAGACTCGTGACCTCGGCGTCGACGCGTTGCCAGACCTGTTCCTGTTCCCCGTCGGTCAGGCGTCGCTCGTCGACGGTCTCGAGGTGGTCCGCGATGGAGCGGAGTTTCGCCTTCACCGTCTTCCGGCGGGCCTCGGTCGGGTGGGCCGTGAACGTCGGTTCGATGAGGACGTCGTCCAGTACGCCCTGCACCGTCTCGCTGTCGGCGTCGTTCTCGGCGAGTGTCTCGATCGCACCCTCGAGAGAATCGGCGAGCGTGCCGTCCTGTGAGGCCTGTCGGATAGAGCGGACTCGCTGGCGCTCCTCCGCGAGGTTGATGAGTTCGAAGTAGGTGGTGAACGCACGGGCGACGACGCTCTCACCGTCCGGTTGGAGGGAGTCCAACACGTCGTGGAGCGGTTCCCGCGAGGGGTTGGTGCCGTCCCGGTAGGCGATGGCGGCCGTCCGCAGGTCCTCTACCGTCTCGAACGCGTCCGTCGAGGTCTGCGCTTCGAGAACGTCGCCGAGGAGTGCGCCCAGTTCGCGCACGTCCTGCCGGACGTCTCGGTTGTGCAACTTCATGACACTGTGTACGAGTGGCGTATCGTAAAAGGTCACGACTCGCTCCGAAAAATTGCCTCAGTGAAGAGTGAATCCAGCGCCGTCGCTGGGCGTCCGAGGAAGGGTGATCCGGCCGGAACAGCCGGATCGATCGACTCACACGGTGGCGTGGTGGGATGACAGGCTCACAGTTCGCGTCGGCCGACCACGGACACGGACACGCCATCAGCGCGGAGAGCGGCCACGGATAAGTAGCTCGCTAAGTGGTCTCAATAGGAGTACGTATCCGAACAGTGGGCGGCGCTGGTCTCGACTGTAGGCAGTGACCGGGCACTTCGTCAGTCTTTTTAGCGGGCACGCTAAGAGAGAGGCATGAGCAAAACCGAGGACAAGTACCCGCCGGAATCGGGACGGCGGCGGTTCGTGAAGGGCGTCGTCGGTGGTGCGGCGCTCGCCGGTGTCGGCGCGGGTGGCTCGGTAGCGATCAACAGCGCGACGACCTCGCCGGGTCGTGGTGGTGGGAGTACGCAGGCGATGGCCATCGAGAACATCGCCGGTCCCGCCCCGCGCGGGATGCCACAGATCCCACTGGAGATCGACAGCGAGGGCTACCTGAAGGGCGTCTGGCCCGACGTGACGACCGAGACCCAGAACGGGATCGAGATCGAGATCGCGGAGATGGACCTCGGTGGGATGACCTACTCTTCGGAGTGGTTCCAGTACTGCGGCGTCGAGGCCTACCAGGGTATCCAGCCGAGCTACGAGAGTGACAACTACTTCCGGTCGGACTCGGGCAAGTACGAGTGGCAGACGAGCACCTACGAGTCGGGCGACCGACTCCACGTCGACGACTTCTCCGACTACACCGAGTGGGGCAACGGCATCGGCGACGACGGCCTCGGGAAGCCCGCGACCGGGACGTGGCGGTCACAGGACTCCAGCGACACCATCCCGATCCAGGTGATCCGGAGTCCGATCATCGAGGAGGCCGCACAGGAGAACGAGTGGCTCGGGGCCAGTACCTCCGAGGGCTTCATCGCGTGGCTCAACAAGTGTACCCACTTCTGCTGTGTGCCGGGGTACAAGATCGCCGCCGACGCCGCGAAGTTCAACGCCGAAGACGACGTCTACTGTCAGTGCCACCAGTCGGTGTACGATCCGTTCAACATCGTTCCGACCCTGTTCACCGCCCGTCCGCGCCCGGACTGATCGCGCTGTCTCGCGGCCCGCCGCCGCTCGCCCGATCTGGCGAGCGAGCAGTCGTTTTTTCTCTCCTGCCCGACAACCGACGGTATGGACGACTTCGAACGCCGACTGACCGCCGCGAAACAACTGTTGGCCGACGACGTGACCGCCTTCCACGTCGGCGTCGTGCGCGAGAACGAGGAGATCGACACCGCGTTCGGCGTCCGTGCCGACGACCCCCAACAGGAGAGCCTCCAGTCGCTGTCGCTGCTCGCGACTCACGTCAGACTCGTCGCCCGCGAGGCCGGCGTCGAACCCTCGACCGTCGCCGGGGACGCGGCCGCACTCGCCGGTGAAGTCGCCGACGTGGAGGGGGCACTGTCGCACGATCCCGACGAGGAGTGACCCGACTCGTCGGCGCGACGAGAGCGTCTGGAGAGTCAGGGCACGCCCACGCGCTCGTGGCGCGTGTAGAGGTAGACGCCGGACGCGAGACAGGTCCCGACGATCAACCCGAGTCCGGCGACCAGCGTGGCGAGGCGGACGCTGACGAGGAGGTCCGACCCGACGAACGCGAGGGCCGGGAGCGCACCCGCGCCGAGGAGGTACCGCCACCACTTCGGGTGCCAAGCGGCAGTCGCGTCCGCCGCGAGCGCCCGCCCGTCGAGTGCGAGTGTCGGGAGTGCGAGCAGACTCGCTAGCGTCAGTAGGATCGTGACACCGACCGCGACGAGGCCGATACCGAGTGGGCTCACGTCGAGGAAGAACAGGCCGAGCACGAAGCCGAGACCGAGCAGACAGGCGAGGAGATAGCCGAACAGACCGAGCCAGTACCACTCGCCCGAACGTGTCGTCTGAAAAGAAGACATCGTGTCGACAGACGCGACCCAGTCGCAAGTATCCCCCATTTCTGCCAGGAATCCGGACCGTCGACGACCGGCGGACGCCGACGACGCTCGGCTCTCGTCGACGACTCCGGTGACAACGAGTCGGCGAGTCCCACCGAACTCTCTCGTGATCCGTCGTCCTCCATCGGCTTCCGTCGACTTCCATCGAACTCCGTCGAACCCCCTCGGGGCTTCTCGGTACCCACCGGAGACGGACCCACCGTGAGACGGAATCAGTGTATAATCGACGAGTCATGTCTAGAAAAAACCGCCGTACTGCGTAGTATTCTATAGTATCAATATTCGTTCAATAGGGGAAACGCTTTTGAACGTACCCCGAGTAGCAGTGGGTGTCGGATCGGCCCGGACGACACGCTTCGGCGTGGATGATCTCCCGGCCTCTGCAGAGAGATCGCCGAGACCGTTCGAGGCGCATCGACCGTTTTCGACCCATGAAAGGAGAATACGCATTCTGTCCACAGAGCGGCGCACCGCTCTCCGAAGAAGTTCACTACGACGACAGGGGTCGTGCACAGCGGGTGCCGATCTACGACGACTTCCCCGGCCGGACGCCGGACGGGGAACTCACGAACGGCTCGCTCCGCTCTGCTCGCGTGGCCCTGTTCAACCACTTCCGTCGCTCGTACCGTCGCCACCACGACGAGGACGACGGCGGTCTGTTCAGCAAGGCCGCGCTGGGGCTCACACGCCTGAAGCGCGCGGCCGAGGGCGACACCGAGTGGGACATGTACGTCTGGTACGCCCTGGCGGAGTGGCTCCACGGGGAGTACGACGTCCGCTGGATGCACGCCCACGTCGAACCGCGCTGTCCCGACTGTGCCGGACAGTTGCAGTACGAGTCGCTCGGCGACGGCGACTACCGTGCGACCTGCGCGACGAACTGTGCGGGTCACCACGGCGACAGTCTCGCGACCATCGCCGACGCAGTCTGTACCCTCTACGCGGGGGCGTTCGACGACCCCGCGCCCGCGCCGACCGATCTCCTCCTGGTCTGACGCTCGGATCGCGCTGCGGGGGGACGGTCGATGTCTCTTTCCCGTCGTCTCGCCTGCCGGTTCGTCTCATCCTGTAATGCCTTCACACCACTACCTACTCACTACCAAACCGTGTTACCGTACGGACGGGACCGGGACCTGAGCGTGGCCCGAACAGATATGCGACTCGTCGAGGTCATGCTCCTCGCGGACGAGGCCCGGACCGAACTTCTCGACGTGCTAGACGCAGAACAACTCGACTACAGCATCGTAGACATGACCGACGATCCGACCCGATCGGCGATGATCTCGTTTCCGGTCGCGGCCCACGCGGTGGAGTCGATCCAGGATCAGATCGCCGACCTCGACTGCCGAGACGAGATGTACACGGTCGTCTACGATCCGGAGACGATCGTGTCGGATCGACTGGACGACGACGTCGAGGAGGACCCGCAGGTCGGCGCACTCGCGCCGGGACGCATCTCCCGGCGGGAACTCCACTCGAAGGCGGCGGACCTCCTCCCGGACTTCGTGATCTACACGATCCTGACGGCGATCAGCGCGGTGGTCGCGACGGCCGGCGTCCTGCTCAACTCGCTGTCGGTGCTGATCGGGTCGATGGTCATCGCACCACTACTCGGCCCGGCACTCTCGACGGCGGTGGCGACCGTCATCGACGACCAGCGCCTGTTCGGTCGGAGCGTCCTGTTCCAACTGAAGGGGTCGGTCGTCGCGCTGGTGAGTTCGGTCGTGTTCGCGTACACCGCGAAGTCGGCGACGTACGTCTCCCGGAACGCGGACATCGACGTGTTGCTCCAACTCAGCACGCACACCTCGCCGGCGTTTCTGCTGGTCGCGGTCGCGGTCTGTGGTGGCATCGCGGGGGCCATCTCGCTGTCCACCAGTGGCTCGACGGAACTGGTCGGCGTGATGGTCGCCGCCGCGATCATGCCGCCCATCGGTATCGTCGGCGTCGGCATCGCGTGGGGTCGCCCGCGCGTCGTCCTCGGTTCGACTGCGGTCGTCCTCATCAACCTCATGTCGATCAACCTCGCCGCTATCGTCAGTCTGTGGTACCTCGGCTACAAGCCGGACTCCTGGCAGGAACTGAAACAGACCCGGAGCAAACTGCTCCGCCGGAGTGCGGTGCTCTTGGGACTCGTCCTCACGCTGACGGTGTTCCTGACGCGACTCTCTCACGGTGACCTCAACGGGGTGATCCCGGCGTATGTCGCGTGGTGAGGTCCGCGAGGAGGCCGACTGCCAGCAGTCGGCCGACGACGTGACCACCGAGCAGTCGGTCGACGACCCGCCGGACGACCAACCGAGGGAGTTCGAGGACGCCGACCCGTCAGCGTCCGAGGACGACCAGTCCGCGACCGACGAGACCGCCACCGAGTCGGAGGACACAACCGACCTCGAGTCGGGGAGCGACACCGAGTCCGGAGCCGACGATCAAGCGAGGACGACCGACGATCACGCCGAGACCCTGCACCGGGCGCTCGGAGTCGCGGGGTCGTTCCTCCGGGTGACGGCCCGGATCACGTTCGTCGGCGTCTCACTACTCGTCTCGCTCGTGCGGGAGAGCGACCGACCGAACCCGGCCCGGCGCTGGTTCCTGCTCGCCGGCGACCGGTGGGCAATCGTCGGATCGCTCGTCGTCTCGTTCTTCCTCGGCTCTCTGGTTCTCGGCGTGACGAACGTCATCGGGATCCAGGAGTCCGACTTCGTGACGACGATGTTCTCGACGATCATCGCTGGCCTGTTCTCCTTTGTCCCCATCGTCGTCTCGGTGAACAACGTCGCCCTCGGGCGGATGTTCGACGGCCCGGACGCCCTCCGGGAGCGCGTGGACGGGGTCCGTGCCTTCCGAACCCGCGTCGAGGCGATGGCACCGGACGTGACCGTCTCGCCGACCGACCCGGCCGGGTTCCTGTCGGTGTTGGCCGGGACCCTGCTCGAACGCACGGACCGCCTCGCGGAGACGGTGGCGGTGGCCGACTCGGCTGGGATGCGCGACGACGGGACGGCGACCACGGCGGACGACGAAACCGCGACCGAGGTCGATGCGTTCGGCGACGCGGTCGGGCGGGTGGCCGCCGGCATCCGGGACGAACTCGACGGGACCGACCCGGCGGTGTTCGACCTCCTCCTGCCGATGATGAACCACGACTACTCGCAGTTGGTGAACGAGGCGCGGAGCCTCCGCCACCGCGTCGAGGACCCCGAGGTCGCGGCCGCCCTCGGTGATCTCGGCGAGACGCTGACCGCGCTGGACGTGGCGCGACAGTACTTCAAGACGATGTACGTGCAGGACGAACTGGCCCGCCTCTCGCGGCTGGTCGCCTACAGCGGACTCACGGCCTTCCTCTCCTCGACGCTGGTCGTGATGATCTACGCGAGTGGCTATCCCCCAGTGCAGCACGAGACGCCACTGCTTCTGTTGGTGACGCTCTCGCTGGCGGTCGCGTTCGCACCCTTCGCCATCCTGTTCGCCTACGTGGTTCGGCTGGCGACCGTGGTGAAGCGGACTGCGGCCCCCGGTGCGTTCACCCCGCAAGGTGAGCGGCCGGATCACGTTCGGTAGCGTCGAGAGACGTGTGGAACTCTGCTGGGTGTCGCGCCTCGGACAGTCACGACGCTGGCGATTCGGACGCGATCACGAGTGGTGCGAGACGGCGAGAGAGAATACGCGATCACAGCATGACGAGAGATCCATCCACGACACGACCGCTGGACTCCGGTTCGGACGCGGGTCGCGTGGGTAGTGTGAGTCGCTGGCCCCCGCCGTGAGGCGGTTGCTACGACCGATTCGGAGACCGCGACTGCTACCGTGACAGCAGCGCGAACCGCATCCGCAACCCGCGACAGCACCGATACTGTTAGTAGCGCACCTCCCAGCGGAACCGCGACAGCACAGCACCGCCACCGCAGCGCCACCGTACCGCAATCGCGCGAGCCACGAACCTCCCCAGCCGACTGCGCTACTCATCCACCGGAAATCTTCGATTTCCGAGCCTTCGTCGTCGGCGCGTCGCGCCGACTGCTGGCGGGACCTCTGGTCCCGCTCTGTTCGCAGGCTCACGAAGACCTCGCGTGCCGTTCTCGCACGCGCCGACCGCACAGCACTGCAAACAGCCGACAGCGTCGGCTATCGAAAACACTCGGAGACACCAGAATCCATCCAACCATGAGCCAGAGCCAACACCAGATCGACACCGGACGCACCGACACCGACGACCACACTGCGGGCGAACACGAGCAGACCGAACTCGGGACCGACGACCCCGCGACGACTGCCGGCGGGGCACACTACACCTGTCGGACACACGACGACCCACGCCGGGCGCGGGTTCGCGGGTTGACCGCCGGCCCGGTCGTTCGAGTCACGAACGAGTAATCCCTGCTGACCGCCGACTCCCTCCACCGACTTCGACGCTCTCCCTCCGACACTCGACCTCCCTGCTGACGCATTCGACCCTCCACCGTTCGCTCCCGCCACCGAACTCTCCCTGCTGACCCGACGGCGCTCCTCCCTCGACCTTCCGCAGTCCTCCACGACTTCACCATGACAAGCTACACACGACGCGGACTGCTGGCTCTCACCGCCGGGGCGACCGGACTCGCCGGATGCCTCGGCGGGAGCGACGCGAGCCAGACCGCGACCGACTCGACGACAGTACAGCAGACGACCACCTCGCCCACCGGCGACGGTCCCGGCACCACCACGCCCTCCGGCAACCAGTCGGTCGGCAACGACGGCAGCGACGTGGGACCGGGCGACTGGCAGGCCGTGAAATCCCCGACCGACGGGACCCTCCACGCGGTCGTGACGACCCGCGAGGGACCCTTCGCCGTCGGCGAGGAGGGCGTCCTCCTCGGCCGGTGCAACGGGGTCTGGGAGACCGTCCTCGACTCCGGACTGGAAGTCACCGGCAACGGCCTGCTCGGGGCGGACATCACCGCGAACGGACGCCACGTCTGGTTCGCCGGCGGCTCCGGCGCGGTCGGCCGATACGACCTCGCCGGGTCGACCGTCACCGACTTCTCGGCCCCACTCGGGAAGACCTCGACGTGGGAAGACGTGGCGGTCGCCGGACTCGCAGGCGAGGAGTGGATCTACCTCGCGAACGGCTCCGGCGAGGTCCTGCGCGGGAAGAACACCGGGAGCGAGATCGACTGGAGAGGCGTCACGAAACCCGGAACCGGGTCCTCGATCTCGGCGGTCGAGTTCGTCGGCACCGGCACCGGCTTCCTCCTCGACGGGAGCACGAACGTCTTCCAGACGACCGACGCCGGGAAGGATTGGCGCAAGGTCGGTATCCCGGTCGCCGGCAACGACCTGCTCTCGCTGGCCGCGATGGACGCCGACAGCGTCAACGTCGGCGCGTCCGGCGGGGCGGTCTTCCGGTACAACGGCTTCACCTGGACCGAACTCGACGCCGGACAGGCCTCGGTCCACGGACTCACCCGCGACGACAGTCAGGGTCTCGCCACCACGAGCGAGGGCGAGGTCTTCGAGTTCGACGAGGGTGAGTGGCACCGAACCGCCAAGCCGGTCGACGAGGGCCTGTACGACGTCACCTTCGGCACCACCTCCGCCCCGGACGTGGCGGTCGGCAGCAGCGGCCGCATCGTGGAGCGGTTCCGGTAGGTGACTCGGATGGCTCTCGTCGAAACCATTCTGGCAGGCATCGGTCTCGCCCTCGACATGGCGTGGGAGACGTGGTGGGCACTCGTCCTCGGCTTCACCATCACCGGCGCGGTCGAGGAGTTCACGACCGAGGAAGGGATGACGAAATACCTCGGCGACGACGGCTGGAGGGAAGTCGGACTCGGCACCGCGTTCGGCGCGGCGACCTCCTCGTGTTCCTTCTCGGCGGTCGCCACCGCGAAGACGCTCTACAAGAAGGGCGCCTCGCCGGTCTCCTCGCTCGCGGCCTTCCAGTTCGCGGCGACCGACCTCGTCGTCGAACTAGGGCTCGTGATGTGGATTCTCCTCGGCTGGCAGTTCGTCGCCGCCGACTTCTTCGGCGGCCTGATCGCGGTCGGCGTCCTCGTCGTCGTCTTCCGGCGCGTCCCCCAAGCGTGGTGGGACGAGGCGTACGAACACGTTCTCGCGCTCGAAGAATCGACCTGCGCGCTCTGTGGGATGACGGCGGAACCGGCAGACGACGACACCGTCGAGACGACCCACGACGGCGAGTCGGTGTACTTCTGCTGTGCCGGCTGTCAATCGGCGTGGGCGAACAAGAACGACGCAGACCTCGACGCCGACGACGGCCCCGAGATGCTCTCGACCGAGGGCTGGAAGCGCGTCTCCGCGAACGCCGTCCGCGAGTGGGACATGCTCTGGGAGGACATCGCCCTCGGCTTCCTGATCGCCGGCCTGATCGGTGCGTTCGTCCCCCGCGCGTGGTGGGCGACGCTGTTCGGCACCGGCGACGGCTTCCTGTTCGTCCTGACGAGCGCGGTCATCGCGGTCGTCATCGGCGTCGTGACGTTCATCTGCTCGGTCGGGAACGTCCCCTTCGCGCTGATCCTCTGGTCGAACGGCATCGCCTTCGGATCGGTGCTCACCTTCATCTTCGCGGACCTGATCATCCCGCCCATCGTCAACGCCTACCGGCGTTACTACGGGTCGCGGATGGCCGCCGTCCTGTTCCTCTCGATGGCCGCCGCCGCTATCGTCGCGGGCGTCACGGTCCACTACGTCTTCGACTTCCTCCAGTTGATACCCGCGCAGGGACAGGCCGGCGGGACGGCCCCGGAAGGGTACACCCTCGTCGGGAACCTCCTCGCCACGCCGGTCTTCCTGCTCCAGGTGACGACTGCCTACGGGACCGACACCGTCGGCGATGCAGTGCTCACGGTGATCGGTGTCCTCGGGACGGTCTACTGGAAACTCGAACGGACGTACGGCGTGCTCGCGTCGGCATCGAAGACGCTGGCCACCGCGCTTGCGACCGTGATCGAGGCGCTCGTGACGGTCGCCGGTGCGGTCGGGTCGGCGGTCGCCACGGCACAGGAAGCCGTGAACGACGAGGAGGAGACCGACGACTTCGCGCCGAGGAGCGTAGACACCACCACGTCCTCGGAGGGCGGGGAGGACTGAGCAGTGGGCGAGCCAGAGACCGGGACCAAAGCCGAGACAGCGTGGCCGACCTCGCCGCGAGCGTTTCTCGGCATCGACCCCGGCGTGTTCGTCCTCGCGGGCGCGACACTCGCCTTCTCGCTCGCGGTGCAGGTCGTCGCCCGGTTCGTGCCCGAGTACCTGAATCGACTGGGCGCGTCGGCCGAGACGATCGGGCTGTACGCGAGTTTCGTCTTGCTGTGCCGGACCGTCTACCCGTACCTCGCTGGCGGCGACCGGCGAAGGGTCCCCGGTGGATTCGGCAGACTCAACCGACTCGACGAACTCGCCGACAGACTCGACCACCTCCACGACGGACTCGGCGAGCGTGTCCGGGTCGCAGTCGCGGACGCCGTAACTCCGCATCGCCTGCTGGTCGCGGTCGGCGTGCTCTCGGCGTCCGGCACCCTGCTGTGGCTGGTCGCCCCACAGATCGGCGACGTGTTTCCGGTCCCGGCGTGGGTCGCGGTCGCGGTCGGCACCGGACTCGTCCTGCTGTGGGGTACCCACGGACCGGGTCTCCACGTCGGACTCGGCGACGTGACGACGAGCGACCCGCCCGACGTCGCGTCCGACTCGACGACCGCCGTGCTGACCGGGACGACGACGCTCCGACTGCTCGGCTTCCTCGGCCTGCTCGCGCCGACGACCCTACTCTTCGCCTCGGTCGCGGTCTACCTCTCGGCGTTTCAGGTACTCGCGGCGGTGACCGGCGCGGTCGGCTTCACCGCTGTCGGGGCGTTCGCGGTCCTCGGTCGCGGCGTGTCTCGCCCCGGCCTTCCGACTGCCAGCCGAGAGTTCCCCACGTTCGACACGCTCCGGGGGTCGCTGTCGGCGCTGAACGACGAACTGTGGACGGTGCTGGCCGGCAACACCGCCGTCACGTTCGCCGAGGGGATGGTCCACGTCTTCCTGATCGTGGTCGTGACCGAGTACCACGCGGTCGGCGTCACGGTCGCCGGCACCGAACTCCCGCCGGTGGCGTTCTTCGGTCTCCTCGTCGCAGTCGAGACCGTGGCAGGGTTGGGAGCAGTCGTCGCCGGCACGCGTATCGCGGCGTGGGCAGACCCGCGAACCGTGATCGCGGGCGCGGTCCTCTCGGCGGCGCTGTTCCCGCTCCTGCTGATCGGTGCGCCCTCACACCCGGCGGTGCTGGCGATCCTGTTCGCGCTGTTCGGCGTCCGGTTCGCCGGCGTGCCGGCGCGTGCCGCGCTGTTCGACGAACTCGTGGAGGGCGACGGCGCGGACCGCGTGGTCGAGTCCTGTCGGCTCACCCGGAACCTCGCCGCCGTGCCGGGCGGCGTCGTCGGCGGCCTGCTGTACGGCATCGCACCCGAGGTCGCCTTCGGAACCGCCACGCTCGTCGGCCTGTTCGGGGCGTACCAGTTCCTCCAGTTCGTCCGACTCGGGCGGGAGGCAGAGTGATCCGTGGCGGACGAGCGCGACCGCCTCCACCGGACCTTCGTCGGCCTGCTGAAGCGCCGAATCCGGAAGGTGCTGGCGACCGTGGCGGGGGACGCGGGCGCGGACAAACCCGACGGCCTGACGCGCTGGCTGACGACGCTCGACCACAGAGACATCGGCCTGCTGTACCTCGCTTTCGGCACTGCGGCCGGCCTGCTGGGGGCGCTCGACGCGATGATGCTCCGGACCGCGCTGGTGACGCCCGGTGCGGATATCTGGGGTCGGGAGACGTACAACGCGCTGTTCACGACGCACGGCCTGACGATGCTGTTCCTGTTCGCCACGCCGGTCCTGTTCGGCCTCGGGAACTACCTGCTCCCCCTGTTGGTCGGGGCGGACGACATGGCCTTCCCTCGCCTCAACGCGATGGCCTTCTGGTTGCTCGTCTGCTCGGGCGCGCTCATCCGCGCGGGCCTGCTCGGCGAGGTGCTCGGCCTGGCGAACGTCCACCCGGCCGCAGTCGGGTGGACGCTCTACCCGCCGCTGTCGATCCGGATGCCGAACGCCGAAGTCGATCTCCTGCTGCTCGGTCTGCACCTCTCGGGCGTCTCGACGATAGGGGCCGGGATCAACTTCGTCGTGACCGTCGTCGCAGAACGGGACGTGTCGTGGGCGAACCTCGACATCCTGACGTGGACCTTTCTCACGACCGGCGGCCTGGTGATGTTCGCGTTCCCGATCCTCGGCAGTTCGGTGCTGATGCTGCTGGCGGACCGGAACCTCGGGACGACCTTCTTCACGGTCGACGGCGGCGGGCCGATCCTGTTCCAACACCTGTTCTGGTTCTTCGGCCACCCGGAGGTGTACATCCTCGTGCTCCCGCCGATGGGCGTGATCAGCTACGTCCTGCCGCGATTCGCCGGGCGGCGGCTGTTCGGCTTCCGGTACGTCGTCTACTCGACGCTCGGCATCGGCGCACTCTCCTTCGGCGTCTGGGCACACCACATGTTCGCCACCGGGATCGACCCCCGGTTGCAGGCGTCCTTCATGGCCGTGACGCTGGCCATCGCGGTCCCCTCGGCGGTCAAGACGTTCAACTGGATCGCCACGATGTGGAACGGCAAGATCCGCCTGCGGGTGCCGATGCTGTTCTGTGTCGCGGCGGTCTTCGAGTTCGTCCTCGGCGGCGTCACTGGGATCTTCCTCGCGTCGATCCCGGTGGACCGCGTCCTCCACGGCACCTACTACGTCGTCGGGCACTTCCACCTCGTCCTCGTCGGGATGTCGGTGTTCGCGGCCTTCGCGGCCTGCTACTACTGGTTCCCGCTGTTCACGGGCCGGTGGTACCATCGCGGACTGGCGCGACTCCACTTCTGGCTCTCGACGCTCTCGACGACCGCCGCCTTCGGGACGATGCTCCTGCTCGGCACGGACGGCCTCCCGCGCCGGACCGCGACCTACCCGACCGAGTACGCACCGATCCACGGTACGATCACGGTGTGTGCGCTGGTGCTGGGCATCGCCCAGTTGATCTGGCTCCTCAACGTCTGCTACTCGGCAGTGCGGGGCGATCCTGTGAGGAGCGACGACCCGTGGGATCTGCGGCGACACGACCTCTACACCCGCGAGTGGACCGCGCTCGAACCACGGGAAGTAGACGACGACTGAGCCGGCATCGCTTCCCGACCCGCTTCGACCATCGATCTGTGACCCCTACCGACCACCGACCTGCAACCCACACCGACCACCGGCCCGCGATCAGCCCCGACCGCCCGCCGCCGGGCGAACAGCCCTCCCTTCACTCACCATGTTCCCCGCCGAGACACTCCCAGACGGCGCACTGTTCGGCCCACACCACTTCCTCTACCCGCTGTACGCGATGCTGTTTCTCGCGGCTCGCAAGTGGGACCTCCACCCACGGAAAGAACCGGTCCTCGTCGTGGCCAGTGCTCTGCTCGCGCTGTTCGCGTGGGCACACGTCTGGAAGTACTACCCGGTCTTCGGCGCGACGATGGCGCTGGCTGGGGTCTGTGGCACCATCCTCGGGGGACTCCTCACCTGGCGCTACGGGCGGCGGTTCCAGATCGCGGTCGTCGGTCTCGGTCTCGCCGCACTCGACGACGCGGTCTCTCACGCCTTCGGGGTGTGGACACCGCTCGACCACCTCTGGGGCGTCTGGTGGGCGATCTACCACGGGGAGCGGGTCCCGGTAGTGGCCGAGTCGGTCCGTGACCCGGCGACCGCGCTCGCCGACCTCCAGTCGGCAGTCGGGGAGTCGCTGCCTGCGCTCCCCGCACTTCCCGCACTCGGCGACCTCCCGACGCTCCTCGTCGCCGGAGCGGTCCGAGCACTCGCGCGACTGCCGATCCTCGCGCCACACACGGCGCTGGTGCCACTCTGAACGAGAGCACCGCCGAGGCCAGAGTACCGACGCCACCGACGCCACCGACGACACCGACGACATCGACGCCACCGACGACACCGACGACATCGACGACACCGAGGACACCGACGCCACCGACGACACCGACGACAGACCACGACCACACCGACAGCAACGACAGACACTATCCAACGACACACATGACACTCTACGAGACCACCATCCCCGGCGTCGGCCGGAAGTTCGAGATCGACTGTGGCACCGAGACGCTCGTCGCCCTCGTCCACCACGACGGGAAACGCGAACTGTTCCGCGACGGCGACGACCGGCACGAACGACTCGCCTCGCTGTCCGACCGCGAGGCACGCCAACTCGGCTCCGTTCTGGCCGGCACCTACTACCAGCCAGTCCAACTGGACGATCTGGAAGTCCCACTCGGCGAGGCGATCATCGAGTGGGTTCGCATCGACGAGGAGTCACGGCTCGCCGACACCGAACTCGGCGACGCGACGATCTGGCGTGAGACCGGCGCGACCGTCATCGCGGTCCAGCGCGGCCGGGAGACCGTCCCGAGTCCCGACCCCGAGTTCGTCGTCGAGTCGGGCGACACCGTCGTCGCCCTCGGCACCCGCGACGAACTGGCCGCACTGGATCGCCTGCTGGGAGGCAGATGACCGCCGCTGGCGGCCCGCTTCCGCCGCTGTTGACGGTCGGCGTCGTCGTCACCGCCATCGCACTCGCCGGTGCCGTCGCCAAGCGATTCGGGCAGTCGGTGATCCCGGCGTACATCCTCGCCGGCATCGTCCTCGGGCCGAGCGTCCCGCGACACCTCGGTCCGATCCGACTCGCGGTCGTGGACCCCTCGGGCTACATCGACGTCTTCGCCGAACTCGGCGTCGTCGCCCTGCTCTTCTTTCTCGGTCTCCACGTCAGCGTCGGCGAACTACTGTCGAACCGCCGCGCCATCCTGGGCAGCTCCGCCCTCGACTTCCTGCTGAACTACGCCGCCGGCTTCGGACTGGCGATCCTGTTCGGCTTCTCGACCCTCGAAGCCCTGTTCGTCGCCGGCATCGTCTACATGTCCTCCAGCGCGATCATCACGAAGTCGCTGATCGAACGCGGCTGGATCGTCGAACCCGAGAGCGAACCCATCCTCGGGACGCTGGTCGCCGAAGACCTGCTGATCGCGGTCTACCTGACGTTCCTCTCGTCGGTCGTGCTCGGCGGCGACGGACTGGTCGACGCCGCACTCGGCGTCGGCCGCGGGTTCCTGCTTCTCGGTGCTGTCGCAGTCGTCGGCTGGCGCGGCACCGACCTGCTCGATCGCTTCTTCGCCAGCGACTCGGACGAACTCTTTCTGCTCCGAGTGTTCGGCGTGATGGCACTCCTCGCGGGCGTCGGCCTGACGCTCGGTGTCAGCGAGGGCGTGACGGCGTTCTTCGTCGGTGCCGCGCTCGGGCCGACCGACCACGCCGAGCGCATCGAGCGCGTCATCGACCCGGCGCGAGACCTGTTCGCGGGGCTGTTCTTCTTCGGTGTCGGCGCGACGACCAGCCTCCTCGCGCTGTCGAGCGTCGCGGGCTTCCTCGCGGTCGCGCTGGTCGTGACGACTGTGACGAAACTCGTCTCCGGCACCCTCGGCGGGAAGCTGTACGGACTGGACTCCCGGCGATCCTTCCGGGTCGGCGTCGGTCTCGTCGCTCGGGGCGAGTTCTCGCTGGTCCTCGCGGCACTGGCGGGGTCGGCGGCCGGCGACCGACTCGGGTCGCTGGTACCGGAGTTCGCGGTCGGCTACGTGCTGGTGATGAGCGTGCTCGGCACCCTGCTGATCCGGCACGAGGCGGACCTGCTCGCGCTGGGTGGGCGACTGATCCCGGGCTACTCCGCCCCACAGGTCGACGGAGGTCGCGCGTGAGCGACGACGCTGCGACCGGGACCGGATCGCGGTCGACCGGCGACGTCGGGTCGCAGTCCGCGACCGCGAGGGACGCCCAGTCTGTCGGACCCGTCTCCGACGCACAGACCGTCGTCGTCTGCTGTGACGGCTCTGCCGACGGCGCGCCCGCGAAGTCGGCGTCGTCGTCCGACACCGACGACTCGGTCGCGGCCAGCGACGACATCGAGGGCGAGGACGACGACACCACCTCGACGCAGATGCGCCACTGGTTGACGAACGACCTCCTCGCCGGCTTCCTCCACCTGACGCTCGTCGCGGTCGTACTCGCGGCGGGACTCGGCGCTCTCGACCTCTCGGCGATTCCGCCCCGGATGCGACTCGTCTTCCTCGGGACCGTCCTCTCGGCGACGGTCTGGAGCTTCGGCGAGGACGTGTTACAGTCGATCAGGGGGTCGTAGTCGTGGACACCGCCGTCGCCGCGACACTGCTCCAGTTGATCGCGCTGGCGATTCCGCCGGTCGCGGTCCTGCTCCAGATGCTCCGGAACTCGGAGCACCTCGGCGACCCGTGGCGCGTCTTCTGTTTCGGCCTGGCGCTCTCGTCCGTCTGTTTCTACCTCGCGTCCGGCCTCGCAGTCCTGCGATTTCTCTCCACCGCGCTCGGAGCGCCACTCCTCCTCCGGGGGGCGAGTGGACTGCTCTTGCTGGGTCTCGCCCCCTTCGCCGTCTTCGTCGTCGTCCTCTTCCGCGAGGACATCGCCGACTGAGAGTCCGCTCCCTCGCCGTCCCTCCGACCCGGTCCGTGCTGCACCGACCACACCCTCCCGCGTTCGGTCCACGCCGACAGCCGGGTGCGAGCCCCGGTCGCGGTCTCGGCGGTCCCCCGCCGGTTGCTATGACCCGACGACAACACTCTGCGACGACTGCACAGCCCTCGACTCCCGTCAGCCCTCGGACGGCGGTGTTCGGCTCCGGACCCTGTTACACCGACGACGACGGACTGGCGACGCGACCACTCGGCGACCCGACGCCGGGCCGGGGTGACTCGGCGTGAGCGAGAGCGTCGCCACCTCGATTCTCCAACTCGTCGCGCTCGCTATCCCGCCGGTCGCGGTCCTGATCCAGATGCTCCGCCGGTCGGAGAACCTCCCGTGGAAGTACCGACAGCTCTCCTTCGGTCTCGCCATCGCCAGCGTCGTCTTCTTCATCCTGACCGGCATCCTCGTCCTCGTCTACTTCGTCGTCTCGCTCGGCATCCCGCCGCTCCTGCAGGTCGCCACCGGCCTGACGGTGCTCGGCCTGCTCCCCTTCGCGCTGTTCACACTCGTTCTCTACCGCGAACACAAGATGGAGTTCGCCTGAGCCGGCGACCCGCCTCGCGTCGGTCGGTCACCGCGACAGATCACGTCTCGCCGCCGCGTTCGGTCCACGCCGACAACCGGGTGCAGGTCCCGGTCGCGGTCTCGGCGGCTTCGCCGCCACTCCCTATGAACGCACGAGACCACATCCGCAGTCGAACCTCTCCCGGCGAACCGCCCGTCAAACCAGAACCGCTGACCGGTCTGACCGGCTTCAAGCGCAACTTGCTCCTCGCCATCTGTCGGATGACCGGCGAGCGACCGCACGGCCTCGAACTGAAGCGCAAACTGGAGGAGTTCTACGACGAGGACATCAACCACGGTCGCCTCTACCAGAACCTCTCGGAGTTGGTCGAACTCGGCTTCGTCGACAAACGCCCGGTCGACGGTCGCACGAACGCCTACCGCCTGACCACGACCGGTCGCCTCCGCCTGAAGGCACACCACCACTGGGAGACCGAGTGCCTGCTGGCCGGCGAGGAGGCCCCCTGATGTCGCTCGTCGACCCACTCGACGCGGCCGTCCTCCCCGGCGACGGCGACTACCCGAACCTCGCGCGGGAGGTCCGCGCGGCCGCCCACGCACCCTCGCTGCTCGGTCGACTGCGCGGTGACACCGCGAGCACCTTCTCCGACACCGACCTCGGCGAGTGCCGCGCCCTACTGCTCTCCGCCTCGGCGACGATGGCGACCGACGGCGACGTGTCGGCGTACGCCGACCGCCTCCGGGGCGACCACGACGCGACCGACGAACAACTCGTGGAACTCTCCGGCACGGTCGCCGACGTGGCCGAACTGGCGGCTCTCGCCGCCGGGACGATGCCCGGCGACGTACCGCTGTTCACGGTCGGCACGGTCGAGGAGACGCCGGTACTCGGCGACATCGAGTCGACACTCGGCTTCCTGCCGCGCCACTACCGACTGCTGGCGACCGACCCGGCGGGACTCCGGCGACGCTGGGAACACGACAGAGTGTCGCTCTGTGGCCCGAACGCGACCGACCGACGTTACGCCGGTCTCGGCGCGGCCGTCGCACTCGGGAGTGACTACGCCGTCCGGTTCTACCGCCGACTGCTCGCGGAACTGGGCGAACCCGACGAGCGCGTCTTCGACGCGGTGCGGGTCGCCGCCCACGCGACGAGTCGGTCCCGCTGGCGGGCGAGTGTCGGTGTCGACGACTGGTCGTCTGTCGAGACGACCGAGGCGAGGCCGACCGAACGGGGAGCGACCGATTCGAACCCGGAGGGCGGGACCCAGTGAGCGATCCACTCGCCGCCGTCCGCACACAGATCGACCGGGCGGTCGAGACGCTCGACATCGACCCCACCGTCCGCGACAGACTCCACGACCCCGACAGAATCGTCCAGGTGACGCTCCCGCTGACGCGCGACGACGGCACCGTCGACCACCTCTGGGGCTACCGCGTCCGCCACGACGACGCCCTCGGGCCTGGCAAGGGCGGTCTCCGCTTCCACCCGGCGGTCTCGGCCGACGAGTGTGCCGGGCTCGCGGGCTGGATGACGCTGAAGTGTGCGCTGCTGGATCTGCCGTTCGGCGGCGCGAAGGGCGGCGTCGCGGTCGATCCGGGCGACCTCTCGGTCGGCGAGCGGGAACGACTGGTCCGGCGGTACACCGCCGCCGTCGCGTCGGTCGTCGGTCCCGACCGGGACGTGCCCGCGCCCGACCTCGGTACCGATGCCCGCGAGATGGCGTGGGTCGCGGACACCTACGGCGAACTCGTCGGCCGCGCCAGTCCCGGCGTCGTCACCGGGAAACCGCCGGCACTCGGCGGTGTCGAGGGGCGCGCCTCGGCACCGGGTCGGAGCGTCGCCCTCGTGACGCGCGCCGCGTGTCGCTCCCTCGGCCGCCCGCTGACCACGCAGACCGTCGCGGTGCAGGGGTACGGGAGCGTCGGGGCGAACGCGGCCCGACTGCTCTCCGACTGGGGCGCGACGGTCGTCGCGGTCTCCGACGCCGGCGGCGCGATCCACGATCCGACCGGTCTCGACACCGACGAAATTCCCTCGTACCGCGAGCGACCCGACGCCGTCACCGACTGTGAGGCGGCGGAGGCCGATGAGGTGGCCCACCTGTCGAACGCCGATCTGCTCGGACTCGACGTGGACGTGCTGATCCCGGCGGCGGTCGGCGGCGTCCTCGACAGCGAGACCGCGGAGGCGGTGCGGGCCGACCTGCTCGTCGAGGGGGCGAACGGGCCGACGACGCCGGCCGGCGACGAGCGACTCCGCGAGCGCGGACTCCGGGTCGTCCCCGACGTCCTCGCCAACGCGGGCGGCGTCACGGTCTCGTACTACGAGTGGCTGCAGGGTCGAAATCGGCGAGCGTGGGATCGTGGGCGCGTGCTCGACCGACTCGACGCCGACGTCACCGAGGCGTGGGAGTCGGTCGTCGAGACTGCCGAGACGTACGACTGTTCGTGGCGCACGGCCGCGACCGGTGTCGCGCTCCGCCGACTCGCCGAGGCGCACCAGGCGCGGGGGCGGTGGCCGTGACTCGCGTGGCCCGCGACGCGGCAGACTGGGAGCGTGTGTCGCTCCCGACCGACGCCGACCTCGTGGCCGTGACGGCGACCCGGACCGGTGCGGTCGCGGTCGGTGAAGACGGCACGGTCGTCGCCAGAGAAAGCGAGGGTTGGACGACGCTGGTCGGTGTCGGACCGACCGCCGCCGGCAACGATCTGACCGGCGTCGCCGCGACAGACTGCGGTCGACGCGTCTGGTTCGTCGGCGGGAGCGGAGCCATCGGGAGCTACGACCTCACGTCCGGCAGAAAGCACGACTACACCGCGCCGATGGAGAAGACGAGTACGTGGGAGGCGGTCGCCGTCGCCGGCGAGGCGGGGGGCGAGCGACTCCTGCTCGCAAACGGCTCCGGTGAACTCCTCTCTGCGACCGTGGGCGAGTCGGGCGCACCGATCTGGGACGACCCGGTGAAACCGGGCACTGGCTCGACGATCCCAGCGGTCGCGCTCGGGCCACTCGGCGGTGTCGCCTGCGACACGAGCGGACACGTCTTCCGCTTCGTCGCCGACGAGTGGCGGCAGATCGGTGTCCGGAACGCCGAGGTTGACTTCTTCGACGTGGCCGTCGGCGACGACCGACTGTGGGTCGCTGGCGACGACGGGCTCTGTTACCGGTACGACCCCGGAAGGGAGAACTGGACCCCGGTGGCGGTCGGAGAGGAGACGCTTCGCGGACTCGCTTGGCGGGACGCCTCGGGGACCAGCCACGGGGCGTCGGGCAGACTGGCGGTCGTCGGCGACAGCGGCACCGTCGCGTGGCGAGACACGACTGCAGACTGGACCCAAGAGGCGGACGTGACCGACGAAGACCTCCGGGCGGTCGCGCTCGGCCCGGTCGACGTGGCGGTTGGCGACGCGGTCCTCGAACGAGTCGTCTCCGGGACCGGCCGGCGGGACCAGCCCCGACGAGGCGGTGACCGATGAGTCTCTCCGGCATCCCCGACGCGCCCGACGAGAGCTGTCGGGACCGCGAGACGGTTCGGCTCCCGCGAAGTACCTCGAAGGAGATACAGCGACTCGTGGAGGAGGGCCGGTATCCGAACCGGAGTGCGGCGATCAGGGCCGGTGTCCGGTTGCTCATCGACCACGAGTCCGGAGCGTTCGGTCGGTCCGAGGCGTCCGGCCACCCCGGCGACTCCGGCGAGACGACCGAGGCCGGCGAGTCGACCGAGTCCCACGAGACGACCGCGTCTGCCGACGCCACCGGGGCAGACGGTGACGACACTCGCTGACTCCCGCGGTTCCACGACGAGAGACCGCTTGTCAGATACCAGTGTCCGTTCTCCCGCCGAGGACGGGTTCGACAGTGTTCTCCCACAATGCCTAAGCGGTCGGCCCCGAACGAGCACACGAGGACGAACGTGCTGTGACAGGACGCTGCCGGCCACCCCACCCGCCCGTCGCACGCCCCCGAGCGCTCACTCCGTGTCGGCGACGGGCACGACCGCCACACGAGGTGGACGCGCCCGGATGACGACGGACGACGAGTCGTCGTCGGGCGAGTCGGTGCTCTCGGTTTCCGACTCGGCACGACCGGTCTCCGGCGTGACCGACCCGGGCCCGTTCAGCGCCGAGACCGGCGGAATCGACCTGTTCGGTGTGCTGTTCGATCCGACGGCGACCGGGTGGGCGACCGACGTCTCCGAGTACGCGGGGCGGATCGACCGGTTCGGCGTCGTCACCGGCCACGACGACGTCTCCGCCGGCCTGTCGGCGCTGCCCGATTCGCTCCGCGAGTCGGCGACGACCGTCTCCGCCGAGGGACCACGGAGCCTCGGCGAGATCGGTATCAGAGTGAGCGAGACCTTGAGCGAGGGCGGCGACGTGCGGAACAGTCGGCTGGTGTTCGTGGACGGTTTCGAGCAGGTGCTCGCGGACACGTCGCTCCAGACGACGTTCCGCTTCCTCCACATTCTCGTGGAGTCGACCGCGTTCACCGACGCCGTACTGCACGTCTCACTCGACCCCGAGGGCTGTGATGCCCGCGCAGTCGAGACCGTCGCCGAACTGTTCGACACGGTGATCGACGAGCGAGCGCAGTCGCTGTGAGTGTCGGTCACCCCGGCGAAAAACGCGTTCCGTGCGGCAGTCGACGCTCAGAGCTGTTCCGGTGGGATGAACTCCGGCGTCTCCCCGTCCGGATTGTCGACCCACCAGACCTCGTCGCCGCGTTCGATCCCGTATCGCTGTGCGATCTTCTTCGGGATCGAGACGGTGAACCCGCCGTTCGACTCCTGTACGGTTCTGCTGTCTGCGAATGGACCGTTGCCCGGAACCATACGAGAGTACACGCCGGATTTCGTAATAAGTACCTGGCAGACAAGTGATTATATTGTGAACAGTAACTCGGTATAAACGGTTCTCGTTGACACGTCGCCGGGGCCCGGGTGACACGTCCCGGGCGTCACGGGGCGGGGGTCGGGTCCCACCGGAGACCGTGGGACGCCTCGGGAACCCCTCGCTGGCCTCGACGCGAGTGTGGTGTGACCGGACCATTGATTTCGCCGACGCCCCTCACGAGAGACGTGACACGCTCGTCGCCCCCCGAGTCGGTCGCCGACCTCCAGCGACTCGACTCGCTCACGACCCGCACGGCCGACCCTTCTGGCGCTCCCGCCGAGAACCGCGACCGGATCACGGTCCGCGATCCGGCGACGGACGCGGTCGTCGGTTCGGTGCCGGCCTGCACGCCCGAAGACGTATCGACTGCAGTCGACCGCGCCCGTGAGGCACAGCAGTCGTGGGCCGAACGCCCGGTGTCGGAACGCGCTGCAGTGCTGTCGCGCTACCACGACAGGGTGCTGGCACACCGGCAGGAACTGCTCGACCTGATGCAACTGGAGAGCGGGAAGGCCAGACAGGACGCGTTCGAGGAACTGCTCGACGTGGCGACGAACGCCCGGTACTACGCGAGCGAGGGACCGGGGATGCTCTCCAGCGAGCGCCGGCGCGGGGCGTTTCCCCTGTTGACGAAGACAGTCGAACACCGGCACCCGGTCGGTGTCGTCGGCGTCGTCTCGCCGTGGAACTACCCCCTCACGCTGGCGGTCTCGGACGCGCTCCCCGCACTGCTGGCGGGCAACGCGGTCGTGCTGAAGCCGGACGAACACACGCCCTTCACCGCCCTCCGGGCGGTCGAACTGCTCCGGGAGGCGGGTCTGCCGGACGACCTCTTTCAGGTCGTCACCGGGCGCGGCCCGGAACTGGGCGAGCCACTGATCTCGTCGGTCGACTTCCTGCAGTTCACCGGCAGTAGCGAGGTCGGCCGCATCGTCGCCTCGCAGGCGGGCGAACACCTCATCGACTGTTCGCTTGAACTGGGCGGGAAGAACCCGATGCTCGTGCTGTCGGACGCCGACGTGTCGAAGGCGGCAGCGGGTGCCGTCAGAGGATCGTTCACGACCGCCGGCCAACTGTGTATCTCCTTCGAGCGCATCTACGTCCACGAGTCGGTGTTCGACGACTTCTGCGACGAGTTCGTGGAGCGCACGCGCCGGCTGGAACTCGGGGCCGCCTACGACTACGGCCCCGACGTGGGGTCGATGCTCTCCGCAGAGCAGGTCGATAAGACCGAGCGACACGTCGAGGACGCCCTGTCCGAGGGCGCGACCGTACTGACCGGTGGACGGCGGCGACCCGACCTCGGGCCGCACTTCTTCGAGCCGACGGTGCTGACCGACGTGCCCGAGTCGGCGACCCTCTCCGACGAGGAGACGTTCGGCCCGGTCGCCGCTGTCTATCCGGTGTCGAGTACCGACGAGGCGGTGGCGCGCGCGAACGACTCCGACTACGGCCTGAACGCCGCCGTCTGGACCGAAGACACCGCAGTCGGGGAGTCGGTCGCCCGCCGCGTCGACTGCGGGACCGTCAACGTCAACGAAGCCTTCGCGGCGACGTGGGCCTCGGTGGACGCGCCGATGGGCGGGATGGACGACTCCGGACTCGGCCGACGCCACGGCGAGCACGGCCTGACGAAGTTCACGGAGAGTCAGACCGTCTCGACCCAGCGCGTCGTCCCCTTCGCCACGCCGCGACGTGTGCCGGGGTGGGTCTGGGAGCGGTTCATGATCGGGAACCTGCGCGGCCTGAAACGCGTGGCCGGCCTGCGGTCGCGGGTGCGCGCTGTCGCCGAGAAACTCCCCGGAGGTCGACGATGACGACCGTCTTTCTGACGGGCTTTCCGGGCTTTCTCGGGTCGGCGCTCGTGGAGCGACTGCTGGACCGATACGGGACCGGCGACGAGATCGCCTGTCTGATCCAGTCGAAGTACCGTGACGAGGCGGAGTCGCGGGTGGACGAACTACTGTCGCCGGCCGGGACCGAGGCGGCCGAGACGGAGCCCGCGATCCGACTGCACGAGGGCGACATCACCGCGCAGGGACTCGGACTCGACGACGAGACGGCCGACCGTCTTCAGTCCGACACTGCCGAGGTGTACCACCTCGCGGCGGTGTACGACCTCGGCGTCTCAGAGGACGTGGGACGAGCGGTCAACGTCCGGGGGACCGACCACGTGCTGGACTTCGCCGAAGCCTGCCCCGACATCGAGCGTTTTCAGTACGTCAGCACCTGCTACGTCTCCGGGCGCTACGACGGCGTCTTCACCGAGGAGATGTTGCGTGAGGGACAGACGTTCAACAACTGGTACGAGGCGACGAAGTTCCTCGCGGAGGTCGAAGTGCAGAAGCGGATGGCCGAGGGACTCCCGGCGACCATCTATCGGCCGGCGATCGCGGTCGGCGACAGCAGGACCGGCGAGACCCAGAAGTACGACGGGCCGTACTTCGTGCTCCAGTGGCTCCTGCGACAGCCTCGTCTCGCGGTCCTGCCGCTCCCGCCGGGAGCCGACGAGTTCGAGATCAACGTCGTCCCGCGTGATTTCGTGGTCGATGCCATCGCGCACCTCTCGGGACTGGACGAGTCCGAGGGTGTCGTCTACCAACTCGCCGATCCGAACCCGCCGACCGTGGCCGAGATGAGTCGACTGCTGGCCGACGCCGCCGACCGGCGGTTGGTGTCGGTGCCGACGACGCGGACGATTGCGAAGCGATCGCTGGAGTCGGTGCCGGGCGTGTATCGACTGATGCGGATCGAACCCGAGTCGGTGAACTACTTCACGCATCCGACGCGGTACACCTCGGGGCACACCCTGCGTGATCTGTCCGGGAGTGGGATTTCGTGTCCCCCCTTCGGCGACTACGTCGAGACGCTGGTCGAGTTCGTCCGGGAGAATCCCGAGATAGACAGCAGTGCGATGGTGTGAGGTCGGCGACTGCTCGCGGAAGGAACAGATCAGAACTCCACGTCGGTCCGCATCGCCCAGCCGAGCAGGTCGTCGCCCTCGTCGTCGAACCGGAAGCGCCCGGTGAACGTCTCCCCGTCGAGCAGTTTCGGCACCCAGTGCCGGTCGTCGGGCCACATCTCGTCGTAGGGCACGTCGTCGGTGTCGAACCACTTCGGGTCGGCCTCGTCGGTCTCCTCCGGTTCGCCGGAGATGTCGCTCGCGCGGTAGACGTGGACGAACATGAACGGGTCGTCGCCGAAGACGAAGTCGAGTTCCCCGACCTTCTCGACCTCGGAGAGACCGATCCGGAGTTCCTCGTTCACCTCGCGGTGGATACACTCTCGCGGCGTCTCGCCGGGTTCGATCTTGCCGCCGGGCCCGTTGTAGAGTCCGGCTCCCACGCCCCGTTTCTTGCGGATCAGTAGCACGCGCCCGTCCACGACGGGCAGACAGAGCGTGGCGTCTTGCACGGTCGTGGGTGGGGCGCGAGGCGGATATGCCTGCTGTTGTCGGACCCGCACCGAATCGGGCCGTGCCGGCTTACTCCAAGTAGCCGAGGTCGGTCAGTTGGTCGGTGATCTCCTCGAACTCGGCTTCGGTGAGTTTGCCCTGTTTCTGGTGCTGGATGACGATACTGCGCAGGAGAAAGCGCACGAGGTCGCTGGTACTGGAGAAACTGGTCCCCTCGATGGTCTCTTCGACGCGGTCGCCGAGTTCCTTCGGGATCGAGACCGTCGTGTACTCGGTCATACTCGACGGGTGACGCCGGAGGGCGATAAACGCCGTGGCTCGGGGGTGCGACCCCGACGGGTCGAGAGCCGGAGATTTTTGTCCCGTCGGACACAACGCGAGTGTGATGGGAGTAAGGCCACCGCAGGGCGGGTCGTCGGACGAACCGGACGCCATCGAGTTCGGGATCGCCGCGCTGGACGCGCGACTGTCGGAGAGCGACGTGCAGTTCCCGGCCACGGACGAGGAGATCGTCGCAGGGCTTCGGGACCCGGAGATTCCCTACGACGCCTTCGGCAACACCCTCTCGATGGACGAGGCGCTCTCGCAACTGCCACGCCGGGAGTTCGAGTCCGAATCGGAGTTACTGGAGCTTCTGCATCCGATCTTCGAGGATCACCGGGCTTCGTCCTCGAGGGGCCTGCTGGATCAGATGCGTGATCTCTTACCGTTCTGAGATAGGGGTCGAGCCGAGACCGGGTTGCTCGATAGGTGGCGTCTCAGGTCGTGCCGTGCGTACGACCGGTGAGAGAGACGATACCGCTACAGTTGCGAGCGCCCGGAACCGCTCCACTGACTGGCACCACAACAGCAACCGCAACCGCGCCACCGACTACGACCACAACAGCAACCGCGACCGCACCAGCACCGCTACTCGATCCGGTACAAACGGAATATTCGACCGCAACCGCACCAGCACCGAGACAGCACGGCACGGCACAGCATCGCCCCGCGACAGCGACCGCGACAGCACCGCACCTCGTCCTCCCCAACCTCGGCGGGGGTTCTCCGCACCGCCCACCCTCGCCTCCCTCGCGCACGTTCCTCGCGCGCGCCGGAAATGGGGCCGAATCACACGCAACTCGGGGTATATAAGCACTTTCGAACGGTTTTATACCCCTCGCAGACGGCAGGCCCGTCACCCAATCCGGGCGATTCTGGAACCCCGGAGGACGCGATCTGCTGGCGACCGAAACCGAGTCGTGTTCGAGCGACAGCGAGAACCGACTCGCAGTTCGCGTCGTCAGCAGTCGGGGAGGTTCGGGGACGACTGCGACGACCGGGTTCCGAGCCTGCAAACGTCACGCTGGGTGACGACCAGTAGCGACGTGATGGGTCGCACATTCGGGTGGGACTGAAAGGGGCCGGCGTCTCGACTGGTCCCCGACGACGTAAGCAGAGCGAGAGCGAAGCTCTCGCCAGCAGTCGGGCGACTCTCGGGTCGCCCGACAACACTGAACTGAACGAGAGCGCGGAGCGTAGCGACGCGCTCTCGTGAGGGAAGCGCGCAACGAGTCGCGGACCATCGAGACGCCGGGGGCTTTCACCCCTTGTTGTCACCGACCAACTCGACAGCTATCGTATCCACGACCGATTCGACAGCTATCGCATCACCGACCGACACGTTCGAGTACACAGCATCTCCGCAACAACTCTCATATCCTCGGCGAACCCAGGAAGCGACATGGAGTCACACCTCGCCGACGCGCCCGAGAGTCTCGACGAACCGGCGCTCGACCGCCTCCGGGCCGTCGCGCGCCTGATGGACAGCGCGTTCCGCGTCCCCGGGACGAAACGCCGGTTCGGGATCGACCCCGTCCTCGCGCTGATCCCCGGCGGCGAGGTCGTCAGCACCGGCGTCTCGCTGTACGTCGTCCTCGAAGCCGCCAACCTCGGAGTGTCGTATCTCACCATCGTCCGGATGCTGGCGAACGTCGGGATCAACATCGTCGGGAGCGCGGTCCCGGTGGTCGGCCCGATCTTCGCCGCGATCTTCAAGTCGAACGAGCGCAACCTGACGCTCCTCGTCGAGAAACTGTGGGAGGAAGCCGACCGCCGGGAGCGCGAATCTGTCGAGGCTGTGGAGATCGAAATCGAGTGAGTCGGGTCGGGTGGTCGTGTGAGTCGGATCGCACGAGGACTCAGGTCGCCCGTTTCTCGATCTCGCCTTTCACCGACGCGGCCGAGAAGTCGTGGTCCGGGCGGATGTTGACGAAGTCCAGAAACTCGGTCGCAGCGAGCAACTCCTCGATACTGTACGCGGACAGTGCCGACTCCACCGCCGCACGCGCGCCGATCAGGGGTTCTAACGCGCCGAGTGCGCAGGCCAGATCGTAGGCGCGGGCGTCCTCGGTCGCGTCGGGGTTCACGCCGGTCGCGTCGATGAAGTAGAGGTCGTCGTCGAGGATCAGGACGTTCTCGGCCCGGAGGTCGCCGTGGGCCAGTCCGTTGTCGTGCAGGGTGCGCAGGCTCTCGAACAACTGGGGTGCGAGTTCCTTCTCACGACTGCGATCCAGCGCCTCCAGCGACTCGAACTCGGGGAGGTACTCCATCACGACGACACCGAGTCCGTCGAACTCCAGCGCCTCGATGGGTTCCGGCGCGTTGATCCCCAGTTCGCGCATCTTCCCGGTCGCCTCCAGTTCGTGCTGGGCCATCTGGTAGGGCGTGCCGAAGTGCTCGAAGAAGCCCTCGGTCCCGCTGGAGAAGGCACCGAGGTTCCGACCGGTCGTCAACACCGCGTGGACCAGCGAGTTCTGCCGGGAGATCACTTTGACGAACAGTTCGTCGTCCAGCACCATCGGCGTGGAGAGCCAGTTGTCGGCGTCGAGAAAGCGGACGTGGACGCGTTCGCAGTCGTACCGCTCTGCGAGGTGTGCCACGACCGCTTCGAGCCGGGACCACGGGAGTCGGCCTCGGACGAGGCGGCGCAGTTCCATTCCCGTCCGGGTACGGGACCCGGTAGCATAATTCTCTCGGGCGTGTCGGGTGCATCCGAGTTCCGCGGCGGGTCACCACCGTCGACTCGTACTTCTCACACGTCGCAGACGTCTGCCGCGAGGATTTATGTCGGATCGGTCGGACAGTCGGCTATGGAACAGGTCGTCGTGTTTCGGCTCGGTACCGAGACCTACGCGGTCGATGTCGACGCGGTTCGCTCTATCGTCGAGGATCGCGAACCGACGCGCGTGCCGCGCGCACCCGAGGGGGTCGTCGGCGTCATCGACCTCCGGGGAGAGATCACGGCGGTCGTAGACCCGACCGTCTCGCTGGACAGCGACCTCGCACAGGTGACACCCGACGGCGGGGACCTCACTGGCTCGCAGGTGCTCGTTCTGGACCGCGAAGACGGCGTAGGTCTCCGTGTCGACGAGGTGCTGGACGTGCTGGACGTGCCACCCGAGCGAGTCGAGACCGAGGCGGCCATGGACGAACTCGCCGGGGCCGGTGTCTCCCACGGTCTGGTGAAGAAGGTGATCAAACTGGAGACCGCCGGCGACCTCGAACCGGTGGCGTGGCTCGACGTGGAGACGCTGGTCGAACTCTCCGCAGCGTGATCTGTCCAGCGACCGAGAGTCCGGAATAATGACAGACAGTTTTCACAACGAGAAAACGTGTGGCAGGGTTTATATGCCATATTTGCGAACTATCGGCAAATGCCGACGCGCGTACTGATCGTCGACGACTCGGGGTTCATGCGGCGACTCCTCCGCGGCATCTTGGAGGAGGACTTCGAGGTCGTCGGGGAGGCGGAGACGGGTGCGGAAGCGGTGGAGGCGTACCACGAACACGACCCGGACGTGGTGACGATGGACATCGTGATGCCCGACGTGGACGGGATCGAGGCGACCGCGCGGATCAAGCAGTCCGACCCGGAGGCACGGATCGTGATGTGTACGAGCGTGAGCCAACGCGAGAAGATGCAACAGGCCGTCGACGCCGGCGCGGACAGTTACATCACGAAACCCTTCGACGAACCCGACGTGTTGTCCGCCGTGGGTGACGTGGCGTGAAGGCGCTGGTCGTCGACGACTCGCAGTTCATGCGGACGGTCGTCCGGAAGGCGCTCGAAGACGCCGACTACGAGGTCGTCGAGGCCAGCGACGGCGAGAAGGCCGTGCAGGCCACCCGCGCACACGACCCTGACGTGATCACGATGGACGTCGAGATGCCGACGATGAACGGTATCGACGCCACCGAGGCGATCATGTCTACGCAACCGACCCCCATCCTGATGCTGTCGGCTCACACCGAACGCGGTGCCGAGGCGACCTTCGACGCCCTCTCGAAGGGGGCGGTCGACTTCCTGCCGAAACCCGACGGCGAGGTCTCGACGGACACCGGCGATCTGGCCATCGACCTCGTAGAGAAGGTCGAGACCGTCCGGAGCGCGGACGTGTCGGCCGTCACGACCGCCGCAGACAGCACCGGCGACGGTGCGGCGGACCTCGCGGACCCGGACACGACCGGCGACGCGACGGCCGACGACATCGAGTCGAGTATCGGCGAGGTGGCGACGGAGTACGTCGAGAACCCGACCATCGTCCTCGGCGCGTCCACGGGGGGACCGAAGGTCCTCCAGCGAGTGCTGTACGACCTCCCCCGCGACATCGACGCCCGCGTGTTGATCGTCCAGCACATGCCGGAGAACTTCACCGCCCGACTCGCGGAGCGTCTCGACTCGGTCTCCTCGTACGACGTGCGCGAGGCGGACGACGGGATTCGCGTCGGGGCCGGCGAGGCCGTTCTCGCACGCGGCGGGAAACACATGCGCGTCGACTCCTACGGCGGGGGGCGCATCCGACTCAAGACGACCGACGAGGAGAAGGTCCACGGCGTCCGGCCGGCGATCGACGTGACGATGCACTCGGCGGCGACGACGATCGACGATCCGCTGGTCGGCGTGGCGCTGACCGGGATGGGACAGGACGGGGCACGCGGGATCAAGGCGATCAAGCAGGTCGGCGGGACGACGATCGCACAGGACGAGGCGAGTTCGCCGGTCTGGGGGATTCCGCGCTCCGCAGTCGAGACCGGCGCGGTTGACTCGGTCGTCGGCGCGACCGAGATCGCGGACGCGGTGGTGCGAGCCCTCGAGGAGTAACATGGACGATCTCACAGACGCATTCGTCGCGGAGAGCGAGGAGGCGATCAGCGCGTTGAACGCCGGACTGCTCGAACTGGAGGGCGATCCGGACGACGAGGAGGCGATGGACTCGGTGTTCCGCACCGCCCACACGCTGAAGGGCAACGCCGGCGCGATGGGGTTCTCGACGGCCGCGAACCTCGCTCACGCCCTCGAGAACCTGCTCGACGGGATGCGACAGGGCGACGTGCCCGTCACCGGCGAGACGATGGACGCCGCCTTCGCCGGCGTGGACGAGTTCGAGGCGATGATCGACGAGGTGGCCGAGACCGGGGAGATCGCCCGCGATCCGACCGAGGCGGTCGCCGAGATCGAACGCGTCGTCCGCGAGACCGATCCCGTGGACGCGAGCGACGAGGCGGCGACGGCAGACTCCGAGAGCGACGGTGACACCGAGGACGCGGAGTCGACCGACGTCGAGGACAGACCAGCCGACGACGTGGAATCGACCGGTGAGTCGACCGACGACGAGGACCCGGCAGTCACAGCAGACGACACGGCCGGGGGCGAGTCCGAGGACCCACTGGACGCCTTCGTCGAGG
Source organism: Salinirubrum litoreum (assembly GCF_020567425.1). Taxonomy (NCBI): domain Archaea; kingdom Methanobacteriati; phylum Methanobacteriota; class Halobacteria; order Halobacteriales; family Haloferacaceae; genus Salinirubrum; species Salinirubrum litoreum. Next base: position 969,858 of record NZ_JAJCVJ010000001.1, on the reverse strand, counting down.
AGGCTGGAGCAGACGAGCGGTCGCCCGCCGCGACAGTGGCAGACACTGCCGAGGCGTCCGACTCCGGCGTCGGCGAGACGACCGATACCGACGACGCCGACGCGTCCGACACAGCAGGCGACGACGCGCCGCCAGCGACCGCGACCACCGACCCCGGCGACGAGTTCTTCGACCCGGCGAACGACCAGATGGCCGACGACGACACGTCGGAACCGACAGACGACTCGGCGGGAGCGACAGGGGAGTCGGAGTCGCCGCCGACCGCGACCGGTGACGAGCCATCGACACAGACCGCGACCGGTGACGAGCCATCGACGACGACCGACGACAGCGAGTCGCCTTTCCCCACGCCGACCGAGGCCGAGACCGAGGCACTCCGGGAGACCGCCGGCGACCCGGACGGTCCCGCCCGGCACGTCAGACTCTCGGTGCTGGGCGGCGACTTCCCGGAGATCGACGGGTCGCTGGCGATGGACGGCGTGGCCGGCGAAGTCGACGTCCTCGGGGCCGACCCCGACTCGACCGCGATCCGCGAGGGCGACTTCGAGAGCCCCGTCGATCTGCTGGTCGAGAGCGACGCCGACCCCGACGACCTGGCCGAGACGCTCGAGGGGATTCCCCGGATCGAGACCGCAGTCGCGGTCCTCGCCGGCGACGTTGCCGCCGACGCCGAGGCGGTCCAGCAGTACCGCGAGGCACGCGCCGAGGCGACCGGCGAGGCGGACGGTGACGCGACGGGCGACGACGGCGCGCGTGTCCAGTCCGTCCGGGTCGACGTCGACACGCTGGACACGCTCTACGGCCTCGTCGAGGAACTCGTGACCAGCCGAATCCGGCTTCGCGGGGCGGTCGAGTCCGGCGACCTCGACAACGCCCAGCAGGAACTCGACGCCTTGGAGACCGCGACCGGCGACCTGCAGGACACCGTGATGGACGCGCGACTCGTCCCGCTCTCGACGGTCGCCAGCACCCTCCCGCGCGTCGTCCGGGACACCGCCCGCGAGTGCGGGAAGGAGGTCTCCCTGGAGACCGACGGCGAGGACGTGGAGATGGACAGAGACGTGCTGGAAGCCATCGGCGACCCGCTGATCCACATCGTCCGGAACGCGGTCGACCACGGCATCGAACCGCCGGAGATCCGCGAGTCGAAGGGGAAACCCCGCGAGGGCACCGTCGAACTCAGCGCGTGGCGCTCGCGTGATCGGGTGACCGTCGAGGTCAGCGACGACGGATCCGGTCTCGATCCGGACGCACTCCGGGAGACGGCGGTCGAACGCGGCACACTCGACCCCGAGGAGGCGGCCGCGATGAGCGACACCGCCGCCCGCGAACTCGTCTTCGAACCGGGGTTCTCGACCGCCGGCGAGGTGACGGAAGTGTCGGGTCGAGGGGTGGGGATGGACGTGGTCGCCAGCACGCTCCGTGAGCTGGACGGGCGCGTCGAGATCGAGTCGGAACCGGACGAGGGGACGACGGTTCGACTTCGCCTGCCCGTCTCCGTCGCCATCGCCCGGACGCTGTTCGTCGAGGTCGGCGACGAGGAGTTCGGCGTCCCGGTGTCTGCGGTCGAGGAGATCGGTCGCCTGACCGAGACCCGGACCGTTGAGGGACGCGAGGTCGTCCCCATCGACGGGGAACTGTACCCGCTCGTCCGCCTCGGCGACGCACTCGACGTGGCCGGGCGCGTCGAGGGGGAGATGCTGGTCCGTGCCCGGTCGTCCGTCCGGCAGGTCGCCCTCGGCGTGGACGCCGTGGCCGGACAGGAGGAGGTCGTCATCAAACCGTTCGACGGCGTGTTGGAAGGTATCCCTGGACTCTCGGGTGCGACCGTCCTCGGCGAGGGTAGAGTCGTGCCCGTACTGGACGTAGAGACGCTGTAGGTCGGCCGGTCGCTCCCGTCCACCGTTCTTTTTCGATCGTTGACAGCATAGAATACGGCGTCCGTGTAGCCGAAAGCTATGAGGGGCCGGTGCGTGAACACGTCGACAATGGACGAGGATACGGATGTCGAGGCGGCCTACCGGTTGGCCGACGAGGGCGGCGTGCGGGCCGCCGACCGCCTCGGTGCGATGACCGACGTCGGAGTCCACGGCACCCGGACCACACTCGGGTTGTTGACGCCGGACACGCCGGCCGACGCCGCAGTCGTCGGCGTCGAACTCCGAGGCGACACCACCGACCGCGTGCTGGTCGTCTTCGAGGATCCGGACGCGGTGCGCCACGCGGCGGGTGATCCCGACGCCCTCCCGGAACTGGGCAACGTGATGGTCAGCGGACTCGTGGACGGCTGGGCCGACGCCCGCGAGACGGCGATCGACATGGCTCCGCCCGCCCGACCCGACTTCGCCGAGGAGCGCGTGCCGTCCGCCAGAACCGTGATCGAGACCGACGCCGGCCGGATCACGCTGCTGTTGGAGTTCGTCGACGACGGCCCGGCCGGCCTCCGGTCGTCCGACCGACTCGCGGCCGACAGCGCGGCCTCGGCGGCCGACCGGATCGGCGGACTGACCGGCGTCGAGACGAGCGTCACGGTCCGGGAACTGACCTACCTCCCGGTGGAGGGACTCGTCGGCGACGTGGACGACGAACCGATGGTCGCGGTCGCCGCGCGGTTCGACGGCCCCCCGGACGGCTACTTCCTGCTCCTCCTGGACGAAGCCAGTGCGCGGGCGGTCGCGAGGCAACTCGCCGGGACGACCGCCCTCGACAGCGAGGGCCGGGACGCGATCGCGGAACTGGGCAACGTCGTCGCGGGCGGCGTCGTGGACAGTTGGGCGGACGACCTCGGGACGGCGATCGACATCTCGCCGCCGCAGGTCGTCCACGACATCGGCGAGGCGGTGGTCGATCCGGTACTCGTGCGACTCGGCCGGCGACAGTCGTTCGCCGCGACGTTCGACGCACAGGTGGAGGCGGCCGGCGGTCGGTTCGACTGCCGGGTGTGTGCGATTTCGGAGGGCGAGGGGCTGGCACCCCTCGCACCGGACACGTGACGGCGATGCGCGGCAGGCCGGACGTGACCCGCGTCCGGATGGCCGAGTACGCCGTCGGCACCGGGGCCATGCGGAGCAACGGTCTCGGCTCCTGTGTCGCGGTCGCGCTCGTCGATCCGGAGGCCGGCGTCGGCGGACTCGCACACGTCATGCTCCCCGACTCGGACCGCCGGTCGGGCGAACCCCCCGCCAAGTTCGCCGACACGGCGATCCCACACCTCGGACGCGAGGTCGTCGCGGCGGGCGGCAGTCGGCGCAGACTCAGAGCGAAGTTCGCCGGCGGGAGCGACCTGTTCGAGTTCTCCGGCGTCGGCGAACGCATCGGCGAACGCAACGCCGAGGCCGTTCGGCGGGCGCTCACCGAGGCTGGGATCCCGATAGACGGCACCGACACCGGCGGCGACTACGGCCGGACGGTCACGCTCGATCCACGAACCGGCACGCTCCGGATCGAGACGGCCGACGGCGACGAACAGACGTTGTGAGACGAGAGGTGGCGAGGAACGCAGGGAACGGTCAGTGAGGCGTGAAGCCGCTGGTGGGGAGTCAGTGCGTCTCGCCGCCGTCGGTGGCGGGTGCGGGTTCCCCGTCCGGGGTGTTCGGCGGCTCCGGGGCGTCCTCCTCCAGCGGGTAGTCGAACGCGTCGTCGTCGGTCTCCAACTCGTCGAGTAGTTCCGAGAGATGCGTCGCGCGGTCGGCGAGACTGGAGACGCTGTCGGTCACCTCCGAGAGGGCGGAGGTCTGTTCCTCGGCGGCGGCGGCGACGGTCTGTGCCTCGGCGGTCGTCTGCTCGGACGTGGCGGCGACCTGGTCGATCGTCGAGACGACCTCGTCGGTGGAGGTCGCCTGCTGGTCGGTCGCCTCGCTGATCTCCTGGATCGACTGGTTCGTGTCGTGGACGTTCGTCACGATGTCGTCGACCGAGTCGGCCGCGTTCTCCACGCTGTCGGCGTTCTCCGAGACGAGTTCGGCGGTCTGGTCCACCTCGCGGGCGGCCTTCCCGGTCTGCTCGCGGATGCGGGCGACCAGTTCGTCGATGTCGCCGGCGGCCTCCTTCGTCTCCTCGGCGAGCGACTTGACCTCCTCGGCGACGACCGCGAACCCCTCGCCGGCCTCGCCCGCGCGGGCCGCCTCGATGGAGGCGTTGACCGCGAGGATGTTCGTCTGCTCTGCGATCTCGGTGATGAAGTCGACGATCTCGTCGATCTCGCCGATCTCCTGCTGGAGGCGGTCGATCTGTGCGGCGGTCTCCTCGGACTCGCTCTCGACGGCCCGGATGCCCTCGATGGCTTCTTCGGCGTCGTCGAGGGCCTCCTCGCCCGCCTCGGCGGTGTCCTCGGAGAGGTCGGCCACCTCGCCCGTGGAGGCGGCGATCTGCTGGATCGTCGCCGACAGCGTGCTCATCTCCTCGGAGACGGTTCGGAGGTTGTCGTTCTGTGAACTCGCGCCGTCGGAGATCTCTTGGACCGAGGTCGTCACCTGCTGGCTCGCGCCCTTCACCTCCTCGATACTGGCCGACGCCTGCGTGCTGGAGGTGGCGACCTCCTCGGCGAACTCCTCTAGTTCGCGGACCGTCGCCGCCAACTCGTCCATCATCGTGTTGAACTCGTGGGCGATCTCGGCCATCGCCTCGTGCTCGCCTGGGTCCATCCGCCGGGTGAGATCTCCCTCGGCACAGGCCTGCATCACGTCGCTGTACTCGTCGGCCTGCGTCTCCAACTGCTCGGCGAGGGCTTCGGCCTCCTGCTGGGCCGTCTCGGCCCGTTGACGGGCCGCGTCGGCCTCCTGAATCTGCGTGTCGAGTGCGTCACGCATCTCGCCGAACGAGTCGTACAACTGCCCGATGTTGTCGACGCGGTCCGTCTCCAGGTCCACGTCGAAGTCGCCCGACTGGATCCGGTCGGCCTGCGCCGACAGGTGGTCGATGGACGCCGCCGTCCGCCGACCGAGCACCATCCCCATCACCCCTGCGACGAGCATGGCACCGATGGTCGCACCGAACCCCGCGAGGTAGGTGTTCAGCACCGTGATGTACCCCTGCTGGATCCCGAGTGCGATGTAGACGGTCGCACTGCCGCCGAGGATCGCGATCCCGACGCCGATACTCAAGAGGATCGCGGCGAACTTCGCGGAGTAACTCCGACGAATCCGCATCGGGAGGTACTCCCGAACTGTCATTGCCATACCACTGTCACAGGTCCGAGGGTACGTAAATCCCACTCGTCTCCGACGTGATATTTCTCCCGCTCAGCCCACCGCGCAGGGCCTCAGCGCCGCCGATCCTGTCGGTCGGGAGACGACGCTGGCCGCGTCGTCGCCTGCCCGACACACGTCAACTGTCCGAACAGTATCGAACGTGAAGATCCGGTGAGAACAGTTCGCCGACCGCGGGTCGTCCAGCACCACCGTCGCGGCGGCGGCCGGACAGCGCCGAGTCGTCCTCGACTTCGTTTTCGGCTCAGGCTTCGGCGGCGAGGTCGTCGAGTTCTTCCAGTTCCTCGAGGTCGTCCGTGCCCATCAGTTTCCGCGCGGCGACAGCGAGTCCGGCCACGAGGACGAGACCGATCAGGACCTTCACGCCGTTGCCCACGCCCGCCGACTCGTCGTCGCCGGCGGTCTCGAACGCCGTCTCGTCGTCCTCGACGTCGATCTCGGTTCCCTCGCTCTCGTCGTCGCCGACACCGATCGCGGGGGAGGTGTTGGTCGCGCTGAAGCTGAGTCCGTCGTGCAGGTGTACCTCGAAGAGTGTGAGTGATCTGTCTCCCATACCGACGTGTACGACGGCTCACGGCTTATTCGTTGTGCCAGATCTCCGAGGTCACGATTCGACCGCCTCGGCGTCGACGACCTCGCCGACCAGCGACCAGCCCTCGTCGTCGGGTCCCTTTCGCCCGACGACGACGCCCGCGCCCTCTTCGGTCGTCGTCACCCGGTAGTCGGCGTCGTCGCCCTCGCGGGTCGCCTCGCCCTGAAAGTCGGTCTGGAAGAACTCGGTGCTCGAAAAGTGGAAGACGCCGGTCTCGCCGTCGGCGAACGTGAGTCGAATCGGACGAGGAGAGACGTTGTGGATACGCTTCGCGATCCGGTTGAGGTCCATGTCGGAGACGACGCCCGTCGGCGGCATACCGTTTGCGACCGCCTACACGTCCACGTCTTTGGTCGCGAAGGCACCCTCGTCGGCCTGGGCGTCGTAGCCGTCGACGGCCGACAGGAGGATGTCGAGGACGGTGTCCTCGTCCCAGCGGGCGGTGTTGATCGAGAGGTCGTAGAAGGACTGGTCGGTGATGTCGATGCCGTAGTAGCTCTCGTACCGGCCGGCCTCCGACACCTCGCGGACGCGCATCTCTGCTTCCATCTCCTCGCGGGCACGGGTCCGGTCGACGCGCACCTCGGCCGGCGCGTCGAGCCAGATCCGGAGGTCGGCGCGGTTGCCGGCGAGCCACCCCGCGAGACGGGATTCGAGGATGAACGCGTTGTTCGCGGTACCCCACTTCTCGGCGATGGTCTGGAGTCGGCGGTCGAGTGCGCGGTCGATCTCCTCGGAGGCCTCCGCCTCGGCGATGAACTGCGAGAGACTCATCTCACGCTCCTCGGCCAACTCCCGGAAGATGTCGCCCCCGCTGACGTAGCCACAGTCGAGGACGGCCGACAGGCGGTTACACACCGTCGTCGCGCCACAGCCCGGCGGCCCCGAGACGGTGATGAAGAGGTTGCTGTCGACCGTCCGGTCGGTCGGTGTCGTCTCCCCTCGGTCCGTCCCGAACCCGTCTTCGGCCGTGCCCGTGTCCGACATCGTTCTGGCTGATAATCCATGAGGGACGGGATAAATACCCCACGACTCGCGGCCGAGTGACTCTCGAACTCCCTGCCAGCAGGGTCGGTATGGAGTGCCTTACGCACGGTACTCGCCACATAGTTACGTCCCATCGCGTGGTCGGTGTGGATAGCGCACTCCCGGCGGACCGCCCCGGCTCCGACTCTCTCCCGCCGGTCCCCGGTGAGTGCGCGACTGCATCGCCCCCAGACCGACGGCATCGAACGATGCCACTGACACACCCGCGTCGGCCACAGTGTTTGCCCGGCACCGGCCGACGCATCCGATTCTTTCGACGACCCACTGATCGATCGTCCTCCGACCGACTCACTCGAAGAGGTCGGCGAGCGTCTCCTCGTCGGCACCCGCCGACAGCGCGAGACACAGCTTCACCCGTGCTTTCGCGGTCGGCAGGTCGCCGCCGAACAGGACGCCGTGGTCTCGGAGCGTCACCGCTCCGCCGGGCGTCCCGTACACCGGTTCGGTCGGCCCGGCGTGACACCGGGAGACGACGACGACCGGCACGGACTCCACCGCGTCGCGGATCGCGTCACCCAGCGCACCGGTGACGTTCCCGAGTCCGGTCCCCTCGACGACGATGCCGTCCACGCCGGCTTCGAGCGCGCGGTCCATCCCACCAGCGCCGACGCCGAGACCGGAGTGGACGACCGCCACCTCGGCGTCGGCCGACAGTGCCGACGCGGGCAGGGACCCGGCCTCGACAGAGGAACCGGTCGCCGTCGAGGGAGGCCGGCGGTGGACCCGGACGTCGGCACGGGTGAACGACGCGACCGGGCCGGTCCCGGGCGACTGGAAGGTGTCCAGTTTGTTCGTGTGCGTCTTCACCACGTCCCGCGCGGCGTGAAGTTCGTCGTCGAACGCGACGAAGACACCCGACGCGACCGCCTCACCGGTCGCGGCTCTCACAGCGGTCGTGAGGTTCGCAGGGGCGTCGGAACTCGGTTCGTCGAACCGACGCTGTGCCCCCGTGACGACGACCGGTCTGTCGCCGAGACGGTCGGGATCGAGCGTCAACCACAGCGCGTAGGCGGTGTCCGCCAGCGTGTCGGTTCCGTGGGTCACCACGAAGCCGTCGACGCCGGCCTCGATGCCCTCGCGGATCGCCTCGACGACCCCCGCGACCGCCGAGAACTGCATGTCGAACCCCGGATGGGAGGCGACTTCGACGGCGGACACGTCGGCGTACTCGGCCAGTTCGGGGACCGCAGCGACGAGGTCGCTTCCGGATTTCGCGGGGGCCGCGCCGGTGTCGCTCGGTTCGCTGGCGATGGTGCCGCCGCAACTCAGGACGCGGACGGTCGGTGACTGCTCGGCCGCGTCGGCCGGCGTCTCGGTGTCTGTGTCGGTCATAGTTCGACTGCACGACGGCGGTGGTTGTGTGTTTCGACGCGCGCCGGAGCAGTCGGCCGTCGCCGAGCGGACGGGGGTCACCGATCGACACTCCCGGCGACCGGAACCGGCGCGTTTTAGCCGCCGCCACGTGAGCCTCGAGTATGACGCTGGACACGGTTTCACTCGGGCGGACTGGCACGAAGGTCTCCGAGATCGCCTTCGGGACGTGGCGCTTCGGCAGGGAGAACGACGAGGGCGACATCGAGGTCGGCCGCGATCGGGCACACGACCTGCTCGACGCCTACGCCGACCACGGCGGTCGGTTCATCGACACGGCCGACATGTACGGCGACGGCCGGTCGGAGGAGTACATCGGCGATTGGCTCGCGACCCGCGACCGGGAGGACTACGTCGTCGCCTCGAAGATCTACTGGCCGACCCGCGACGACCCGAACGGATCGGGACTCAGCCGCAAACACCTCCGACGACAGATCGACCTGATCCTGGAGCGTCTCGGCACGGACTACGTGGACCTGCTCTACATCCACCGCTGGGACGACGACACGCCGGTCGAGGAGTTCATGCGCACCTTGGACGAGTTCGTCCGGGCCGGGAAGGTGAACTACCTCGGCACCTCGACCTTCGAACCGAACGCCTGGAAGGTCGTGAAGGCGAACGAACTCGCCGACAGACGCGGCTACGAACCGTTCTCGATCGCGCAACCGCGCTACAACGCCGTCAACCGCGAGATCGAGGGCAACTACCTCGACATGTGTGCAGACTACGACATCGGCGTCGTCCCGTGGTCGCCACTCGCAGGGGGGTTCCTGACGGGCAAGTACAGTCGGAACGAGGAACCGCCGGCGGACTCGCGGGCCGCGACCGACCAGCAGTTCGTGGACTCGTACCTCACGCCCGAGAACTTCGACGCGCTGGAGGTCGTCGAGGCGGTCGCCGACGAGGTGGACGCCTCCCCGGGCCAAGTGTCGCTCGCGTGGCTCCTGCACCACGAGCAGGTGACTGCGCCGATCATCGGTGCCCGGACCGTCGAGCAGTTGGAGGAGAACATCTCTGCGGCCGAGGTCTCGCTGACCGCCGAGCAGTTCGAGCGCATCAGCGACGCGAAGTAGCTCGGGAGTTCGAGGATTCGACTGGATCGGTGAACTCGGTCGAATGGGTTGGATGGAGCTCAGTCGAATCGGTCCCAGCCGACGAGGTGTGAAAGCCCCCGGCGTCTCTCGAACCACGCGCTTCCCTCAGGCGAGTCGTCTGTCGGTTTGGAACCCGGCAGTCGCGGTCCTCCCCACTCCTCCCCGACTGCTGAGCGCGTCCGCTCGGGTTCTCGACTGTCGAAGCGTGGTCGGGTGTCGGAGCGTGGCGCGCTGGCGCGCGCGACTCACGCGCGCGAGGGAGGGTCGCGGGCGGTGCGGAGAGGTGGCCGAGGCTGGGGAGGACGAGGTGCGGCGCTGTGCAGTCGCGGATGCTGTTGCTGTGCTGTGGCGGGTGCTGTCGCGGGTGCGGTCGAATATTCCGGTTGTCCCGGATCGAGTAGCGGTGCTGTCGCGGCCTGCGATGTTGTCGCGGTCTGTGATGTTGTCGCGGCCTGCGACGTTGTCGCGGTCTGTGATGTTGTCGCGGTCGAAAACACGGTCTCGGTCGGACCAGACACCAACCCGACCACTCACCTAACGTTCCAGTTCCGCGAGGGTTTATACCGGATGGTCCCGTCGCCGGGAACGATGGCGGATCAAGTAGGCGTCGTCGAGTTCAGTCTCGGCGGCGACAGGTACTGTCTCGGCATCGACGCCGTGACCGAGATCGTCGACGCCGAGGTCACACCCCTGCCGAACACCCCGGACAGAGTCGCGGGTGTGACCGACCTCCGGGGCCAGACCGCACGCGTCCTCGATCCACGCGCCGTCTTCGACGTGGGCGACCCCGGTCCCGACTCCGGCGACCGGGTCGTCATGCTCGACACGATCGACGACCCACGCGGCTGGCTCGTCGACGACGTGCGAGACGTCCACCGGGTCGAGTTGGCCGACGTCGACGAGTCCTTCGAAGGCGAGGGGCGCGGCATCCGGGGGTTAGTCCGGGTCGCCGAGAACGACTTCATGATCTGGGTCGACGCCGACGCTGTCTGAGACGCACGTTCGAGACCGCCGGCACCTCAGACTAGATCCTCCGGGTCGTGAGCCTCGCGCATCCGGGCAGCCTCGGTGGCGTAGCGCTCGCGCTCGTCGGGGTCGTCGACCGTTCCGAGGTTCTCCGGCCGCGCGTCGACTGCGGCCGTGGTATCCCGGACGTCGGTGAAACTCGTCAGCGCACGCTCCTTCCGGAAGTACCGACCCCCGTCCGGCGTCGCGTAGACGAGGATCACGATGTTCTGCTCGTCGTCGGAGTACGTCCGCTCCACCAGCCAGACGCGTACCGACTCGGCCGACTCGCCGGTCGGGTCCGCCCCTCCGGACTCACCCGACCCCGACGACTCGTCGCTCACTCGGCCACCTCCGTCACGGTCGCACCGGTCAGCGAGACCAGTTCGTCGGGCGTGACCGGGAAGACCGCAGTCGGCGTCCCGCCGGCGGCCCAGACGGTCTCGTAGTCGGTCAGGTCACGATCCAACAGCATCGCCAGGTCGCTCGCGTGGCAGAACGGCGGGACGCCGCCGATACTCCAGCCGACCACCTCACGGATGCGGTCCGCGTCCGCCATCCGAACATCGTCGGCAGCGACGCCCGTCTCCGCCGCGACACGCGCCTCGGAGACGCGGTTCGCGCCGCTGGTGACGACCACCACGAACCTGTCGTCGACCGCGAAGACGAGACTGCTGGCGATCTGCCCGACCGCACAGCCGATCGCCTCGGCGGCGTCTGCGGCCGTCTTCGTCCCTTCCGGGAACTCCCGGATCGCCGGATCGAACTCGTATCGGTCGCGGGCCTGTGCCGCGAACTCCTCGGCGCGTGGATGCACGCCACCGGATTCGACAGCCTCCGACAAGAGTCATTCGCCGGTCCCCGACCACCTCTACTGGGTGTCAGTCGCCAGAGCCGGGTGAGCCCTCGCTGTCGATCCGTGCGTCGTACTTCGCCAGTGACTCGGCGAGTGCCGCGTCCGCGTCCGTGTCCGTCTCCTCGGCGAGCGCCAACAGCGCGAACAGCGCGTCACCGAGTTCGTCCCGCGAGAGATCGATCTCCGCCGGACTGGCACCGTAGTCGGTCGACGCGGTCGCGTCCGCCGCGAGTTCACCGACTTCGGCGGTCAGATCGAGCAGTCGGTAGGCCGGGTCGGTGTGCAGGTCGTGGGTGTCGAGGAAGTCGGCGACGGTCTCCTGTGCGTCCATGCCGGCGACGCCGACCTGTCGCCGGAAAAGTCCAGCGACCCATACGGCGCGGGTGGTTTTATGCGACCGCCGTCCCTCATTTCGGTCGTGACTCACCCCGCTTCGGTGACGCAGACTGCCCACCGTGACCGACGATGACAGAGCGGATCGTCGTCTGGCACCGGGACGACCTCCGGACCGCCGACAACGCCGCCCTCGCCGCCGCGAGTCGCGACGGGACGCCCTGCCCGGTGTTCGTCGCCGACCCCGCGTTCTACGACGAGCGCGGCCTGGCGTGTGACGCCCGGATCGAGTTCCTCTTCGAGTGTCTCGCGGACCTCCGCGAGCAGTACCGCGACCTCGGGTCGGACCTCGCGATCCTCCACGGGCACAGCGTCGAGCGACTCCGCGAACTCCTCACACCCGGTGCGCGCGGTTCGGCCACCGACCACACTCGCCTGTACGTCAACCGCGGTGTCCCGACCGCCGACGGACTCGCCCGCGACGAGACGGTACTCGGCTGGCGCGGGACAGAGGCGTTCGGCGAGGACGGCATCGTCCGCGAGGGCCGGAGTCGAGACGGCTGGAGCGACCAGTGCGAGGCGTACTTCGAGGCCGACCGGCACCCCACGCCCGACTCCCTCCCGACGAACCCGATCCCGAGCGACTGCACGCTCGACGACCTCCGGGCGGAGTACGACATCGAGTCCGCCAAGGAGCGCGTCCCACGGGGCGGCCGGACGCCCGGTCTGCGCCGCCTGGACCGGTTCGTGGACACGATCCACGAGTACCCCTCGGCGGTCTCCCGGCCGGCGAAGGCCGAACAGCACTGCTCGCGCCTCTCGGCGTACCTGAAGTTCGGCGCGCTGTCCATCCGGGAGGTGTACCAGCGCGTCCAGTCCGAGGCGGTCGACGGCCGGGGGCGGGAGATGTTCACCTCGCGGCTGTTCTGGAACCGCCACTACCGGCAGAAACTCGCCGACTGGCCCGAGGCCACGGAGCGGTCGATCAACCCCGTCTTCCGGTCGCTCCACCGGCAGGACCACGACCCGGACCTCGTCGCCGCGTGGCGGGAGGGCCGAACCGGCTTCCCGATGGTCGACGCCGCGATGCGCGCGCTGGTCGAGACCGGGTTCATCAACTTCCGGATGCGCTCGCTGGTGGCGACGTTCTACTCGTACGTCCTCCGGGAGTGGTGGAAACCGGGCGCGGACTTCCTCTACTCGCATCTGATCGACGCCGATCCGGGGATCAACTACGAGCAGTGGCAGGCACAAGCGGGATTGGTCGGCGTCCACCCCATCCGGGTGTACAACCCGGCCAAACAGGCGCGGGAGTACGACGCCGAAGGGGAGTTCGTCCGGCGCTACGTCCCGGAACTCGCGCCCCTCCCGGACGATCACCTGCCGCGCCCGGAGAAGACGCCACTCGCGGTCCAGCAGGAGTCCGGCGTCGAGATCGGCGAGGACTACCCCTACCCGGTCGTGGACTACGAACGTCGGGCGAGCGAGGCGCGGGAGCTGATGGCTCGGCACCACGACCGCGCACAGGAGGCGCTGTACTCGGACGCAGAACTCTTGGCCCGGGCGTCGCTCTCGCGGCGTCGACGTCGAGAGGCGAGTAGTGACGACGAGCAGAGTCGGTCGGACCAGACGAGTCTCGGAGAGTTCTGAGCCCCGGCCGGGACCCCGGTCTCGTGCAGTACCCGCCCCTGGCCTCCCCGACTGCTGGCGACGCGGACGGCGAATCGGTCCTCGCCGTCGCTCGGACACGATTCGGGTCGGGTCGCCAGCAGATCACGTCCAGTCGGGGGTCCGGTCTTGGTCGGCGAACCGAGTGTCGAATCACGTCGCAGAATCGCGTGTGAACGTCACCACTGGCAGGGACACTCGACTCGCCTCGTTCTGCTCAGGTCTCGGAGTCGTCGCCGGGTGCGTCTGCTGATTCGTCGCCACCCTCGGTGTCGACCCGCCTGTCATCAGGCTCCTCACTCTCCTCGTCGGCGTCTGGAATCACCTCGTCCACGTTCTCGTGATCGGCGTCCTCATCCGTCTCGGAATCGGCTTCTCCGTCGCCTGCTGCCGGCTCGGCCCCGAACTCGAACCCCTCCTCGTCGCTGTCGACGTCTCGCTGCTCGTCGCTCGTCTCGTCTGTCTCGACCGACTCCTCGGCTCTGTCGGCGGTATCGGCCCTGTCAGCAGTGTCGTCTGCTTCGTCGGCATCGGCCGTGTCGCCCACCTCGTCGGTGCCGGTCGAGTCCGTATCTCCACTCGATTCGTCCGACTCCGGGTGCTCCGGCGAGTCTGCCACGTCCTCGCGCGAGGCGTCTGCGGCCGCCTCGGCGTCCGCCACGTCCACGCGTTCGCTGTCGAGAAGCAGTTCCCGTACCGCGTCACGCTTCACCGTCCCGGAGGGCGTCCGTGGGAGTTCCTCCGCGAAGACGATCAGTCGGGGTCGTTTGAACCCCGCCAGCGACTCCTCGCAGTGCGCCTCGATGTCTTCGACCGTCACGTCCTCCGAGCGCGGGACGATCAGCGCACCGACGCGCTCGCCCCACTCCTCGTCCGGGACGCCGACGACCGCGACCTCCCGCACGTCCCGGTGGTCCCGGAGCACGCCCGCCACCTCGCCCGGTTGGACGTTCTCCCCGCCGGTGATGATCGTGTCGTCCTTCCGGTTCAGGACCCAGAGCCGCCCGGACTCGTCGCGCGTCCCGACGTCGCCGGTTCGGAGACCGTGCTCACAGAACGCCGCCTCGGTCGTCTCCCGGTCGTCGTAGTACCCCGGCGTCACCGTCGGCCCGGAGACGATCAACTCGCCGGTCTCACCCGGCGGCAGGGGCGTGCCGTCGTCGTCCACGACCGTCACCTCGGTCCACATGAGCGGGCGGCCGACCGTCCCCGCGAAGTCGAAGGCGTCCGTCGGTGCCGCCGTCGCGATCTGCGAGGCGGTCTCGGTCATCCCGTAGGTCGGGTGGACCGGCACCGAGTAGTCCCGACACCGGTCGATCAGCGTGGCGGGCGCTGGCGCACCACCCAAGAGGACGAACCGCAGGGAGTCCGAGAGCGTCCCGCGCGCGTCGAGCATCCGGGTGAGCATCGTCGGGACGAGCGAGACCCCGGTCACGTCGAACTCGCCGATGTCGTCGGCGGTCGGGCCGGGATCGAACCCCTCGCGGACGACGACGGTGGTCCCGTACAGCGCACACCGCAGAACGGGTGCCAACCCGCCCATGTGGTACATCGGGAGCGTCACCAGCCACCGGTCGTCGGGGACGACGCCGAGTCGGAACGCCGAGGCGACCGCACTCGCCTGCAGGTTGCCGGCGGTCAGTCGCACCGCCTTCGGTTGCCCGGTCGTGCCGGAGGTGAAGAGCAGGAGTTGCGTGTCGTCTTCGTCCCACTCCCCGCGCTCGAAGTCTGCCACGGCGGTCTGCTGGAGGTGCGTGACGCCCTCCCACTGCGGGTCGTCGACGGACGCGACGGGGACCCAGTCGGCGGCCTCCACCGCCTGCGGTTCGGTGTCGGCGGTACAGACCAGCGCCGTCAGGTCGGCGCGTTCGGCCTGGACCGCGAGTTCGTCGGCGGTGAGGCGGGCGTTCAGGGGGACGAGGACCAGACCGAGTCGGCCGGCGGCGTGGACCAGTCGGACGAACTCGACGGAGGTCTCCATGAGGACGCCGAGGTGGTCCCCGGTCGTCAGTCCGAGCGAGGCCAGTTGGCCCGCGAGGCGCTCGACCTCCTCGTCGAGTCCCTCGTAGGACCACGCCGTCCCCGAGTCGGCCGACACGAGCGCGGTCGCGTCGGGCGTCGCCCGCGCCCGGTGGAAGAGCCAGTCGTTCATCGTCCCGACTTGCGCCAGCAGGGGTTACAGTCTTTCCGTCTCGCCGGAAGTGAACGACCACGACCGGACACGAGCCTCGGGTTGCTGGACGAGGTGCTCGCCGCTTACTCGCCCGACTCCCCGTTTCCGGCCGCAGTCCGCCGACCAACACAGCCCGGTCGCCCCGGCCCGCCGCGTGTCCGCTTGTAAGTCGTCTCGCCGGTGTAGGCGTCGAACAGGCGGAACCAGTCGTCGACGTTCGCAGTCGTCGGCACCGCCGGGTCGTCGTTCACGTTGTTCTCGGTGTCCACGACCGCACCGGCACCGACTCGGAGGTCCGAACACAGCGCGTCGGCGACCGCGTTCAGGTTCTCGCGTGCCGCGCTCGGCGCGTCACCGGCCAGCAGGACGACAGCGCCGCCGTCGTCGCGGAACTGCCGGAGCGCGTCGAGTTCGGCCTCGGTGTACGCCGAGACCGGCGCGGTGACGAGCAGTGCGCGACCCCGGTCGAGTCGCTCGCGGGTGATCGTGTTGACGCCCTCGAAGCCGATCCCGACACCCTCCAGATACCGGAGGTAGTAGGCCGCGTCTTCGGCCGACAGGCCGTAGTCCACGCCGAACTGACCGTGGCCGCCGTCGATCAGCACGTCGCCGGTACGGTCGGAGAGCTTGTCGATCAGGTTCGTCAGGAACGCGAAGTTGCCGAACTCCGAGGTGTCGACCGGGTAGTCCTCGGCCTGCTCGTAACTCTCGTCGATCAGCAGGGAGCCGACCACTGCAGTCCGGACCTGTCCGTCGACGCCGACGAACGGCAGGTCGCCGTCCGAGTCGCGGGATCCGGCCGAACCGCCCTCGACGCTCGCCGACGGCTCTGCCGAGAGCGGGACGCGCCGAGCGTCGAGCGTCCCGGCCGCGGAGACGACCGGTGCGGGCGTCGGTGCGAAGACCGACTCGACCGGTCCGTTGCGAATCTCGCGCGTGTTCTCGGGGGCGCTCTCGGCCCACAGCCCTCGGCCCGATTCGCGGGCGTCGATCTCCACGTCGAAGAACTGGTCGTGCCGGGCGAACGAGGAGTCGTACAGTCGCGCGCGACCGGCGCGGATCACCTCCTCGTTGTAGAGTGTGTCTCGACTCCCGGTCCCGTCGGCGTCGTAGGAGACGTACGCCAGCAGGCGACCGAAGGGATCCCGTACCGGTTCGTTGCTGTCGAACTCGACGTCCAGCGTCTCGTCTGCGAGTTCACCCCGCGCGAACTCGCTGGCGACGTCACCCTGTGTGCCGAGGTAGTCGAGGGACTCGATGCCCTCCCACTCCTCGGGCCGCTCGAACTGTGAGGCGGCGGCGACTTCGGGCGTGTCGATGCCGAGCAGTCGGATCGTCTCCTCGTTGCCGCCCGCGAAGCGCACGTCCACGGTGTCGCCGTCGGTCACGTCCACGACGTCGACCGTGTAGGTCTGCGCGGGATCGATCTCGAAGCCGAGTCCCTCGCGGTCGTGGAAGTAGTCGAACCGGGTGTTGAGGTTCTCGGTCGTCGGGACGAAGCCGATACCGGCGTTGTTCGACTCGTCTAACACCTGGTCGTCGTTGAACCGGAAGGCCAGATCGAGGCGGTCGGCGATGGCGTTCAGGTTGTCGGTCGCGTCGAAGTTCCGGAAGTCGGACTGGTCGAACAGGAGCAAAGTTCCGCCGTCCGCGACGAACGACGCGACGGCGTCGAGTTCGGCCGACGAGAAGGCGGCAGACGGCGAGGTGACGACCAGCGTGTCGGCGCTCGACAGATCGGCGACGATGTCGTCGGTCGGTCGCACGTCGTACCCGTTCGCCTCGGCGTAGCCCTCGAAGGCGGTGTGGGCGTCGAGGTCGTAGAACTGGAAGTGGCTCTCGTCCCACAGCACGGTGCCGGAGCCGGCGGTCGCGTCGAGGACGTTCAGGACGAACTCCTCGTTGCCGCGCTCGAAGTCGGTGTCGTTCTGGACGATGGGTGCGCCGAAGCCGACGACGTTCCCGTCCTGTGCGACCAGCGGGATGTCGGTCCCGTCGGGGTACGGGACGGCGTCACCGTCGCCGTCCTCGTCCACGACGAAGGCGGTCGGTTCGGCCCAGACGACGGCCACCGAATCGTCGGTGAGTGGCGTCAGATCCGCGGCGAGCAACGAGGCGGTGGAGTCGAACGCGAGCGCCGGGATGCGCTCTGCGGCCGAGACGATGCGTCGTGTCGCGCTGGCGGCGAGTCCACCCGCGAGGGGGACGCCGGCGACGGACTTCAGTAGGGTGCGTCTCCGCATACACACGTCGTCGGCTGTTCCGGCGAAAGTCTATCGGTCGACGTGCCGGTAATTTGCTCTCCTCGCGGCTATCTCAACTACCGGATACGTCGTCAAACTACCACGTCCGGAGTGATCGTCGGTGCGTCGCAGTTCTCGCGTGATCACCCTTTGCTGTCCTCGAATCGGCCACAGTATCCTCAGTGCTGGACGAACTCGATCAGCACACCCCCCGTAGATTTGGGGTGGAGGAAGGCGACCTCGTGGCCCCACGCGCCGGGGCGCGGTTCCTTGTCGATAGCCGCGACACCCATCTCGTCGGCGGTCGCCAGTGCAGATTCGATGTCGTCCGTGGCCAGCGCGAGGTGGTGGATGCCGGGGCCGTGACTGTCGAGATACCGACCGATAGCGCCGTCTTCGTGCGGTTCGAGCAGTTCGAAGTAGCCGTCGTCGAGTTCGAGAAACAGCACGTCCATCCCGTCGAACCGCTCCTCGTGGGCGACCGGCGCGTCGAACAGACCGCCGAACAACTCTCGCAGGTGCGCCGCGTCGTCGGTGGCGATACCGGCGTGGTGAAACTCCATGTGCCGCGCTTCTGTCGGGGGCGGCAAAACTCCGTCGCCGGCACGTGACCCGAGTGAATTCGACACTGAACACGTGCTATCTCGGCTCTCGCTACGAAGATATGCCGAGCCAGCGTCTCTCTACTCATGCTCATCAGCACCACAGACACCGTCGCAGGGTACGAGATCAGCGAGACTCTCGGTGTCGTTCGCGGGAACACGGTCCGCGCCCGGAACATCGGCCGGGACATCACGCAGGGTCTCCGGAACGTGGTCGGCGGCGAACTGAAGTCGTACACCGGACTCCTCTCCGACGCCCGCGAGGAGGCCATCGTCCGGATGGAGGCCCAGGCCGAGGACCTCGGCGCGGACGCCGTGGTCTCGGTGCGGTTCGTCACCGCCGAGGTGACGCAGGGTGCCGCCGAGATTCTGGCCTACGGGACCGCCGTGAAACTGGCCGGGATGGACGCGAGTGGCGACACCGACGAGTCCGAGACCGAGGCGGCGACCGGCGCGGAGACGACGACGGAGGACCTGGAGTCGCCGACCGAGACGGCCGAACGGATCGAGTGATCAACCCCGAGCGTCGGGCCGGAGACCGGTAGACTACCCTCCATCCGACGCGCCGATTCTACAACGCTTATACCCGCAGGGCTGTTCCTCTCGAGCATGACCGAGGACGCCGACGAGACCGCCGGCACAGCGGAGACGGCCGACACCGAGACGGACGCCGACCCCGCCAGCGACGGCGGTGCGACGGAACTCGCGGTCGATCCGGACGACGTGATCGCCCGCGCCGAGGACGCCGACCCCGCCCTCGCGGACGACGTGCGCGAACTGGTCGACCGTGTCGCCGAGTTGGAGTCCGAACTGGCCGACCGCGACGAGGAGATCGAGGACCTCGAAGGCCGCCTGAAGCGCAAGCAGGCCGACTTCCAGAACTACAAGAAGCGCGCGAAGAAGCGACAGGACCAGATCCGCGACACCGCGACCGAGGACTTCGTAGAGCGCGTGGTGCCGGTCCGTGACAACCTCGTCCGGGCGTTAGATCAGCCAGAGGGTGCCGACATCCGGGGCGGTGTGGAGTCCACACTGGCGGAGTTCGACCGCGTCCTCGAGGAGGAGGGCGTCGAGGTGATCGACCCCCAACCCGGCGAAGACGTCGACCCCCAGCGCCACGAGGTGATGATGCGGACCGGGTCCGACCAACCGGAAGACACGGTCGCCTCGACCTTCGAGGCCGGCTACGAGATGGGCGGCAGTGTGATCCGCGCCGCGAAGATCACCGTCAGCGACGGCCCGGCCGAGGGCGAGACCGGTGACGACGGCCCGGCCGAGGAGACCACCGACGCGGACGCCGAGTGAACTGATCCGCCGGGAACCGCCGCACTGACCACCGACCGCCGACCGCCGACCACCGACCGCCGACCGCCCCGACACTTTTCCTCTCGCCGCCACATCCTCCGCTATGCCCACCCTCGGTCTCGTCCGGCGACTCCGCGAGAGCGTCCGCGAGACACCGCGAATGCGGTTCACCCGCCACGGCGACCCGACCGACGACGACCTCCTCCTCGTGCTCGGCTGGGGGAACGAACCACAGCACGACCCGGTGGCGTGGCTACTCGACCGACTGATCGAGTCGGAGTACCACGTCCACGCCGTCACTCTGCCGACGAACGTCTGGGACTTCGACCGGCAGTATCTCGCGCCGGTGGCCGACTACGCCGAGGACCGCGACTTCGCTGGCGTCGTCGCGCACAGCACCGGCGGCCTGATCGCGGCACACCTCGACCTCGACGCCCGGATCGTCTACTGTAGTCCCTGGTGGGGGACGACACCCAGCCCCGGCGTCGAGGCACTGGTGATGCCACTCTTCCTCCGCCTACCGACTGCGAACCCATTCTTCACCGTCGAGCGCGACGTGTCGGCCATCGGCGACCTCAAAGACCCCGACGAGTACGACGAGGGACCGACCGGTGTCTCGCCCGCCTTCCTCCGGACGATTCTCGACGCGCAGTCCCGACTCCCCGCGTTCGACACCGACGACGTCGTCTTCTGCACGCTGACCGACGAGGTGGTCGGCGTCCGGGCGATCGGGCGGCACGCCCCGGCCGAGAACATCCGCCCGTACGACGGCGGCCACGAGTTCTTCGCGTCGTCCGGGCGCGAGGACGTGTTCGACGACCTGCTGGTCGCACTGGAAGACGGGCCCGACGCACTTCGGTGACGCCGGCCGGAGGTGGGTCGATGACGCCGACTGGAGGTGGGTCGGTGACGCCGGCCGGAGGTGGGTCGGTGACGCCGACGGAGGGCACTCGACCGAGACGGGGTGACCCGAGGGAGCTACGGGCAGTCTGCGGTTCGACATAAATCGCTCGTCCGGCGTCTGCCGCCAAATCGAAAACCGACAGCAAGCGACGGGGTTGCCGTGCACGCCCGACGCGAACGTCTAGTAACCTTTAACCGAACGAAACGGGTACAACCTCCCAAGATGGCGAGCAACAAGATTCTGGGAATCGACCTCGGCACCACGAACAGTGCGTTCGCGGTGATGGAAGGGGGCGACCCGGAGATCATCGTGAACGCGGAAGGTGATCGAACGACACCGTCTGCGGTCGCGTTCACCGACGACGACGAGCGTCTCGTCGGCAAGCCCGCGAAGAACCAGGCGATCCAGAACCCCGAGCGTACGATCCAGTCGATCAAGCGCCACATGGGCGAAGAGGGGTACACCGTCGAGATCGACGGCGAGGAGTACACGCCCGAACAGATCTCGGCGATGATCCTCCAGAAGATCAAGCGGGACGCCGAGGAGTACCTCGGTGACGAGGTCGAGAAGGCCGTCATCACGGTCCCGGCGTACTTCTCCGACAGCCAGCGACAGGCCACGAAGGACGCCGGCGAGATCGCCGGCTTCGAGGTCGAACGCATCATCAACGAGCCGACGGCCGCCTCGATGGCCTACGGGCTCGAAGACGACTCCGACCAGACGATCCTCGTGTACGACCTCGGTGGCGGCACCTTCGACGTGTCCGTCCTCGATCTCGGCGGCGGCGTCTACGAGGTCGTCGCCACGAACGGGGACAACGACCTCGGCGGCGACGACTGGGACCAGGCGATCATCGACTACCTCGCCGAGGAGTTCCAGAACGACCACGGGATCGACCTCCGCGAGGACCGGCAGGCGCTCCAGCGACTGAAAGACGCCGCCGAGGAGGCGAAGATCGAACTCTCCAGCCGGAAGGAGGCCGACATCAACCTCCCGTTCGTCACGGCGACCGACTCCGGCCCGGTCCACCTGGAGAACTCGATCACTCGCGCGAAGTTCGAGAGTCTCACCGAGGACCTGATCGAGCGGACCGTCGGTCCGACCCAGCAGGCGCTCGACGACGCCGGCTACACGAAAGACGACATCGACGAGGTGTTGCTGGTCGGTGGCTCGACCCGGATGCCGCAGGTCCAGGAGAAGGTCGAGGAACTGATCGGCAAGCCGCCGAAGAAGAACGTCAACCCCGACGAGGCCGTCGCGCTCGGCGCGGCGATCCAGGGTGGCGTGCTCGGCGGCGAGGTCGACGACATCGTCCTGCTGGACGTGACGCCCCTCTCGCTGGGGATCGAGGTCAAGGGCGGTCTGTTCGAGCGCCTGATCGAGAAGAACACCACCATCCCGACCGAGGAGTCGAAGATCTTCACCACGGCCGCCGACAGCCAGACCTCGGTGCAGGTCCGCGTCTTCCAGGGCGAGCGTGAGATCGCCGACGAGAACGAACTGCTCGGCGAGTTCCACCTCTCGGGCATCCCGCCGGCACCGGCCGGCACCCCGCAGATCGAAGTGACGTTCAACATCGACGAGAACGGCATCGTCAACGTCGAGGCCGAGGACAAAGGCTCCGGCAACGCCGAGTCGATCACCATCGAGGGCGGTGCGGGGCTGTCCGACGAGCAGATCGAGCAGATGCAGGACGAGGCCGAACAGCACGCCGAGGAGGACGAGGAGCGTCGTCGCCGCATCGAGGCCCGCAACGAGGCCGAGGCGACGGTCCAGCGCGCCGAGAAACTCTTAGAGGAGAACGAGGAGAACGTCGACGACGACCTCGAGTCCGACATCCGCGCGAAGATGGACGACGTGGAGGACGTCCTCGACGACGAGGACGCCGACACCGACGAGATCGAGTCGACGACCGAGGCGCTGACCGAGGAACTGCAGGAGATCGGCAAGCAGATGTACCAGCAGCAGGCCGCCGCAGGCGGTGCCGGCGGTGCTGGCGCTGCAGGACCCGGCGGCGCGGGCGGCGCAGGACCGGGCGGTGCCGGCCCCGGTGGCGCTGGTGGTCCCGCAGGCGACGACGAGGAGTACGTCGACGCCGACTTCGAGGACGTCGACGACGACGAGAAGTAACCGCCTGTACTCCCGCGGTTTCTCCGTTTCTGCTGTCACCGACGCCGCCGACAGATACTCGTCGGCTCTTCGTGAACCGGACCGACGATGCGAACACGTCTCGGCGTGCGCAGGGCACTGCTCGGGTTCCTCGCGGGCGTCGGCCTCGTCGCCGGACTGATCGCGGTCGTCGGCCGGCAGGCGGTCGCCACGGCGACGAGCGTCCCGCTCTCGGCGGTCGTCGTGACGGTCGCTCTCGTCGCGTGCGGCCTCCTCCTGTGGGGACTCGGTCTGTGGGTCGTGTTCGACGCGATAGAGAGACCGGTCGGCGTCGGCCCGTCGATCGCGCTGTCGCTGGCCGGCACCGCGCTGAACGCGGTGACCCCCTTCGGACAGGTCGGCGGCGACCCACTGACCGCCGGGCTGATCGCCCGAGCGACGCGGGTCGAGTACGAAGTCGGACTGGCGGCCATCGGCGCGACGAACGCCGTGATCCGCCTCGTCAGTGTCGCAGTCGGCCTCGTCGGGGTCGGCGTCCTCCTCCTGCGGGACGGTGCCGGTGCTGCGATTCTACCGACCGCCGGGGCGGTCGTACTCGGCATCACGGTCGTCCTCGGGGTCGCGCTCCTCGCGTGGTGGCGGCGTGTCGTCCTCGTCGGGTTGCTCGCCTCGGCGCTCACGCCGGTCGCGCGGGCAGTCGGCCGAGTCGTCCCGCGCGTCCCGGTACCCGACCGCGAGTCGGTTCGGGCGCGCGTCGACTCCTTCGTCGCCTCGCTGGAGCGACTCGCGGACGCACCGCGGCACCTCGCCCTGGTCGCGCTTCTCGGCTGTCTCGGCGAGGTCGCGGTCGCCGGGGCGCTGTGGATCGCGCTGTCGGCCGTCGGTGCGCCGGTTCCGCTGTCGCTCGCGGTCGTGATCCTCCCGATCGCACGTGTCGCCGCGGTTCTCCCGACACCGGGTGGGACCGGCGGGGTCGAGTCGATGCTCGTCTGGTTGCTGGTGGTCACGACCGACACTGCGGCGGCGACGGCGGCCGGTGGCGTCCTCCTCTACCGACTCGTCGCGTTCTGGTTCCCGCTGGGTGTCGGCGGCCTCGCGGCGGTCGGAGTGGTGGTTCGCGGGGCAGAGTGAGGTGACTTCGTCGGGGTGTAGCCGCGAGACCCCGCGACGACGACGGCCGGAAGGTCCACCGTCGTAGCCGACCCGTTCCGTTGAAGTATCCGCACCGTCTACCGACGGACAACTGATGAGCGAGGACTTCTACGACGTGCTCGGAGTCTCGCGGGACGCCGACGAAGAGGAGATCAAACAGGCGTACCGCACCAAGGCGACCGAGTATCACCCCGACGTGAGCGACGACCCGGACGCCGAGGAGAAGTTCAAGCAGATAAAGACGGCCAAGGAGGTCCTCACCGACGAGGAGAAGCGCCGCCAGTACGACCAGATGGGTCACGAACAGTTCAAGCAAGCCCAGAAACGCGGCGGCGTCGGCGGCGGTGCCGGCCAGGGCAACCCGTTCGGCGGGATGGGCGGGAACGGGGCCGGCTTCGGCGGCTTCGAGGACCTGTTCAACGAAGTCTTCGGCGGCGGCGGTCGCGGCGGTCGCGGCCGGCAGAGCAACCGACCCCGGCAGGGACAGGACCTCCGGACGCGCCTGAGTATCGACCTCGAGGACGCCTACGAGGGCATCGAGAAACAGGTGACGATCCGACGACCGGAGAGGTGCGCCGACTGCGACGGCGAGGGGCACCCGCCGGACGCCGACGTGGAGACCTGCCCCGAGTGTGACGGACAGGGACAGGTGACACGCGTCCAGCAGACCCCCTTCGGCCGGATGCAACAGACCTCGACCTGTCGGCGCTGTGGCGGCGACGGCCAGTTGGCAGACGAGACGTGTGCGACCTGTGACGGCGCGGGCATCACCCGCGAGGAGGTCACGCTGACCGTCGAGGTGCCGGCCGGTATCCGCGACGGGCAGACCCTCCGGATGGAACGTGAGGGTGCGCCGGGCGAGAACGGCGGCCCGAAGGGTGATCTCCTGATCGAGGTGTCGGTCGACTCGCACGACGACTTCGAGCGCGACGGCGACGACCTGTTCTACCAGTATCCGATCTCGTTCCCGCAGGCCGTCTTCGGCGACACCGTCGAGATCGAGACGTTCGGCGGCACCGTCGAGATGGACGTGCCCGAGGGGACCCAGTCGGGCGAGCGCTTCCGCCTGAAGAACAAGGGGATGCCGCGCCTGCGCGGTCGGGGCCACGGCGACCTCTACGTGCAGGTGCAGATCGTGACGCCCTCGGAACTCAACGGCGAGCAGAAGGAGGCGCTGAAGGAGTTCGCCGAGGCCGGCGGCGAGGAGGTCGAGGTGAAGGAAGGCTTCTTCGAGAAGATCAAGAACTCCTTCTGATCGGGGTTCTCGTCGGTGGGCGGTCGCGCCGAACCGACCCACTGCGACACGTTTTCTACCCCGGCGTGCGAGACGCAGACGATGGCCGACGAGGACGCACCGCCTCCCGACTCCGAGTCTGCCCCCGAGTCGGACGTGTCCGGTGACGCCGAGGTGCCGGACGTGGCCGACACGCCCGACACACCCGAGACCCGCGAAGAACGCATCGAGGTCGCACTCGATCTGATCGCACACCTCGAACACGAGGAGTTGGCGCTGTCGGCGGTCGTGGATCGGATCGAGACGGTGACGAGCGATCCGGCACTCACGCGGGAGATTCTGGACACCGCGGAGATGCGCGGCCTGATCGACCGCGACGGGGCGCGAGTGCGGACGCGGACCGGGGGAACCTTCGTCCGGTTCGAGAGTCAGGTAGTGACCCGCGAGGGCGAGTTCGACTGCCGGCGCTGTGGGGCGTCGATCTCTACGGGTCACTTCGTGC
Organism: Salinirubrum litoreum; assembly: GCF_020567425.1. Taxonomy (NCBI): domain Archaea; kingdom Methanobacteriati; phylum Methanobacteriota; class Halobacteria; order Halobacteriales; family Haloferacaceae; genus Salinirubrum; species Salinirubrum litoreum. Next base: position 944,461 of record NZ_JAJCVJ010000001.1, on the reverse strand, counting down.
GGTTCGAGTCGGGCGAGTTGGGGCCGTTCGGGTCGTCGTGCGTTCGGAAGGTGACCGGCCGAGAGTGAGGTGAGCGGAGAGAACAGCGAGCGACGGGCCCCCGAGGACAGCGACGGGACCGACGTTACCGGCCCTGCCGCAGTTCCGCGATGAGCGTCTCGATGGTCTGCTGTTGGCGCTCGATCAGTTCCGACTGGTGTTCGACGGTCTCGGTCAGTTCAGACACCTGCGCGGAGAGTCGCTGGAGTTCCGCCGCCGAGGCGGTCGTGTCGGCGGTGTCGTCGCCCGCGTCGTCGGTCGCTGGCTCGAAGCCCGCCGAGGCGAAGGTGTCGTCGTCGGCCGACTCCGCGTCGGTCGCCGTCTGCGTGACGGCCTGTGCGTTCGCCCCGGTGTCCGTGGAGCCACCCGCCAGCGCGTCTGTCTCTCCGGCGCTCTCGGCGTCCGCGTCCGCGTCGGCGGATCGGGTGGCGTTCTGCGGTTCCTCCGAGAGGTCTGCGGGGTCGGCGTCGAGGGGTGTCGGTCCGTCGCCGAAGGAGACGTTCTCGTCGTCGGTCTCCTCGTCGTCCTCCTCGGGGGCGACCGCGACGCGGAACTCCTCCAAGCTCCCCACGTCGTAGTAGGCGAGCAGGGCGGATTCGAGTCCCTCGCGCACCTCGCGTGCGGCGTCGTTCGGGGCCTTGATGCGCTCCTGTCGGCCGCCGACCTCGAGGACGATGGAGGTCGCCACGGACCCGTCCTCGAAGGTGAGGTCGGTCACGTCGTCGTAGTGGTACTCCTCGTAGTCCTCGTCCCAGACGGCCGTGCCGATGTGCTTGACGACGCGGGCGCTGGTGACGACCAGCGTCAACTCGGAGAAGCGGAAGGTCTGCTTGACGGTCTCGCCGGGGTCGGTGATTCCGGCGGCGTTCATCACGCCCGCGATGACGGGGTGGAGCGCGTCCTGCAGTCGTTTGGAGGGGACCGCGAACGTCTCCTCGCCGTCGAGGCCGTAGTCGAGTGTGATCTTCGACTTCCGGCGGCCTTCGGAGACCTCGATGCGTTCGGCGTCGTGGGGGTACTCCTCGACCGACTCGTCGGACAGCAGGCCTTCGGCCCGGTAGATCAGCGTCCGCGTCGGGGTGACGAGCAGGTCGTCCTCGCCGCCCAGATCGACCCGCGCCGCGACGCCCTCGCCGTCCAGCGCGGTCTGTACGATTTCCGGCAGGTCCATGCCGAGACCCACTGTGTGAGCCGGTATAAACCCGGTGGGTCCGGCGTGGATGGAAGTCCGGTCGGTCTGCGGGGGGAGGTGGCCCGCCCGCGTTTGCAACCGGGTGACGTGGCGGGGACAGTTGAGAAGGTTTAAGTCGGTCTTGACGCTACGTGGAAGTGAGCCCGGGTGGCTTAGCTGGACATAGCGCCGCACTCATAGGGTTCTGAGATTCGGTGCGGTACGCCTTGGAAGCCTCCGCCCCAACGGGGCCTGCCGAGCCTCTGACCTGGGACATGCGGAGATCGTGGGTTCGGAGCCCACCCCGGGCATGTCACACTCTGTATCGTCTCACTGAAGAGCCGTGACGCCGTTCTCCCGTTCGTGCGACGACAGTAGACTGGTAGCAAGCGATAGAGAAATCCGTCTTCGGCCGTAGCGGCTCACAGCCGAACACCCCCGATATTTCGGAGTCAGTTTTTTGACGGAACAGTCCTTGCATTCCTTCGCCGGGCGTGCACCAGCATACACTGGGTCTGCCCGGTCACACCGCCGGCCGTGGACCCGACCACGCCCGGCATTCGGACCGCGTTTCGCTCGTACTCCCTGTCACTCTGACCCGGTCGGCGTGTATCCCGCACCGATCCGGACCTCGGTCCAGTACACCTGCCCCTCGAATCGGACGAGATACGTCCCCTGTCTCTCCTGCTCGCCCGGGTCGTCGTGTAACCCACGCTCGGACTCGAACCGCCGGAACAGCGACCGCAGTGCCGGCGGTGCGGTCTCGTCCTCGCCGACGACGTAGCCCTCGTCGTCCAGTCCGCCACCCTCGGTCGTACTGTCGTTCCCACCCGTGTCCCGATCCCGGTATCGCTCTCTCGGCCGGCGCATCGCCTCCAGAACGATGTCGCGCTCCTCGGCCGAGAGTCCGGACAGTCGGAACTCGTGATCCGCTCGAATGCGACGCCCGTACTCGCCCGCGGACTCGGCGACCACCGAGGTCGTGTACCGGTACGTCTTCAGTTCGCTGTCGTACCCTTCGTCGACCTCGATCCGGCCCGCCGCCTCGGGCCAGACGAGCACCGGAAACGCTGGCTCCGGCACGAGCATCGACGCCGGAAGCTCACTGTCGAGATACAGCATCGTCGAGCCGAACCCGAGGAAGGGATCGGACTCGTCCAGCAGGCCGAACTCGGCCAACTGCTCGCGGTCGACCTCCGGCAACTCGCCGATCGGGATCGACTCGCTGTCGGCACCCGAGCCGTCGACCGGGTTCAGCGTGAACGGGAACGTCGTCGCCGGCACCGACTCGATCACTTCGTGTGCGAGGCTGTAGACCCGGCCGTCGGCGACGAACGCCTCGGTCTCCGGCACCGGCGGCGAGGTCCCCTGCGCAGTCGGACGGTCGCCCGCCAGCGCCGACTCGACCAGCCGAACCTCCTCGTCGGGTTGGTCGGCCGCCGCGCCCTCGCGGGGGACGAGACGCGGGGTGACGCGGTCGGCGATGTCCGCGTCGGAGACGGGGACCATCGAGAGGCTGGTGCGGGACCGGCCGGCACAGCCGGCACAGCCGGCGGAGAGCACACCGGCGAGGGAGACGCCGGTAGCGAGAAACGAGCGGCGATCCATACGCGACGCTACCTCGTCGCCCGGAATAAGTCTCGTGGGGGCTATCAGTCCGCGACGACCACTTCCCCGGACTCGCGGTCCCAGTCGCTCCCGACCTCGTTGGCGATCCAGCGGTCCACCGAGTAGCGCCCGGCACCCGTCACCAGCAGTGCCGAGACGAGTCCGAACACCGAGATGTGCGCCAGCACCGGATCGTCCGGCAGGCCGAACAGCGTCGTCGTCAGGAGGAAGAACGCGACTCCCGAGAAGAACCGCGTGAACAGGCCGACGAACAGCGCCACGCCGACCGCGAGTTCGGTCACGCCGGCACCGACGACCCACAGTTCCGGCGCGACCGGGACGACGCTCGTCAGGTCGTACTTCGCCACGACCGCCAGCGAGTCACCGGGATTCGCCAGCTTCTGGACCACGCCGAGGTACGCGAAGGAGACGCCCAGCCCGACCCGCAGAACGACCGGCACCAGTCGCTCGTAGTCGGCCACGCGCTCCGCGAAGGGGACCGCGACCGCCCGGTAGAAGGGGTCGATCCGGGAGTAGAACGTCCGGTCGTCGTCGGCCAGTCTCGCGATCACGCCGTCCGCCGAGGGTCGGCCGCCACCGACGAGGATGATCGCCAGGAAGCCCGGCACGTACTCGACCGCCAGCAGGAGGTCCGGGTTGGCGACGAGTCCGAGCAGGTAGCCCGTCAGTCCGACTGCGGCGGTCAGTCGCGTCGCCAGTCCGAACAGGAGCAGGAAGCCCACCGCGATGCCGAACAGACGGGCGACGGTCGGGAACGCCGGCTGAAACAGCGGGCTGAAGAAGTAGCCCGCGAAGCCGGCCCCGACCAGCGGCAACCCGACCGCGAGTCGCAGCAGCCACGGGAGCAGGTCGCGGTACTCGGCGAGCGACCGACGGAGGAGTGTCACGTCTCGCCGGAACGGCCGCACCCGGAGGTACGCCAGCAACCCACCGAGGAGTCCGACACCGCCCGCTCCGAGCAGTGCGACGTTCACCGGGTCGGTGAGTGCCGACAGCAGGAACGCGACCGCGTCCTGTGGGTCCGCGCCGGGGGTGACGTACCGGACGTGAGCAGTCGCCCGCCCGACGAACTGGGGGACGGCGAGGAAGACGACGAACCCGAGGGCGAGAGCGAACCAGCGAGGCGATCCGAATCCGCGGAGCGATCCGAGCGAGGGACGCGGGGGGCGTTCGACCATACGCGCGCTACGGGCGACAGTCGCGTAAACGTCTCGGTAGCTTCCGAGCGAGAGCGTCTGAAACACCGACTCACGCGAACGTTCGTGAAACTCTCAGGAGGTGACTCCAATCTGTCACCCGGTCAGGACGTCGACCAACTCGTGGAACGACGCGACCGTCAGGTCCGGATCGCCGGCGAAGCCGTCCCACGGGGCCTTCCCGCGATCCACCCAGACGGTCTGCATCCCGGCGTGCTGTGCCCCGAGTACGTCGAACCACGCCGCAGAGACGTGGGCGATCCGGTCGATTCCGGTGCCGGTTCGGGCGGCGGCGTGGCGGTAGAGTTCGGCGTTCGGTTTGAACGTCTCGACCTCGTCGGCGCTGATCGTGTCGACCAACAGATCGTCGATGTCGGCGTGGCTCACCATCGAATCGAGCATCTCGGGGTTCCCGTTCGAGACGACGTAGCAGTCGTAGCCCGCGTCGGTCAGCGCCGTCAGTCCCTCGCGCACGTCGTCGAACACGTCCAGTTCGTGGTAGACCGCGAGAATCTCGTCGCGTTCGTCGGACGAGAGGTCGACGCCGAACGTCTCCAGTGCGTGCTGGAGGGCTGTGCGGTTCAGTTCGTAGAACGGCCGGTAGGCGTCCACGTCGTCCGCGACGAACGTGTACTCCAGCGAACGGGCGCGCCAGTGACGGGAGACCGGTTCCGGGTCGGGAACGCGATCCGCGAGTGCTTGCTCTGCGGCGTCCACGTCGACGATGGTGCTGTAGGAGTCGAAGGTGACCGTCTCCACGTCCGCTGGTTCGAACGGCATACGTGGTCGTCGCGTCGGGACCGACAAGTAACTGCGTGCGTCGGCGAGGCAGTCGCCTCGCTTCCGGGCCCAGCGTCCGCCGCCGGGATCCGCGCCGCCCGTGCCCCGTGCTCAGGCGACCCAGTTCGCCACCATCTCCTTCGTCTCGCTGGACTCCAACACGCCGAGGTGGTCGGCGAACACCAGGTTGTTGTCGGCTCCGGAGAGGTACGGACTGTAGACGTTGCAGTAGTAGAGTGCGTCGTAGTACCCTCGCACCGTGCGGTACGTCACGCCGCCGGGTGTCTCGGTCGGCAGGTTGATGTCGTACAGGGGGTGGCCGGGGACGCCGAAACACTGGACCGCGATGAACTGACACGGTTCGCCGAGGTCCGACCCGAAGACGGTCGTGTCGACACAGCCTGGACAGTTGCAGACGCCGTGGTTCGCGCCCGCCAAGCCGACCCACTCGTCGACCCAGTCGAACCGGTCGTAGGCCTCCATCCAGACGCGCGTGCCGGTCACGCCGAGACTGTGTGAGACGAGGTTGACCCGTGACGCGCCGGTCTCGGCCCGGACGTTCGCCACGAAGTCGTCCAACTGCTCTGCCATGTCGGCGTGACTGCTGGTCGCCTCGCGGAAGGTGATCGACCACAGTTCGTCGCCGGACCAGCCCCGCGCCCGGAGGTAGTCGGCGTGTCCGGAGAAGTTGCAGGCGTCGCCGGTGTTCCCGTGGACGAAGACGGTCGGTGCTCGGGAGATACCTCCGCCGGTGCCGAAGTAGTCCGCGCCGCCCCACCCGCCGTAGGCACCGCCGGCATCCCACGGGAGGGCGGAGTCGTCGGTCCGAGCGCGGTCACAGAGTGTCCCGGCGGCGGTCGCCCCGCCGGAGAGTGTCGCCGCGCCGACGACCCCCACCGCCGACGCCTCGCCGGTGCGTCTGAGAAACTGTCGCCGTGGTGCGCTGTCGACGGCTTCGGTCGTCCCACTCCCGTCCTCGCCGGCGTCGAGTCCCAGTACGTCGCGTCCCGCTTCGATCAGTCCGTGGAGCATGTCGGCACGTCCCACGCAGTGTCACTAAAGATCGTGTGTTAATATGTGAATTCGAGTGTCGGAGGAGTCGAAACTACCTCGCCGAGTGCCGAGACGACCGAGTCGCTCGTCAGGGAGCGCGCTCGCCGGCCGGGATCGCGACTTCGAGCCAGTTCTCTTCCGGGGGAAGCGGGCAGGCGAACGTCTCCGAGAAGGCACAGAAGGGCGTGTACGCGAGGTTGAAGTCCAGCGGGAAGCTGTCGCCCGTCGCCAGATCGCGTTCGGGGTCGAACTCCATGTAGCGACCCTGCTCGTAGCTCTGCTGGCCGGTCGTCTTGTCGCGGAAGGGGACGAACAGCGGGCCGTCCTCGTGGCTGTAGACCGCCAGTTCGCGCTCGCCGTCGACGTCGAAGGTGAAGGTCGCAACGCGCTGGTACTCGACGTTCGGGCCGCGCGTCGTCTCCAGTTCGACGGTCTCGGGGTCGTCGTGGACCGTCACCGTCGCTTCGACGCGGTAGTCCGGGTCGGGGTCGAAGTAGTCCAGCCCGTCGAACTCCTCGCGGGCCGCCTGCGGAATCGGCGACTGGGGATGCTCGGCGAGGTGCTCGTCTTTCGCGTCGCGCTGGCGTTCGAGTTCGTCGGCCCACGCCTCGGGGTCGAAGTCGTCGCCCCCGGTCGAATCGAGGTCGTCGGTGTCGCTCATGTCCCTCTCTCGCTCGGCCACACCTATTCCGGTGACGATTCGATCTCGTGGGCCTGCGCCTGGAGTCGCTCCTCCTCCTCGCTCTCGACGGTCAACTCGGGGACTGCGGTCGGGTTCCCGTCTTGGTCGATGGCGACGAACGTGAAACAGGAGTCGGTTGTCGCCTCGGTCTCGCCGGTGCGGGGGTTCTCGCGGGCCGCCGAGAGGCGCACCCGGACGCTGGTTCGCCCGGCGTCGAAGACGTAGGCCTCGATCAGCGTGGTGTCGCCGACCGGAATCGGTCGCAGAAACGAGAGGTCGTCCACGCCGGCGGTGACGCAGGTCTCGCCCGCGAAGCGCATCGCGGACATCGCGCCCACCTCGTCCATCCACTTCATCACGATGCCCCCGTGGGCCGTCTCGTAGTTGTTGGCGTGGTTCGGTTGGACGCGCATCCGGTTCTCGATGTGGGTGTCGATCAGTCGGGGCATGGCCGTCCTTCGGGGCCGGGACCGAGAAGCGTTCGGGTCGGCACTCGGCAGGACGGTTGTTCGGGTCGGTAGTCGGCAGGAAGCTTGAACCGTCGCCCGCGAGTGGGTCGGATGTGACACGAACAGACCGAGCGCGACTCCTGCTCACAGCCGGCGGTCTCGTCTTTCTCGGCGGTGTCCTCGCCAGTCTCGTGATCCCGGACCCACTCGGTGCGGTCCTGCTGGGCTCTGCCGGACTCGGCGTCGTCGTCTCTCTCGCGGGCGTGATGCTCTACTACAACGGTCGGTACGCGGACGAACCGGTGGGACAGTAGTTTCTTGCCCCGGACGCCCGTCGGTTGCGACGACATGCTCCTCCTCCGACACCTCGTCGCCGACCTGACCGGCGACGACTACCGACCGGCAGTCTTTCTCGGTCTCGCGTCGATCCCCGCGACGGTCGCCGTGAACTGGCTCCTCGCGTCGGGGACGCTCCCCGAGACGAGCGAAGTGTTGCCTCTCGTGTTCGCCTGCCTCGTCGCCGGCTCTGTCTTCCGGTCTCGGTCGGCACCGAGTAGTCGCGCCGGCGCGATCACGGGACTCGTCGGCGGTGTGCCGGTCGCAGGCTGGCAGAGCCTGTTCGTCTACGGCGACTGGTCGGCACATCCGGTCGTGACCGACGCGGTCGGCGAGTCTGTCGGGGCAGTCGCGGTCGGCGTCGGTGTCTCGCTGTTCACCGCGAGCGGCCTGCTCGTCGTGTTCTGGCTCGTCGGATCGGTAGCCGGGCGGGTCGGTAACTGGCTTGCTGGGCGAGTCGGCTCCACACCGGGATCGGGCGAGTCAGCCGAGAACTGAACATCGAACCCGACAGCCGACGCCGGTGACCTACATCCCCATGTCGCTGGCGTCCTCGGGCACCGGGAGATCGTGAACAGCCACGCCCAGCAGTTCGGCGGCGTGGTCCAGTGCCATGTCGAAGCCGTAGTAGCGTTCCAGTTCGTCGCCGCCTGCGTCCCGCACCTTCAGCATCGCGTACCCCTCGCTGTTCTGTGCGACCGTCGCGGTCCGGCCGTCACGCCGGAAGGTCAGCAGGCGCTCGCCGTCCGTCTCCTCGTAGTCGGCGTCGATGTCGCTCACGACAGTTCCTTGGCCTGCGAAAACCCCAAGCTTTCGGTCGTCGGCGTGCGGGACGTCCCCGACGCGGCGTGTCTCGACCCGGCCCGTTCAGTCCGCGCTGGTCGCGACCCGATGGTACGGCTTCCGCGAGATGATCCCGCGTAGTTCCCCGAGCATCGACCGGTCGTCGGTGTCCGACATCGCCGAGACGACCGCGAACACCTCCTGGCGGGAGATCTTCACGTCGCCCTCGCGCAGGGCGTCCTCTGGCCGGGAGAGCAGTTCACGGAGCGTGCCGACCGCCAGCAGGTACGGGATGGCCCACGCCGCGAGCGTGTTCCCGTCGTGAGTCGGCACCAGTTCGAGGTAGGTCTGGGCGTCGTCGACGAACGACTTGGCGTGCTCTGCGGTCCGCCGGACGACCGACGAGGCACCGTGCTCGTGGCGCGGGTCGACGACCTCCTCCTGCGGGACGCCCTCGGATTCGAGCCAGACGGCGGGGAGGTAGACGTTGTTCTCCTCGGTGTAGTCGTCGTACACGTCCTTCGAGATGTTGACCAGTTGAAGCAACAGCCCGAACTCCTCGGCGGTGTCGTAGAGGCGGCGCGCGCGTTCGCCGCCGACGTCGCCGCGCGTGACGAGGTTCGTGATGAGGTTGCCGACCGTGCCGGCGGCGTAGTAGCAGTACTCCTCCAGTTCCTCGCGGCTCTGGATGCGGAGGCCGCCGTCGTCGGCGTAGCGTTCGACGAACATCGCCATCCCCTGCACGAGTTCACGCGCGGGCGGGGTGACCGCCTCGCGCACGTCCTCGGGGAGTGCCTCGAAGACGCCGACGACGCGGTCCGCCTCGGCGACGACCCGCCAGTCGTCGTTTCGCTCCGCTTCCGGCGGGAGATGTGGCTCGACGGCCTCGGCGAAGGCGTCGATGTCGGTGTCGTCTTCGGGGTCCAGTGCGGCGTCGTAACTGCGGAGGAGGCGGGCCTGCTCGTCGGGAGAGATGTGGTCGGCGTCCTCCACCGTGTCGGCGACGCGACAGAGGAGGTAGCCGACGCAGATGTACGACGACATCGGTTCCTCCAGCACGTCGACGGTGAGCGCGAACGTTCGTGAGACACCCTGCACTGCCTCGTGGCACCACCCGAGATCCGGGTGGTCGGGAAGGGGGTCGTCGGCGTGTCGAGACATTCAACTGTACCGTCCTATGAAGGGGGGCATAAAAAGTGTCGTGCCCGACGGACGCTTTTGTCGGGGTCGATAACGGCCGACTCGCCCGAACGTGACAACTGTCGATCACGGATCGAGGCCGGGGTGGCGGTCCCGTCGGTGGCGATGTGGAAAACCTAAAGCATCGACGGTCACAGATTCCGGTATGGACTTCAGTCTCTCTCCCGAGCAGAAGCAGATCCGCGACATGGTCGCGGAGTTCGCCGACGAGGAGATCGCGCCTCGCGCGGCCGAGATCGACGAGACCGACGAGTTCCCGGCCGACCTCGTGGCCGAGATGGGCGAACTCGGCCTGATGGGGATGCCGTTCCCCGAGGAGTACGGCGGCGCGGGCCTCGACTACCACTCCTACGCCATCGGCCTCGAGGAGATCTCGCGCGCCTCCGGCGGTCTCGGCACGGTCGTCGCGGCCCACACCAGTCTCGCGGGCAACATGCTCTACGCGTTCGGTGACGAAGGCCAGAAACAGGCGTACCTCACGCCCCTGAACCGCGGCGACGACATCGGCGCGTTCGCGCTCTCGGAACCGCAAGCCGGCAGCGACGTGCCGGCGATGACCACCACCGCCGAGCGAGACGGCGACGAGTACGTGATCGACGGCGGGAAACTCTGGATCTCGAACGGGTCGGTCGCCGACACCGTCACCGTCTTCGCCAAGACCGACCCGGACGCCGGCCGAAAAGGCATCTCCTCGTTCGTCGTCCGCCCCGAGGAGGACGACGGCTTCGTCGTGGAGGGCACGGAGGACAAACTCGGCGACAAGGGCTGTCCGACCGCCGAACTCCGGTTCGACGCGATGCGCATCCCAGAAGACCGCCTGCTCGGCGAGGAGGGGGACGGCTTCGTCCACGCGCTGAAGACGCTCAACGGCGGGCGCATCACCATCGCGGCACGCGGGGTCGGTCTCGCACGCGCCGCACTGGAGGAGGCCCTCGACTACGCACAGGACCGCGAGCAGTTCGACCAGCCCATCTCGGACTTCCAGGCCATCCAGCACAAACTCGCCGACATGGACACGAAAGTCCAGTGTGCGAAACTGCTGATGCACAAGGCGGCCGACAAGAAGATTCGCGGCGAGTCGTTCATCAAGGAGGCCGCACAGGCGAAGCTCCACGCCTCGGAAGTGTCGCGTGAGGTCGCCAACGAGGCGATCCAGGTCCACGGCGGCTACGGCTACACGAAGGACTTCCCGGTCGAGCGGTTCTACCGCGACGCGAAACTGAACGAGATCTACGAGGGGACCAGCGAGGTGCTGCGGAACACCATCGCTCAGCAGTTGCTGGACTGATCCCGGCGGGCACCCCGCAGGGGAGACCACTCACTCCACACCGTTCGCTCGACTCGTGACGAAACCCGGAAAAGCCACAGCGTTCTATCCCCGTGCATGACCGACGACCAGGACAGTGGGGCGACGCCCGACACGGCGTCACAGGACGCGAAGACGGGCACCTTCCTCGTCACGCACGCCGACGACGAGTCGGCCGTGCTGACCGACGTCCACGACGGACAGGTTCACACGCTCGCCGAGAACCCCGGACTCGCGGCCGCCGAGGCGATCACGGGGACGCTCACTCCGGTCCCGCCGATGGGCGTCTCGTGGGAGGTCGGCGACCTCGACGAGCAGTGGGCGATCGGCGTCGAGGACAGCGACCTCGCGCCGACCCAGCAGGAACGGGAGATCGCGAGCGGCCAGGCGGTCGGTGAACTGACGAGACAGGAACGCGCCGGCGCGGGCGAACTCCACGTCATCACGGTCCCCGAGGACGGCGTGGAGCAGGCCGTCGCGGACGTGCTGGACGACGAGGACGGTCTGCGCTCGCGGGCCGCGAGACTCGGCGTGAACCGCGTCGAGGTTCGATCGGACGACGGCGTCGTCAGCGTCCGCTACGTTCCCTGACCGACGGCCGCACCGTCGGCCGCCTCGACCGAGCGCTCACTCCAGACCGAGGCTCCCGTCGATCCCCCTGAGTTCGACCGCGCCGTTCGTGCTCCGGGCGTAGAGTTGGAACCCGCCGTTCCCCAGTCGGCCTTCGACTCTGTTCCGCGAGGTCGAGACGTTCCGGAGGTCTACGCCGCTGGTGTCGATGGTGCCGTTGTTCGTCTCCAGCAACACCTCGGCGTCCAGGTCGTCCGACGCGCGGATCGTGACGCGGCCGTTGCTGACCTGCAGGTCGGCGTCCTGTCGGAGCGCCAACACCTCCACGTCGATAGAGCCGTTCGAGGTCCGCGCGCCGTCGATACCGTCACAGCCGGTGGACTCGATCGCGCCGTTGCTGGTCTCCAGGGTGACGTAGCCACCGACGTTGCGCGCGACCGCGCGGCCGTTGTCCGACCGCACGACCGGGTTGCCGGGGCTCCCGCGCAGGATGGCCTCGCCGTTGGCCGTCTCGACACGTTCGGCGAGCAGTGTCGAGGGGACCTTGACGACGAGGTCGACGAGGATCCCGGCGTTCGTCGGGTTCGTGTCGTAGCGGGACTCGATGCGGAGCGTCCCGTCCGAGACGCTGGTCTCGACAGACACCGCCTCGAAGGGCGCACTGCCGGGGAACCGACGCTTGGTCACGTCGAGTTCGACGCGGGGCCGGTTCCACGCCTGGACGTCCAGTCGGCCGTTCCGGTTGATGGCCTCGAACCGCTCTGCGCCGCCGGCCGAGACGGTCGTGACCTCCTGCTGGCTCTCACTCAGTCCGTCGGTACAGCCCGCGAGGGCGGCGGCACCGAGGGCACCTGTGGTGGCGAGGAGGCGTCGTCGTGTCGGAGTCATGGAGAGTTCTACGGCGTGATCGGTCAAAAAGCCGTGTGTGCTGTCAGGTCGCACGGTCGGGAGGCGGAGTAGACGACGCGAGGGCGCTCACAGATCGTCGGCCAGCGCCGCGAACTGCGCGCCGCCGTGGGTCCGGATCGGGTCGCCGTGGCCCATCGCCACCACCTCGCAGTCGGCGACGCGGTCGGCGACGTCGCGGATGCTCTCGCGGTTCTCGGCGGCGTCGTAGCAGATGGCCCACGGCGAGGGTGCGAGGTCGCCGCCGGACTCCCGCACCGTGTCGCCGACGAATCCGAGACCGAACTCGTGGTGGACCCAGGCGGTGTGACCGGGCGTGTGTCCCGGCGTGGCGTACGCCCGGAACCCGGCGACCTCCTCGCCGTCCTTGATCGCGGTGATCGGGAGGTCCGGGCGCGTCAGCAGTGGCAGGGTCACGCGCTGGAGCAGGCCCTTGTGGTTCGTCGCCGGCGGGGAGACCGTCCCGGCGAGCATCCCGGCGTCCGGCTGGCGAGCGTACACCTTGCAGTCCAGCCCCAGTTCGGCGAGGGTGCCGACGTGGTCCAGATCGAAGTGCGTCAGGAGAACGCGGTCCACGTCGCCGGCGTCGTAGCCGCCGTCGGCGAGGTACTGTCGCACCTGCTCGGTGTGCCACGGCATCCCCGCGTCGATCAGGGTCACTTCCCCGTCGTCCACGAGGTACGCGTTGACGCCGCCCAACTCCAGTCGCCACGCGTGCTCCGGCGCGAGTGTCATACCGCCTGTAGCACGGCCGACACCAAAAGCGTCCTGCGGCGTGTAGTATCCTGGTAACCGCGACCGTCGCCTCGCCGACGGCTACTTCTCAGATCCGGTACAACTGCGCCGTCCAGAAGTCGCGGAAGGCGGACGCCAGCGCGTCGTCGGGGTCGCCGGTCGCGTCCACCGTCGCGGTCACGTCGGCCCGCTCCCGAAACCGGCCGAGGACGGTGCGCTCGCCGACGACGAACAGGCGGTCGGGGTCGCGGGCGTCCAGTCGCGCCTCGCACTCGTCGAGGTGTTCGTCGATCTGTTCGTCGCGCAGGCGCTCGAACCGCTGTTGGGAGAAGCCCCCCTTCGAGTGCTGTTCTTTCACCTCGGAGGTGAACCCCTCGCTGTCGACCAGGTCCCGGCCCTCGTAGCTCCCGTAGGCGAACAGGTCGGACCGGACGACCGCGAAGCCGAACGCGCCGGTCGGCCGGAGCCACTCGTCTCTGAGTTCGAAGCCGTCGCTCCACTCGGTGAAGGGGTCGGGTTCGACCGGCGGTGCGAGTGCGGCACTGACGAGACCGGCGTCGTCCGCGACGACGAGACAGGGACTCGCCCGCCGGACCAGTGCGGTGTGGTCGCCGAACGCCTCGCCCACCGTCTCCGGCACCGCGTCGTCGTCGACCATCGCGGTCAGCGCGCCCTCCGCGTCGGTCTCGACCGAGCCGAGTCTGGCGAGTACCTCGTCCAGCCGGCGGCCCGACAGGCGTTCGACGCCCCGGAAGTCGACGGCTCTCTCGTCGCCGCCGGCGCGTTCCACGCGGTCTTCCAGTTCGGTGATCCGGTCTTCGAGGCGGTTGACGCGCTCCTCGGCCGCCTGTCGTTTCGCGGCGGCCTCCGAGCGCCGCTCCTCCTCGGCCTCGGCGCGCCGCCGGAGGTGCTCCTTCTCCTCTTCTAACTCCTCGATCCGGTCCTTGAGTTCGGCCCGGCCGAGCAGTTCGTCCAACATACTCCGACCGCCGTGGTCCGTCGCCTTCTAACTTGGTGTCCCGTGATCGAGAGCCAGTTGCCGAGTCGGACACGCTGTCGGGTGGGCCGGTCGGGGAGTCCGACAGCGGTCGAACCGTCGAGTGGACACGTGTCGAGAATCGGGTGAGACGGTGCCACGACCCGTGAGGAACCACACACAGTCGGTTTTATGCGCGCAGTCCGTGTACCCCTGCGCGATGGGAGAGTTATCCGAGTTGTTCGCGCCCGAGACAGTGGCCGTCGTCGGCGCGACCGAGCGCGAAGGCTCCGTAGGCCGCGCCATCATGGATAACCTCGTCGCGGACTTCGACGGGACGGTGGTCCCCGTCAATCCGAACTACGACGAGGTGTTGGGCATCCCGTGTGTGTCCGACATCGGCGCGGCAGACGCGGACCTCGCGGTCGTCGTCGTCCCACCCAAGATCGCGGTGGAAGCCGTACGACAGGCCGGCGAGTCGGGCGTCCGGAACGTGGTCGTCATCACGGCCGGCTTCGGCGAGACCGGCAGTGAGGGGGCCGCACGCGAACGCGAACTGCGCGAGGTAGCCGAACAGTACGACCTGAACCTCGTCGGGCCGAACAGCCTCGGGATCATGTCGACCGGTGTCGACATGAACGCGACGTTCGGCCCCGAGAACGCCCAACCCGGCGGGATGTCCTTCATGTCCCAGTCCGGGGCGTTCATCACGGCCGTCCTCGACTGGGCCAACGACCAGGACATCGGCTTCCGCGACGTGGTGTCGCTGGGCAACAAGGCCGTCCTCGACGAGGCCGACTTCGTCCGGGAGTGGGGTGACGACCCCGAGACGGACGTGGTGATCGGCTACCTCGAAGGGATCGAGGAGGGCCGCGAGTTCATCGACGCCGCGCGCGAGGTGACACAGGACACGCCGATCGTCCTCGTGAAGTCCGGCCGGACCGACGCCGGTGCGCAGGCCGCCTCCAGTCACACCGGCACCATCGCCGGGTCCGACGAGGCCTACGAGACGGGATTAGAGCAGGCGGGCGTCATCCGGGCCGAGTCGGTACAGGAGTTGTTCGACTCGGCACAGATGCTCGGGAGCCAACCGCTCCCGGAACAAGACGACGTGGCGATCATCACGAACGCCGGCGGCCCCGGCGTGATGGCGACCGACGCGGTCGGCGACTCGGGGCTGTCGATGGCCTCGTTCTCTGACGAGACGCTGGACACGTTCTCCGAGAACCTGCCGGCAGAAGGGAACATCTACAACCCGGTCGACGTGGTCGGCGACGCCGGCAACGATCGGTTCCGGAACGCACTGGAGATCGCACTCGACGACGAGAACGTCGGCTGTGCGGTCGTCCTCTCGGCACCGACCGCCGTGCTCGACTACGCCCAACTCGCACGGGACACGGTCGAACTCTCCGAGGAGTTCGACAAGCCGGTCGCGGCCTGCTTCATGGGAGGTCAGCGCGTCGAACCGGCCGCCGAGGTGCTGAAGGACGCGGGCATCCCGAACTACTTCGACCCGGCCCGCGCCGTCGACAGCCTCGACGCGCTGTCGGAGTACGCCGACATCTCCGCCCGCGAGTACGACGAACCGACCGAGTTCGACGTGGACCGGGAGGCGGCCCACGAGATACTCTCGGCCGTGAAGGGCAGAGGCGACAACCGCCTCGGCGTGGAGGCGATGGACTTACTCGACGCCTACGGCATCCCGACGCCCCACGGCGAGATCGTCGACTCGGCGACCGACGCCGAGGCGATCGCGGCCGACATCGAGGGCGACGTGGTGATGAAAATCGTCAGCCCGGACATCCTCCACAAGTCCGACATCGGCGGCGTGAAGGTCGGCGTCTCCGACGACGACGTGTACGACGCCTACGAGGACCTCATCACTCGCGCCCGCAACTACCAGCCGGACGCCGAGATCATCGGCGTGCAGGTCCAGGAGATGGTGGACCTCGACAGCGGCGTCGAGACCATCGTCGGCATGAACCGCGACCCGCAGTTCGGGCCGCTGCTCCTCTTCGGTCTCGGCGGCATCTTCGTCGAGATCTTGGAGGACACGACCTTCCGGGTGGCTCCGGTCGCGGAGTCCGAGGCGAAAGAGATGACAGAAGAGATCGATTCCGCGCCGCTCCTGCGGGGGGCGCGCGGTCGTGACCCCGCCGACGTGCCGGCCGTCGTGGAGACGATCCAGCGGCTGTCACAGCTCGTGACCGACTTCCCCGCCATCCTCGAACTGGACATCAACCCACTCGTCGCCACGCCCGACGGCGTGCAGGCCGTGGACGTGCGACTCACCGTCGACCCAGACCAGCTATGAACACGTTACTCGTCACCTCGACCCACGAAAGCACCGGCAAGACGGCAGTCACGCTCGCGCTCGGACTGCTGGCGAAAGAACGCGGCCAGTCGGTCGGCTACATGAAGCCGAAGGGCACTCGGCTCCAGTCGAACGTCGGCAAGACGCTCGATCAGGACCCGATGCTCGCCCGCGAACTGTTCGAGACCGACGCGGAGATGCACCAGATGGAGCCCATCGTCTACTCGCCGACGTTCGTCGAGGGGGCCATCCGGGGCCGCGAGCAGACCGACGAACTCCGCGAGCAGGTGAAGTCGAACTTCGACGATCTGGCCGTGGACCGCGACCTGATGCTCGTGGAGGGCGGCGGCAAACTCTCGACCGGCGGCATCGTCGGCCTGACCGACCCGCAGGTCGCCGAGTTGCTGGACGCGCAGGTGGTCCTCGTCGCCGACTACAGCCAACCCGGCGACGTCGACGAGGTACTGGCCGCGGCGGACGACATCGGCGACCGCCTCGCGGGTGTGCTGTTCAACCGCGTCGCGGACACGAACTACGACGAACTGGAGACCGACGTGGTGCCGTTCCTCGAACGTCAGGGTGTGCCCGTGCTGGGCGTCCTCCCGCGCGTGCAGGAACTCGCCGGCATCACCGTCGAGGGCCTCGCCAGCGAACTCGGCGCGGAGGTCGTCACCGACGCGCCCACCGACGCCTTCGTGGAGCGGTTCCTCGTCGGCGCGATGGGCGGCGACGAGGCGCTACGCTACTTCCGGCGGACGAAGGACGCGGCGGTCATCACCGGCGGTGACCGCTCGGAGATCCACACCGCCGCGCTCGAAGCCCCGGGCGTGAAGTGTCTGATCCTGACCGGGGGGCACCGCCCGCCGGGGGCCGTGATCGGCAAGGCCGAACAGAAGGGCATCCCGGTCCTGCTGGTCAACTCGGACACGCTCTCGGCAATCGAACGCGCCGAGGACCTCGTGCGCGGCGGCCGGACCCGCGACGAGCGCACCGTGGAGATCATGCGTGACCTGCTGTTCGACCACACGGACGTGGACGCGCTGATCGGTGCAGAGGACGCCGGTGCTGGGTCGGTCGAGGACGGCGACGAAGAGTAAGGTCGGGGCTTCGGCGTTTCCGGGTTTTTCGAGTTGGTTGGTGTGTCTCGGTCGTGGATGTGGCTTCGGACTTCTGGAGCTGTGACTGTGGGGATTGGCGATGATTCGCTGAGGCGACTGTGACTGCGACAGCGACCGAATCCGCGACAGCGACAACACCAGCAACCGCGACCGCAAACCACGACAACACCGCTACTCGTGCTAGCGCGGCTACCAGCGGAACCGCAACCGCACCGCGACAGCACAGCACCTCAACGCACCCGCAACAGCAACACTACTCGGTCTAGCGCACCTACAAACGGAACCGCGACCGCGACGACACAGCACCGCACCTCGGTCCTCCCCAACCTCGGGGTCGCTCTCCGCACCGCCCGCGACCCCTCCCTCGCGCGTTTCTCGCGCGCCAACCGCACCGCGACACCGAACTGAAACCCCGATTCACGTCGTACCCACCAGTCAGACGGGCGGGCGCGACCTCTGTGTCGCGCCGACGGTTTCAGGTAGGTGCACACGCTGATCCGACTGGTCCTCCGGGTGGTGCGTGCGCTTTCGCAAACTTCGGGCGGGACTGAAAGGGGCCGACCGCTCGACCCCTCCCGGGCGACGTAAGCCGGGCGGGACCGGAGGTCCCGCTGGAAACCGGCGCGCCGCGCCGGTGACAGAGCGAGACCGGAGGTCTCGCCAGCAGACGGGCGAGGAGGCGTGGCTCGCCCGTCAGCACCGCAGGGAGGGAGAGCCAGCTTGCTGGCTCGACCGACTGAGGCGCGCACCGAGTGTCTCGTGAGCGAAGCGAACGAGACTCAGCGAGAGCTTCGCTCTCGCCAGACGCGGCGGGTCGAGCGATCGAGGGCTTTCACCGCTCGTCGTCCACGACTCCCCCGACCGAGACACCATCTGACGAGGGATGTCCTCCCGAGTCGCCAACATCACCGATTCACGAATACAAAACGATAGTCTTCACACATTCACAAACCTCCAAGCCGTCAGTCGAAAGTACCCGCAAACCCAACCACGGATATGGACGGACCTCGGTTGCTGGAGATGCGCTGGCGAGACGGTTTGTTCGCCCACTGGCCGGTCGACCCGGCGACGATAGCACCGACGCTCCCCGAGCAACTCGACGTGGCGACCTACGACGGGCAGGCGTGGCTCGGCGTCGTCCCGTTCGTCATGGAGGACATCCGCCCGCGTGGCTCGCCGGTCGGGCTGACGTTCCCCGAACTGAACCTCCGGACCTACGTCGAACACGACGGCGCGAAGGGCGTCTACTTCTACAACCTCGACGCCGACGACCGGATCGGCGTCCGGGTCGCCCGGAGCCTGTTCCGACTTCCCTACTACCGCGCCGAGATGCAGGTCCGGCGCGGCGCGTGGCCCGGTGACCCCGAGAGCGGCCCCGAGGAGGCGATCACGTTCACCAGCCGACGCGACCACCGAGGCGTTCCACCGGCCCGGTTCGACGCGACGTACCGCCCGGCGGGCGACGCCTTCGAGCCCGACCCCGGCTCGCTGGAGGCGTTCCTCGTCGAGAACTACCGGTTCTACACGCAGGGCAATCGCCTCTACCGGGGCGACATCGACCACGACCCGTGGACGCTCCGCCCCGCCGAGGCCGAGATCCGGTCGAACACGCTCTTCGCCGCGTCGTCGTTCGACCAGCCGGCTGGCGACCCGCGACTCCACTACGCCGAACCACTGGACGTGACTGCCGGTCGGATTCGGGCAGTGGAGTGATCGCCGGCCGCATCCGGGCGGTGGAATGACCGCCGGTCGTAGCCGGGCGGTCGAGTAGCGCGAGACCGAAATCGATGCAGAGATCGGACTCAGTCCACCGATTTACGGTTCTCACCGGGTGAAAGTGGCAATCTCGCTTTATCTCCTCGTCCGTCGTACTCTCGACCGACGAGGACACCCCTCGCCTGAACGATCATGCAATCATTCGGACTGCGGCAACTACTCGCGCTGTCGGTCGCCCTCCTCGTCCTCCTCGGGGCAGGCCCGACAGTCGCGATTGCACAGACGAGCCAGACCGGCGGCACCGTCGTCGTCGGTCCGGACGAAACCATAATCGGCGGCCTGGAGGTCGTCGCCGGCAGCGTGGTGATCCACGGAACCGTCGAAGGCGACCTCCAAGCCGTCGGTGGCTCGGTCGTCGTCGAGGAGACCGGCACCGTCACCGGCAACGCCGAGCTGACCGGCGGTTCCATCGTCGTGGCCGGCGCGGTCGGCGGCGACGTGACCTTCGCGGGCGGGAGCTTCCTGCTCCGTGAGGCTGGCTCTGTCGGCGGCACCCTCGAAGGCGGTGCCGGCGACGTGCGACTCGACGGCGCGGTCACCGGCGACACGACTGTCGGTGCCGAGACCCTGACGCTCGGGTCGACTGCGGTCCTCTCCGGCGGCTTAGAGTACGACGCGGGGACCTTCGACCGCCAAGACGGCTCGCAGGTCGCCGGACAGGTCGTCCGGAACCCCGACCTGACCGTCGGCACCGAGTTCGGCGGCTTCGAGGCCCCCGTCATCCCGTGGTGGGTCGGCCAAGCGTACGGCTTCCTCGTGAACCTCGCGCTCGGTGCGGTCCTCCTGCTGGTCGCCCCGGCCTTCGCGGGTCGCGTGACCAGCCTCGGGACGACCAAGACACTCCGCAGTGGCGGGGCGGGCCTGCTGACGTTCGTCGGCGTCCCCCTGCTGCTGGTGTTGATCGCGCTGACCATCGTCGGCATCCCGCTGTCGCTGGTCGGCGTGCTCCTGTTCGCCATCGTGCTGTGGATCGGGAGCGTCTTCGGCGCGTACGTCGTCGGGACGTACCTGCTCCGACTCGCAGAGCGCGAGAACCGCTGGGGCGCGCTGGTGCTCGGACTCGCCGTCGTGGCGATTCTGTCGGCGATCCCCTACGGTCTCGGCGGCATCGTCAGCTTCGTCGTTCTCCTCCTCGGACTGGGCGCGTTCGCGCTGGCCATCCGTGGTGAGGGCGGCGACGAGGGCGACGAGGGACTCGGCACGACCGAGGAGGGTCCCTCCGAGGGCCAGCCGATGGCCTGAGAGACCCGACTCGCTCGACTCGCTCGTGGTATCGACCGACGCGACTGCGGGCGAACCGGCCAGCATCACCGCCTTCTCGCGGAAGTATCAGCAAGAACCATTAGCGATGGGTCGTTCGTCTCTGTCATGGTAGGCGCTACCGACCAGACCCTGCGACCGTTCCTGTGGCGAGCGGAGAAACTCTTCTCGGACCGGGAGATCGTCTCTCGCACTCACGAGGGCATCACGCGCTACGACTACGCCGAGTACGGCGACCGTGTCGCCCAGTTGGCGGGCGCACTCGACGGTGCCGGCGTCGAGGCCGGTGACCGGGTGGCGACCTTCTGCTGGAACCACCACCGTCACTTCGAGACGTACTTCGGCATCCCGAGCATCGGCGCGCAACTGCACACGATCAACCCACTCCTGCCGGACCACCACATCCAGCACATCGTCTCGGACGCCGAGGACGTGGTCGTCTTCGTCGACCCCTCGCTCGCCGAGAAACTGGCCTCGGCGGTCGCGGCGGAGGGCGGCGAAGAAGCCTTCGAGAGCGTCGAGCAGTTCGTGCTGATGGGCGACGAGTCGGTGCTCCCCGACGAGTCACCACTCGAACCCCTGACGGACTACGAGTCGTTCATCGCCGACGAGTCGACAGAGTACGACTGGCCCGACGTGTCGGAAGACGCGCCCGCCGGGATGTGTTACACCTCGGGGACGACCGGCGCGCCGAAGGGCGTCGAGTACACCCAGCAGATGCTCTGGGCGCACACGATGGCGACACTGCCCCAGGCCGGGCTGGACATCGGCGCGGACGACGTGCTGATGCCGGTGGTGCCGATGTTCCACGTCAACGCGTGGGGGATGCCCTTCTCCACGACGGCGGCGGGCGCAAAGCACGTCTACCCCGGTCCCGCGCCGGACCCGGCCGACCTCGCCACACTGATCGAGGAGGAGGGCGTCACGCTCACGGCGGGCGTCCCGACCGTCTGGCTGGGCCTGCTGGAGTATCTGGAGGAGAACGACGCGGACATCTCCTCGCTGGAGCGCATCGTGATCGGTGGCTCTGCCGCCCCGCAGTCGGTCATCCGGCGGTTCGACGAGGAGTACGACGTTGACGTGCTCCACGCGTGGGGGATGACCGAGATGTCGCCCATCGGGACCGTCTCGCATCTCAAACCGGGCATGGAGGACCTCCCGGCCGAGGAGCAGTACGCCAAGCGCGCGAAACAGGGCCTGTTCGTGCCCGGCCTGGAGTTCACAGTGGTCGGCGAGGACGGCTCCGAGATCGAGTGGGACGGCGAGGCGTTCGGCGAACTGTGGGTGCGCGGCCCGTGGGTCACGACCGACTACTTCCAGCGCCCGGAGGCGAACGAGGAGGACTTCGAGGAGGGTTGGCTCAAGACCGGTGACGTGGTGACGGTCGATCCGGAGGGGTACATCCAGATCGTGGATCGCGCGAAGGACGTGATCAAGTCGGGTGGGGAGTGGATCTCCTCGGTCGAGTTGGAGAACGCGCTGATGGCCCACGACGACGTGTCGGAGGCCACCGTGGTCGGTGTGCCCCACGAGCGCTGGCAGGAGCGACCGGTCGCGTTCGTCGTCCCGAAGCAGGGTGTGGATCAGGATGTGCTGACGGATGAGTTACTGGCGATGGTGAAAGACGAGTTCCCGAAGTGGTGGGCACCGGACGACGTGCTCTTCATCGAGGAGATCCCGAAGACGGCGACCGGGAAGTTCTCGAAGAAGGACCTGCGCGAGGAGTACGCCGACGAGTCGCTGGTCGCGGGGAAAGCGCCCGAATCGAAGGAGTAGGTTTCGGTAGCGGTCGATTCGGTTGTTCCGGTCGGCGATTTTCGTGGTGTTCGTGCTGGGGTGTTCGGCGTGCGTGTTCTCTGAGTGGGTGGTGGTTGTGACTTCGACTGTACTCTCGGCCGCACCAGCACCGCGAACCGCGACCTCAACAGCACAGTAGACCGCGACAGCACTGCTACTCGATCCGGTGCAAACGGAATATTCGACCGTATCCGCGACCGCCACAGCACCGCACCCGCACCGCAACCGCAACAGCTCCGCCACCGCACCTCGGTCCTCCCCAACCTCGGCTGGCGCATAAACGCGCCAGCCTCCCTCGCGCGCGTTCCTCGCACGCGCCGGTTTTTCGGTGAAAGCGCACGCCACACTCGCCACCCGATCACACGACGACAGCCGGGAACCCAGTCAGGACGCGAGCTGGTGGCGACCGGAACTGAGCAGTGTCCGAGCGACAGCGAGGGCCTGCTCGCAGTCCGAGTCGCCAGCAGTCGGGGAGGAGTGGGGACTACTGCGACTGCCGGGTTCCAGATCGATAGATGCCACGCCGGGTGGCCACCAGTAGCGACACGATGGGTCGCACATCTCGGGTGGGACTGAAAGGGGCCGGCGTCTCGACTGGTCCCCGACGACGTAAGCAGAGCGAGAGCGAAGCTCTCGCCAGCAGTCGGGCGACTCTCGGGTCGCCCGACAACACTGGACTGAACGAGAGCGCGGAGCAACGCGACGCGCTCTCGTGAGGGAAGCGCGCAACGAGTCGCGGACCATCGAGACACCGGGGGCTTTCACCCCTCGTTGTCTGCGACCGTCTCGACCGAGTTGTCTGCGACCGTCTCGACCGAGTTGTCTGCGACCGTCTCGACCGAGTTGTCTGCGACCGTCTCGACCGAGTTGTATCCAACCGATTTCTCTACGACGTACTCGACAGCAGTCACGACCCGAACGAGAACACTCGATTCACCTCACTCTTCGAGCACTTCAACTCGTTCCGACAACCAGTCTGCGGCCGACCGCGCCGTCTCCGGATCGGTCGCCGTCACCTTCAGTCGGACGTGCTCGCCCGGATAACTCCCCACGGTCACGTCGAAGGCCTCCTGTACCCCGGCGATGCGATCCAGCAGAGTGCTCTCCGGTTCCGGGGTCGCCACCGTCTCCGAGTAGGTCGGCTCGCCCGCGAACTCGTCGGCGACGCGCGCGAACATCGCCTTCATCTCCGCCGGGACGCCCGGCAGGACGTACACCGACTCGACGACTGCGCCGGGGGCGACACCCTCGTCGTTCGGGAGCATCCGCGCGCCGGCCGGGAGGTGGGTCGTCCCCTCGGCGAGGTCGCCGGCCGCGTAGCCCCCTTGCTCGGTCAGCCACGCCAGCGCCGCCTCGCTCTCCTCGACCTCCCGACCGAAGGCGGCCGCCACCCCCTCCATCGTCAGGTCGTCGTGCGTCGGGCCGAGACCGCCGGTGACGATCACGGCGTCGTACTCCGCGTGGTACTCGTTGACGACTCGCGCGATGTCGGCCACGCGGTCCGGGAGGGTCGTCACGCGCTCGACCGAGACGCCGCGCTCGGTGAGTTCGGTACAGAGCCACGCGGCGTTGGTGTTCACCGTGTCCCCGGCGAGCAGTTCGTCTCCGACCGTGACGATGGCGACGCGCATACCCGTCGTAGGGCCGTCGGGCGTAAAAAGCCAGTCGGCACGAGTGCGCGCGGACGATGGCTTGACACCGCCGGCGGTCGTCGCTCCGAGCATGACGGAGGAGACTGTCGACACCGACCGACCGAGGGTGATCGCCCACCGGGGCTTCGCCGGCGTCGCCCCGGAGAACACCGTCGGCGCGGCCCGGTTCGCGGCAGACGCGGGTGCCGACGTGATCGAGGTCGACGTGCGCCCGACGAGCGACGGCGAGGTGGTCGTCTTCCACGACGACGGACTCTCGGAGCGCGACGACAGCCACGGTGATGGCGGCCTGACCGACCGATCCGGACTCGTCCACGAGACGCCGTGGGCCGACGTGCGAGACGCTGAAGTCCTCGGAAGCGGCGAGACAGTCCCGACCCTCGCGCAGGTACTGGACGCGGTCCCGCCCTCGGTCGGCGTCAACGTCGAACTGAAAGATCCCGGCTCCGACGACCTGCGATTCGGCGAGAAACTGTCGGGCGCGGAGTTGGCGGCGGCGAGAGACAGGTGGCACGAGTTCGTCGTCAGCGTGATCGAGATCACCGACGAGTACGACAACGACCTGCTGTTCTCGTCGTTCTACGAGGGTGCCCTGGCGGTCGTCCGCGAGATCGACGCCTCGATCCCACTCGCGACGCTGTTCGGTCCCGACGTGGAAGCCGGACTGGCGATCGCTCGAGAGTACGACTGCGAGGCGGTTCATCCGCCTCTCGACGCGATTCACGACTGCCCCCGCGAGACGGACGCTGGACGGTCGGGCCAGAGTCGGAACCTCGTGAGAGTCGCACACGAGGCAGGTCGTGAGGTGAACGTCTACACAGTTCGAACGTGGCACGAGGCGCGGCTACTCGCAGATCGAGGAGTGGACGGGATCATCGCGGACTACCCCGGACTGCTCGCGTTCGATGGGGACTGAAAGATCGAAGGAACGCAGGTGAGTCGGCCGAGTCAGCCCATCCCCGGCGGCGGACCGTCGTCGAGGTCGTCGTCGCCGGTCTCCACGTCGAGTCCGAGTTCCTCCCGGCGTTCACGCAACTGCTGGATCTGCCGGCGGTAGTACAGCAGGCCACCGCCACCGACGACCGTCAACAGGAGCGCGATGCCCGCGAAGATGGTCAGGTCACGTTGGAGGTAGAACTGCACGGCGATGCTGTCGGCAGACACCTCGTTCTCGCCGCTCCAGACGATGTGGGTCCGGCTCTGGTCGTCGATGCTCGTCTCCGATCCCGGCGGTCTGACGGTCCCGAAGATCGGGAAGTCGACCCGCCGGTTCGGTGGGAGCACGACCTCGTAAGAGCCCTTCACGAACGTCGGGAGCGCGAACCGCTTCGGACTGCTCTCGGAGGTCACACCGAGTTGCCAGACGGTCCCGTTCGGGATGTCGTTCGGTCGCTCGACGACCACCTCGTCTCTGCTGGAGGTGACGTTCCCGCCACGGGTCCGGATCTCGCTCCCTTCGAGCACGGTCCCGTTGGGGTATCTGACCCGGAGCGCGGAGACCGGAATCGAGTTCCGGCCGCCGAAGCCGTCACGGCGGAACAGTTCCATCCGGGACTCGTTCGTCCGGTAGACGGCCTGGAAGGTGGTGTTCTCGTGGACGACGATGTAGGCGTCCCGGTCGGTGTCCCAGTCGTACGGTTCCGCAGGCGGTTCGTTCAACTGCTCGTCGGGGACGTCCGAGGCACCGAAGAAGCCGAGACAGCCCGACGTGAGCATCAGGAAGACCAGTCCGGCGACGGCGAGGAGGCGTCTGTTCATGCAGGGTAGACTCTCTTTAGGGGATGACGCACTTGAGTTCGGCGGGGAGATACTGCCCGATGGCCGACAGCAAGCCCGGCGGGTCCGTCCCCTCGGCACAGACGATGCTCTGTTCGAGCAGACCGAGTCGCTCGACGGTCACGATGTCGCGGGCGTGACCGGCCCGGTTGACCGTCGCACGCACCTCGCTTCTGGTCGCACTGTTGACGTTGACGCGACCGTCGCCGCGTGTCCAGTCGTAGAGTCGGTCGCGTGTCTCGTCGGCGAGTCGGGGCGTGTCACCGTAGACGAATCGGAGCGGGAGGTGCTGGACGAGTCCGAACCGGTCGCGGATCTGGCTCGGGGTCCCCTGTCCGAGTCCCAACTCGCTGGCGGGGATGCGGATCGGTTCGCCGGCGTCGAGGACGAACCCCTCGTCGTCCCACGACTCGAGGGTACCGACGTAGGTCTCGCCGTCTTCGAAGTGGGGCGTCACCTCGCCCCACGACTCGCGGACGACGTTTCTGGCGACGGTCGCGTCGTCACCCGAGATGGTCACCGAGACGAAGTCGTCGTCGCGGACACCGACCGTGTACGTCACGTCGAGGTCGCCGAGTTCGTCGTCGAGTTGGGAGCGCAGGCTGTCGAGTGCGCGGTCGCGGGCGTCGCCCTCGACGTAGCACTTGGATGCGAGAACGACCATCAGTCGGTCACGCCGACGTTGAGTTCGTCGCGGAGTCCCGCGATGCGGTCGTCCATCGCGTCCACGAGTCGGGTGTTCTCCATCGACTCCAGCGGCGAGCCACACTCGGGACACTCGAAGCCGAAGTCCATCGCCTCGCCGAACTCGAACCGGATGGAGTCGACCTCACAGAGGTAGAACTCGTGGGTCCGCTCGTACTCCTGTCTGTCCTCCAGTGCGTCCAGCAGGCGGTACATCTCTTCTTCCAGATTCTCGGGGATGTTGTCGTACTCGAAGGTCCACAGATAGGTCAGCCAGCCGGAGTCCTCGTCGCGCACGCGGCGGTAGGTGGCGAGATCGTTCTCGTAGAGGATAAACAGCGCACGCCGCACGTCGTTGAGTTCCAGCCCCAACTCCTCGGCGAGTTCCTCGTCCGTCACCTCGCCGTCCGGGGGTGCCGCCGCGACGGGCATCCCCGTCGGGCCGACCAACTCGTGGAGGTACTTCTGAATCACCGGGTCGTTCAGCAACTCCTCAAAAGCCATTGGGAGAATCTCGGTCGGTCAGCCGTTTAAAAGCACCGGATAGCTGGTCTCGACGCCCGGCGAGCCGTGTGTCTGCGTCACGAGGCGGAGGTGGGCGGGGGTCGCCAGAGGGGGAACGACCTACCGCCGGCGGACCGTGACCACAGTGTCACACTCGGGGCAGACGAGGGCGACGCCACGTCCGACGACACCGTTGCTGACGGGCGTCTGCTCGCGGCCGACCGTCGGACCGACGCGCCGGAGCCAGTCACCGTCTGCGGGGCTCTCGTGGCCACAGATCGGACAGAACAGCGTCGTCTTCGCGTGCCGGGGCGTCGTGTCGGTGGTGTCCTGCGGACGCTGGCGGCTATCGGGCGGTTCCTGTGAGCGGGGGATCGCGTTCATGCGTACTGTAGCGGCCGCTGACCTGATAGCGTTGTCGGCCAGAGGACGGAAACGCGTGCCGTGTGGGCGTGGCACGCACTCGTTCACTACCCTCGGTCTTTTCTCCGGGTGCGCTTGAGCACGTCCTGTTTCGTCAGGGTCAGTGCCGTCTCGAGGAAGTCCGAGAGGTGGAACTCCTCGGGGACGACACCGAGTCGCTGGAGCATGCCGAGTTGGTCCCACACCGCCCAACCCTCTGCGATCTTACCGTCTTCGTACCGGTGGACCATGATCCCGACCGACTCGCCGCGTTCGTCGGTGGCCGGGATGCCCATGAACTCGCCGGCGTGAGTCCCACTGGTCCGGAAGCCGAGTGTCACCATGTCGCCGTCGGCGAGGACGAACTCCTCGTCCATCCGGAAGTCGTCGAACCCCTCGTGGATGCCGGCGACGAACTCCTTCAGTTCGGGGATGCCCGCCTCGCCGCCACGCGGCAGGAACCAGTGGCCCACGTAGTCGGGTGTGTGGATCTCGTCGATCACCGAGATGGTCCCCTCGTTGAACACCTCCTCGACGAGGCGGCGTTCGGTCTCGACGTACTCACTCGTCTGTTCGCTGGTCTGTGGTTCGGTTGCCATCGTCGTTCACCGGTTGGGACTACGGCGGCGGCGGCGAAATTCGTCGCTCCCGTTCTCTCCCGCGAGGAATCAGGGTCGTGGTCCAAGTGGCCGGGCGTCCTCTAGCCTCCACCGCCGGGACCGTCGCCCCTCACCGACCGTCGCTGTGGCCGATACCGGGGATCGCCACCCGGTCCTCGATGCGGTTCATCAACCGCGAGGCGGTGATGACGAGACCCAGGTAGAACAGCGCCGTCACGGTGAAGACGCCGAGGTACCGGAAGTTGCCGGACGCGATGGCGTTCGCCCGGTTGAACAGTTCCGGCACGGTGATGAACGCCGCCAACGAGGAGTACTTGATCAGGTAGATGAGTTCGTTCGTCCAGCCCGGAATCGCGTATCTGAGGCCCTGCGGGAGGACGATGTACCGGATCGCGGCCAGTCGCGGCAGACCGATGGCTCGCCCGGCCGTCAACTGACCGCCTTCGACCGACTGGAGCGCGGATCGGATGTACTCGGCCTGGTACGCCGCGCTGTTCAGCGTGAACCCGACGATGGCGACCCAGACCGCCCGGTTAGTGAAGACACCCTCCGCGAACCCCGGCACGAACGCCGAGAGGTTCAGCCCGTAGTAGAGGACGAACAACTGCGCGAGCAGCGGCGTCCCCCGGAACAGTTCCGTGTACGCCAGCGAGACGTGACTGGTCAGGTTCCCGTACACCCGGCTGACCGACAGCGCGATGGCGAAGGGAAGCCCGAGCAGGATGCTCACGACGGTCAACACGACCGTCAGCCACAGGCCGGTCGAGAGTCGCGGCAGGTACGACACCGACAGCGCGACGATTTCGGCGGCACCGGAGAGCAGTGGAACTCCGAGGAGCGTCGACTCCACGACTTTCGGTGCGACGAAGGGTGTCCCCGGCGGAACCAGCAGACCGCCGGTCCAGTCGTTCGTCCACCGGAGGAGGACCCACCCCCAGAAGACGACGCCGGCGAGGAGTGCCAGTGTCCCGCCGGCCGAGGCACCGTCGACTCGCCGGGCGGAGCGTTCGGCGAAGCCGGGACTCCCGGCCGGTGTCGGATCGTCAGCCATGGAGTTCGGTCAGTCTGCGCAGGAACTGCGCGGTTCTGTCGTGCTGTGGGT
This sequence comes from Salinirubrum litoreum, assembly GCF_020567425.1. Lineage (NCBI taxonomy): Archaea > Methanobacteriati > Methanobacteriota > Halobacteria > Halobacteriales > Haloferacaceae > Salinirubrum > Salinirubrum litoreum. Next base: position 915,645 of record NZ_JAJCVJ010000001.1, on the reverse strand, counting down.
TCTCGAACAACTGTTCCGGCGGTCCGCGTTCCGCCACCTTGCCGCCGTCGAGGAAGACGAGTTCGTCGGCCGCCTCGCGGGCGAAGCCCATCTCGTGGGTCACGACGAGCATCGTCATCCCCTGGTCGACCAGGTCGCGCATCACCTCCAGCACGTCGCCGATCAGTTCCGGGTCCAGCGCGCTGGTCGGTTCGTCGAACAGCATCAGTTTCGGGTCCATCGCCAGCGCCCGCGCGATGCCGACACGCTGTTGCTGGCCGCCGGAGAGTTCGGCGGGGTACGAGTCGAGTTGCTTCCCGAGTCCGACCTGTTCTAACTGCTCGCGGGCCAACTGCGTGGCCTCGGCCTTCTCTTTCCCGAGCACCCGGCGCGGGCCGAGGGAGACGTTTTCGAGTGCCGTGAGGTGTGAGAACAGGTTGAAGTCCTGGAACACCATCCCGACCTGCCGCCGGAGGTCGTTGACGTTCGTGTCGGCGTCCGTCACGCAGTCGCCGTCGAGGTAGATGGCCCCGTCGTCGATCTCGGTCAGTCGGTTGACACACCGGAGCATCGTGGACTTCCCACTGCCGGACGGCCCGATGAGGACGGTCACGTCCCCCCGATCCATCTCGAAGCTCACGTCGGTCAACACCCGTTCGTCACCGTAGCTCTTGTCCACGCTCTCGACGCGGAGAAGTTCGTCTGTCATGCACGCTCACCGCCGGGAATCCGGTAGACGGACTCCACGTAGTCGAGTCCGCGGTTCGTGACGAAGGTCAACACGAAGTAGATCGCGCTGATCGTCAGGATCACTTCCAGCGTCGCGGTCGTCTCCCGCGTGAACAGGTCGTAGCTCCGCGTCAGCAACTCGGAGAGACCGATGGCGAAGACGACACTGGTGTCCTTCAGGACGATCGTCGCCTCGTTCTGGAACGAGGGGACAGAGCGCCGGAGCGCCTGCGGGACGGCCACGTAGCCGACCGACTCCCACTTGCCCATCCCGAGCGACCGGGCGGCCTCCAGTTGGCCGTCGTCGACCGACTGGAGTGCGCCCCGGAACATCTCGGTCTGGTAGGCTGCACTCCTGAGACCGAGACCGAGGACGGCCGCGACGAACTCCGGCGAGATCTCGAAGAAGCCGAGATCGAGACCGGGCGTCCCGAAGACGAAGTACGTGAAGAAGAAGATCACGACGATGGGCGTCCCCCGCAGGACGACGCCCACGTTCTCGACGAGTCGGCGACTCACCGACCCCCCGTACACCGCCACCGCGCCGCCGGGGAAGCCGACGAGGAAGCCGACGAGCACACAGACGATCGACAGCAGGATCGTCAGCGCGGTGCCAGCCAGCAGGTAGTCGGCGTTCTCGGCGACGAAGACCCAGTCACTCAGTTGGAGCGGGACGGGACTCCCGCTGCCTGCCAGCATCGGCGCGACGAGCGAGTCGGCGACCATCGGCTCAGGCGCTACTGAACCACTCGTTGCGGATCTCCTCGTAGGTCCCGTTGTCCTGTACCGTGGCGAGACCGCTGTTCAGTGCTTCCTGCAGGTCGTCGTCGTCCGTGCGGACGCCGAAGCCGTAGCGCTCGCCCGTCTCGTAGGTGAAGGCGATGTCCACGTCGCGCTGGCTGGCGAACGTCTGGGCGACCGGTTGGTCGATGACGATGGCGTCGATGTTGCCGTTGATGAGGTCCTCGACGGCGAGGACGTAGCTCCCGTAGGCGTTGTAGTTCGACTCGGAGACCTGCCCGCTCTCGATCAGTTCCGACTGGATGACCGACTCGCCGGTGGTCCCCTCCTGTGCGCCGAGGCGCCGGCCTTCGAGGTCGTCCAGCGAGGACGGCGAGAAGTCGCCGCCGCTGGCGACGAGGATGGACTGGTCGGCGTTGTAGTACGGATCGGAGAAGTCGATCGTCTCGTCGCGGTCCTCGGTGATCGTCATCGCGGCCGCGATCACGTCGATGCGGTCGTTCTGGAGGCCAGGGATCAGCGAACTGAACTCCAGTTCCTCCCACGACCCGAGGGTGTAGTCGGTCTCCCCCACGACCGCCTCGAGGAGGTCGATGTCGAAGCCGACGAGTTCGTTGTCGTCGTTCTTGAACTCGAACGGCGGGAAACCGGGGGCGGTTCCGGGCGTGATCTCGGTCCCGCCGCCACCGCCGGTCGTACAGCCTGCCAGACCGACGAGACTACTGGTTCCGACTGCCGCGAGGTAGCCACGACGCGATGTGGTAAACTTGCGCATACGAACGACAATGGAGAACATCGGGTTTGAAGCTTTCTCTCCGATCCGGGCGTCGTATCTCGATTATAATCCGTGGGAGACGAACGAATCGGCCCCCACGGAGCGTCGCGAGTGACCGTTCGGTTGGTCGTCTCCGGTCGGCCGACGACCGACACAGATCGGGGGAGAGCGACGCCGTCCGGGACCGATCCGCCTCGTCAGTCGCCGCTCGTGACGCCGCGTGTCCGACTCGCGTCCGTCTCGCTCCGGCCGACCACGACCGCCAGCCCCGCCGTCAGCAGGCCCGCGAGGCCGACGACCGCGAGGTTGACCAGCAGGACGGTGTCGTCGTAGTACACCAGGTCGCGGCCGAGCGCGAGGTGCAGGAAGACGAGTGCCACCGCCGGCAGCGTCGCGTACCGCAGGGTCGCCCGCGCGGTCCGGCCGACCCAGACGGCGGCGGTCAACAGGCCGGCGTACGCCAGCAGGGTCGCGCCGTAGAACACCGCCTGCATCGTCGGATCGTAGGCGACGAGCGTCACCATCCGACTCGACAGCAGCGAGACGACCAGCGCGGCCAGTGCGACGCCGAGTGCCTTCTTCGCCCGCGTCGTCGGGTCGGTCCGGAACCGGCCGTCGTACGCGAAGACGGTCCCGAGCGTCAGCGCCGTGAAGATCGACAGCGCCGTGAACAGGTGTGCGCCGTGGGTGAGCGGCGTGTAGCCGCCGGGGAGCAGGCCGTTCAGCGTGACCGTCACCGCGCCGATACTGATCTGGAGGGGGAGCAGGACCACGGCGGCGGTGAAGGCGACCTTCACGCGGCGCTGGACCGCACTCCGGAGCGCCCACAGCGCGGTGCCGGCGATGAAGAAGCCGGTGATCATCGCCCACAGGCGGTGGAACCACTCGATGAAACTCGGGATGGTCTGCGGGAGCAGTCCGTTGTCACACAGCGGCCACTGGGCCATACAGGCCAGGCCAGCCCCGGTCGCGGAGGTGTAGACGCCGAGCATGACGAGCAGCGTCGTCATCCCGGTCGTGACACCTGCGAACCGCCGGAACGTGAGCCAGTCCGGCAGGGAGAATCGGCTCATGGTTGCTACGTCACGGTCAGGAGTGCGTCTACTTATGTCGTGCGGGACGACGCCGGGTTTCGAGGATCACTACGCCGCCACCGGCGGTCCTGCCGGGGCGACTCGCCGACCCACGGCACTTCGGGCGGGCTACCGGTCGCCCGACTCCACGTCCAGCAGGTCTTCCACGGCGACCGACGCCGGAAGCCGCTCCAGCGCGCTCTCGGGCCAGTCGTGGTGCGCGACGGTCAACTCGACTTCCGAATGGCTCTCGACGAACGCCGCTACCCCGTCTGCACCGGCCTCACAGGTCGCTCTGTCCACGCGCTCCGGCAGTTCCGCCGTGAGCGGGTAGGTGTCCGACAGGGCACGCGGAACCGGACCGAAGGGCGGCACGAGTCGCCAGACGGCGTCGTAGTCGTGGTCGCGGGGCGTGCCACCCTGTGTCGCCAGCAGGCTGTCGGGTGCGTCAAGTCGCGCGAGTCGGTCGTGGTAGCGCAGCACCTCGGGGCGGCGCGCGCTCTCGTGGGACAGCGAGAAGAACGCCCCTTTCGACACCGGGTCCTCGCGTTCCAACTGCTCGGCGTGGTCGAGCAGGGCCCGGTACCCGTCGAGCATCCGGGGGTGGCCACGGGCGCGGGCTTCGACGAGTTCCAGCAGGTTCCCGCTTCTGAGGGCTTGCTTCACCCGGCGCATCTCCTCGTAGGTGACGTGGAGGTTGTGTTCCGCGAGCAGGCGTTCCCGCTCCTCGTCGCCCGCCGCCCGGAGGTCCTCGGGGGAGTGCTCCGCACAGATCGGACACGAGCAGGGCAGGTAGTCCAGGTCGGCGAGGTGTTCGGTTCCCCGGACCGTGAGGTACCGGTCGTCGCGGGCGTACAGCGCGTAGGCCGCGGAGTCGAACAGGTCACAGCCCATCGCCACCGCCAGCGCGAACATCATCGGGTGGCCCGCGCCGAACAGGTGGACCGGGCAGTCCCGGCCGAGACCGCGCTTCGCGGCCGCGATCACGTCCACCATGTCGTCGTAGCGATAGTCGTTCATCAGCGGGACGACGGCCCCGACCGGGAACACGTCCAGATCAGTGTCGTTCGCGTGGACCGCGGCCTGCTCCCGGAGGTCGGCGTAGGTCGATCCCTGCACCGGCGCGTTGACGAGCATCTCGCCGACTTCGACCGACTCCGCGTCCGCCAGCGCCTGTTCGGTCACGGCGAGGTCCTCCTCGGCCTGTTCTCTGCTCGCGTCCGGCGGCGTCGGGATGTCGACCGGCGTCCCCACGTCCGACCCGATGTCGTGCTGGAACTGGAGGATCTCGCGGGTCGTCGTGTCGATGTCGCCGTACTCCGCTAACTGGAACGACCCCGAGTCGGTGACGATGGCGCCGTCGAAGTCCAGCATCTCGTGGAGCCCCTCGGCGAGTGCCTGCTCGCGGAGGTCGTCGTTCGACTTGATGATGTAGGAGTTGGTGATGAGAATCTCGGCACCGAACTCGTCGGCCAGTCGCCGTGGTTCGACCGTGACGATGTTCGGGTTGACGACCGGCATGAGTGCGGGCGTCTCGACGGTGACGCCGGCACGGGGGACGGTGAGTCGCCCGATCCGCCCGAGGGCGTCGCCGTCCCGGATCTCGAAGCTGTCGCGCATTTGGCGTGGGTTCCGCGCGGCAGTCGGTAAGGGTTGCGTTCCGGCGTCGCCGCCGTCCGCCGCCGCCGAGTCCGATCGCCGATCCGAACCCACAAACCCCATTACGACCGCCCCGGAACGACGGAGCAAGATGGACCTCCTCGTCGTCGGCCTCGACGGCCTGTCGTACAATATGCTGGACCGGTTCGAGGTAGACACGCCCTACCTCGACTCGGTCCGCGAGTCGGGGGTCTCCGGCGATCTGATGAGCGTCGACACGCCGACCACGGTCCCGGCGTGGACCTCCTTCGCCACCGGCACCGACCCCGGCACCCACGGGATCACGAACATGCTCCGGCAGGAGTCGGACTACTCCACCGGCCCGGCCCGGCCGAACCGCACTCAGCCAGCCATCTACGACTTCCTCGACAGCGGCGTCTTCGTCAATCTGCCCGCCTCGGTGGGGCGCGTGCCCGCCGGCGACGACAGCCACCTCGTCTCGGCGTTTCTGGCGAAGGACAAGGCCGACGCGGTGCCCGCCGAACTGAAATCGCTCGACAGCTACGACGACTACATTCTGGATCACGACCGCAGTCTGAAGATGCGGCCGAACGCGTACCTCGAACACGTACTGGAGATCACGACCCAGCGCCACCGCTTCGCCCGCGAGGCGTTCGAGACCTACGACCCCCGGGTCGGTTTCGTCCTCTTCTCCACGCCAGACTGGGGTGGCCACATCCTCTCGAACCTCTCCTCGGACGCGAAGCGACAGGAGTTCTACTCGACGCTCGTGGAACTCGTCGACGAGAAGACCGCCGACCTCGCGGACCTGGCGGACAACGTTGCGCTCATGTCCGACCACGGGTTCGAGCACAAGGACACGAACCTCCACGTCGGCGAGTGGCTCCACGACGAGGGCTACTTCGTGGAGGCGGACACCGGCACCGGCTGGACCGACGTGGCGGTCGGTGGCGCGAAGGCGGTCGCCAAGCGCTCGGACGCGCTCTACTCGGTCATCCGGAAGGTCCACAACCTCATCATGGGCACGTCGGTCGGCTCCCAACTCGAATCGGCCGCCAGCCCGCAGATCGACTACCCGAACAGCGACGCGTGGCAGTTGCGATACGGCTGCATCTACGTCAACGACGAGCGGTTCGACCACCCGACTGTGGACGACCCCGACGCGCTCCGCCGGGAGATCCGTGACGGTCTCCGGGAGGTCCGCGACGACGAGGGCGACGAGATATTCCGCGACGTGCTCTTGCCCCAAGAAGTGTACGAAGACCCCGGCCCGCAGGCTCCAGACGTGATCTGCCGGCCGGCCCAGCACTGTTTCCCGATCACGCTCTGGTCGCCGACCGGCGGTGTGACCTCCGGGACCGACAACTACGAGCACCGCTACCGGGGCATCGTCGCGGTGGACGGCCCGGCGTTCGCCGACGGCGAGGACGGCGTCGCCGAGGAGATAGAGGGCATGAGCATCGTCGACATGCTCCCGACCCTGCTCGCGGCGCTCGGCGATCCGATATCGCCCGGCTTCGACGGCGAGGTCCGGACCGATCTGCTGGCAGACGGTACCCCCGACCCCACCGTCCTGACGCGCGACGAGATTCCGCCGGCACTGACCCGCGAGGACGACGTGGGCGACGACGACCGCGAGGACGAGGTCGAACAGCGACTCGCCGACCTGGGGTACATGGAGTGAGATGAAGGACACGCCGACGCTGTCGGTCGGACGCGAGGCACTGCTCGCGCTCGGGTCGAAGGTCCTGATGGCCGCCATCGGCTTCGGCGGCTACCTCCTCTTTACCTTCCTCATCGGCCGGGAGGGGATGGGAAACTACGAGGCGGTGCTGGCGGCGGCGTTCGTCCTCGCGCAGATTCCCGCCGGCATCGGCACCGCGATCAAGAAGCGCGTCAGCGAGGTCGACATCGACCCACCGGAGTTCCTCGGCGTCGGCATCCTCGCCCACGGTGTCTTCACCGTGATCCTCGTCGTCGTTTACCTCCTCGTCGAACCGTGGGCCGCCGACTACTTCGGCAGTAGCGACCTCGCCTTGGGGGTCGTGCTGGTGGTCTTCAGCCTCGGTCTGTTCAACGTCACGAACCGCTTCTACTCCGGCACGGGCCACCCGGCGGCCTCGTCGTGGGCCGACGCCCTCCGGAGCGTGCTGACGTTCGTCGCACAGATTCTCCTGATCTGGTGGGGGTTGGAGACGTTCGGCCTCGTGGTCGGTCTCGTCGCCGCGACGTTCCTCACGGGCGTCGTCTCGGCGGTCGCCAGCAAGGTGACGCCGGCGATTCCGACCGCCGAGACCGCCCGGACCGTCTACGACTTCGCGCGCTGGAGCGTCCCGACCTCGATGCTGACGAACCTCTACAGCAGTGCCGACGTGCTGATCATCAAGGGGCTGGCCGGCGTCGCGCTGGCGGGACCGGTCGGCGCGTCCGGCGCGGGGATGTACGGACTCGCCAAGCGCCTGGCGATGCCGGCCGCGATGTTCGCCGGGAGCATCCGCGACGCGCTGTCGGTGAAGTCCTCCGGCGTCGACTCGGCGGGCGGCGACGTGCGTGCCGACCTCGCCAACTCGCTGTCGTACACCGGACTGATCGCGATTCCACTGTTCTTCGGCGCGCTCGCCATCGACGACGCGCTCCTGCTCTTCTTCGACGAGTCGTACGCCGACGGGCCAGCGCTGGCGATCACCGGGATGGCGCTGTTCCAGGTGTTCAACACCTTCCGGCTCCCCTTCGAGGCGGTGCTGGAGGGGACCGACCGCCCGCGAACGATCTTCCGGGTGAACGTGCTGGTCCTGCTGGTTCACGTCCCCCTCGCAGTCGCGCTGGGGTACACCTACGGCCTGATGGGTGTGATCGCGGCCACCATCACCGCCGAGGCGCTCCGGGTCGTCGTCTACCAGTACCTCGCACACACCGACTACGGCGGCGTCGTCCTCACGCGGCCGATGGCCGAGCAGACGCTCGCGGGACTGTCGATGCTCGGGATCGTCGTCGGCCTCCGGGAGTACGTGGTCTCGATCCAGTCGATCGTCTGGCTGGTCCTCGTCGTCGGGATCGGTGCCGGCGTCTACTTCACGGTCCTGCTGGCGATCAGCAGACACTTCCGGGAGACCCTGCGCCACACGGTGCCGGGTGTGGATCGGGTCCTGTGATCACGGTCGAGAGTCGCGCGTCTCGCCGTGCATCTCGCTCCTCCGCCACCCCGACTCGGGAGATTCAAGACGCCCCCGCCACCTGTCTCACGTGATGCCACAGGACCACCTCGTCACCGCGAAAGAACTCTCGCGGGACGACATCGAGGCGATCCTCGACCGGGCGGTCGAGATCGCCGACGATCCATCAGCGTTCCGCGAGCGCCACGCCGACACGCTCCTCGCGCTGTGTTTCTTCGAGCCGAGCACCCGCACGAAGATGAGCTTCGACGCGGCCGCAAAGCGCCTCGGCGGCGAGACCGTCGACATGGGGTCGGTCGAGTCCTCGTCGGTGAAGAAAGGCGAGAGCCTCGCCGACACGATGCGCGTCGTGGAGGGGTACGCCGACGCCATCGTCCTCCGGCACCCGAGCGAGGGGTCGGCGAAGATGGCCTCCGAGTTCGTGGACGTGCCACTGATCAACGCCGGCGACGGCGCGGGCCACCACCCGAGTCAGACCCTGCTCGATCTGTTCACGATCCGCGAGTCGGCCGGCCTGGACGATCTCACCATCGGGATCATGGGCGATCTGAAGTACGGCCGGACCGTTCACTCGCTCTCGACCGCGCTGACGAACTTCGACGCCCGCCAGCACTTCATCAGCCCCGAGAGTCTGCGCCTCCCACGCAGTGTCCGGTACGACCTCCACGAGGCCGGCGCACAGGTCAGAGAGCACACCGACCTGGAGGCGATCCTGCCGGAACTGGACGTGCTGTACGTCACCCGCATCCAGCGCGAGCGGTTCCCCGACGAGAACGAGTACCGGAAGGTCGCCGGCGAGTACCAGATCGACGCCGAGACGCTGGACGACGCGAAGGCGGACCTGTCGATCATGCACCCCCTGCCGCGCGTGGACGAGATCGCGCCCGACATCGACGAGACGACTCACGCGAACTACTTCGAACAGGCACACAACGGCGTCCCGGTACGGATGGCCCTGCTGGACCGACTGCTATGAGCGACACAGAACTCCGCGTCTCCAAGATCCGCAACGGAACCGTCATCGACCACGTCACGGGCGGGCAGGCACTGAACGTCCTGACCATCCTCGACATCGACGGCTCGGCCGGCGAGCAGGTCTCCGTGGGGATGAACGTCCCCTCCGGACGACTCGGCCGGAAGGACGTGGTGAAGGTCGAGGACCGGGAACTCAGCCAGTCCGAGGTGGACGTCCTCTCGCTGATCGCGCCCGAGGCGACGATCAACATCATCCGGGACTACGAGGTCGTCGAGAAACTCCGCGTCGAGCGCCCCGACGTGGTGACGGGCATCCTCGCGTGTCCGAACACGAACTGCATCACGAGCGGCAGTGAACCGGTCGAGTCACGCTTCGAGGTCCTCCCCGACGGCGTGCGCTGTGAGTACTGTGGCACCATCGTCCGCGAGCAGATCGCCGAGCACATCGAGAGTCAGTGAGCGCGGGGGACTCTCGCGCCAGACCGCCGAACGCCGATCCCGCCGACCACACTCGGCTACCGCCGACCGAAGTCCGTCGAAATCACTTTGTACCTGCTGGGCGTAGTTGACTGATATGTCCGGTAAAGCGAAACTCCTGCTCGTACTGGCCCTCGTCGCAGTCGCCTACATCGCCGTCTCCGGTGGCAACGACGCCATCGAAGTCGAAGTCGAAGAGTAACCGAACCACGGCGGGTACCCGCCGCCCTTCCCGTTTTCCGTGACGGTCGCACCGGAGAGCGACAGCACCGAGAACACCGCCGGGTCCCACACCACCGACAGAGCGCCGAGACCGCACCACTTACCCACGACCGACACGTACCGCAGGTCATGTACGGGGTCGTCACGCGCAACGCGGAGGAGGTCGAGTGGGCCGAGTTCGATCTGGGTTTCTACGAGGTGAAAGACGTGACCGGCCGGTCGGCCGAACCCCTGCCGAACGCGGTCAACATGGTCTCCTGTTTCGGCGACAACGCGGCCGCCGAGGGGAACCCCGACCTCGTCCCCGTGGACCCCGACGGGAACCGCGCCACCCGCGACCGGACGTACTTCGACTGGGCGTACATCTGCCCGACGCACCCCGAGTACCGCGCCGGTCTGCTGGAGATAATCGCCGACTGCGCGGCGGAAAACGAGGACGTGCGACTGGACGACGTTGGCTTCCCCCGCGCCGAGTACTGTCACTGCGATCGCTGTGAGCGCCTGTTCGCCGAGAGTCCCTTCGAGGACCGCGGCGAGTGGCGGGCGACGGTCATCAGCGACTTCGTGGCCGACGCGAACGACCGGATTCCCGGTCGGACCTACCTGACGCTGTACCCCGATCCGTACCCCGGCCACCTGTTCGAGCGTGCCGGCCTCGACCTGGACGTGCTGGCCGACTTCGTGGACGAGTTCGTCGTCCCCCTGTACGACATCCACTACGGGACGACCTACTGGCTGGAGACCATCGCCAAAGGGTTCGAGAGCCGACTCGCCGACCTCGACGTGGACGTTTCCATCGAACTGTACGCGGTGAACGTCGACATCGACGACCTCCTGCACGCGACCGAGGTGGCGGAGGCCTACGCGAAAGACGTGCTGTTCGGCTACGACGCGAGCAACGCGCAGGCCGCGCTCCGCCGCCGACGGGCGGACGGGAACGCGGGCGTCGAGCACCGCCCCGAGTGAGCGTCGGCGCGCCGATCAGCCGCTGAGAACCCAGATCACGGCGATGCCGAGCAGCGTGATACTGATCGCCACCGCGAACAGCCCGACCATCAGTCGTTTCTGTCCCTTCGTAGCTTCGGCCATACCCGTGCTACGACGGGTGTCGGCTTAGTTCGTCCGATGATACCGTGGGCTGTGAACACGGGCGGCGGCCTCAGTCGTCACCCAGCACCACGGAGGGCGACCACTGCCGGTCCTCGGCGTCCGACACCGCCGGCCGCAGGTGTCGGAGTTTCACGACCACGTCGTAGCCGAAGACGAGAGTCCCGAGGATCAGCAGGGTGTCGCCGGGCATCCGCGCCCAGAACAGCGCCTGCACGAGCGGTCGTTCGTAGAACGCCACGCTCCGGGCGGCGTCGTAGCTCACGGCGAAGGCGGTCTCCAACTGGAGGAAGCCGACCGGTAGGACCGAGACGAACACCATCAACACGAGGCCGACGTTCCACAGCCAGAAGGCGGCCCGGAGTCGCCGGGTCGACCAGTGGACCTCTCTGACCGCGATCCGGAGCATGTAGGTCGCCATCCCTAGCGCGAGGAAGCCGAACGCGCCGAACATCGCGGCGTGGGCGTGACCGACCGTGAGGTAGGTCCCGTGCTCGTAGTAGTTCACCAGCGGGAGGTTGATGAAGAAGCCGAGCACCCCCGCGCCGACGAAGTTCCAGACGCCCGAGGCGACGATGAACGCGAAGGGGAGGCTGTAGGGGAACGCCTCTCCTGCGGTCGCCATCGCGCGGTACTCGTTGATCGCCTCGAAGAGGATGAAGACGAGCGGAATCAGCTCCAACGTCGAGAAGACGCTCCCGATGGGCACCCACAGGTCCGGCATCCCGATCCACCAGTAGTGGTGGGAGACGCCGATGACGCCGGTCCCCATGACGAACAGCGCCTCCAGGAGGACGGCCTTCTCGGCCGACCGTTTGGAGAGGAGGTTCATCGACACCAGCGTCAGGCCGACGACGGCGACGATGAAGAACTCGAAGGCGCCCTCGACCCACATGTGGACGACCCACCAGCGCCAGAACTCGGTGACGGCGATGTTCGTCTTCGGCGTGAACAGGAACCCGGCGACGAACAGCAGGGCGATAGAGCCGCCGGCGTAGAGGATCATGTGCGCCAGGCCGTGACGCGGCTCCCGATCCAGCAAGGGCTTGAACCCCCGTGCGACGAGGTACGCCCAGCCGACGAAGCCGGCGAGCAGACCGACCTGCCAGAGTTTTCCGACTTCGAGATACTCCAGCCCTTCGTTGCCGAGAATCCACCAGAGGCTCCCGTCGATGTACCCCTGTGCGCCGAGCCAGATCCCCGAGAGACCGCCGACCACGACGACGACGAGCGCACCGAGCAAGCCGTGGATCAGCCGCGACTGGCCGTCGGGTTCGTAGCCGGTCAGCAACGGCGGGAGGAACAGCCCCGCGCCGATCCACAGCGTGGCGATCCAGAGGACCCCGAGGTCGATGTGCCACGTCTTGGCGATGGCGAAGGGCAACAGCGAGACGACGTTCACCCCCAGTAGCTCCCCGAGACCGAAGAAGCCGCCGCGTTCGACGTAGTAGTGTGCGAGCAGGCCGCCGAGCATCACCTGTCCGACGAACAGCAGGGCCGCGACGGGGACGAACGTCACCGCCGCGCGCTGACTCGGCACGAGGTCGACGTCCTCGGGGTGCGGGACCGAGACGCCGTCGGTCTCCGGTTCGGGCAACTCCACGGACTTGTAGAGCCAGACGCCGACGCCCGCACCGGCGACGAGCAGGACCATGGCGATCACGGACCACGTCATCGCGGCGGTGGTCGGTTCGTTCCCGGCGGTCGGCTGGTACGGCCAGTCGTTCGTGAAGGTGTGGTCGCTCCCGGGGCGGTCGGTGTGGGACATCCACGCGGTCCACAGCGCGAAGTCCGCGAACCGCCGGGCCTCGCCCTCGGAGTCGATCATCCCGGCCGGGACGCCCCGTTCCAGACTCCCCTCGTGGTATCGCTCGACGTACACCTCGCGGACCTGTCGGTGGGCGTAGGTCTCCGCCGCGGAGTACTGCACGACGCCCGTCTCCCCGTACTCGTCGTCGAGTTCGGTCTCGACGCGCTGGTCGACGGCGGCCTGTTCCGGTCCCGAGAGCGCGTCGTAGGTCGTCCCGTGGCGCTCCTCGGCGTAGTACTCGCGCATGTACTGGACCTTCAGGTCCAGCGTGTCGGCGGTGTAGTCCGGCCCGAAGTACGCCCCGTTGCCGAGGATCGAACCGTGGTTCATCAACCCGTCACGCTGGAACACCGTCTTGCCCTCCTGTACCTCTCCCTTCGTCACCAGGGTCTCGCCGTCGGGCCCCTGCACCGCTCTCGGGATGGGCGGTGCCTGCTCGTACGCCAGGAGCGCGCCCGCGCCCATGACGACGAGGTTCACGACGAAGACGACCAGCAGTAGCTTCGCCAGGGTCTGCTTGCGGACTCTCATGACGGGTCGCCCTTCACACGGCGGGCTTTTGAGTCGGACGGGGGTTCCGAGTCGGTGGGACGGCTCCCGAACGTGTTCGGACGGGGAACGTGGGCCGCCGGGTGCCGCCGGATGAAAACGGCCAAACCGTCGACGCGCCAATCGCGGGTATGGACTGCCGTGCCCTCGTCCGGTCGCTCCGCACGGAAGCCCGCCGGGCGAACGAGCGCCGACTGCTCGTGCTCGCTGGCGACCGCGACATCGGCTTGGAGACGGCACTCGACGCGGTTCGGGCGAGTGACGACGACTCTCGGGTCCTCGACGCGGGGACCGGCGACTCCGACTCCGCCGCCGACACGGACAGCACGTTGGTCTCGACCCGCGAGGTACCGGGCGTCGAGACCGTCGAACCTCGGCACGCGAGCGATCTGCTGGGCCGAACCCGCCGAACCGTGATCCTCGACTGCCACGCGGACTTCTCGCCGAACGCAGTCGGGCGCACCGTCGGCGCGGTGGACGGCGGGGGGCTGTTCGTCCTGTTGACGCCGCCGCTCGACGAGTGGCCCGACCGACGCGACGACTTCGACGAGCGACTGGCGGTGCCACCGGCTACCGTCGCGGACGTGGGCGGCAACTTCCGCCGACGGTTCGTCGGTACCCTGCGGGACCATCCCGGTGTCGCGGTCGTCCGAATCGACTCCGACGGTAACCTCGTGATCGAACGCGACGGCCTGACCGACCCCTTTCCGGCCCGCGAGCGTCCCGCAGTCGAGGCACCCGGCACCGCCGAGTTCCCCGCGTCGGTGTACGAAGCCTGCCTGACACCGGATCAGGCCGACGCCGTCGCCACGCTGGAGATGCTCAGAAATCCGAACACGGCGGTCGTCGTCGAGTCCGACAGAGGACGCGGGAAGTCCAGCGCGGCGGGACTCGCGGCCGGGGCGCTCGCCGCCGAGGGACGGGACGTCCTCGTCACCGCGCCGGGCTACCGGAACGCCGAGGAGGTGTTCGCCCGCGCTCGGGCGGTCCTGCGCGACCGGGGGATGCTCGCCGATGGCTCGCCGAACGCCGACAGTCCGCGTCTGCTGATCGCCGAGAGTGGTGGCCGAGTCCGGTTCGCCGACCCGCCGGAGGCGGTCGACCTGCTGGCGTCTGATCCGCCGGACGCGCTCCTCGTCGACGAGGCGGCCGCGCTCCCGGTTCGCCTGCTCTCGGATCTCGCCGGGGGGCCGCCGGTCGCGTTCTGCACGACGGTCCACGGCTACGAGGGCGCAGGTCGGGGGTTCTCGGTCCGGTTCCGCGAGCACCTCGCCGAGAGCGACCGCGAGGTCTCTGCGGTGCGACTCGACGCACCGATCCGGTACGCGGCCGGCGACCCGGTGGAGTCGTGGGCGTTCCGGGCGCTGTTGCTCGACGCCCGGCCACCGGTCGAGCAGGTGGTCGCCGACGCGACAGTCGACCCTGATCACACCGCAGGTTCCGGGTCGCTCGTGTACCGGGCGCTCTCGCCCGAGGATCTGCTGGCTGACGAGCATCTCCTGCGGGAGATCTTCGGCCTGCTGGTGACGGCCCACTACCGGACCGAACCGGACGACCTCGCGCGACTGCTCGACGCGCCGAACCTCCGGATTCGGGCGCTCTGCTGGCAGGGCCACGTCGTCGCGGTCGCCCTGCTGGCACGCGAGGGCGGACTCCCCGAGGACCTGCGGCAGTCGATGTACGACGGGGCGCGAGTGCGCGGGAACATGCTTCCCGACGTGCTGACGAGCCAGTTGCGGGACGTGGACGCCGCGATTCCGGTCGGCCAGCGCGTGGTCCGGATCGCCACTCACCACGCGGTCCGGTCGCGTGGACTCGGCTCGCACCTCCTCGACGAGATTCACGAGGAGTTCGCCCACGAGATGGACTGGCTCGGTGTCGGGTACGGCGCGACACCCGACCTCCTGCGCTTCTGGTCGGCCAACGACTACGGCGTCGTCCACCTCTCGACGACCCGGAACGACACCAGCGGGGAGTACTCGGCGCTGATGCTCCGCCCCACGAGCGACGCCGGCCAGCAGTTGCACGACCGCCACGCCGACTGGTTCGCCGACCGGGTGCGAGGTCTGCTCTCCGATCCCCTGCGCGACCTCGATCCGGATGTCGCTCGGAGCGCACTCCGGGCGACGGACGCCGACCCGGACACCGACCGCTCGCCGGCCGACTGGCGCGTAGTGGTCGGCGCGAGCTACGGGGCGGGTATCTCGGCAGTTTCACCCGGTGCCTTCCGACCGCTCGCGGTGGCCGGCATCGTGGACGATCTGAATGGGCTGGACGCCGACGAGGAACGCCTGCTGGTCCGCCGGGCGTTGCAGTGTCACGACTGGGAGTCGGTGGCCGACGAACTCGGCTTCGTCTCGAAGGCGCAGTGTATGCGCGCCTTCGGTGACGCCTGTAAACCGCTGGTGGACGCCTACGGGACCGAGGTGGCACTGGCCGAGCGTGATCGGTTGGTCGGCGACGAGACTACGGAGTGACGTAGGTGGGCCGGGTGAACGAGAGGAACTGGCGCACGGAACTCGGGTTGGTCGCCGGCACCGATAGGGAGTCGGCGACCGAACGCAGTGACGAAGCCGACGACCGAACCGGGTGCGACCGCGCCTTCACCCGCGACGCGGCGACGACCGCAGGGAGTCGCCGACGTGTTCAGAACGCGCGAACTGCCGACGCGAGTGCGCGACCGAGAGCGGTCGGTGCAGGTCGCCGACAGACCGAAGCCGGCTCGCGTGGTAGCACCGCACATGGCGACCTGTGCGGAGGCGGACTGCGAGGACGAGGCGGCGGTCCGGGTGTACGTCCCGTGGGCCGAGGATAGAGAGGTGTGTACCGCCCACGCTCGGGTGCTGGTCCAGCAGGACGGCGTCGTGGCCGAACCGCTGGAGGGCGTCGAGTGGCGCTGAGCGAGAAGACCGACCCCCGCGACTTTTCCCGACGCGCACCGACTGTCGTCCCGTGAGCGACGACGCCCCGGCCGACACGATGCGGGAGCGCGCCGACGAGAGCCGCGTCAAACTCTGGGTGCTCACCGAGGCGAACCGCCTGCTCGTCGTCGCCCTGTTTCTCGCGGTCGTGATCGGGCTTCTCCTCGCGGTCGGCCTGCTGGTCCCCGATCCAGTCGGCTTCCTCGAGGAGGGTGACCCCATCGAGACCGCCTTCCAGTCGTTCATCGGCGCGACGATCACCGGTGTCACCATCGTCGTGACGCTGACGCAACTGGTGCTCTCGCAGGAACTCGGCGCGGTCGGCGACCAGCGCGAGCGAATGCAGGGCGCGATGCAGTTCCGCGAGGACACCGCCGAGTTGTTCGACACGCCCGTCAGCCCGCCGGAACCGGCCGACTTCCTCCGGAGTCTGCTGTCGGTGACGCACGACCGCGCCGAGACACTGCGGGACTCTGCGGGCGACGACAACCGACTCGCCGACCTCGCACAGTCGGTGGCCGAGAACGCCGAGGGCGTCCGGGACAGTCTGTCCGGCGCGCGATTCGGGCAGTTCGAGGTCATCTCCGCCGGTCTGAACTTCAACTACTCGTGGAAGCTGTACGCCGCACGTCGACTCCGGGCCGAGGGTGGTGGCGGTGACGAGGAGGAAGGTGCCGGCGGAGTCGACTCCGACGACGGGACCGAACTCTCCGCGGACCAGCAGTCCGCGCTGGACGATCTGATCGAGGCACTGGAACTGTTCGGCCCGACGCGGGAACACTTCAAGACGCTCTACTTCCAGTGGGAACTGATCGACCTCTCGCGGGTGATCCTCGTCGCCTCCATCCCCGCACTGCTCGTCTCGTCGTTCATGGTGCTGTACTACGAGGTCGGAAGCTTCCCGGCGCTCGTGCCCGGAGTGCCGACCCCGGTACTCGTCGTCAGTCTCGCGGTCGGGTTCGCAGTCCTCCCCTTCGCGGTGCTGTTGTCGTACGTCCTCCGGATCGCTACTGTCGCAAAACGGACGCTCTCCATCGGACCGTTCGTCCTCCGGACGACCGACGACGGTCGTGAGTTCGACTGGGACTGAGAGAGTTCGACGGGGAGTTCGACGCGAGAGCGACCTCAGTCCAGCCAGATCGCCATCATCACCTCGTCCACGTAGTCGCCGTCGATCTTGTAGTGGTCCTCGCGCACCGCCTCTGTCTCCCAGCCGTGTGACTCGAGGAAGCCGATTGCTCCCTCGTTGACCGACGGGACGCTGTTGTAGAGCTTCTCGAAGTCGTGGTCGCGTGCCCAGTCGGTCCCGCGTTCGAGCAGCGCGCTCCCGATACCGTGGTCGCGGTACTCCTCCAGTAAGCCGAGCGTCAGGACGGCCGTGTGCGACAGTTTCTCGGCCTCCGGGAGGTCGAGGTGGACCCAGCCGATCACGTCCTCGTCGACCGTCGCGACGAAGAAGAGGCGGGAGCCGAGTTCGTTGTGCCGGAGGATGACCTCCTCGTGGTCGATCATGTCCGCGACCGTCTCGCCCTCGATGTAGCTCCCCTCCTCGGCGACCTGTCGGATGGTCCCGAGCAGCCCCGAGAGGTCGTTCTGTCGGGCGATCCGGATGCTGTAGCTGATGCCCTCCGACTCGTGGTCCGTGGCGGTCTCGTCGCCGTAGGCCACTTCGAGTTTCCCATCGACGTTCCGGAGGTAGCCGTCCCGCCGGAGGATGGTGACGTGGTGGCCGAACGCCTCCGGTTCCATGTTCAGTGCGCGGCGCGCCTGTTTCTCGGAGACGGTGCCGTGGCGCTCCACGTACTCGTAGATGTCTTTGCGGTCCTTGTTGTCGAACGAGAGTTGTTCAGTGAGTTCCATCGGTCTGGGTCGCTCGCGTGTCCGTGTCGTCTCCGCCGTCGCCGACCACCGCGTGGGTGTGTCGGTCCTCGCCGACGCCGGGGGCGTCCCCGCGAGCAGGGACGCTGGTCAGTAGCTGTGCGGTGTCGCGCAGGCTGTGGGTCTTCAGCACCACCTCGGCGGTCGTCCGCACCGTCACGTCCGGATCGACCGACCGACCGTAACACCGGGCGTACAGCGCCAGCCAGTCGTTCAACGCTCGGTGGAGGTCTGTCATCTCCGTCTCCGTGAGGCGGACGAACTCTCCCGTGCGCGCCTCGACGTAGGTCGAGACGACCTCGCCCACGCCGTCGGTGAGGTAGCCGAGCGCCTCCTCCTCGGCGGGCGGGTCGCTCGGCGGGTCGAAGGCGGCGGTGTCGTCGCGTGCCCGGCGAGCGAGTCGCGCGGTGCGGTCGGCGAGTCGGCTCATCCGTCGCGGAAGGCCACCCCCTTGCCACCGCGCGGGTGTTCCCACTCGGTGTCGGCGACCACGGCGCAGGTGCCACACTCGACGCAGGGCTGGGTGTCGAGACTGACGACCTGCTCCTCGGACCCGTTCGTCCTGATCGTCTCCTCGCGGTAGCAGCCGCCGCCGAAGCCCTTCGCCGAGACCGGGCAGGCAGTGACGGCCGCACCACTCGCGGCCATCGAGTTGTCCGTCACCCGGATGTGCGGGTTGCCGACGTCGGTGTCGTAGGTCAGCCCGCCGATCCGGTCCACGAGGTCCGGCGGGTGGACGTCGTTCCGCGCCCGGACCGGCGTCCCGAGTTCCTGCGCGATGACGGTCGGCAGGGTGACGTACGGCGTCTCGGTGTCGGGGATCATCCCCGTCAGGAGCGGCGAGTTGTAGAGCCGCTCCAGTTGCCCGCCGAGCGCCTTCACGCCGAGGCGACCGACCGGCGACTCGATCAGTCGATCCGTCACCGACGCGACGGTATCGTGTTCCGCGATCGAACTCGTGAGTTCGTAGCGCCGGGGACGGAGTTTCGCCATCGTCCCGCTGTCGTCCAACTTCTGGGCGTAGCGGCTGCCGGCCGTCTCGACGCGCCCGGATTCGCGGGCTTCGTTCACCGCGTCGGCCGCGAGTGCCCCCGCAGTGACGGCGTGGTTCATCCCCTTGATGATCGGCCCCTGCGCCTGCATCTGGCCGGCCGCGTCGCCGACGACCAGCAGGCGACCCTCGTGTGGCTGGCGGAGCGCGACCTTCTTCGAGTCCGGGACGAGTTTCGCGGAGTACTCTCGCTCGTCGTAGTCGTCGCCGAGCCAGCGCCCGAGCAGTGGGTGGGTCAGCAGAGCGTCCAGTAGTTCGTGCGGTTCGGCCGCCTCCGCGACGATGCTGTCGAGGTGGAAGACGGAGCCGATGGACAGCGAGTCTTCGTTCGTGTAGAGGAAGCCGCCGCCCCGGACGTTCTGGAACAGGTCGCCCGAGAACAGGTGGGCGACCCCCTCGTCGGCGTCGATGTCGAACCGGTCGTCGACGACTTTCGGGTCCATGTCGACGACCGCCTTCACGCCCTGGAACCACTCGCCGGGGTCCTCCCAGTCCATCAGGCCGGCGTCCCGTGCGAGTTCGGAGTTGACGCCGTCGGCCGCGACGATGGTGTCCGCGCGGATGGGGTCGAGTTCGTCGCACGTGACGCCGACTATCTCGCCGTCCTCGCGCAGGAGGCCGTTCACCCGGACCTCGGTCAGGACGCCGCCGCCGGTCTCCCGACAGCGTTCGTGGACGCGCTCTGCGAGCCACGAGTCCATCCGCCGGCGGAGGACGCTGTCGGACCACTGGGTGTCGTGTTCGTGCAGGTCGGTCAGGTTGAACGTCTCGACCGACGTGCCGGCGACGTTGTGGATGTAGTACCGCGTGATCGGGCGCTCGGAGGCCGCCTCGCGGAAGTCCGGGAACAGGTCGTCGATGGTGTACGGCGCGGACTCCTCGGCGTAGATGAGGCCGCCCGAGACGTTCTTCGACCCTGCGTCGACGCCGCGTTCGAGCAGGAGCGTCTCGACGCCGTGATCCGCGAGGCGTGCCGCTGCGGCCGCCCCGCCGGGACCGCCACCGACGACGACCGCCTCGTAGTGCTCGTAGTCGTCAGACATCGGCGTCACCCCCTTCTTCACCGGTGGTCTCAGGACCACCGTCGGTCTCCGGCGACCGGCGACGACCGCCGTCTGCCATCGCCGCGAGGTCCAGTTCGCCGGTCTCGACCGCCTCGGTCAGTCGGGGCAGGACCTCGAACAGGTCGCCCTCGACGAAGTAGTCCGAGAAGTCGCGGATGCGGGCGTCGGGGTCAGTGTTGACCGCGATGATCGTGTCCGACTCGTCCATGCCGACCTTGTGCTGGACCGCCCCGGAGATGCCGGCCCCGATGTAGATCTTCGGTTCGACGATCTGCCCGGTCTCGCCGATCTGGCGGTCCTCGTGGGTGTACTGCTCGACGTGCGCGTCGAACTGGTACGACCCGGTCACGATGCCACGCGAGACGCCGACCTCGGCGTCCTCGAAGGCGTCCGCGAGTTCGACCGCGAGTTCCATCCCGCGTGTCGGGTCCGCGCCGATGCCCCGACCGACTGCGACGATCACGTCGTGGCCGGTCAGGTCGACACCCTCGTCGAGTCGGTCGTGTTCTGTCACCCGGACCCGCAACCAGTCGTCGGGCACGTCGGTCTCGAAGGCGATCACCTCGCCCTCGCGTTCGGGATTCGGGTCCGGCACGTCGAAACTGCCCGGAATCACGGACCCGCCCTGCGGGTGGAACTCCCGGTCGGGCGCGTCGAGACAGAGGATCGTCGAGTACTCGAACCCCGAGAAGTCCGGCCGCTTCATGTGCAGGACTCGGCGGAACGTCTTCGTCGTCCCCGGTTCGCCGGTCTTCGCGGGGTTCGAGATTTCCGTGTCCTCGATGTAGAGACCGGAGCAGTCGGACGCCAGCCCCGAGTCCAACTCGGCCTGCACCATCGCCGAGAGGTCCCGCCCGTTGTTCGTCGCAGGGAACAGGACGTAGCGCGGTTCGTCGTAGTCGCGCCAGTCGGTCGGGTCTGGGTCCGTCCCCTCGACGCCGGTCGCGTCCGGCGGCTCTGCGTGCCACCGCGCCATCTCGCAGAAGACCTCGGTGTACGGCTTGTGGACGAAGCGGTCCAGTCGCTCGTCTTCGTAGTGGACGACCACGTCCGCACCGAGGGCGATGCACTCGTCGGCGAGTTCGCTCACGCCGTCGCCGATGAGGACGGCGACCACGCGTTCGTCCGCCTCGTCGTCGCCGACGTACCGGGCGTTGTAGTCGTCCATCAACTCGCGGGCCTTCCCGAGCATCTCCCGCGAGACGGACAGCAGGTCACCGCCCTGCGTCTCACAGTAGACCCACATGTCGCGGTACTCGCCCCCGTCGAGCGCCCTGACGTGCCGCTTGTCGGCGGTCGGGTGGTCGAGATCCGGGTGTTTCTCCTCGGGGCTCAGTCGCTCCTCGTCCGTGTCCCCGTCGCCGTCGTCCTCCTCGGTCTCGGTCAGCGACTCGATACGCTGACTGATGAGTCGTTTCGCGCCGTCTCTGTTCGCTCCACTCTCCTCGGCGTCCAGCACCTCTCGGAGCCGGTCCGTGTCCTCGATCTTCCGGATCGCGTTCCCGAGGTCTGCGAGGCTCATCTCGCTCGGGTCGAGTTCGCCGTCCCCGGCGTCCTCGCCGTCGTCCGCGAACTTCTCGATCCGACTCTCGATGAGTTTCTTCGCACCGACGCGGTCCTGCCCGGCCTCCTCGGCGGCCAGAATCTCGCGGAGTTCGTCCACGTCCTCGACGTCCTTCAGCGCGGGGCCGAGTTCGGAGATGTCGTAGTCGTTCGGGTCGAGTGGCACGGTCAGTCACCTCCCGCGAACGGCGTCAGTTCGTCCACCACGGCGCGCATCCCCTCGGTGTCGCTCGGATCGACCATCGTCGCCTCCCGTTCGGCCGGTGCCTTCGGGATCGGGTCGACCGACGAGACGATCGTCGGGGAGCCGTCGAGGCCGATGTAGTCCGGGTCGAGGTTCAGGTCGACGTGGTTCCACGTCGTCAGGTGCTCCTCGTAGTGCTCGGCGCGGGCCTGCGTCTCCTCGCGCAGGTCGCGATACCGGAGGCGGTGCTCGGCGCGGGTGTACGAGGGTTCGAACTCCGGGTCGGCGACCACGAACGCCGGGAGCGGTGCCTCGACGGTCTCGATCTCGTCGACGTCGCCTTCCACGAGTCGTTTCGCGCGGAGCATCCCTTCCTCCTCGTCCACGTCCAGTGCGACGACGTGGGTGACGATGGGCCAGTCCTCACACCAGCAGGCCTGCGGTCCGGTGTGGCCGGTCTCGCCGTCTGCGGTCTTGAAACCGGCAAAGACGATGTCCGGTTGCTCGTCGAGTTTCGAGACGCCGGTCGAGAGCGTGATCGCGGTCGCCCACGTGTCCGAGGCGGCGAGTGCTCGATCCGAGAGCAGGTAGAGGTCGTCCGCGTACACGTCCGCCATCCCCTCGCGGAGCACGTCTTCGTACCCCGGCGGCCCCATGCTCATCAGCGAGAGGTGGCCGCCGTGTCGCACCTTGGTCTGGAGTGCGGCGCGGAGGGCGTGTTTGTCGTTCGGGTTCATCACGGTCGGCGTCTTCCCGCGTTCGAGGTGGCCGTCCTCGTCGAAGGAGACCTTCCCCTCACGGAAGTCCGGGACGCCCTTGGTGAGTACGACGTAGCGCATCCATCCTCACCTCACACCCGCCCCTGTCGGCCCGCGTCCACGTCGATGGCGTCCACCGGGCACACGTCGACACAGAGCATACAGTCGATGCACTGTCCCTCGTGGGTCGGGTCCGCTTTGATCTCGCTCTCGGGGTGTCCGGGCGAGTCGACCCACTCGAACACGTCGACCGGGCAGTCCTCCAGACAGGCCCCGTCGGCGATGCAGATGTCGAAGTCCACCGCGACGTGGGTCCCGTGGATACCGAGTGTCTCTGGTTCCTCTACGGGCCCCCACACGTCGTGGCCCTCGTGTTCGTCCACTACCTCTCTGTGTTCCGTGAACTCGGGGTCGATTGGCATGGCAGTTGCTAACGTTCGATAATGTACTATATAAAACCTCGCCCGAGAGACGCTCTCGGCCGGGAATCCGAACACCTAACCCGAACGCGGTCGCTCGATTCGGTATGGTCACGACGTTGGCGTGGGTCGCCGTGGGACTGCTCGTTTTAGGCGTCGTGGGGAGTCTGATCCCCGGGCTTCCGGGTGCGCTCCTCTCGCTGGCCGGCGTCTACCTGTTCTGGTGGCAGTCGGGCTACACGGAGCCAGGGCTGTTCGTCCTCCTCGGCTTGACGCTGGTCGGACTGGTGACGATCGCGGTCGACTGGCTGGCGGGCGCGCTGGCGGCGAAGGCGAGTGGTGCCTCGACGACCACCACTCTCCTCGCCGGACTCGCCGGCTTCGTCCTGCTGTTCGTCGCCGGCCCGGTCGGCGTGATCCTCGGTATCGCGGGTGTCGTCTTCGCCGTCGAGTTCTCCCGAGGTGGCGACGCGGAGGCGAGTCTGCGCAGTGCCGCGATCACGACGCTCGGGATGCTCGGCTCCAACCTCGTGCAGGCGCTCCTCACCGGGTCGATGCTCGTCGTGATGGTGGTCGTCGTCTTCCTGTGAGGACGCCGGTCGCTTGGGTCGCCACTCGACGCAGAACGGTGTCGCCACTGGTCGGTCGCCGAGACTCGCTCCCGAGTCTCGGCCCGTCCGGACGTTCCGGAATCGTGGACTGTCGCCCCGGTTCTTCCGTCTCGGTCGTGAACGCTCCCGTGTGTCCACACTCCCCGTCCTCCTCGCCCTGCTCCTCCTCTCGGCCGGCGTCGTCGCCAGCGTCCTCCCCGCCGTCCCGGCCGGACTGCTCTCGCTCGCCGGCGTCTACAGCTACTGGGCCCTGACCGGCTTCTCGGACCCCGGCCCACTCCTGCTCCTGTCGTTCACCACGGTCGGCGTGACGGCAGTCGGCGTCGAACAGTTCGCCGGCCCCATCTCGGCGGCGGCCGGTGGGGCCTCGCCCCGGACGAGCGCGCTGTCGGCCGTCGTGGGGCTGGTCCTGTTCGCGGTCACGGGACCGGTCGGCATCCTGCTCGGCGTCGTCGGCACCGTCTTCACGCTGGAGTACCACGAGACGGGCGACGTGGAAGCGAGCGCGTCGGCCGCGACGACCACGATTCTCGGGATGCTCGCCTCGGCGGGTGTCCTCCTGCTGTTGACGCTCTCGCTACTCGTCGGCGTCGTGCTGTTCGTCGTTCTGCTGTAGCGTCTCGACGTTCCAGTCGCGGCCGGGGGCTCCCACACAGCGGCCACGAACCAACCGCGTTTTGTCGGTCCGGCCGTTACGGACCGGTATGTCCCGCCGCCGGTCGTGGCTCGTTCGGTTCCTGCTCGTCACGCTCGGCGTCGGACTCCTCGCTCGACCGGCTCTCGCCCACCAGTTCGCCACCCGGTTCGACGTGCCGGTGCCGCTCCCGTGGCTGTTCGCCGGTGCCGGCGCGACGGTCGCCCTCACCGCCCTCCTACTCGCAGTCGGAGGGTCGGTCCCCGACGCCAGTCGCCGACTCGGGAGGGTTCCGGCGGTCGTCGCCCGGCCACTGTCCACCTTCGCCCGCGCGACGTTCTTCTTCGCCTTCGGTGCCGTACTGTGGGTCGGTGCGACCGGAACACCGACGCCCGGTGCGAACTTCGCGACCCTGTTCGTCTGGCCGGTCTGGCTGAAGGGACTCGCGCTGCTGTCGATCGTCGCCGGGAGTCCGTGGCGACTCCTCTCCCCGTGGCGGACGGTCTACGACGCGCTCTGTTCGCTTGAGGGAGCACCGATCGCGCTCCGTGAATATCCCGATCGTCTCGGTGCGTGGCCCGCTCTCGTCGGCTTCCTCCTGCTCGTCGGCGTCGCCGAGAACCTCACCCGACTCCCGTCGCTCCCGGCCGGGACCGCGGTTCTCGTCGCCGGCTACGCGCTGGTGATGCTTCTCGGCGGCATCGCCTTCGGTCCGACGTGGTTCGACCGTGCCGACCCACTTGCGGTGTTCTACCGACTGCTCGGACGGGCCGCACCGCTGTCGGTGACGCGCGAGTCCGACGGTGCCGCGACCGTCGTCGCCCGTGTCCCGTGGCGTGACTGCCGGCGACCGGTCGCGGATCGCGCGACGGCGGCGCTCGTCGTCGCGGCGGTCTACACCGTCAGCTTCGACGGGTTCGCCGAGTCGCCGCAGTACGCCAGCCTCCACGTCGGCGTCCAGGACGCACTGGCTGTCGGCCCGAGCGTCAGCATCGTGCTCTACCTCCTCGGCTTCGGGGGCTTCCTCGCGTGCTTCTGGCTCGTCGTGCGCGCGGTGGCGTGGGCCACTCCGAGCGGCGAGCCAGGGCCGACCCGCGTCGCCGGTGACGGCGGCGTGGCGGACTCGCTCGGTCTGGCGCTCGCGCCGACGCTGTTGCCCATCGCCGCCGGCTACGAGGTCGCACACAGCTACGGCTACAGCCTGACGTTCCTCGGTCGACTGCCGATCGCAGTCGGTGCGGGGTCGGTCGACCTGTTGGGCTGGCTCCCGATCTGGGCCTTCTGGGCGTCACAGGTGTCGCTGATCGTCGTCGGCCACGTCGTCGCGGTCGTCGCCGCGCACGCGGTGGTCGAGCGGGTGGTCGGCGAGACGATCGTAGATCCGCGCAAGTCGGTGTCTTCTCGGGGGACGCTCCGAGCACACGCACCGCTGACCGTCTTGATGGTCGGCTACACCGTCCTCTCGTTGTGGATCGTCTCCCAGCCACTCGCCGGGTAGGGGTACGGATCCGGACCGACGAAGAAGTCCGAATCGGCGAAGGTGTGGGGGGAACACGCTCGGTCGGATCGGCCGTCTCCGTGGATCACCACCGCGACGAGGTGGTCCCGGCTTCGTACTTGAGAGTACGGGTCGTCGGGAGCGTCGAGAATCGAGTCGGGCGTCCGTCCTCAGCGTGCCGCGTTCTCGTAGGCCCGGTCGGCGGCTTCGACCAGCCGGTGGATCGGGAGCCGGAGTCCGGCGCGGCGTGCGAGCATCGCCAGCGGCAGCACGAGGATGCCGAGGGCGACCGTGAGTTGGTACAGCGCGAGTAGGCTTGTCCGGTACAGCTTCGAGATCATCTGCCTGTAGCGCAGTTCTCCGACGGGAGGAGTATATAAAAGTTCTGGCCCACGCTGTCGGCCCACCCCGGCGCTGTCGTTCGATTAAACTCGATTTGTCCGCTCGGCAAGTAGAGGTGCGTTCTTCGAGTCCGCGGAGTAGGAACGGCGTGAGCCATCCGGCCAGTACCCGTAAGTTACGGGAATCGTTCGCCGGGCTTGCGCCGTGAGGTGCGCCGACCGTCGGCGGCGCGCAGACGCGGGCAGATCAGTCTCGGCGCTTCACCATGAACTTCATGTCGCCCTCGAAGACCGTCTCGTCGTCCTGGTTCGTGACCGTGGAGTCGATGACCACCAGTCCGGCGTCGTCCCGCGAGGAGAGTTCCTTCGTCTCGATCACTTCCATGTCCATCGAGACGGTGTCGCCGACCTTCACCGGCGCGGGGATGTTCATGTAGTTCATCCCGAGGAAGGCGACCACGGTGCGTTCGAGGAAGCCACACCGGTAGACGAAGCCGGTGGCGAGCACGAACGTCATCGGCCCGTGTGCGACGCGTTCGCCGAAGTGTCCCTCCTCGGCGTAGTGGGCGTTGCTGTGGAGCTCGGTCCAATCCCCGGTGAACGCCGAGTGCATCACCAGGTCGGTCTCGGTCACCGTCCGGCCGACGCTCTCGAACGTCTCGCCGACCTCGAAGTCCTCGAAGTGGTGCGGTTCGTAGCTGTAAGGCATACCGCGTCGTTCGCCGAACGTGGGTAAAAGTTTGTGTACTTTCGACCGGCGCGTCGAACCGTCTGTCAGCCACCCGTCTGACGGCAAGCTTTAACACTATGTGATACGTTGACGTGCCTGATGCGTGAACGTTCGTCGTACGAGTGTCGGGAGTGTTCCCACCGCGTCGCGTCGATATCGTACCGGGCGGCCTGCCCGGAGTGCGGTTCCGATCTCCAGCGGGCGCGACAGTACGGAACCTGAGTCGGTCGATTCCGAGACGTTCACTTCCGCCGTGATCCGCTGTCCGTTTTCACGTCGCCGAGCAGTGAGTCGCCCGGTCGCGTCGCTCGTCGGTAGTTTCTCGAAAAGTGTCGTTGTCGAGCCGTCGACCAACCCGTCGGCTACAGCCGAGTGAGGTTCTTCGCGCGCGGCCCTTTGTCCGCCTGTTCGATCTCGAACTCTACTTCCTGGCCCTCTTCGAGGTCCGGGCCGCCGACATCTTCCATGTGGAAGAACACGTCGTCGTCCGCATCCTCTGTCTCGATGAAGCCGTAACCGCCTGTGTCGTTGAAGAACGCAACCGTACCTTTCGCCATTTGCACGTGACAGAACGCGCACCGCAGGGATAAGGGTTCCGGGACCTCCGACACGACACCCCGATTCGGTCGACGGCAGTCGTTCACTCGGTCGATTCGTGATCGTGATCGTCGACCGTCCCGTGCTCGTGCGGTTCCTCTCCGGTCTCGGTCGAGAGCGACAGCACCGAGACGCGAGCCACGGCGTCGAAGTCCCGCAACCGGTAGACGAGTCGGCGGACCCGCCCCGCAGCGCCGCGACAGAAGACGGTCTCCAGACACCAGTCGCCCTGGTGGACGTGGCTCGTCGTCGTGATCACGTCCTGAAACTCGTGTTGGACGGTGTGGAGGTCGCGGATCACGGGGTCGTGCTGGTAGTCGAACGCGACGACGGCGGCGATCTCACCGCTCGTCGCCTCCAGTCGACTGTGCGACTCGACGTACTCCTGCATCGCCTCCCGGATCGCACGCGACCGCGAGGCCAACCCCTCGGCCTGCCAGACCGCGTCGAACTCCGTGAGCACGTCCTCGGGGACGTTCAGACTCGTTCGCATACGACCCACTCGGCACGCCGGGCGCTTGAACCCGATTATTACGATCCCTTCGGTCGGGTCATAACAACCTCTTTCGACCTGCGTGGCTCCAACACGACCATGCCGCTCTCCGACGTGCCGGGACTGGTCGCCGGCGCTGTCGCCCTCGGCGCACTCCACGGGGTCGAACCAGGTCACGGCTGGCCGGTCGCGGCGACCTACGCGATGGAGCAGTCGAACAAGTGGCTCTCCGGGGTCGCCGCGAGTCTGATCATCGGGGTCGGCCACCTGATCAGCAGTATCGCGGTCGTCGCCGTCTTCTTCTGGGCGACCGAGTTCTTCGGGGTCACGCAGATCGGCTGGCTCAACTACGTCGCCGGGGGACTGTTGATCCTGCTCGGCGTCCGGGAACTTCGAGGCGGCGGCCACCACCACGACCACGGCGAGGGCGATCACGGCGACCACGATCACGCCCACGACCACGAGCATCACGACGACCACGGTCACGCGCACGATCTCGACCACGCCGACACCGGCCCACTCGCCCGTGTAAAGTCGGCACTCCCCGTCGTCGGCCGACACAGCCACGGACACGGTTCGATGGAGGACGCCGCAGACCGTGGCCTGTGGGGTATCGCGGGGTTCGCGTTCCTCCTCGGCTTCGCCCACGAGGAGGAGTTCGAGATCATCGCCATCTGCACCGGGTCGACCTACTGTCTCGAACTGATGCTGATCTACGCCGTCACGGTCATCGTCGGCATCGTCGGCCTGACACTCGCGCTGGTCGCCGGCTACCACGCCTTCGAGGAACGCGTCGAGCGACTCAGCGAGTACTTCCCGATCGTCTCGGGAGTCGTCCTGATCGGGATGGGACTCGGCTTCCTGCTCGGCGTGTTCTGAGCGACACGACCCGGAGTGGTCCACCGAACAGGAAGACCACCGGTGGGCCGAGCAGAATCGCGGTATTCTTATTTCGACCGCTGACTACCGGGTAGCGTGGAGAACGTCACCGACCGTATCTCGAACCCCTTCGACATGCGACCGGACTGCGAGCAGTTCGTCCCCGGCTACGGCGACGCCAACGCCGAGTTCCACGTGATCGGCGACCACCCCGGCGTCCACGGCGGGGCCGACACCGGCGTCCCGTTCACCAACGAGGCGGGCCTGCGACTCCAGTCCGCACTCGCCGACGCCGGACTTCTCCGGGAGACCGGCGACGACCCGAGCGTCTCGAAGACGTTCCTCTCGTACATCCACATGTGCGTCTCGGAGGACCCGCCGACCGACGACGACTACGGCGACATGGAACGCTTCTTCGACGCCGAACTCCGGGCCATCGCGGCCCACGTCCTCCTGCCGGTCGGTGCCCGCGCGACACGGCACGTCCTCCAGACCTACTCCGCGCGCGCCGGGAAGGTCTCCTCGGACATGGACGACCTCCACGGGACCGAGATCCTCGGTGCCGGCTTCCTGATCCTCCCGATCAAGGACCCCGCAGAGTGGGTCGAGGGCGACCACGACCGACTCGTCGCCGGCCTCCGGGAACTCCAGCGCACCGACTTCCGGCGCGAGGTCGACCTCGGTCGGTTCCTCGCCGGCGACGACCCGTACATGGTTCGGTGAGGAGAGCGGGCCGACGCCTGCGTTGTCGAGAACGCAGAACCGACACCGAATCTCGACGGGTCTCGCCCACACGTCGCCGACCACCGTCTCCGGTCCCTGTGGTCCTTCGATCACCGTTCTAGATTCCCTGCTGACACGAAGGCGCCAGTCGGCCACGAACGAACCGGCGCGGACGCGCGACGGACACACCTCCGAGGGTGCCTCGGCGTCGAAACCGTCTCGGCTCGTGGGTCGGTGCGTGTTACGATTCGTCCAGTGACGACTCGAAACGAAAGTAGAATTTTCGTACTCTACGGAAACTAACGCCCGATTCTGATACTACCGAACATCCTTGCGAGCAACTGGACGATATTAGTCTAACCCAAGCACTTTTTACCCTATCGTTCAAAGCTGTAGTCGACGCGCGACGGTACGGTTACCGCAGGCATACGCGAGCCACGCGCGTCACGCACTGCGAGACTGGTGCTCCTCGCGGTGGCTTGGTCAGTCCGACGGCCCGCGCTGGCTTCGCGGGCCGTTCTTACTCTCGACGGTCGATCTCTCCCTCGACAGCGACGCGAGTGACGTGGCCGCCACAGCCACACTGTTCGACGTACTCGGCGTCGACGGCGTCGCCGAAGACGGCCGTCAGTTCCTCGTACAGATACTGGCGGGGATGCCCGTGGGCCGAGTGCGTGACGAGGTTCACGTGGTGGCCGGGCCGTGTGGCCGCGACCGCCGCGACGGCGTCTTCGAGGAGTCGCTCCTCGTCGTCGGCGTACGTCTCCGTCTCCAGGTTCTTCGACCACGACCCGTCGTGTACTGACTCCGTGTCCATATCCGGAGGGTCGCGGCCGACGACTGTGGGTGTGGTCCCGAAGATGTTCGGCCCCCACAACGCTTTCCCGTCGACCGCGAGAAGGCCGAGTGATGTCGCACGCTCGGATGACGGTCACGTTGCCGGAGATGGTCTGGATCGGCGCAGTCTCGCAGACGTACCCCGACGTGACGTTCGAGGTGTTGGCCGCGCTCCCCGCCGACGACCGAGGCGTCGGTCTCGTGGAACTGTCGGGGAGAGACGTCCTGTCGGCGGTCGCGGCGATGGAAGACCACGAGGCGGTGACGAGTCTGTCAATCGTCGGGACGACTCCCGAGGAGGCGGTGATCCAGTTCGAGACGACCGAACCGCTGTTGCTGTTCTCCGCTCGTGAGTCCGGCCTCCCCCTCCAGCCACCGATCACCATCCGGGACGGGACGGCGACGCTGGAACTCACGACCTCGCGGGACCGACTCGCCGCGATGGCCGACCAACTGGACGCGATGGGACTCGACTACCACGTCGAGTGGATCAAGGAGTCGGTCGACCCCGAACGCGTGCTCACTGCCCGGCAGCGAGAACTCGTCCTCGAAGCGGTCGAGGCGGGCTACTACGACTCGCCGCGTGACTGCACGCTGACCGAACTCGCCGACGACCTCGGTCTGGCGGCCTCGACGCTGAGCGAGACGCTCCACCGGGCCGAGGGAAAGGTCGTCCGGGAGTTCGTCGCCGACCTGTCGGGCGCGACCGACGACCTCCGGGAGTGACCCACGCGACCGCTCGCAGTGACTCGCCAGAAACCCTTTTGACTGTGCAATGCTAACGCTCGACATGCCCCTACCCCGCTGTGCCGAACCGGTGGACTGGGTCGACCACGCAGGCAGTCGAACTCGACCGGGTGTCGGGTGTGCCGGTCGCGTCACGTCGATCCACCGCAGTTTTTAGCGACGGGAGCGAACCACCGGCTAATGGATTCTGAGCTTCGGGAGCGCGTCGAGGCGGAAGCCGAGAAACACGCGCTGTTGAACGCGGTGAAGTACGACAGCGACGCGGACGTGGGTGCCGTGATGGGGCCGCTGATGGGCGAGAACCCGGACTTCCGCCCCCACGGCGACGAGATTCCCGGCGTTGTCGGCGGCGTCGTGAGTCGCGTCAACGGGATGGATCGGGACGAACGCATCGCTCGACTCGAAGAACTCGCACCGGAGGAGATGGACGAGATTCTCGCCGAAGACGAGGGAGACGACGCCCTCCTGCCGGACCTGCCGAACGCCGAGGAGTACGACCAGATCCGGATGCGCCTCGCGCCGAACCCGAACGGGCCGTGGCACCTCGGCAACGCCCGGATGCCGGCGGTCATCGGGACGTACAAGGAGATGTACGACGGCTGGATGCTCTGCCGGTTCGACGACACCGACCCGGAGACCAAACGCCCCGACCTCGACGCCTACGACGGGATCCTCGACGCCATCGACTACCTCGGCTTCGAACCGGACGAGGTCATCCGCGCCTCCGACCGCGTCGAGACCTACTACGACCACGCCCGCGAGTTGATCGACATGGGCGGGGCCTACACCTGTTCGTGTCCGCAGGGCGAGTTCTCCGACCTGAAGAACAGCGGCGAGGCCTGCCCGCACCGCGACAAAGATCCCGAGACGACCCGCGAGGAGTTCGCGGCGATGATCGACGGCGAGTACGAGTCCGGCGAGATGGTCCTCCGTGTCCGGACCGACATCGAGCACAAGAACCCCGCGCTGCGCGACTGGGTCGCCTTCCGGATGATCGACACCCCGCACCCCCGCGAGGAAGCCGCCGACTACCGGTGCTGGCCGATGCTCGACTTCCAGTCCGGGATCGACGACCACCTGACCGGGATCACCCACATCATCCGGGGGATCGACCTGCAGGACTCCGCGAAGCGCCAGCAGTTCGTCTACGACTACTTCGGCTGGGAGTACCCCGAGGTGATCCACTGGGGCCACGTGCAGATCGACGCCTACGACGTGAAGATGTCCACCTCGACGATCAAACAACTCATCGCGGACGGTGACCTCGACGGCTGGGACGACCCCCGTGCGCCGACGCTCGCCAGCCTGCAGCGCAGAGGCATCCGCGGCCCGGCGATCGTGGAGGCGATGACGGCGCTCGGCACCTCCACCTCGAACGTCGATCTCTCGATGTCGGCGGTCTACGCCGCGAACCGCGAACGCGTCGATCCAGAGGCGGACCGCTACTTCCTCGTCCGCGATGGGAGAGAGGTGCCCGTGATCGGCGGTCCTGAGGCGGGCCACCCGCCGTACCACCCGGAACACGAGGAGCGCGGCCGGCGCGAGGTGCCGGTGCCCGGCGCGGTACAGATCGAAGCCGAGGACCTCCCGCCGAACGGGAAGCGGGTCTGGCTGAAGGGGTACGGCTGTGTCCGCCACACCCGCGACGCCTTCGAGTACGTCGGCGACGACATCGCGGCGGTCCGCGAGGAGGGCGTCCCGGTGATCCACTGGGTGCCGGCCGACGACACCGTCCCGGTCCGGATGCGAACGCCCGAGGGTGACGTGACCGGCGAGGCGGAACCCGACTTCGCCGACACCGAGGTCGACGACGTGATCCAGTTCGAGCGCGTCGGCTTCGCCCGCGTCGACGCCCACGGCGACGACGAGTCGGTCGTCTACTGGACGCACGAGTAGGGCTGCTGTCGGATTCGCTCGGACGGCGTCGCGGTCGCGCTACCACCGAAATTCGAACCGCGCCCCACCCGACACGCTCTCGGTCAGCGATACGTCCCAGCCGTGGGCTCGCGCGACGGTGTCCACGATAGAGAGGCCGAAGCCGGTGCCCGAGTCGCTCGTCGAGTAGCCGTGATCGAACACGGACTCGCGCTCCTCGGCGGGGACGCCCGGCCCGTCGTCCGCGACGGCGAACCCCCCGCCGGGGAGTGCTTCGATCGTCACGGTCGGCTCCGCCCCGGAGTGCTCGTGGGCGTTCCGGAACAGGTTCTCTAAGAGCGCACGCAGTCGCTCCCGGTCGGCCTCGACGCTCGGCAGGTCGCCACGTTCGAGCGTCGCCTCTCCGCCGTGCTCTCTGCTGGCCCACGCCTGCGACACCAGTTCTGTGAGCGACACCGTCGTCGTCTCGTCGACGCGCTTGCCCTGTCGCGCGAGTCCGAGTACGTCGTCGATCAGTTCGTCCATCCGGCCGAGCGCGGCGTCGATACCGTCGAAGTGACTGTCCGCCTGCGTCGGGTCGTCCGCCTCTCGAGCGAGTTCGAGGTGCCCCTGTGCGACCGAGAGCGGACTCCGGAGGTCGTGTGAGACCACGCTGGCGAACTCGTCCAGCCGGTCGCGCTGGCGCTCGATCTCGGCTTTCGCGGTTCGGCGGGTGAGTTCGTAGCCGAGCCACCGACCCATCAGTTCGACGACCGTCCTGCCCCACTCGGAGAACGCCTCGCGTGGCTCCGGGTCCGCGAAACACAGCGTCCCGTAGGTCGTCTCACAGAGGTCGATCGGTGTCCCGATGTAGGCACTGAGTCCGACTTCGGTGTAGGGGAGTCGCTCCGTGAGCTCACAGCCGCCGTCGGTCGTCGCCTGCTGGACCTGCTCGAAGACGGTCGTCTCCTCGGACTCCATCGTCACCTCACAGTAGGTCTGGCCGATGTCCAGCGTGTCGCCGGTCACGAACTCCGCTGTCGGTGTCCGCGCGGCGACGACCTCGTACTCGTCGCCCTCGACGTGCGAGACGACGCCGATGTCGGTGTCCAGCGCTCGACAGCCGACCGCGAGGAGTTCCTCCATCTTCGACTTGAGCGACTGATCGCCACCCGCGATGATCCGGTACATCTGGCGGAGCGCGGCCTCGCGTCGTTCGAGGTCGGTCTCGGTTCGGACGGCCGCCCGCTCTGTGCGATACGCGTCCACGGCGCGTTCGATCCGGTTGGCGAGCACGGTGTACTGCTCGGTGCCGGTCCCCTTCTGGAGGTAGTCGGTGACACCGGCGGCGATGGCCTCGGCGGCGATTTCCTCGCTCCCCTTCCCGGTGAACAACACGAAGGGGAGATCTGGGCGATCCGCACGGACCGACTCGAGGAAGCCGAGACCGTCGGTCTCGGGCATCTCGTAGTCCGAGACGACACAGTCGATCCCTCCCCCATCGAGTCGATCGAGTCCGGCGGCCGCGTCGGTTTCGGTGACGACGGTCACGTCGCCGGAGCGTTCGAGGTAGGTCGACGCGAGTTCGGCGAACCGTTCGTCGTCGTCGACCAGGAGCACCCGTGCCGGAGTTTCCATACAGATTCCATACGCCCAGCTCCGAAAAACATCTGTGAATAGCACAGTTCCGTCGGCGACGAACGACGCGTCACGACGACCGCCGGGTGTCGATGGGGGTCGGGCGCAGTCGTCCGCTGTCGGGACTCTCAGTCGGTCTCGCTCACGTCGGTCAGAAACGCCCGGATCGTGCTCGCGGTCTCGGCCCACGTCGGGTGGTCGCGGTACCGGTCGGCCGCCGCGAGACCCATCCGGGCCAGTCGGTCCCGCTTCCGGCAGACCGGCGCGAGGGCGTCCGCGATCTCGCTCGGGTCGCCCGGATCGACGACCCAGCCGTCCGCGCGGTGGGTGACGAGTTCCGAGGCCCCACCCGCCGTCGAGGCCAGTGCGGGGAGGCCGAAACACATCCCCTCGAGGTAGGCGATCCCGAATCCCTCGTACGTCGAGGGGATCGCCAGCACGTGGCCGCGCCGGAGTTCTGCACGGAGGCGGTCGTCGTCGACCCGACCGGCCAGCGTCACCCGGTCTGCGAGTCCGAGGTCGCCGACGAGTCGGGCGACCGACTCGGCGTACGACTCGTCGGCTGAGAGACTGCCGAGCACCGTCAGGTCCCAGTCGCAGTGGAGTCGGGATAGTCCGGCCAGCAGCGTGTCCAGTCCCTTCCGGGGCGTGACGTTGCCGAGGAAGACGACCCGAAACGGGTCCTCGTGTGCGCGGCGGCGGATCTCGGCCGCCGGGAGTGGCTCACCGAAGCGGTCTCCGGCCGGGTACGCGACGACCGACTCGGCAGTCGCCTCGGGACCTGCGAGCTCTGTGACCGTCCGGCGCGTGGTCTCGCTGTTGCAGATCACCGCGTCCAGCGTCCGGAGGTAGCGACGTTCGATGGTGCGGTAGCCACGCCTGCGCCACGGCGGGGCAGGTTCCGCAGAGCGCAGGTGGTGGACGAGTCCGACGACCGGTGTGCCGGCCGGGAGCGCGTCGTTCGCCCACGCGAGCGAGGGGTGACAGAGTTCGTCCTGGACGAGGACGTCGACCTCGCGGGCGACTCGCCGGAGTCGACGCCGGAGACCCCTGCCGGCGTTGTGGGTCAGCGACCGGAGGTACGACACGTCGGGCAGGGAGACGACGGTCACTTCGTCGCCGGCGGCCCGCAGACGCTCGACGACCTCGGCGTCGTAGAGGTAGCCGCCCGACCGGCGGTCGAGGTCGCCGTAGACGACCCAGCCGACGTGGAGTGTGTCGGCATCGCCCTCCTCTCTGTCGGTTTCAGCCTCCTGCATCAGACCGGCGTCTCGTAACTCGCCCACGCGCTGTCGTCCTCCCAGAGTCTGACTTCGACTCGCTCGGGGTTCGACAGGTCGGCGTCGTCGGTGAACCGATCGGCGACGTGTCGGGCGAAGTGTTCGACGCTCGGGTTCTCGCCGTCGAACTCCGGCAGGTCGTTCAGCGTCGCGTCCCGGTAGCGGGCCAACAGGTCGTCGATCGCGGCCTCCACGTGGTCGATGTCCACGAGATACCCGAACTCGTTCAGCTCCGGCCCAGACAGGCGGAGTTCCAGCGTGAAGGCGTGCGAGTGCAGGTCGCCCTCGGGTCCGGGGTCCGGAACCGTCAGAAAGTGTTGGGCGATGAACTCGCGGCGAACCGTCACCGTGTACATGAACCGGTCAACGGTCGTCATACGTAAAGAGGATTCCCACTGCCGCCTCCGGACTGGTGTCCAGCGTCTCGTAGGCGCTGTCGGCCTCGCCGAGTGGGAGTCGGTGGGTCACGAGGTCGTCGGTCGGCAGGTCGGCGAGGTGGTCCCACGCGACGGAGAGTCGGCGGTCGGTGTCCCACCGCCCCCGGAACTCGGGGTCGATGGTGCTCACCTGACTGCTCGTGATGTCGATGCGCTCGCGGTGGAACCGCCCGCCGAGTCCGAGGTCGGCCCGTTTCGTCCCGTACCACGACCCGACGACGATGCGCCCGTCGTAGGCCGTCGCCCCGACCGCGTCGTCCAGTGCTCGGGGGTTCCCGGAGAGTTCGTACGCCAGGTCGACGCCGGTCCCGTCGCTCGGCGAGAGCGTGTCGGGGACCGCAGTCGGGTCGATGCTCTCGTCGGCACCGAAGCCCCGCGAGCGTTCGCGGCGCTCTGGCACGGTCTCGACGGTGACGAGCGAGGACAGCGGGAACTCGGCGAGGATGGCGGTGGTCGTCAGGCCGACGAGTCCCTGTCCGAAGACCGCGAGACGTTCGCCGACGACCGGGCGACCGTCCATGACGAAGTTCACGGCGGTCTCGACGGTGGGCAGGAAGGCGGCCTGCTCGGGCGAACAGTCGCCCGGGACCCGGATCAGGTGGCTCGGCTCCGCGAGGAAGGCGCTCTCGTGGGGGTTGAAGCCGAAGACCGTCTCGCCCAGCCAGTCGTCCGCGACGTCCTCGCCGACGGCGGTCACGTCGCCGACGGCGGCGTAGCCGTACCGGAGGGGGTACGAGAGGTCTTCGTCGGCGAACGCCGGGAGCGTCGCGTCGGTCTCCATCGACTGGGGGGCGTCGCCACGATACAGCAGGAGTTCGGTTCCGGGGCTGACAGCGGAGACTGTGGTCTCCACGCGGACCTCCTCGGGACCGGGAGGCCCCACCTCGCGCTCGCGGACCGCGACCTCTCGTTCGGCGGTGAAGAACAGCGAACGTGACACGTTGTTCGAGGCAAGGGCCGCACCAGTATCGTTCTTTTCATTGCCACGTCGGGGACTCCGCCGGCCCCCGGTTCCACCCGTCGCCCCGGTCACTCGTCGGCGGTACGGGCGACCCACCACAGCAATGTCATGTCGAGGAGGAGCCAGACGAGCACCCAGACGACCACGGTCAGGAGGACGATGGCGGTCGTCGAGAGTAGAGGGACCGCGCTCGTCATCGCCACGACGAGCGAGTAACTGACGACCAGTGTGGCGAGCACGACTGCGATGCTGATCACCCCGCAGGCGTAGTGGCCCCGACGACCGATGCCTCCGACGCCCTCGCCGTCCTCGCCGAGTCTGCCGCCGGATGCGTGTGGTACGAGTGCAAGTGTCATACAGAGACGTACGTGACACCCCGACTTAACGACTCGCGTATCTCTCTTGATAGTTCGTTATAAATACGGCACACCGAGTCGAGTTTCGGCTCACGACACACTCACCAGTCGACCGGGCTGGCGCGACACCTCGGCGGCGTGGGGCCGCCTCGGGCGACGCGGCCGGTCGAGCGGTCGGGGGCTTTCACCGCTCGTCGTCCGCGACCGATTCGACCGAGTTCGCATCTCAGTCGGCTTCGTGAATCTTCTCGCCACGGTGCAGTCGATCCGCGATGGTGAAGGTCTGCTCGCGTTCCCGCCGGGTCGGGAAGTGCGCCGACAGGTACCGCGCCACCGCGACCAGCAACACCCGCCGTTCCTCGCTCTCCTCGCGCATCCCGGCCTGCGTGAAGCCGGCCTCCAGCGCCTGGAACGTGTGGAAGCCCGCATCCTCGCGAACGAGTCCACTCCCCAGTCGCTCCCGCAACGCGGCCGGGTCACCGCCGGCGTCGAGGTAGTGAGCCGTCAGTCGCCCGGCCTCGTTCACCGCGCCCTCGGTGTCGAACGTCGCCAGCAGGTCGTCGAGCAGTGCGTCGGTGTCCGCCTCGCTGTCGCCCCGGTCCGGAATCGGTGCCGGCGGCGTGTTGAGGAAGCGGTCGAGGTAGACGTTGACGGCGGCGTCGAACACACCGCGATACAGTTCCGTGGCGTCGGTGCGCCGCGAGAGGCGGTGGACCGCGTTCGCGTAGGTGAAGGTGTGGTGGACGGTGTTCCAGTCCGAGAACTCGTTGCTGGTGGCGAACTGCGCGACGCGTTTCCCCGCCGCAAAGGCGACCGCCGACGCCAACTGCTCGACCGTCGCGCCCCCCTGAATCGCTCCCTCCAGCGCGTCGAACACGGCTTCGGGGTCGTCGCTGTGCAGGCGGTCGGTGAAGTCGTCGGGTTCGGTCCACTCCTCGCCCTCTCCCGCCGCGACGAGGTCCGGCAGGCGGTCGAAGGTGTCGTCGGCCATCGCCGCGAGGTCGATGGGCTGTCGCCACGAGGAGAGTTCCTCGCTGCGCTCCGCGCCGGTCAGGCCGTCGACCAGCGTCGGGAGGACCGACTCCGCGTGCTCCCACCCGATCAGGTCCAGGGCCTCGCACGCCTTGTTCACGAAGTCCATCGTGTGTCCGGTGTCGAGATACCGGTGATCGGTGCCGGCCGCGACCAGCATCTCGGCGAGTTCGGCCTCACTCGCGCCGGAGGCGACCGCCGTCCGGAGACAGCGCTCCGCACCGTCGGCGTCGCGGACCTCGACCGTCTCGCGGAACCACGACTTCAGGCGCTCGTGGGAGAGGTCCCGCGCCGAGAACGACTCCTGCTCGAAGCGGGGTGGCTGGTCGGCACAGTCCGAGGCGACCTGCACGAGCCCCTGGTACAGTGCGCGCCGGCGGTCGTTCGTGTCGAGGTCCGGGAGGACGTTCGCCATCGCGGTGAGGATGGTCAGCCCCGGCCCCCACCCGCCCTGCCGGTACTGCGTCCCGAACCGGACGCCGGTCTCGACCTGTTCGGTCGGGTCGACGCCGGCGTCGTCCAGGCCGATGGCGGACTTGGCGAGGACGAGTCGGAGGTTCTGTTCGAGGCCGTCCTCCAGTCGACTCGCCCAGTGCTCGGCCGGCGGTTCGTCGCG
Organism: Salinirubrum litoreum; assembly: GCF_020567425.1. Classification (NCBI taxonomy): domain Archaea; kingdom Methanobacteriati; phylum Methanobacteriota; class Halobacteria; order Halobacteriales; family Haloferacaceae; genus Salinirubrum; species Salinirubrum litoreum. The sequence continues at coordinate 876,313 of NZ_JAJCVJ010000001.1, read as the reverse complement.
CGGCGGGTCCGGATCGACGTACACCGTCCCGTCGCGGACCTCGACCGGGTAGGCCTGCACGTCGTCTGCCCACGGGTCGAAGGTGTCGCCACAGGAGAGTTCGAACCGCGCGTGGTGCCAGTGACAGGTGAGGATGCCGTCCTCGACGCTCCCCTCCGTGAGGGGAAAGCCCATGTGCGGACAGCGGTTGTCGACCGCGCGCACCTCGCCTTCGTGGTGGAAGACGGCGATTGCACGCCCGTCGACGCGGACCAGTTCTCTGCCTGACGCCCGGAGGTCGTCGAGTGGGACCGCAGGCTGGAAGTTCGAGTCGGTCTGACTCATGACACGGACTACCACGCCGGGTACCAAGAGCGTTCCCTGACGCGGATTTTGGTAACTCTGCTGTCAGAACCTCGCTCGGTGCCGCCCACCACCCTGCCGACTGCGGACAGGGCGCACGGTCGGCAGTGAAGCTTTTGTCCGAGTACGTCCAACTTTCGACAACTCGTGCCCTCACTGACAGTCCGGATCGACCCACACGTCCACTCGGAGGGTTCCTACGACGCGAGTGACCCGGTGGAGTTGATCCTAGAGCAGGCCGCAGAGATCGGACTCGACGGCGTCGTGATCACCGACCACGACGCCATCCACGAGTCGCTACGCGCGGCGGAACTCGCCGCCGACTACGGACTGGTCGGCATCCCCGGCGTCGAGATCTCGACCGCCGCGGGACACCTGCTCGCCATCGGGGTCGACGAGATGCCGCCACACCGCGCGCCCTTCGACGAGACGGTCCAGTGGGTCAGGTCGCACGGCGGCGTCGCGGTCGTTCCGCACCCCTTCCAGCGCTCCCGGCACGGCGTCCGGAAGCGCAGACTCACCGACTGTGACGCGGTCGAGGTGTTCAACGCGTGGCTGTTCACCGGCTACAAGAACCGGCGCGCCCGCCGGTTCGCCGAGACGCGGGGCTACCCCGGCGTGGCCGCCAGCGACGCCCACTCGGTGCCCTACGTCGGGAGGGCCTACACCGAACTGGAGATTCCGGACGCCACCCGCGCCGATCTGGACGCCGACCTCGTGCTGGACGCCCTGAAGAACGGGTCGACGCGCGTGCAGGGCAGACGCCAGCCGATCCGCCTCTCGACGAAACACTACGCTATCGGCGCGGCCAGAAAGAGCGGTTACTACGCGAAAGTCGGCGCGAAAGGGAGTGTGAGGGGTGCGGCGAAGGGTGCACGCGGCGTGGCACAGGCCGCCCAGCTGCTCTACCGACTGTCGCCGCTCTCGCGCTGATTCTCTCGACTCCGACTCGGTCACGCTCTCACGCGCTCACCCGTCCCAGACCAGCGAGTCGAAGCTGTCGCCGACGACGCCCGGTCCCGTCGGCACCGAGATGCGACCGTCGACCACCGGCACCGGGTCGGGCCCAACGTCCTCGGCGAGGAGGTCGCCGGTCGCCAGGCCGTGCGCCCGGTCGCCGGGGAGACACGCCGCGACGTGGACCGCCGCCGCGCGCGCCACAGCGCCGTCGATCGTCGTCGTGACGACCGACGAGACGCCGGCGGTCCGGGCCTTCCCGACCGCCCGCAGCGTCGACTCGGGACCGCCGAGTGCCATCGGTTTCAGGATCAGCGTGTCGGCGGCGTCGGCCTCCACGACTTCGCGGACGCTGTACTCGGCCAGCGACTCGTCGGCCGCGACGCCGACACCCCTGCCCCGGAGCGACGAGAGCGCGCCGAGTTCCGTGGCCGGAACCGGCTGTTCGACGTACTCGACGCCGATCTCGGCGAGTTCCACCAGCACGTCGCGGGCGGTCGTGTAGTCCCACGCGCCGTTCGCGTCGGCCCGGAGCGTGACGCCGGCACCGACCGCGTCCCGCACCGCGCGGATGCGCTCGACGTCTTCTTCGGGGTCGCGGACGCCGACCTTCAGCTTCAGCGTCCCGTAGCCGGCGTCGACGGCGGACTCGGCCCGGTCGACCGTCTCCGCGACCGGCGCGTCGCCGAGTGTCGCGTTGACGGGCACCGAGTCGGCGACCGGCGCGTCGGGGCCGGCGAGGTGGCGACCGAGTGGGACATCCGCCTCTCGGGCCTGGGCGTCGTGCAGTGCGAGCGTGACGCCGTGTCTCGCGGCCGGTGTCTCGCGGTCCGGCACGCCCGGCCACGAGTCGGCGAGGTCTCGGAGCGTCTCGTCACACTCGTCGTGGCTCTCGGTCCACCCCGGCAGGGGCGTCGCCTCGCCGATGCCACGCTGGCCGTCCCGGTCGACACCGACGAGCCAGCCGTCTCTGCTGGTGATCGCACCCTTCGCGGTGCCGAGTGGCTCCCGGAGCGGGAGCGAGAAGTCGGCGAGTGACAGGCCGGTCATGCCAGCGCCAACCCCAGCGCGAACAGCAGCGAGTAGCCGGCGAGCAGTTTCCCGGTGTCTTCCAGCGCGGGGTTCAGCTTCTCGCCTTTCGTCTCGGTGACGACGGTTCGAGCGACACGCCCCGCGATGGGCATCGTGACGAGTGGCAGGAGGACCGTCGCGCCGAACTCCGGCCAGAGCCAGAAGTACGCCGGCACGAGGTACGCGAGGACGAGCAGACCGACGTACTCGGCGCGCGCGAAGCCGTAGCCGAACCGGACCGCGAGCGTGCGCTTGCCGGTCGTCGCGTCCTCCTCTTTGTCCCGGACGTTGTTGACGACCAGGACGTTCGTCGAGATGGCCGCGACCGGGAGGCTGGCGACGACAGCCGCGAGTGGCACCGTGCCGGCCGGCACCGTCGTCGTCAGTGGCTCTGCGAGGAACGTCACGGCCTGTACGTAGTAGGTGCCCGTCACCGCGACGAGGCCGAAGAAGACGAAGACGAACACGTCGCCGAGGCCGTGGTAGCCCAGCGGGTACGGCCCGCCGGTGTAGGCGATGCCCGAGACCACGGACAGCAGGCCGATGACGAGGATCGGCACGCCGCCGACGTAGACGAGGTACGTCCCCGAGAGAACCGCCAGCGCGAAGGTGAGATACATCCCCGCCTTCACCTGTCCGGGCGGGATGAGCCCCCCGGCCGTGACGCGGGTGAACCCTTCGCGGGCCTCGGTGTCCGCGCCCTGCACCGCGTCGTAGTAGTCGTTGGCGAAGTTCGTCCCGATCTGGATCAACGTCGCTCCGAGCAGTGCGACCAGCGCCGGCAGTATCGCGAGGTAGCCGTCGTGGTAGGCGAGGCCGGTGCCGACCGCGACCGGTGCGAGCGCGGCCGGCAAGGTCTGGGGCCGAGCGGCGATGATCCACGCCCGCATCCGCGTGATCTCGGCGTTCGTCGTCATGCGTCGATCTCTCCGCCCATCAGTAGTGCCACGGGAACTCCGAGAAGTTCGGTTCGCGCTTCTCCAGGAAGGCGTCCCGGCCCTCGGCCGCCTCGTCGGTCATGTACGCCAGTCGGGTCGCCTCGCCGGCGAACACCTGCTGGCCGACCAGTCCGTCGTCGGTGAGGTTGAACGCGTACTTCAGCATCCGGATCGCGGTCGGCGACTTCGCGGTGATCTCCTCTGCCCACTCGAACGCCACGTCTTCGAGGTCTCCGTGGGGGATCGCCTCGTTCGCCATCCCCATCTCGACTGCCTCCGCGGCGGAGTAGGTCTTCCCACGGAAGAACACTTCTCGTGCTTTCTTCTGGCCGACCTGCTTGGCGAGGTACGCCGACCCGAAGCCGCCGTCGAAGGAGGCCACGTCGGGGTCGGTCTGGAGGAACTTCGCGTGTTCCTCCGAGGCGAGCGTCAGGTCGCAGACGACGTGCAGTGAGTGGCCCCCGCCGACGGCCCACCCCGGCACCACGGCGATCACCGGTTTCGGCATGAACCGGATCAGTCGCTGGACTTCGAGGATGTGCAGGCGACCGGCTTTCGCCTCGCGGACGAGTGGGTCGTCGCTCTCGTCGGCCTCGTCGTCGTCGCGGTACTCGTAGCCCGACCCGCCGCGAACAGACTGGTCGCCGCCGGCACAGAACGCCCAGCCGCCGTCTTTCGGCGACGGGCCGTTGCCCGTGAGGAGCACACAGCCGACGACGGCCTGTTTCCGGGCGTGGTCCAGCGCCGCGTACAGTTCGTCGACCGTCCCCGGTCGGAAGGCGTTGCGCACCTCGGGGCGGTCGAACGCGATCCGGACCACGGGTGCGTCGGTCGCCCGGTGGTAGGTCACGTCGTGGAACTCGTCGGTGACCTGCTCCCACCGGTCCGAGTCCATCAGTTCCGAAGTCATGTCACGATAGGCGGCCGGACCGCGCAAAAGCGTTCTTGTCCCGGCGTCCGCGTCGCTGGTCGAACTCTCCACTCGGTCCACCACAAAGCACGTACCCCCCGAACGCGACACCGCCGAACGACCCATGCCCTCCCACAGAACTACCCGCAGGACCGCTCTCCGGACCCTCGGCGTCGCGCTCGGCGGCGCTGTCGCCGGTTGTCTCAGTAACGACGACTCGGGGACGCCGACCAGTTCGACCGACGACGACACTCCACCCACGAACACCGACGACACCTCGCCGACGACGGACGACGACACCGACGTCTCTGACCCCCCGGCAGACGCCCGATGGACCGCCGATCTCCCCGGCCGAGTCGGCGAACTGCGGTTCCACGACGGGACGCTGTACGCCGGCACCGACGCGAGCTCCCTCGTCGCCCTCGACCAGAGCGACGGGCGCGTCAGGTGGCGCTTCGACGCCCCGAACCCGGTGAAGTCGCTCGCGTCCGGCACCGGTCTCCTCGTCGCGGACGGAACGCTCTACGCGGTGAGTGGCGCGTTCGACGGCCTGCACGGCCAGGAGAACCGCGTCCACGCGCTGGACCCCGGAACCGGCGAGGAGTTGTGGACCTACGCCCCCGACATCTCCTACGAGGCGTTCGGACTCCACGGCACCGCCGACGGCGCGCTGTTCGTCGGGAGCAACGACGACGCGCTCTCCGACGAGGGCGACCCGACCATCGCGCTGGAGACCGACACCGGCGCGGAACGCTGGCGGGTCGGCACCGGCGACGTGTCCGGCATCGAACCGGGCGTGGAGACGACGGTCGTCGCCACGCAGTTCCTGTTCCGTGGACTCGCCACCGCCGACGGGACCGAACGTTGGTCGGTGTCGGTCGAAGACGCCGGACTTCTCTCACCCCGCGTCGCTGGTGAGACGGTCTACGTCGGGCACAACGGCGGCCCACTCCGGGCCGTCGCCCTCGATTCGGGGACCGAACGCTGGCGACTCGACGGCCCGGTCAACTCGGTGCTGGTCGACGACTCGGGTGCGGAGGCTGGCGTCTTTCTCGGCGGGCGCGAGGTGCGTCACGCCGGCTCCGACGGGACAGTGCGCTGGACGACCGACGAGTCGCTCCTGCTCGCGCTCCTCGCCGGGGACCGACTGCTCGGCTTCGGCGAGTCGGCGGTCGTCTCGCTGTCACCCGAGGACGGCTCGGTCGACTGGCGTGCCACGCCGGGTGGCGAGTACACGCGACCGGCGGCCGTCGCCGAGGGCGTGGTCGTCACTGCCGACGGGCAGTCGGCCCGCCTGTTCGGTCTCGACGCCGCGTCCGGCGAGACGCGGTGGACGTTCGACCCCGGTGTCGAGCAAGTCACGGACCCGGTGGTCGGCGATGGTGCAGTGTTCGTCGCCGAGGCGAGCGAACTCGGCGGCGAGTCGGAGTCGGGGCGGGTGTTCGCCCGCGACCTCATCGGCTGAGTTCGGCGGCGGTCAGTCGTCGCGTTCTCGCTCCCAGCCGACTTCTTCGTCGGTGTCGTCGGTCGTGCCCCACTCGTCGGCGTCGTCCGTGTCGGCGTCGGCGTCGTCGTTCCAGCCGCCGTCGGTGAGTTCGCCCTCCTGTTCGCGGATGTAGCGGTCGACGCGTCGAAGTCGGTCGTAGAACTCCCGTGCTTCGGTGAGCGGCCCGCCGGGCGCCACGACGAACCCGAGGAGTGCGATCACCCAGACAGCGATGATCCCGAGCAGAAGTTGGTTCGCGATGACGACCGCGTAAGTGAGGTTCACGAGCGCGATCAGCGTCAGGACGGCGACCCGCCCCCAGCCGAGCGCCTCGATGTAGCCGTCGGCCGGGCGGAAGGTGGCGAACAGCCAGCCGGTGCCGTAGATGCCGACGGCGGCGATCACCCCGAGGAGAATCTGTCCGGCGATGACGAGGGCGTACGCCACCGTCAGCAAGACGAGTGTGCCGGCGACGTACTTCCAGCGGGAGGACATGTCCGGCACTTCTGCCGGATCGTACAAAGGGTTTCGGCCGACAGTAGTCGGTCTGCTGGCGTCGATTTCTCCCCTGAGGACCGACGGAACTTTGTCTCACGCGGTCCGGAGTGGAATCGACAGCCGAGATGGCCGTGACGTGTTACGACGTGCTGGCCGTCGGTCCGGACGCGACCGACGAGGAGATAGAGACCGCGTTTCGCAGACGCGCCCGCGAGACACATCTGGACGTGAGCGACCACGCCGACGCGACCGAGCGATTCCGCCTGCTGGCACGCGCTCGGACGACCCTCCTCGACGCCGAGAGTCGCGCTCGCTACGACCGACTCGGTCACGACGCCTACGCCGACCGCGCGTGGTCCGAGGAGTTCACCGCGACGTGGCTCGCCGTGACCGCGGAGTGGGTCGCGGATCGGGATGGGGAGTCGGGCGTCGAGAACCCCGACACGGCCGCCGACAGCGCCACTACCGATCCCGCGTCGGCGACCGACCGCAGGGAGGGAGCCGACGACACCGCCACCGGCGACGGCTGGACCGGAACGACCGCCGGCGACAGCACGACGGGATCCGCCGCCGGCGACAGCACGGCGGACTCGGCGACCGCCGACCACACCGAGACATCCACCGCCACCGACCACACCTCGACGTCCACCGCCACCGACCACACCGCGACATCCACCACCACCGAGCACACCGCAGACACCGAGCGAACCGGGACCACCAGCGCGACCGCCGCCGGGGCAGACTCGGCGAGCATCTCGGGCGGGACGAGCAGAACGACCGCCGCCGTGGACGACGCCGGGTTGTTCGACGCCGGGTCGTCGTGGGTCGATCCGAGTGGAGACGCCGGGAGAGGCGACACGGAGGGGTTCGGCATCAGAAACGTCGAACCGACCGGCGGCGGTCGGCGCGTCTCGGTCGGTCGCCCCGACGAGACCGAACTGCTGTTCGCGGTCGCGCTGTGGATCGGCTACCCCTTCTTCCTGTTCGGCAGTGTCGCGCCCACGTTCCCGCTGGTCGTCAACGTCACGCTCGGCGTCCTCACGCTGATCCTCGTCTGCTACGCGCTGGTCCGGCCCGCGATCGGTCTCGGCGTCTTCGGGGCGTGGAGTGTGCTCGCACCGGCGGTCGTCGCGCTCTGGAACGTGGACGCCGGGTCGGTCGTTCTCCCCGCCATCGTCGGTGCCTGCTGGCTCCCCTTCGTGTTCGCACTGCTGGTCGCCTACGAGTTCGGCTGAGACGTCGAGAGACGCGAACCGGGACCGCTCTCAGGAGAGTTCCGCGACGACCTGCTCCCGGAGTCGCTCGCGGGTCCGGTGGCTCGACTCGGCGTCGCTCGACACCTCGATGACCTGCGCGCCGGGAGCGGCGACCGACTCGCGGTACGCTTCGCGGAACGCCTCGCGCGTCTCGACGCGGGCGAAGCCGAGGGCGTAGATGTCCTCGGTCGGCCGGAAGTCGAGGCCGTGGGGCGTCTTGAACTGGCCGGTAAAGGGCGGGTCGAACTGCTCGATCGGAAGCATGTGGAAGATGCCGCCGCCGTCGTTGTTGATCAGCACGATCGTCGCCTCGACGCCACAGCGACCGAGCGCCAGTAGGCCGTTCATGTCGTGGTAGTACGCCAGATCGCCCGTGACGTACGTCAGGTGGTCGGTCGTCGCACTGCCCGCGCCGAGTGCGGTGCTCGTCACGCCGTCGATGCCCGACGCGCCCCGGTTGGCGAGGACGGTCCGACTCGCGGTCGAGGGTTCGGCGAACCGGTCCAGATCGCGGACCGGCATACTGTTCGAGACGACCAGCGTGGCCGGTTCCGGCGCGAGGTCGGTGGCGTCCGCGAGAATCGCGCCCTCGTGAACGGTCCCGGCGTCTGCCGACTCCGCGTCGGCGAACACGTTCCAGTGGACCTCCTCGGCGCTCTCGAACCGGTCGCGCCAGTCCGAACTCGCTTCGCTTCTGCTCCCGCGAACCAGCCGCGAGAGGTCGCCAGCCAGCCGACCGGGGTCGGCGACCACCAGATCACTCGCGGTGAACTCCGCCTCGCGCCACTCGCCGGCCGGGTCGACGAGCACCTGTCTGGCGTCGGTGCGCGCGAGGTACTTCCGGAGTGGCTTCGAGGTCGGCGACGCGCCGAACCGCACGACGACGTCCGGACCGGGCCAGTCGTCGGTCACATCGGGAGCGAGGTAGGCGTCGTAGCCGCCACAGACCGGGACGGTCCTGACGTGCCCGCCGAACCGCATCCCGGAGAGTGGGTCCGCGAGCACCGGGAACCCGGTCGCGTGCGCCAGCGCGGTGATCGCCTCGGTGTCGAGTCGCGGGTCCTCGGGACCGGCGACGAGCAGTCCTCGCTCTGCCTCGGACAGCGTCTCGGCCAGTTCGTGCAGGTCGGTCTCGGAGACGGTGGGCGTTCCCCGACTGGTCGAGACGAAGGGGCCGTCACGGCCCTCGACCGCAAGCGAGTCGAGGTCGTCCGGCACGTCGCCCTCGACGTGGACCGGTTCGAGTGGCTTCCGGAACGGGACGTTCAGGTGGACCGGTCCCGGCGGGGTCCCGGTGGCAGTCGAGAGCGCCCGCGCCGCGTCGGTCCGGAGGCGGCGGAGTTTCCGGTTCGTCGGTTCCGGTTCCGGGAGGTCGCGGTACCAGCGCACCGAGTCGCCGTAGAGCTTCTCCTGGTCGATCGTCTGGTTCGCGCCGCTGTCCCGGAGTTCCGGCGGTCGGTCGGCCGTGAGCAACAGCATCGGGACGCGGGCCTGCGACGCCTCCACGACCGCCGGGTGGAAGTTCACGGCGGCGGTGCCGGAGGTGCAGACCAGCGGCGTCACCTCGCCGGTGCGCTTGGCGCGGCCGAGCGCGAAGTACGCCGCCGACCGTTCGTCGAGGTGTGAGAACGTCCGGACGTCCTCGTGGCGGTCGAAGGCGGCGGTGAGGGGGGTCGATCTACTCCCCGGCGCGATGCAGACGGCGGTGACGCCGGCCTGCGCCAGTTCGTCGACGAGCGTCCGTGCCCAGAGGGCGTTGCGGTTCGGTGCTGTCATCTGTCGCTGTCCGTGGTCGTCGGTGTGGATGTGGGTGCGCGCGTCATACGACTCAGGCTTCGAGTTCGTCGAGGATCGGTCGGTACTTCAGTTGGACTTCGTCCCACTCGCGGTCGGGGTCGCTGTCGGCGACGATGCCGACGCCCGCAAAGAGGGTCGCGGAGGTCTCGCGTGCGACGGCCGAGCGCAGGGCGACCGCGAACGACCCGTTCCCGGCGGCGTCGAACCAGCCGACCGGCGCGGCGTACCAGCCACGGTCGAACGGTTCGGTGTCGCGGATGGTCTCCAGTGCGCGCTCCGGCGGCAGGCCGCCGACTGCGGGCGTCGGGTGGAGCGCCTCCACCAGCGAGAGAACGTGCTGATCGCGGGACAGCGTGGCGGTGATCGGCGTGAACAGGTGCTGGACGGTCGCCAGTCGGCGGACACTCCGCTCGCCGGTCCTGACCGAGGAGGCGAGTGGGGCGAGTTGCTCGCGGATGGCGTCGGCGACGAGCTGGTGTTCGTGCGCGTTCTTCTCGCTGTCGCGCAGTTCCTCGGCGAGCCACTCGTCTTCTGTCGGGGTGTCACCCCGGCCGGTCGTCCCGGCGAGTGCGCCGGTCTCGACCGTGCGCCCCCGGCGCTTGACGAGGCGTTCCGGGGTCGCGCCGAAGAAACTCGCGCGTGGCTCGGCTCCCTCGGGTTCGACGAGGAACCGGTAGCAGTCGGGGTAGGTGTCCGCGAGGCGAGCGAGGAGGTCCGGGATGGACACCTCGCGGGCGAGTTCGGTCCGGAGGGCCTGCGCGAGGACGACCTTCTGGAGGTCGCCGGCCCGGATGCGCTCGACCGCCGCCTCGACGCTCTCGCGCCAGTCCGCGGTGGACATGGTTCGCGTCCGGGAGACGACACCCGGCGGCTCGGCGACCGGACCGGGGTCCGGGAGGTCGGCGATGCGTTCCTGCTCGGCGGCGAGGCGGGCTTCGACCGACTCGGCGTCGGCGTCGGGACCGACCGCGTTGACGGTCAGCCACGTCCCGTTCTCGGCTTCGGTGACCTGGACGCGCGGGAGGACGAAGCGCGCGCCGGGGAAGGCGTCCCACGGTGCGCCGTCCTCGTCGCGGTCGTGGAAGGCGAAGCCGCCGAACAGTCGGGGGCAGGCCGCCTCGGTGCCGGCGTGGACGTCCCCGGAGGAGAACAGCGTCTCTGCGGTCTCTTGGATCGCGGTGAAGCGGTCCGGGCCGTCGGCCGAGAGTGTCGCGGCCGCACCGGAGCCGACGACGGTGGCCTCTGAGGGTGCGGTCCAGACGGTCCGGGGCGTGTCGGCGACGTCGAGCCACGCCCGGAACGACGGCGAGTCGATCTGCACGGCCCGACTGACGAGATGCGCGCTCCCCGGCACCTCGCCGCTCCGAAGCGATTCCATTAGCTCACGTTGGGGACTACGGACCCTTATCACTGACTATCGGGGGACAGTCGGCTCCGAGTCTCCGGTACGTGAGACCTGTCTACTCTCTGGCGCGCGCGACTCCGACGCGCGCGAGGGAGGGGTTCGGGCGGTGCCGAGAGAACCCCGAGGCTGGGGAGGACCGAGGGGTGGTCTGCTGTGCTGTCGCTGTGTCGTCGCTGTGTCGTCGCTGTGTCGTCGCTGTGCTGTCGCTGTGTCGTCGCTGTGTCGTCGCGTTGCTGTTGCGGCGTAGTGCTGTTGCCGTGTCGTGGCGGCGCTGTTGCGGTCTGGCACTGTCACCGGGACACTCGCAGGATCGGACGGGCTACCCCACGAACTGTGAGTGACGACCGACTCACGTGGTGCCGGGGCTCCGCGCTCCGAACCGTTTTCACGCCGTGCCACCAACTCTCACGGTATGCGCGTCGACTGCGAGGGGTGTGCCGGCTGTTGTATCGACTGGCGACCGCTCAGCAGGCGCTCGCTCGACCACGAGCGGCGTGGTCCGCGTCCGCCACTGGACGACACCTACAACCTCGTCCCGCTGACACGCGACGAGGTCCGGGACTTCGTGGCGGACGGACTCGGCGACGCACTCGTCCCGCGACTCTGGCGCGCCGAGGGCGACGAGGGTGTCGAGGTCGACGGTATCGAGGTCGCCGCCGTCGCCGGTCGGCCCGCGTTCTTCGTCGGTCTGCGGAAACCGCCGAAGCCGGTCGGTCCCTTCGACACCGACCCACGCTGGCTCCGGAGTTGTGTCTTCCTCGACCCCGAGACGCTCCAGTGTCGTATCCACGGGAGCGATCGCTACCCGACCGAGTGTGCCGACTACCCGGGCCACAACCTCGAACTCGACCGGGAGACCGAGTGTGAGCGCGTCGAAGCCGAGTGGGGCGGCGACCGACTGCTCGACCGCGAGCCACCCGAGGGGATGGAGGGTCTGCTGCTCGGTCCGCACGCACTCGGCTCGAAGGTGTTCACCCACCCCGATCCGGACCGCCTCGCGGGCGTCGTCAGCCGCGCCGCGAGCGGAGATCTGACGCCCACCGACCGCGCCGAGTTCGTCGGCGTGGCCGTCGGCTCCAGTCCCGGATCGACGACGGTGAACGACGCCCGTGCCGCCGATGCGCGCGATGCGGTGCTTGCCGCCGAGTCGTGGGCCGGCCGCGCCTGCGAGGAGTGGCGTGATCGCGCCGACCGTGCAGGCGGACTCGGCGAGTTGATCGACCGGGACGCAGACACCCCCACGGACCTCGTCGCCCGAATCGAGACCGACCGGGGGGCACCGGCGACCCAGGGGTGGGGTCCGGAACCGTGAGCGACCGACGACTCTCAGCAAGCGAGCGAGTTTCGCGCCCGGACGACACCGACTAAAGAGTTAACCGAGCGTAGTCCCTGACTCTCTACCATGCGAATACTCGTCACGGGGGCGACCGGCTTCGTCGGCAGCCGACTGCTCTCGCCGCTCCGCGACGCCGGCCACGAGGTCACGGTCCTCGTGCGCGACGCGGCGCGATACGCCGGTCCTGCGGACGTGCGCGTGGTGGAGGGTGACCTCCTCGAACCAGGGAGCTTCGACGAGGCGCTCGACGTGGACGCCGCCTACTATCTGGTCCACTCGATGCAGTCCGGAGCGGACTTCGCGGAACGCGACCGCCGGGCCGCCCAGCACTTCGCCGACGCCGCCAGCGCGGCCGGCGTCGACCGCGTCGTCTACCTCGGCGGCCTCGGCGAGGAACGCGAGGACCTGTCGAAACACCTCGAGTCGCGCCGGGAGGTCGAGCGCATCCTCGGCGAGGGCGACTACGATCTGACGACGCTCCGAGCCGCGATCATCATCGGCGAGGGGAGCGCGAGTTTCGACATGATCGAGCAGTTGGTCCGCAAACTCCCGGTGATGATCACGCCGCAGTGGGTCCGAACCGACTGCCAACCCATCGCCATCGCGGACGTGATCCAGTATCTCGTCGGCGTGCTCGATCACCCCGAGACGGCCGGCGAGACCTACGAGATCGGCGGCCCGGACGTGTTGACCTACGAGCAGATCATGCGTCAGACGGCCCGGCAGCTAGGCCGAAAGTTGTTCATCGTCCCGGTGCCGGTGTTGACGCCGAAGCTCTCCTCTCACTGGGTCGGCTTCGTCACCGACGTGCCGAACAGCGTCGCCAGACCGCTGATCGACGGGCTGAAGAACCCGGTCGTCGTCCACGACACGCGCCTGCAGGACCTGCTCGACGTGGAGCCGACACCCTTCGACGTGGCGGTCGCACGGGCACTCGGCAGGGATGCGACGGGCGACTCGACGCCCGCGACCGTCGAACCGAGTCGGGTCGGCTAAGTGGCCCGAGCGAGTTCCTCCGCCCGAATGACTGGGCCGGAGTACGGCGACACGTGGGTCTACGAGAGCATCGTCGGCGCACTGCCGGGCATCGACCTCCGGGAGTCGGAGGCGGTCGCGCTCCAGTTCGTCGTCTTCGAGGTCGGTATCGTCCTCCTCGCGTTTCTGTACGACCTCTGGACGGCGGCGCTGGCCGGGACGGCGGCAGTCGCGGTCGCGGCCGCCGGTAGCGTGGCGATGCGGCGACTCGGGACCGGCACCCGAAAGCTCGGCGCGCCGGAGCCGTATCGCCGACTGCTGTTCGGGTCCAGCATCGAAGTGGTGCTGGCGGTGCTGGCGTTCATCGCGCTGGTGACCCACCTGTTCGTCTTCGATCCACAGGAGTCGGCGCTCCCGCTGCTGTCGTCGCTGTTCGGGCCGGAGCCGCCGGTACTGGTGGTGTACCTCACCCTGCTCGTCCTGTGGGACCTCTGTTACCGGATCGGCACCTCGTGGTGGGCCGCCGTGGTCTCGCTGTGGCGCGGGTGGCGCTACGACTTCGACGCCGAGACGGCGAGAGGCTATCGCCGACTGGACGCGATGAACGTCCTCTTTGCGGTCGGGCAGGCGGTGCTGTTGCCGTTCTTGCTGGATCAGCCGGTGCTGTTGCTCGCAGTTGGGGGGCACATCGTCGCGGTGACCGTCGTCTCTGGGGCGGCGATGGTACTGACGCGACCGAACTAACTCGGCTCTCTCAGTTCGGGTCGTGACTCGGTCGAGTAAGTCGTGGACGACGGGACGCGAAAGCCCGTTTGACTGGTAGACGTGTCGTCTGCACTCACCTCGTATCGTTTCGTCGCGTCTTCGGCTGTCGTTTCGTCCCACTTCGACGACTGCCGAAGGTCGGTTTCGATACGCTTTTGCGCCGCAGTGACACACCCTCGGACATGACGGCGACCCCTCGGGCCGACCTCGCGCGGCGGATCGCGGGCGAGATCACGCTCAGCGACGACCCCGGCGCGACCCTCCGGAAGTGGCGCACCGACTTCGACGTGTCCCAGACGGAACTCGCCGGCCAACTCGACGTCTCCTCCTCGGTCGTCTCGGACTACGAATCCGGCCGCCGCGAGAGTCCCGGCATCGGCGTCGTCCGGCGGATGGTCGAGGCCCTGCTGGACATCGACGAGTCGCGCGGCGGGGGTCGCATCCGGCAGTACGCCCGGGTGCTCTCGGCCGGGTTCGACAGCGAGATCGTCCTCGACTTACAGGAGTACGCGACGACCATCCCCCTCGACGACCTGTACGAGGCGATGGACGCGACCGAACTCGTCCGGGGCGATCAGGACCGGATCAGCGGGCACACCGTACTGGACAGCGTGGAGGCGATCACCCGCCTGTCCAGCGACGAGTTCTATCGACTCTACGGCCAGAGCACGAACCGCGCGCTGGTGTTCACGGCCGTCTCGCGCGGGGAGTCCCCGCTGGTGGCGATGCGGGTCGTCAACCCGACGCCGAACGCGGTCGTGCTCCACGGCATCAGCGAGGAGGAGTTGTGGGACTACGCGCCGAAACTGGCCCGCATCGACGGCTTCTCGCTGGCGATCACCTCGAAGAACCTCGACGAGATGCTCGACGACATGCGGGCGTTACCCTGACTGCACGTTGACGTGCTCTGAGTTCGGCGACCGGTCAGACCGGCGAGTACTCGCGCCGGAGGTCGACGAACGCGCGGTGGGCCGCGACGACCACGGCGGCCACGACGCTCACGACCGCGACGATCATCGCCGTCACGATCAACAGCCCCGAGAGGAGGTTCAGGAGGCCGACGCCGTGCGTCTGTGTCTGTGTCCCGACGAGAGCGGTGACAACCGCGAGCGAGAGCAGCGCCGCCTCGATGCCGAGGATGCGACCCGCGAGAGGATACCCGGAGACGACCGATTCGATCAGTTCGCGGACGTCCGGCAGGGAGGTGTCGGTGTCGACTTCCGCGCCGTCTCGTACGTCGCTCAGGCTCATGGGTTACCACCACGTCGTGCCGAGAGACACGTAAAGCGACGACCACGGTTTCCGCCGGCGAAAACCCGCCGGCAGTCAGGCTTCCGTCGACTGGCGAGGACGCCCGCCTGCCACCCCAGCGTATGGGTCGACCGTTCGCGTGTGCCTCTCGGGCGCTCCGACGACACCGAGTTCGGGCAGGTCTCCGCGTCGGTTCGGGTGCTCGAGACGCTCCCGTGGGCCAGCGGCGGCCTTCTCTGACCCCCCGAGTCGTCTCCCACTTCAACCTTGGGCACAGTTTCGGTCGGCGAAGTCGGGTGTGCGACACTTTCAGGACGCGCGACCGAGTTGTGCAGGGACGTGAGCAAGGAATGGGAGCCAGAGAACGTCTTCGACGTGTTCGGCAGCGAGCGCGCCCGACAGATACTCGTCCTGGCGAGCGTCGAACCGGTCTCGGCCGAGGAGATCGCGGACCGACTCGACACCTCGCTCCCGACCGTCTACCGCCGGGTGAACGCGATGGTGGAGTACGACCTGCTGGCGGAGGACACCGCGATCGACGCGGACGGGCACCACTACACCACCTACGAGACGAAACTGCAGGAACTCTGCGTCGAGATCGAGGAGGGCGGGTTCACCATCGACATCGAGTACCGGCGCGATCTGGTCGACAAGTTCGGCGACTTCTGGGGGGACCTCGGTGATGGTGACGGGTGAACCGCCGGAGTTCTACGCCTTTCTCCTCTCGAACCTCCTGACGCTCGCACTCGGCGGGACGATCACGGGACTGAGCTACCGGGCCTACCGCCGCGCCGGTGAGTCGGCGTTCGGGACCGCCGCCGCCGGGTTCGGACTCATCACCCTCGGGTCGGTGGTGGAGGGTATCTACGAACTGGGGATTCGCGGCTACGAACTGTCGGGCAGAGAACTGCTCGCGCTCCACACGGTAGAGGGCGTCGTCATCGCACTCGGCCTGGCGACCCTGTTCTACTCCGTGACGCAGTACTGAGGCCGGAGACGGTTGCGTACGAGACGGCACGGGTCGAGACCGGACGAGGCGGGCCGGCGACGTCGTCACACGGGGAGCGGATCGGCGGTGAAGTCGAGTTTCTGGACCCCGTACAGGACCGCCGCCGCCGCGAACGCGAGGAAGATCGGGACGTAGCCGCCGGGCGCCAGTTCGGGGTTGAGACCGGCGTAGACGGCGATCGCGACCGACCCGGCTGCGACGATCCACGTCTTCCAGAGTCCGAGGAACTCTGAGGCTTTCTCGACCGTCGAACGATCCGATTCGTCGGTCGGCTGGTGGCTCGCTGTCATGGGGATGCACCCACGAGAGGACAGGCCAGACGGGTGGGAAAAGGCCCCGCAGGACTTCACTCGCCGAAAACTCTGCCGGCCGGCTCGGACGGACAGAACGACGACGGTGGCTCGGACCGGAGAGTGATCTGTCCCCGCGTGCGTGACCTGCCGCGTGCCGCTCTCGCCGGTGTACTCCCCCGTACACCCCTTCGCGTCTGACGACTGGCTGACGTAGCTATTTATGATCCTCTCACGCTACTGTGTGACATGGCAACGAGTGACGCAGAACCGCGTGGTCGCCCGGTCGGACTCGACGACGAGGCAGTCATCGTCGACGGACGCGTGGTGCGCTTCCGCGAGTACCGGTTCGGTCGCGGGCAGGACTGATTTGGTCTCCGCGCCCGAACCACCGGTCGTGAGTTGGCACGAGTCGAACGCCCGCGAGGGCGTCACGGAGTGGGAACGCGACGACGGCTACGCGACGATTCGCCTGCGCGAGCGGGGTGACGGCCGGTTCGTCGTCCGGTTCGACCGACTGATCCAGGCGTCGGAGGGCGACGGCTACCGCCGGGAGACGGTCGAGTCGCGGGAAGCGGGCGAAGAACTGGCAGAGGAGTGGCGCGACGAGTTCGACACTGACGCGTCCTGAGACGATCTGTTCCGAGACGCGCTGTCCTGAGACGATCAGTTCGGCGTCCTTCGAAGAATCGAGTGAGTCACTCCTGTAGTCGCTTCGTCGTCTCGACCAGCGGATGCTTGGCGTAGTCGACGATCTCGATGTCGTCGATAGACGCCAGTCCCTCCTTCTTCGCTGTGCGGTGCATCCCGAGTTCGACACTCTCGTCCACGACGATGACGTAGGCGTCCATCTGCTCGACGCCGAGTTGGTTCGCGGCCGCGACGCGGTGGTGACCGTCGGCCAACAGGAGTACGTCGCCGTTCTCGATGACCACCAGTGGCTCGGCGAGTCCGCGTTCGAGTTCGTACTGGCGGCCCTCCAGTTCGTCGGCGTACACCCGCGCCTGCGTCGGGGTCAGGTCGACGAGTGCGACCGACTCCCGGCGCTCGTCGACGGTGATGTCGTGGATGTTCTCAAGGGTTCGCATCAGTTTCCCGACCTTCTCCGGGGTGGCGCGTTCGATCTGACTCCGGATGACGTCCGTGTTCGAGATGATGCCGACGAGGTTGCCCGCGTCGTCCACCACCGGTAGCTTCTGGATCCCGGACCGGAGGATCACCCGCGCCGCGTCGGTCACGTCCATCTCCGGGTGTGCGACGATCAGGTCGGTCGTCATCACGGTGAAGATGGGGGCGTCGTCGTCTGCCAAGAGGAGGTCGCGGGCGTTGACGAACCCCTCGACCTTCCGGCCGTCCGTCACGGGGAAGCCGTTGTGTCCGTCGCTCTCGGCGATGCGCCGGGCGACCGCCGAGACGGTGTCGTCCGGCGAGACCGTCTGTACGTCCCGCGTCATGTACTCCTTCACGCTCGCCGACCCTGCCATACCTCGGCTACGCTACTGCCCGGCAAAAGGGTGGTGGCGCGTCGCCCGGCGGCCCGTCGTCCCGGTGTCACGTCTCGGAGTTAGCTGTCTGTCGGCACCTGCTTCTTTCCGGTCACCTCGTCCGTCACGAGGCGGAAGAAGCGGAACTCGTACTCCCGCGGGTGCCGGTCGAACACGTCGACCAGTGGGATCTCGATCCGGCGCAGCGCCGCCGCCACCGACGAGTCGAGGACCGTCTCCGTCACCGCCGACAGGTGACCGGTGGCGACGACGCTCGCCCACCCCGAGTCCGTCTGTCGGTGGACGACGAACGAGACGGGCGTCTGTTCGCCGACGAAGGACTTCCCGCTGTCGGGACCGAACGCGAGACGGAGGTAGAACACGCCGTCCTCGGCGTCGTACCCGTACGACACCGGCAACGAGTACGGTGGCTCGTCGCTCGGCCGTGCGAAGGAGATCACTCCCGTCCCGCCGGTGCCGAGGAACTCGTCACGCTCCGCGTCTGGCATCTCGGTCGTTCGCGTGTTGTTCATGATCGTTCTACGACATCGCGGGTCAAAAACGTATCCTGCGAGGAGGGGTTCACCGCCCACCGCAGGTCGCGGTCGAGACCGTGATCGCGGTCGCGGTTGCGGTCGCGGCCGAGATCGTGATCGCGGTCGATCGCTGGGCGGTTAGACGCTCGAACCAATCGGCACTTAGGCGTCGGGCCGTAACCTCTCGGTGATGAACAGGCGAAGCTATCTTCGGGCGGCCGGACTCGCTGGCACCGCGTCACTCGCCGGCTGTCTCGGGGGATTCGGCGACGACAACCCGAACGTCGTCCTCGGCGCGCCGGACCGCGACTCGGACGTGACCAGCGAGGACCTGCCGTACCCTGCGTGGGGCCAGCAGGTGCCCGACGTGAGCCTCCCGAACCCGCTTTCCGGAGAGTCTGTCGCCCTGCGCGACGTGGACCGACCGCACGTCACGACGTTCTTCTTCTCGAACTGCATGACCGTCTGCCCGGCCATCGTCGGTCTCGTGCGCGAACTGCAGATCCACAGCGTGACCGAGGGGTACGCCGACGAGGTCGACTTCTACCCGGCTACCTTCGATCCGGCACGCGACGACGCCGAGACGCTCCGGAGCTACGCCGACCGGATGAACGTCGACATGGACGCCGGCAACTGGCACTTCCTGCGACCCGAGACCGAGGAGCGCGCCAAGGAGGTCATCCAGGAGCAGTTCGGCGTCTTCTTCGAGAAGGACCCACAGGAGGACGGCCCGTACATGTTCACGCACCTCGGACTGATCCTCCTGGTGAACGGCGACGGCTACGTCGAACGTGGCTACCGTGCGCGCCTCGAGCAGGGTGAAGGGCTGAGCGTCGGTCGCCAGGACGTACTCGACGACCTCCGGCGCGTCCGCTCCGCCTGAGGGACGACGATGCTCACGTCTACGTCGCGGCTGTCCACTCACGCCCTCCCGCTCCACGTGCTGTCGGGGGTCGATCCCGTTCTCGCGGGCGTCCTCGTCACTGCCGGCGTCGGAACCGCCGTACTCGCACTGCTCGGGATCACCGCCGCGATCAGACGCCGGTCCGTCTCGTATCTCCTGATCGCGGCGGCGCTCTCGACGCTCGCGCTCCGGACCGGCGTCGCCGTCTCGACGATGGTCGGTATCGTCCCGTTCGAGTCGCACCACACGCTCGAACACGCGCTGGACGCCGTGATGGCGGGACTGATCCTCGCGGCGGTGTACTACGCCCGCCGGGTCGAGCAGTCGGTTCGCGCGCGGTCCGCCGGCGAGGGGGACGACCGATGACGGACACCAGAACCCGGATCGCGGACTGCGTCCGGGCGCGTCCGGGCGTCCACTTCAACGACCTCGTCCGGCGACTCGACCTCGCGCCGGGGCAGGTGCAACACCACCTGAAACGCCTGCTGAGCGACGAGCGCCTGATCGCCGACGAACTGTACGGCCGGACGCACTACTACCCGCCGGAATTCGACCCGTGGGAGCGCCGCGTGCTCGCGCTGGTCCGCCGGGAGACACCCCGTGACGTGGTCGCGTGTCTGCTGGACGCCGGCGGGTCGGCACCGCCGGCGAGCGTGGCGGACGCGGTCGGCATCGCCCGGAGCACGCTGGAGTGGCACCTCGACAACCTCACCGAGGCCGACGTGGTGACGAAGACCTACGACGAGCGCGGCCGGGTGACGCTCACGCTGACACGCCCCGAGCGAACCGCCGACCTGGTCGCCTCCGTGTCGCCCTCGCTCCCCGGGCGGTTCGTGGACCGGTTCACCCGTCTCGTCGACGACCTGCTCGCCGAGGAGTGAGGCCGGACCCCGTGAACACCCGAGACCGCGGGCTTCGACGCCCGAACCAGAACCCGTAATTGTCCGAGGACCCACTCGTCGAGTATGAGACGACGGCGATTCCTCGGAACACTGGGCGTCGGGGCGACCGCCGGCCTCGCCGGCTGTAGCTCGCTGTTCCAGACGACGACCGGCGGCCGGGAGCCACCGCTGGTCGAGGACCGTCCGGCGGCGACGTACATCCCGACCCACCACGAAGGAATGACGATGCTCGGGATGGCGATGGCTGGCGACCTCCGGGTGGCGCTCACCTACTCCTACCCCCACCGGTTCTGGGTCGTCGAGCAGGAGGAAGGCGGCTTCGGCACGCGCCGGATCGACGTGGGACCGGACGACGCGATCCACCTGATGGCGTCGGTCTGGGACGCCGAGACGGGGATGGTGATCCCGACGACCGGCGTCTCGGTCGAGGTGACGAACGCCGACGGCTTCCTCGAACAGGAGGTCGTCTACTCGATGCTATCCCAGCGCATGGGCGTCCACTACGGCGGGAACTTCCCGCTCGACGGCGACGGCACCTACACCGCGCAGGTGCAGGTCGGCGGGGTCTCGGCCGACCGCTACGGCGCGTTCGCGGACCGCTTCGGCGAGCCATCGACCGCCGAGATCGAGTTCGAGTACAGCGAGGCAGAGCGCAACGACATCCCCTACGAACTCTACCCGGACACGCAGGGACAGCGCGGCGCGGCCCCGGCGATGGAGATGAACATGGACATGGGCATGGGGACGATGCCACTCGGCCGGACGGCCGACCTGCCGGGCGAGTCGCTCGGGTCGGGAACCAGCGGCGACGCCCGGTTCCGGGCGAGTCGGATCGACGCCGACCGGTTCGGCGGGCCGTACCTCGCGGTGACGGCCGGGACGCCCTACCACGGGTTCGTCCTGCCGGGGATGGGGCTGCGAGCGACCGTCACCCGCGACGGCGAGGAGGTGTTCGCCGGTCGACTCCGATCCGCACTCGACCCCGAGGCCGGCTTCCACTACGGCGCGCCGGTCGACGAGTTGCAGGCCGGCGACGAGGTGACGCTGACGGTCGAGACGCCCCCGGTCGCGGCGCGCCACGAGGGGTACGAGACCGCGTTCCTGACGATGCCGGACGTGACGCTGGCGTAGTTCCTCGGGGTTCGGTCCCGGTGACTGGCGTCTCCGAACGACCTTGCGAGGACACCGACCCCCCAGCGAGAGCAGCGACCGGAACAGTGACCGCCCAGCGACGACAGCGACCGGGACAGCGACCAAACCGCGACGACACCGACCGCGACAGCACCGTCCCGCTCCGGTGTACTTTTGCGCTCGCCGCCACACCACCAGCTATGAGCGAGTCGCCCGCGATTCTCCTGACGAACGACGACGGCATCGACAGCACCGGCTTCCGGGCGCTGTACGACGCCCTGAGCGAATTCGCCGACGTGACGGCAGTCGCCCCGGCCGACGACCAGAGTGCGGTCGGGCGCGCCATGTCCCACGAGGTCTCGGTCGTCGAACACGACCTCGGCTACGCCATCGAGGGTACCCCCGCAGACTGCACCGTCGCGGGTCTCGAATCCCTCTGCCCGAACGTCGACCTCGTGGTCGCCGGCTGTAACAAGGGGGCGAACCTCGGGGCGTACGTCCTCGGGCGCTCCGGCACCGTCTCGGCGGCAGTCGAGGCCGCGTTCTTCGACGTCCCGGCCATCGCCGTCTCGCTGTACGTCCCGGCCGGCGGCCCCGGGGACGACACGCCGTGGCACGAGAAAGCCACCGACCCTGCGGACTACGACAACGCGGCGCGGGCGACGACCTACCTGACGAGACACGCCCTCGGTGCGGGTGTCTTCGAGCAGGCCGAGTACCTGAACGTCAACGCGCCGATGCCGACCGCCGGCGACCCGGCCGAGATGGTCGTCACCGAACCCTCGACGCTGTACGACATGACCGCCGACCACGACGAGGGCAGGATTCAGCTTCACGACCGCGTCTGGGAACGCATGCGCACCGGCGACATCCCGGACCCCGAGGGCACCGACCGCCGCGCCGTCGTCGAGGGGCACGTCTCCGTCTCGCCGCTGACCGCCCCGCACACGACCGAACACCACGAGGCGCTGGACGCACTCGCCGAGACCTACGGCGCGGACTGATCTCGACTCGGCGTCTCACGCACCCACGTCACCATGTCCGGTCCCCTCCAGCACCTCCTCGATTCGCCGGTCGTCGGCAGCTACCTCCGGATTCGGCTCGCGTTGCTGTTCGCCCTCCTGTTGACGGTCGTCCTCGGCGGTGCCGCCATCTCGGTCGGCGGTCCGGTCGGTGTCGCCCTCCTGCTCGGCGTCGTCGCCTGCGGCCTGCTCGCGCTGTTGGTCGTCGCAGTTGTGCGGTGAGTCTGCCGAGACGTCGGAGACGGGAGTGGAATAGAGTCGAGAGCTATCGAGCGACCGGCGGGACTACTCCGCGTTCGCCAGCAGGTTCGCGTCGGTCACGAGTTTGAACGCCGCGCCGACTAGGCCGCCGAAGAACAGCGCCGCGCCGGTCGCCGAGACGACGATACCCAGGAGGAGTTCGATCGTCCGGACGAGGACGGGCTGGAAGGGCCCGCCGAGCAGGAGGTTCAGGCCGAAGGGGAGGATCAGCGCCCCGGCGACGTAGACGATCAGGAGCCGACGCATCTCGGGGTGGAGCGCGTAGGCGACTGCCGACTGAAAGGTCACCGGCGACTCGGCGAGGATGGATTCGGGGTCTGTCACGCTCCCGACCGACGCACTCGGCGGGGAAACACGTTGTGGCCCGGAGGCGGACGCCGGCGGGTCGTCGGCCGGGTTCACGGTGCGGTAGATCGGCCGATGAAGAAGGAGATTTGAAGCTCGCCCGAGAGGCACCGGTAGATGCACGAGACGTTCACGCGACTGCTCGCCGGCAACGACGCCCACGCCGACGAGTTTCGGTCGAAGTTCGACGACCTCCAGGACGCGCAGTTTCCCGACGCCGTCACCGTCTGCTGTGCCGACTCCCGCGTGCTCCAAGACCGGATGTGGGGCAACGACGACCCCGGCCACCTCTTCACCTGCGGCAACATCGGCAACCGGGTCGTCCAGGAAGTCGGCGGCGAGCAGGTCGTCTCGGGGGACGTGCTCTACCCCGTCGAACACACCGGCACCGAGACGGTCGTCGTCGTCGGCCATACCGGGTGTGGCGCGGTGACGGCGACCTACGCCGATCTGACCGACGGCATCGACGAACCCGCAGGGATTCGACGCTGTCTGGACCTGCTCGCCCCACACGTCGGTCCCGGCGTCGAGGCACTCCCGGACGACCTCTCGGACGCCGAGGCAGTCAACTACCTCGTCGAGTACAACGTCGACCGACAGGTCGCGTTCCTCTGTGACAGCGACGAGGTTCCCGACTCCGTGACGATTTACGGCGTCGTCTACGACTTTCAGGACGTCTACAGCGAGCGACGCGGCGAGGTGCAGGTGATCAACGTCGACGGCGAGCGAGACCCGGAGACGCTCCGCGAGGAGCACCCGGGGTTCGCCGATCGTGTCCGGCGACTGTGGACGTACTGAGCGACGCCGCCCCGGTCGTGTCGGTCTCGTGCTCCTCCACTCTCTGTACTCGCGGTCTCGTCCGTCTCCGCTCTCTGTCGCTCACTCGCCCGCGTCTTCGTCACCGGCACCGTCATCGCCCGCCCCGGTGCTCGCTCTCCGCTGTGTCGTCAGTTCGTCACTCGAAGACCGATTCGCTGTCGGGACGACGAGACCGTACGTGTACTCTCAGACGAGTCGATGGATTCTCCTGTCTCGGTCGTCAACCAGGTGTCACCCCGATGACTCCACTGGAAATCAGCCTCCGACTCGTGGCTGGCGTCCTCCTGATCCTCACGAACGGCTTCTTCGTGGCCATCGAGTTCGCGCTGACGCGCGCTCGCCAGTTCACCGAATCGGAGTTCGTGGACGGCGACGGCCGACTCGAACGCGCCTGGGAGATGACACAGGACCTCGAACTGTACCTGACGACCTGCCAGGTCGGCATCACCGCGTCCAGTATCGCGGTCGGTATCGTCGCGGAACCGGCGCTGGCCGCGCTGTTCGAGCCGCTGTTCGCCGGGTCTGCGCTGGCGACGATCGGTGCCGGTGCGATCATCGCCTACGGGATCATCAACCTCGTCCACCTCACCCACGGCGAGCAGGCCCCGACGTACCTCGGCGTCGAGCGCTCACGGATGGTCTGCCGGTACGGGGCCGCGCCGCTCTACTACTTCTACGTGATCATCTCGCCGATCATCACGCTCGGCGACTACGTGGCGAAGTACACGCTCAAACTGTTCGGCATCGAGATGACCGGTGCGTGGCTCGAAGCCGAGGAGGACGCAATCGAGAGCCGAGCACAGCTCCGCACTCGGCTCAGTTCCCTGCTGGAACAGGGTGAACTCTCCGGCGAGCGCCACGACGAAGTCGTCAGCGCACTCGAAGCCGGGACGACGGAGGTCCGCGAGGTGATGGTCGACGAGTCGGACGTCGTGTACCTCTCGACGGAGGTCTCCGTCGAGGAGAACCTCCGTCGCGTCTCCGAGACGCCACACACGCGCTACCCGCTGGTCGGCGAGTCGGCAGACGAGTTCGTCGGGGTCGTCTACGTCCCGTCGATTCTCGACCGCATCGAGGAGCTGAAAGCGGGCGACGTGACATTCGCGGAGATCGCCGCCCCACCGATGACCGTCTCGGCGGACACTACCGTCAGCGACACGGTCGACCGGTTCCAGGCGGAGCGACAGGAGCTCGCGCTGGTCCTCGAAGACGGCGAGGTCCTCGGCCTCGTCACCGCGACCGACGCACTGGAGACGGTGATGGGCGAACTGGAGGACCCGCTCGACGCGAGCCACGACGCCAGTGCCGCGAACCGCGGGCAGCCGACGGGCGACTAGCCGGTTCGCGTCGTGTCTCCGGGACCCGGCACGCTCTCGATCCGAGTGAGCAGTCCACGGATCGCGTCGGTGACGACATCGGGCGCGTCGACGGTCACGGCGTGGCCTGCGTCCGGGACCGTCTCGACGCTGACGCCGGCACGCTCGTCGGCCGACGCGGCGATCCGCGCGGCGTGCCGTCGGACGAACGGCAGCCCGTTCGCCGCGACGAGGACGAGCGTCGGCATCGTCAGCGCACTCAGATCGACCGTCGTCCGGTGGAACCGCGTCATCGCACCCACGACCTTGGTGAACTCGGCGGTCGCCATCGGCGGTGCGTCCCGCCGGAGTCGCTGGATCGCCGCGTAGTCGCCCCCGGCCCCGCGGGCGAACCGTTCTGTGAGCCAGACGTTCGCTCGCTCGACCCGCTCGATGCCGAACAGCCGGACCGGGAGTACCGTCGCCGGCAGGACGACCCGGCGGACCAGCCAGTCGCTTGCGCCGAGCACCGGCGGCGTCCACGTCTCGGCGAGGACGAGACCGACGACTCGCTCGGGATGCCGCGTGGCGTAGCACTCGGCGATCAGTCCGCCCATCGAGAGGCCACAGAGGACGACGGAGTCGAGCGACAGCGCGTCGAGTAGCGCGTCGAGGTCGTCGACGAACAGGTCGATCGTGTACGACGCTCGCTGCGACCCGCCGGTCCGGCCGTGGCCCCGGAGGTCGTAGACGAGCGTCGTGTGGTCTGCCCGGAGCGCGGCGGCCTGGGCGTCCCACACCGAGTGGTCGAGCATCGAAGCGTGGACGAAGACGACGACGGGCCCGTCGCCGGCGAGTTCGTAGTACGTCTCGATGTCGTTCGTGCGGACGGTCGGCATACGACATCTACGTCGCCCGGAGAGATGAAGTCGCACAGTCACGAACGGCTCGCCCGAGATCTTCAGATCGCGATATGATCCAGCGAGCGTGCAGAATAGGGGAAGCGGTCTTTTTCGATGAGGGCGACCGTCTCGAACTGTTCGACTGAACCTCGAGTTGCCAAGGTCCTCGCCGTGCTAGCTGCGACGACCACGGCGTGGCCCCTTCTCTCGGTGATCCGGTGGGGTCGTACGGAGGACGGCTTCTCCCGTCATGACCCCCGCCCGCCCCCACAACCGGCACGTCCTGTTCGAGTCGGAGAAGCATCGGTGGCTTTCGAGACCGATTCTGTCCGTGTGGTTCGGGTTCGACTTCGACTTCGGTTCGATTCGTGTCTCGGAGATCGAGAGCTTCGCAGCGAACGGCTGGTTCGTCCTGCCCGCACCGGTCCACAGTCGTCCGTTCGTCACGGTCTACGGTTTGACCTCGAACACGAGATTTAGTGGCGTCTCGGCCGCCCGGCGGAACCGGGTAAAGCCGCCGTCCGTGACGGCTTCCCGGATCCCCGCCTCGCCGGCCTGTGCGCCCAGTACTCGCTCGGCTTCTTGATCGAGTGCGCCCGGCGTGCAGATCAGCGTCGAGATGGAGTAGGCCGCCCGGCCCATCGGATTGAGGTTGTCCTCCACACTGTCGTTGGCGAACAGCTCGACGATCATCCACGTACCGTCGCTTGTGAGCGTGTCGTGGACGTGCGCCGCCGCGCCCACGGGATCACCCATGTCGTGGAAGGCGTCGAAGGTAGCCACGAAATCGTAACTCGCACCGTCGTACGACTTGGCAGTCGCCACCTCGAAACTCACGCGGTCGGCGACCCCGGCTTCCTCGGCTCGTTCCTGTGCCGCCGCGATCGACGGTTCGTGAGGATCGATACCGACGAACGTCGAGTCAGGATACGCCTCGGCCATCAAGACGGTCGACGCGCCGTGACCACACCCAACGTCGGCGACGCGCCCGCCGGTTTCGAGCGTCGTATCCACGCCATCAAGCGCGGGAATCCAGTTGTCTACGAGGTGCGCCGCGTACTGTGCTCGCCAGGAGTACTCGATGGCGTGGAACAGGTCCGCGTCGTGCTCGTGCCAGCCCACACCCGCTCCCGTGCGGAAAGCCTCGGCGAGTTGTGATTCGATTTTGGCCGCCGATAGGGCGACCCGAAAGTTGCCCACCATGAACGCGGGACTGTTCTCGTCGGCCAGCAGAGCGGCCTGCTCGGGGGTGAGGCTGTAGCGGTCAGTCTCCGGGTCGTAGGTGACGTACCCACCGGCGGCCTGCGAGCGCACCCACTCGCGGACGTATCGTTCCGCGGTGTCAGTCTCTTCGGCCAGTCCGGACGACGTGAGTGGTCCCGCGTCGGCGAGCGTCTCGTACAGGCCGAGTTTGTCGCCGATGATGACCAGCGGTGCGTGCGCCGTGGCTCCGAAGTCGGTTATCGCTGTCTGTACGTGCTGGTTCAGTCGTTCTTCGTCGAGTGCCATGACGTGTCGTAGTCGGTGTTGTCGGATGGTTGGATTCTGTTCCCGCAGATCGACTTCGCTCGTGACAACGGTATAGGCATCTGATGTAACCGTTTCACACCGTGCAACACGTCCACCCCAGCGTCGGTACCTCGACGTGGAGAAGGGATGGACCGGTTCGCAGGTCCTCCGTGGACAACCGGGGGTCCAAGACTGCTGTCCGCCGGGGAGTCGGGACTCTCGGCACGACTCCGCGGTCTCGGGGCTGCCGCTGCTAGGTCTCGGAACCGGCGGGTTCTCGCTCGTTCTCTAACGCCGATGCGGTGAGTCGGATCGACGCTTCTCTGTACCGGTCGAACGTTTCCGCGAGCCGATCTACGAGGGCCGGATCGTCGGACTCGATCACGCCCACATTCACGTCTCGGTCGTCGGCGACGATGAGATAGGCCGTCCCGTCGTGGATGCCACCCGGCGGGACGTCACTGTCGGCGATGTACACTGTGGAGCCGGCGACGATGTCCTCGAACTTGTCGGCGTACGGAGACGCCCTCACCGACTCGATGACGGCTGGGGTCGTCACCAGTTCGGACGTCTGCGTGCCGGCGACGACTGCCTCGTGTCTCGCTTTGATACACGGTTCGGGGAGCCTGTCCGCCAGTGTCTGTGTTCGGGTCGACTCGCGTTCGATCTCCAGCACGCGGGCCACCGGTGCCAGCGGGTTGTCGGGGGTCGCCGCAGTGATCCTCGCACTTGTCAAGACCTCGAGATCGAACTCGACGTCCAGTTCCCCCAGCGGAAACCACGGGAGTAGTTCACGCAGATCGCTGGCGGTCTTCATGTGGCCGTAGAGTTCGATGAACGTGTTCGCCACGTGTTCCCCGAGCGGAGTCAACGCGTATCGCTTCCCGTCCCTGCCTACCCAGCCACGCCTCTCGAAATCACCGAGGAGGCGGCTGATCGTGGCTTTTGAGGCCTCCGTCGCGCTCCGCAATTCCGACCTCGTCCGGGGGCGTGCCGCGAGGGCTTCGAGCGCAGTGAATCGGTTCTCCGAGTCCGCCAGAAAGCGGATGTCCTCCAGCGGAGTGGGCATGAAAAACATAAAGATCGATCGTTGTATAACTGTACTGTTGTGGTATCCGCGCTCTCTGAGTCATCGTGACCGTATCGGAGCCTTTCGGTGAGATTCGACGATCCGTCTACGATCAGTCACCCTGTGTATCGGTCAGGCTACCGCTGCCACGTGGACTACGTCTACGTTCACCGATCGAGATCCGTAAGAACAACTGCCGGACGAAGAATCGACTACCCGACCGTCGACAACAGCTCTGAGAACCCCGGGTTCGGCTACCTGCTCTCCCGCTGCTCCGCCTTGTTCAGTTCGATCAGGAGCCGGAAGATGGCCTTCACGAGGTTCGCGTCGACCTCGAACCGTTTCGCGTTCGTGGCGGCCCGTTCCATCACGCGCTCCTCCTGTGACTCGTCCGTCGTCGGCAGGTTCCGGTCGGCCTTCACCTGCGCGACGGTGTCGGCGACGTAGGTGCGCCGGGCGATGAGTTCCACGATCTCCCGGTCGATGTCCTCGATCTCGTGGCGGAGTTCGTCCAGCGACGCCTCCGCCGGGTCGAACTCCTCCCCGCCGTCGGTCGTGAACCGCTCCGTGGTGGTCGTCTCGTCCCGTTCCGTCATCGAATCTCCGCGCCGGTCTGTCGTGTCGTCGTGAACCATGTAGTACCCTCCCGTGTCCGCCACCGCTCTGCGACCGCCTCCAGTTCCGCTCGCTCGCCGACCGCGACGACGCTCGGTCCCGTCCCGGACAGCGAGACGCCGGCCGCGTCTGGCATCGCCTCGACCGCCGGGTCGGTCGGAAAGTCGAGGACCGCCGAGAACGCCAGGCCGTTGACCGTCATCGCCTCGCCGTAGCGCCCGTCGAGTGCGAGTTCCGCCACGAGTTCGGCCATCGGGGCGACCGACTGGCACGCCTCGACGTCGGCGTCGGCGCTGAACGCCTGCTCCGGCGGCGTCCAGACCAGCACGTCCCAGTCGACCGACTCGTGGGCGAGCAGTTCGTCTTCCGCGTTGTCCGTCACCGTCACGCCGCCGAGCATACTCGCCGAGGCGTCGTCGAACGCGCCGGTCACCGTCACGCCCACGTCGCGGGCCGCCTGCACACCGAGCCGTGTCGCCGCGACGCGGTCGATCTCCTCGGCAGCGTCGAGGGCGTCGAGTGTCGCGAGGACGGTCGCGTTCGCGGCCGCGCTGGAACTCTTGAGGCCGGCGGCCATCGGCACCTCGCTGTCGGTCCGGACCGTCCCGCCCTCGTCGTCGCCGAACCGCTCGACGACGAGTTCGACACACCGCTCGATCAGTCGGGTGTCGGCCTCGGGTGCACCCGCGATGTCGCCGGCGATCGTCGCCGCGTCGGCCGCGAGGTCGACGGTCGCGGTCGTCTCGGCGTCGATGGCGAAGGCCGAGCCGAACCCGGTCGCTAGCGCGTTGAGAACGGTGCCCGCGCCCGGTGCTGTGGCCCGACCGTGCATACGAACTTCGCTGGTCGGCGACTAATTAGGTGTGGCGGTCGGTGCCGATTTGGCCGACAGAGGGGCGGCACTCTCGCCGGGTCGTGGCGTCCGAAGGCGCGTCACGCCAGCACGTCCGGTTTCCGGTGATACTCGACCTCGACCTCGCGCTCTTCGCCCTCCAGATCGGCGACCGCCCGGCGGAACACGGCGTCGATCTCGCGTTTGGCGACCGGCGTCACGCGCTTGAGAATACGGTCGAAGGGGACCAGCGGCGGGAGGCCGCTGACCCCGTTCGAGAGGCTCGACTGGACGAACTCGATGCGGAGGCGTGCTCGCGTCGCGTGCTCGCGGTCGGCTGGCACCGCCTCGTCGGGGAGGGGTTCGACGGCCCAGTAGCCCTCGGCCTGCACGCGGTCCACGACGCGCCAGTCGATCCGTTTCGGCGGGTCGAGAGCGGTGACGCGCGGCGTGACGGTGTAGGAGAGCCGCCACCACTGGACCGTGATCTCGTAGCGACTCCCGACGTCGCCGTCCCCCGAGCGTCGGACGCGCTTCACGTAGTCGGAGTACTGTTCGTAGGCGGTGAACTCCCGGAGGAAGTCGTACACCTCGCTCGGCGGGCAGTAGACGACGGTGCTGAGTTCGAGCGCGTCCACGCAGTTCGACAGGGGCGGAGGTCTCTTTGCGGTTTCGGCTCGGGATCCTCGCCAAGTTCGTGCGTGGTGGCTACGACACCCACCGCAGACACGTTTTTGTCCACCCCACCGAAAGCTCGGGTGTGCCATCGACCGTCGTCCACGTCGCGGTCGCGGGGTTGGTGGGCTGTGCGCTCCTCGCGGACGACTTCAGCCCGCGTGCCATCGGCGTCGTGCTACTCGCGGCTGTCGTCCCGGATCTGGACACCTTCGCGGGTCTCGTCCTGCCCGGCGCACATCGATCGCTGCTCCACACCCTGCTGTTGCCCGCCCTCCTCGCGGCGGTCCTGCTGTGGGACACGCGACTCGCGGCCACCTCTCGACTTCGGGCGCGCTGGGGTGAGTCGGCTCCCCGTGTCGCGTGGGTCGCGGTGGCCGGTTTGCTCGCCGGCGGCATCGCCCCGGACCTGTTCACGAACGGCGTGAACGCCTTCTATCCGCTCCACGACGCGTTCTACACGGTGAACGGCGAACTCCTCCTGTCGGACCAGCGCGGCGTCGTCCAGACGTTCGTCGAACTCCAGCCCGAACAGCCGCCACAGACGACCGAGACGATCCACTACAGCACCGGGGTCGACCCCTCACCCGGCAGAGAGCCCGAGAACGTCGAGCGTATCTTCCCGGTGGCCGCCTCGGGAACGCAACTCCTGTTGATCCTGCTCGGGACCGGGAGTGTACTCGCGCGACTGTGGACCGACCGCGACGCCTGACTGACGTACTGGGTGACCGGTAGCGGAGCAGCCGATGCTGCGACCCCGCCGGCGTCCTCATCCGGACCGGAACCCGACCAGTCGACCGAGAAACGCCGGTGGCGAATCCCGAAACGTATCGACGTAGGCCGCCCAGCAGACCAGCGCGTACAGGACGAGACCGACGACACCGGCGACGACCAGTGCGGTCTGTCGGTCGAGAGCTATCGCGTCCGCCAGCAGGAGACCGACGAGTCCGAAACTCCCACCGAGGACGCCCGAGTAGACCGTCACGTCGAACAGGTAGCCGAGCGTCTCCCGGCGTGTCAGCGGGCGACCCCGTGCGATCCGCGCGCCGAGGTACGCCGGGACGACGAGGGCGACGACCGGCGCGTAGCTTCGGAGGGCGTCGGCGACCACGTCGAGGAGTACGTCGAGGACCATACACCACCCACCACCTGCCGCCGGCAAGAGTGTTCCGCAACCGGGTGTGACTGAAAGAGTGTTCCGCGACCGGGTGTGACTGAAAGAGTGTTCCGCGACCGCCGCGACTGTAACCCTCTTGTCGTCGTCGGCCGAATCCAGTCTGTGCACTACCGAGCCTACGACCCCGACGACTCGGCCGACCGCGCCGCCCTGTGGGACCTGAAGCGCGGCTTCGAACTCGGTCTCGGGAGCGGGACCGGCGACGACGCGAAACAGGCGACGTACGAGGAGAAACTGACCGAGGAGTACCGCGACCGATGGCTCGACTGGGTAGCGTGGTGTGTCGCAGAGGATCCGGACTGCATCACGGTCGCGGTGCCGGATGCGGCCGTCGAGCCGTCCGACACGACCGTGGACGCCGACCACCTCGCGGGCTACGTCTTCCTCCTGCCCGAACGACTCGCGTTCGTCTGGGACGCCGCAGTACTGAACGAACTCTACCTCGCGCCCGACTACCGGGGCACCGGTGTCGCCGACGACCTGCTGGACCGCGCGGTCGCCCACGCTCGCGAGCAGGACCTGCCACTCGACAGGGTGGTGCTGGACGTGGATCGCAAGAACGAGCGTGCCCGGGCGGTCTACGACCGCCACGGCTTCGAGCACTGGGGCGAGATGCTGGCGAAACAGCTCTGAATCGCGGCCCACCGTGAGTCGACGCCGGTCGGCCGAGTCGACCGTCTAACTCGTCACGCCGGCGACCGCACCGCCGACCGCACCGAACACCGCCGGGTAGACTGCGCCGCCCAGCAGGACGCCGGTGATCAGGTCGGGGCCGGCCGAGGCGTCGCCCGCCGAGATGACGAACAGGAACGCGCCGACGATAGCCAGCGGAAGGTAGCCCGCGAGCACCAGTGCGCCACTCGTCGCGCCCGAAGCGGGGTCGTCAGCGCCGGCCTGTCGCCCGGCGAAGATGCCGGCCGCCACGAGCAGGAGCGGCGGGATGACGTACAGCACTGCCGAGAACGCCTCCACCTCGCCGATCAGGTTCACCGAACTCGTCCCGAACAGGCCGGGGATGTTCGTCGAGACGAAGTGGGCGTTGTAGAACACCCAGCCGACGATCTTCCACGTCCCGGGGTCGCCGGTGGCGAACTCGACCAGTTGCTGTGCGAAGGAGTTCTGGATCTCTGAACTCGTGAGCACGTAGGTGAACAGGTAGCCGAGGACGTACGCGACCGCACCGCCGGCCGCGCCCAGTCCGATCGACCGACCCGACAGCGTACTCTCTCCGGATGTTGCCATGCGACCGACGACTCGCGCCCACGGGAAGTTACTTTCGGCCTCTCGACAGCGAATCGACACCCGCGAGTGAGTCGCCTGCTCACGGTTCGGCGCTCTGCTGACAACTCGACTGAACGATCACGACGTCGGCTCGCTGTCCGTCGCGGCTCGCCCGAAAGGGAGAGATTCAAGCCCACCGGGCCGCCACGATGGAACGATGATTCTGCGGGACGTGCGCCTCTTGTCGGGCGACGAGGAGTTCGAGGACGCCGCGATCCGGGTCGATCCGGACGCTGGAACGATCACGGCGGTCGGTGACGCCGAGCGACGGGCCGACGAACCGGTCGTCTCGTTGCCGGGCCGGACCGTCCTGCCGGGACTGGTGGACGCCCACGTCCACTTCTCGCTGTCCGGCGAACGCTCGGTCGAGGAAGTCGTCGGTCTGTCCGACCCGGAACTGACACTCGTCGAAGCCAGAAACGCCCGCGAGACGCTCGAAGCCGGCGTGACCGGCGTCCGGGCGATGGGTGCCAGCGACGTCGACGTCCACGTCAGAGACGCCATCGAACGCGGCGACGTCCCCGGCCCCCGGACCGTCGCCAACTGCCGGTCGATCACGATCACCGGTGGGCACGGCCACCACCTCGGGAGAGAGATCGACGGCCCGGCGGACGCCCGGAAGGCGGTCCGAGAACAGGTGAAGCGCGGCGCGGAGTTCATCAAGTTCATGACGACCGGCGGGGTGACGACGCCCGGCACCGACCCCGGCGCGGTCGCACTGACCGACGCCGAACTCGACGCACTCGTCGACGAGGCCCACGCGAGAGGCGTCCACACCGCGACCCACGCACACGGCGCGGCGGGCGTCAAAGCCGCCGTCGCGGCCGGCGTGGACACGGTCGAACACGGCACCTTCCTCGACGACGAGGCGATCGATCTCATGCTCGCCGAGGACGTGACACTCGTGCCGACACTCTCCGCGCCGTACCGCATCACCCGAAACGCCGCCGGCGCGACGACAGAGAGCGCCCGGAAGACCGAGCAGGTGTACGAGCAGCACATCGAGTCGTTCCGGATGGCGGCCGAGGCCGGCGTCCGAATCGCCGGCGGCACCGACGCCGGCACGCCGTTCAACTTCCACGGCGCGAACGCCAGCGAGATGCAGTTCATGGCCGAGTACGGACTGGGTGCCCGCGACGCGATCCGGGCGATGACCGAGACGGCCGCCGAGGTGGTCGGCCTCGACGGCTCCGGGACGCTGGACCCCGGGACACACGCCGACCTGCTGGTCGTAGCCGGGAACCCACTCGACGACCTGACGGTGTTGAACGATCCCGAGGCGGTGCTGAAAGGCGGTGACCTCGTCGCCGGGTCGCTCGCCGACGGGGAGTGGGAGGGGCGCGA
The DNA here is from genome assembly GCF_020567425.1 of Salinirubrum litoreum. Classification (NCBI taxonomy): domain Archaea; kingdom Methanobacteriati; phylum Methanobacteriota; class Halobacteria; order Halobacteriales; family Haloferacaceae; genus Salinirubrum; species Salinirubrum litoreum. Next base: position 841,924 of record NZ_JAJCVJ010000001.1, on the reverse strand, counting down.
GGAGACGGATGGGCGGACGGCAGACGTCACTTCAGCGGCGCGTCGGTAGCCTGCTGAACCCGGGTTCGCGCGCGTTCGATCCGGCGACCGAGTAGGGCGAGCACCCGTGTCGAGAGCTGCTCCCGGTTGTCGCGGACCGATTCGGCGATGGCGTCGATTCGACGCTCGACCTCCGACAACCGGTCGTTCGCCGCGCTCGCGTCGTCGGACTCGGCCGCATCACGAGCCTGTTTCGCGGCCGCGACCGCGGTCTCCAACTCCTTGAGGATCGGATCGAGGTCCTCGCCGTCGGTGTCCTCACGCTCGCGGAACGACCGGGCCTCGGCGAGACTCTCCGAGAGATAGTCCACGAGGTAACGCGTCATCGCCAGTTTTCCGGTCGTCGGGTTCTCGATGGTGACGGTTTCCTCGCCTTCGTCCGGGTTCACCCGGAACGCACCCCTGTCCCCGTCACGGTCGGTGATCTCGGCGGTGTACGCGCCGGATCGGTGGACGTAGACGCCGAAGGTGTCGTCTGTCGCCGGGAGCGCGTCGTAGACCGCCCCCGCGAAGTCGTCGGTGATTTCGAGGTTCGCCACGCCGGCCGGCGTCTCGCGGGCGTCGGCCTGCACCTTCACCGCGTCCCGGTTCGGGACAACCGTCACCGCGCCCTCGACGCCGACACGGGTCGTCTCGTCTCCGCCACCGTGTCGGAGGCGTTGGGTGTAGGGTGCGACCCCTGGACCGTTGATCGTCAGTCGGTGCTCGCCCTCGGCCACGTCGGTCGCCACGACGATGCCGTTCGTCGTCGGAATCGCGGTCGGGTCGCTCTCCAGCAGGGCGACACTCTCGGTCGTCGGTTCCGACAGCGAGATGCCGCCTCCCTCGGGTGCGCCCGGTGCGCCGGCCGTCGCCTCTCGGAGGACGCCGACCACCTGCGACACCGGTCCCCCGGTCTCGACGCCCGCGAACTGCTCTGCGAGTGCCGACCGGTGTCGCGGGTCGGTCACGTCTTCCACCGGGTTTCGGTAGCGTGGCTGATCCTGCGGTCGCCCGACGCTCGTCAGGTGGCTGGCGACCGCGTTCTCCGCGAACTTGGGGACCGCGAACTCGAAACTCAACTGTGGCCCGGTGTAGTCCGCGATGTGATCGGTCTCCTGCATCGGGACGAGGTCGTAGGTCGTGTCGGTCTCGACGCCGACCGGACCGAACGACCGCCCCTGCTCACGGGCCGGGAGTTCCTCGGGTGGGGTCGACAGGTCGCCGAAACTCCGGACCGTCAACTCGTCGGGAACGAGATGCTCACGCTCGACGTTCGGCAGGCGGTCGTGTTCGTACACCGGCTTCCCGTCGAGTTCCGGGAGTGCATACGGGAGCGGCGCACCTTCGTCGCGCGGGAGGCCGTAGGCGACGGGGAAACTCCCGACGCTCTCGGCCACGTCGATGACCCGGTTCGTGATGTCGGCGATGGTGTCCTCGGAGGGGAACCGCTGGAACGTTCGCGGGGATGCGTTGACCCCCAGGGCGCTGGAGTGTGAGCCGACCTCCGAGATGATGGCGACTCGGTCGCTGGCCTCGGGGTCGAGAAACTCGTTGTTCGGCACCTTCCGAGAGTGGGCGCTCGCGGCGTAGAGCACCGGTTCGTTCGTCTCGGTGTCGACGAACGTCTGGAGCAGTTCCCAGTCGTGCCAGTGGAAGTTCGTCGTGAACTGGTCGAAGGCCGAGTAGAACCAGTGCTGGACGACCGTCAGGCGGTCGGTCACTTCCACGACGTTGTAGAAGACGGTCGGAGCCGGCGGGTCGCCGGACTCGTCGAACTCCTTCGTGTAGCCGTCGAGAGCGTCGAACCCGGCGACGACCGTCTCGCCGTCCTGCTCCGACTCGTACCGGCGCGGGTCGGTCGGGAACCAGCGCTCGCCGGCGCCGAAGTAGATGGTCGGCGCGAAGGCGTCGGCGAAGTCCCGTGCCGTCTCGGGGTCGGGCCGGACGACCTCCGAGGGGTTCGGGACACTCGTCTCGCCGCCGAACATTGCCAGCGCGCCGCCGCCGAGCACCGCCGCCCCGCCGACGCCGGCGAGCAGCTTCCGGCGGCCGAGGTCGCCGAGTCCGGCGACTCTCCCGCCGTCTGCGTCGTCGGCCGGTTCGTCACCGGCGGCGGCAGTCTCGGTCACGTCGGGCGACGCGTCGTCGGGCGTGGACTCGCCGGGAGGGCCGTCCCCGTCGTCGGGGCTGTCGGGGTCGTCCATAGATACCGTCAGTTCAGGCTTCTCCGGAATATAACTGGTGGCAACGGGGCCGTGAACCGGGAGGCGAGTGGAGTGTGTCCGACTCGTAGACGGCACTGCGGGAAGCGAAGCCTATTCGGCGCGGGACCGCGACCGACCGGGTATGCGAGCCGCACTGGTGGTACTCGACGGCTGGGGACTGGGCGACCACGACCGACGGGACGCGGTGAAGGCGGCCGACACGCCGACCTTCGACCGCATCTGGAACGCCGGGGCACACGAGACGCTGACGACGCACGGGCGCGCCGTCGGTCTCCCCGACGGGCAGATGGGCAACTCCGAGGTCGGTCACCTCAACATCGGTGCGGGCCGGGTCGTCAAGCAGGCGTACACTCGGATCGGCGACGACATCGAGGACGGCTCCTTCTTCGAGAACGAGGCCCTGCTCTCGGCGTTCGAGCACGCCGAGGCGAACGACGGACAGGTCCACTTCATGGGACTCGTCTCCGACGGCGGCGTCCACTCTTCACAGGAGCACCTCCACGCGCTGATCGAACTCGCGGGCCGGCGGGGGACCGACGCCGTGACCCACGCCTTCACCGACGGCCGGGACACCGACCCGCACGGCGGCGAGGGCTACCTCGAAGCCCTCCAGTCGGTCGTCGACGAACAGGACACGGGCGGCGTGGCGACCGTCTCGGGGCGCTACTACGCGATGGACCGCGACCAGAACTGGGACCGCACCCGGCGCGCCTACGACGCCATCGTCTCCCGCGAGGCAGAGTACGAAGCCGACTCTGCGGTCGCGGCCGTGACCGAGTCCTACGAGCGCGGGGAGACCGACGAGTTCGTCGAGCCGACCACCGTGGCGGGCGGCGCGACGCTGGACGACGGCGACGCGGTCGTCTTCTTCAACTTCCGGGCCGACCGCGCCCGGCAACTGGTCCGGATGCTCGCCGACATCGAGCCTGAGGCGTGGGGCGCGGACACCACCCCGCCGGCGACGCGGGTCGTCACGATGACCGAGTACGACAAGGAGTTCGGTCTCCCGGTCGCCTACCCGCCGAACCAGCCGGAGGACACGCTCGGCGAAGTTGTCTCGGAGACCGGACTCACGCAACTGCGACTGGCCGAATCCGAGAAGTACGCCCACGTCACCTACTTCCTCAACGGCGGGCGCGAGGTCGAGTTCCCCGGCGAGAACCGCCAGATCGTCGAGAGTCCGGACGTGCCGACCTACGACCGCAAGCCGGAGATGTCCGCCGAAGGTGTGACCGACACGGCAATAGAGTTCATCGAGGCGGACGACCCGGACCTGCTCGTCGTCAACTACGCGAACCCGGACATGGTGGGGCACACCGGCGACTTCGACGCCGCCGTGGCGGCAGTCGAGGCGGTGGACGAACAACTCGGCCGGTTGCTGGACGCCGTGGCAGAAGCCGGCGGGCACGCGATCGTCACGGCCGACCACGGGAACGCCGACGACATGGGCACCGCAGACCGGCCGCACACCGCCCACACGTTCAACCCGGTGCCGGTGATCTACCTCACGCCGGCCGGCGACGGTGGCGGCCGGACCCTGCGCTCGGGCGGCGCGCTCTGTGATCTCGCGCCGACGATTCTCGAACTGATGAGTCTGCCACAACCGGACGCGATGACCGGCGAGTCGCTGTTGGAGTAGCGTAGGCGAAGTCGAACTACCTCGGCCTCGCCACGATGCCGAGGTGGTCCTCGTGGAACCGATCCAGTCGCTCGGTCTCCAGAACCTCGTAGCCCGTCTCCAACTCGCCGAGTACCGACTCGAACACGTCGCTCGGGTCGGCGGTCACGTCCTCGCTTCTGGCTTTGATAGCGACCAGCAGTCGCCCGTCGTCCGCGAGGAACTGCCGGTTCCGCAGGGCGACCTCGGCCTGCCCGCGTGTCGCCACGTCCTGCACGAGCACGTCCAGATTCGACTCCACGACGTGAGCGTAGGTCGCCGGCTTCCGGGCGTCCTTCAGCAGCGGGAAGAGGTTCTGGCGGTCTTCTGCCACGCCGAGCAGATCGCGGGTCGGTCGGGGCGCGAACTCCACCGCGTAGGTCGGTCCCGAGAAGTCTGCGACGTGGCTGACCGTGGTCCCACTCGCCGCGCCGAGGTACAGCACCGACTCACCGCCAGCGAGGCCAGTGTCCATCCCGAGTGCGAGCATCGCACCGAGTTTCGAGCGCCCGGCGTCCCAGAGGCGCCACTCGCCGTCCGAGGGTTCGCCGTAGACGGTCGGCCCGCGCGTCGCCAGTCGTTCCCGGCCGTCGAAGCTCCGGCGTTCGACGCCCGCGGGGAGCGACGGCCTCCCGCCGTCGGTTGCTACGGGGAGCGACGGCCTCCCGCCGTCGGTCGCCGTGGGGAGTTCACGCATCGTCGGCACCTCGCGCCTGAATCGTCTCGATCCTGTCGCGCAGTTCGGCGTGGAGTTCCGGACGGTAGTCGCCGGAGTAGTGGTCGATGCGTGCGGCGATCGCCAACTTGCCGGCGAAGGCACGGGCGGCCGAGCCGCGGTCCTCGCGGCGGGTCCCGCGAACGTACTCGTGGGTGAAGATGATCCCGTGTTTCGGCGAGGGGGCGTGGCCCCGGAGGTGCGCGAACAGCGCGTCCTCGGCACCGAGCACTTGGATCGTCCCCGAGGGTTTCTTCGCCAACGACTCCAGGCCGCCGACGAGCGCGACGAGGCGGGTCGCCAGCACCGGCCCGGCCATCTCCGCGAGGTTCGGGTAGACGGTCGGGGCGCGCTCTCGGACGTAGGACTCCAGGTCGTCGCGCTCGTCGGCGAGGTCCACGACACGCTGTGCGAGCGAGACGGCGCGTTCCTCGGTCGGATCGGCGGGGTCGATGTCGGCGACGGCGCGGGCACCCGCGATGCCGGTGCCGGGGTCGTCGAAGAGGCTCCCGGCCCACTCCGCGAGTCGCTCGGCGAGTTCGTTCGCGGTGCGGGCGGTGTCGTCCATCGCGCGCACCGCGTGGACCAACTGCTGGTCGTCGGCGCGTTCGCGTTCGGTGACCGCCTCGCGTGTCGCAGAGATGGTCGCCTCGCGCAACGTGGCGTAGTAGTCCGACTCGCTCTCGGCGAAGCCCGATTCGACCGCGCGTGCCGGCCAGTCGTCGGGGGCGTCCGCCGACCCGTCTCGAATCCGACTGCGGGCCGTCTCGCTGGCGGCCTCGTCGGGCGACAGGTCCGCGAACCACGGGGTCGTCATGGGCGTGGCTTGCGCGTCCCCCGGCGTAAACCTGTGGAGTTCGGTCTGTCGAGATCCTCAGTTCCCGGCGGTTCGTCGGAACTGTGCTGGAGACGGAGCGCGAGTCGACGAGGAATGAATCACGGCGGTCGGTGGTCGAACGTTTATGACCGAGTATCCGCTAACGTGCGCCTGGTAGAACATGTTCGACTCCTTGGGCCTATCTCGGCGAGACGTCGGGGCGGGCCTCGCCATCGCCGGGTCGGCGTACGTCGCCGCCTCGCTCTTCGCCCTCTTCAACCTCTTTTCTGGATCCGGTCGGGGGAACCCCGGCGCCACCCTCGGGATAATCGTCACGCCAGTCCTCGCGCTGACCGTCGCGACTGTCGTCTGGCGTGTGGTGATGCCGGAGGAACCGAACCCACGCTACGGTGCCATGGCCGGCGCCATATCGGGAGCCGTCGCCGTGTTCCTGTTCACGGCCCTGGTAGGCATCACGGCCATCGTGCTAGAGGCTCCCACCATCGGCCCACCTACAAGCGGGACGGTGTTCGAAGCCATCGAGTTCCTCGCCCTGATCGTTGGACTCGGACTGCTCATCACGCTCCCGTTCATCGTCCCGATAGCGGCGACCGTGGGATACGGATACGAACGGTACGTAGCCAGAGGACAGGCGTGACTGGTCGGTGTCGAGTTCCAGTCGCCCTTATCGACATTATGTGTACGTAATCGAACAACCGGAGCTGCACGCAACCAACTGCTGGACTTTCACCGTTTCCCACCTGCCGATTCGCGGTTTGCGGCCACGAAATCCTGTTCGGTATTTATACCCTTCCGGCCGTTCCACCGACCCACCGTGTCCGAGCTTCCGAGTTGGATCGACAATCGGCTCGATCAGAACCTCGACAACACGCTCTCACAAAAGCACGTCGTCGAGACGATGGTCGACTCAGAGCGGCCGTTCTTCTCGGCTCGTCAGCTCCAAGCTCTCGTCAAACCGGACGTGAGCAAAGCGACGGTACGGAACCGACTGAACGAGTTGCAGGAGATCGATATCGTCGCCACCGAGACGTACCCCGACTCGGTCACACTGTACTACATCAATTACCAGGAGTCGAACTGGCCGCTGTCCCCCGAAGGGAAAGACGCCTTCGCTACCGAAGCCCCGCACGACCGGCTCTCCATCGGCTTCCTCACAGTGTCGGACACGGCAGGCTTCCGACTCTTCGTGCTAGGTGGGTTGGTGTCGATAGTTGTACTCGGTAGCAGCACGAGCATCGTCATCGTCGGACTCCTGAACGAGACAGGAGGTCCGATCGAATCCCTCGCCGCCGTCCTCGCGACCGGCGGGCTGTTCGTCGGCGTCACCGCACTTCAACTACTGATCGCCGGGCTGTTCCTGGTCGCTGGCGAGCGTGTCGTGCGGTAGTGGGGCGAACTAGCCGTGGCGATGACGTGTCGATGTCCAACAACTCCTGGGGACAGACGGGTCGAACCCCCCGCCGTATGTTCTTGGCACTGTCGCAGTACCTGCCGTGGTGTGCCACCCCGGGAGTCCGGCCAACTGACTCTCGTCCGATCGTTTCACGGCCGCGAATCGCCGCTTTGCGGCCGCGAAAACCGCATTCGTTTTTACAATAGCACGGCCGCAACGCGCACTCATGTCGATTACACCTCAGGCAGGCGGTCCGATCAGTGTCGAACTCCTCATCGTCCTTGTAATTCCCGTGGTACTGTTTCTCGTCAATATCGGTGTTGCTGTGTGGATCTACCGCGACGCGAAGCGCCGGAACCAATCTCACGCCTTCGCGTGGGGTGCCGGATCGTTTCTCGGCGTGTTCCTCGGGGGGCTCGGCGGGTTCGTCGTCTGGGCTCTCTACTTCGTCGTACGGAACGAAACCGGAACCGGTGCGCCGTCCGTACGGGAAGAGTCGTAATGCTGTTCGCACATCCCGAAGGCCGCCTTCGGACGGTGATCCGGAGCCTCGTCGTCCCAAAACACAAGCCGATCGCGTGTGATCGAAACGTTTCGAACGAGCTGTTCATACCATGAGAGCCATCGAGAGACTACTCGGCTACGTTCCGATCGTACTCATGGCTGGTGGGACGATACTGTACTTCGTTCCAGCCACCTGGGTCGAACTCCCCGTAGAGACGAGTACACTCGGGATTGTACTCGCTGGACTCGGTGTGGTGCTGTTGTACGCCGGGTGGTACGACAGGTTCGACACCGAATCAGAGACGAGTGGGGAGTACAAGTTCGACGCCGACCCAGACGCGAGTGGGGATGCGACCACGTCTCGTGGTCCGGCCCAAACTAGCAGATATCTAGCGCTGGTCGGCACGTATGGCTCTTGGATACTCGTCACGATCGGCGCTACGCTAAGCTGGGGACAGATACGGAACCCGGATAGAGTGGGTCTGCTCGACAGGGCACCGCTCGAACTACCGTGGGGGGAACAACCGGTGCTCGGGTTTGCCTTTATCGTATCGGGATTGGCGCTGTTCGCTCTCGTCCACGTAGCGATCCCGTCTCTCACCGGCGAGTAGTGTGCAGTACCGCATCGACCTAGTGTCGGTCTGCCTTCGGTGAGTGTTGTGGACGTGTAGACCCGACCGAGAGTGTTCTGCGGGCCGATAGGGTGTAGACTCACGTCGATGCCGTCACAAGAATGAATAGACAGTCCCGTGACGTTCCGATATGGCCCTCCCCGCTCCAAGCGCCGTGGCCCCCTGTCGGCACCTCGATCGGCTACCGCGTGGTGACGACCGGACTATCGGTGCCGGATACGCGATGGGAATTGCGGCTGCGGGTGCCGGAGTTCTCTACTTCGTCGTGCAGTTCGTCGCCATCCTACTCCTCTCGGCGAGTGTCGGGAGCGCTTCGTCGGGACAGTTTCTCGGGTTCGCCACTATCGGGTTGCTCAGCGGGGCTGGCACCGTCGCCGGCGTCGTCGCCCCCCTCGGGTTCGTCGCCGGGGTCGTCGCGTGGCGTTCGGTTCCACCCTCGGTCCCGTTTATCGGTGCGGTGAACGGCTTCCTCGCGACGATGCTGGTCTACGTGGGTCCGGCGGTGGTCGGGACCTGTGGTGCCGTCGTCCTCGCCGTCCTTACCGGCGATGCCATCACCGAAGCCGTCGTCGGCGTCGCCGCGTTCACCTCCGTCGCGTTCGTGGCCACGTGCTGGATCACGCTCCCGCTCGGCATCCTCGCAGGGACCCTCTACGAACGCTCCCGCTCGCCTGTGGAGTGACTTCCGGCGCTGCTGCCGAACGCACCGGGAGGAATTTCCGTCGGTCACCTGACTACCCACTATGGTCGTTCCACTGGAGATGGGCTGGCGCCACCTGTTGTTCGAGAACTGGCCGGTCGACCCGGTGCTGATGGACGCCCATCTCCCCGCGTCGCTGAGCGCGGATACGCACGACGGGAGCGCGTGGCTCTCGGTGATCCCGTTCACAAACGTCGCCGTCCGGCCGAAAGGGACCCCGCGATCGCTCGGCGTGCGACTTCCGGAGATAAACGTCCGGACCTACGTCACGCGTGATGGCGTCCCGAGCGTCTACTTCTTCAGCCTCGACGCACAGGGGCTCCTCAGCGTCACCGGTGCTCGCCTGTTCCATCACTTGCCGTACTACTACGCCCGGATCGCGTTGGAGATGAGCGACGGGCGCGTCCGGTTCACGAGCCGACGCCACCATCCAGGTGCCCGTCCCGGCCGCTACGAAGCGACCTACTGGCCGACCGGCGAACCCTTCGACGCGCCGACCGACCCGCTGGCGGAGTTCCTCGTGGAGCGCTATCGCTTCTGCACCGAAGCGCCCGACGGCACGATCCGGTACACCGACGTCGATCACGACACGTGGGCGCTGTACCCGGCCGACGCCACCGTCGAGACCGATACCCTGTTGCGGGCCGACGGCTTTGCTCGCCCGGACACAGAGCCGGTGTACTACTACAGCCCGGGGCTGGACGTCGTCGCGTCTCGGAGCAGACGGCTGCGGGAGGACACAGATGACCGCTGAGACGGACGCCGAGACGGGTGTCGAACCGGACGAGGCGGTCGTGCTGTTCGACGGCGTCTGCAACCTGTGTAACGGGCTCGTCTCCTTTCTGCTCCCCCGTGACCCCGAGGGGCGACTCACGTTCGCCGCGTTGCAGTCCGACGCGGGACAGGATCTGCTGACTCGGCACGGCCTTCCGACGGAGGGGTTCGACTCGTTCGTCCTCGTCGAAGGGGAGCAACTGTACACGAAGTCGGACGCCGCGATCCGCGTCGCGGAACTGCTCGGGTGGCCGTATCGGGTGGCATGGGTCGGCCGGATTCTCCCGAAGAGTCTCCGCGATTCGCTGTACGACATCGTCGCCGACAACCGCTACGACTGGTTCGGACAGAAAGACCAGTGTACGATCCCCGACGAGGACGTCAGCCACCGGTTCCTCTACCCCACGGCGACCGCGAGATGGAACAGACCGACGAGCGTGAACCCGGCTGCGACCAGCCGATCGCCCGGTCGGGACCCCATGTGACGCTGTGTCGCCGCGCGGAGAAACCACCACCCAGCGATCCACGCGAGCAGGTACGGCGCGAACCACGCCGCGAGCCAGCGTGACGCGAGGAGATCGACGATCCCGATCGAGACGAGGGTGTAACTGACTGCGTGATTCATGATCTGCGCGATCCCGCGGATATCCGACCGCTTCGTCTGGTACGTGACGACGAGCAGTTCGAGCGGACGCAACGAGTCGCCTTCCATCGGTATCGCACCGTCGAAGTCCAGTAGCCACGGCATGGCGAAGTGAACGATCCCCAGCACGACGGTGAACGTGCCGCAGACGAGAAACCCGGCTGTGAGGACGATATCGGAGGCCATGGATGTGCAGATGTTCGACCGGCGCGGTATTGCAATTGGGGACTCCGACGACGTGTCTCCTCGGACGAGTCAGGCCGGGTATAACAGATGGTGGGCCCCCGCGTGTCGGGTGGTCGCACACCTCTCACACGAGAAACAAGCCGCCGACGAGGAGGCCGTCGCCGAGTACCAGTTCGGCGGAGACCGTGGCTAGGACCTCGGGGCGGCCGGAAAAACCACTGTCGACGCTGTCGACGAGTTCCTCGCACGTACATTCGGGGTTGTCATCGGCCGTCCCCTTCGTCGTCCCACTCGGTGCGCTCGTGGGATACGGCCACGAGCGGTACATCGTCGCCGGCTAACGATGATCACTGGACTGTGGTTTCTCGGTTGGTCCCCTCCTCTCGTACTGTAGGCGGCCAAACGACACGACCACCACGTAATCGCGGACCGAACACGACCACCACGTAATCGCGGACCGAATCCGTACTCTGTATCGGTCACGCCACAGCTATCAGTCGGTCAGGATTTCGACAGAGCCGTCGAGTTCCCTCTATCTGACCGTGACGTAGGCCAGCACCCCGAGCGCGACGGCCTGCAGGGCGCGCATCACCAGCACGGCCTGCTGGACGTGCGGGTCACCGGAGTAGAGGCTCTCCATGCTGAAGAAGAAGTAGATGGCGACCGCGTTCTCCACCAGCAGGACCGCACCGAACGCGATCAACCCGGCGATCAGCGGGGTGCCGAACGTCCGGTAGTTCCGTACCCACACGGCCGTCACCGCGCCGAGGAGCAGGAGGTTCACGCCCGACAGCGCACTCGCCAGCATGATCGTCGTCTCCATGGCGACCATCAGCGCCCCCTCCGAGAGTCCATCACCGACATCGGCGTCGCCTCCCGACGCCAGTCGGCCGACGCCGACTCATCCGTCGATCTCCTCGGCGATGCGCTCGAAGGTGTCCCACTCGCGTTCGACGCGGTCGGTGACGAAGTAGAGTTTCCCGTAGTCGTCGCCGCCGGCCTCTACGACGCCGTGTTCCTGCAGGGTGTCGAGGTGGTGTCTGACCGTCTTGTAGCCGACACCCAACTCGTCGGCGAGTCGGTTCGCGTTCCGGGGTCGCTCCGCCAGCGCCCGGACGATGCGCGCCCGGTTCGGCCCGCCGCGTGTCGCGGTCAACAGGTACCACAGCGTCTTGTCGTGGCTCCTGTGACTGGTCGCGTCCATCACGGCTCCACCTGCTGTGAGACCCACCCGGTCGCCCCGCTCGGGAACGACTTCCGCTGTTCTTCGGGCTGGAGCCTGCCTTCCGCGTCGGTCGCGCGAACCACGACCTCGTGTGGCTCGTCGGCCTCGTAGACGTAGTGCCACTGCCGCCAGGCGTCCTGTGCGGTCTCCCGCAACTGTTCGCCGCCACGGAACGCGCCCGGCAGGCGCGCGGACAGTTCGGCGTCCGACCACGTCTCGCCGCCGTCGGTCGAGACCTCGACGCGGGAGATGCCCCGCGTCCCGGCGTAGGCGTGGCCCGCGACCTCGATTCGCCCGTCGTCCAGCCGGTTGACGGCGTGGAGTTTGGCGACGGTCTCGACCGGGCCGGTGCCGTGCCAGCCGCGCTTCTCCCAGTAGCCGTCTGCCGGGTCCTCGAGGATCTCGATCTCGGTGAGCCACTTGACGTTGATCTCGCCCCAGTGACCGGGGATCAGCGCCCGGACCGGGTAGCCGTGGCCGCGCGGGAGGCGTGCGCCGTCCATCCCGTACGCGAGGAAGCCGTCTTCCAGCGCCGAGACCGGGAACTCCTCGTAGAAGTCGTCGTCCGCGCGGAGCATCACACAGCACTCGTCGGGGAGCGGGTGGCCGGTCGCGTCCTCGATGACCTCGACGAGTGGGACGCCGGTCCACAGCGCGTTGTCCAGCTTCTTCCCGTTGAGTGGTTCGCCGACACACCGCAGGGAGACGAACCGGTGTTCGGGTTCGTACGCCCGGAGGTCGGCGTAGCTCACTTCGGCTTCCGCCTCGACTGCGCCGGTGATCGAGAGCGTCCAGTCGTCGGCCGAGAGGTTCGGATCGACGCTGTTGATGTCCACCTCGTAGAACCCCGGTCCGGAGAGCAGGCCGTCGATACCCGCGATTGGAATAGTGCGGTCCTCCGCGATCCGGAGCAGGTTCGCGGTCGTCGCGTCGGCCACGTCGTTCTCGGTCGTCGTCCCGCGACCGGCCTGCCGACCGAGTGCGGAGCCGATGCCCGCGACCGCCAGCCCGCCGATCCCGGCTTGGATCGCTCGTCTGCGTGAGACCGAGGCGGGTTCGGCACCGACTACCCGTCGGCCACGAACCCCGACCGCGACGACGGCAGTTCCGGCGACGGCGGCCGCGAGTGCCGAGGCGGTGGGACCGACCAGCAGGACTGCGACCGCGAGCGATCCGACGCCGGTGGTCGCCAGCGCCAACGCGGTCGGGGAGCGCGGCCCGGTGTCGCTGGTCCCGAATCGTCGCCCGGCGAGGATCCCGGCGAGCGCGATCGTGGCGAAGAGTCCGACCGTCAGCACGAGTGCGCCGAGGAACGCCCCCTGCTGGCCGAGCGACCCGAGATTCTGGATCGCCCAGGTGATGACCGCGCCGGGGGTGACGGCGGTCACTCCGCGACTGATCGGTGTGGCGACGAACGCGGGGGTGCCCCCGACCACAGCGTAGGAGGCCCCGACTGCGGCGAATCCGCCCGCGAGAGCGATCAGGAGTGTCCACGGCGAGGGGAGTCGGTCGGCGCGGCTCATCTGTCGCCTCCGAGGTCGCTCGTGTGGGTGTGGCGTGGCGGCGCGGTGTGCATACCAGAGTCAGGGACGGGACGGACAAAAGGGGTTTTCCGACATCGGACTCGCCTCTGTGCGGAGTCTGTATCAAATTCGACCCGAATCGCTCTCCTTCCTTCCTCAGACGTGCGGCACCGTTCACAGTTCGTGGCGTCGTTTGTACACCTCGTCCAGTGTGTGGACGGCTTCGAGCGCCGCGTCCAGTTCTCGTTCGAAGTCTCTCTCACTCTCGAAGGTTGCGAGCGTGTATCGCTGATCGACTTCGTGAACCAGGTCGTTACGGACGTTCTTGGCTCGAATCAGCCGTTCACGAGTCTCGTTCTCGATCGTTCCGGTTTCGTAGAGGAGACTGACTTTCGTCCCCACACTGGTCTCCACGACTAGGTCCCGTGCCCGGCTCACGTCTCTGACGTCGTCCCGCAAGAGTACACGGGCCAGCAGAGAGTTACTCCGGCTCTTGACTAACTCCACGGCGACAGTGTAGTACGGCAGGAGTGGTGCCAACAGGTCCTGACTCGGATTACCACCACTCTGTACGATACGCACCGCGTCGTCGAGTTCTGCCCGGAGCCGATCCAGATCGTTCAGTGGATGGCGAACGAGCGTCCCCGACGAGACCGAACTCTCGGCGACCGCGCCCTCGTGTGTCGTCTGCTCTGCGTCGTCTTCGACCATACGCTGGCCAGGTCGGTACGGACGAAAAGAGCAACGACGCGACGACTATCCGAACTTCTCGAACGGTTCCTCACACGCAGTACAGTAGTGCATCGAGCGACACAGTCCCGGGCCCTTCGGGTGCTCACGCTCCGTCTCCGTCGACCCGCAGTACGGACACTCAGCAGGCTCCGTGTCGCCGGACGTGCCCACGCTCGGATCGCCAGCGCCCGAATTGCCGAATCTCATTCTGTCACCTCACACACTCAGGCCGAACTCCCGCAGGGCCTCACGACCCTCCGGCGTCACCATGTCGACACACCACGTCGGCGAGTAGCGCAGTTGCACCTCGGCGTTCTCCACACCGGGCGCGGTCATCGCGGCACACCGCACGTCGTTCATCAGCATGTCCCGCGCGGGACACCCCGAGTAGGTCAGCGTCATCTCCACCAGCGCGTGGCCGTCCTCGACCGCCACGTCGTAGATGAGTCCGAGATCGACCACGCTGACCGGCATCTCGGGATCCTCGACCTCTCGGAGTGCGGCCCAGACGTCCGCGTCGACGCCGGTCGCACCCGACCCGTCTTTCGGGTACTCTGCCGGTGCCTCGCCGCGTTCGTAGTCGGTGTAGGCGCAGGCGTCCGAGTCGTAGTCCGGCGTGAGGTCGTCGGCGTCCGCGCTATCGGTGGCGTCGGCCGTCGCCTCCGACGCCAGTTCGGCTCCTTCGGGTCCGACGCCCGAGGGCGAGTCGTCGGTACTCACGCCTCCTCACCTCGCAGGCGGGTCGGCTCGTCGAAGTTCAGTTCGTGGTACGTCGCGGTGAACTCCGCGTGCAGGTCGAACCACGCGTCGGTGTGACTCCCGTCGCGGCCTCGCGCTGTCGGGCGCTCTGCGTCCGCCGGGTCGGGCACCGTCAGCCCGAGCGACTCCAGATACGGGATCGTCGTGTCGAGCCACTGGTCGCGCATCTCGCCCAGCGTCTCGGTCTGGAAGCCGAACGCGACGATCTCCTCGGCGTACTCGCCCGGTTCGAAGAGCGTCAGTGCGTGCGGGAAGAGTCGATCCAGTGCGCCCTGCACCTTCCTGTGGGCGTCACGATCCGGCGCGTCCTCACTCGCGCCCACAGCGTCCGCCGACTCTGCGGACTCGGTGTCGTCGGTGCCGACCGTCAGTCGCTCCAACCACGACTGGGCGTGCTCGCGGTGGTAGCTCTCCTCGTCGATGGCCTTCGGGACGCGATCCGCGAGGGGTTCGTAGCTCGTGTCGGTCAACGCCTCCAGCCGCAGAATCTCGGCGGTGTCGTAGAGGTAGGATCGCACGACTGCGTCCCCCCAGTCGCCCTCCGCGAAAGGTTGTTCGACCAGCGTCGCGTGCCGGAAGTCGGCCGGATCGCGCTCCCACAGCAGGTCCGCCTCGCGGTAGCCGAACTCCTGCAGGAGATCGTACCAGAGTCGAGCGTGGCCGTACTCGTCCTGTGCGATGTTCGCCAGCGCGAGGTCGGATTCGAGCGTCGGCGCGAAGATCTGCCACTCGACGTACCGCTCGGCGGCGACGTACTCGTCGTCTGCCAGTCGAAAGAGCAGTTCCTCCAGTGCCGACTGCTCGGTCTCGTTCAGGTCGCCGGGTGTCGTGTACGAGTCCGTCACGAGTCCGCCTCCTGGCGCTTCTTCGCGGCCTCGCGCTGTTCGTCCTCCGAGTCGGCGACCTCCTCCGCGAAACTCGCGTCGACCCGGTTGTACGTCATCGCCCACCGGTACGCCTTGTCGGTGCGCCCGCCGAAGGTCGCCTCGTCGGTGTCGACCTCGCTCACCTCGTCCTGGGGAACGACCCACAGCGAGTTGGTCTGCATCCGGCGACCGTGCTGGATCTGGGCGAACAGCTTCGCCATCTCCCGATCCGGCGCGTGGACGTTGCCGACGTGCCGGTGGTAGTCGCCCGGCTTCTCCTGTCTGAAGACTTCGAAGATCATGGTCAGTCGGCCGCCTGCGGGGTCGTGCCCGCGCCGGCGGTCTCACCCGCGTCGAGTGCGGTCCGAACCCACGAGACGGCCTCCTGTCGCCGTCGCCGCGAGCCGATCTGTTCGTGGCTTCCGTCGGATTCGTTCTTCGCGATGGTCCAGAACTCGTCCCAGTTCAGGTCGTCCTCGACGACCTCGTAGGTCCCGTCGTCGCGCTCCCGGATGCGTGGCTCGTCGGGAATCTCCAGTCCGTACTTCCGCGCCTTCGGCATGTATGCGTTGAGGAAGGCGTTCCGGAGTTCGTCGTTGGTCATCGTCTTCAGGCCGGTCTTGCTGGCGAAGTCGTGGTGGGTACTCTGGTCGTTCGTCGGCCCGAAGAACTGGAGGATGCGCGGCCACCACTCCTCGAACGTCTCCTGTGTGCGCTCGCGGTTCGCCTTCGAGGAGCCCATCAGTTCCCGCAGGATGTCCTCGCCGTGTTTGACGTGGAACCCCTCCTCGAAACAGACCTTGTCCATCGCGTGGGCGTACGGTTCCCAGGAGGTGCGCTTGAGCGTCGCCTGCCGGCGCATCGCCGCGCCGTCGACGAAGAAGTCGATCATCGGCGCTTCGTACCACGAGTCGACCGGGTAGTGGAAGCAGTTGAGGAACTTCCCCTCGCCGGTCGCCAGTTCGTCCAGCATCTGGTCGCGCGACTTCACGCCGAGTGCTTCTGCCGCCCGATAGAGCAGTTGCGCGTGCCCGATCTCGTCTTGGCACTTCGCACTGGCGGCGAGTTTCCGGTCCAGACTCGGCGCTTTTCGAGTGAACTCCTTGTCCAGATAGCCGCCCATCACCTCGCTGTTGGCGTGGAACTGGATCATCCGGGTCGCCGCCTTCCGGTACTCCTCGGGCATGTCGTCTTTCGGCCCGAACTGTCTCGGGCCGGCCCGCTCGATGACCTCGTCTACGTCCATGATAGACCGTTACCTTCTGTGGTGCATACGATTTGGCCCGTCTATAGACGGGATTTAAATATTCTACCCCGCGATACTGCGGTGATGATCGAGGAGTGTCTGGTCGTCGAGTGTCGGGTGACGGGCGACGACTGCCCGCTTGCCGCCGCGTCCCGCGAAGTCGGCATCCGAATCGAGTGTACCCCGCCGCAGGCGCGGGCGGACGGCAACGACCTCCTGCACTTCTCTGCACCCGCGAGCGACGACCTCGCGGCGACACTGGACGCCGACGACCGGATTCGCTACCTCCACCGGTCGCGTGGTGGCAGAGACGGGCGCGGTCGTCACGCGGTAGGTGGGGGGGAGAGCGACCCGGCGGGGACAGATCCGACCGGCAGAGACGACTATCGGTGTCTCTCGAAAGCGCCCTGTGTCGTCCACGACCTGACGAACGCCGGACTCGTCGTCGAGTCGATCACCTACGAGGACGGCGCGGAACGCTACGTCGGGGCGGTCGTCGGCTACGACGTGCTACAGGGAGTGCTCGAAGCGGCCGGCGACACGGTGGGCGTCACGCTGGAGCGCGTCTACCCACTCGGTCCCGAGGAGGCCGGGACCCCGGCCGGTCGCTGGGACGTGACACCGCGACAGGAGACCGCGATCCGCACGGCTCTCGACATGGGCTACTTCGCGGTCCCGCGCGAGACGACCGCGAGCGAGGTCGCCGAGGCGATCGGGATCAGCAAGTCGGCGTTTCTCGAACGTCTCCGGCGCGGACAGGCCGGTCTGTTCCGGCAGGTGTTCGGATAAGAGCGGGTCGGTCGACCAGTTCCGCCACGACGTCGGCGACGACTCGGCCGAACTCCTCGCGGCCCCGGCGACTCTGTTCCAGTTGGAGACCACCCGTTCCACTGGCCGTCAGCCAGTTCACGGCGTTCGACTCGGTGTCGCCCGCGTACTCGGCCTCACTCCTCGGCGTCTGCCGGCGCTCGCCGCTGTTCGCCGTGGTCCGCACAGAGAACTTCGCCGCTGTCGGCGTCGAGGTAGAAGCTGTCGCCGGCCTCGATGCGGCGGCCACAGACGCCACAGCCGTCGTCGTGCCGGAGGTAGTACTTCGCCCCCTCCCGCCCCGTCTCCAGTCGGTTCGCCCGGACCGCGAGCCGTGTCAACCCCTCACCGATGGCGGTTCTGTCGGCCGAGTCGGCCTCCTCGAATCGGATCGGTCGCATGCGTGGACAGAGGCGGGGCAGGGGGAAAAGGGCGACCCGGAGTGTGCAGGCCGAGCGCCGAGTCGCGCCCCGACTGCTGTCTCGGCGTGTCTCGGGAGACGCCGACCGTCGCCACGAGCGGTAGCGAGTCATTCTTTAGCCCCCGATGCTAAGGGATGTCCGTGCTTCCGGAGTGGCTCTCGCTGTTCCCGCCGTGGCTCCTCGTCGGACTGGGTCTCGGTGTCGTCGCCTCCGTCGCGGTCGCCGGCGTGTTCGTCGTCGGGGGCCGATTGTTCCCCGGCCAGTCGCACGCGACCGGCCCGCGCGTCGACGGGACCGACCGCAGGAGAGCCGAGATCAGAGACTACCTCCGCCGGATCGACGAGCGATTCCACGAGGACCACTCGGTGTACGGCCACACGGTCGCCTTCTACCTCCCCGAGCGTGACGTGGCGATCACGTTCGACGCGCAGGCGTACTTCGTCATCGAGCGTGCCGGCGGCTTCGCGGTGCTGTGTGAACACGAGATGCCGGCGATCCACCTCGGGAGACGCCTCCCCTTCGACGTGCCGGATCTGGAACCCGAGATCGAGGAGTTGGACGATCCGGTGTCTGCGGCCTTCGACCACCTCGAACTGCCGACGACCGCCGACAGGGACGCGATCAGAACCGCCTATCGCGATCGCGTGAAGTCGGTCCACCCGGATCAGGGTGGCGACCGTGAGGAGTTCCAGCGACTCCGCGACGCCTACCAGATCGCCAAAGACCACGCCGACTGACTCCGCGCCGACTCTCCTCCGACTGTCACTACAGCCTCGTTCGTTCTCCTCGTCCACCGTATCCGCGACCTCTGCCTACGTATCCGCGACCTCGTAGGCCACCTCTGCGTCGCGGAGCGCGTCGGTGACGCGACCGAACGCCTCGGTGGTGACGACCGCGACGACGTCGAGTCCGACCGGCGCGGCCGCCGCTGCGATCTCGCCGGCGGCGACCGTCACCGTCGGCTCTACACCGGCTTGCCGGAGCGCGACGACCGACTCGACGCCGGCCGCGACGACCAGATCGGCCGCCTCGCAGGCGTCTCGGAGCGCCTCACTGTCGGCCGTCCGACTCCCGCCGGACCGAACCGGCGGGAGTTGGAACAGCGTCACGCTCCCGGACTCGATGTCGATGATCCCCTCGAAGCCCGTGACGCTCACGTCGGTCCCGGCCTCGGCGTCGGTGGTCGCCACGCCGGTCGCCGGCCCCTCGTCGCCCGGTGTCGCGTGGAGCAGGCCACGCTGAATCGAGAGGGTCACCGTGTCGCCGGTCTCGATGTCGGCCGTGGCGATGGCGGCGTCCTCCTCGACCGTCTCCAGGACGTCCTCGGTGACGTGGTCGGCGAATCGGCGGATCGACTTCGCCTCTCTTAAGAGCCAGTCGACGCCCTCCTTCGTGACTCGGTAGCGCGAGCGACCCTCCTTCTCGACGTAGCCCTCGTCGCCGAGTTCGCGGATGTACTCGCTGACGGCTTGGCTCGTGATGCCGACCGCGTCGGCGATCTCGCCCTGACTGACGGCTGGCTGGCGGTCCGCGATCTCGACGAGCACGCGGAACCGGGTCGCGGTCCGCTTGTCTTTCAGGGCGTCTGCCATGCGCGAAGGCTCGGGGGGAGGCAAGAAAAGCCTCCCGTCTCGGTGTCCGGTCTCGGTGCGGGCTGACCCGACAGCCGTCACCGGACTGCCCGAGTCGTCACGGCTTTGCCGGTCGCGGCCGACCTCCGGACGTGGACTGGATCGAGTTTCTGGACCGTGCCGTCTACCTCCCGGCGACCGAGACGCTGGTCCTCGCGGACACCCACGTCGGCCGAGACGAGGCCAGCGAGGTCGAGTTCCCACTCGGCGAGTCGACCGATCTGCAGGATCGACTGACAGCCCTGTTGGCTACCTGCGAACCGAGCGAGGTCGTGTTCGCGGGCGACGTGCTCCACCAGTTCGATAGCGCGAGCTACGGCATCGCGGAACGTCTGCGGGACCTCACCGAGGCGTGCCGCGAGGCGGGGGCGACCCCGGTGCTCGTCGCCGGGAACCACGACGCGATGCTCGACTCGGTGTGGGACGGCGAGGTGCACGACAGCTATCGGATCGAAGCTGTCGATCCATCTCGGCCGGACTACGACGTCCTCGTCTGTCACGGCCACGAGGAACCGAAACTAGACGGGACAGAGACTCCGGCTTGCTACGTGATCGGGCACGACCACCCGACGATCAACATCGAGGGCCAGCGCCGGCCCTGTTTCCTGTTCGGCGAGGGCGTCTACCGCAACCGCGACGTGGTGCTGCTCCCGGCGTTCACGAGTCTCGCGGCCGGCGTGGAGATCAACGGGATGCGCGCCAGCGACTTCCAGTCGCCGCTGATCCGCCGAGTGAACGAGCTTCGTCCGGTCGTCTACGACGCGGACGCGGGTGAGTCGCTGGCGTTCCCGGAACTCGGGCGCTTCCGCCGCATGCTGTAGGTCTCTGCCGAACTGCCTCCAAACGACGATTTAGAGCCGGTAGACGACTGCTTCGTAGGGTCGGAAGTCGGCCCCGTCCGGACTGATCGGGCTGTCGGCGTAGTTCGAGTGGAGTATCTCGCTCGCGTCGCCCCCGAGGTCGGCGTCGGGATCGAACGTCGGCGACTCGCCGGACCAGTTGAGGACGACCAGCACCCGATCCTCGCCGAGCGTCCGCAGGTAGGCGTAGAACTGCTCGTGGTCGGGAAGCAGGAGTTCGAAGTCGCCGTACACCAGCACGTCTTCGGCGTGCCGGAGCGCGATCAGGTCGCGGTAGTGGTACCAGATCGAGGTCTCGTCGGCCAGCGCCGCCTCGACGTTGATCTCGTCGTAGTTGTCGTTGAGCGCGAACCACGGTTCGCCGTCCGTGAAGCCGGCGTGTTCGTCGGCCGACCACTGCATGGGCGTCCGGGCGTGGTCCCGCGAGACGTAGTTCACGAACGCGCGGAGGTCCTCGTAGGAGTCGACTTCGCCCGACTCGATCTTCTCGCGGACCGGCGCGATGGTCATCGGATCGTCGAGGTCGTCGATGGAGGCGAAGTCGGCGTTCGTCATCCCGATCTCCTCGCCCTGATAGACGTAGGGCGTCCCGCGACTCGTGAGCAGGAAGGTGGCGAGCAGGGTCGCCGACGCTCGGCGGTACTCGCCGTCGTCGCCGAACCGGGAGACGATCCGGGGCTGGTCGTGGTTGCCGAGATACACCGAGTTCCACCCCGATTCCAGATCGGTCTGCCACCGGGCCGTGGTCTCTTTCAGATCCGTGAGGTCCCACTCGCCCCACCCCTCGTGGTCCCACCGGCCCTCGGGACTCAGATCGAGTTCCATGTGCTCGAAGTGGAAGATCATGCTCAGCCCGTCGCCGTCCTCGCCGAGGTACTCCTCTGCGAGGTCGACGCTCGTGTCGGCCATCTCCGCGACCGTCATCGCGTCGTAGCGCGACAGCACACGGTCGTACAGCCCTCGCAGGTACTCGTGGATGCGCGGACCGTGCCCGAACTGCTCGACGCCGATAGGGAAGTTCTCGGGGTCGCCGTCCGGCAGGCCCTCGGCCTTCGAGATGTAGTTGATCGCGTCCATCCGGAAGCCGTCGATTCCCTTCGCCAGCCACCACTCGACGAGGTCGTCGACCTCCTGTCGGACTGCCGGCGTCCGCCAGTTCAGATCGGGCTGTTTCTCGTCGAAGACGTGGAGGTACCACTGTTCGCGCAGGTCGTCGTAGCTCCACGCCGACCCGCCCATGAACGACTCCCAGTTGTTCGGCGGCGCTTCCCCCACTGGGCCACCCTCCCACGCGACCTCGTAGTCGACCGACTCCGCCGGCACGCCGTCGCGCCAGTAGTAGTAGTCCTCGTACCCGTCTTCCTCTCGGCGAGAGCGCTGGAACCACTCGTGTTCGTCGGAGGTGTGGTTGACGACGAGGTCCATCAGCAGGCGCACGTCGTGGTCGTGGAGTTCGGCGAGGAGCGCCTCCCAGTCGGCCATCGTCCCGAACTCCTCGTGGACGGCGCGATAGTCCCGGATGTCGTAGCCGTTGTCGGCGTTCGGCGAGTCGTAGACCGGACAGAGCCAGACCACGTCCACACCGAGGTCGGCGAGGTACGGCACCTGCTCGGTGATCCCGGCGAGGTCGCCGATTCCGTCGCCGTCGGTGTCGCGGAAACTTCGCGGATAGATCTGGTAGACGACAGCCTCCTTCCACCACTGGCGGTCCGGGACGGCCACGTCTCCGCCGGACCCCGGCGAGGTCTGCTCCGGTACGTCCGCATCTGGCGAGTCGGCAGTCATAGGTCGCGTAACGCGGATCGGGAAGGTAGTGTTTTGCATCGGTATCGGGGTCCCGTGAGGACTCCCGGGCCGACGCTGTCGGTCGATCGTGTCCGGCGATCGACGAGTTAACCCGATCTTAACTCCTCTCGGAAACTAAACTAAATACACCTGAGAGGCGCTCTATCGGCCGAAAGCGTGATATAGGGTTGCCGAGAGACGACCACCTGTATGGGGAAGTCAGACGACCCGATCACCGACGCCGTCCTCGGCGAGTCGACCTACGACCGACTCCGGGCGCTTCGGTTCGGCGTGTTCAAACAGGCGATCCACCGAAAGCTCGCGTGGCAGAGCTACCTCCTGCTGTCGCTCGCTGCGCTGTTACCTATCGCGGCCGCGCTCCCGGACTCCACACGGATGCAGTATCTCACCGGCGAGTTGGCACTCGCGTCGCCGAAACTCGCGGTCCTCGGCTTCGCCGGCGCGCTCCTGCTCGTTCTCACGGGACTGGGGCACGCCGGCGTGGCGGTGCGGCGACTCGCACGCGAACCGAACATCTCGGAGTTCGAAGCCGAGCAGTTGCTCGCCGCCGAGAACGTCTGTTCGACTCTCGGACTCGGCACCGCCACGCTCGCGGTCGCCATCACCCACGCCGGCTTCGCACTCGGCTTCGGCGGGGCGAGCGCGGTCGCGTCGTACGTCGACGTGATGGGTGCCGACCCCTTCGCGGCCTCGAACCTGCCGTTGTCGCTCGGCACGATCATGGTCGTCTCGCTGCTCGGGGCGGTCGTCCTCCAACTGCTCTCGGCGTTCGTCTTCGTGGAGAGTCTGTCGAACAAGTACGCCAGCGTCGACTGGTAGCGGTCGGCGATGAGCGGCAGGCGACAGACGGCTGGCGGTCGGCCCGTCTCCCCCGACTCAGCGATCCGCCAGCACCGCACTGGCGGCCAGTCGGCCACTCTTCATCGCGGCGTTGATCGACGACCACCCGGTGTAGTCGCCCGCGAGATAGGTGTTGCCGCCGGCCGTGCGCGCCGAGGGCAGGTCGTCGTGGACACCCGGCGGTTGGGCGAACTGCGCGAACTCGATCCTGTCGGTCGCCACCACGTCGAGGTCCTCGAAGTCGCGTTCGGGGTACCACGCCGCCAGCGCGCGCCGGGTGGCGGTGAACAACTCCTCGTCGTCCGCGTCCAGCGCCTCGCGCCCGAGGAACGTCGCCGTGAGGAGTTCTCGACCGGCGGGTGCGTACTCCGGCGCGACCTCCGACATCGGGACGACCGCGTTCGGGCTGGCGTCCTTCGCGTTCAAGAGGAGTTTCCGGTCGGTGCCGAGGTCGGTCCCGGTCGGGAGGCTGTAGTACTGCGTCACGGAGGAGACAGCCTCGGTCGGGATGGACGGGACGCCGGTCAGTTCGCGAGCACGCTTCGGATCGGCGGCGACGACGACCGCGTCCGCCTCGACCGTCCCCTCGCTCGTCTCGACCGTCACCGAACCGCCCGTCTCGTCGCTGTCTGCCTCGGCGGTCTCTCCGTCTCCCGCGTCCGTCGGCAGGTCGTCGAGGCGTTCCGACTCGCCGCCGTCGGTGATCTCGATCGCACGCCCTCCGGAACTCGCCGGATCGACGACCTCGGTGGCTTCGACGCCGGTTCGGATCTCGGCTCCCGCCTCGCGGGCGCGAGCGGCGAGTTGCTCGGGGATCGCTCCCATCCCGTCTGCGGGAACGCCGATCTCGCCGGCGGAGAGGGCCTTGAACGTGTACTCGAAGACGCGTTTGGAGGTGGCCAGTGACCGGTCGAGCGTGATCCCGCCGTAGAACGGCGCGACGAAGTGCTCGACGTAGTCGTCCGAGAAGCCCCACTCCGAGAGGTGCTGTCGGATCGACCGGTCCGGGCCGTCGAAGATGTCGCTCTCGCTCTTGCCGCGAAGGTCCTGTCGAAGGAGGAGCGTCCGGGCTTTGTCCGAGAGGGGCACCTCGTCGTTCCGCAGCGAGTCGAGGATGGTGGTCGGTTCACGGAGTGGATCCGAGAGGATCGACCGCTTGCCGGGCCGGCAGATGCACGCACCCGGCGAGAAGGTCCGGAGGTCGAGGGCGTCGAGGTCCAGTTCCCGCCGGACGGCGGGGTAGGCGGTGAACAGCACCTGGAAGCCACGGTCGAGCGTGAAGCCGTCCCGCTCGCGGGTCCGGACGCGGCCACCGACCGTCTCGTGCTGTTCGTAGAGCGTCACGTCCGCGCCCGCCTCGGCGAGGTGTCGTGCCGCGACGAGTCCGGCGAGTCCGCCGCCGACGACGACCACTGAGTCGGTCATGTCACCGCGTTGGACCGGCGCGTACAAAGCAACTCCGACCGACAGACGGGAAGGGCTTAGTCGCTCGCGCCGAAGACACGGCCATGGACACGACGGAGTCGTTCCGTGGGCTGGCCTGCACCGACTGCGGCGCGACGTTCGACCCGGACCACCTCGACCGGTGTCCGGACTGTGGGGCACCACTCGCCCCCGAGTACGACTACGGCGCGGTCCCCGCCGACCCGGCGGAACTGGCCGACGGGTCGGGGATGTGGCGCTACGCCGACCTCCTGCCGTTCCCGGTCGAGTCGGCGGTCACCATCTCGGAGGGGGACACGCCACTGGTGGACGCCCCGCGTCTCGCCGACGAGTTGGACACCGGCACGGTCCTCGTCAAAGACGAGAGTCGGAACCCGACCGGCACGGTTCTCGACCGAGGGTTGTCGCTGGCGGTCACCGCGGTCGCGCAGTTCGGCGGCGAGGACCCGGAACCGCTGGCACACGCCACGCCGGGGAACGCCGGGCAGTCGGCGGCCGCGTACGCCGGCCGCGCCGACCTGCGATCCTACGCCTTCGTCCCCTCGCGTGCACCGTTCTCGAACAAGGCGATGATCAACGTCCACGGCGGCGAGATGCGCGTCGTCGGCGGGCGGTACCCGGACGCGCTGGCGGCCGTCTCGGAGCAGTTGGCGACCGACTGGACCTCCCTCCAGGAGTTCACGAACCCCTACCGGCACGAGGGCGCGAAGACGGTGGCCTACGAGGTGCTGGCCGACCTCGACTGGGAGGTGCCGGACGCGGTCGTCACCCCGGTCGGCACCGGCGAGGTGCTGGTCGGACTGGCCGAGGGGTTCCGGTCGGCCGTCGCGGCCGGGTGGGTCGAGGAGACGCCGCGGCTGTTCGCGGTCCAACCGGAGGGCTGTGCCCCGGTCGTCGAGGCGTTCGAGTCCGGCGCGGAGACGACCGAGGCGTGGGACCACCCGGACACCATCGTCGGCGAACTGGAGATTCCGGACCCGGCCGGCGGCGACCTCGCGGTGTCGGCGCTCGCCGAGTGCGACGGCGACGCGGTCGCGGTCGAAGACGAGTCGATCCTCCGGAGTGCCGTGACGGCCGCCGGGTCGGAAGGCGTGGAGATGGGTGCGGCCGGCGGTGCCTCGGCCGCCGGCGCGTGGGAACTGGCCGACGAGTTCGACGCGGACGCGACGGTCGTGCTGGTGAACACCGAGTCCGGCGGCAAGACGGCCGACGTGCTCCGGAGTCACCTGATGGGACAGGGGATCTGAAGCCGGGTCGGTCCCGTGTCGCCAGCAGCGCACTCGCTGTCGACTCCGGACTGCGGTCGGGGTGACCGAGTGACTGACTCGACGTGCGCTTTGTGCGCTTCGGAGAGACCAGGGGTGCGCGAGGGAGGCGGGTCACGAGTGCGCCCGGCGAGGCTGAGGAGGACCGGAGTGCGGTGTCGAGGCGGTTCCTGCGGTGGTGGATACTGTCGCGGCCGTGGGTCACGGATGCGATCAGGGTCGAGACCACGGCTCTCCGGGAGCACTCGACAGCACGGTTCCGACGACCAGACGACCGACAGACTGCGATCAGCCACCCGGACGACGACACGCTCGCCCGGATCACCAGGGCTCGTCTTTCAGGCCGAGCAGGTACGCCCCGACGTTCGTCACCACGTGCAGGACCGGCGTCGCGATCAACACCGCAACCACCACCGGGAGCGTGAACGTCGCGCCGAACCACGCCGGCGCGACGACCGCCGTGGTCACCAGCGCACCGACCACGAAGTCCAGTTGGTCGAGTCCGGGGAACGCCGCGCCGCGTTCGCTCCCGGTCCGGCGTTTCACGAACGACGCCCCGATGTCGCCCAGCATCGCCCCGAAGGCGAGTGCGAAGCCGACCCGGAGCGGGAAGAAGGGGAGTGCGACGCCCAGCAGGCCCGCGATCGAGTCGTGGACGACGTTCAGCCCGAGTGCCAACAGCGTCCCGGCGACCGTCCCGACCGCGGTGCCGCGCCACGTCTTCCCGTCTCCGAGCAGACGGTTGCCGCCCATCGTGCGGCCGCCGTCGATGGGCCGACCACCGCCGGCGACGACGGCGACGTTGTTCGGCAGGTAGGCGGGCAACATCGCCCACAGCGCGGTTGCCAGCGTCGTGACGACCATACACCCGCGTCGAAGCCGGCTGATAAAAGCTCCCGTGGTTCGGTCGCGGACTCGGGCCGACACCGACTACCTCGTCGACAGTTTCCGTGA
The DNA here is from genome assembly GCF_020567425.1 of Salinirubrum litoreum. NCBI lineage: Archaea > Methanobacteriati > Methanobacteriota > Halobacteria > Halobacteriales > Haloferacaceae > Salinirubrum > Salinirubrum litoreum. The sequence goes on along the minus strand of NZ_JAJCVJ010000001.1, from coordinate 815,257 downwards.
CCGACCGAAACTCCCGGCCGGCACGACCGGAGACGGTACTGACTTATGCCGACCCTCGCAAGGTTTGCCACATGATTCCACCCATCGCCAGCCGGTTCGTGGCGGGGGAGACGCCGGCCGTGGCGCTCGAACACACCCGACTCACGAACGCCGAGGGCGTGAAGGTCATCCTGAACCTGCTGGGCGAACACTACGACGACCCAGCGCCGGCCCGCGACGACGCCGACGCCTACCGGCAACTGATCGCCGACATCGCCAGCACCGGACTGGACGCCTGCGTCTCGGTCAAGCCTTCGCAGATCGGCCTCGACGTGAGCGAGGAGTTCTTCCGCGAGCAGTACCGCGCCATCGCCGAAGCCGGCGACGAGCACGACGTGTTCGTCTGGTGTGACATGGAGGACGCGACCACGACCGACGCGACGCTCGACGCCTACGAGGACCTCGCCCGGGAGTTCGGGGGCGGGATGGGCCTGTGCGTGCAGGCGAACCTCCGCCGGACCAAGACCGACCTCGAACGACTCGCGAGCGTACCGGGCAAGATCCGCCTCGTGAAGGGGGCCTACGAGGAAGGTTCGGACATCGCCTACACCGACAAGTCGGACGTGAACGAGGCCTACCGCGAGGATCTGGAGTTCATGTTCCAGGAGTTCGACGGCGGGATCGGTGTCGGGAGCCACGACCCGGCGATGATCGACTTCGCCACCGACCTCCACGACCAGTACGGCACCGACTTCGAGATTCAGATGCTGATGGGCGTCCGCGAACAGGCACAGTTCGACCTCGCGGCCGACGGCTACGAGGTCTGGCAGTACGCACCCTACGGCGACAAGTGGCTCTCGTACTTCTATCGCCGCGTCCGCGAGCGCAAGGAGAACCTCGGCTTCGCCCTGCGCGCGATCGTCTCCGGGTGAGGGTCCTCGGCGGTCACCGCGAATCCGGTCGTAAAGCCGCTCGTCACCTGCGGAGCGGGAAGAAGACTTGATAAGCGAGGCGGCGGTTAGACGAACCAGAGAATGTCCTCGTGGAAACGCGACGTCGCGAGTGGGTTGGTCGTCCTCGTTCCGTTGCTCGTCATCGCCGCCGTCGTCAGTTGGCTCTACAACCAGATACTCGGTCTGCCGTTTCTGTCCAGCATCATCAGTCAGGACGCGGCGGGGACGATTCCGGTCGAGGTCGTCCGGGTCGCCATCGTCATCGTCGTCTTCGCCATGCTGGTCCTGGCGGTCGGCTACCTCATGCGGACGACGCTCGGCCGACTCATCGAAGCCGGCATCGACGACGTGATCAACCGGGTGCCGGTCATCCGCATCGTCTACAACGCCTCCAAACTCGCCGTCGAGACGGCACTCTCCGGGACCGAAGACCTCCAGAAGCCGGTCCGACTGGAGACCTGGCCCGGTATCCGGATGACGGCGTTCAAGACCGGCAAGCAGACCGAGGACGGCCGCGAGGTGCTCTTCATGCCGACCGCGCCGAACATCACCACCGGGTTCGTGATGGAGGTCGAACCCGAACGACTGGAGGAGACCGACGAACGCGTCGAGGAGGCCCTGACGCGCATCCTCTCGGCCGGGTTCGCCGAGCAGAAAGAGGAGGGCATCCCCATCGACGTCGAGGACGAACGCGGCGAGGAGAAACCGACGCCCTCACCCGACGGTGGCGACGAGCAGGCGGGCTGAGAACGGTTCGTCGGGAACGCGGTGCGTCGACCGCGACCTCAGACGTAGGTGAACCAGTCGTCGTGGTCGTCGGTCCGGCGCTCCACGAGGTCGAAGAACGCCTGCTGGAGTTCCTCGGTGACGGGGCCGCGCGAGCCGTTGCCGATGGTCACGTTGTCGACCCGCTTGATCGGCGTCACCTCGGCCGCAGAGCCGGTGAAGAACAGTTCGTCGGCGGTGTTGAGTTCGCCACGCGAGATGGAGACGTTGTCGTGGACCTCGTAGCCGCGCTCCTCGGCCAGCGTGATGACCGTGTTGCGGGTGATCCCGTCGAGGATGGACTCCGAGAGACCGGGCGTGAATATCTCGCCGTCGCGGACGAGGAAGATGTTCTCGCCGGGACCCTCGGCCACGTTGCCCTCCTTGTTCAGGACGATGGCCTCGCGGTAGCCGTTTCTCCGGGCTTCCTCGCCCGCGAGCAGGGAGTTGACGTACAGGCCGGTCGTCTTCGCGTTTGTCGGAATCTGGCTGGAGGCGTGCTTGCGCCACGAGGAGACCATCACGTCGATGCCGTTCTCGAGTGCCTCCTCGCCGAGGTAGGTGCCCCACGGCCACGCCGCGATAGCCACGTCGGTCGGACACTCGCCGGGGCTGACGCCCAGCGCGTGGTACCCGAAGAAGGCGATCGGCCGGATGTAACAGGACTCGAGGTTCTGTCGCCGGATCAGTTCGAGCGTCGCCTCGCTGAGTTCCTCCCGCGAGAAGGGAATCTCCATGTCGTAGGGTTTGGTCGAGGCGAACAGGCGGTCGAGGTGCTCCTCCCACCGGAAGATGGCGGGGCCCTCTTCCGTGTCGTAACACCGCGCGCCCTCGAAGACGCCGGTGCCGTAGTGGAGTCCGTGGCTCAGCACGTGAATCTGGGCGTCGTCCCAGTCCACGAACTCGCCGTCCATCCAGATGGTGTCCACGTCCATGTCGTCGAAGCCGCTCATACGCGGGACAACAGCGCGGCAGGTGATAAAAGCACGAGTATCGTCCGTGAACGACCGATAGTACCGGAAGACAACTCGGCGGCGAGTTGTCGTCGGGCCGGAGAGACGCGAGCGAGTCAGCCCAACTGCTCGACCAGTGCCGACCCTTCCAGGTACACCAGTCCGTGCCGGTCGGCGTAGCTCTGCGCGTCGGCGGGTGACAGCGCCTCGCCGGTCTCCTCGTCGAGCATCTCACAGACGACGACGGCGGGCGTCACGCCGGCTTCCTGCGCCAGTGCGACACCGAGTTCCGTGTGGCCTCTGCGCTCCGACAGCAAGCCGGGCGCGGCCCGCAGGACGTGGACGTGACCGGGTGCCCGGAACTCCGACGCGAAGTCGGTTCCTGCCGGGTTCGCGGTCGCCTCCGCCAGTTTCCGGATCGTCAGCGACCGGTCGTTGTCGGTGATCCCGGTGTAGGTGTCGCGGTGGTTCACCGGCAGGGAGAACGAGGACCGCGAGTCGTAGCCGAGGTCGCCGCCGTCCGCAGACGGGTGAGCCAGCGCGTCGTCCAGCAACGGGAGGTCGAAGGCCGCACCGACCGCGTCCGGGATGGCGGTACAGATCAGGCCGCCCGCGTCGGTCCGCAGGCGCACCACGTCCTCGGGAGTCATCGACTCGGCCGGGTAGACGATGTCGGTCTCGCCCTCGCGGTCGGCGAAGTCGTGGATCAGGACCGGCTTGCCCTCGCGGAACGCCGCGACCGCCTCGGCGATGGTCGAGTCGGCGGCGCGTGGTTCCTCGGACGCGTGAGACGCCATCGTCAGACCTCCTCCACGCGGACCGTGATCGTGTCGCCGTCGGCCAGTCCGAGTTCGTCCCGGAGTTTCGCGGGCGCGATCACTTCCAGTTGCGTCTCGTCGTGGTGGGTTCGGTCCGGGACGATGATGTGGGCGGTGTCGAAGCTGTCGTCGCCCGCGACGATGGTCGCGGCGTAGCACGTGGCGGGGCCGAAGGTGCGCTCCTCGTCCTCCCAGCCGTCGATCGAGACCGCGTCCAGTGAGGCCATCCCGGCGCGGGCGCGGACGCTCTCCTCGGTCAGTTCGACGTTCAGGGTCCCGGCGAACGGTTCGTAGTCGAGTCGCTCCCGGAACTGCTCCATGTAGCCCGGCAGGGAGATGTAGTGTCGCCCCTCGCCCATCCCGCTGGTGACGGTGCCCTCGAGTGTCAGTGTCGCGTCGTCCTCGAAGATGCGCCGGTAGTCGGCGTACTCGCCGCGCAGGGCCGACTCGCCGGCGTCGGTGATCTCGATCCACTGGCCGTCGCTGACGATCTCGCGGTCGAGCAGACCGGCCTCGTCGAGTCGCTGGAGTCGCCGCGAGGCGGTCTGACTGGAGGCGTCGAGCCGACCCGCGAGCCCGGAACAGGAGACCTTGACGGGACCGGCCAAGCCCCCGTCGACCGCGACGAACTTCAGGGCGGCGAGTTCGTCGTGGCCGACGGTCGGCGTCGCTGTCGTCTCTGGCATGAGTAGACCGTCGGCCTCGCGTGGGTTAAGCGTACCGGAACTGAGAAGCGTAACAGAATCGTGACGGTGCGGGCGAGGCGGATGGTGTCGTACACACACGTCCGGTGTCGACCGGTTTGTATCCGTCGGTCGGTGGCTGTCGCCTGCGGTCGGTGGCTCTGTCGTGCGCTCCGAGTCCGACTCCGACGCGCGCGAGCAGGGCGTGCGAGGGAGACCACCGGGCGGTCCGGAGCGGTGGTCGGGACTGGGGAAGACCGAGGTGCGGGTCAAGTTCGTAAACCCATTTAGCCTCCCCGCGAAATCGACGCCCATGTTCAGAGCGTTCCGGGACGCAGTCGAAGCCGCAGTGGCCGACGCGCTGTCCGCGATGGATCTGCCGACCGACGACCTCGGCGTGGAGGAACCGCCGGACGACGTAGACGCGGTGCTCGCGTCCAGCGTCGCCTTCCGACTCGCCGGCGTGGTCGGGGCACCCCCGCCACAGATCGCGGGCGACGTGGCCGACGAGATCGACCCCTCCGGCTACGACTACCTCGGCGGCGTCTCCGCGCAGGGCCCCTACGTCAACTTCCACCCGTCAGAGGACTACTACGCCGACACCCTCGACGCCGGTCAGGACAGCGAGTGGGGCCGACTCGAAGACACCGGCGACTCGGTCGTCGTCGAGCACACCTCCGCGAACCCGACCGGCCCGATCCACGTCGGACGCGCCCGGAACCCGATCCTCGGCGACGCCGTCGCCCGCGTCCTCGACTTCGCCGGCAACGACGTGGAGCGCCACTACTACGTCAACGACGCCGGCCGACAGGTCGCGGTCTTCGCGTGGGCCTACGAACGGTTCGACGAGGCCGACCTCCCGGACCCGGAACGCGACCGTGCCGACTACGACCTCGTGCGCTACTACCGCAAGGGCAACCAGTTCCTCGAATCGGCCGACGAGGCGGCCGCCGAACGGGCCGAAGCCGAGATCGAGTCCATCATGCAGGGACTCGAAGCCGGCGACGACGAGGCCTTCGAGCGCGTCGGTCGCGTGGTCGACGGCTGTCTCTCCGGGATGCGTCAGTCGCTCGAACGCCTGCCCGCCGAGTTCGACGCCTTCGTGAAGGAGTCGTCGTTCATGCGCGACGGGTCGGCAGACGACCTCGTCCAGCGCCTGAAAGACAGCGAGTACGCCGTCTACGAGGAGGACGCGTGGCAACTCGACCTCTCGGCGTTCGGCTTCGAGAAGAAACTCGTCTTCCTGCGGTCGGACGGCACCAGTCTCTACACGACCCGCGACCTGGCCCACCACGAGTGGAAGTTCGAGAACTTCGACCGCGCCGTGACGGTGCTGGGCGAGGACCACAAACTGCAGGCCGAACAGCTCAGAACCGCGCTCGAAATCCTCGGCAACGACACCGATCAGCTCCGCTCGACGTTCTACTCGTGGGTCAACCTGCCCGAGGGTGGGATGTCCACCCGCGAGGGCACCGGCGTCGACCTGGACGACTTGCTCGACGAGGCCATCTCACGTGCCCGCGACGAGGTGGAGAGCCGCCTCGACTCCCGGTCGCGTGACGACGACCTGGACGAAGATGACGTCGACCGCATCGCCGAACAGGTCGGCATCGGCGCGGTCCGGTACGACATCGTCTCGAAACAGCCGACGAAGGGGATCACCTTCGAGTGGGAGCAGGCACTGGACTTCGAGGCACAGTCGGCCCCGTACGTCCAGTACGTGCACGCCCGCTGTTGTGGCATCCTCGACGAGGCCGAGTCACAGGGTATCGCCGTGCCCGGTGCGGACGAGATCGACCCCGACGTACTGGACAGCGAGTACGAGCGTGCACTGCTCAGAAAGATCGCGCGGTTCCCGGCGGTGATCGAGGAGTCCGCCGAGGACCTCGAACCGCACGTCGTCGCCACGTTCACGCGGGAGTTCGCGGAACTGTTCAACGCCTTCTACCGCGAGTGTCCGGTGTTGTCGGCCGACGACCCGGAGACGCAGCGCGCTCGCATCGCTCTCGTGGAGGCGTCCCGGCACACGGTCGCCAACGCGCTCGGCGTCCTCGGGGTCGCGGCCCCCGAGTCGATGTAGCGCGCGACCGACCCGACCACGGGACTGCCCGACCGCCCGCGCCCTACGCGATCAGCGTGCCACCGACCGCGAGGACGACGGCGGCACCGAGTCCGAGGGCCAACAGCAGAAAGAGCACGATCCAGCTCATCGGTACTGACTCTGATTCGTCCATGTCCCTGCTGGCACGAGCCAGCTAAAAGAAGTTCCCGATTCAGCCCAACAGTCGCCCGAGGAAACCCTTGCCGCCGTCGTCGTCGTCCTCGTCGTCCTCGTCGTCGGTCTCGACGAACGCCGCGTCCTCGTCGGTGTCGGTCGCAGCCCCGCTGTCGTCGCTGTCGTCCTCTGTCGGTTCGGCCTCCTCGACCAGCGACGTGGCGAAGACGGTGTCGTCGTCCTCGTCGGCCGACGCTCCCTCGTCCGGTTCTGCACTGTCGGCGACGAGCGGGTCGTCAGAGGGCGCGGTGTCTGCTGCGAGCGCGTCGTCGTCGGTCAGTCCCGACGGGTCGCCCGCGTCGTCTGCGTCGTCGGCCCCGACTCCCTCCTCGGAATCGTCGGCCGTCTCTGCTTCCGTCTCGGCTTCCGCTCCCGTGTCGTCGACCGTCTCGGTCGTCTCCGCGTCGTCCGACTCGCCCGCCGCCGTCTCGCTGGCCTCGGCGTCTTCGTCGTCGTCTGCGGCCGGGTCGGCGTCGTCTGCCGACAGCACGTCCTCACCAGCCGAGTCCTCGTCGGTCGTGTCGAGATCGAGATCCTCGGATTCGGTCGCGCCGGCGTCGATCTCCTCGGATTCACCTTCCTCGGATTCGGTGAGAGTGATTCCGTCGTCCGCTTCCTCACCGGTCTCTCCCTCGGCCGGCGAGCCGAGCGTGATCCCGTCGCCGTCTTCGGCATCGGTCGTCTCGCCGTCCTCGGCATCGATCGCTTCGCCGTCTTCGGCATCGCTCGCTTCGCCGTCCTCGGAACCGGTCTCGACCGCACCGACCTCGACGGACTCGGTCTCGCCGGCGGGTTCGGCGTCCGTGTCGTCGGTCCCCGCCGTCTCCTCGTCGGCAGTCGACGTCTCGCCCGCGTCGTCCGCCTCGGTCGTCTCGTCTGCCGGTTCGTCGACCACCTCGGGCGTCGGAATCGACTCGCCAGTCAAGCTACCGGCGAGCGCTCGGTAGGCGCTCGCGGCCGGCGAACCGGGAGCGTACCTCGCCAGCGGGTCGGCCAACTGCATCGACTCCCGAACGACCGGGTCGGCCGGGATGGCCTCGATCACGTCGGCGTCGAGGCGTGCTGCGACCTCCTCGGCGTTCGGGTCGTCCGGATCGACGCTCGTCAACACCACGCCGCGTGTCGTCCCGCCGAGGCGATCGACCACCTGTCTGGTCTTCTCGGTGTCGGTCAGCGAGTCGCGCTCGGTGGTCGAGACGAGGACGACCTCGTCGGCCAGCCCCAGCGGGAGCACCGTGTCGTGGCTGAGTCCCGCGCCGGTGTCCACGAGGACGTAGTCGTAGTCGTCCAGCGCGTCGATGACGGCTGCGAGGTTCGCCGGCTCTGCGGCCCGGAACCCGTCGATGCTCGTGTCGCCGGGGACGACCGCCACCCCGGCCGGTCCCTCGTAGACGGCGTCCTCGGGGGCGACCTCGCTGTCCTCGGCCAGCACGTCGTGGAGCGTCGCGCCGTCCGGGTCGACACCCAGCGCGTCGCCGAGGTTCGCCATCCCGATGTCGCCGTCGACGACCGCGACCGACAGCCCTGCAGACGCCAGTGTCGCCCCCAGGTTCACCGTGGTCGTCGTCTTCCCGACGCCACCCTTCGAACTCGCGACTGCGTAGACCGTTGCCATGATTGAGTTGTTGCCAATCACGCAGGCTAGCATATAAAGGTAGGTCCCCGTAATTGATATCGAGATGACGTTAATCCTGCCGCCGTCGGGTGCCGATCCGAACTGTACGTCTCTCTTTCCGACACTTGTCCGCTCGGTGTCGTGTTCGGAGCACCCGGGCGAGGAGGTCGAGAACCGCAAGCTGGCTCGCCCGAGCGAGTTCTCGGTGAGCCAGTCACCGACGACCGCGTGCGCGGATCGAGGCTCGGGTCAGACGAGCGTCAACAGGAACGTCCCGAGCGTGATCCCGACCGCCGCCGAGGGCGGGATGGAGAGGTTGTCGTCGACGACGTAGCCCGCGATCACCGGCTTGAACCCGTCTGCCAGTGTCGCTCCGAGCGCCCCGAGTGCCGCCGGGAGCAGCGACACGAAGGGGAGTGCCAGCGCGAGACAGACCGCGAACATCGCCGCCAGCACGCCCACTTCCTTCGCCGTGGTGGCATCGTTCGACCCGAGGACGCCCGAGATGGGGTCACCGACCGTCAGCATCAGCATCCCCGGTACTGCGACCGTCGGCTCGAACACCCAGACGACCGCGAGCATCGAGTACATGTAGAGCGCGTAGCCCGCGACGTTGTCCTGCTCGTACTCCCGCGTCAGACGGTCGTAGATGGCCCAGTCGAGGCCGAAGCCGAGTCGCGCGATCTCCAGGACCGTGACGGTCACCGCCAGGCCGATCAGCACGTAGCCGAGTTGGCGGTAGCTGACCAGGCTCAGGAGGTACAGCCCCGGAATCCCGGTCCCGCTCGCGTGGACGAGCCGCCGACCGATCTCGCTCACGCGTCGGCCAGTTGGCCTTCGGAGACCGTCTCGTACTCGTCTAGGAGCGCGGCGAACTCCCGGTCGCCGGTCCGCAGGGCCGTCAGCTCCGAGACGACCTCGGAGACCGGCACCCGAACCTGCGCGGTCGTGTCGCGTTCCCGCACCGTCACGGTGTCGGGGCCGTCGCCCTCGATCCCGTCCCGGTCGACCGTGATGCAGAACGGCGTGCCGATCTCGTCCTGCCGGCGGTAGCGACGGCCGATGTTGCCGGAGTCGTCGTAGTCCGCCTCGAGGCCGACCGCCCGGAGGTCCGAGACGATCTCGTGGGCCAGCGACTCCAGTCGGTCGTCCGAGACGAGGGGGAAGACGCCCGCGAACGTCGGCGCGACCGAGGCGTCCAGATCGAGGAAGGTGCGCGCCTCGCCCGCGACCTCGTCTTCGGTGTAGCCGTGTTCGATGAGCGTGTAGACCGTCCGGCCGACGCCGAAGGAGGGTTCCACGACGTGGGGCGTGATGTGTTCGCCCGACTCGGTCTGCTCCTCGACGCGGAAGTCGGCGACCTCGGTGTCGACCTCGTAGGACTCGCCGTCGACCTCGACGGTCACCGTCTCGCCGTCGAAGGCGTCCGGGTCGCGTGCCGCGAGGTCCGCGAGGGCCTCGGCCACGTCGCCGGCCGCGCCGCCGAACTCCGGGCCGAGGACGCTCATGTCGGGGTCGACGACGGCGCGCTCGACCGTCTTCGGTTCGTCGTACTGCCGGAAGATGGTGAAGTCGTCGTCTGCGTACTCGCCGTGTTTCGTGAGGTCGTAGTCGGCCCGGTAGGAGAAGCCCGCGATCTCCACCCAGTCGCCGCCGACCTCGCTCTCGGCGTCCCAGCAGTCCGCCGAGTAGTGGGCGAGTTCGCCGGGGAGGTGCTGGCGGAACCGGAACCGGTCCATGTCGACGCCGATGGACTGGTACCACCGCTTGGCGATGCCGAGGTAGTAGCCGATCCACGCGTCGGCGATGACGCCGTCGTCGACCGCCTCGCCGATCGTCGTCTCGACGTACTCGGTGCCCTCCGCTTCCTGTTTCGTCGCCGGGTAGAGCGTCACCGGTTCGTCGGCGACCTCCTCCAGTGGCGGTTCGTCGGTCTCGGGGTCGATGAACTGCTCCAACTCGGCCTGCGTGAACTCACGCACCCGGATGATCCCCTTCCGGGGACTGATCTCGTTCCGGTAGGCCGGGCCGATCTGGGTGACGCCGAAGGGGAGTTTGTTCCGGGCGTACTCCTTCAGTTGCGGGAACTCCACGAAGATACCCTGTGCCGTCTCGGGACGCAGGTACCCCGGCTGACCGGACCCGGGACCGATGGACGTCTCGAACATGAGGTTGAAATCCTCGACCGGTTGGCCGGCGAGGGGGGCACCACACGAGGGACACGCGAGGTCGTGTTCGCGGATCAGTTCCTCGACCTCCGGGATCGGCAGGCTCTCAGCCTCCTCGATGCCGGTGTTGTCCTCGATCAGGTGGTCCGCACGGTGGGACTCGCCACACTCGGCACACTCGACGAGCATGTCGTCGAAGCCGTCGAGGTGGCCCGACGCCTCGAAGACGGCTTCGGGCATGATCGTCGGTGCTTCGATCTCCTCGTTGCCGAGTTTGACGGCGAACTGCTCGCGCCACGAGGCTTCGACGTTGCCCTTCAGCGCCGCACCCTGCGGCCCGAAGGTGTAGAAGCCCGCCACACCGCCGTACGCGCCCGAGGAGCCGAAGAAGAAGCCCCGTCGCTTGGCGAGTTCGGTGATGGTCTCGGCGTCCGCCATCAGAGCGCCTCCAGCAGGTTCACGTCGCGGACGACGCCGATCAGTTCGTCGCCCGAGACCAGCGGGATCTGCTCGATGTCTGTCGACAGCATCGTCCCGGCGACCTCCTTCGCGGTCCGCTTGCTGGAGACGGTCGTCACCTCGTCGCTCATGAACTCACGGACCGGTTCGGCGGGGATCTCGACGTTCCGGGTCGGGATGTACCGGTTGCCGACCGCCTTGATCCCCTCCCACATCCACTCGTCGTCCTGCCCGGCCACGGAGTCGCCGGTCTCGTCCTCGCCTTCGACGACACGGGCGACCTCGATGATGTCGACCTCGGTGACGATGCCGGCCATCCGGGCGTCGTCGTCCAGCACGACCGAGTAGGGGACGTTCGCGTAGTTGATCTCGCGTTCGACGACCGTCAGGGGCGTCTCGACGTAGCTGGTGTTCACGTCGCGGGCCGCGACCTCGCCGACCTCCGTGTCGCCGTCGATGTCGCCGCGTGCGATGGCTCGCACGACGTCGGTGACGGTGACGATCCCCTCCAGCCCCCCGTCGTCGTCGACGACCGGGACGCGCCGGGAGCGTTCCGCGACCATCCGCGCCGCGACCGCCTCGATGGCCTCGTCGGCGGTGGCGGTCGGGACCTCGCGCATCAGGATCGCCAACTGGTCCTCGTCGGGGTCCTCGATCAGGTCTTCACGGGAGATCAGACCACGGTACTCCTCGACGCCGTCGGTCACTTTGACGACTGGCACGGACGAGAAGCCGTGCTCCTGTAGGTACTGAAGCACGTCGTCGCGGGTGCCCGGCAACTCGACGGTCACGAGGTCCGAGCGGGGCGTCATCGCGTCGGCTACTTGCATACACCGCCGTACTGCCCCGCACCTCTTGTACTCTGCGAAGCGGGGAAGTGTGACGGCGGACGAGAGAGTCGTCGAGAGAGAGCGTCGTCAGTCGTCTCTGCGCTCGGGGTCGATCGCCCAGTTCTCCACGGTCGCTCTGTCGGGGAAGAACTTCTCGTGGCTGTCGTGGCGGAACGACCCGAGGTGCGTCTGATCGAGTGTCACGACGTGGGTGTACATCTCGCCGGCCTCCTCGGCGGCTTTCACACAGCCGAGTGCGTGGCGCAGTTCGTAGGTACCGGCCAGCAGGATGGCCTGCCGTGCGTCGGGATCCATCAGCACGGTCACGAGGAAGACGCGCCCGTCCTGTTCGGCGCGGTAGACCTCGAACTGCGGGAAGTCGCCCACGGAGAAGGCGTCGGTGAACGCCTCGGCGAAGTTGTCGGGGACGACGTGGGTCAGCCCGAACCGGTCGTAGTCGCCCGCTTCGGGACTCTCGGGGGCGGTGTGCCCGGCGGCGGTGGCGACGGTGTCCCAGCCCTCGGCTTCGAGGTCCTCGGCCATCGCCTGCATGTCTTCGAGCGTCGCCTCCCACGCCTGCTTCTCGCGGTCGGCGTTCGCGGCCCACCGCTCGGCGTCCTCGACGTCGGAGTCTCCGATCTCTGGCATACCCGACGTCTGACGGGCCACGCGGGAAAGGGCTTCGGACCGGGCGTGGATCCCGACGCCTTCTTGACGCCACGCACGTCACAGCCGATAGATGCCGCGTCTCCTCCACTACTCCGACATCGAGAACGTCTACGACGACCCGGACCGCGTGAGCCGCCTCGCCGGCCTGATCGCCACGCTCGACGGGGACGATACGCTGGTGACCGGCACCGGCGACAACACCGCGCCGGGCGTCCTCTCGCTGGTCGAGCGCGGTCGCCAGTCGCTCGACTTCTTCCGGGCGGTCGGCACCGATCTGGAGACCTTCGGCAACCACGACTTCGACTACGGCCCGGACGCGACCCGAGCCCTCGTCGCCGACAGCCCGCAGGAGTGGGTCAGCGCGAACGTCCGCGACGAGGACGGCGAGCGCTTCGGTGCCCAGCAGGGCGTCGTGCCCTGGACCATCCGCGAGGTCGCGGGCGACCGGATCGGCTTCGTCGGACTCACCGATCCGACGACCCAGTCGCTCAATCCGGAGGCCGTCGACCTCGGCTTCGACGACCCCGTCCCGGCCGCCCGGCGGGCGATCGGTCGCCTGCGCGAGGAGGGTGTCGACTTCCTCGTCGCACTCTCGCACCTCGGCCAGGGTGACGACGACCTCGCGGCACTCGACTTCGACGCCATCCTCGGCGGCCACGTCCACAGCGAGCGCAGCGAGGTGGTGACCGGGACGCTGCTCACCCGCCCCGGCCAGAACGGCCACGTCCTGCTGGAGGTCGATCTCGATCCGGACGAGGGCGACACGCCGTCGGTCCGGCGACACGCGGTCGCCGACCTGGGCGACCCGGAGGCGGACGACCCCCGCGTCGCGAGTGGGAGTCCGCTGCGCTCGCTCGCCGACGCGCTCCGGGGGCGCGTCGCGGACGCCGGCCTGAACGAGACGGTCGCCGAGGCCCCGGAGCCACTCGACAGGGCACAGGAGACCGTGGTCGCCGGCGAGTGCCGGATCGGCAACTTCGTCGCCGACGCCTACCGCTGGGCCGCCGGCACCGACACCGCGCTTCAGAACAGCGGCGGCCTCCGGTCCGGGCCACCCCTCGCGGGCGCGGTGACGATGGCCGATCTGATCTCGGTGCTCCCCTTCGAGGAACGCATCGTGATCGCCGAGGTGTCCGGCACAGACCTGCGGGCGATCCTCGCGGAGATCAGTGGCTCGGTCGTGGACTTCGGCGAACCGGGCTGGCGACACGGTCACGTCTCCGGCGTGGAGGTCGTCTGGGACCCCGACGGCGAGTCGGTTCGAGAGGTGACGGTCGGGGGTGAGCCACTCGACGAGGAGCGGTACTACACGCTCGCCACGCCGGAGTACCTGCTCCACTCGGATCACGAGTTCCCGACGCTGGACGAACACCACCGCGCGGGCGAGTCCGGCATCCAGCACGAGGTCGTCGCCGACTACGCCCGCGAGTTCGGCGTCACCGCCGAGATCGACGGCCGGATGCGGGTCGCCGACGGGGCTGTGGACGCCGTGACCGCGGACCCGGCCGACTCCGAGTGAGTCGACGCGACGGCCGCCGACAGAAATCTTCACACCCTTGGAGTGACTGGAGCCACCAATGACGCTTGTCGTCGTCCCCGTGCGGTATCCCCTGACGAGCCACTCCCACGCGACCCTGGAAGAGGCACTGCGCGTCGCAGACGAACGCGACGCCGACCTCACCGTCCTCCACGTCAACCTCTATCAGGACGGGTCCACGGTGAGTCGGACCGACCTCAAACGCGCGGTCGAGAGCGAGTTCGGCGACATCCCGCGCGCTCGCTACGTCGTCCGCCGGGGGTTCATCGTCGAGGAGACGATTCTGGAGGAGGTCGCGGCGGAGTCGGCCGACGTCGTCGTGATCGGGCAGAAGCAGGCCGGTCGCTGGCGGCGGACGCTCCGACGCTTCCTCGACGATCCGGACATCGAGACGTTCCTGAAGGAGAAACTGGACTGTACCGTCATCACCGCGCGGTCGTGACCGCCCGCCAGTGACGCTCGGCGTGTCGTGTTCTCGCGGCCCGCGTCGTCGGCCGCGCGTCAGGCCGCGTCGTCGTAGTCGGCCTTGCAGTCGTCGCTACAGAAGTGGCGGTGGTGGACCGACCCGTCCTCGACCCACGTCACGACCCGGTGTGTCGGCTCCCGGACGATGGCGTCGCCGCAGGTCGCACACCGGGGGGCCGACTCCTCGTCTACGTCCTCGCCGAGATCGGAAGTCGGATCGACCATACCTCAGTACCGGGTGACGCCGACAGTTGAATCTGTCCCATTCGGCAGTTGTCCCGCGAGTTTTGCACCGACCGAACGAGGCAGTCGTGACAGCGGGCCGAGGCAGTGGCAACAGGGGTTGTGCGTCGCAGAAGGCGTGCGCGAACTGGACAGGCTGGCTGGCGTCGCGTCACTGGCACGTGATAACGCGTCCGCGCACGCTGAGGACACCGACTCACCCGCCGGGTTAGTAGTTCGCTAAGTGGGATACGTAGCACTCTGTAGTTCTGTGCATCTCCGGGACAGGCCGTGGAGCAGACCACATTCGCCACCGACACGAACGATCACGACCGATACCGAACGCTATGGAGTGCTCTTAGCAGGGGTTATGTAGTCCGGTCGGCGTCTCGATAGTACAGACCGCCGACCATGCCACTCGACCCCGCCGGCTCGTCAGGAGCCACGCACCCAGACGGAGCGTCATCGTCCGCGACCGCCCCCCACGCCATCGACAGCCGCGACTTCGCCCTCCACAGCGTCGTCGTGGAGTACGACGGGCGACCGGACCGGTGTACGATCTACCCTCGCCGGAGTCGGTGCCGTGATCGGGTCGCGTCGTGGCTCTCGGCCGACCGCGAAGCGTTCGTCGGTCTCGAAGAGATGCGGTAGCGTCGGCGAAGCTGCGCTCAGTTCTCCTGCCACCGAACGTCCGACAGCGTGCGCTGGACCGCCTCCTCGCCCACCGCGCCCGCCAGCGCCTCGAACCCCTGTCGCTCGGCGCGTCCCCGCGCGTTCGCCACCAGTCGCGAGACGATGAACTCGGGCGTGGACTTGCCGACCGTCCCGAACCGGGGCTGGTAGTCGACCCGTAGATCGAGGTCCTGCGTCAGCCCCTCGGCGAAGATGCCGTCGATGCGGGCCGCGTCCGGGAGCGGCGAGAGGTCGTCCGCGAGGTGGGTGACGTAGACGCCGAGTGCGTCGTGATCGACCGACAACTGCACGAGTCCGTTCAGCAGGTCCGCCGCCCGGCCAGGTTCCGTGATGGCCTCGAACTCGTCGACGAGCATCAGGGCGCGCCCCTCCTCGGTCAGCGGCGGGACGATAGACTTGAGCGTGGACTCCAGCACACCGGCGTTGAAACTCGCGTGCCGGCGGTGGAAGACCACCGAGTCGACCAGCGCGACTTCGGCCTCCCGTGCCGGCACCGGCAGCCCCATCGACGCGAGCAGCGTGATCTGACAGAGCGTCTCCAGCAGCGTCGTCTTCCCGCCGGAGTTCGCCCCGGTCAGGACCGTCACCCGGTCGCCGGAGGGCGGCGTCTCCGGCGGGTCGTCGTCGCCAAAGCCTCCGGCTCTCGCCCCGCCCGCACCGCGAGTCGCCCCCGCAGACAACTCGGCCGCCGGCGACAGACTGTGGCGTCCAACCGCGTAGGTGATCGGCTGGATGTCGCCCGACAGGGTCAGGTTCCGGGCGTCCCGGACCGCGAGGCCGTCCGCCACGAGTTCGGGCCGGACGAGGTCGTGTGCCTCGGCGAACCGCGCCAGCGAGAGGGCGAAGGCGATGTCGTCGGTCGCCGAGACGGCGGTGTCGATGTCCTCGCGGGCCGACTCGACCGCACCGGAGAGATCCTCGGCGACGGTCTCCTCGCGCGCCTCGGCCTGTTCCCGGAGGTCGGCGACGAGGTTCCGGAGCGAACTGCTCACGAAGTCGGCGGCGTCCACCGCGTCGTCCGTGGTCGCCGACTCGACCTCCCCGCGCGTCAGGTCGGTCTCGCTCGCCACGTACTCGACGAACGCACCCCGGAAGTCGTCGAGGTTCCGGACGCCGCCCTCCCGGATTGTGTCGATCAGGTCGAAGGCGCTTCCCTCGAGTGATTCGGCGTCTGCGAGCCGGTTGCGCAGTCGGTCGAGTTCCTCGTCGACGCCGGCCGCGACTTCGCCGTCCTCGACACGCCCGAGTGCGCCCGCCGCCTCCCGGAGTGCGGCCGGGTCGACGTCCGACAGCGCGTCGAACGGCCCACCCGACAGGCCGGCCTCTCGGAGCGTCAGCGCGGTCTCGACGGCGGCGCGTTCGGTCCCCCCGGCCTCGTCGTAGGTCTCGAACGCCGAGAGGACGTTCTCGCGATCCGACTCCGAGAGTCCGGCCCACGCCTCCCGCGCGGCCAGCACGTCGTCCAGTCGGGATTCGACGGCCTCTCGGTCGGTCAGTGGTGTGAGCACGCGAATCCGGTCGCCCGCGTGGTGCGTGACGGCGTACTCCTCGGCGAGTGAGAGCAGGTCGTCGTAGACGTTGCGGGCGTCGCGGGTGGCGAGTAGGTCCATCCCGGCCTCGCCGTTCGCCCGACGCAGGATGCGGGTCGCTCGCCCTCGCGAGATACCCGCCTCGGTCAGCGCCCGGATGTCGGCACTCTCGATGGCCGTGACGGCGCGGTCGACGCCGAGCGTCGCCCGGAGTCGCTCGCTCGTCTTCGGTCCCACGCCCCAGTAGTCCTCCAGTCGCATGTCGGGAGGGTGTGACGGGCCCGACTTATCGGTTTCTCGTTAGCTGTCGCTCGGAGTGGGTGTCGGGACCGACGACACGCCGGCTGGACGTGTGTCCGCCGACTCAGTTCGCTTCGACGGCCTGTGACGGCGTCTCGGGCTCTCTGACGACGTCGGCGAGCAGTCGTGCCAGCGTCAGCACCGCCCGTTCGTGGTCGTCCCGCGCGGCACGGAGCGCCAGCGGCGAGACGTCGAGTACGTCGTACTCCGCGAAGTCCGCCTTCGTCGCCAGCCCCGAGTCGACGAACTCCTCGGCGATGGTCACCAGGAGGGAGTGAAAGTGGACCAGTTCGTTCTTCTTCATCCTATGCACGTACGTGCTCAACCAGCGTAAAGGACGCGGTGAACGGAGAATTCGAGGGGTTCGTTCGACGGGGTGTGTGAACTCAGCTCTCGGAGGTCGCGGCCTCGGGCGTGTCGTACTTCTCGCGGAACTCGCCGATCAACTGGCCCATCTTGGCGTACCAGTCGTTCAGCATGCGTTGCATGTCGTCGGCCACCTCGTCGGGGTCGGTCGGGTGGTAGACGTGGTAGTAGCCGCCCTGATCGTAGTTGACCTGCTCCTTCTGGACGAAGCCGGTACTGAGGAGTCGCTGGATGGACCGGTAGGCGGTCGACCGTTCCCGGTCGATCGCCTCGGCCACCTCGTCGACGGTCAGTGACTCGTCGTGGGTCGTCAGTTCGCGGAACACCTCCTTGTCCAACTCCTTCAGCCCGTGGAAACACTCGAGGAGTCCCTCACACTCCATGTCCCCCCGGAGCATCTCGCTCATCGAGTTCGTCATGTTGGCGGAGCTACGCAGTGGACGGGCAAAAGAGTTTGTATGCCTGACGCAACACTGAGGCGGCCCGCTCGCGTGTGGTGGATTACACCGCCGCGCGTGCCACGGAACGACCACACCGCCGCGCGTGCCACGGAACGACCGTCCGTCCCACGGGTCAGCTCAGTCAGCGGACGTGGCGGTCGTTGTCGACGTCGCGTCCCGTGCCCGCCACCAGCCCTGGAGGTACGCACCGAGGAACATCCCGGCGATCGCCCAGAGGATGGTGACGTTCCCGACGCCGAGGCTGGCGTACGCCGCGCCGGGGCAGATACCCGACAGGCCCCAGCCGACACCGAAGATGCCGCCGCCGACGAGGACGTTCCGGTCGAACGACTTCAGTCGGCGCGTGTAGGCGTCGCCCGTCAGGGGCGCACGGTCCAGCAGACGCGTGGCGAGGAAGAAGGTCGTCCCGGTGACGACCGCGGCCCCGCCCATCACGAACACCAGCCCGAAGTCCTCGAACTGGAGGAAGTCCAGCACGACCTCCGGGCGTGCCATCTGGCTGAAGCCGAGGCCGAAGCCGAAGACCATCCCGCCGAACAGGACGACCGGCAGGAACCACGGACTCTGCGCCGCCTCACCGCTCCCGCCGTCTGTGACTGCACGCTCGTCACTCATCAGGGACTCACCCCGAGTGCGGCGACGAGTTGGGCGGTCCCGACCGCGATCAGCATGAACGTGGCGACGTTGACGAGCGATGTTCGGGAGGCCGACCCGACGCCACAGACGCCGTGACCGGAGGTACAGCCCTTCCCGAGTCGCGTGCCGACGCCGACGAGGATACCCCCGGCGAACAGTCGCCACGGCTGGACTGCGGTGGTCCACGCGCCGTCCTGAAACAGCAGGGCGTAGATGGCCGCACCGCCGACGATGCCGACCGTGAAGACGACGCGCCAGTCGCGCGACCGGAGATACTTCCCACGGTTGAATCGCGGGAGGTCGGAGACGTAGGACAGCGTCGTCTCCAGAAAGGTGCTCGCGCCGGCGATGATCCCCGACGCGAGGTAGATGATCGCCACGCCGAGACCGACGAACAGCCCGCCGATCGCGTATCGTTCCCACCCGTTCGGGAAGTACTCCGGCGGGAGCAGTGGCTCGCCCGACTGGAGGAGCAGGCCGGCAGTCTCCGCGAGGTTGGCCCCGGCGACTGCCCCGGCACCAGCACCCGCGACCTGCGTGAGTGCGTCGACCATCTCAGTCGTCGCTCGTCATCGCGTCGGTGCTGGCCGCGCAGTTGTTCGGGCCGAGTTCCAACTCGAAGGCCTCCCGGTCGTCGACGGTCTGCTGGCCGAGGTTGGTGGCGATCACGTCCTCGTAGTTCGCCGGTCGCGGCGGCATGTCGGCGAGAACGTACTCGACGAACTCGTCGCGGTCCATCGACAGTGCGTCCATCGACGCCCGGAGGTCGCCGAGCGTGGTGGTGTAGCTCCCGTCGGCCGCGCGGTCGGCCGCGTCGCTGAAGTGGGCGGGGGCGATCACGGTCTCGTCCGGGAGCGGCAGGATCGTCTCCTGGAGCGTCTCGTACAGCGTCCGGGCCGCGTCCGGCGCGCCGTCGTCGCCGTCTTCCAGGTCGGGGCGGGCGACCGACTCGGTGAACAGACCGTCGCCGGTGAACAGGAACTCGGCGACGCGATAGCTCGTCATCCCGGAAGTGTGGCCGGGCGTGTGGAGCGCTTCGATCTCGGCGTCGCCGACAGCCAGCGACTCGCCGTCGGCGATCGTCGAGACGGCGATCTCGTAGTCCAGTCCGCGATCCAGGGCTGGTTCGGGGACGACCGCCTCGACACCGTACTCCTCGGCGAGCGTCCGGACGCCCGAGACGTGGTCCGCGTGGACGTGGGTGTCCACCGCGTAGCGCAGGTCCGCACCGAGCGCCTTCGCGTCGGCGACGTACTCGTCGGCGAAGGCGCGCAGTGGGTCGATCACGGCCGCCTCGTCGCCGGAGACGACGAGGTAGGCGAGACAGCCACTCGACGGGCGCTGGTACTGCGCGACCGTCAGGTCACCTGTGGTGTCGCCAGCAGTGTCGAGTTCGACGTACTCGTACAGGCGGGCCCAGCCGTTCATCCCGTCTTCGAGGTGTTCCACGTCGTAGCCCCGGTCCGCGAGCAGACCGGCGACGTACCGGGAGGACTCGCCCTTCGCACAGGAGACCGTGACGCGCCGGTCGTCGGGGACCTGCGCGAGCGTCTCCGGGTCGATGTCGTCGACGAGAAAGTCGAAGTAGGGGACGTTGACGTTCTCGACCGACGCACCGTCGATCTGCCACGACTCGAACTCGCTCGGGACGCGCGTGTCGAGAATCGTGACCTGCTCACCCGCGTCGATCCGCTCTTTCAGCGCACTCGCCGTGACACTCGGTGCCTCGGTCTCCGGTTCCGGGAACTCTGGCGTACTCATGTGTGTACCACCCAATATCGAGGGAATTCTATTAAGACTTCGGATAGTCTTTCAGAGTAGTTGCAATACCATTCCCCCGAGTCGATATCCAGTCTCTCTCCTCTTTCGGGAGCAGTGTGGACGGAACGCCTCGCGAACAGACTTCGCGAGTCGATCCCTCGGCCGGTTGTCTTGCTCGACTGTCCCACTGACCGACACACTTATCTCTCTCCCCTCGATATTGCGGAGTACACCCAACACTGGTGAACACAGAATGAGTACGGAATTCGAAGTCACGGAGACGCTAGACGTACAGGGAGAGTCGTGTCCGATGCCGGTCGTCAAGACGCGCGGTGCCGTCGACGACCTCGCGTCCGGCGACGTGCTGGAAGTGCTGGCGACCGACTCCGGGAGCGTGAGCGACATCGCGGGCTGGGCCGAGTCGGTGGACGACGTGGAACTACTCGAGCAGAGCGACGACGGAACTGTCTACAGTCACTACCTCCGGAAGCTGTGAGATGAGTACCGAGACACCCCACTCGGCAGACGAGTCGGAGTCGGACGCGGGCGGCGTCGAGGAGACGGTCGACCCCGAGTCGGTCGCGGCACTCCGCGCCGAGGTCGAAGAACTGCGCGAGGAACTCGCCGAGGCCACCACCGACAGCGGCGACGACCAGCGGTCGATGACGATCATCGCCACGAAGGGGACGCTCGACATGGCGTACCCGCCGCTGATCCTCGCCAGCACGGCGGCCGCGTTCGGCTGGGACGTGGTCGTCTTCCACACGTTCTGGGGACTCGACATCCTCCACGAGGAACGGTCGAAGCACCTCAAACTGTCGGCGGTCGGCAACCCCTCGATGCCGGTCCCCAACGCGGTCGCCGCCCTGCCGGGGATGGACCGGATGACGACCCGGATGATGGAGAAACGCATCGCGGACAACGGGACCGCGACAATCGAGGAACTGATCGAGACGTCTCTCGACATGGGCGTCGACCTGCAGGCCTGTCAGATGACGGTCGAACTGATGGACTACGACGAAGACGACTTCTACGAGGGCGTGACGACCGGCGTCGGGGCCGCGACCGCACTCCAGCACATGGCCGACGCCGACGTGCAGTTGCTGGTCTGAACGCCACTGTTCGACCGGGTTCGCTCCGTCCGTGACGGACTCGACGACTACCGCTCCCGGCGGAAGTCGGTCGTCCGCATCTCTTCTCTCGCGTGCCACGTCCGCGGCCGGAGCGCGATTCCGACCAGGAGGAGCGTGTAGCCGGCGACGACCGCCGAGACGAGTGCTCCCGAGATCATGCCGATCCCGGCCGACTCGGGCCAGCGTTCGACGCCGAAGGCGGTGATCCGGATCACCCACGCCGACAGCAACACGGCGAACAGCGGGAGGTAGATACGCCGCAGTCGGTGTGCGACCGCCTCCTCCATCGTGATCTTGATCGTCGGCGTGTCGTAGTCGTCCGCGAGGTCCCGTCGCCAGTCGGGGTCGGCAGGGTCTCTGGTCGGATCGAGTCCCGGCGTCCAGACGTTCTGTTGGAGCGACCGGACGCGCGAGCGCCAGATGTCGTACCCCCGGTAGCGGCGGGCTTCGACGACCAGAAAGACGGTCAGCGCGGCCGCCCCGACGAGGATCACGTAGTGCGGGTTCGTCGGACTGGAGAAGGCCCACGTCAAGACGGCGGCCATGACGATGACCGCCCAGTTCGTGGTGCGGTCGAGTCGCTCCCGCCAGAACTTCATCCGGTGGATTTCGCCGCGGTAGAGGTGCGCCATCGCGGAACTCGGTCCCATCGTCTCGTCGAGCAGGCCCTTGCCGACCTCGGGGTCGCCGGCCACGTTCACCGGGTCCACCGTCTCTCGGGAGTCGGCGTCTCTCGGCGGTCGGTCGCTGTCTGCTGACACGGTCTCGGCATCGTCCGGCGGTGGGTCGGCGTCGGACGACGAGTCGTCGGTCATTGCTGATACAGAGTAGTGGGTAAACCATGCAAACCTCTTTCGGCTCGGCCGCCCGGGGACGACACTCGTCCGAGAGGTCTCGGGGAGTTTCCGGCCCGTCTCTCTCGACCGCCGTTTTGCGTCGGGAGCAAACCCTTTCACGTCCCGGCGACAGCCCACTGTATGGACGAACAGCGGGAACTGCTCGACCTGTTGCTCGACGACGCGCGGGAGTCCACCGAGGACATCGCGCGACAGACCGGTCTCACGCCCGACGAGGTGGAGGCAGCGATCGCGGAGTTGGAGTCCGCAGGCGTCGTCCGCGGCTACAAGGCGGTCGTGGACTGGTCGCGGGTCGACGAGGAACACGTGCAGGCGGAGGTCGAACTCAACGTCGAACTCGACCGCGAGACGGGCTACGAACAGATCGCCCGCCGCATCGCCAAGTTCCCACAGGTCTCCTCGCTCCGACTCGTCTCCGGGAGTTACGACTTCGCGGTGGACGTGGAGGGCCGGTCGATGCACGACGTGTCGCAGTTCGTCTCCGAGCAGATCGCACCGATTCCGGAGGTCACGCAGACTGTCACTCACTTCGTGATGGAGACGTACAAGGAGCGAGGCATCGAGTTCGACGCCTCCGACGACGACGATCGGTTGTCGGTCTCGCCATGAAGATCGCCGACCGCGTCCAGCAGGTGCCGCCCTCGGGCATCCGGCGATTCTTCGAACTCGCCGAGGAGAAAGAGGAGGTCATCTCGCTCGGCGTCGGCGAACCGGACTTCAGCGCGCCGTGGGCCGCCAGAACCGCCGCCATCGACTCGCTCGAACGCGGGAAGACGAGCTACACCGCGAACAAAGGGATGCGGAATCTCCGCGTGAGCATCGCCGACTACGTCCAGCAGTGGGGCCTGGACTACGACCCCGACGAGGAGATTCTCGTCACCGCCGGCGCGAGCGAGGCGGTCGATCTGGCGATGCGGGCGTTCGTCGACCCCGGCGACACGGTGGCAGTGCAGGAGCCGACGTATATCTCCTACGTCCCCGGCATCCAGTTCGCCGGCGGGGAGCCGATCCGAGTACCGACGACGCCCGAGACAGAGTTCCAACTCACCTACGACGCGCTCCGCGACGCCGGGGCCGCCGAGGCCGAGGCACTGGTGATCTGCTACCCGAACAACCCGACCGGCGCGACGATCGACGACGCCCACCTCCGGGAAGTCGCGGAGTTCGCCCGGGACCACGACCTGACGGTCCTCTCGGACGAGATCTACGCCGCGCTGACCTACGACGGCGACCACACGTCCATCGCCACCCTGCCGGGGATGCGCGAGCGGACGGTCGTCTTCAACGGCTTCTCGAAGGCCTACGCGATGACCGGCTTGCGACTCGGCTTCGCACTCGCGCCGCCGGAGGCGACGCAAGCGATGAACCGCATCCACCAGTACACGATGCTGTCTGCGCCGACGACCGCCCAGTACGCCGCGCTCGAGGCACTCCGGTCGTGTGACGACGACGTGGTCGAGATGCGCACGCAGTTCGACCGCCGCCGGCGGTACGTCCTCTCGCGGTTCCGCGAGATGGGGATGGACTGCTTCGAGGCGAAAGGAGCGTTCTACGTCTTCCCGGAGTGTGGCGGCGACGACGAGCAGTTCGCCGAGGATCTGCTCGAATCACAGGACGTGGCGGTCGTCCCCGGTAGCGTCTTCGGCGACGGCGGCGCGGGCCACCTCCGGGTGTCGTACGCCTCCGGGATGGCGGAGTTGAAGGAGGCGATGAACCGCATCGAGGCGTTCGTCGAGTGAGCGGTGCGGCTGTCTTCGGCAGGATCTCACCTTCGCACGAACCGACACGCTCTTTCGCCGACTCCCGAAACGACCGCCAGTGAGCCGACGCCTCCCCGCCATCGCACCCGTCGCCCCGCTCGGTGCGGCGGTCCTCTGGGGCGGGATGTACGTCGTCAGTCGCTGGGGGTTCGAGGCGATTCCGCCGGTGACGCTCGCCTTCCTCCGCGTTCTCCTCGGCGGCGTCGTCCTCCTTCTCGTCGTCAGACTCCGGGAACCGACCCGGTCGTTCTCTCGTGCGGAGTGGTCGCGGTTCGCCCTCCTCGGCGTCTGGGTCGCCGTCACGCTCGCCACGCAGTTCCTCGGGACCGCGCTGACGACCGCCAGCCAGGGCTCGCTGTTGACGGTGCTGACGCCGGTGTTCACGCTCGCGCTGGGGGTCGCGCTCTTGGACGAGTCGCTCTCGCGGGCGAAGGTCGTCGGCACCGGACTGGCGCTGGCCGGGACGCTCGTGGTCGTCGCGGCGACGACCGACCTCGGGACGCTCGACGGCGGGGCTGGCGGGGGGAGCCTCGGGGGGACCGTCGGCGGTCTCGGCGTCCTCGCGCTCCTCCTCGCCAGTCTCGGCTGGGCGCTCTACACCGTACAGGGCGCGCCGCTCGTCCGGCGGTACGGCGCGCTGACGACCGCGACCTACTCCACGCTGTTCGCCGTGCCACTGCTCGCGGTCGGTGCCGGCGTCGAGGTGGTGACGACCGGGGCCGACCTCGGTGCAATCTCGTGGACGCCCGCACTGCTCGCGGCGGTCGGCTACCTCGGTGTCGCCAGCACCGCTCTCGCGTGGTATCTCTGGTACAAGGGCCTGGAGTACGTCGACAGCGGGACGGTCGCGGTGTTCTTCTTCGCCCAGCCAGTCGTCGGGACCGTGCTCGGCGTCCTGTTGCTCGACGAACAGGCCGGCCCGGCGTTCCTCCTCGGCGGGGCAGTGATGGCTGTCGGCATCTACGTCGTGAGCAGTGCGCGCGGTGAGTGAGAGCCAAGCCGGCTCCCAGCGGAGCGAAAATCGCATCAGAAGCGATTGTTTTCGGCTCGCCTAAACTTCGCCAGACTTATGTGTTTTTTATGCAGACCGAAAAGTCACGATGGACGACACACCGGATCACGATGGATCGACGCGACGGGAGTATCTGACGTACGGCGCTACTGTGGTGGCGAGCGGGCTACTCGCGGGCTGTACCGGCGGGGGCGACACCGGCAACTCGGAGACGCCGACCGAGGAGGAGACGGTCACGGCGACCGCCACCGAGACGGAGACGCCCGAGGCCGAGTCGTACTCGGTGTCCATCGAACCGGTCGGGGAGGTGACGTTCGACTCGGTGCCGGAGACGTGGGTCGCCAACAACGGGAGTTGGGCCGACATGGGGATCGCGCTCGGCCTCGAACCGCCGGAGGGCGTCTGGCTCCCGAGCCGGTATCACACGAGCTACTACGACGAGATTCCCGGCGTGAGCGTCGACGGGAGCCAGATCGAGAAGCTCTGGGGCGACAGCGGCATCGGCAAGGAGCAGTTCTACGCACTCGACGCGGACGTTCACGTGATGGACCCGAACTTCCTCCTCAACCGGTCGAAGGGGTGGAAACAGGCCGACATCGACGAGATCACCGAGAACGTCGCGCCGATGTTCGGCAACAGCAGCTTCTCGCGAGGCTACCCGTGGCACGAGGACTACCGGTACTACGGGCTGATGGAGGCCTTCGAGAAACTCGCCGAGGTGTTCCAGCGAACCGATCGGTACGAAGCGTTCGAGTCGATCCACGACGACTTCCAGGCGAACCTCGCGCCGGTCGTCCCGGCCCGGAGCGAGCGTCCCGAGGTCGCGGTCGTCTGGGGCGGCGGCGACGAACCGGCGAAGTTCTACCCCTACACCGTGGACGACGGGACCAGCTTCAAACACCTCACCGATCTGAAAGTCCGGGACGCGCTGGCCGACTCACAGGTGAAAGACTTCTACAGCAGTCGGGGAGCGATCGACTTCGAGACGCTGTTGGAGGTCGATCCAGACGTGCTCCTCCTGCGTGGGCAGGAGGCGAAGACGGCCGAGGAGTTCGAATCGACGGTCGTCGCGTACATGGAAGCGAACGACGTCGCGAGTGAACTCACTGCGGTCCAGAACGGCGACGTCTACCGCGCCGGTGGGTTGTATCAGGGACCGATCACGAACCTCGTCGTCACTCAGCGACTCGCCGAACAGTTGTACGGTGCCGACGGACAGCTGTACGACCCGGAGCGCGTCGCCGAGGTGGTGGCCGGCGACGTCTGAGTTCACTCACCGAGCGACAGTATCTCGTGTCGGGTGAGCGCCGGCGACGCGCCGTCACCGACCACCGACTCGTCCGGCGACACCTCGACGCTCGGCCAGTCGCCGGTCGCGGTCAGCACCTCGAAGCCGTCGTCGGTCACCAGCACGGTGTCCTCGCTCTTCGCGCCCTGGACCGTCGGGTTCCAGGCGTACGCCATCGGCGTCTGCACCGGATTCTCGGCGTCGGGGCTGGCGAACCACTCGCGGCCGGCGTAGCCCGCCGCGCCGCCCTGGTGGTGGTTCCGCCACTCCTCGGGCCAGCCTGCGCGGTCGTAGGCCGCCCGCACGTCGGCGAACACGTCGCTCGCGGTCCCACCCTCGCGTGCCACCCGGCGAGTCGCGGCCAGCGCGTCGGTCTCGATCTGCATCGCAGACTGGTGGCGCTCGGCCAGCCACTCCGGCGGGTCGAACGCCACGGTTCGCGTACAGGAGGCGTACAGGCCGCCGCGCTCGGCGGTGATGGAGACGAGGGCGTACTCCCCCAGCGAACTCGTCGTCGGCGTGTAGTGGCGGTACTGCCGGGCGCGCTCCGCACCGCCGGCGAGTGCGACCGGGGTCTCGACGTCCTGTGCCGACAGCGAGATGCGGATGCCGGCGGCGACTTCGATCTCGGTGTCGCCCGACTGGAGTTCCCGGCAGACCGACTCCACCGCGTTGGCGGCCGCCGTGCCGAGGTCCCGGTACCGCTGTACGTCGTTCTCTGACAGCGGTTGCCGGAGCGTGCTCGCGTCGAACTCTGTGACATCCTCGGCCGGAACCGGGAAATCGGCGAGCGCCGGCGTCGGGGTGCGGTCGGCGACCGCCTCCCCGAGACCCGACTCGTACCACGCCGTCGACTCGACGGTGAACGCGTCGGGTAGTTCCTCGTCCGCGAGTCGTTCGGCTTCGATGTTGTCGGTGACGACCCGGAACTCGCCGTCGTAGCCGGCCGCCGCGACACCGAGGTCGGCGTCGCGGTCCACGACGTTGCTGCCGCCGGTCAGCCACGCGAAGGAGTTCGGGCGCGCGAGCCACACCGCCTCGCACCCCTCGCGGGCGAGGAACTCGTCCAGTCGCTCCCTGCGGTCCTGTAGATCGGTCATACTCGTAGCTTCGTGAGCCGGGACTTGAATCGGGCGACTCGCTGCGACGAACTCTTGTGAGAGGCCTGTGACGTTCGGGTGATGCCCTCCAGACGCAGACTGCTGACAGCACTGGCGACGAGTACGACGGTCGCTCTCGCGGGCTGTGCCGGTAGCGGGTCGTCCGGTACCGCCCGCCACTGCGGGTCCGGCTTCGGCGACCGTGCGACCGGCGACCTGTTCTCGATCACGGGACCCGGCGTCGATCCGGAAGACGACGGCGTCGTCCTTCTCGTCGCACTGACCGAGGCGGCGATCCGAGACACCGGTGTCAGGCGGGTCGAGTTCCGCACCAGCGAGGGACGGATCGTCCACGAACTGCCGGTCGCTCCCGGCGGCGGTCGGTCCGCTCCGACCGGGAAGTATCCGGCCGAGAACGTCCGGGTGTTCCGGACGTACCTCGGTCCCTACCCGCAGACCGGGGTGTTCCGGGTCGTCGCGGTGGACGACACCGACGAGACGGTCGACGCGGTGACGATGGACTACGACTGCTATCGGACGGAGTCCGACGGCGGAAGCGTCGCAGTCTCGTCGAACGCGAGCGACGGCTGAGTCGGGCCGCCCCGGAATCGACTGCGATCCGGCGTCGTCGGCCCGGGGTCGTCAGCCCGGCGACGGCGGTAGCGTCGACCCGGAGACACCACCGAAAACAGCAGGTGAATCGCGGTCGAAGCCGCCCACATGACAGTCATCGCACTGCTGTCGGTCGCGCCGGTCGTCGAGGGGAGCATGGCGAGCGAGGTCGCGAAGGCGGTCGCGGCGCTGGACGCCCACGACGTGGACTACGAGACGAACCCGATGGGGACCGTGATCGAAGCCGACGACGTCGACACCTTGCTGGCGGCGGTGGCGTCCGCGCACAAGGCGGTCGACGGCGACCGAGTGAGCACGTTTCTGAAGATCGACGACAAGCGAACGACCGACCAGCGCGCGTCGGAGAAGGTCGAGGCAGTCGAGCGTGAACTCGGCCGGGAAGCACGGAAGTCGCGCGAGGAGGAGTGAGGGGCAGGTCGATGGTCGTGTGAGGAGTCGGTGTCGGAGAGCGGGCGTCGAGAGTCGGGTGTCGTCGGTCGCAGGGATCGGTTCCCGACGATCAGACCTCCCGAATGTTCGATTTGATCATCGAGACGGTCTCGTCGTTCATCTCCAGGTCGGGGTGCGCGTCGGCGGCGTGTTGTTCTGCCTGCGACAGCACCGACGCCTCCGTGTCGCCCTCGATGGACGCGCTACAGCCGTCTATCGGACAGTCGAGGTGTAGTGACATGGTTCGTGTGACCATATCACAAGCGAGAACGTAAGCGTGTGGCAGGATGGTTCAGGGCGTGCCAACCCGCCTCGTGACTCGTCGGCGACGCCGCGACTGGCCGGCGCTCCGGCGGCGAGAAACCGAAAACGCCGGGCGAGTTGTCCGATTCACTGGGGGTTTTTGACGCTCCCGTCTGTACGGTGTCTCATGCGAGCTATCCGCGTGACGGAGTTCGGTGGACGCGAAGGGATCGAAGTCGCCGACGTCGAGGAACCGGAGCCGGGACCGGGGCAGGTCCGGATCGCGGTCGAGGCGGCGGGGCTGAACTTCGCCGACATCATGCAGCGCCGGGGCCACTACCTCGGCGGGCCGAAGCCCCCCTACGTGCCGGGGATGGAGGTCGCCGGGACGATCGACGCCGTGGGTGAGGGCGTCGACCGCGAGGTCGGCGACGAGGTCGTCTCGATGGTCTCCGGGGGCGGCTACGCCGAGAAGGCCATCGCCGACGCGGAGGGCCTGTTCGATCTGCCGCCGACGATGTCGTTCGCCGAGGCGGCGGGCTTCCCGGTGCAGTTCCTGACGGCCCACTGTTGTCTCCACGAGTGGGGCGGCCTGGACACGGAAGACGCCGACGAACGCGTGTTGATCCACGCCGCCGCCGGCGGGGTCGGCACCGCCGCAGTGCAACTCGCCTCGGCCGCCGGAGCCGAGACGTTCGGGACCGCCAGCACCGCCGAGAAACTCGATCTGGCCACCGACCTCGGTCTCGACCACCCGATCAACTACACCGAGGTGGACTTCGCCGAAGTGATCGAGGAGGAGACCGACGGTGCGGGCGTCGATCTGGTGCTGGACGGCGTAGGTGGCGACGTGTTCGAGTCGTCGCTGGACGCGCTGACCTTCCGGGGGCGACTCGTCACCTACGGGGTCGCCAGCGGCGACCCGGCGCAGGCCGACACGACGCGCCTGCTGTTCGAGAACAAGTCCGTAATCGGCTTCCACCTCGGGCGGGCGCTCGGTCACGACCCCTCGTCGGTGCTGAAAGCCGTGCCGGGGCTGACGGAACTGCTCATGTCCGGCGATCTGGAGGTGATCGTCGGCGAGACGTTCGACCTCGAAGACGCGGTCGAGGCGCAGGCGTACCTCGAAGACCGGCAGTCGGTCGGCAAAGTCGTGCTGGAACCCTGACTGCTGTCTCCCCGACTCGCTCTACGTGTCGGCGTCGGCACGCGAGACGCCGACGACCGTCCCGACGGTCTCGAACCCCGACGACCGGAAGACCGCGTTCGGATCGTCGAAGTCCACGGTCTCTGCGTGCTGCAGTTCGAGTCGATCCTCGCCCATCGTCCCGACCAGTCGGAACTGCGCCGAGGGCGTGTCGGCGAGGCGAACGACCGCCCTGATCGTGTCGCCGGTGAGGTCCACGGCCTGCACGACGAACCGCTCGCTGTCCCCGTTCTCGAAGTCCGCCCGGAGGGGACCCGACGCCAGTGCCGTGAATCGCGCGGTCGTGGAACGCATCGACTCGGAGTTGGCGGGTTGCTGGCAAATAGCTTGCCGAGTCGGGGGTCGTCGCCGGGAACTCCGGCGGGGAGTCGGTCGTTCTCGTCTGCCGTGTCACTCGCGGTCGTGAGTCACGGAACCGCACGACACGGCGGCGGTACGGTCAGCGTACCGGGTGGGTTCGGGAGTTCTCGGCAGGTATGGACAGCATACCTATCCGGTGATCTTGCGTTCCTGTCATCGAACCCCACGAAATCGTCGTGGGCGTGGTTATCATGTTCACCTTCCTCGACTCCGTCCGACAGCCCGAGTACACGGGTGCGAACCGTTGCTGGCCCTGCACGATCACGAACGTCGCCATCGCCGGCGCACTGGCAGTCGGTGCCAGCGTCGTCGGGACGCCGATCCTCGGCGCGGCGGTCTTCGGCGTCTCGCTCGCCGCGATCTGGCTCCGGGGCTACCTGATCCCCGGCACGCCGGAACTCACCCAGCGGTACTTCCCCGACTGGCTCCTCGCGCTGTTCGACAAGGACCCGCGCCGCGCCGCCGGCCCGGAGATCGACCTCGAGGGACTGACCGCCGAGACCGTCCTGCGCGAGGCGGGCGTCGTCGTGGACGACCCCGTCGTCGGCGACGTGGTGCTGACGCCCGACTTCGAACGGGCGTGGTACGGCCGGATGGCCGAGATCGGATCGGGGCAGACCGACCGCGAGGAACTCGCGGAACTGGTCGACGTGGACCCCGAGACGCTCGACGTGCACTGGCACAACAACGCCTTCACCGCGAAGATGGACGGCGTCTGGATCGGCCAGTGGGAGTCCCGCGCCGCGTTCGTCGCGGACGTGGCCGCCGGCCGGGAACTCGACGCCCGCTACCCGGCGTGGCGCGACCTACCCATGCTGTTCCGGAGTGAGGTCCTCGGCGGCCTGCGCGTCATGCTGGACCGGTGTCCCGACTGTGACGGGCAGGTGACGCTCGGACAGGACGTCGTGAAGTCCTGCTGTCGCACCTACGACGTGCTCGCCGGCAAGTGTGCCTCCTGTGGTGCTCGCCTGTTCGAGATCGACTGGGACGAGGAGTTGTTCGGGTCGGCCGACGAGTCCGACGACTCGACCGCCTCCGAACCCCGCGACAGCGTCGTGACGGTCGAGTCCGACGCGACCGACAACACCATCCCGGTCGAACCGGTCGCCGACGACCGCGTCTGAGTCGCCCCTCGGGATTCGGATTCTGCGACACCCCCGTCCCTGCTGACGACAGTCGGATTCGCTCGGCCGACGACAGGCCCAGCCAGTCATAGGTTTTCTCGAACGTTCCTGTCTCCCAACAGACGGCAGACGCGTCACTCGCTCCCGTCCGTTCTGGACCCCAGGAGGACGCGATCTGCTGGCGACCGGCATCGAGTCGTGTCCGAATCCCGTGAGGACCGACTCGCCGGTCGCGTCGCCAGCAGTCGGGGAGGCGTGGGGAGGCGACTGCGACTGCCGGGGTCCGAATCCGCGAGTACCGCCCCGAGTGACCACCAGTGGCGACACGATCGGTCCAGACCCGGTGGACCGAGAAAGACCGACTGCGCGTCGTCTCTGCTCGACTCGGCCGCGGTCTCTCTGAGCGGCCTCACCGACCCGACGCCCTCCGATGCCGCCAGTCCGGTTCCCGACGCTTTTTCCCACAGCCACCCGACCGCGAGGTATGAACGTTGGAATCGCCGGCTCCGGCCCGGCAGTCGAGTCGCTGACGGCGGCGCTGGCCGACGTGGACGCGACCGTCACCGAGACGACGCCCGACGAACTCGCCCGGTTCGGCCTCGGTGCGGTCGTGGCCCCCACGGGAGCCGACGCCTTCCGGACGGCGAACGCGGTCACGGACCGATGGCTCGCGGTCGAGGTCGGCGGCGTCGGCGGCCACCCCCTCCCGAACGTCGACGCCGGGGTCGCCGTCTTCGACGCGACCGCCGACACGACCCACGCGGCGTGCTTCGACTGCCTCCGCCGGCGCGTCGCGGCCAACGCACCCGAGACCGCCGAGCGACCGCGCGGGGACCGGAGCGCCGTGCGCTTCGCCGGGGCGGTCGCCGGCCGGCGGGCGGTCCGACTCCTCGCTGGCGAGTCCCTCGGCGGGACCGTCGTGGAGGTACCCGGCCCCGAACGTCGGGTCCTGCCGGTGCCGGGGTGTGACTGCGCCGACCGACACGTCGACGACTTCCAGCGGTACGACCCGGTGCCGACGACACACCGCGACGCGGAGATAGACGACGCACTGGCCAGGGCGGAGCACGCGGTGGACGACCGCGTCGGTCTCGTCGCGCAGGTCGGCGAGCGTGAGTCGTTCCCGGTCCCCTACTACCTCGCGCAACTGGCCGACACCTCAGGGTTCTCCGACGCCAGCGCCCCGGACCTGACCGCCGGCGTCGACGCGGACTGGAACCCCGCGTTCATGAAGGCGCTCGGGGAGGCGCTGGAACGCTACTGCGGGGCGGTCTACCGCCAGCGCGGGTTCACGGTCGCGCCCGAGGAGACCCGCGCGCGTCCAGTGTCGCCCCGGCGGTTCGTGCGCCCCGACGCCGGCTACCGGCCACCGGACGCCGAAGAACCGATTCCGTGGGTCGACGGAGTGGAACTCGACGCCGAGGCGCTCTCCGGCGGTGAGGCCGGGGGAGTCGAGACGGACGGAGACGAGGGTGCCCCGACCGAGGTGTCGGTCCCGGCCGAGTTCGTCCACTTCCCGCCACCGACGGAACGACACAAACCGTCGATCACGACCGGTCTCGGTCTCGGCAACTCCGGCGTCGAGGCCCTGCTGTCCGGTCTGTACGAGGTGATCGAACGCGACGCGACGATGCTCGCGTGGTACTCCGAGTTCGAGCCACTGGCGCTCGCCATCGACGACCCGGGCTTCGAGACGCTGGTCGGTCGCGCCCGCGCCGAGGAACTGTCCGTCACCCCGTTGCTCGTCACGCAGGACGTGGACGTGCCGGTCGTCGCCTGCGCGGTCCACCGCGACCCCGAGACGAGCGAGTGGCCGCACTTCGCGGTCGGGTCGGGTGCCGACCTCGACCCCGCCTCTGCCGCCCGCTCTGCACTCGCCGAGGCGCTCCAGAACTGGACCGAACTCCGGGCGATGGGACCCGAGCAGGCCAGCGGGGAGAGTGGTGCCATCGGGCACTACGCCGGCTTCCCGACCCCTGCGCGGGAGTTCGTCGACGCCGAGGCGACCGTCCCGGCGGCGAGCGTCGGTCCCGATCCGGTGCCGACAGGTCGGGCCGAACTGGCCGGCGTCGTGGACCGACTCACGG
This sequence comes from Salinirubrum litoreum, assembly GCF_020567425.1. Taxonomy (NCBI): domain Archaea; kingdom Methanobacteriati; phylum Methanobacteriota; class Halobacteria; order Halobacteriales; family Haloferacaceae; genus Salinirubrum; species Salinirubrum litoreum. Next base: position 781,887 of record NZ_JAJCVJ010000001.1, on the reverse strand, counting down.
AGGCAGAACTGGACGCCTACGCCGTCAGGCTGACCACCCGCGAGGTCGCCGGTCTCGGGTTCGAGGCGGTCCGTGCCGTGGTCCCAGAGGCGCAACCGCTGTTCACCGGCGACCCGTTCTTCGGCGACCGCGCCCACGAGGTTCCGCGACGGCTCGGCTTCGAGCCGCGTTTGGATCGGGCGTTCCACCCGTATCCCTGACAGTCGGTCGCCGAGTCGTGTAGCGAGTCGAGACCGGCCCGATCACTGCTCGGGATTACGAGGTGCCGCCCGGTTCGACTGACGCCCCGACCATCGTGCCGACGCCGTAGCCGACGAGCAACACGCCGGCGGACAGCGCGAAGGTCAGCGAGTCCGGCGGGGAGAAGAACGCGGCGACCAGGACCGCGCCGAGCAGCGCGACCGGCCACCGAGAGCCGAGCGTCCGTGGGTGGACCACACTGCCCCGCACGCCGGCAGCCAGCAACGCCGGGAGCGCCAGCGCGACACCGACGACGACCGGGAGGAAGACGACGAGTTCGGCCGACCAGACGGCGTGATAACTCGGTCGGAAGCCGGAGACGAGCGCGTCCGAGGCGAGAAGCTCACCCAGTAGTGGGACGACGAGGGTGAGGCTGATCCCGACACCGGCGGCGAACAGCAGGCCCGCGACGACCAGGGGCCCGACGACGGTACGGCGGACATCTCGGCGGAACGCGCCGGCGTCCCGAAACGCGAACCCGGTGAACAGGAGCGCGACGACGCCGACCGCGACACCGCCGGCGAGTTCGGCGGTGAAGACGAGCAAGCCGAACGGGGAGGTGACGACGACCGACTCGCCCCCGCCGAGGAGGTCGACTGCGGGAGCGAGCAGGTCGCCCGCGCTCCCGTAGAGTGAGCCGAAGGCGACGACGAACGACACCACGCCGGCGAGAAGGAGTGCGAGCCAGTGGTCGCGGAGCGTCGTCAACAGGCGACCGCCACGGGAGGGAGCGAGGTCGTCGTGGACCGTCTCGGAGACCATGTGACGCGCTTCTCGGGAGCGTGTTGTCAATCTTTCCCGGCGAACCGGCGGGCCGGCGAGACGGGGCCGGCGGGCCGGCGAGACGGGGCTGGCGAACCGGCGAGACGGGGCCGGCGGGCCGGCGAGACGGAGAGACCGCCCGGCGAAGCGCACGACCGAGAAAGCCCTAACCGCCTGCGACACCAACGACTGGTATGAGCGAACCGCAGACCGACGACCTCCCGAAGACCGACGCGGAGTGGCGCGACCGACTCGACCCCGAGGAGTACCGTATCCTCCGCGAGTCGGGAACCGAAGCCCGATTCAGCGGCGAACACGTCGACCGCGACGACGACGGCGTCTACACCTGCGCCGGGTGTGGCACCGTGCTGTTCGAGTCGGAGACGAAGTACCACTCCGGCTGTGGCTGGCCGAGTTTCTACGCCGCCGAGGAGGAGTCGGTGACGACACGGGAGGACACCAGCCACGGGATGCGCCGCATCGAGGTCCGGTGTGCGACCTGCGACGGCCACCTCGGACACGTCTTCGACGACGGCCCGGAGCCGACCGGCAAACGCTTCTGCATCAACTCGGCCGCACTCGACTTCGAAGGCGACGAGTGACTCGCTGTCGGGAGACGGTCGGTCCCGCACTCGGCTTTTTGCGTCCGCAGTGCGTCGTGTGGTACCATGACTCGTGGACTCTCGCGGACTGCCCGTGATCTGTTGACCAGCGAACCGCTCACCGCCCACCTCGCCACGTGTCGGGCGGGGAACCCGCACGTCGCGCCGCTGTGGTACGACGTGCAGGGGGACACCATCGAGGTCGTCACGACCGGCCAGAAACTGACGAACCTCCGTGAGAACCCGAAGGTCGCGCTCTCGGTGGCGAAAGACGACGGCCCGCGCGCCGAGTGGATGGTGACCGTGCTGGGGACCGCGACCGTGGTGGACGACCCCGAGGCGAGCGAAGAAGCGACGAAACGGATCAACCGGAAGTACGACGCCAACGAGGCGGCGTGGGCCGAGAACCGACTGGTTCGGATCGACGTCGGGTCGTCGAGCCACCGGATCTACTGAACGGACTCGCGGTCGGTCCCGCGTGCGATCGGTCGCCCGCGTCGAATCGGCGTCCGCCGGCGACCACGAGGCGAAACGACTGTGTCGGTCGCGCCCCAGCGACTGATATGGACGACACCGGCAGGGAACACGGCGACGACGCCATCTTCGCACTCGCGGACGAACGCTTCGACCGCGCCGGCGACCGCTACAGCCTCTCGGCGTACGGGACGCTCGCGGGCTTCGAGAATCGGAACCGCGAGGCGTTCGACACCGACCACGCTGGCTGGGCCGGCTTCGCGGTCTGTGACCTCCTCCGGGCGGCGGTCTGCTACCGAATCGCCGACGCGTCTGACCGCGCCCGCAACCGAGCGGGGCAGGCGATTCTCGTCGCTGGCGACCAGCGTGATCACGTCGTGTCGACCGACGTCGACCGGGCCGCCTGCCACGAACTCGTCGGCGTCGCCCGCGCCGTCACCGGCGACACAGAGCAGGCGAGTGCCGCGTTCGACCGCGCCGAATCGGGCTACGAGTCGGCCGACGTGGAGAACGGGTTTCAGGCCACCACTCGGTCGCTCCTGCAGGCCGGCACCGACCTCGTGACACACCTCTCCCGCCCGGACGACGTGGAGTGGGACGAGATTCACGGCCCGAACCGCGACGAGGCGCTCGTCCGGCGGGTACGGTTCGTCCGGAATCGGATCGGGCGTATGGCCGACGCTCGTGTCGAGGCCGGCAAACTCCACGCGCCGCGTGGCTCGACCGAGTACGGCAACGACAGCTATCGGTGTCCCGAGTGCGGATCGAACGACATCAACCACGTCGCCGAGACGGTGCTGTGTCTGCGGTGTAGTGCGCAGTCCGAGCGCGTCTGAACGGTCCGAACGCACTCGTGGGAGAATCGGTCCGAAGTTGGAAGAGAGTCGTCAGCGACTCGTGTGGAAGGGTGGTCGAATCTCGAAAAACGCCTAACGTCTCGTCGGTCGTCGCTCCCGGTGGAGGCAGTGACCTCCGCTACCATGACCCGAGACACGACCCGACAGTTCGGCCGGCGTGACGTACTCAAGACAGGCGGACTCCTCGTCGGTGGCCTCGCCCTCGGCGTCGGCGGGACCGGTACCGCCCTCGCGGGCAAGGGCAACGACAAGGGCACCCAGTTCGGGCGGATCTGGGCGAACGACACCCTCTACACCACGCACGTCGTCAGGGTACTCGACAGTCGCCCGAAGAACGAGGACAGACTCTACTTCGTCCACGACGGCTCGCAGGGGCTCCAGCCGGCCGTCTCCGAGACGGCACCCGGCGACACCGACTACAACGGCGGGAAGTGGACCCACTTCAACGCCCTCGTCACCGACATGGAGAAGTACCAGGCGAACGCCCCGCTGACGAACGACGCGGACGTGCTGGCCGCGGACGGCGACTACCTCGACGTGTCGCTCGGCCGACCCGACTTCGAGGGTGCGCCGCCGAACTACTTCCTCTGCCCGTTGACCGGCGTGGCGAAGCGGTGAGCGAACGATCGGCGTCCTCGCTGGACGCCCGTGTGACACGCTACCGCGACTCTCCAACGTTTTAACCGTCTCCGGGACGTAGGTAACCCGTGACTGAAGAGACAGGGCGTCGGAACCTCCGAATGCCCAACGACGACGAGATGTTCGCGGTCGTCACCGAACACAACGGTGGCAACCACGTTCGCGTCCGCTGTGAGGACGGCAAGAACCGGATGGGCCGCATCCCCGGCCGGATGAAGTACCGCACCTGGATCAACGAGGGCGACACCGTCATCGTCGAGCCGTGGGACTGGCAGGACGAGAAGGCCAACATCGAGTGGCGCTACTCCGGACAGGACGCCGACCAACTCCGCCGCGAAGGCCACATCGACTGATTCTCGGGCGACAGCCCGGTGTTTCCGGCGACAGCGACCGCCACCGACTGCGCCACCCTCGCGCGTAGCCACGGCTTCGTGCCGGGATCGTGACTCGACCGCACGACCGGGCCGGATTCGGAACGAATTTGGAACAACTGCTAAGCCGGTCGCTCGCCACGGTGGAGTGTGAACAGACGCACGTTCCTGCGGTCGGCGGGCGCGACCGGACTCTCGGCGGGCCTCGTCGCCACGGCGGGGTGTCTCGGCGGCGCGCTCGGCGGGGAGTCCACACCGTCGGGGACGCCCTTCGCCGACCACCCGGCGACCGCCGGTATCGAGGACCAGCCCCGGAAGGGCGAACTCGGCGGCAACGTCGTCCTCGCGTTCGAGGACCCCTCCTGTCCGCGCTGTCGGACCTTCGAACGGCAGACGGTGCCGGACATCGAGGAGAACCTCGTGGCGACCGGGCAGGGTGCCTACGTCGTCAGAACCTACCCGGTCGTCTACCCGTGGGGTGAGCCGGCGGTGCACGCGCTGGAGGCGACCTACGACCGCGATTCGGACGCGTTCTGGTCGCTGTTCGCCCACTACTTCGACGAGCAGTCCTCCTTCGAGACCGACAACGTCCTCGACAGGACCGCCGAGTTCCTGAACGGCGAGACAGACGTGGACGGGGACGCGGTGGTCGCCGACGCCGAGTCGGGTGCCTACGACGCGGCCGTCCAGACCGACCTCGACGCGGGGATGAACGCAGACGTGGGGCGGACCACGCCGACCGTGCTCCTCTTTCGAGACGGCAGATACGTCACTCGCGCGAGTGGGAGCGTCAGCTACGACGTGATCGGCACTGCGCTCGGAGTCGAGTGATGTCGGTCGCGTCGCGGCTCCCGACGATCCGACTGCCGACCGAGACCGACGACTGGCGGCTGATGGCCCGCACCGCCCGCCTCGTGTTGTCGGTGCCGGCCTACGCGGTGCTGGCGGTCGTCGCCAGCCTCACCGCGCTCACGCTGTTCGTCGTCTCGCTGAACGTCCCGCTGGTGCTCGATCTGGTCGTCGGTGGCTCCCTGTCGCTCGCCGGCCGAGTGACGATCCTCACCGAACTGTACCCCTTCGTCGGATCGTCGTTCGGGGCGGGACAGGGGCTCCTGCTCCTGCTCGTCGCGGCCTTGACCGGCCTGAACGTCTCGATGGCGATCTACCACTTCCGGGAACACGGCGTCAGCCTGCAGCAGGGGGGGACGAGTGCGCTCGGCGTCCTCTTCGGAACACTCGGTGCGGGCTGTGCCGCCTGCGGGTCGGCAGTCCTGCTCGGCCTGCTGTCGCTCGTCGGCGTCTCGACCTCCCTGCTCTTTCTCCCGCTCGACGGACTGGAGTTCGCGCTGCTCGCACTCGTCGTCATCACCCTCTCGATCTACTGGCTGGCCGACGGGATGCGCGGCGGGATGATCGGCGGCTGTCCGGTCGACCTGTAGCGGCCCCTGTGTCGGCCGCAGTCGGATTCGCCGAGCCGACACACTCAGCCGGTCAGCCATCCGGCGACACGCCGGGCGAGGAAGTCGTGGCCGGCGGGGCCGGGGTGGACGCCGTCTGCGGTCCAGTCGCGCCAGTCGTCGAGCGTCGATAGTTCTCCGGCGGTCTCACGCCGGTCTGTCTCGGTATCGTCTCGTTCACCTGTGACGATCCGCAGGTGGACAGCGACAGCCCCGGCCAACAGGTCGTCGTAGGCCACCCCACGCGCCGGTTGCTCGTCGCCGAACGGGACGGTGCCCGGACGGTCCAGCGAGAGGAGTGGGACCGTCCCGACGAACGCGTGACGGTCGATAATCTCGCTGCCGGCGAGTCGGGCGTCCAGTTCGGTCGCCGTCTCCCGGAACTCGCTCTCGTCGACGCGTGGCTCGCCACCCGACAGTTGGGCGTCGTTGTGGCCGGCGTGGACGCAGACGACGCGTTCCTCGTCGTCACTCCACGTCTCTGCGTCGACACCACCGGTCCCGAACTGTTCGGCGAGGCGCTCGGACGTGAGTCGATCGGCACAGTCCCGAAGCGTCCGGCCGGTGCTGGCGTCGACCGTCACGTCTCTCGGTGCGAGTTCCGCGACGTATCCCGGAAGACGCGCGGGCCACGCCGCGTCGGTCGGGTCGTCCAGTCCGTAGCCCGCCGGAACGCTGTCACCGACGACGTGCAGGCGCATCTCAGGTCACCTCGCTCCGGTCGGCCAGTTCCGACAGCGTCTCGGCGCTCCGGAGGTCGGCGACGGTGCAGTACCACGCGCCCCGAACGCCGTTTCGGTCGTTTCGGACCGGTGTGCCGAGTGGCACGAGGTCCTCGAACTCGAAGACGAGGACGACTCGCTCGTCGGTGAAGGGGTCGATGGTGGCCGCCCAGTCCGATTCGGCCATCGGTCCCGGTTCGCCACGGGTCTGTTCGACGCGGTTCGTGATCCGGGCGTAGTGGGTGATCGCCGAGGTCGGCGCGGTCCGGTAGAAGGCCATGTAGTCGAACGACTCGCGCGTCCGGGGGTAGGAGCGCGGCGCGGGGTAGAACCCTCGGCGACAGCGCTCGAAGGTGTCCGGTTGCGCGGCGACGACGCAGACACGGGCGTCGGCAGGTGCGTCGTCTGCGGGCGTGTCGTCGGCGAAGCGGTCGAGGTCCACGACAGTCGTAGGGACTCGCCGTACTTCAACGCTGACGCCGGTCGGAGGAACCGAGGACAGTCGTAGTCGTCGTCACCGCCCCGGACTCTCTGCCTCACCGACCTCGGCGCTTGTACCAGACGCGCTGGCCGACCGGACTCTCGGTGTCGCCGGGGAGTCGGCGCAGGACGAGATCACGGATCGCCGTCGTGACCACCAACTCGATCGGCTGCTGGTCCGTCTCCACACCATCCTCGTCGCTGGCCGGCGTGACCGTGAAGACGACGTGGCCGTCGCGCAGGTCGACGGCGCGGATCGTCCCGGTCTCCCACTCGTCGGCGTCGTGGGTCGGTTCGCGGGCGTGGATGCGGTCGTGGTTCATCGGCCGGCGGTGTCGGTGTCGCCTGCCTCCTGCGCGTCGGCGCGAGTGGCGAAGACGAACTCGGCGCTGCTGCCGAGGGGGTCGCTCACGGTCTCGGTTCGGAGATTCTCGAAGCCGGCATCCCGGAGTTGGTCGAGCGTCGCCTGCCGGCCGGGTGCGGAGAAGAACATCTCCCCGCCCATCCAGCCGCGCCGGACCGTCTCGAAGCGACCACCGGGGAGCGTCAGCAACAGGCGGCCGCCGGGCCGGAGAACGCGCGCGAACTCGCGGTAGACTGTTGGGTGGTCGTCGCGCGAGACGTGGAAGACGGCGTGGTAGGCCGTGATCGCGTCCACGCTGGCCGCACGGAGGGGGATGTCGAGCATGTCGGCCTGCAGGAGTCTGGCGTCGGGCACCGTCTCGCGGGCGAGGTCCAGTCCGGCGCGGGAGAAGTCCAGTCCGATGCTGCCGGCCGGCAGGTTCGCCAGCGTGCGCGCGCCGTCGCCACAGCCCACGTCGAGGACTCGGGGGTCGTCGATGCCCGAGTCGGTGAGTTCCGCGAGGAGGTCGTCGAGCAGGGCGGCGTCGGAGCCGGTCGGGTCTCGGCTGCTGGCGTAGGTCTCGGAGACGCTGTCCCACGCTCGCCGGACCTCGGATCGCTTCATATCTGATGGTGGGGTGCGAGGCGGATAGCACTTCTGTCGCGTCTGTTGGTCACGGGTTCGACGATAGCGAGCGCACCTCCACGACGACCGTGACAGCAGTCGCGCCGCAGACCGCGACAGCACTGCAAACTACGACCGCGACAGCACGGCTACTCGTCGTAGCGCACCTCCCAGCGGAACCGCACCCGCACCGCATCCGCGACGGCACGGCACCGCACCTCGGCCCTCCCCAACCTCGTGACGCTCTCCGCACCCCCCGCGTCACTCCCTCGCACGCGTTTCTCGCGCGCGCCGACTGCAACTGCCACAGACGACCACCGACCTCGATTGCTCTGTCACAGCCGACTGCCGACCTCGATTGCTCTGTCACGGCCGACTGCCGACTTCGACTGCCGTAGCGGTACGAACGACGACTGATCGACTCGAGAGACCCACGACTGATCGGATCGAGAGACCTGTCTGCACTCGACCGACGAACCCGTCGCTCGTGGGTCAGTCGTCGGGAGAAACGAAGTCACGCTCCATCGCCGTCAGGCGACGGTGTGAAGCCGTAGTCAGTTGTGAAGAGAGCGCTCAGTTGCGAACGAAACCGTTCAGTTACGAACGACGTTCGTCGCGCGCGGGCCCTTCGGGGCCTGTTCGATGTCGAACTCGATCTCGGTCCCCTCAGTCAGGTCCTCGCCGCCAACGTCTTCCATGTGGAAGAACACGTCGTCGTCAGAGTCCTCAGTTGCGATGAAACCGTAGCCGCCCGTGTCGTTGAAGAAGTCAACCTTACCGTTTGCCATTGCAACTAAACGAACACCGACGGTACTGATAAGACTTCTGTATTCGTTTTCGTGACACGCATTGTCGCAGACGAACGTTTCTGCAAATACGATTTCGATGGACATTCGACCACGCATTCGGTTCTCGGTCGGTACGGTGCCCGAGCAGTCGCGGGGAGCGAGTCGTTCGGTCGATTCCACAGTTCTCGGGGCTCCTCGGTCGTCGGCGTGGCAGATCGGCTAGCCGGCACGCGAGCGACTCCGACGGCCATTTACGTCGCCCCGATAGTTCCCACCTGTGTATTCAGACGACGTTCGGGACGAGTGGGCGGATCGATCCGGCGAGTACTCGCCGGCGTACTACGCCTACCGTGGCCCGGACGAGACGAGCGAGTCGGTGCGGGCGGTCCTCGCCGAGCACCTCCCGTCCGACGCCGCCGTGATGGAACTCGGCTGTGGTCCCGGCCGACACCTCGCGCACCTCCACGAGGCGGGCTTCTCGAACCTCTCGGGACTGGACGTGAACGACGAGTCGTTCGACGTACTCGCCGAGGAGTACCCCCAACTGGACGAAGTGGGGGAGTTCACCTGCGACACCATCGAGTCGGCGGTCCCCGGGTTCGCCGACGATCGGTTCGACGCGGTCTACTCGGTCGAGACGCTCCAGCACATCCACCCCGACGAGGCGTGGGTGTTCGCCGAGATCGCCCGGGTCGCGGGCGAGATCGTCGTCACCGTCGAGAACGAGGGCGACGGCGACCCGTCTGACGAGAACGCGTCGGGCGACTCGACGACTGAGGAGGATGCCGACGACCCACCCGACGACGACCCCGAGGTGAACTACGTCCGCGAGGACATCCCGCTGTACTACCGCGATTGGGCGTCCGTCTTCGGCGACCTCGGCTGTGAACAACTTCGAGCCGAGTCCCGTGGCCGTGACACGATGCGCGTCTTCCGAACGCCGTAGATCGGTAGATCGGTGTCGGTCCGCTGTCGGAGGCAGGGCTACCCACCGTTCCCGGCCGCACGCTTTTCTCGGTTCGCGTGAACTGTCGGCTATGACCACAGAGTGGGAGATACTCCTCCCGACAGCTATCGACCCGGCGGGTCCCGAGTCGCTCGTCGACATCGCACACTGCACCGGGATGGACGAGTACGCGAGTCCCGAGGCGGCACTCGCGGACGTCGCTCGCTACGACGCCGTGATCGTCAGAACCGCCAGACTCGACGCCGAGGTGATCGACCGCGCCGACCGCCTCCGGGTGATCGCCAAACACGGCACCGGCCTCGACAACGTGGACGTCGACGCCGCCTCGGGCCGGGGCATCGTCGTCTGCAACACGCCCGACGCGAACACCCGGTCCGTCGCAGAACACACCCTCGCGCTCTTGTTCGGCGTCCGCCGACACCTCCACACCGCCGACCGGCACGTCCGGAACGGTGGCTGGGACCGGTCGGCGTTCACGGGTCGTGAACTCGCAGACGACACGCTCGGACTGCTCGGCTTCGGCAACATCGCCCGGTCGGTCGCCGACCTCGCGCAGGGCGTCGGCATGGACGTCGTCGTCTACGATCCCTACGTGTCCGCCGACGCGGTGCCCGCAGAGATCACGCTGATCGACAGCGTCCCGGACCTCTGTGACCGTGCGGACGCGATCAGCCTCCACGTTCCACTGACCGACGACACCCGCCATCTCGTCGGCCGTGCGGAACTCGACCGACTCGGCGGGGACGGTGTGCTCGTCAATACGGCGCGCGGGGCGGTCGTCGACGAGGACGCTCTCGTCGAGGCGCTCGCGGAGGGGATGATCGCCGGTGCCGGACTGGACACCTTCGAGTCGGAACCGCCGGGTGCCGACCACCCGCTTGCGAGTCGTGACGACGTGCTCCTGACGCCACACGTCGGCGCGACCACCGAGCAGGCGCTGGTCCGGATGAGCCAGCAGGCGGCCGACAACGTCCGGACGGTGTACGAGGGTGGGGTGCCGGACTCGACGGTGAACCGTGAGGCACTGGAGGCGGGGCGATGAGTAGCGCCCGACTCGGCTGGGAGGGCCACCGATGAGAACCGAGAACGCCCTCCGCCGGAAACTCGAAGCGGGCGAGACGGTGCTGGGTGCGAGTTGTGCGACCTTCTCCCCGACCGTGATCGAGACGATGGGCCACCTCGGACTGGACTACGTCTGGCTCGATCTGGAACACTCGGGACCGAGTCCGTCCGACAGCACCGCACTCGAAGAGCTGACACGGGCGGGCGAAGCCGCCGACGTCGACCTCCTCGTGCGCCTGCCGGCACCCGACCCGCCGCTGATTCGGAAGGTGTTGGACGCCGGGGTGCGGACGATCCTCCTCCCACGCATCGAGACCGCCGAGCAACTGCGCCGAGGTGTGCGGGCGGCCTACTTCTCGTACGACGGCGACGTGGGGGACCGTGGCGTCGGCGTCGGTCGGTCGGCCGAGTGGGTCGGCTACGGCGACGAGTTCGTGGCCGGCGAGGACAGCGAGGTGTTGGTCGGGACGATGATCGAGAACCAGCGGGCGGTCGAGAACATCGAAGAGATCCTCTCGGTGCCGCAGTTGGGTTTCACGTTCGTCGGCCCGGCCGATCTGTCGATGTCGCTGTCGGCCGGCGACCCGACCGCGGACACCGACGAGGCGGTGCGGGCCGCGATAGACCGGGCGGTGGCTGCGTGTCTGGAGGCCGACGTGCCTGTCGGTCGGATTCGGAACGGTGTCGAGGAGGCACGGACTGCGATAGACGCCGGCTATCAGATCGTCAGAATCGGCGGGGACGTGTCGTCGATCCACGCGACGGTCGGGGGTCGGCTGTCGGAACTGCAAGAGGAGTAGCAGAGCGGATCGGTCGTCAGCGACCGATGGTGCCCTGTCTCGTCACGGGCGCGTCGGGGTCGATGCGGAACGCGACGACGATGGCGTCCGTCTCTGCAGTGAGTGAGAGGTCGGCGTCGCCGACCGACGACGACGAACCGTCGGCACCGACGAACAGGCCACTCTCGGTTTCCGTAAACTGCGTCCCGCCAGCCTCGACTGTGCCCTCGAAGACGTAGAAGTAGGTGTCCCAGTCCGGTTTCGTCGGCAGATCGACCGTCGCTCCAGCGTCGAGGTGAACGTCGTGACAGTGGACGCGATTCCGGACGTGGAACGGCACCTCGGCGTCCTCGGGGCCGAACAGGTGTCGCCACTCGTTCGGGACGGACGCGGGGAGCGGTCCGTGCTGAATCTGGGGTTCGAGACCGAGGCTGTGCGGTCTGACGAATATCTGCAGCATCCGGAGCGGTGAATCGTCGGCGAGGGTGCGCTCCTCGTGCCAGAACTCCCGGCCGGCGTTCATCACCAGCAGGTGATCGGCGTCGGTGACGAGTTGGTTTCCCTCGCCGTCGTCGTGGCGCATCACGCCCGCCGGGACCCACGAAACGATCTCCTCGTCGCGGTGGGGGTGCATCCGGATCAGTGTGTCCGGGTCCATGAACGACTCGACTACGGTGGCGAGTGGGCCGTAGCCGTGATCAGCGTGATCCGGGTGGTTCCGGCCGGGGAAGTTGAAGTGCGTCCGGAAGTTGCCCTGGTTCTGTGTGATCTGGGTTCGGGGGGCTTTGTAGAGATGGGCGTCGGTGCCTGCACCGGAATCGGCATCTGTGTCGAGGGTCACTACGTCGGTGAGACGGCCTGGTCCGTCTTGAGTCGGTAGGTCTCGGTCGCTGTCGCCGCCTGCCGAACGACCTCGCCTCTTGCCGACTGGTTCCCACGCGCTTTTGTCGCCGGGGTGAGGCACGGACCCATGGACGTGTTCATCGTCGGCGGGACCGGACTCATCAGCACTGGCATCACGCGCCAACTCGACGACCGGGGGCACGACGTGACGCTGTTCACTCGCGGCGAGACCGATCCCGCGGTCCCGGTGCCGGTGCCGGACAGCGACCGATTTCGCGGCGACCGGGACGACACCGAGCGACTGTCGGCCGCAGTCCGCGAGACTGCCCCCGACTGCGTGATCGACATGGTCTGTTTCGACGCCGACCAGGCCCGCGAGGCAGTCGATGCGGTCGCACCGCACTGCGACCGGTACGTGTTCTGTAGCACGGTCGACGTCTATCACCGGCCGGTCGCCCGGAACCCGGTTCCGGAGTCGGCCCGCCGGTATCCGAACGTGAGCGACTACGGCCGGAACAAAGCGAGCGCAGAAGACGTGTTCTTCGACGCCCACGAGGCTGGTCGACTCGACGTGACGATCCTGCGTCCGTGGAACACCTACGGCGAAGGTGGCTCGCTCGTCCACACTTTCGGCCTCGGGACGGAGTATCTCGCCCGCATCCGGGACGGGAAGCCGATCGTCGTCCACGGCGACGGGACTGGCTTGTGGGGTCCGTGCCACCGCGACGACGTGGCCGGCGCGTTCGTCGGCGCGGTCGAGACCCCAGAGGCGGCGGGGCGGGCCTACAACGTCACCAGCGAGGAGACGATGGCGTGGAACGAGTACCACCGGACGGTGGCCGACGCGCTGGACGCGCCGGACCCCGAGTTGGTCCACGTGCCGACCGATCTGCTCTCCGAGGCGGTGCCGGACGAGACGGGGATGCTCCGCGATCACTTCCAGTACAGCACCGTCTTCGACAACAGTCGGGCGAAGCAGGTGCTGGATTTCGAGTACAGCGTGGCGTTCGAGACCGGCGTGCGTCGGGTCGTGCAGTGGTTGGACGAGCACGGCGAGGTGGCCTCTGCCGACGCCGGGCCGAGTGACGCAGTCGTCGAGGCGTGGCGAGAGGCGAGTGACGCGTTCCTGGACGGGATGGGTCGTTGACGAGGCACCCGATCTGGCGAGCTGCCAACCCGACGTGCCGGACGGGCCGGCGAGGTGGCGACCCGACGTATCGGTTGGGCCGGACTCGTGGACGCAGGACACCGACACGAACTCGGTGACGCTCCCGACTACCCTGTAGTGGCTCGTACCGATCCCGACCGAGACGTTGACGTACTGTATTAAATGTGACAAGAACCAAGTCGGCGTGGTCGGTTCAGCTGGTATGCACGCGGAAGCGGTCCCGAACGTGTTGCTCGTCGTCCTCGACTCGGTCCGAGCGTCGAACTGCTCTGTCTACGGCGCACCGCGCGAGACGACACCGTTCTTGGAGTCGTTCACAGACGAGGCGGTGACGTACACGCAGGCACGGGCACCCTCGAACTGGTCGCTCCCCAGCCACGTCAGCCTGTTCACCGGGCTGGAGGCGCACGAACACAGAGTGACCGTGCACGACAGACTCATCCCCGGACACACCGCGTTCGAGTCGCTGGAGACGGCCGGCTACGACACCGGGCTGTTCTCCGAGAACGGCTTTCTCACCGGCCACGAGGTCGGCATCGAGAACTGCTTCGAGACGGTCGTCGCTGTTCCCGACTCCTTCGACGACGCGTACGACACGGGAGAGATCAACCCCGGCCCGGATGGGTTCTACTACGCCGACCAGTTGTTGGACTGGACGGCGGGGCGAGACGAACCGTGGGCGGCCTGTCTGAATCTCATGGACGCACATCGACCGTTCGAGCCACGCGACGAGTACGACCAGTGGGCCGACGAACGCGCTCGGGAGTTACAGCAGTCGCTAGACACGCGCTGGGAGTGGACCTTCCACGGTGGCGACCGACCCTACTGGCAACTCTCGGGGTTAGAGTCGCTCTACGACGGTGGGATCCGACAGGCCGACGCAGTCGTCGAGTCGGTCGTCGAGGGCCTCCGACGACGCGGTGATCTCGACGAGACGCTGGTCGTCGTCTGCGGTGACCACGGAGACGGGTTCGGGGAACCGGGCTACGTCGCCGGTGAACCGCCGGCAGTCTCACACATCGTGCCGATGCACGAGGAGTTGCTCCACGTGCCACTGCTCGTCCGACCGCCCGGTGGTGGCACCGGCGACCGCTGTCACCGACCGGCCGCGCTCACGCAGTTCCCGGCGGTAGTTCGGGAACATCTCGACGGTGAGCCTTCGGCGCACGGGTTCGCAACCGAGCGCGTGGTCTCGATGAAACAGCCGGTGACGGCGGATCTCCGTGACCGGTTCGAGCGAGCCTGTGACGACCTGGACTCCTACACCGCCGCCAGTCGCGCGGTCTACACCGACGCCCCTGGAACGGCGGTTCGGAAACGATACTACTGGGGCGAGCAGGGGCTCGAAGCTCTCGTTCACGGTCCCGGCGACGTCCAGCCGCAGGGATCGGTGGAGCCTGCGACTGTGGACGGGGCGTTCGAGCGCGGCGAGGAAGGAGTACGCGAACCACTCGACGGCCGGCAGGTGACCGACGAGGCGAAGGAGCAACTCGCCGCGCTGGGCTACTACTGAACACCGACGCGCCGCACCCTCGTCACAGCGACTCGGTGGGTCGTGACTCGGTGCCCGCCAACTCAGTACCCGAGTGTTTCGAGCGTCGCGTCGAGTGGATCCAGATACTCCGAACCGAAGTGCCGGAGATGCGTCAGCAGAGGGTAGAGCCGGTAGACGTGTCTCCGCGACTCGTACCCGGAGTCGACACCCGCCACCGCGCGGTAGCGTTCGAAGAAGGTCTCGCCGGCCACGCCGGCCCACTCGGCGTAGGCCAGTTCCACTTCCCTATCGGCGTAGTAACACGCCGGATCGAGAAACGCCCGGACCGACTCGCCGTCGGTCAGCAGGTTCTCGGACCACACGTCGCCGTGGATCAGCGACGGCGTGGGGTCGTGATCCAGTAGCACGGGTAGGTCGTCGCCGAGTGCTCCGAGTCGCTCGGCGAGGTCGGGCGGCAAGACGCCCTCCTCGCGGGCGCAGGCCGCGGCGTGGCCGAGTCGCTCGTCGCCGAAGAACGTCGCCCAGTCGTCGGTCCACGGATTCGGTTGGCGATACCTGCCGGTCAGCGTGTCGAAGGGGAAGCCGAACTGGTCGGTCTCCGTGGCGTGGAGGTCTGCGAGTCGCGCTGCGAGGTCGCGTTCGACTGCTGGGGATATCGCGGAGTCGCCGGGGACGAACTCCAGGATCAGCAGGTCGGCGGTTGCGTGGTAGACGTCGGGGACTGTGAGACCGCCGACCGAGCGCAGGTGTGCGAGCATCTCGGCTTCGATCCGGAGGTCGGTGTCGGCGGTCTTGACGACGACGCGGCGGTCGTCGGCGAGGTCGACGCGGTGGACACTGCCGACCTGTCCGCCGTCGAGTTCGGTGGTGGTTTCGACGGGGCAGTCGGCCCAGTCGGTGACGCTCTCGGTGATCGCCTCGTCCATCGACGAGAGCGACTCGGCCAGCACGGATAGCCTCTCTGGAAGGAGTGGTTCAAGCGTCGGTCGGAACTGCTATCATTCACTAGGATACTGGGTTTACCATCGGTGCAGTTCAGAACGTCTCCGAGAGAGATTCGGCTTCGGCACTCAAGACTCACAATCTATCCAGAGTGAATGTGTTTACAACGCCCATTGACACCGATAAATCTGTAATCTGCTCTCTGTTTACTACTCTTCGAATGGATGCCAGTCACAGCAATATCCAGGGCCTTCACTGAGTCCAATTCCCTCAAATGTGACAAACACTCCGTGCTCATATCCTAGTTCTTCTTTGTAGGCAGTGAGTTTCTCCCGGTCATACTCGCCTGATCGTCCCGATTTCTTTGCTTCAATCACCAGCAGGTTCTCGTTTCGCTCTCCTCTTTTGTGTACGACTATATCTGGATAGACTGTCTTCGCGTCAAGGTCTTCTGGGTCTACGCTATCCGAGATTTTACTCCTGAGATGTTCCATTGAGATTGATTTGCTCACCTCATTCTTCCCCAGGCGATTATATTCTACATCAACGTCCCATTCCCGGCAGACCTCTTCTTCTTCAAGGTAAACTGCCAATCTATGGGTGATGCTTCTCTCGTTTACATCGTACTCCAGTAAGTCACTATCTTGTTCTAGGACTTTCTTGAGAGCATTCGACAATACCTGTCGGACTTGTTTTTCGTTCATGACTAGATCATAGATAACCCTAATTATTCAAGAGGTGGGTATTGATGAGTCACAGACGTTCTCCAGCGAACTCGTTGTCTGACTCAGAATGTCGACACCCCACAGTGCTGAATCCTGAGGCTTCGTTTCGTGCTTCCAGAGAGTTAGTGGCTCTTCCGATGCTTGCACGAGAATAATGTATAACGTTGATTTCCCCGAGGAATTGCTCAGCAGTGTTGTCTCTTGATTATACGTTATATCATGGAGTAGCTGACTTCAGTTGACAACCCCTGCCGACTGTTCGGCTCAGTCGGGAAAGATTACCGCTACGAGGAGGACCGACGAGGAAATTTTCGCTCGCTTATAATATTACACTGGAACTGAGTTTCCTAGTCCAGTAGTTGCTTGCGAAAATAACCTAGACAACGGATCTAATCAGCTGACCGGCGCTTCCTGAGACACTTGTTGATAGACATCTGGGCTGGACTGCACATACCCGTCCTGCATGCGAATGACACTGGTTTCGGCCAACTCATTCAGCTTATCACGAACCACGAAGGAGTCAATATCCTCGTCATACTGTCTGTTGTAGTTCTTCGTGACTGCGTCCACATCAAGATGCAGACCAGGATCCTGACGTTGGAGCGCGTCGTAGTAGTACGCGTTGCAGAACTTTGGGTAGTGCCGTAGCATCCGCAACTCCAGTCGGTCTTGAAGAACGTTGTACCCTTCCTTGACGATATTCCCAATAACCGTCTTGACGTAATCCTCGTTGTCAAGTTCAAGCAACTGGGTCTCTTGCATTTTCTCGCCTTCTACAACATCGCCGTCATCCAGTTCAAGGAACCCGAGATCGGACAGAACGTGGACGTACTCCTCGGTGTTGTCCGAGCCCTGTGCATCCTTGAGACGGGTGAGCGGGATTGACGATTCCTCATGTACCCAGCGCACAAGCTGGATAATAGCGTTCAGTTGGTTCTCAACCGGGGTCAGCTCGAAGACGTGTTCGTAGATTGCCTTTGCCATTGACCAATCCAGTCGATCGATGATCTGCCGACGGCGCTGCACGAACCCCTTGTGGACCTCGTCCCTGTCAGGCAGGTCAACGACATAGACTCCTTCTCCTGTGGCCTCCCCTCGAAGCGTGTAGATATCGCGGATGTTTATAAACTGGAGGACACGGTCCTGTTCCAGAGAGTCAGAGACGTCCTTTGGCACTGTATTGCCCAGCGAGATTACCAGATCCTCGTTCGAGGCTTCGTAGATATCGTTGACGTAGATGCCTCGGCCGTACCGGTGCTTCAGCTGGCTCTCCGCTCGGCCATACTTAATCTCCTCAGGATTACGGAACTTGAGCCTGCTGCCGGTACTCCAATCAGTGCTGGACATTGTTACTCATTATCCTTGAACCGGGGACTGGTTAAGACCTGCTGGTCTCGGCGTTGCAGCCACATCGTCCACCGTGATGATGCAGCGGTCCACCATTCGTAGAACTGGGTTTTGGACCGTTCAGTAGGTGGTGAATCGATTCGGGTAGAACGCTGGAAGATCTCCTCGAAGGGGTCATAGAACAGTACGGTTTCATCGTTGACGGTGAACGGGATGACAACGTGGTCCCATTGGTATCCGTCGATACCGCCCCGTGGGTCGTAGCCGTCGACGCTATCGAAGTATGCGGAGTCCAGCTCAACAATCGGGAGAGATCGGTCGTCGTCATCAATGATGGCTTGGAGATCTTCGAACGACGTGCCGATGCTGATGCGGGTCTCGATACCATATTCCTCGATCTCCGGGTCCAGTTTGGCAGGGACACCTTGAGCGCTTGATGCGCTGCCGGCGCGGTAATCACAGATATCGTTGAGATCGCTGAGGCTGAGCGGACCGTCTGAGCCGTGGCGTCCAGCGAATTCGTCGAGAACATTCTTTAGCGCCGTCGGCAGACACATGTCCTCGGTGATCTGCGGCCGGAATTCCTCGACTGTGGTCTGGAAGGTCTCTCGGTCGGCGTCGGTAATTGTCACGATCTGTTAATGGATGTATTTGTTGACGTAAGGAATAGCTTCCGGTCAAGTGACCTGTTGAACGCTCATACCTCTGCGCGCGTCAGGCCGCAGGTAAACAACTTTGTGCCTCTGACGCATCGGAGATTGTATGGACGAGGTGTTCTGGGACGGTATCGCCTACGTGCGGTATACGCTGTACGCGCTCGCAGGAATTCTTCTGCTGGTTAATCCGTCTCCTGACGCTCGGACCGTTGCTGTCGCGTTCCTTGTTGTCGGCGTGCTACTGGCAGCGTTCAGTATGGGGGCTAATCGATATGATGAGAAGATGGTTTGAGGAGAAGGCGTGGGTCCTCGATCTCATCGAAATCATCGGGATTCTGGCCATCTTGGCCTTAATATTGAACCAGACTGCGATTCTGTCTGCCCCGGCCCTGTTAGCGGGTGTTGGAGCGTTGTATATTGCCCTTCTGGGTGCGGGTCGCCGGTTGATGACACAGCGGCGCCGTGAAGAGGAGCGTGAGGAAGAACGCGAACGGGAGCGAAAAAAACGAGAGCGTGAGCGCGCGAGGGAGTGGCGCGAAAGAAGACGTGCAGCCGAGATGGGGCTTCCTCCCGAGGAATCGGATTCACAGACGGTCGTCTACAACATGTACGGGGAGAACGCGTACATCGATGCCAGGCCGGAGCGCCGTGAGCGATCGGACCGTGCCCTCGACCATACCCCGGTGGAGGAACGAGCTGCGCGGAATAGAAATCTGGACGATTTCGAGCCTGAACGGACTGAATCACGCAGGCCGGAGGAGGAGGAAGAACCGGATGACCGGGACACTATCCGATTCGTTCACGAAGAGGACCCGGAGAAAGAGCGGGAACGGGAGTTCGAACTGGAGCGTGAGTGACGTGGCTGCCGGTCAGGTCTCATATGCATCGTTTGACCGGATGAGCCCGATACGCCGTAGCAGACGGTACCCTGCCCCCGTCGGAGTTCTTCGAGCGACCTGAGCGATTCATCACGCATCCCTATCACGTACTCCGGATCGGCTACCTCGTATGGTGAGACACGTCACGCATCAGCTCAAGTCCAGTGTAGAACTGGAACACAACCTCGATCTCGTTCCGGTTCAGGGTCTTGATCTTGCCCAGGTTCGCCTCGTAGACCTTACTGGGCAGGAAGGACTCTGTATCGATATCTGAGTGTGGGAGTGTGCCCTCGTTATTGATGATCGCCTGGATCGATATACTGGCCAGGACGCTCTCAAGGATGAGTGCACGGCGCAGGTTGTTTCTCTGTATGCGGCGCTGGTCCCAGTTGTAGATGCCTGTGCCGGCGATGCCCGCGCCGATGAGAATGTTGAGTGTGGCTTGTGGAATTTCAGGAAGCATCCGTGCTATCCAAATGATTATGCAGTTCGCGGAAATAATCTAAGACAGAATATGAGGCCTCGGCACTCATAGGGCTCGTCGTCACCGGGTGCCACCCCGGTTCGGCCCGGTGCCGTCGTCATCGGCCACACGACAGTACCCCCGCCCTGCGCAAGTGAATTTCGCTCGGCTACGCCCGCGAAAACATCTCGGGAAACGGCCACAATCCATTTTCAGGACCGATCCTTGTGATACACCGTATGCCCCACACGAGACGGAACGTCCTCGCAGGCATCGGTTCGACAGTCGCGGTCGCGGGCGGCACCGGGATCGTCCTCGCCGACCCGCCGGGAGACCGCGGTCGCGGTCGTGACGATGACGACGAGGAGGATGGCGGCGACGAGGCGGCGGTTCGCGTGGCCCACGCCTCGCCTGACGCCCCCGCTGTCGACGTGTACGTGGACGGCAGTCGGGTGATCGAGAGCCTCGGCTTCCGGGACGTGACCGACTACCTCGAACTCTCGGACGGTGAGTACGGCGTGCAGGTGACGGCCGCCGGGGACCCCGATACGGTCGTCTTCGACCAGACCGTCGAACTCGCAGGTGAGGACTACACCGCAGTCGCACTCGGCGAAGTGGCGAGCGACGACACCGAGTTCGGCGTCGAGGTGTTCGAGGACGAGAACGGGCGCGTCTTCGACGGGAACGCCCGCGTCCGGGTCGTCCACGCCTCTCCCGACGCCCCCGCCGTCGACGTGACGGTGAACGACGGTTCGGCGATGCTGTTCGACGGCGTCGAGTTCGGCGAATCCGGCGGCTACGTCGAGGTCCCAGCTGGCGAGTACGCAGTCGAGGTTCGGCCCGACACCGAGGACGACGACGGCTCGGTCGTCTTCGAGACGATACTCCCGCTGACCGCCGGCAGCATCTACACCGTCTTCGCCGTCGGCTACCTCTCCCCGGACGACGAGTCGTCCGACGAGGAGTTCGGACTCGTCCCGACCATCGACAAGACTGCGCCGCCCCGTGGCGACGAAGATGAAGATGAGGAAGAGGACGACGAGGAAGACGACGAAGACGAGAGAGAGGAGGAAGACGACGAGGACGACGAGGAAGAATCGGAGCGAGACGACGATGACGAGGAAGAACAAGACGAAGACGACGAGGAAGAAGAGGAAGAAGACGAAGAGGAGGAAGACGACGACTGACTGACTGCCGACTCGAAACCCAGACTACTCTTCCAGTTTCTCTCTCACTGCGGCGACCAACAGCGGGAGATACACCGTCGCGTCACCCAGCACGGTCACGTTCCGGGCGTCCTTCTCCAACTTCCCCCACGAGCGCGCCTCGTCCAGCGTCGCGCCGGACAACCCGCCGGTCGCCTCCGAGTCCATCGTGATCTGGACGCCGTAGTCGTACGCCCCCGGCGTCACGAGCATCGTCTGGAGGGTGAAGTTCTTCGGCACGCCGCCACCGACCAGCAGACAGCCAGCCGTGTCGGCCTCGTAGGCCAGATCGGTCAGGGGCGTCATGTCCGCCAGCGCGTCCAGCGAGAAGTCGGCCGTCTGTGAGTACATCCACGCCTGCAGACCGAGCACCGAGTCCTGCACCGCCGGACAGTAGATGGGCACGTCGGCCTCGTAGGCGGCGGCCGCGACGCCCGCGTCCTCCGCGATTCCCTCCCGCTCGTTCACCTCGGTGTTCGCCCGCCCGAGTTCCTCGGTCAGGCGTTGGATGCTGACGGTCCCCTCGGCGTCGAGTGGCGGGAAGACCTCCTCGCGCAGGTGGGACTCGAACAGCGCGAAGTGTTCCTGCGGGAGGTAGACGTTGTAGATGCGGTCCACCTCCTCGTCGCGCAGTTGCTCGTCGTGTTCTCTGCGGCTCTTGCCGTCCTGCCCCTCGTGGCCGTGGTGGTGTTTCCCGCCGATTGCCTCGATGGCGTCGTGGGTGAGGTTCGCGCCGGTCGTCACCAACGCGTCGACGTAGCCGTCCCGGATCAGATCGGCGACGACCGCCCGCATCCCGGTCGGGACCATCGCACCGGCCAGCGAACAGAAGACGGTGCAGTCCTCGTCCGCGAGCATCTCGTGGGTCACGTCGACCGCTTCGTGGACCGAAGCCGCGCCGATGCCGGCGTTGCCGAGTTGGTCGGTCAGTTCCCCGACCGACATCCCGCCACGGATCTGTGCGTGGCCGAGCGGGTCGTGGTCGAACGCCTCGCGGTGCGGTTCGTGGTAGCCGCCCTCGTCGTGGCCGTCTCCTCCGCCAGTGTCGTGGTCCTCCCCGCCGTCTGCGTCCTCGTCGGTCATGTCCGGTCGTGCGTGCGGTGGGGGTTTCAACTGCGCGATCCGATCCGACCGGCGGTCGTGGATCGACGCCGACTCGGTCGGCACGCACGGACGACCACCGCCGGGACTAGCGGGACTACTGCGACGACCGCGAGAACCGGGCGAAACGATAAGTTGCGACAGTCCCTACCACGGTTCGTGAGCACCGACGAACCCACACCCGAGATCGACGAGACCAGCACGTGGCCCGAACTCGCGATCGGGCTGTACGAACGACTGACGGGGAGAGGCGCGGAGATCACCTACGAGTTCGACGACATGGAGGTCGAGGTGCCGAGCAAGGTCGGCGACGACGCGGACCACGCCCACTGGAAACTCAACGGGACGATGCGGATCAGCACGCGCGAACGCGACGAGTGACCGTGTCCACCCAGCGCCCGCTCAGCGTCACCGCCGAACTGCAACTGGAGGTCGAGGGCCACCCGGTCACCGTCGTCGGCTACGGCGACCTCGTGGTCGTCGAGGCGTCCTCGTTACGCGGCGCGCGCGCCTTGCTCGGCGGCGCGACGACGCTCCCGGTCGCCGAGGTCGGTCCCAGTCTCCGCCACGCCGACGTGACGGTCGACGTGCGCGTCCGGGGTGCCAGCGTGGCACGCCTCGGCCCGGAGGTCGACGCCGGACTCGTCTCCCGGGCGGTCGGCGTCCCGGACGCCACCGTGTCGCTCGGTGGGGTCGCCCTCGCCGGCCTGCGCTGGCTCTCGCGGCGACGAGGGTGAGCACCTCCCCGCCGACCGTCGACCGATTCAGCGTGTCGCTCGAATCAACGAGAACAGTTCGTCCCGGAACGTATCGGGCGTGAGTTCTCCTGCGAGTGCTGCTGTCGAGTCGGCAGCACCCCTGTCGTCACCGGCTTCGAGTCCCGACGCCGCGACTGCGGTCGGGTACGCGCCACCGGCGAGGAGAAACTCCGCGTCGTCGGGCCAGACCGCCAGCCACCCCACGACCGACAGTCGCAGGTCGCCGAGTCGACAGGTGGCGTCGTAGGCCGTCACCTCGGCGTCGGTCCCGTCGATCCGAATCGTCCGTCGCCCGCGTTCCGTGGGCGACTCGAAACCTCGGTCGCGGAGTCGATCACGGAACCCTCGCCGTGCCCGGTCGGTGACGAGTCGGCGGAGCGCCCCCGAGGGCGGTGTCGCCGGGGAGATGGCGAGTCGGCTGGCGAAGAAGAAGCGCCACCGGTCGTCGATGTCGGTCGCCGCGCGCAGTGTTCGACGGAGTCGTTCGTCCTCGTAGACGACCGTCGTCGCCGTCACCGAGACCGGCCCGATCGAGAAGGGCGTGTCCGTCGTCTGTTCTACCTGTCGCCACCCGGTGAGTCGGTCGTCGGGGAGTGTCGGTGGCGCGGGCGTTGGCATGGGATCGTGATCCGGAGTCGGCGACCGGTGATCTGGAGTCGATGGCCGGCAGTTGGTAGCCGTCGATCAGCAGTGGAGGGTCGGTGTCCAGCGGTCGGTCAGTGGTCGTCTTCGCGCCACTTGTGTTCACACTCGGTACAGACGAAGAAGCGCGTCTCGGACTCGTCGGCCGACCGGATCTGTTGCATGTACCAGTACGCCGTGTCGTTCTCGCAGTTCGGACAGTTGGCGTCGGTCGTCGGCAGGCCCTCGGTCCCGCCCTGCGACTCGATGACTTCGCTCGCTTCCTGTGACTGGGTCGTCACCATCGCCGCCTCTTTGGCAGAGTCCCGCAGTTTCTCGAAGTCGCACTTGGTGCAGACCCACTTGTCGCCCTGCGTCTGCATCATCGAACCGCACTCGTCGCAGAATTCCATGTCTGGAGGTTCAGAGCCTTCGTGTACTTAATTGCCGGGTTTTCGGGGTCGGCGTGCCATCGTATCGCGTGCCCCCTCGTGGGGTCGCCGTCCGCACGTCGGAGAATCGTCCGGCACCGCCCGACTCAGGCGTCGCCTTCGGACTGTCCGGGTTCGCCGACGGCCTCGACGGGCAGGACGTTCTGGAGTTCGGCGAACAGATCTTCCGGGTCGGAGAAGGAGTCACTCCCGACCTCGGAGACGAGTTTCCCGAGGTTCGCCTCGCCGTCGGCGAACAGGACCGTCGTGTCCGCGAACTCGGCGGCGGCGTCGGCACGTGTCACCGGATATCGGAGTTCCGCGAACAGTGTCTCGACCCGGCTGAGTTTGACTTCCTCTGGCATACCCCGGTCTTCGCCGTCCCGTCACTTAGCTCCGGGGGCAGTGTCGACCGTGCGAGACGGCAGCAGAGTCCGGGCCGGAGAACCGGCGCAGGGCCCGCCGAACACAACTGGCTTCACGACGCGGCGGAAACAGTAGTTCGAATGGGACTTCTCCGCCGTATCTTCGCCCCGCTCGTCGGCGACACCGACGAACGGGTCATCGTGCTGGCGCTGGCCCGGATGGTCGGCGCGCTCGGCAACTCGTTTCTGGTCGTCGTCCTCCCGCTGTACATCGCCAGCGGCCAGATCGACCTCTCCGGCCTGCTGGACGCCGACCTCGGCGTCGGTCCCGCGTCGGTCACGCTCACCGAACCACTGCTGATCGGCATCGTCCTCTCGCTGTTCGGCTTCCTCAACAGCTTCGCCCAACCGTTCACCGGTCGACTGTCGGACCGCACCGCGAAGCGGAAACTCTACATCCTCCTCGGCATCGCACTGCTCGGCACCGCCAGCGGACTGTACGCCTTCGTCGAGGACTACTGGGCGGTGATGGCGCTCCGGGCACTCCAGGGCATCGGCGTCGGCTTCGCGGTCCCGGCGACGGTCGCGCTGGTCAACGAGTACTCGCAAGGTGCGACGCGTGGGGGGAGTTTCGGCGTCTTCAACACGTTCCGACTGATCGGGTTCGGCTTCGGCCCGCTGGCCGCCGGTATCGTCGTCGAACTCGGTCCCTACACGCTCCCGGTCGGCGGTGGCATCGGTCTCTCCGGGTTCGACGCGGCGTTTCTGATCGCCTTCCTCGGTGCGTTCGGGAGTTTCACGCTCGTCTCAATTCTCGTCTCGGACGTGGAGGGGACCGAGGCGAGCGCCGGCGACGACCTCTCGGTGTCCATCCGAGGCGAGGGCGACCGGTGGCTCGACCCGGTGTTCACGCTCGGCGTGGCGACCGTGTTCATCGGCATCACCATCGCGCTGTTCGCCACGCTCCAGAACCAGGTGAACGCCCGACTCGGACAGGATGCGGTGTTCTTCTCGCTTCAGTTCGGTGCAGTCGTCATCGCCAACGTGCTCTTTCAGATTCCGGTCGGGCGTCTGTCGGACACCTACGGTCGGAAGCCGTTTCTCGTCGGTGGGTTCCTGATCCTGATCCCCTCCATCTTCGTGCAGGGGATCATCTTCTCGCCGTGGCTGATGCTGGTCGCGCGACTCTTTCAGGGGGTCGCGGTGGCGATGGTGTTCGCGCCGTCGCTGGCGCTGGCCGGCGACCTGGCGAAACAGGGCCAGTCCGGCACGACCCTCTCCGTGTTGACGATGGGCTTCGGACTCGGCATCGCCATCGGCCCCCTCGCCTCGGGCTACCTCGTCGGCATCGGCTTCTCGGTGCCGTTCACGGTCGGCGCGGTGCTGGCGGTGTTGGGCCTGCTCCTCGTCGTCACGCAGGTCGAGGAGACGGTCGGGATGGCTATGGACGACCGACCGGACGGCGCACCACAGGACTGAGTCGACACGGTCCGACTCGGCACCGCTCGGCTCTCGATTCAGTCCCAGTCGTCGCCCCAGAACCGCTGGAGGCCGAACTCCACCATATCCGGGCTGACCGGCTGGAACTCCTCGCGCTCGATCTCCGGGAGATACTCCCGGACGCTGTTCCACGAGGTGCGGGCGTAGCGACCGTCCACCAGCACGCGGACGCCGACCTCCTCGGTGCCTCTGATCACGCGCCCGACTGCCTGTCGAGCTTTTCTCACCGCCGGCACCGTCAGTGCCGTCTCGAAGCCGTCGCCGAACTCGCGGTCGTAGGCCGTCCTGACGGCCTTGGTCAGCGGACTCGCGGTGTTGATGATCGGGACGCCACAGACCACGGCGGCCGAGAGACGGTCACCCCGGTAGTCCACGCCCTCGGTCAGCGTCCCGCGGAGACTCGTCACGAGCACCTTCCCCTCGTCGGCGAAGAACTCCGACTTCAGCTTCTCCGTGGTGCCGTCGTCGCTCGCCTCGTCCAGCAGGACCGGCTTGTCGAGCGTCCGGCGCAACTCCTCGGCGATCCACTCCGCCTCGGCGTAGCTCGGCATCCCGACGAGGACGTTGCCCGGCGAGCGACAGACCGCCCGCACCGTGTCGGCGTGGACGCGGCGCGTCTCGGTCGCCTCGCCCGGTGCGCCCCGGTTGCTGTAGGTGAACTTCGGCGCGTCCACCGCGAAGCTCTCGCGGTTCTCCGCCGGGAAGCCGAGGCCGTAGGTTCGTTCCGTGACCGGCCGGCCGTCCTCGGCGAGGTCGTCGAGGCCGGTCACGCGCCGGAACACGTCCAGCGGTTCGAGCGTCGCGCTCATCAGCACGCCGCCGCCGAACTCCGCGAGTCGGTCGGCGATGGCGTCACCCGGCACGCAGTTGTGCAACGCGAGTCGCGCGTTGTACGCGCGCCGCCACGAGTCGGGCGGTTCCGTCTCGTCCCAGGTGCGGTCGAGTTCCAGTTGCCGGAAGTACGTCTCGTGGCTCTGGCGGTACCACTCGCCGAGGACGCGCCCGACGCCGGGTGCGGCGCGCTGTTTGTCCTCGTCTTCGGCCTCGTTCAAAATGCGGCCGACGACGACGCCGACTATCTCGGCGCGGGTCCACGTCCCGGCGTCGTAGCCCGCCTCGTCTGCCCACTCGGTGATCTCGTCGTCGCCGGGCGTCTCGGGGTCCCGAAGGGGGACCTCGGCGTCGTCGAGCGACTGGAGGTCGGCACGCCAGTCGGGGCGCGTGCGGTCCAGGTGCGCTTTCACCCGTCGGTCCAACTCGTCGCGCAGGTCCCGGACGAACTCGCGGGTCTCCTTCAGTTCCGCGAGCGTCACGTCGGCCTCGTCGAGTTCGCCCTTCACCAGTTCCGCGTCGGCGGTCTGGGCGGTCGGGGACGTGTCCTTCCCGCTGGCCTCGAACTCGACCGGCTGGATGACGCGGGTCAACTCCGACTCGGCGTCCCGCAGGGAGGCGTCCGCGAGACCGTCGGAGACGAGTTCGCGGACGCGCGGTTCGAGCATGTGCGCCTCGTCACAGACGAGAAAGGAGTCGTCGTCCACGAGCGATCCGGTGAACGAGCCGACCGTCGTCGGGTCGAAGGCGTGGTAGTAGTTCGCCACGACGACCTCTACCTCGCCGAGCAGGACGCCCATCATCGAGTGTGGGCAGGTGCCGTGGCCCGCCGAGAGGCGGACGAGTTCCTCGGTGTCGATCAGCCCGAGGTCGTCGAACGCGAACGGGACCGACTCCGCGGCGTCGCCGTCGTCCGGCAGGTCGTCGAGGTACTGGGCGTAGAAGGGGCAGTACTCCACGCCGTCGAACTCCGGCATCGCGCGGGGGTACGGCGTCGGTTCGCCGTCGACGCTCATGTAGTCCGCGCCGCCGTCCGATCCGGAGTCGGCGAGTCCGGTCTGGACGGCTTTCGCCTCGCTCACGAGGTTCGCGGTGGAGGTGTCGTTCCCCTCGCCGGTGACGTTCCGGGTGCGCTCGCGGAGGCTCTCACACCGGTCGTAGACGTTCTCGCCGTCGATGCCGCCGGCGTTCTCGATGTTGTACGGGCAGACGTCGGCCTTCCCGACGAGCGTCAGCGCCGAGACGGGCGACCAGTCGTCCGGCAGGTTCCGGTTGATCGTGCGGAGGTCCTCCTCGAACTGCCGAAGCTGTTGTTTGACGCTGGTGAGGACGACCACGCGCTCGTAGTCGGAGTCGGGGTCGCGCACGCGGTCGATCCCGGCGGTCAGCGCCAGCATGGTCTTGCCAGTCCCGCAGGCACCTTCGACGACGAGAAAGCCGTCATCCTCGCTCGTCTCGATCGCCGTCTCGATGCCGTCCGCCTGCTCGGGGTACGGTTCGGGGTGTCCGAAGACCTCCTGCCAACTCACTGTGGGTGCCTCCCCGTCGCCGGGGCTTGTAGGTGTCGAAGGGTGGTCGCTCGATGTGGGAAAAAGCTACGTGACGGGGCTGGCGTCTCCACGCCTGCGCTCCTCCACACGGGTCGTCACCGACCCACGGCCCGGATCAACTCCACCCCCTCGTCGCGCGCCTCGGTCGGATCGACGCCGTGTTCGACCGCGGTTTCGCCGGCGAACCGCGACCGCTCCACGGCCGAGGCGACCGACTCGCGGGGGTGCGCGACACCGGCCATGACGAACGTATCGCGCCACGGGCGGATGGCCGCCAACACCTGCGCCCGGAGGTCGATCGCGCTCTCGGAGTCGACATCCGCGAGGACGTTCCGGGCGGACAGCGGGTAGTCGGCCCGGATGTCGAACAGCCGGCCTTCGACCCTGCCCCACCGAAAGCGGCGCGTCTCGGCGACGGAGACGTCCCGGAGGCCCGATCGCCGGAGGTCGTTCACGAACTCCGACCGGGCACGCCTGGCGGCGAGTCCGACGACAGATTCGGGCGAGACCGGCGCGCGGGAGAAGGGTGGCTCGAACCCGAGTCGCGTGCCGAAGACGGCCCGGATGGTGCGCTCCACGTCGTGACCCGGCAGGCGATCTCGGAGGGCCGCGTCCTCGAAGATCTGCGTGCGGGTCCGCACCGTGACGAACCGTGACTCGAAGCCGACCTCGGTCTCGTCGCCGGTCTGCACGTAGCCCGCGTCGGCGATGCGCTCCTCGGGCATCGGTGGCGGCGGCACGTCGCTCATACTCGTCTCTCCGGGCGACAACGGGAAAAGTCGGGTGATGTGGCGTCCCGCGTCGCTGTGGTGGGACCCCGGCAGTCGCAGTACTCCCCCACTCCTCCCCGACTGCTGGCGACGCGGACCCGCGAGTCGGTTCTCGCTGTCGCTCGAACACGCCTCGGTTCCGGTCGCTCAAGCAGATCGCGGCCAGTCGGGGGTCCAGAGCAGGCCGTAGCGGGTGGGGAGGGCCGAGGTGCGGTCGCTGCCGCGGGGCGGTGGCGGGTCCTCGCGCTCGCACGAGTAGTGGTCGCTGTCGCGGTGGGTCGCGGCCTGCGGTGCCGATGCTGTCGCTGTGTGGGTCGGTGGGCTCCGATAGTCGCGGTCGCGGTCGCCGTGCCGACGTTCTCACGGTCGGCGGTGCGGTAGTCGTCTGGAGTCGTCGCAGAAGGACACGGGATCGAGTCACGGTGTGCTCGGCCGATCGCGGTGGTCCCGTCCCCAACGACCTCGACCAGAACCACGGCCTCCAACCACCGAGAACCACGAACCCCACCATCTCACCCCGACCCCGACCTCAGTCCTCGCCGGACTCGTAGTGATCCCCGGCCGCAGAGGGAATCCGGGTCCGCCCGACCAGCGCGAGGATGATGATCACCGTCACGTACGGAATCGTCTGGATCAGCGAGTCCGGAATCGCGTACCCCTGCACCTGCTGGAGGCGGATCTGCACCGCCTCGAGGCCGGCGAAGAGGAACGACGCGCCGAACGCGCCGATGGGGTTGTAGTTGCCGAACAGGTACGCCACGATGGCGATGAACCCCTTCCCGTTGACCATCGTCTGGCCGTTGCCGACGAACTGGCCCGCTCCCAACGAGAGCGCCGACCCGCCGATGCCCGAGAGGAACCCCGAGAGCACCACGGCGGCGTAGCGCACCCGACTGACGTTCACGCCGACGGTGTCCAGCGCACGCGGGTTCTCACCCGAGGCGCGCACCCACCACCCGAACGAGGTGTGGTTCAACACGAACCACGCCGCCGGGACCGCGAGGAGCATGAGATACACCGGGATGGTCGCGTTGAAGAACGCCCCCAGCACCGGAATCTCCGAGAGCACCGGGATGGCGAAGGTGTCCGGCGTCCGGGGCAGACTGTCGGAGTTCACCCCGCCGTAGTACACTGTCGCCGCGAAGGGCGCGAGGCCCAGTGCGATCAGCCACACCGCCAGTCCCGCGATGATCTGGTCCGCCCGGAACTTGATACAGACGATGGCGAACAGCAGCGACAGCAAGGTACTGGCGACCACGCCCGCGAGGAAGCCGACCCAGATGTGCGGGAGGCCGGCGGTCGCGCCCGCCGGTCCCATGATACTCGTCACCGCGACTGCCGTGAACGCGGAGATGATCAGCAGCCCCTCCAGTCCGATGTTGATCACGCCGGCCTTCTCAGCGAAGATGCCACCCAGCGCCGCGAAGCTGATCGGGACCGCCAGCCGCAACGCAGACGCGAGCGTGTCCTCTCGCGTGACGATGCCGAGCAGGTCGCCCGCGATGGTCTGCGGGAACGCCAGTCCCGCGATCACGACCACGAGGAACGCGCCGACCGCGCCGAGCGCCAACCCGACACGGTAGGTGACCTCGAAGCCGTCGTCGTCGACCAGCGGTCCCTCGTCGGCCATCTCGCGTTCGTTACTCATCGTCCTCACCCCCGATGCGGCCGCCGTCGGTCGCGGTCGCCGGACGCTCCGGTCGGAGGTCGATCACGTTGCGACCCAGCAGGCGGAAGAACTCCGGCATCGCCACGAACAGGATGATCAGCCCGCGCAGCACTCCCACGAGTTGCTTCGGCACGCCGGTCTGGAACTGTACCGCCACGGACCCGGACTTCAGCGTCCCGAACAACAGCGCGGCCGGGAAGACACCGAGCGGGTTGTTCCCCGCGAGGATGGAGACCGTGATGCCGTCGAAGCCGAGCGCCGGCACGCCGGCCTGCCACTTGCCGATGACCATCAGGACCCACACCGCGCCGCCGATGCCCCCGAGCGCACCCGAGAGGAACATACTCGCCACGGTCGTCCGCTTGGCGTCGACGCCGCCGTACTCGGCCGCCTCGGGTTGGATGCCGGAGGTGCGCAGGTCGTAGCCGAACGAGGTGCGTTCGAGCAGGTAGAAGATTGCCGCGACCAGCAGGAACGCGAACGCCAGCGCGAGCAGCGAGAAGTCACCCGAAGCCGGGAAGCCGAACGGGAGGAACGAACTCACCGGCAGGATGGTGGCGAAGTCGGCCAGCGGCGTCGTCTCGACGACCTGCGAGTCGGGGTTGCGGAAGTACTCCGAGACGACCACGAAGGCGACCTGTGCGGCGATGAAGTTGAGCATGATCGTCGTGATCACCTCGTTCGCGTCGGCGTAGGCCTTCAGCGCCCCCGGAATCGCGCCGTAGAGCCCGCCGACGACCGCGCCGACGAGAATCGACGTCGGGATGACGATCAGACCGCCGATCATCCCCGAGGGAACCGCACGCGAGACGTACAGCGCGAACAGGCCGGTCGCCAGCGCACCGAGCACTAACTGGCCCTGCGTCCCGATGTTGAACAGGCCCGCGCGGAACGCCACGGCCACCGACAGGCCGGTGAAGACGAGCAGTGTCGTCTCCTTCAGCGTCAGCGCGAGGCCGAAGTTGTAGAAGCCCCAGCCCTCGGCGAACAGCGCCGGCTCGCCGAGCGCGAAGGGGTTGCCGAGCGCGCCGTTGAACAGCACGAGGTACACCTCGATCGGATCGTAACAGAACCCGAGACCGAAGTAGGTGGCCGCCGCCGTCTGGCAGGTGGCGATGCGACCGGAGACGAGGATGATGACCGCGCCGACCAGTACGGCGAGCACGAGCGCCGCGACACTGATCGCCAGTCGTTCGAAGGCAGAGGCGTCCACGAGGCGCTGGAGCTGACGCCGCCAGCCGGTCTGTTCTGGCGACTCCGACTCTGCCGGCGCTTCGGGTTCCACACCGGAGTCGCTCATCGCTCACCTCCGTCGGCCGCCACGTCGGCGTCCGACTCGGCGGGCGCAGTCGTCTGCCCGTCGGCGGTCGCGTCCGTGCCGGCGTCGATGGACTCGCCGGCCATCAGCAGGCCGATCTGTTCTTCGGTCACCTCGGCAGGGTCGACCACGTCCATCAGTCGCCCGTCGTGCATCACGCCGAGTCTGTCGGACAGCCCCTGCACCTCGTCGAGTTTCGAGGAGACGAGCAGGATGCCCTTCCCGGCCTGCCGCAGTTCACGGAGGCGGTCGTGGATGAACTCGGTCGAGCCGATGTCCACACCGCGTGTCGGGTGCGTCGCCACCACCAGATCGGGATTTCGCTCGAACTCCCGACCGACGATGAACTTCTGCTGGTTGCCGCCCGACAGCGACTCCGCAGTCGCGTCGGCGTTCGGCGGCCGCACGTCGTACTCCGAGATGATGTCCTCGGCGTGGGTCCGCGCGCCCGGCCAGTCGATCCGGCCGTCGCGGGCGAACTGCGGGCTGTGCTGGCTCCCCAGAATCCCGTTGCTCACGAGGTCGAACTCCATCACCAGTCCGCGCTCGTGGCGGTCCTCGGGGACGTACGCCATCCCACTGTCGATCCGCTGTCTGCGCGGCGCGTCGGTGATGTCCTCGCCCTCGTAGACGACTCGCCCCGTCGTCGGCGTCCGAAGCCCGGTGATCGCTTCGATCAGTTCCGACTGGCCGTTGCCGTCGACGCCGGCGATGCCGAAGATCTCGCCCTCCCGGACGGAGAAGTTCACGTCGGTCACGGCCTCGATGCCGCGGTTGTCGTCGACGTGGATGTTCTCGACGCCGAGGACCGTCTCGCCCGGTTCGCGGGTGTCGGTCCCGACCTCCATCAGCACCTCGCGGCCGACCATCAGTTCCGCGAGCGACTCGCGGGTGGTCTCGTCTGCGGGGACGGTCCCGACGTGGTGGCCGTCCCGCAGGACCGTGATGTCGTCGGCGGCGTGCATCGCCTCGCCCAGTTTGTGGGTGATGAAGATGATCGTCTTGCCCTGTGCGGTGAGTTCCTCGAAGACGGCGAACAGTTCCTCGACCTCCTGTGGCGTCAACACGGCGGTCGGTTCGTCGAGGATGAGGATGTCCGCCCCGCGATACAGCGCCTTCAGAATCTCGACGCGCTGTTGGACGCCGACCGACACGTCCTCGATGGCCGCCTCGGGGTCGACGTCGAAGCCGTACTTCTCGGAGAGTTCGCGCACGTCGGCCCGCGCCTGTGCGGAGTCTGTCGCCAGTCCCAACCACTTCCGGGGTTCGTGGCCCAGCACGATGTTCTGGGTGACCGTCATCGGGTCCACGAGCATGAAGTGCTGGTGGATCATCCCGATGCCGGCGTCGATGGCGTCACGGGGCGAGTCGAATTCGCGTGGCTCGCCGTCGACGTTGATGGTCCCCTCTGTCGGCTGGTAGAGGCCGTAGAGGACGTTCATCAGCGTCGTCTTCCCCGCGCCGTTCTCGCCCAACAGCGCGTGGACCGTGCCGCGCTCGACGGTGAGGGTCACGTCGTCGTTGGCGACGACCCCAGGGAAGCGTTTCGTGATCCCGTCGAGGTGGACAGCGGTCGTCATCTGAGTGTGGGTTTCGTAGTGGTCCGCATAAAGTCGTGGTTTCGCGGGCCGGGTGGGGCAGGGGCACACACCGGCGTCCGCCGGTCGTCGAGGACGCCGATCGGCCGGTCGCCACACGCGGTCGCGTCGTCTGTCATCCTGTGTCTCTCCTGTCTCTCGAACCGGTCGACCGATAGCCCGAACGGCCGGTCGGCCGGCCACCGCGCGTCTACTGCGGTTCGGTCGGCACGTCGATGTCGCCCGAGATGATCCCTTCGCGGGTCTCGGCGACGGCGTCTTTCACGTCCTGCGGGATGGCGGAGCCGAGTTGGTCGCCGTAGACGCAGGCGACACCGTCCTCCTCCAGTCCGAGTGTCGTCGTCGAACCGCCGTTGAAGTCGTCGTTGACGACGTTCTCGATCGACTCGTACACCGGCGTCTCGACGCGCTTGACCATGCTCGCCATGATGACGTCGGCGAAGTTCGGCTCGGTCAGCGACTGGTCGGAGTCGACGCCGATGGCGTACTTGCCCTGCTCTTTCGCGGCCTGGAAGACCCCGAGGCCGGTCGCGCCGGCCGCGTGGTAGACGATGTCGGCACCGGACTGGTACATCGACGTGGCGATCTCCTTCCCCTGTGCGGAGTCGGAGAACGACCCGGCGTACGCCGTGCTCACGTCTACGTCGGAGTTGGCGTAGTTGACACCCGCCTCGAAGCCGGCCTGGAACTTCCGGATCAGCGGCGCGTCGACGCCGCCGACGAAGCCGACGTTCGTCGAGTCGGACTGCGTCTCGCCGGACCCCGCGTCGAACGACCGGGTCGTCATCAGGCCGGCGAGGTGGCCGACCTGGAACGAGCCCTCCTCCTCGCGGAAGACGTAGTTGGCGACGTTCGGTTCGTCGACGACGGCGTCGACGAGCATGAAGTTCTGGTCCGAGAAGCCCGGTGCGGTCTCCGCCAGCGCGCTCTGCTGGGCGAAGCCGATACAGCACACGAGGTCGTAGTTCGGGTCCGTCGACTGTGCGTACCGGCGCTGGAACTGCGGGAACTCCTCGGACGCCTCGGGCTGGACCTCGGCGTAGGCGATGCCGAGTTCCTCCTCGGCCTGCACGACACCGCGCTTGGCGGCGTCGTTGAACGACTTGTCGCCGAGACCGCCGAGCGCGTAGACCATGCCGACGTTCGCGGCCGGCCCGCTCTCGGTCGTCGTCTCGGTCTCCGTGTCCTCCATGTCGCCGCCGGAGTCCGTCGGTGTGTCTGTCGCACTCTCTGTCGCTTCCTGCGTCGGTCCGCCGGTACAGCCTGCGAGTCCGGCGATGCCTGCGACACCCGTCCCCTTGATGAACGTCCGTCTATCCATATCTATGGACACCTATGCAGTATCAAGGCCGAGAGTTAGGCATAAAGGCGTCGTTTCACACGGCAGATGTGTGAGAAAACCGAACCGGACTCCGGCATCGGGAACTCCCCCGACAGGAGCGACTCGGTGCGGTCGTCGCCGGCAGACTCGGCTCGTGGAGGCTGACCTCGGTTCGTGGAGGCCGGTTTCGGGGCGTGGAAGGCGACTCGGGCCGTGGAACCCGACTCCGGGTCGACCCGACCGAACTCAGTTGGCGGCGACCACCGACTCGACGACGTCGGTCGCCGCGTCGATCAGTTCGTCCACCTCGTCGCTCTCGGCGTAGACTCTGACGTAGGGTTCCGTACCGCTCGGCCGGACGAGCACCCACGAACTGTCCGGCAGTTCCAGGCGGACGCCGTGGTCGGTGTCCACCTCGGCCTCGGGGAACGCCTCGGGCAGACTGGTCGTCAGGTCGGCCATCACCGCCGACTTCGCGTCGTCCGGACAGGAGACGCTGACCTTCCGGTACGGGCGCTCCGTGACTGGCTCTCTGAGTGCGGACAGCCCCGACTCCGCCACGAGCCGTGACAGCACGGCCGCGCTACAGATGCCGTCGATCCAGCCGCCGAACCGCGTGTGGACGTGTTTCCACGGTTCGGCGGCGAAGACGACCGCGGTGTCCTCGCCACCCTCACGCCGGACGCGGGCGATGCCCTCGTGGAGCGCACCGAGTCGGACGCGCTCGACGCGACCGCCTGCGGCCCGAACTCGCTCGTCGATGCGCGCCGAGGCGTTCGGTGTCGTGACGACGACCGGGTCGGCCGCCTCGGCAGTCCGGACGTACCGCTCGGCGAGAATCGCGACCACGGTGTCCTCGTGGATCACCTCGCCCGTGCCGTCCACGATCACGATGCGGTCAGCGTCCCCGTCGTGACCGACGCCGAGGTCGAAGTCGCCGTCGGCGACGAACGCCCGGAGGTCCGCGAGCGACTCTGGCGTCGGTTTGCTCTCTCTGCCGGGGAAGTGACCGTCCACGTTCGCGTTCAGCGTGACGACCGACGCGCCGAGGTCCCGGAGCACCTGCGGCGTTCCGACTGCCGACATCCCGTTGCCGCAGTCGACTGCGACCCGGAGGTCGTCGGCCGGCGCACCCAGTGTCTCGGCGTAGGCGACGACCGACTCGCGGTAGTCGGGCAGTGGGTCGACGTGGCTGGAGTCGGCCCACTCGTCCCACGCCGCCGACGGTTCGTCGGCTTCGACGCGGCGGTCGATCCGGCGTTCCGCCTCGCGGTCGTACTCCACGCCGTTCACGAACAGTTTGATCCCGTTGTCGGTCGGCGGGTTGTGCGAGGCGGTCAGCATCACGCCGCGTCGGCCCCGCGAGGCGGAGGCGAGTGCGGGCGTCGGGACGACGCCGACTCGGCGGACGGTCGCGCCCGCAGAGAGCAGGCCCGCCTCGACGGCCGCCGCGAGTGCCGGGCCGGTCGTGCGTCCGTCGCGGCCGACGACGACCTCGTCGGCGTCCCGACCGACGGCGCGGCCGACCGCCAGCGCGAGTTCCGGTGTCACGCGCTCTCTGGCACTGCCACGGATGCCGGCGGTTCCGAACAAGTCCATACGCCACCGTTTCCGGCCGACCACTTAGATGCCGTCGATTCGCGTCGCGCCCGGGACGGTGGCTTTTCCCCGGCGGGCGTCGAACGTCGATCCATGACCGACGACAGCGACCGCGTTCGCGCACACGTCTTCGTCACCGGGCGAGTACAGGGCGTCTTCTACCGCGCGACGACACGGGACACGGCCCGCGACCACGGCGTCGACGGCTGGGTGCGGAACCTCGCCGACGGCCGGGTCGAGGCGGTGTTCGAGGGCCCACGCTCGGCGGTGGAGTCGATGGTCGACTGGTGCGACACGGGCAGTCCACAGGCGACCGTCTCGGACGTGGCCGTCGAGTACGGCGACCCCGAGGGACTGGACGGCTTCGAGATCAGACGCTGAGTCGGTGTGACGCGGGCGACACCGGTGGTACCGATCCCCGAATCGAGTCGGACGAGCCGAGCGAACCGAGGCGGTTAAGCCCGGCTTAACTCGGTGTCGCGCGCGAGCGAACGGGCACTCGATCCATCTGAACCTACGCAGTTCTGTCGGAGACCCGACCACAGAAGAGCACGGGAGCCGACAGTCGCTGTCGTCGGAATTTCGGAGAGAAAGAGCAGGACTGCAGCCGAATCTGTCGCGACCGGGTCGCGTTCGATTCCGAACGTATCAGAGAGACAGAAGTAGTAAGTTTGGGTTAATTATGGAGAAGGCTTTTTGATGGGGGACACCGACGGTGGACCAATGGCTATCGACGACGCTGACGGCTCCGACCCATCGCAGTTGAGCGGAGCCGACGACTCAGCGGAGTCCGAGGGGCACGCCGACGGGGAGGCGGGGACCGACACCCACGGACAGCAGGTCACGGTCGGCGAGTACACGTGGTCGGACTACCTCACGGAGTACGACTACGACGAGGTCGAGTCGGAACTGTATCGGAATCTCGGGGCCGC
Source organism: Salinirubrum litoreum (assembly GCF_020567425.1). NCBI lineage: Archaea > Methanobacteriati > Methanobacteriota > Halobacteria > Halobacteriales > Haloferacaceae > Salinirubrum > Salinirubrum litoreum. The sequence continues at coordinate 744,634 of NZ_JAJCVJ010000001.1, read as the reverse complement.
ACCGGGGAGCGAGCGCTGGGACTCGGGCGACGACGAGGCGGTCCGGACGACGCTCGGCGAACAGGACTGGGCGCGTGTGGACTTCGACCCCGAGGAGCATCTGGGCTTCCACCCGACCGACACCGAAGACCGTGTCGGCGAGGCCGGTGCGACCGCCGAACGGTTGCAGGAGCACTTCGAGTCGTTCTGTGACCCGGAGACGACGCCGGTCGTCAAAGACGAGTACCTGTGGGAACACTACAAGCGTGAGTACTACTACGACGAGGACGGCAGTCGGCCGGAGTCGGAGGGCGAGGTCGACCCCTTCGACGCCGAACCGACGCTCGGCTTCGACCCCGAGCACGTCGAGAGCGTGCTCTCTCACGCCGGGAACCGCCGGGACGACCTCGCCGAGATCGTGGACCGGCGAACCGTCGACGTGGCCGAGGACTTCTCCGAGGACGACTTCTTCTCCACCTCGGAGGGCCACACCACGGTCGTCAACCGCTACGATCTGGAGAAGTCGGTCCCGCTGGCGAAGAAGACCCACTTCGAGGAGATCGAACGCTACTGGGTCAACAAACCGTACGCGTTCGTCATCATCTTCCACTCCAGCAAGGAGAACGAGAAGAAGTACTACGTGGTCCAGCCGTACACGACCGAGATCGAGTCCGACCTGAAGGAGTTCCTCACCGGCAAACTCCGGAACGCGATCAAGTACTCCGACGACGGAGTGCTGGTCGGCGGCGACGACCAGCGCCGGACCGTCATCGAGAACGAGACGCTGAGTCTCCTGGAGCGGTACGACCTCTACCAGACCGACGACGGGAACGAACTGCTGGACACGGTCGCGGAGCGACTCGGCGTCGAGGACGACGAAGGGACGACCGCGAAACTGCTGGCGATGCTCGGCTGGCAGGGCCACCGCACCGAGGACGGCGGACTGGAGGGAATCGAAGCCCGACCGGAACCGGTCGTCATCGAGGAGGACCGAGACACCCTCTCGGAGTACCAGGTGGACAAACTGCTCTACCTGCTGAAGCGGGACTTCATCGGCTACGAGCGCATCGACGGGATCAAGAACGACGTGAACGTGGAGGACATCTCCTGTGACGGCTACAACTCGCCGGTGTTCGTCTACCACGGCGACTACGAACAGCTGATCACGAACATCTACCACGACGAGACGGAACTGGACGACTTCGTCGTCAAGTTGGCACAGCGATCCGGGAAGGGTATCTCGAAGCGTCGACCGCAGGTCGACGCGACCCTGCCGGACGGCTCCCGTGCCCAGTTGACGCTCGGTAAGGAAGTGTCGGATCACGGGACCAACTACACCATCCGTCAGTTCAAGGACGTGCCGTTCACGCCCATCGACCTGATCAACTGGTCGACCTTCTCGCTCGACGAGATGGCGTTCCTCTGGCTCTGCATCGAGAACAACAAGAGCCTCATCTTCGCCGGGGGTACCGCCTCCGGGAAGACGACCTCGCTGAACGCGGTCTCGCTGTTCATCCCCTCGAACGCGAAGATCGTCTCCATCGAGGACACCCGCGAGGTCGAACTGCCACAGCGGAACTGGATCGCGTCGGTCACGCGACCCTCCTTCTCCGACGACGACAAGGGCGACGTGGACGAGTTCGACCTGCTGGAGGCCGCACTGCGCCAGCGCCCCGAGTACATCGTCATGGGTGAGATCCGTGGCGAGGAGGGGCGGACGCTCTTCCAGGTCATGTCCACGGGGCACACGACCTACACCACCTTCCACGCGGACTCGGTCGGCGAGGTGCTGAAGCGGTTCACGACCGACCCGATCAACGTCTCGAAGACGATGTTCACCGCGCTGGACCTCGTCTCCATCCAGACCCAGACGCGGGTGCAGGGCAACAAGGTCCGCCGGAACAAGTCGCTCACAGAGATCAACCACTACGACGCCGAGAACGACGAGATCAACGTGCAGGACGTCTACCAGTGGCAGGCCGAGACCGACGAGTTCCTGAAGATGGGCGACTCGAACACGTTGGACGAGATCAAGTTCGACCGTGGGTGGAACGAACACACCCTGCGGACCGAGATGTTCAAGCGCCGGGTCGTCCTCGCGTACCTGATCAAACACGGCCTGAACACCTACACGCAGGTCGCGGCGACGTTCCAGGCGTTCATCAACGACCAGGACACCATCCTGACGCTGATGGCGAACGGCCAGTTGGAACGGTCGCTGGAAGACCTGCGGGAGATGGAGTCGGTCCTGATCGACATCGACCCCGAGAAGGAGGCGATGGTGCCGCGCCCGAGCGCGAACGAGGAGAAGATCGCCGAGGCCGAGGAGATTCTCGACCGTGCCGAAGACGAACTGTTCGACGACTACCGTGGCGAGGACGCGAGCAGTGTCGCCAGCGCCCTGCTGGACCTCGAATCGGAGGAAGACGTGGTGGCCGACGCGGACGACGACGGGCCGGACCACCCGGAACTCGCGGCCGCCGACCACGAGCAGTCCGACGACGGCCCGGATCCACTGGACGAGTACGGCGACGAGTTCGACGACCCGAGCGAACTCGAAGCCCCCGACGAGTCCGACGACCCAGACGAACTGCACCTGAACGAGGGACAGGGGGGCGGGTCGATGAACCTCGACGATCCGGCGAGTGGGTCACAGACAGAGCCAGAGGCGGACGCCGAGGGCGACGAGGACGTACTGGACTTCGGCGACGAACCGATGTTCATCGGGTCGGACCCCTCGGAGATGGACGACGACGCCTCGCCGGCCGACATGGAGGACCCGGACAACTGGGACGTGGACGACCTGGGCGATCCGAGCGACTTCGACGAGGGCGGCGGGTTCGACGGCGGGAGCGACTTCGGTGACGGAAGCGATTTCGGCGAGGGGAGCGACTTCGACGGAGACGACGCGCCCGACGAGTTCGATCTCGGTGGTGACGAGGGCGACGACGCCGACGGCGACGGGGATGGCGACGCCGGCCTCGACGACGAGTGGGGCTTCGGTGAGTTCGAGAGCGCCGACCCCGAGGAGGACGAATGAGTCTCGACACGGGTGGACCGAGCGTCGGCGGCGGAAACAGCGCGGACGCGCTCGGTGACGCCTTCTACCCGCTGTTCCAGTGGTTGTTCGACCCCGACGGCGACTTCGTCCACGACATCGAGACGAAACTGGCGGAAGCACGGATGGGCGACACCGTCGAGATGTTCATCTCGCAGGCGCTCGCGATCGGCGTCATCGCGGGGGGCGCGCTGTGGTTGGTCGGCAGTCTGCTCGCCTACGGCCTGTTCGCACTCGGTATTCTGAGTACGGAGATGTTGTCTATCGGACTCCCCGCCCCGAGTCCGGGGGCGTTACAGACCATCGAGGCGCTGAAGATGCCCGCCGCCGTGCTGTTCTCGGGGCTGTTCTTCGGTGCCATCGGCTTCGGGATGGGGTTCGGGACACTGCTGGCCATCCCCTACTCGCGGGCGTCGGCGCGGAAACGCGAGATCAACATGCTCCTCTCCGATTCGGTGTCGTTCATGTACGCCCTGTCGGTCGGGGGGCTGAACCAGTTGGAGATTCTGGAGGCGATGGCGAAGGCCGAGGACACCTACGGCGAGGTGGCCCGCGAGTTCCAGGGCATCGTCCAGGAGACCGAGTACTTCGGCACCGACTACCGGAACGCCATCCAGAATCAAGCCGAAGCGACCCCGAGCGACGAACTCTCGCAGTTCCTGACGGACATGCTCTCTATCGTCAACTCCGGCGGGAACATGGAGCAGTTCCTGGACGACAAGAAGGACAAGCACATGCGGACCGCCCAGCAGCAACAGGAGATGACCCTGGAGACGCTGGAACTGTTCGGCGAGATGTACATGACGCTCTCGCTGTTTCCGCTCCTGCTCATCATCATCCTCGTCATCATGTCGATGCTGGGCAACGCTGACCAACTCCTCCTGTACGCGACCGTCTACGGCCTGATTCCCCTCACGGGCGTCGGGTTCCTCGTGCTGGTCTCGACGGTGAAGGAGGACGAACCGGGCGACGGCTACCTCAGCCCGCAGGAGGGGACCGACCGCCTCGCCGAGTCGAACAAAGAGGGCCTGCTCCACCTCGGCCTCATCGAGAGCTTCGCGGGCACCTTCGGCGTCTTCGACCGCATCAAGAGCAAGGAGGGCACCTACAAGACGAAGGAACTGCTCAAAGCGCCGCACCTGTTCTTCCGGGACAACCCGCTGTACACGCTGGCGCTGACGGTCCCGGCCGCGCTGGTCCTGCTGGCAGTCGCGCTGGTGCAGGGCGTCGCACCGACCTCGTGGGACGGGATGGTCGCACAACCGGTCTGGGGGACGTTCATCTGGGTGTACGTGCCGATCTACATCACCGCGTTCCCGCTCGCCTTCTTCCGGGAGTGGAACCAGCGGTCGCGCAACGCGGTCGTGAGCAAACTGTCGGACAACCTCCGGAAACTCTCCAGTGCGAACGACACCGGCCAGACCCTGCTCGAATCGGTCAAGACCGTCTCGGAGACCTCGTCCGGGAAACTCGCTGACGAGTTCGACGTGATGTACGCGAAGGTGAACTACGGGATGAGCCTCCGGGAGGCGCTGGTCGAGTTCAACAACAAGTACCACATCCCGCGACTCGCCCGCACGGTGAAGCTGATCACGAAGGCACAGGAGGCCTCCAGCCAGATCACGGACGTACTGACCACGGCGGCACAGGCCTCCGAGAACCAGGACGACATCGCCCGCGAACGCAAGTCCCGCACCCGGATGCAGGTCGTCATCATCATCATGACGTACCTCACCCTGCTCGCGGTGATGGCGATCCTGAAGACCCAGTTCCTCGACGTGATGTCGGGGCTGACCGATCAGGCGAGTTCCGGCGGCGGCGGTGGCGGCGCGGCGGCCGGCGGCACCTCCTTCGGTGCGAGCATCGACACGAACCTGCTGTCGGTGCTGTTCTTCCACGCGGTCACCCTGCAGGCGATCCTCTCGGGGTTCATCTCGGGGTACATCCGCGACGCGGACATCCTCTCGGGCGTGAAGTTCGTCATCATCCTGCAGACCATCGCGCTGGCGGTCTGGATCGTCGTCGGCTGAGGTCGGCGACACACGCTGTTTTTCCGGCTTCGGTCGTCCCGACCGAGACTGTCGCCACTCGCGGTCGCCGTGTCGAAGACGCAGAACGGTCGTGTCGACCGTGTCGATTCACCGATGGCGGCGTTACGCGGACTCGTTGCCGCCGGTCGTCTGGTTGCCGCTCTCGGTCTCCTCGTCCTCGTAGGTCACGGTCACTTCCTCGGCGACCGGTTGGAGGTTGTACATCCCACTGCCGCCGGCCTTGACCGGCGTGAAGTCGGCGGTGAACTGCGTCGTCTCGCCCGCCCGGATCTCGAAGCTCTTCTCGAACTTCAGGGGCGCCTCGCCGGGGACCTGCACGTTCGCCTCGCTCCCGTCGGTCAGCGTCGCGCTCGTCTCGTTGATCTGCACCTGCAGGAAGCTGTACTCGCCGGTCTCCAGTTCGACCTCGTCGACCAGCGACGACGCCTCGCCCTGCAACTCCGTCAGGTCCGCGTCGGTCTCCTCGACGTCTTTCTCGACGAGTTCACCGTCGGCGGGCTTGGCCCAGACCTCGGTGATCGTGACGATACACTCCTCGAAGTCGGCGATGTCGCCGGGCTGGTCGCTGACCCGCGTCGCCAGCGTCCCGGTCGCGGTGCCACTCATCGCCGAACAGCCGGCGAGTCCGACCGTGCTCGCTGTGGCGAGTGTCGCCGTCGCCTCGAGGAAGTTGCGTCGTTCCATGAGAGACGAAAACGGCTGGAACTGGTAAGTTTCTGGTGGCCGTTCGTGAGAATAAGTCACACGGCTACCCGCGCCACGTCTGGGACCGAGACACACACCCAGTCCGGAGTGACAACCCTTTTCACCGAGAGCCGACGACTCACCGACGGGAACAGCACAGCCGTAAATCTGACTCGTCCGGGGCACACGCGCCCGGACTTCGGGATTACGGACGTGTTATCGACAGCAGTCGGTACATCTACCTCTGCGGCTTGTGCCGTTCCAACCAGAACAATGGCACGAATGCACACCCGCCGTCGCGGGAGTTCCGACTCGGACAAGCCCGTGACAGACGAACCGCCGGAGTGGAGTGACGTAGACAGCGAGGCCATCGAGGAGCGAGTCGTGGAACTCGCAGAGCAGGGCCACGACCCGAGCCAGATCGGACTCGCGCTTCGGGACGAGGGCGTGAAGGGCACGCCGATCCCGAACGTGAAGCTGGCGACCGGCAAGAAGGTCACCGAGATTCTCGAGGACCACGACGCCGACCCCGATCTGCCCGAGGACCTCCGGAACCTGATGGAACGCGCCATCACCCTCCGCGAGCACGTGGAGGAGAACGGTCAGGACCACCAGAACCGCCGCGCACTCCAGAACACGGAGTCGAAGATCCGTCGGCTCGTCTCCTACTACCGGGGCGGCAAGCTCGACGAAGACTTCACGTACAGCTACGACGCCGCGAAAGAACTCCTCGACTAGTCGATGTCCACTGCACGTCCAGCCGACGAGACCGCCGACGGCGAGACCGTCGCCCGCGCCCTGCGTGAGGCCCCGTTCGTCCGGGTGCTCGCGCGGGCCGACGGCGACAGCCTCGCCGCCAGCGGTCTCCTCGCGCGGGCGTGCAGAGCCCTCGACGTGCCGTTCCAGATCCGGACGACCTCGGCCGCGACCGCCGACCCTACCGTCACCGGCAACGCCGACGCGACAGACGAGTCGACCGACCGCGACGACGACAGCCTCGTCCTCGCGGTCGGCCACGAGTCGGCACCCGCCGACCTCGTCGTCCCCGGCGAACCGACGCCGGCCAGCGTGACCGCCGACGAGACGGCGCGGGTGCTCGGGACCGACCCCGACCCCGTGCTCACGCTCGCCGGCGTCGTCGCCCGCGAGTCCGTTCCCGGCGACGCCGGGAGCGAGGACGTCCTCGACACCGCAGTCGAGACCGGCGCGGTCGAGCGCCGACCCGGCGTGGCGGTCCCGGTCGCCGACCTCGGCGACGGACTGGCACACACGACACTCGCCCACGGGCCGTACTCCGGCGAGGTGGAGCGCCTGCGCGCCGACCTCGCGGAGTTGGACCTGCCGGCAGAACTGGACGACGACGCCCACCGTACCGTCGCGTCGCTCGTCGCGGTCCAGACCGCGACCGACGCCGACGCGACCCCACGGTCGGCCGAGGCGGTCGAACGACTGCTCCGGCCGTACGCGACACCGGACGCCCCCTTCGCCACGCTCGGCGGCTACGCCGACGTGCTGGACGCGGTCGCCAGAGAGCGACCCGGAACCGGTGTCGCGCTGGCGCTCGGACACGACGCTCGGGAGGCGGCGCTGTCGGCGTGGCGCGAGCACGCGCTCGTCGCACACCGCGCGCTCCGCGAGGCGACGACCGGCCGGTACGACGGCCTGTTCGTCGCCCGCGTCGAGACCGAGGTCGATCACACGACGCTCGGGACCGTCGCTCGGCTCTGCCGGGACTTCCGCTCTCCGGAGCCGACCGTCCTCGTCGTCGGCGACGACGGGGCGGCCGCCGCGAGCGTCGACCCGGTCGGCGTCGGTCGGGCACTCTCGGCCGCCGTCGCCGAACTCGGCGGCACTGCGGGCGGGACGACACGGACCGGCGAGGCACGATTCGAGGCACCGACGAAGGAGTTCATCGCGGCGTTCAGGGAGGCACTGTGACCCGACGCGCTCGACTCCGGACGACCCACGCGGACCCCGCCGTCGTGGCGGCCGCGCTGATCCCCGACAACACCGCGTCGATGACGACGCGAGTCGAGGGCGACCGGGTCGTGACCGAGATCGAGCGAGAGACGACCGGCGGCCTGCAGTCGTCGGTCGACGACTACGTCGTCAACGTCTCCGTCGCGGACACAGTCGCAGAGACAGCAGACCGACACACCACACCAAATCATGAGTGAACGATCCGTATCCAAGCAGAAGCGAGGCAAGCGCTGGTACGACGTGCTCGCACCCGAGCAGTTCGACCGCGCGAAACTCGGCGAGACCTTCGCCGACGAACCAGACAAGATCTACGAGCGAACCATCGAGACGACGCTCGGCGAGATCGAAGACGACGCCGGCCAGAACAACACCAAGCTGACGTTCAAGATCACCGACGTCGGCTCCGACGCCGCGTACACCGAGTTCGTCAAGCACGAACTCACACGCGACTACCTCCGGAGTCTCGTCCGGCGCGGTGCGTCGAAGGTCTCCGTCGCCCAGACGGTGCTGACGACCGACGACTACCGCGTCCAGCTCCAGCCGGTCGCCTTCACGACCAAGAAGGCCGACCGCAGTCAGGAGCAGGCCATCCGCCGGGTCATGATCGACCTCGTGCGCGAGGCCGCGAAAGAACGCAGCTTCGAGCAACTCGTCGACAGCGTCGTGGAGGGGCGACTCTCCTCGGCCATCTACGGCGAGGCGAAGACCATCTACCCGCTCCGCCGGGTGGAGATCCAGAAGCTGACGCTGGAAGCACGTCCCGAAGAGGTCGCCGCCGAGGAGGAGGCGGCCGTCGACGTGGACGCCGAGGACCTCGCGGTCGACGAAGAGGCGTAACTCGGTCGACCGCCGCCGACTGGGGTTCGTCGGCGACCGCCCGGACGTGGGCGATCACCGACGATCGCACGCAGTTCGATTCTCCCTTATTCGACGACGACAGTCCCGACCATCCCGCCCGTCTCGTGGGGGATGCAGAAGTACTCGTAGGTGCCCGGCACCTCGAACGTGTGTTCGTAGGTGTCCCCGGAGTTGATCGCGCCGGCGGCGCCGTCCCACGCGTCTCGGGCCGCCTGCTCCGAGGCGAAGTCGCCGGTGGCGAAGTAGTCGGCCTCGTCCGGAATCCCCTGCTCGTAGGCCGTCACGCTGTGCGCACGCGAGGACGTGTTCTTCCAGACGACCGTGTCGCCGACCTCGACCGTCAGCGACGGGGGGCGGTAAGCGACCGCCGTCATCCCGATGTCGTAGTCGTCCTTACCGCTTCCGAGGGCCGTACAGCCCGCGAGTCCGGTGATCCCGACCGCCGACGCGCCCGCGAGGAAGGTGCGTCTGTCCATACGCTTCTGTCGGGACCGGACGGACAAATGTGGTGTGGTTCCCGCGTCGAATCGTGTGGGTCGATTACAGTGAGCGGTGACGCGGGCGTCCACCGACCGAGGCAGTTCCGTCGCGGGAACGTCCGCCCCGGATATAAAAACGTAAGCCGACGCCGTGGGACCGGGCGGACGTGCAACCCCGGTTCCTCGGTCGGCTGAGCGCGGCCGACGCCGTGACGACCGCCAACGCCGCACTCGGCTTCTTCGCGGCAGTCGCGGCTACCGTCGACACCGGACTCGCCGCACGGCTGATCTTACTCGCGGCCATCGCGGACGGACTGGACGGCGTGGTCGCCAGAAAAGTCGGCTCCAGCGACGCCGGCGAGTATCTCGACTCGCTGGCGGACGTGGCCTCCTTCGGGGTCGCGCCAGCGCTGCTGATCGCCTGCACCGCGAAGGAGGTCTGGTCGTGGCCGGCCGAGCCACTCCTCTTTGCGGCCGGGATCGCCCTGCCGGGCCTGTTCGTGGCGATGGCGGTCGTCCGACTCGGTCTCTACACCGTGCTCGACACGAACTCGGACGAGACCGAGGGCGTCCAGACGACGCTCTCGGCGACCATCCTCGCCGCCGGGGTGTTGGCGGGGTTCGTCACGCCGCCGATGCTCGTCGCACTGGCCGGCGTGCTGGCGATCATGATGGTGACGACGATCACCTACCCCGACCTCCACTGGCAGGACGCGCTGGTGATGGGTGTCGTGCAGGCGCTGGCGATTCTCTTACGGGGCTTCCCCGGCCGCGTCTTCGCGTGGGGCCTGTTGTTTCTCGCGCTGGCGTACACCGTGGCCGGTCCGCGATTCTACTGGCGACGATAACTCTCGACCGGGTCGTCCCGGGATAGACTCCGGGCTCGGATGCTGACGCGTCGAACGACGAGGACCGTGTCCCTCGTCACGGCTCCCCCGTCCTCGTCGTGGTGCTCGGTGCCCCCCGACCCTGAGCCGAACTCGGGGAATCCCACCGCGCCCGATGCCCGGACCCCGCCCGGTCGCCCCCTCGTCACCGGTCACGGTCGTCGCGGGGCGGGCGGGCGAAGACGACGGCCCTCCCAGCACGTCGCTCGCCGTCGCCCACCTCGTGACCACCGCGCGGGTGATGCGTCTAGCACGACACGTCTCACGACCGACTGGACTGCACAACTGACGCAGTTCACCTACGACGCGTGGTGGCTTAACCGTTCACTCGCCGGTGTCCGCGTCGCAGACGTGAGGGGAGTCAGAACTCGGCGACGACCTCGCTCATACAGCCTTCGTTCGGTTCGTAGTAGGAGTAGTGGTCCGGCACGAAGTCCACGTTGTGGTCCTGATAGTTGTTCGGCGGGGTGCCCTCGCACCCTTCTTCGCCGACCGCCGAGTCGAACTCCGCCGTCGAGTAGGCGTAGTTCAGCACGCTGTCGTCGGCCTTCCAGAAGTTGTCCACCGACCCGACTGCCGCTTCGAGGTCGTCGCCGTAGGTCCCGCTCAGCGACACCGCGTCGTTGTCGGCCGCACCGCCCAGTAGCGAGACGGAACTGACGACGTCCGTGTAGCCGTTGTAGTTCAGCGTCCGGACCGCCGAGAGCACGACTCGTGCGCCCAGCGAGTGCGCGAGCAGTCGGAGCGAGGTGCCGCCGGTCGCCTCCGTGTAGTCGAAGAGGAACTGTGCGAGTTTGTAGCCGTTGCGCTCGGCGATCTCGGTCGCGGGCCACCAGTTGTCGACGCCGGTGTCCGCGTCCCACGAGAAGCCGACGACCGGCCTGTCGTAGCCGTTGTTCCGCAGGGCCTGTCTCGACTGCTCGAACGAGATCAGCGCGGAGTCCACGTCCGAGAGCCACCCGTGGACGTGCATGGCGATCTCGTCGGGCGACGTGCCGTCGAGTCCCGGAATGCCGTTCTTCGTGCTGTAGTTGGTGTCGGTGTTGCCGCCGGTCAGATCCACGTCGCCGAACCAGCCGATCTCGAAGTGGTCCCGCGTCGTGACGTGCGGGAAGTTCTCCGGCGGTGGCCCGTCGTCGTCGCCGTCGCCCTTCGTGATCGCCGACGCCGTCCCGGAGAAGCCGGCGAGTCCGGCGACTCCGGCGACCCCGACCGCCGTCGATCCGAGGAGTGTCCGTCTCGATACGTTCCTGTTCGCCCGCCCTGCGTGACCTTCATTATCGTTCATCGCGTTTCTCTCGTCGTGGGTAGCCGATTATATTTCTTCTGGCACTCGAATAAATCGAAGCCGAGTTGTTCGGGACCGAATCTGTCGGTGGGGAGAGACGATCCGGCGGGTGGTGAGAGCGACCACGGGGCGTCGGCCAGCATCGTGCCGACCGGATGAGTCGGGTTTAAACCGGGCGAGGGAGCAACGTGTCGTATGGACCGCGTAGCGATCATCGGCGCGTCGATGACCCGGTTCGGGGACCGGGACGGTTGGATCCGCGAGTTGCTGGCGGAGGCCGGCGAGGCCTGTCTCGCGGACGCCGACGTGTCACCCGACGCAGTGGAGCATCTGTACGTCTCGAACATGGCCAGCGGCGAGTTCGAGGGCCAGACCGGCGTGCCGAACGCCCTGGCGCACGACCTGGCGGCGATGCCGGCGTACACCGCTCGCATCGACCAGACCTCTTCCTCCGGCGGGGCGGGCACCTACGCCGCGTGGCAGTCGGTCGCCTCCGGCGCGAGCGACATGACCCTGCTCGTCGGCGGGGAGAAGATGACCCACCGGAGTACCGCCGAGGCGACCGACGTGATCGCCTCGCTGACCCATCCGGTGGAGTACAAACACGGGATCACGCTCCCCTCGTTCGCGGGGTTGACGGCGCGGCTCTACCTCGACAGCTACGACGCCCCACGCGAGAGTCTCGGGAAGGTCGCCGTGAAGAACCACCGGAACGGTGTGGACAACCCCCACGCGCAGTTCCGGAAGGAGGTCGACTTAGAGACCGTCCTGGAGTCGCCGGTCGTCGCCGACCCCCTCCGGCTGTACGACTTCTGTCCGATCACCGACGGCTCGGCGGCGCTGCTCTTCTGCCCGGAGTCGGTCGCCCGGGAGTACACCGACGACTACGCCGTCGTCTCGGGGATCGGCGGCGCGACGGACACCCACGTCGTCCACGAACGCGCCGACCCGACGACCATGCGCGGGGTCGTCGAGTCCTCGGAGATCGCCTACGAGATGGCCGACCGCGACCCGGACGACGTGGACGTGGCGGAACTCCACGACATGTTCACCATCCTGGAGTTCCTCCAGTCGGAGGACCTCGGCTTCTTCGAGAAGGGCGAGGGCTGGAAAGCGGTCGAGGCGGGCGTCACGGACCGCGACGGCGAGTTACCGATCAACACCTCGGGCGGCCTGAAGTCGAAGGGCCACCCCCTCGGCGCGTCGGGCGTCGCACAGATGTACGAGGTGTACAAGCAGGTACTCGGTGAGGCCGGGCCGCGACAGGTCGAGGCGGACGTGGGCCTCGCGTGTAACGTCGGCGGCTTCGGGAACTGTGTCACGACCACGATTCTGGAGGCGGGACGATGACAGACGAGACTACCGAGACGAACGCGGAGACCGACGACGCACCGATCATGGAGGCGGCCCGCTACGCCGACGGGAGCATCACCTACCCGCCGCACCCGCTGGGTCCGGACGGCGGCGACCAGGTCGGCACGGTCGACCTCTCCGAGTACACCGCCGAGGTGGTGACGTGGACGACGAGCACCGCGACGCCACCGGGCGTCCGGCAACCGAACACGCTGGCCATCGTGGAGTTCGACGTGGACGGCGAACCGGTGCGCGCCATCGGCCAGGCGACGACCGACGCGGTGGAGATCGGTGACGAGGTCCGGCCCGTGTACTGTTCGGAGCTTCGAGACCCGGAGGCCGGCATCCGCGAACCGGCGAGTCAAGACTGGGACGGCTTCCGGTTCGACCCGGTCTCGGACGGGGACTGACACGCTCTCGTCGCCCTCTGCGGTCTGGTCGGAGTGCCAGCGCCGGGCTACTCCCGGTCGGCCGGACTGACGCCGTCTTGCTACTATCGGTCGGCAGGAGTGCGTCCCAGTCGGCCGACCGTCGCGGGTCGTCGTGCCCGTCGAGCGTTCACATCCGAGCGGAGAGTGGTTCAGTTCGGTCGGACGTCCCCTCCGAATTTCCCCAGGCGCGTCCGCCCCGAGTATAACACCACGGCGACGGTGACGACCGCGAGGACACCGACCATCGCGAGACTCGCGGGGTCGGACTCGAGGACGGGGAACATCCCCTGCGCCCAGTTCCACGGGTGTGCATCAAGAGGACCGGGAGGAGGCTTCCGTCCGTGCTGTTGTACACCCACGTCATGAGCACCGACAGCAGGGTGATGGAGACGGCGAACCCGAGGAACGGACTGTCGTAGTAGATCGTCTCGCTCGGGATGTAGAACAGCGGGAGGTGCCAGACCGCCCAGACGAGTCCCACGGCGATGCCTCCACCGAGCGGGGTGAGTCGTGTCTGGAGTGGGTCGAGGAGGTACCCACGCCAGCCGAATTCCTCCTGGACAGGCCCGCCCAGAAAGAGAATCCAGCCGAAGGCGACGAGGAGGATTATCGGCTGGCCCGACCAGGGGAACACTGGCGTCGTGCCGGTGGCGACGGCGACCGCGAGTGCGACGCCGACGATTGCCGGCGGGACCGACAGCGCGACCAGAACCCACCGCCGAGGGTAGTCGAGCCGAATCGCCCGCCCGAGGAGTCGTCGCACGCCCGTCAGGCCACCGGCGTACGCGACGAGGAGGACGGCGGCGACCGTCGGGCCGAAGGCACCGAGGTTCGGGAGAGCCGGAACGCTCTCGACGACACCCACCTCGACGAGGACGTCGGGGACCCAGAAGCCCCACGACCACGCGAACGTCAAGAGGAGGAAGGCACCGATACCCACGGGGCCGACATCACGGTCTTCCGACGCCGGAGAAGTGTTACTCATGGTAGTATCGCCGACCTCGTACGCGGTGAGACGGATAAAAGCTATCTGCGAATCGCCACGACCGGACGCGGCTAACAGGCGTGTCCAGCCTCACGGCCGTGGACGACGTACCAGCGGTGTCCAGCGTCCCCGACCGGACCCACCCCGTGCGTGGCTCTCGCCACCTGCGACACCCGGTCGGGTCGCTCGGTGACTCCCCGACGATTTCACAACTCGTACACTTCGCCGTCGACGGCCAGCGGTTCCGCGAACGCCTCGTCGGCCGGGTAGAAGTGCGCAGTGTGAACCAACCGCGTCTCGTCGGCACCGATCCCCTCGGCCATCGCCAGCGCCCCCTCGCGGGTCATGTGCTTCGTGCCGAACGTCTGCGGCACGCCGTCGGCGTCGTGGTGCCGCCCGCCGAGCGGGTGGTGTTCACAGAGACTCGCCGGGACGATGGCGTCCGCGAGAAACAGGTCCGGGTCTGCCAGCACGCGTAGGGATTCGTCGGAGACGTTGTAACTCGTGTCGCCCGACAGCGAGAGCGTCCCGCCGGTCTCGGGGTCCTCGATCCGCAGGCCGTAACAGAGCAGTGGCGGGTGGTCCACCGGCACGAGTGTCACGTCCAGCCCCGCCGCACGAAACGGCTCGAAGGGAGCCTCGTCGTGGACCGTGATCCGGTCGAGGTAGTCGTACTTCCGCCGGATGGTGTCCGCGACGCTCTCCTCCGTGACGGGGTCCACCTCGCTCGGCGCGTGGACCGGCAGGTCGTCGAACAGGCGGTAGGCGTTGCCGAGGCCGTCGAGGTGATCGAAGTGGATGTGGCTGATCACGACCGCGTCCGGCAGCGGGACGCCCTCGCGGAGAAACTGGTGGCGGAAGTCCGGGCTGGCGTCGATCAGCAGCGACTCGCCGGTCGCCTCGTTCTCGACGTGAACCGAAAAACGGGTGCGCTCGACGCCGCGTTCGCGGGCCTCGATACAGGTCTCACAGTCACAGCCGACCGTCGGCGTCCCCGTGGTGTCGCCGGTGCCGAGCAGGGTGACACGCATCCTCAGTGGTCGTGCGTGTGTCCGTCGTCGTGATCGTGTGCGTGGCCGTCGTCCTGCCCGCCGTCACCGGCCACCAGCGCGTCCGAGTCGCCGTCGATCATGTCCATGTTCTTCAGGTTGTCGCGCTCCTCGAAGTCGGCGACGGCGTCCATGATGTCCTCCTGGGTGAGCGTCGTGCGCTCCTCCATCAGCGCCTCCAGTACCGCCTCCCGCAGGACCATCCGGAGGTCACTCCCGGTCAGGCCGCTGGTCTTCGCCGCGACCGACTCGGGGTCGAACTCGGCGATGTCCATCCGGCGGGTGATGACCCGGAGGATGTCCGCGCGCATCTGCTCGTCCGGTTTCGGGAAGTTGACGATCTCGTCGAAGCGCCGCCACGCCGCCGCGTCCAACTGGTCCGGGTGGTTCGTCGCCCCGATCAGGAGCACGTCGTCCCGGATCAGCGAGATGTCGTCGATGGACTTCAGGAGGGTGTTCACCGCCCGCTTGAGGGCGGCGTGTTCGTCCGACCGGCGCGTCTTCGCCACCGAGTCGAACTCGTCGATGAAGAGGATACACGGCGAGAGTCGCTTGGCGACCTCGAACGTCTTCTCGACGTTCTTGGCCGTCTCGCCGAGGTACTGACTCGTGATCATCGACAGTTTCACCTCGACGAACGGGAGGCCGAGTTCGTGGGCCAGCCCCCGCGAGATGGTCGTCTTGCCGGTCCCCGGCGGCCCGACGAACAGCAGTTTTCCGATCTCGCGCAGGCCGATGTCCGCGAGGTAGTCGCGGTGCTCGATGGCCTTCACGATCTTCTGGATCTCGCCCTCCTGATCGGTCGTCAACACGAGGTCGTCGAGTGTCATCTCGATCTCCTCGGGCGCGAGGACGTTCACGAGGTCCAGCATCTCGCCGTCCTCGTCCTCGTCGAAGTACTCCTCCAGCAGGGAGTCGATCCAGACGCGGTCGGCTTGGATCGGGCGGTTCTGCTCGCGGGCCTCCTCGTGGCTCACGTCGATCCCGGTGTAGTCCTCGTAGACGTGTGCCAGCGTCGGGTTCGTCGCGATCTGTTCTTCGTCGATCCGGTCTGCCAGCCACTCCTCGGCCATCTCCGGTTGGGTCAGCGAGAGTTTGCCCGAGAACTCCTCGTGCTGGGTGAAGAGGAGATCGGAGATGGCGTCCCACGGGTGTTCGACGCCGGTCGCCTTCCGCGCCGTCGTCTCGGTCGTCGTCAGTGGTCGTTCGATCTGCCCGTCCGACCAGAACACCTGTCGGTACCGGGGCGGTAGGTCGTTCTCGTCTAAGTCCCGCTCGTTCGTGTAGACGTGTGCCGTCAGCAGGAACTCCACCACGTCGATGGCCGGGCTACTCATCCCACAAACGTACCGACCACAGACGCTTAACACCGTCGAAGGCCGTGCCTACTTCACTCGCAGTAGCGTCGAAAGACGGGGACTGCACCGATCCGAACACGCTCTCCTCGCCACGACACTGCCACGCTCTCGAGACACGTCCACTCGACCCGGCTCAGTTCACAGTCGTGTTCAGCCGCGGTTCGTCGGTGAACACGACGACACGGTTCCCGTACAGCGCGGTGTCGTACGTCGCCGACCGGTAGTCGGGGAGCGTCCGGCGAACGACGTCTGCCTCCTCGGCGGGGGCGATCACCACCGGCGGATAGCTCTCGCGGTCCCGGAACTCGGGAGCCTTCCAGACGTAGTCCGTCTCGACGCCGGCGCGTTCCGCGTACCACGCCATCGGGAGTCGTCGTAACCAGAAGCCGAGCCACGGGGCGTCGGCGTCGGGTCGCGGCGGTCGGTCGGCGACCGACTCGTTCGGGAGGAAGAAGCGCTCGCCGTAGTAGAGCACCCCCGGATCGTACCCCGCGGTGGCTTCGATGTCGGCGACGAGTGGGTCAAGGTCGTCGCCGGGTTGGGCACCCTGCGCCATGGCGTTCACGCGCGGCGTCGGCGTCGTGTAGCTGGTCGTGTACGCGACGAACGCGACCTGCGACCCGAGCAGGAGACAGACGAGCAGGACTGCCCCGGCCGTCGCGCGGTCACCCTGCCGGAGGCGCTCGCTCCCCCACCGGAGGAGCGCGACCAGACCCACACCGGCCGGGACTGCCAGCGGGACGATCACGTGGACGCCGAGCCACGGGGCCATGACGTCGGTCCCCAGGGGGTAGCCGAGGACGCTGACGAACCCCCACCCGGCCGTGCCGACGACCAAGCCGCGTGGTGCTGGACTCGCCGACACCGCAGACGAACTGCGGTGCCGAACTCCCCGCCATAGTTCTCGAACCGTCCCGCCGACCGCGAGAGTGTACGACACGGCACTCCCGACCGCGAGGATGCCGACGAAGTGGAGTAAATAGGGGAGATACGGGTGATCCCGCGTCGCGGAGTCGGCCCAGATACCGCCGACGAAGGTCTCCCACGTGCCGAGCGTCGCCTGTCCGACCGCGGCGGGCAGGAGCGTCGGCTCGCCGAGGAGCGCGCCGAACGCGGGTTCGCCGACCCCGCGCGGGGTGTAGAAGACCAGAATCGGGACGAGTGCGAGCAGGAGTGCGGGACCCACGCCGGGGAGGAGCGGCCGGAGTCGCCCGGAAATCGTCTCTGTGGTCTCGCCGAGTGCGGTGCCGAGTGCGGTCCCGTCCGCTGTGTGGCGCGAGAGCACCCGCGTTCCGACCGCGAGCACGCAGGCACCGAGACCGCAGGCGAGGTAGACGAGGACGTTCTCCTTCGTCGTGGTCGCGAGGCCGGCCGCCAGACCGGCCGCGAGCAGGTACCGGACGCGGCCGGTGTCGTACGCCCGAACTGCGAAGGCGAACGCGACGAACGCGAAGACGGCCAGTGGCACGTCGGCTCTGGAGAACCGCGAGAAGTACAGCAGGAGTGGGTCGACCGCGAGAACCGTGGCGACTGCGAGCAGTTCGGCGTCGTCGAGGTGCGCCCGGAGGAGCCAGACGCTCGCCGGGAGCACCCCACCGAGCAGTGCGACGACGAGGCGAGTCTTGGCGTCGGTGGGGCCGAGCAGGGCGAACACGTGGCGATTGACGATCTGGAGGAAGGGTCCGTGGACGATGGGCCGGTAGAAGAAGACGCCCGAGTCGAGGTAGCGCACGGTCCAGTAGGCGACGCGGGCCTCGTCCCAGTGGATGGTGCGCGCGCCGAGACTCCAGAGTCGGAGGACGAGCGCGAGGAGGGTGATCGCGGCGAGACTCCGACCGGGGTGTCCCAAGAGGGCGGCGTGGAGTCGGTTGCGGGGGTCGGAGGACGGCACACCCCCGACTGCTGGCGCGACCGATATGAAGGCGGTGGATACGAGTACGCGGGTTCTGGTGGAAACGTTCGAGACGTGGGTTCTGTCGATTCGGTCCGAGCGGTAGATTCTGTCGACTGGAGCGAGGGTGTGAACTTGGTCGAATCGGTTGTCGAGAACTCGGTCGAATCGGTCGCAGACGACGAGAGGTGAAAGCCCCCACGCTCTCGACCTGCCGCGACTTGGTGCGCGCTTCCCTCACGAGAGCGCGTCGCTTCGCTCGCGCTCTCGTTCAGTCCAGTGCTACCGGCGTCGGGGCAGGATCGAGAGCGCGGCCCCTTTCAGTCCCACCCTGAGATTGGGCGGGGACTCATGCAACACCCGGTGGACCAGTCGCTTTCAGCGTGAGCGCCTACCTGCGACCGTCGGCGCGACACGGGGGTCGCGCCAGCCCGCCTGACTGGTCGCGTGACGTGAGTCAGATTCTTCAGTCGGTCGTCGTAGCAGTGATCCTGGTCGAAATCCTCGCCGAACTCTCGCGCAGATTCCCTCGAACCCGCCCCGGACGATATTTCACTGCCGGGCGTCAATCTCCGGTGATGCCGGAGTATCCGCTGAAACAGCGATTCGTCCTCGACACGTCGGTCTTCATCACCGAGGAGATCCGACGGGACGGGGAGAGTCTCGAAGACGCCGTCTCCCGCTTTCTCGATCTGATCGCGCGGGCGAAACTCGAACTCAACATCTCCTGTTACCTCCCGCCGTCCATCTACGAGGAACTCGCCCGGATGTTGGAGGACCGCGGCGTCTCCGAGGAGACCTTCGCCAAACTGAACGCCTGGGTCATCAAGAAGAACCCCGCGCGCTTCGAGGTGATGATCCCCGCAGAGATCGTCTACGGCTTCATCGACGAGATGAGCGACCGGGTGAATCGCGGGCTACGCGTCTCGGAGAAGGCGGTCCGGAAGGCCGAGGA
The DNA here is from genome assembly GCF_020567425.1 of Salinirubrum litoreum. Lineage (NCBI taxonomy): Archaea > Methanobacteriati > Methanobacteriota > Halobacteria > Halobacteriales > Haloferacaceae > Salinirubrum > Salinirubrum litoreum. The sequence continues at coordinate 725,348 of NZ_JAJCVJ010000001.1, read as the reverse complement.
CTCCCGCGAGGACCCGGCCGAGGACCACCTGAGCGAGGTCGACAAGGTCATCTCCGACCTGCGCGACGAGTACCGGCGGACGCTGAGGCAAGGGGTGCTGGACTCCCGAGAGGACTTCGACCTCCTGATCCTCGCCCGCGAGATGGACGCCGGCGTCGTCACCGAGGACACCGGGATCATCTCGTGGGCCGAGGACTTCGGCCTGCGCTACCTGAAAGGGAGAGACTTCCCCGGCCTGCTGGAGGCGTATCTCACCGCCGCGAACGGCGACCGCGTGACCGGCACCGGTACCGACGGCCCAACCGACACCGGCACCGACGACACCACCGACTCCACGGAGTAGTCGTCAGGTGACGGTCACGGCCATCCAGAACAGGAGGAGGCAGCAGACGAGCAGATCGAGGAGGACCGCGAGGACGAGTCGATTCGGGAGAACCCTGGCGACCCGCGATCGAAGCGAGGAGAACACGATTCCACAGAGGTCCGCCAGCCGGGTCAAACTACCCGTGCGCGCCGGCCGAGCGTAGACTGCTGCGGGACCGGCGACAGACGACGCTCGACGGAGACCACCGACGACTCACTCGGATTCCTCTCACGCTCCCAAGCCTTTAGATCATAGTCCAGCTACGGTCGGGGGGATGAGTTCATCGAACCGCGACCGAACCGCCTCACGCCCGGCGCGCCCCCGGCGGGACGACGAGAAGGAGGGGATCGAGCGCTGGATCGCCCACGTCTTCGCCGGCTTCGCGCAGACGACCGTGCTGGGGCTTCCGGCGCTGTGGGTCGTCCTCCAGACGCCGTACATCTACGTCGAGGCCAAAACTGCGGGGATCGCGGGCTACGCCGCGACCATCCTCGCGGTGGGCACCGTCCGGGGTGGCTACGTCTCGGTCGGGCACCCGTGGCCCACGCTCTCGGCGTCCACGATGGCCGAACGCGGCGGGAGTTTTCAGTTCCTCCGGCGTGCGGCCCTGCTGTCCGGGACGCTGATGATCGCCACCTACGGCGCGTCGGTGCTGGACATCGCTACCGGATCGTGGGTTCTGGGCATCGTCTCGGCCGCGGTCTTCGGCGCGGTCGGTGCCGGACTGGTCCCGCACCTCGACCGTGGAGAGCGGCGGTGGACCTTCGCCCGCGCAGGCTACTACGCGGTCGGGTTGGGACTGGTCGCGGCGACCACGGACCCCTTGGACCGGGACGTCGGGTCGGCGCTCTCCCCTGAACTGTTCCTGTTTCTCGTCGCTCTCTGTCTGGTCGACGTGGTCGTCGCCCTGCGCGACTGACGGGGGGCCGCGTCACGCCGACTATCGCGCTTCGACGGCAGTCACTCCAGCGACGACTCCGACGTTCCGTCGACCGGTCACTCGTGCATTACCGAACTCCCTCACGACACCGTATCGAAGAAAAATATTCTTCGATAAGAGAGAACGAACACGATCTAACAACCTTTACGTACCTGTGTCGATTAGTAGTGCCACTGATGGCTCGAACACCGAGAGAGTATCTGTGGATACTCACCTTCGCAGTGCTCGTCGTCTTCGCGGTGCCGTGGTTCCTGTGGGGTGACGGGCGCGTGGTCGCCGGACTCCCGCTGTGGCTGTGGTGGCACATCGGCTGGATGTGCCTCGCCAGCGGCGTCTTCTACCTGTTCACCCGCAGTGCGTGGGATCGCGGGATGGGGGTGGAGGCGTGAGCCTCACCGGACTCGCCCCGGTCTGGGCCTCGCTTTCACTCCCGGTGGTCGTGCTCCAGTCGGACCTCGCGGTCCAGTTGGGCGTGATCGGCGCGTACCTCGTGCTGGCGCTCGCGGTCGGCCTCGTCGCGTATCGCGTCACCAGCCGAGCGGCCGAGGACTACTACCTCGCCTCGCGGTCTATCGGGACCGTCGTCCTGTTGTTCACGACGTTCGCCACCCTCCTGTCGGCGTTCACGTTCTTCGCCGGGCCGGACATCGCCTACCGGTTCGGTCCCGAGTGGATCCTCGTGATGGGCGTGATGGACGGCATCCTCTTTGCGGTGCTCTGGTACCTGATCGGCTACAAGCAGTGGCTCGTCGGTCGGAAACAGGGGTACGTCACGCTGGGAGAGATGCTCGGCGACAGGTTCGGGTCGACCACCCTGCGCGCCCTGGTCGCCGGGATCAGCGTCTTCTGGCTGTTCCCGTACGTGATGCTCCAGCAGATCGGTGCCGGCGAAGCGATCACCGGTCTGACGAACGGCGCGGTGCCCTACTGGGCCGGCGCGGCGCTCATCACCGTGTTCATGATCGGCTACGTCGCGGCCGCGGGCCTGCGAGGCGTCGCGTGGACCGACACGATCCAGGGGCTGTTCATGCTCGGTATCGTCTGGATCGCGGTCGCGTGGGTACTCTCGGCGGTCGGCGGTCTCGGCCCGATCAACGAGGGCCTGCAGGCGGGTGAGACGACCGCCGGGTTCCTCTCGCTCGGAAGCGGCTTCTACACCCCGCAGTACATCATCTCGACCGCCGTGACGATCGCGTTCGGCGTGACGATGTTCCCACAGATCAACCAGCGGTTCTTCGTCGCGAAGGACGCCCGCGTGCTGAAGCGCTCCTTCGCGCTGTGGCCGGTTCTCGTCGTTCTCCTCTTCGTCCCGGCGTTCCTGCTCGGCACGTGGGCCGCCGGACTCGGCGTGGTCGTTCCGGAGGGTCAGAACGTCGTGCCGGTCCTGCTGAACGAGTACACGCCGGTCTGGTTCGCGGCGCTGGTGATCGCCGGCGCGATGGCGGCGATGATGTCCTCCTCGGACTCGATGCTGCTGTCGGGTGCCTCGTACATCACGCGGGACCTCTACCGACCGCTGGTGAACCCCGACGCCTCGGAGCGAACGGAAGGGTTGCTCGCCCGTGTCGTGGTCGCCGGCTTCGCACTGCTCGCGTTCGTCGGGAGTCTGTTCCGCCCCGGCACGCTGCTGGAGGTCGGCGACACCGCGTTCGGCGGGTTCGCGCAACTCGCACTGCCGGTGATGCTCGCACTCTACTGGCCCCGGACGAACCGGCAGGGGATGTTCGCGGGCATCCTCGGCAGTCAGGTGTTCTACCTCGCTCACGTCTTCGTCCCGGCACAGACGCTCACGGTCGCCGGGTCCACACTGACCGTCTTCGGGACGACCTACTTCACGTGGGACTTCGCGCTGTACGGGATGCTGTTGAGCCTCGTGCTCACGTTCGGTGTCTCCCTGCTGACGACGACCGCCCCCGACGAGCAGTCGGCGGTCTACTCGGTCCGGGCGGACTGAGCGCGGAGTCTTCGAGGAGCGGGCAGACCGACCGCGGGCCCTTCGAGATCCACACTCGATCCTTCGAAATCCACATACTTCTGCGTGCCTCAGTCGAGGTATGAACGAACCGGGCGTGCAGTCACTGCTCACGCAGTCGGAACTCCACGACCGACTCGCCGCCGGCGACCTCCCGGACTGGGCCGAGGCGCACTACGAGTCGTTCCGCGAGGGCCTGCTCGGCGAGCGCAACGACTCGCCGTTCCCCTGCTACTTCGGCATCGAGTCGGAACGCAACGGCGACGCGCTCTACACCTTCGTCGAGTCCTCGACGGACCCCGACGCGCTGTTCGCGTTCCGGGACACACTGACCGAGTACGTCGAGACCTTCCCGGACTACAGCGACCGGTGCTCGCTCGTCACCTTCTGGAACCCCGACCCGGCGGTCGTGACCGAAGCCGACTACCACGAGCGCCTGTGGCACGTCCTCCAGTTCCTCCACGTCCACGACCCGGAGCCGTGGCCGGCGGACATCCCGACCGATCCGGACGACGAACACTGGGAGTTCTGTTTCGCGGGCGAGCCGATGTTCCCGACCTGTCGTGCGCCCTTCTACGACGACCGGATGAGCCGGTACTGTCCGATCGGACTGGAGATCACCTTCCAGCCCCGGGCTATCTTCGAGGGGATCACGGCCGACACCGAGGCCGGCCAGCAGGCCCGCGAGGTCATCCAGGAACGGATCACCGAGTACGACGGCGTCTGCCCACACGCCGACATCGGCGACTGGGGCGTCGAGGGCGACCGCGAGTGGATCCAGTACATGCTCTCGGCCGACGAGTCGCAGGCACCCGACGAGTGTCCGATTCGCGTGACGCGAGAACACCCGAAAGTCCAGCCGCCAGCGCCGCAGGCGAGTGACTGAGATGCCCGAGGACTCGGACGTCGACGGGCCACTGCTCGACCACTCGACCACCGGCGCGCTCGCTCCCGACCTCACGCTCCCGCCCGACCCGGTCCTCTTGCTCGTCGACCTCCAGACCGGCTTCGAGGACTCGGCGTGGGGCGAGCGAACCAACCCGGACGCCGAATCCCGCGCCGGCGAACTGCTCGACGCGTGGCGCGACCGCGACCTCCCGCGCGTCCACGTCCGCCACGCGTCTACCGAACCGAACTCGCCACTCCGACCGGACGGCCCGGGGTTCGCGTTCCAGGCCAGGACTGCTCCGGTGGCCGACGAACCGACCTTCGAGAAGTCGGTCAACAGTGCGTTCGTCGGCACGGGGCTGGAGACGTGGCTCCGCGACCACGGCCACGAGACGGTGGTCGTCGTCGGCCTGACGACCGACCACTGCGTCTCCACGACGACACGGATGGCCGAGAACCTCGGCTTCGAGGCAGTCGTCGTCGCGGACGCGACCGCGACCTTCGACCGTGCGGTGCCGGGCGGTGGGCACCTGTCGGCAGCGGAGAACCACCGGGCCGCACTCGCGCAGTTGTCCGGCGAGTTCGCCACGGTCGCGTCGAGTCGTGACGTGCTGGCCGCGCTGGATCGCTGACGGGCTGGAACCCGACCGGGTCGCAGTCACCGCTCGGGATGTGTCGGCGCGTCGAAGCCCCCGCGAATCAGCGGTTTGGCGACGTGTCGGCGGGCGCAGGGCGGGACCTCGTACCAGCCCGTTTCGAGGTCGCGGTCGATCCGAACCTCGGTCTTGCCGGGGGCACTCGTCCCGCAGTCCCGACAGCGGTAGCCCTGTCCCCGGCCGGCGCTCTCCATCGTCCGGTCGCAGTCCGGACAGACCGGGGTGGCGAGTTCGGTCGTCACCGACTCGCGGACCGCGAACTTCTCCAGTTTGAGCGTGCCGTCGCTGACCTCGCCACAGACCGTGAGTCGGTCGCCGACGCGCAGCGCGCGGACGCGATCACGGAACCGCTTCGTCGGTTCGAACGCCACACAGTCGAGCCGGTTCGCGCCTCTTGCGTCTCCCGCACCTCTTGCGTCTCTCGCGCCTCTCGCATCTCCCGCACCTCTTGCGTCTCTCGCGTCCTCGGCGTCCTCGTCGGCCAGCGTCAGGTGGACGTGCCCGCCGGCGCGCGTCTCGGGTGCCGCGCTCACGACCCCGTCGACGCGGTAGCTCCGGCCGTCTCGGAGGGCACCGATCTCGCCGGGGCGGAGGTGGGCGTCGGTGCCTTGATTCGTCACGAACGTCGCCGAGTGGGCGACCGGTTCGGCGTCGATCCGGGACGCGACACGGCGGACTGCGTCGGGGTCGTCGCCGCGAACACCGTGGAGGATCGGGCCGGGTGCGTGGGGGACGCAGACCGATTCTCCCTCGGCGCGGTCGACGGTGTCCCACACCTCGGGGTAGCCCGACTCGGCGGCGGCGAACACCGAGTCGTGATCCACCTCGCGGGGGGTGCCACACCGGTCGAACACTCGGTAGGAGACGTGTTCGTAGGTCCACTCGTCGAAGGCGCGCCACGCGCCGACGGCCGCCAGCGCGCCGATGCGCCCCCGGCCGCCGTGCCACCCTCGGTGCTCGTAGCCGACGGACTCTGCGAGCGCCACGGCGTCGTCGGTCGTGTGGAACTCCCGGAGGGCCTCGCGGGCGAACTCGGCGACAGCGTCGGGTACCGTCTCTGGATCGGTGTCCGCGACGACCAGCCCCGGACTCGTTCGCGGGTCGTCGGTCTCCGCGAGGGCGGCGAGCGCCTCTGTCGCGATGTCGCGGACCGCGTCGGTCGGATGCTCGGTGTGGAGCGCGAGGGCGGCGTTGCCCCGCGTCTTGTGTTCGACGGCGGGGTTGAGTCGGACGAGGAGGCGGCGCTGTACGCGCCCGCCCCGGGACTCGATCTCGCGGGCCACCCGGTCGGCGAGGTACGTCGTACACATCCCGCGCTCGCGGGAGTCGGTGTCGTCGACGCCGAGGATCGTCACTGCCGGCGGTTGGTCCGGAGAGGTGAAACCGGTTTCGCGTCCCGATGTACTCGGCGTGATGTAGCCGACGAGAGGAGAGCGCTTCGGTCGACGAGGCCGAGAGCCGAAGCTCTCCGTCCTCTCGACACTGCCGAAAGCCGAAATCGCTCTCGAACCCGCCTCAGAGGTAGTCGTGGGCGGCCAGTCGCTCCACCGCCTCGGCGAGTCGCTCCTGACTCTTGGCGTAGGAGATGCGGGCGTAGCCCGGCGTCCCGAAGGCACTCCCCGGCACCGTGGCGACGTGGGCGTCTTCGATGGCTCCCTCACACCACGCCTGATCGTCGTCGTCGACGGGGAGCATCATGTAGAACGCGCCGTCCGGCACCGCCACGTCCACGCCGTGCTCCGCCAGCAGGTCGACGAGGAAGTCCCGGCGTTCCTCGAAGGCGTCGCGCATCTCCGCGACCGCGTCGTCGGTGTTCCGGAGTGCCTCCACGCCGGCGTGCTGGACGAAGTTCACCGCACACGACACCGAGTGGCTGTGGAGTTTGCCCGCCTGCTGGACGACCGACTCGGGCGCACAGAAGTAGCCGAGCCGCCACCCGGTCATCGAGTAGGCCTTCGAGAAGCCGTTGAGCGTGATCGTCCGGTCGCCCATCCCCTCCAGCGACCCGAGACTCGTCTGGGAGACGCCGTAGGTGATCTCCTTGTATATCTCGTCGGAGATGACGGTGATGTCGTGTTCCACCGCGAGGTCTCGGACCCCTTCCAGCGCGGCGTCGGAGTAGACCGCGCCGGTCGGGTTCGACGGAGAGTTGACGACCAGCAGTTCCGTCTCGTCAGACACGGTCTCGGCCAGTTCGTCCAGTGCCGGTTCCAACTGGAAGTCGTGCGGCGAGGTGTCCACGCGTTTCAGGCTCCCGCCGGCGAGTTTCACCATCGCCTCGTAGGAGACCCACGCCGGGTCGAGCAGGACGACCTCGTCGCCGTCGTCGATGAGGGTGTGGACGATCTCGTACAGCCCCTGCTTCCCGCCGGGCGTGACGATGATGTTCTCGGTCCCGCAGTCGATGCCGTCGTCGTGGAGTTTGTCGACGATAGCCTCCTTCAGTGCCGGAATCCCGTTCGAGGAGGTGTAGCCGGTGTGGCCGGCGTCCATCGCGTCCTTGCCGGCCTCGACGATGTTCTCCGGGGTCGGGAAGTCCGGTTCCCCGACCGAGAGGTCGACCACGTCGATCCCGTCTGCTTCCAGTTCCCCGGCGAGGTTGGAGATTGCCAGCGTCGCCGACGGCTCTACACGCCCGACACGGTCCGCGAAGTCGAAGTCCGTCATGGTAGTGTCTCGTACATATCGACCGCACTGTTTACTGCTTCCGCTCCTTTCTCGATGCGCTCGCGCGCTTCGGCACCACTCTGGCCCGGCCCCGAGACGCCGAACGCGACCGGTGTGTCCCGATCCACGCTCACGTCGGCCAGTTTCTCGGCGACCGCGTGGCCGATGACCTGATCGTGGTCGGTGTCGCCCGTGACGATAGCACCGACGACCGCGACGGCGTCGACGTCGTCCCGCCGAGCGAGTCGATCCACGGCGAGCGGTGCGTCGTACGCGCCGGGAATCTCGACGGTCTCGACGATCTCGGCGTCGCGCTCCCCGGCGGTCTCGCGGGCCGTCTCCGCCATCGGCTCCGTCACCGAGGCGTTGAACCGCGCCACCACCAGTCCGAGTCGTGTCATACCGGTCGCGTGGTGTGGCCTCGGCAAAGAACTACCGTTCGGCGCAGGCGATGCAGTGTCGGTCGGTCGCTGTCGGTCGCCGTCGGTCGCTGTCGGTCACCCTCCACGAGGGCGCGTCGTCGGGAGCGACCGACGGCGAGCCGAAAGGACAAACGACTGTCGTCGTAATCACAAGAGTTGTTACCCCGGCAGTGGCTACACCGTCTCATGACAGCTGATGCGTCGAGCGCCGATCCCGCCGACCCTCCCTCGGCGCGAGACGACACGCCCTCGCCCGACTACGACGACTCGCCCGGTGGCACCGGTGAGTCGCTTCTCGGCCGACTCGCGGGTGACCGGTCGAACGTCCTCCTCGCGGTCCTGTTCACGACCGTCGCCGCACTCGTGCTCCGCCTGTACGCACTCGGCGGGCGAATCTTCCACTGGGACGAGGCTCGCGTCGGCTACTGGCTCCTCCGCTACCACGAGTCCGGCCAGTTGAGCTACCGCCCGATCATCCACGGTCCCTTCGTCCCGGTCGTCAACGACTACCTGTTCACCGCGGCCGCCGCGTTCGGGATGGTCCCCAGCGACTTCCTCGCGCGCCTGCCGGTCGCGGTGATCGGCGGGTTGCTCCCCCTTGCGGCGTGGCTGTTCCGCGACCACCTGCGGGACGCCGAGATCGTGGCGCTGGCGGGTCTACTCGCGCTGAATCCGATCCTCGTCTACTACTCCCGGTTCATGCGCAGCGACCTGCTCGTGGCGACGTTCGCCGTCTTCGCACTCGGGTTCCTCGTCCGGGCGATCACGGTCCGGGACGCACGCTATCTCACACCTGCGGGCGTGAGCCTCGGACTGGCGTTCACCACGAAGGAGAACGCGCTGATCTACGTCGTCTGTTTCGCCGGGGCCGCCGCGCTCCTGCTGGACCACCGACTCGTCACGCGCCGCGAAGACCTGCTGGATCGACTCGCCGAGTTCCGGCGTGCCAGTCGCTCGCGGGCACTGGCCGACGGCGGCCAGTCACCGAGTGCCGGCAGCGGCGACACGGGTGCGACCGCGCCGAGGTCACCGACGCGACCGGCACTCGTCGCCGGTGGCCTGCGGGAAGTCGCTCGTCGGTTCCGGGGCTGGTGGGGCCACGCGGTCGGCGCGCTGGTCGGCTTCTTCCTCGTGATCGTCTTCTTCTACGCGCCGCGTCCGGATCTCTGGCAGGCGTTCGGCAACCCCGCGATGCTCCCCGGCGTCGTCGGCGAGGCGACGGTCGGGTCGTGGGAGAAGTTCGTCGGCACGTGGGCCTCCGGCGGCCACCAGGACCACGCCTACCTGCCCTTCCTCTACGGGTTTCTGGAGACGCTCCTGCACGGCGCGTTCGTCGTGATCCCCTTCGCAGTGCTCGGCTTTCTCGCGGATCGCTACTCGGGCGACGGGCCGCGTGATCTGGTCGCGTTCGCGAGTTACTGGGGCTTCGTCAGCATCCTCGGGTATCCCATCGCCACCGACATCGAAGCGCCGTGGGCGACGGTCCACGCCATCGTCCCCCTCGCCGTGCCGGCGGCGGTCGGCCTGGCGATGATCTACCGCTCCGGGCGGGCCTCGCTGTCGGCCGACGACGCGGTCAGCACGGGACTCGCGGCGCTCGTCATCCTCGTCGCGGTCGGGGGCGCGGTCGGCGCGAACGTGACCTACATGAACTCGACGAACGACGAGCACCGCGAGGTGCTCCAGTGGGCACAGCCCCACAACGACATGAAAGACACCCTGCTCGAGGTCCGTGACGTGGTCCGGGAGAACGAGGGGACGGACGTGTTGTTCTACGGGGGGTACGACGGCGACGAACCGCTGTTCTACGTCCGCAACGAGAGTGACGCGCTCCAACCGCCGGGTCCCGGCGGCGGCGAACAGAACTGGCTGAGTCGGATGCCCCTGCCGTGGTATCTGGAGAAGTGGGACGCGAACGTGACCAGCACACCGCCGTCCGAGGCGGGCGCGCCCCTGCAGGACCCGCCGCCGGTCGTGATCGTCCACGAGCAGAATCTGGAGCAAGTGGAGGGGCAACTGGAGACCTACGAGGGCCACCGCCACTACTTCCGCCTCTGGTACGAGAAGATCGTGATCTTCGTCGACGAGGATCGGATCGAAACCGGCGCGTGACGACGGTACGCGGACTGTGACGGGAGGAGAGCCGCGACGACAGTACCGCGACCGGAGTCAGACCGCCGGGAGTCCGGACCCGCACGCGTGACTGCACCGCGAGTTCCCAGTCTTACTCCGTTCACTCCGTGTCGGTCCGAATCTCGAATCGCGCGCCGTCGGCGTCGCTCTCGGTCGCCCGGACCGACCAGCCGTGAGCCTCCACGATGCGTTCGACGATGGCCAGACCGAACCCGGTGCCGTCGCTGTCTGTCGTGTAGCCGTGGTCGAACACCGACGACCGATCCGCGTCTGTGAACCCCCGGCCGTCGTCCGCGACCGCGAACCCCGGCGTCTCGGGCAGGCCGAGTACCCTGACCGTCACCTCCGCGCCGCCGTGCTGGACCGCGTTCGCGTACAGATTCTGTAACAACTCCTGCAGGCGATGCTCGTCGCCGGGGATCGACCGGTTCGCGTCCACCACCAACTCGGCCGACTCGCCGGTCGGCACGTCCGCCCACGCGGAGCGCGCGACCGTCGGGAGCCACACCGGTTCGGGGCTGTCCACCGTGTCACCCTCTCGGGCCAGCGTCAACAGGTCGGAGACGAGGGCGCCCATGTTCCCGGCCGCCTCGGCCATCCGGGTCAGGTCGCGCCGGAGCGCCTCGGCGGTCGGGCCCTCCATCTGGTCGGCCCGGTCGCGGGCGGTCGTCAGTCGCCCGGAGAGGACGTTCAGCGGGTTCCGGAGGTCGTGACTCACGACGCCGGTGAACCGGTCCAGTTGCTCGTTCCGCCGCGCGAGTTCCTCGTGTGTCTGCACGTACTCGGTGATGTCGTTGAGCACGACCTGCGCGGCCGGTTCGCCGGCGTACTCCACCGGGGCGGAGGTCAAGACGGCGTGCCGGCGTTCACCCGCGAAACTGGTCAGTTCGAGTTCGAGCGGCGGTGCGGGCGTCCGGTCGTCGATGACTCGGCGGGCGCGCTCCTCGGCGAGGTCCCGGTCGCTCGGGTCGACCAACTCGAAGACCGTCCGGCCACAGAGGTCCTCGGGGTCGTCGGCGTCGAAGAAGTCCACGCCGGCCCGGTTCGCGTAGACGATCTCACCCGAAGCGGCGTAGATGCCGATCGGCGTCGGCGAGGTGTCGACCAGCCGGCGGTAGCGCTCCTCGCTCCGTTCGAGTCGGCGTTCTGCGCGGGCCTGTGCGACCGCGTTCCGGACGCGGTTCACGAGCAGGCGGAACTGTTCGCCGCCCCCCTGTTTCTGGATGTAGTCGGTCACACCCGCCGAGATCGCCTCTGCGGCGATCTCCTCGCTCCCCTTCCCAGTGAACAGCACGAACGGGAGCGCGGGGTACGACTGCCGGACCGCTTCCAGCAGCGACAGGCCGTCCATCCCCGGCATGTCGAAGTCGCTGATCACACAGTCGAACGCGGCGTCACCTCGCGGCGGGTCCGCCGCTGCGGTCGGCCCGGACTCGGCGGTCGCTCCACAGGTGGAGCCTGGTTCCTCGGCGAGTCGGTCCAAGACGGCGTTCGCGTCGGACTCGCTGACGACCTCGATCTCGTCGTCGGCCAGCGAGACGGCCGTGAGATCGAGAAACGCCGGGTCGTCGTCGACGTGCAGGACCCGAATCGGTGCGCCGTCTGGCATCGTCTCACGGTTCTCGGTAGCGCGTCATGAACGTTGTGAGGGTTTCGACCGCCGAACCGTCGACGGACTACGCCTCCCGCACAGAAGTGGACCCTTCCGCCTTCTCGCGGCGGTGTCCCTGGCTGTCACTCGACGGCCGATTCGAGTCGGTCGATCAACTCGGCGTTGCCGATGTACACCGGTACGCGCTGGTGGAGGTCGGTCGCCGGCACGTCGAGGAGCGACTGCTCGCCGTCGGTGGACTTCCCGCCGGCACACTCCAGCACGTAGGCGATGGGCGCGCCCTCGAACTGGAGGCGGAGTTTCCCGTTCGGTGCCGAGTGGAGTTTCGGGTACGCGAAGACGCCGCCGTAGGTGACGACCTGGTTCACGTCGCCGATCATCGACCCGCCGTACCGGAGTTTCATGCTGTCGTCCGACTCGACCTCGCGGACGTAGTCGGTCACGTCGTCGGGCCAGTCGGGGACGCGCCCGCCGACGCCGTAGACGCCCGGTTGGTCGGGCAGTCGCACGTCGTCTTGCACGACGTTCCGGGTCCCGTCGTCCTCGATCAGATACTCGGTGACGTGGCCCTCGCGGGCGACGACCATCGTCGTCACCGGGCCGAAGAGGACGTAGCCGCCGGCGACGAGGTGGTCGCCGTCCGCCGGCAGGGGCGCGTCGTAGACCGCGACGATGGTGCCCATCGTGTTGTTCGGTTTGAGGTTCGAGGAGCCGTCGAGGGGGTCCACGCCGACCGAGAGCGTCGCGTCGTGATCGCCGGGCGCGTCCGACTCTGCACCGGAGACGTCGATGACGTCGGGGCGTTCCTCGCTGGCGTACTCCGCGACGCCCGCGACCTCGCCGATCCGGTCGCGCAGGAGGTCGTCGGCGTACACGTCCGCCGCCGCCTGTCGCTCGCCGCTGGGGTTGACGCCGGCGTCTTCGAGGCGTCTGCCGGGCAGGCCGTGGCGGATGTCCGGGGCCGTCTCGGCGATCACGTCGAAGACCGCGGTGATCGTCTCCCCGGTCCCGTCTGCCGACGCGTCGGGTGGGTCACTAGCGTCGCTCGGATCGTCCGAACCGGCCGCGTCGTCTGGGTCGGTCATCAGTCGCCGCCGTGCGCGAGCGCCGCCTCGACGCTCGCGTCCTCGAAGATCAGTTGTTCCAGCATGTCGAGCATCTCGATCGGGTTGTCACGTTGCCAGATGTTCCGGCCGACCGCGAGTCCCTTCGCACCTGCGTCCAGTGACGCACTGACCGTCTGCAGGAACTCCTCGTCGCTGATCTTCGACCCCCCTGACATCACGACCGGCATCTTCCCCGCCATGTTCACCGCGTGGCTCATCGCGTCGGGGCTGCCGGGGTACTTCACCTTCACCATGTCGGCACCGATCTCCAGGGCGAGGCGGGTCGCGTAGGCGATCGTGTCGGGTGCCGTGTCGTTCTTGAGTCCCTGCCCGCGCGGGTACGACCACATCACCATCGGGATGTCGTAGTCCCGGCAGGACTGCTGTGCCTCGCGGAACTCCTCGAACATCTCGACCTCGTGGTTCGATCCGCCGTAGATGGTGAAGCCGACACCGACCGCGCCGATGTCGACCGCGTAGTCGACCGTACAGTTGACCGGTTGGTTCGGTTCGCCCATCCAGAGGTTCGAGGTCCCGTTGAGTTTCACCAGCAGGTTCACGTCGTCTTCGTAGGAGGGGTAGTACGCCTCGGCGATTCCCTTCTGTACTGCGACCGCCGTGACCGCGTCGTGGGTGCCGAGTTCGAACGTCCGCTCCGGATCGGCCGTCTCCGGCATCCCTTTGAAGTCGGCCGGGCCGTGTTCCAGCCCGTGGTCGTAGGCGAGGATGAGTGACTTTCCGTTGCGCTTGATCGGGCTGTCGGCAAAGGGCAACATCACGCTGTACTGTGACGAACTGACGTAAGTAGTTGGTGGTCAGAAATCGGATATGACGGCTTCTGAGAGTATCAGAGAACGTTTACAACGATCTGAGTGAGTCTCGTGGCAACGAGTTACTACAGTCGTAGTCAACGAACCAGCCGGTGGAGGCGACCGGTCGAGACGGATCGAAAGAACGAGGGTCGCGTCCGCGCCACCACCGAGCATGACGTTCTTCGACACGCTCGCGGATCGCATCCGGGCGACCGACAGCGTCGTCTCGGTCGGCCTCGACCCGGACCCGAGTCGGATCCCCGAGCATCTCCAGGAGTACGACCTGCCCCGGTGGGCGTTCAACCGCCGGATCATCGACGCGACCCACGAGTTCGCGGCGTGTTACAAGCCGAACGCGGCGTTCTACGAGGACCCCGACGGCTGGCGCGCCCTGACGGAGACGATCGCCTACGCCCACGGCAAGGACGTCCCGGTCCTCTTGGACGCCAAACGCGCCGACATCGGGAACACGACCCGGCAGTACGCCGGCCTGCTGGACCGTGCGGACGCGATCACCGTGAACCCCTACATGGGTCGGGACTCGCTCCAGCCGTTTCTCGACCGACAGGAGAAGGGCGTGTTCGTCCTCTGCCGGACCTCGAACCCCGGCGGCGCGGACCTGCAGGACCTCGAACTCGACTCGGGCGAAACGGTGTACGAGCGTGTCGCGGCGCTCGCGGACCTGTGGAACGCGAACGACAACGTCGGCCTGGTGGTCGGTGCCACCGCGCCCGAGGAACTCGAATCGCTCCGGGAGCAGGTCCCGGACATCCCGTTCCTCGTGCCGGGGGTCGGCGCACAGGGCGGCGACGTCGAGGCGGCGGTCGAGTACGGCCTCGCCGACCGGGACGGCGTGGGTGTCGGCCTCGTGAACTCCTCGCGGGGGATCATCTTCGCGGGCGAGGGTGAGAACTTCGACAAGGCCGCCCGTGGCTCGGCGAAGCAACTTCGTGATCGGTTGAATCGCTATCGGTAGGGTGCATCGTCGGGCGAGTCAGTCCACGAGTCCGATCTCGCGGACGTGTTTCCGGAGTGCCTCGTCGCTCTCGAAGGTGCGACCGCAGATCTTACACCGGGTCTGGGAGTCGGCCATCGCTGATCGTACGCGCGCTGGCGATATGGTGGTTTCCTCTGAGACGACGGCTGCGTTGGTGTGGATGGGTGTTCGCTCTCGTCGTCGGTTCACCGACAGTCGGGAGTCGGTTCTACAGCTGACAGCGACGACACCGCAGACCGCGACTACTACGACACCGCAGACTGGAACACCGACCGCGACGACACCACAGACCGCGACGGCACCACTACTCGATCCGGTGCAAACGGACTATTCGACCGTGACCGCGCCACAGGCCACGACCGCATCAGCAACGCTACTCGTGCTACGCGAGGAACCGCACCCGCACCGCAACCACACTGCACCGCACCTCGTCCTCCCCGGCCTCGGCGGGGTTCTCCGCACCGCCCACCCCGCCTCCCTCGCGTCTGGCGAGAGACACGCTCTCGCTGACCTTCGTTCGTTTCATCACCGGCGCTCCGCGCCGGTTTTCAGCGAGACCTCCGGTCTCGCCCGACTCACGAAGACGCTCCTCGCGCGCCGAATTCGAGGTGAAAGCGCACGCGACACTCGTCGTCCGATCACGCGATCATAACCCGGAACTCACGAGGACGCGAGCTGGTGGCGACCGGCACCGAGCAGGGCCCGAGCGACAGGGAGTGGTCTGCTCGCAGTTCGGTCGCAAGCAGTCGGGGAGGCTCGGGGACGACTGCGACTACCGAGTTCCGGACCCCCGGACGACTCACTCGCTGTCGCCGACCAACTCGTCCAGTTTCGCGAAGTAGTCCTCACGTGGCACCTGGTACAGCCCGCGATAGTCGATCTCGCCAGCCACGAACGCCTCGGCGAGTCCGACCGCACCGACCAGCGCGTCCTCCCGCGAGTCGAACTTCCGGACCGGCCCTTCGATCTCCGGTTCCAACAGGAGGGAGGCGTGCCACGTGTCGGTCGCGACCTGCGAGGCGCCCGGTCGCTTCCGACGTGACCCGTTCGAGACGAAGATGGTCGGCAGACACGGCGCGGGGAACTGCTCGGTGTCGAACACGTCCGGCCGGTACGCGAGGATCACGCGACCCTCGTGTTCCTCGGTCCAGACCTGCCAGCCCGCCGGCAAAGCGTCGAGACTCATACCCGCCGGTTGGTCGGCGGGACTCAAATGGCTCTCGTTCGGGGACAGGCGTGTCACGCCTGAGAGTGGCCGTCGTCGCAGTTATTTGCACCCCGATTACGGAAATCTACCCAACATTTATATGTGAGCAATTCCAAAGCTTATAGCGGTTCGGATTGCCACGGACTGACGAGTGTACTGGTTGTGCTGTCGGCATCGGTAAGGGGTGGACCGAACCGGAGGCACACACGCATGGACCCAGCGACAGCCATCCGCGTCGGCGTGCAGCTCCTGACACTGCTCGTACTCGCACTCCAGACCGCCCTCCTGTGGATGCAAGTCGTCCGCGAGCGTACCGAATCGTCGTGAGCGACCGAGCGATGGGTGTGGGACGGGACACCCCGACGTCGCCGACCGCGAACGGCGGGGTCCGACCGGTGCTAACGAAAGGTATATCAGCGGAGCTGGACGCTCACGACGCCCGACCGCGTCATCTGGCTCTCGTCGTACTGTTACACCGATATTAATTTCGAGACACGTACCGAAGCTGAGACAAGACTTATGTGAGAGTATCCCTCACACTCTTAATAGTCTCGGTCGCTCGTCGGCCGGGCGAGATCGCCCCTCCCGCGCCCACCGTTCGGCTCCTGCGTCGATTCTGTCGTCTCACGCCGATCCGACGGTGGGCAGCGAGGTGTGGTACGTGTACGCATGACATGGAACTCACCCGGACGCGCCCACGGTGGGATCGGTCGCCGGTCGCAGGAGCACTGCGATCGGCGGCGTGAGTCACCTGTCGCACCCGACCACCGCCACCGGTCTTTCTTTCTCCGCCCGGTGGCGTCGCCCGACACCGACCGTTCGACCGACACAAGCGAGACAGCAGTGATACAATGAAAGGTGACATCGAAACCCTCGAAGAACTGAGCAAACAGTACCGCGAGTCGATGCCGGCGGACCTCCGCGAGGCGAAGACGTTCGACTGGTACCTCGAAAAGGTGTACGAGGACCCGAAACTGGGCCGCAACGCCAACCAGCGCGTCGCGGACATGTTCGACCACTACGGCACCGAGTACGACGAGGACGCCGGCGTCGTCGAGTATCTCATGGCCTCCGAAGACCCGCTCCACGACGGGGAGAACGTCTTCTACGGCCGGGAGGTCCACGAGTCGATCCACGAGTTCGTCAACAAGGTGAAGTCCGGCGCTCGCGGCCTCGGCCCCGAGAAACGGATCAAACTCCTGCTCGGCCCGGTCGGTTCCGGGAAGTCCCACTTCGACTGGATGGTCCGACGCTACTTCGAGGACTACACCCTCCGCGACGAGGGCCGGATGTACACGTTCCGCTGGGTCAACCTCGGCGACGTGATCCGGGATCAGGACCCCGGCGACGACACGGTGCAGTCGCCGATGAACCAGGACCCCCTCGTTCTGCTCCCGCAGGAACAGCGCGACACGGTCATCGAGCAACTCAACGAGCAACTGGACGCGCCGTACACCATCCGGAACGAGCAGTCGCTCGACCCGGCCAGCGAGTTCTACATGGACCGCCTGCTGGCCCACTACGACGACGACCTCCAGGCAGTCCTGGAGAACCACGTCGAGATCATCCGCCTCGTGGCGAGCGAGAACAAGCGGCAGTGCATCGAGACGTTCGAACCGAAGGACAAGAAGAACCAGGACGAGACGGAACTCACCGGCGACATCAACTACTCGAAACTCGCCATCTACGGCGAGTCGGACCCGCGAGCGTTCGACTACTCCGGCGCGTTCTGTAACGCGAACCGGGGCATCTTCTCCGGCGAGGAACTGCTGAAACTCCAGCGGGAGTTCCTCTACGACTTCCTGCACGCGACGCAGGAACAGACGATCAAGCCGAAGAACAACCCCCGCATCGACATCGACCAGGTCATCGTCGGCCGGACGAACATGCCCGAGTACCGGGACAAGAAGGGCGACGAGAAGATGGAGGCGTTCAACGACCGCACCAAGCGGATCGACTTCCCGTACGTCTTAGAGTACGAGCAGGAGTCCGAGATCTACCGGAAGATGCTCCGGAACGCCGACGTGCCGGACATGCACATCGAACCGCACGCCCTGGAGATGGCGGGGCTGTTCGGCGTCCTCACCCGCATCGAGGAACCCGACGGCGAGACGATCACTCTCCTCCAGAAGGCGAAGGCTTACAACGGCGAGATCGACGAGATCGACGACGTCGACGTGAAGAAACTCCGCGAGGAGGGCGAGTCGAAGGCCGACATCGCGGAGGGGATGGACGGCGTCTCGGCCCGGTTCATCGGCGACGAGATCGCCGAGGCGATCATGGACTCGACCCACCGCGGACGGGACTACCTGAGTCCCCTCACGGTCTTCAACCACTTCGAGCAGAACCTGGAGAACCACGGGTCGATCCCCGAGGAGAACCTGGATCGCTACTACCGGTACCTCGAACTGGTCCGCGAGGAGTACAAGGACCGCGCCATCGAGGACGTGCGCCACGCCCTCGCCTACGACATCGACGAGATCCAGCGACAGGGCGAGAAGTACATGGACCACGTGATGGCGTACATCGACGACGCGACGGTCGAGGACGAACTCACCGGCAGAGAGCAGGACCCCGACGAGAAGTTCCTGCGGTCGGTCGAGGAGAAACTCGACATCCCGTCGGACCGGAAAGACGACTTCCGGCAGGAGGTCTCCAACTGGGTCTCCCGGCGCGCCCGCGAGGGCACGTCGTTCAACCCGCAGGACAACGACCGCCTGCGCCGCGCACTGGAGCGCAAACTCTGGGAGGACAAGAAACACAACATCAACTTCTCGGCGTTGGTGTCCGCGAACGAACTGGACGACGACGAGCGCAACGCCTGGGTCGACGCGCTGGTCGAACAGGGCTACTCGCGTGAGGGGGCCCGCGAAGTGCTCGAGTTCGCCGGCGCGGAGGTCGCCAAGGCCGAACTCGAAGAGTGATGCGTTCTTCAGATTACATCCGGGCGGGCGACGAGGCGCTCACGGGGGCCTACGAGGAGCCGATGAGCCTCGCCGACTACGTGGACGCGGCCTTCGAGCGCCCGAGCATCGCCAGCCACGCCTCGAAGTACTTGCTGGAAGCCATCGAGTCGATGGGGACCCGCGAGGTCGTCGAGGAGGGCGAACAGAAGGAGCGCTACCGCTTCTTCGACGACCCGCACAACGACGGCGAGCACGCGGTCCTCGGCAACACCGAGGTGCTGAACGGCTTCGTCGACGACCTGCGGACGATCGCCGCAGACCGGGGGAAGGGCGAGAAGATCATCTGGTTCGACGGCCCCACCGCGACGGGCAAGTCCGAACTGAAGCGCTGTCTCGTCAACGGCCTGCGCGAGTACTCGAAGACAGAGGCAGGGCGACGGTACACGGTCGAGTGGAACGTCGCCAACGCCGAAGACACGCGTGGGCTGAGCTACGGCGAGGAACGCAGAGAGCGCGAGGACGACTGGTACGAGTCACCCGTCCAGTCGCACCCGCTCACCGTCTTCCCGCCGGAGGTCCGGAAGCGACTGCTCGCCGACCTCAACGCCGAACTGGACGACCACATCCCCATCACGGTGGACGAGGACCTCGACCCCTTCTGCCGGGAGGCGTACCGCTACCTCGAAGAGGAGTACCGCCGCGCCGGGAAGGCCGACCTGTTCAGTCGCATCGCCGACCCCGGCCACCTCCGCGTGAAGAACTACGTCGTGGACGTGGGGCAGGGCATCGGCATCCTCCACTCCGAGGACGACGGCAGTCCGAAGGAGCGACTCGTCGGGTCGTGGATGATGGGGATGCTCCGGGAACTGGACTCCCGTGGCCGGAAGAACCCGCAGGCGTTCAGCTACGACGGCGTGCTGTCGCAGGGGAACGGTCTGCTGACGGTCGTGGAGGACGCGACCCAGCACTCCGACCTGCTCCAGAAACTGCTGAACGTCCCCGACGAGGGGCGCGTCAAACTGGACAAGGGCATCGGGATGGACATCGACACGCAACTGCTCGTCATCTCGAACCCCGATCTGGACGTGGAACTCGACAAGTTCGCGGACAGAAACGGCAGAGACCCCCTGAAGGCGCTGAAGCGCCGACTCGACAAACACGAGTTCCGGTACCTGACGAACCTCTCGCTGGAGGCCGAGTTGATCCAGCGGGAGTTGACGAACGAAACGACAGTGTGGGAGGCGAACGACTACGCCGACCTTGAGGCCCGCATCCGCGAGCCACTGCACGTGACGGTGCGGGACAACCGGGGGCGGGCCATCGACCGGGAACTCGCACCCCACACCATCACCGCTGCCGCACTCTACAGCGTCGTGACCCGACTCGACGGCGAGGACGTGCCGCCGGGACTGGACCTGGTCGACAAGGCCATCATCTACGATCAGGGCTACCTCCAGTCGGGCGACGAGCGCCACGAGAAGCGCGACTACGACTTCGACGACGACTCCAACGACGGGAGCCACGGCATCCCGGTGACGTACACCCGCGACGTCATCGCGGACCTGCTCCACGAGGACCGCGACCGCCACCACCCGGACCTCCCCGTGGAACGCGTCATCATGCCCGACGACGTGCTGGACGCGATGGCCGACGACCTGAAGTCGGCCCCGGTGTTCTCCCGCGGCGAGGCGACCGAGTACGAGACGCGCCTGGCGGGCGTGAAAAAGCAAATCTTCGAGCGACAGGAGCGGGACGTCCTCTCGGCGCTGCTGGCCGAGAAGGGCGTCGAGGAGGAGACCGTCGCCGAGTACGTCGAACACGTCTACGCGTGGGACGCGGACGAACAGATCGAGACGGAACGCGGCCCGGTCGATCCGGACCCCCTGCTGATGAAGCTGTTCGAGACGGAACACCTCGGGCGCTTCTCGTCGGCCGCCTACCAGGGGAACGAGCCGACCGATCCGGTGGTGGAGTTCCGCCGGGAGAAGATCATCACCGCGATCAACCGCTACGCGTGGGAGAACCGCGACGACGACTTCGCCATCGAGGACGTGGACCTGTCGAGCATCCCGGTGATCCGGGCGGTGCTGGACACGAACGACTGGGAGGACGTCCAGCGCCTGTTCGAGGACTTCGACCCGCGCCAGTGGGACGACCCGCCGGCCAACACCGAGACGGCCCGCGTGAAAGAGCGCACCATCGCGGAGATGACGACCCACGGCTACAGCGAGGCGTCGGCCGAACTGACCAGCCGTGCGGTGCTCAGAGAGGTGAGTTACAAATGGGACTGAGAGACGATCTGGACAGATTCCGCGAGGTCGGCGAACAGCGCCGTGAGGACCTGAAGGAGTTCATCAGCTACGGCGACCTCGGTGGCTCCGGCCCGAACAGCATCAACGTCCCGATCAAGGTCGTCGACCTGCCGGAGTTCGCCTACGACCCCCGCGACAAGGGCGGCGTCGGACAGGGACAGGGCGGCACGCCGGACGTGGGCCAACCGGTCGGTCAGCCACAACCCGGCGACGGCGACGAGGACGGCGACCCCGGCGAGGAGGGCGGCGACCACGAGTACTACCAGATGGATCCCGAGGAGTTCGCCCAGGAACTGGACGAGGAACTGGGGCTCGATCTGGAACCCAAAGGCAAGGAAGTGATCGAGGAGGTCGAAGGCGACTTCACCGAACTCACCCGCGCCGGGCCGAACTCGACGCTCGACTTCGAGCAGTTGTTCAAACGCGGCCTGAAGCGCAAACTGGCGATGGACTTCGACGAGGACTACGTCCGGGAGGCGATGACGGTCGCCGGCGTGACGCCGCGCGAGGTGTTCGAGTGGTGCCGCGAACAAAACATCCTCGTCTCGCAGGCGTGGATCGACGACGAGTGGGACGCGCTCGAAGCCGAACGCGGCCGGTGGGACTCCTTCGACGAGATGGAGGCGAACGTCGAGCGCACGACGACCATCCAGCGCATCCGCCGCGACGGCCTGCGGAACGTCCCGTTCCGCCGGGAGGACGAGCGCTACCGGCACCCCGAAGTGGTGGAGAAGAAGCAGAAGAACGTCGTCGTCGTCAACATCCGGGACGTCTCCGGGTCGATGCGCGAGAAGAAGCGCGAACTCGTCGAGCGAACCTTCACGCCGCTGGACTGGTATCTGACGGGCAAGTACGACAACGCCGAGTTCGTCTACATCGCCCACGACGCGGAGGCGTGGCGGGTGGACCGCGACGACTTCTTCGGCATCCGGTCGGGCGGCGGGACGAAGATCTCGTCGGCGTACGAACTGGCGAAGGAGGTGCTGGAGGAGGAGTACCCGTGGAGCGAGTGGAACCGCTACGTCTTCGCGGCGGGCGACTCCGAGAACTCCTCGAACGACACGACGGAGAACGTGATCCCCCTGATGGAGGAGATCCCCGCCAACCTCCACGCCTACGTGGAGACGCAACCCGGCGGGAACGCGATCAACGCGACCCACGCCGAGGAGGTCGAGCGAGCACTGGGCGACACGGGTAACGTCGTCGTCACGTACGTCTCGACCCCCGAGGACGTGATCGACGCCATCTACGACGTGCTGAGCACGGAGGCAGACGAATGAGAGACCACAGAATCGACGCACGACGGGAGGCCGCCGGACTGGGTGAACCGGTCCGGGAGGCCAACGCCCTGGCCGAGAAACTCGGCTTGGACCCCTACCCGGTCAACTACTGGATCGTCGACTACGACGAGATGAACCAGTTGATGGCCTACGGCGGCTTCCAGCACCGGTACCCCCACTGGCGGTGGGGGATGCAGTACGACAGATCGAAGAAACAGAGCCAGTTCCTCGGCGGGCGGGCCTACGAACTCGTCAACAACGACGACCCGAGCCACGCTTTCCTGCAGGAGTCGAACGCCCTCGTCGACCAGAAGGCGGTCATCACCCACGTCGAGGCGCACGCCGACTTCTTCAAGAACAACAGTTGGTACCGCCTGTTCGGCGGCGAACTGGACGCGACCGCGATGCTCGAACGCCACGGCGACGCCATCGGTCGGTACATGGAGGACCCCGACATCGACCGTGGCGAGGTCGAGGCGTTCATCGACGCGGTACTGTGTCTGGAGGACACCATCGACCAGCACCGGGCGTTCGACACCGAGCGATCCGACGAGGACGACGAGACACCCGAGGACCTCCGGGACCGCCTCGACGAGATGGACATCTCCGAGGACGTGCGCCGCCAGGTGTTCGACGAGGAGTGGCTGGACCGTCTCGCCGAGGCGGAGGAGGCGGCGGCCAGACTCGACGAACCCCGGAAGGACGTACTGGCGTTCCTCAGAGAACACGGCAAGCAGTACGACGCAGACAGCGGGAAGGCCGTCGAGATGGAAGAGTGGCAACGCGACGTACTCGACATGCTCCGCGCGGAGGCGTACTACTTCGCCCCCCAGAAGATGACGAAGGTGATGAACGAGGGGTGGGCCGCCTACTGGGAGTCGATGATGATGGGCGAGGAGCGGTTCGCCGGCACCGACGAGTTCCTCTCGTACGCCGACCACCAGGCCCGCGTCCTCGGGTCGCCCGGCCTGAACCCCTACAAACTCGGGAAGGAACTGTGGGAGTACGTCGAGAACACGGTCAACCGGCGGGAGGTCGCGGACAAACTCCTCCGCGTGCGGGGCATCACGTGGCGGAACCTGACCGATGTGGTCGACTTCGACACGGTCCAGGAGCGACTCGCGCCGCACCCCGCAATCGACGGTGTGACGCCCGAACGACTGGACGAACTGGCGGCACTCGGCGACGACCCGCGTATCGACCAGGCGGCCCTCGACCGAGCCATCGCGACCCGCGACGGCGACGTCGACCCCGACAGTGACGAGGCCGTCGACGTGGACACATACCCGTGGAAGGTGCTGACCTACGAGGGACTCGCCGAGCGACACTTCTCGCTCGTGAAGAAGCAGAACCGTGGCTTCCTGCGTCGCATCGGCCAGTCGGAACTGGAGCGACTGGCCCGGTACATGTTCGACGACGAGAAGTACGACTCGGTCGCCGAGGCGCTGGCGGACGTGGACTACGCCGCCGGGTGGGACCGGATGCGCGAGATCAGAGCGAGTCACAACGACGTGACCTTCTTAGACGAGTTCCTCACCCAGGAGTTCGTCACCGACAACCACTACTTCACCTACGAGTTCACCCACGCGAGCAACGACTACCGCGTGACGTCGACCGACTACGAGGACGTGAAGAAGAAACTGCTCTTGCAGTTCACGAACTTCGGGAAGCCGACCGTCGCGGTGTACGACGGGAACTTCGCCAACCGGAACGAACTGCTCCTCGGCCACCAGTACAACGGGATCAGTCTCGACATCGGGCAGGCGAAGGACGTGCTGGAGCGCATCTACCAGTTGTGGGGTCGCCCGGTGAACCTGATGACCATCGTGAAGGAACTCGACGACCACGACGTGGAGGTCGCCCGCCGGCGGAACCGCGAGCCGACACCCACGGAAGTCGGCAAACGCATCCGGTACGACGGGGAGCGATTCGAGACTTACGACCTCGATCCGGACCTCGAAGACCGGATCACGGCGACCGACGTGGACTACGACACGAAGCCAGACGACTGGCTCTGAACCGCTTTTTAAGCCCCGATTTAGCGTTTCGAAACGTACATAATACTGACAATCGGTCAGGGAAAACAATCGGATACCTTCTTTTGCTACAGGGCGAACATTACTCCGAGATGAGTTCTCAAGGGGTCCGGCAGGACGGGGGAGGTCCTGCACACAGCGAACTCGACGAGGCCGACATCCACGACGTGTTGCGAAACGACCGTCGGCGGCTGGTGATCGAGCGACTGCAGGAGGTCGAGGACAGTAGCGAGAGTGTCCGGGAGTTGTCCGAACGGATCGCGGCCGAGGAGTCTGGGGAGTCTCCGCCGCCGCGAAACATTCGCCAGAGCGTCTACGTCTCGCTCCACCAGACACACTTGCCGAAACTCGACGACCTCGGGATCGTCGAGTACGATTCGGACTCGAAACGGGTCCGGTTGGCGGAGTGTGCCGACGAGGTGGCCGTCTACATGGAGGTCGTTCCACAAGACGGGATCTCGTGGGCCGAGTACTACCTCGGGGTGGGCTTACTCGGACTGGGACTGTCGGTCGCCGTCGCGTCCGGGATGCCGGTCCTGTCGGGGATGCTCGGCACCGTGTTGGTCGCGCTGTTGTTCCTCGTCCTCGTCGTCTCGTCGCTCTACCACGTGTCGAACCAGGAGGAGACCGTACTCGACAGGCTTCGGGAGTGAGTCTGGCGCGGTCGACCCGATCCTCGATGATCGGTCGGCGTCGAATCCCGGCGGCAGTCGAGCGATCAGTGGTACCTACGCCGAAAGCGAGCCGACCTAAGCGTGGAAGTGACTGGCTACCAGTCGGCCGCTGTCGGTATTCACGTTATACTGAACCTCCGACTCCGCGTCGGGGTGGTATGCACGGAGTTGGCTCGGTTGCGTCGAACAGGCGGTGTACCCGACAGGACGGAGCCGAGGGACGCCTCGATCCAGACAGCGACGAGGTCGTATGGCGGTGACAGACAGACTCGACGAGAGCGAGGTGTACGACATCCTCCGGAACGACCGGCGTCGGTTCGTGATCGAACACCTCAAGCAGAGCAGTGGTCGCGCGACGGTCGGGTCGCTCGCGGATCAACTCGCGAGCGAAGAGTCGGGCGAGTCGCCCCCACCGAAGAACGTCCGGCAGAGTGTCTACGTCTCGCTCCACCAGACGCATCTCCCGCGACTCGACGAGGCCGGCGTCGTCGCCTACGACCCCGACTCTAAGGAGGTGGAACTGCTCGACGGTGCGGACGCCGTGACAGTCTACATGGAGGTCGTCGAGGAGTACGGCCTGTCGACCAACGAACTCTACGTCGCGCTCTCCGTGCTCGGCCTGCTCTCGGTGCTGGCTTCGCTGGTGGCGGTGCCGGGGTTCGGCTGGGTGGCTCCGACACTCGTCGGGGCCGGCTTCCTCGCGATCATCGCGCTCACCGCCACCTACTACGCGATCCAGCAGGGAGACGGCTTCTTCGAACGATTCCGCCGGGGAGACGGTCGCCGAAGCGGTGGCGGGTAGCGCCGTACCCGCTCGCCCGCAGGCGAACCAGCAACCGTTTTACCGGTCGCGTCACCGGTTGGGTGCATGCACGCTATCACCAACTCCGGGTGGGTGGAGGTCATCACCGGGAGTATGTTCTCGGGGAAGACGGAGGAACTCCTCCGGCGACTCCGCCGGGCCGAGATCGCGGGCCAGGAGATCGCGGTGTTCAAACCTGCAGTCGACGACCGCTACGGCGAGGCGACGATCGGGACCCACAACGGTCGCCAGTGGGACGCCGAGGTCGTCGAGTCGGAGGGCGACGGCGTGTGGTCGATCACCGACGCGATGAACGGGGAGCAGGTCGTCGCCGTCGACGAGGCGAACTTCTTCGACGAGACGCTCGTCGCGGTCTGTGAGGCACTCGCGGCCGACGGGCGGCGTGTCATCGTCTCCGGGACCGACCAGACCTTCCGGGCGGAACCGTTCGAGCCGGTGCCACAGTTGATGGCCATCGCGGAGTACGTCGACAAGTTGCAGGCGATCTGTTCGGTCTGCGGTGAGCCGGCGACGCGGAACCAGCGACTCATCGAGGGCGAACCGGCCCACGCCGACGATCCGACGATCATGGTCGGGGCCGAGGAGTCGTACGAGGCGCGGTGTCGCAACTGTCATACGCTCCGACGCGAATAGTAATCCGTGACGACGTGGGTCGAGAATCCCAGCGGCGGCCGTGATCGCGGCCCGCGCGGACTGGCGCGAGCGTGGGTCGAGGTACTGCTCCGTCCCCGCCGGTTCTTCCGGAACGGGGTCGCACCAGGCGATCAGGCGCCGGGCCTCTCGTTCGCGGTCGCGGTGTCGCTGGTGTACGTCCTCGGACTGTTCGCCTTCCAGCCGAGCTACGTCCCCGATCTGGGCGGCGGGACGGCGGTCCCCTTCGTCCTGTCGGTGCTGGCGGTGGCGCTGGTCATCGCGCCGGCCACGCTCCACCTGACCGCCGCACTGCAAACGATCCTGTTGATCGCCACGGTGCGTGATCGGGCGGGCGTCTCCGAGACGGTGCAGGTGATCGCCTACGCGACCGCACCGGCGGTGGTCGCGGGGCTTCCGTTCCCCGAGGTGCGGATCCTGGCGACGCTGTACGGCGCGGCCCTCCTGGTGATCGGCCTGGCGACGGTCCACGGGACGACGCTCGGCCGGGCGGCGGTCGCTGGCGCGATCCCGGCGACACTGGTGTTCGGCTACGCCTTCCGGGGACTGACGCCGCTGGTCGCGTTCGTGGAGGGTGTGCTGCGGTCGTGGTACATCATCTGAGGCGGATCGACTCCGCTCGGTCGTGGACTCCGCCGTCACAGACGTCCCTCGGCCGACACGACCTCGGTCGGGAGAGTTGGATTTATCACCTCGCTTCACATCGCACCGAGCGACTCACGCGCATGAGCGAAGAGAACACGTCGGAATCGAGTTTCGTGGAGTACGGTATCGACGACAGACCACCCCTGCCGACCTCGCTGTTGCTCGGGGTGCAACACTACCTCACGATGGTCGGCGCGAACATCGCGGTCCCACTGATTCTCGCGGGCGCACTCGGAATGCCCAGCGAGATCGTCCCGCAGTTCGTCGGCACATTCTTCGTCGTCTCCGGCATCGCCACGCTGGCTCAGACGACGATCGGGAACCGCTACCCGATCGTGCAGGGGGCACCCTTCTCGATGCTCGCGCCCGCGCTGGCCGTGATCGGGGTCGTACAGGCCTCGAACCCCACCGGGCCGGCGTGGCAGGCGGCGCTCCTCCAACTGCAGGGGGCGATCATCGTGGCCTCGCTCGCCGAGGTCGCGATCGGCTACTTCGGCCTGCTCGGTCGCCTCCGGCGGTTCATCTCACCGGTCGTCGTCGCCCCGACGATCGCGCTGATCGGACTGGCGCTGTTCAACACGCCGCAGATCACGGCCGCGACGAACGACTTCTGGCTGCTGGGCCTGACGCTGGGGCTCATCATCCTCTTCTCGCTGTATCTCGACACGAGCCACCGCATCTTCGATCTGTTCCCGGTCCTGTTGGGCGTCGTGACCGCGTGGGCCATCGCCCTCGTGCTGTCGCTCGCGGGCGTCTACACCTCGTCTTCGCCGGGGTACGTCGCCTACGGACAGGTGCTGTCCGCGCCGGCGATCATGCCGATCTACCCGCTCCAGTGGGGGATTCCCGAGGTCTCGCTTCCCCTCGTGGTCGGGATGTTCGCCGGGGTCGCCGCCTCGATGGTCGAGAGTTTCGGTGACTACCACGCCGTGGCCCGTCTGTCGGGACAGGGCGCACCCTCGGAACGCCGGATCAACCACGGTATCGGCATGGAGGGGCTGATGAACATCGTCTCCGCCTCCTTCGGTGGCTGTGGCTGTACCTCCTACTCCGAGAACATCGGTGCCATCGGCCTGACCGGCGTCGCCTCGCGGTACGTCGTCCAGATCGGTGCGGTCGTGATGCTGTTCGTCGGCTTCGTCGGCTACTTCGGACAGGCGGTCGCCACCATCCCGAACCCCATCGTCGGTGGGCTCTTCCTCGCCATGTTCGGGCAGATCGTCGCGGTCGGCCTGTCGAACCTGAAGTACGTCGATCTGGACTCCCAGCGCAACGTCTTCATCGTCGGCTTCGCGCTCTTCGCTGGCCTGGCGGTCCCGGCGTACATCAATGGTCTCGGCGCGGCCGCCCCCGACGGTGTCACGGCCTCGGCGTTCTTCCAGCAGGGTCTCGCGGGTATCCCGGTCGCGGGCGTGCTCCTCGGGACCGACATCGTGGCGAACACGCTGTTCGTCATCGGCGGCACGGGGATGGCGGTCGGCGGCCTGGCCGCGTTCGTGCTGGACAACACCGTCTCCGGGTCGCGTGACGAACGCGGCCTGATCCAGTGGGAGGCAGTCGTCGAGGACGACGAGGCGTTCGAGTCCGCGTGGGACCGCGTCAGAGGGCGTGATCGGCCCGACGGTGGCTCGAAGGCCGACTGAGACCGCTCGCGTCCATACCGACTCGACCGAGCCCCGCGCGACACCGCTCGCTCTCACTCCGATCCAGAGTCGTACCGCTCTCTCGCAGACGAGAACCCCATCTCGTCGAGTTCCTTCCCCCGGCGTTGTTCGCGCGCCGCGATGGCCTCCGGATCGGGCGACACGTCGTCGTCGATGCGGGCGAAGGAGTCGTGGACCTTCGCGTGACACCACCGACAGAGGCGTACCGTGATCTCGTGGCTCGTCGCCGAGCCGTCGCCGTACGACAGGTGGTGTTCTTCCAGGAGTGGCCGGGCGTCCTCGTGGGCCATGCGGACCTCCTCGAGCCCACACCGGACACACTCCCGGTCGCGTGGGGTCCACCGGTAGTGCGGACAGTCGCGCCAGTCGCAGTCTTCGTCGCCGGCGACACAGGCGTAGTCCTCGGCCCGGCGCGCCTCGGCGAACTCCGGGTCGTTGCCGGCGTGCTGGAGTGCGTAGCGACACCGGCCGTCGTCGGTCAGGTGGTCACAGCGCCCCGCGACCGCGTAGGGGTCGTCCACGCCGACCGAGGTCCCGGTGGGCGTCTTCTCCATGCCGGAGTCTGAGTCCGCATCGCAGTTGAACCTACGGACTCCGGTCGGACGGCGAAGTGGCCAGCGGGCGGTCCCGGAGCCGCACCGCGCAACCGTTTTGTCGGGTGCGTGAGAAGCCCGCAGTGTGCGACTGATCCACGTCCCGGCGCAGGTCACCCCTCCGGAGCCCACCGAACCCGGCGTCGGCGAGCAGATCACCGAGGAGGTCGCGGCCGTCGAGCGCCGCGCCCGACCGGACGAACGCCCCGACGAGGCCGAGCGTCGGCGCGCGCAGGCCGCCGAGGCCGCAGAGG
The DNA here is from genome assembly GCF_020567425.1 of Salinirubrum litoreum. Lineage (NCBI taxonomy): Archaea > Methanobacteriati > Methanobacteriota > Halobacteria > Halobacteriales > Haloferacaceae > Salinirubrum > Salinirubrum litoreum. The sequence goes on along the minus strand of NZ_JAJCVJ010000001.1, from coordinate 695,734 downwards.
AGGTGACCGAGCGCATCGCCGACCACCCCGCCGAGGTGGACGAACCCCGAGAGCGCGTGCTGGCCGAGGAGGTGGACCTCGCCGAGGGACCGCTCTCGCAGGCCCGAGGGTTGATGTTCCGGCGCGCGCTCCCCGAAGGCTCGGCGATGGCGTTCCGGTTTCCGGACCCGCGCGGCAGGAGCCTCCACATGCTGTTCGTCCCGTTTCCCATCGACGCGGTCTGGACCGTCGGAGACGAGGTGACGAAGGTGAGACGCCTCCGGCCGTGGGTCGGACTCGGCTGGGGGACCGCCGACGCCATCTACGAACTGCCGGCAGGGACCGCCGACGCGGTGGAACCGGGCGACACCGTGAAACTGGTCGAGGAGTGAACCGTCACGGCGACCGCCCGCCGGCGGCGTGACCTGTCGGCGGGACGACTGCTGGAACCGGTCGGACAGCAAGAACTGTCACAACAGCCGGTTTAAATACCGTGCCAGTCAGAGACAGGGTAGAGCAGCAATGACTCGTGATCGATTTATTCGGGGGCTCCCCCGAACTACCCCCTCTCACTGACCGCGACGCGGTACAGCTTCTGGATACCACCCTGCGCGACGGCGAACAGGCACCCGGCGTCTCGCTGACGCCCGCACAGAAGGCCGACATCGCCCGCGCACTCGACCGGGCGAACGTCGACTACATCGAGGCCGGCAGCGCCTGCACCGGCCAGGGCGAACGCGAGACCATCCGCCGGGTCACCGACCTCGGTCTGGACGCGACCGTCACCAGTTTCGCCCGCGGCGTCCGCAACGACGTGGACCTCGCCGTAGACTGCGGCGTCGACGGCGTCACCATCGTCGTCCCGGCGAGCGACCGCCACGTCGAGGACAAGGTCGGCACCTCCCGCGACGGCGTCGTGGAGACGACCGCCGACCTCGTGGCGTACGCCCGCGACCACGGCCTCTGGGTCGAGGTCATCGGCGAGGACGGCTCCCGGGCCGACCTGGACTTCCTCTGCCGACTCGCCGAGACCGCCCACGACGCCGGGGCAGACCGGTTCTGCTTCGCCGACACCGTGGGCCACGCCAGTCCCGAGGAGACCTTCGAGGCCGTCTCCCGACTCGCCGAGTTCGGCCCGACCTCGACGCACACCCACGACGACCTGGGCCTCGCGATGGCGAACGTCCACGCCAGCCTCCGGGCCGGCGCGGACATGGTCCACGCGACCGTCGACGGCATCGGCGAACGCGCCGGCAACGTCGCACTGGAGGAGGTCGCCATCGCGCTCCACCACTGCTACGACGTGGAGACGGTGAACCTCGACGAACTGTACGACCTCGCCGAACTCGTCTCGCGGGCGACGAAGATTCCGCTCCCGCCGAACAAGGCGGTCGTCGGCGAGAACGCCTTCACCCACGAGTCGGGCATCCACACCGACGGGACGTTGAAGGACGACGCGATGTACGAACCGTACCCGCCCGAGACGGTCGGCCGCGAGCGCCGGCTGGTCCTCGGGAAACACGCCGGGCGCGCCGGCGTCCACGCCGCCCTGCAGGAACACGGCGTCGACGTGACCGACGAGGAACTGTCGGCGGTCGTCGACCGCGTGAAGGCACTGGGCGACCGGGGCAAGCGCGTGACCGACGCGGACCTGCTGACAATCGCCGAGGACGTGCAGGGCCGGGAACGCGACCGCCGGGTCGAACTGCTGGACCTCACCACGGCCTCCGGCGGCGGCATCCCGACCGCCAGCGTCCGCCTCCGCGTGGACGACGAGGAGCGGGTCGCCTCCGGCACCGGGTCGGGACCGGTCGACGCCGCCGTCGAAGCAGTCCGGGGCGCACTCGGCCCGCAGGCCGACGCCTCGCTGGACTCCTACCACGTGGACGCCATCACGGGCGGGACGGACGCGGTCGTCACCGTCGAGGTGGAGATGTCCCGCAAGGACCGGACCGTCACCGTCGCCGCCTCGGACGCGGACATCACGCTCGCCAGCGTGACGGCGATGGTCGACGCACTGGATCGGCTGCTCGCCCGCGACGCGGCGGACGTGCCGGCAGACGACTGACGCTCTCCGAACTCAGTCGACCCGAGCGACGGTGCCCGCCTCGGTGCCGACGAACAGACTCTTCCCGGCGACCGCCGGCGGCACTCGCACGGGACCGTCTACCTCGACGTCCCACTCGGTGATCCCGTCGTCGACGTCGACTGCGAGGACGGTTCCGGCCGAGTCGCCGAGGTAGAGCATCCCACCGGCCAGCGCCGGCGTCGTCGTCTCCTGTGCCGACAGCGGCGTCTGCCAGAGGTCGTCGCCACTCGTCGCTCTGAGCGCCCGGAGTCGGTCGCCGGCGACGAGCGAGAGCACGCCGTCCGCGACGACCGGCGACCCCGGCACCCCACTCGGCAAATCTCGCTCCCACTGCACACCGCCGGACGTCGGCTTCGTCGCCAGCAGACTCCCGCCGTCGGTGGCGAGGAACACCGACCGGTCGGTCGCGACCGGCGGCCCGGCGACGCTCCCGCCGAGCGATCGCTTCCACGCTCTGCGACCGTCGCGGACGCCGTAGTAGCCGTTCGTCGCCCCGAGCGTGATCCGGTCGGCCGTCACGGTCGGGGACGCCACCCCGCCGAGTTGCGTGTACGGCGCGGTCTCGTACTGGACGGTGCCGTCGAGTCCGACGGCCGCGAGCGACTCGTCGGCGACCGCGACGTAGACGGCCCCCTCGGCGACCGTCGGCGGACTCGTCGGAGAGCCGTCGAGTGCGGCCGACCACTGCTCCTCGCCGGTCCGCACGTCGAGTGCTCGGAGGCCGTCGTCGGCGACGACGAGAGAGCCGTCGGCGTAAGCCGGCGCGACGTTCGTCCTCGTCGGCACGCGCCACCGGACACTCCCGTCGGCGACCGCGAGGGAGACGAGTTCTCCCGCCTCGGTGGCCACGAAGACGGCGCTGTCGGCGACGATCGGTTCGCTGACGACCGGTGCGTCCAGCGTGGTCGTCCACGCGACACTGCCCTCGCTCGGACCGGCGTCGGTCGTCCGGCCGAGGTGTCGCGGGCCGGCCCGTGTGGTCGGCCACGGCCCGGACGCTCTCGGCGTCGGCGGCGGCCCGGTCGGTGTCGGCGTCGGCGTGGATGTGGCTGTCGGCGTCTGTTCGGTGCGGGTCGCTTCCGTGTCGGACCCGAGACAGCCCGCGAGTCCGCCGAGGCCGACTGTGGCGAGCGTGACGCCGGTCCGCCGGAGGAGTGTCCTGCGGGACTGAACTGGCGGCATCACTCGAAGGCGAACAGCTGTCCGGAGTCGGAGCCGATGTAGAGTCGCCCGCCCGCCAGCGCCGGGTCGGACTGGATCGTCATCTCGGCCTCGTGCTTCCAGAAGATCGTCCCGTTGTCGGGACTGATCGAGTAGATCGTCCCGCTGGTCGTGGCGAGGTAGATCGCCTCGTCGGTGATCGCCGGCGCGACGAGACAGGTGTTGTCCAGCCCGGTCTCCCACACCTTGTCGCCGGAGCCACGCTGGAGTTTGTGGAGCGTGCCGCCGGCGGGGACGTACAGCGACCGGTCGTCGAGCGCCGGCGAGGCCGTCGCGCCGCCGTTCAGTCGCGTCTCCCACTCGGTGTTGCCGGTCTCCTTCGCGACTGCCAGCCCCTTCGCCGAGTTCGTCCCGACGAACAGGTACTTGTCCCCGACGGTCGGCGCGCCGACGATGCCGCCACCGATCTCTTTCGTCCACTGGCGCGCACCGTCCTGCATGGCGAAGAAGGCGTTCTCGCCGCCACCGTACACCTGTCGACCGTCCGCAGACGCCTCCTGCAGGCCGCCGAAGTTGAACGGGACGCTGTCCCACCGGACCGAGCCGTCGCCGACGGTCAGGCCGTAGTACACCTGCTTCCCGGAGGCGACCATCGCGGTTCCGGCGGTCGTGGTCACGTCGGTCGCCGCACCGCCCTTGAGGCGCTTGCTCCACTGCGTGGCTCCGGACTCGGCGTCGACCGCGACGATGCCGTTCTCGGTCGGCACGAGGACGGTCTTCTCGTGGTACGCGACCGAGTGTTGTACCTGTCCACCGACACCGGTTCGCCACAGTTCTTCGCCGTCGTCGAGTGCGACCGCGACGAGTTGTTTGTTCGCGGTCGTGAACAGTCGGTCGCCGGCGACCGCCGGTCCGGACCGGATCTTCCCCCCGAGTTGCTGTTCCCAGCGCACCGACTCGCGCGGCGGGCCGGCAGCGGCCTGCCCGGTCGCACGCGGACCACCCTGCGTCATCGGCCACTGGCCGGTCCGCGTCATCGTCGGTGTCGGCGTCTCGGTCGGTGTCTCCGTTCCGTCACTGGTCGCCGTGGTCTGTGTCTCCCCACCCCCACCGCCGTTGCCCCCGTTGGAGCGTGGCGTCGCGGTGTCGTCGCCGCCACCCAGACAGCCGCCGGCGAGCCCCAGTCCGGCGACGCCGAGCGCCCGTAAGACGGCGCGTCGCTGTCGCGTCATACTTCTCGTGACACGAACCACTCACAATATTGTTCCGGTGAGTTTCACGTCGTGAAGACGGCTACTGCGGGGGACTTCCGCTTCGAAAGGAAAGCGAACCAGCAATCGATCTGTCGACGATCCGTGGCTCAGAAGTCGTCGTCGATGATCTCGCCGACCGCGAAGTTCGACTTGACCTCGGTGATCTCGACTTTCACGCGCTCGCCGATCTCCGCGCCGGGGACGATGATGACGTAGCCGCGTTCGACGCGGGCGATGCCGTCGCCCTGCTTGCCGATGTCCTCGATCTCGACGTACCGGAGTTCGCCGACCTCGACCGGTGGTTGTGGCTCCGACGGCGGGCTACTGCTCTGGGACGCCTCGTCGGTGTCGCTCGACTCGCCACGACTGCGAGAGATGAGCGCGACTCGGTAGGTATCACCCGGTTCGATAGCGCCGGTCTCGACCTCTCTACGGGGTACCTCTACGACGTAGCGGTCGTCCTCGGCCCGCACGTCCGCACTGAACAGACACAGGAGTTCATCTGAGATTTCCAACGTGTAGACCTCCATTCGTTGTGTGGTGCGAATCGTTAAAGGTGTACCGCCGGAGGAACGTGGCCGAGACTTGGGGTTTCGGGGCCGACTGCCCGCGACGTCGGTGCTGCCGGTGGCCCACTACAACGCCGACCCATCCGGTCGCTTCGCACCCTCGGAGTCGTGGACGACGACCTCGCCCGCCTCCGTCTCGACCGGCCGGTAGCCGTCTCGGACCGCGATCGCCTCCTCGATCTCACGGACGGCACGCTCCTTCAGCGCCGCCGCCAACTGTTCGGCGTTCTCGCGAGAGATGTCTCGGCCCAGTCCTTCGCACTCGTGCGCGCGGACCTGCCCCGCCTCGTCCACCGCCTCGCCCATCGGCTGAGCGGTCCCGCCGAGTGCGACGCTGAAGGGGTACGTCTCACAGATCAGTGGTCGGTCCTCGTGGACCGCACAGGCACCGGTCCCGTCGTCGCTCTCGCGGTAGAAGGTACAGTCGCCGCAGGCGTCGGTCTGCAGTGCCCACTCGAAGGTCTCGCCAGTCTGCTCGCCGTCGACCTCCTGCAGGCCGTAGGGCATCGGCCGGGCCACGTCCCGCCAGTCGTAGTCGGTCGCGGCCCGGAGGTCCCGAACCTCGTCCGGGAAGACGGTCGCGGTGTGGGGTTCGCGGTCGTCGTGACAGTCCGCGTCGGACGACGCCGAGTCTTCCCGACGCGTGTCGTCTCTCCTCTCCTCGCCTCCCGCGTCGTCTCTCCTCTCCTCGCCTCCCGCGCCGTCGTTCGCTTGCTCGCCTCCTGTGTCGGCTGGATCGTACCCCTTGCAACACGCGCCACAGCGCGTACACTCGAAGCCGATGGACTGGATCGCGTCCGCGAGGCTGTCGGTGTCCAACTCGCGGGCTTCGGCGAGTTCCGCGTCGAGACTCTGCACGCCCGGTGCTGGGGGTCGGAGAGCGAAAAGCGCGTCGGGTGAAATCCCGCGTGTCCTGTGTCCCGCGTCACGCCGGGGCGACGCGCTCCGAGTCGGCGTCCCACTCGATCCGCCCGGCGCGGGCGAGTTTCTCGACGTGCGCGATCACGGTCGCGCGAGCCAGATCACGTACGCCGGTCAGGTCCTTCTCGTAGGCCGCGTCGAGCACCGCGTCGATGTCCCGCGCACCGCCTCGGATCACAGACTCGATCCGGTGCTCGCGGTCGTGCCGGTGGGCAAGCAGGCGAGTGCAGGTCGCTCGGGGGTCGGAGATCGTCGGCCCGTGCCCGGGGTGGAGTCGTCGGGCGTCCCGTGCGAGGAGGCGGCGCAGGGCGGTGCAGTAGGCCCGCACGTCACCCTCCGGTGCACCGACGACCACGCTCCCCTCGGCGACCGCGAGATCGCCGACGAGTATCTCCGTGGCCGTCGGCCCCGACCGCGTCGCACTCGCGTTGGTGTCCGACTGCTGGAACGCGAACGCGACGTGATCGGGTGCGTGGCCGGGCGTGTCGAGGACCGTCACCGGCGGGTCGCTCGGGATGGTCGTCCCCTCCGCGAACGTCCGGTCCGGGCCGACGCCGGTCGCCTCCCGGAACCGCCGTTCGCGGCCGCGCCGGCACCAGACGGTCGCGTCGGTCTCACGGGCGTAGTCGGCGACTGCCCCGACGTGATCCGGGTGAGTGTGCGTGACCGCGAGGTGCTGGACGTCGTGGTCGCCGACCGCGCCGTCGAGGGCCGGACTGCGCGCCGGTGGATCGACGAGCAGTGTGTCGGTCTGGCCGACGAGGTAGGCGTTGGTGGTGCCGCCGGGGGCGCGCGTCTCGACCGGGACCGTGACCGAGGTGAGCATCTGACTCCGGGTTCGTGGCGGTGGGAGGGATGTGTTTCGCTCTCGGATGCGACCGAGTGGGTTGGTGGTCCGGACGAGACGGGCGGTGGCGGTTGCGGTCGCTTCGCTGTCGCGGGCCCGTGCCACGTACCGGACGTGACGATCGGCATCACGACAGCGACACCGCGTTTCCGTTCCAATCGAGTGCATCGAAAGATACAGGTCTGTCGCCCGAAACCCTCCGACGATGGGAGACGACGAGCAGAAGCCCCTCTGGCGCGACCTCGCCGAGACGGTCGGCACCGTCCTCCTCGTCGGCGCGGTCCTCTTCGCCCTCAGCGGGGTCTGGCCCCCGATGGTCGCCGTGGAGAGCGGGAGCATGGAACCCCACATGAGCAAGGGTGATCTGATCTTCGTCACCGGCCCGGAACGCTACACCGCCCCGGCCGCGACCGACGGCGGCGTCGTCACCCGCGACGCCTCGCAGGGCTACGAACGCTTCGGGATGCGCGGCGACGTGGTGGTCTACGCCCCGCCGGACAGACGCGGGTCGCCGATCATCCACCGGGCGATGTTCCACGTCGAGGCCGGCGAGAACTGGTACGACGAGGCGAACCGGAGCGCACTCCCGACCGGTGTCGAGTCCTGTGCCGAACTCGCCAACTGTCCGGCCCCGAACGCCGGCTACATCACGAAAGGCGACGCAAACCCGACCTACGACCAGGCCATCCGGCGCGCTCCGCCGGTGAAGGACGCCTGGATCCAGTCGAAAGCGACCGTCGGCGCACCCTACCTCGGCTGTGTCCGCCTCGCCCTGACCGGGCAGGCCTGTTGAGCAGTCGTCGCACGAGACGCCCGCGACGGCCACTCACGACCCCTCCTCGCCCTCGCCGTCCGGTCTGATCCCCGCCAGCCGATCCGTCTCCGGGTCCTCCTTCCACTCGTCCAACTCCTTCGGGTCGATGTGGACGAACACGTCGTCGACCTCCGGCATCGCCCGGATCGACTCCACGACGCCCGTCTCGATGTCGTGGGCCTGCCGGAGTGTCATGTCGCCTTCCACCTCGATGTGGAGACTCACGTCCACCTCCGGCCCGACGTAGTGGGCGATCACGTCGTGTGCGCCCCGCACGTCCGGGTGTGCGAGGGCTCGGCGGACGATCTCGGCGCGGAGTTCCTCCGGCGGTGCGGTTCCGATGAGGTAGTTCAGGTTGTCGCGCGTGATCTCGTAGCCGGTGTACAGCACGCCGAACGAGACGACACCGGCGGCCAGCGGATCGAGGACGGGGACGCCGACCGACGCGCCGAGGACCCCGATCAGCGCCGCACCGGCGGTCAGGATGTCGTTCCGGTTGTCCTTCGCGGTCGCAACGAGTGCCGGGGAGTTGTGTTCGTCGCCGACCCGGAGACAGTACCGGTAGAGCGCGTACTTCGCGGCCGCCGACCCGGCGAGTACCGCGATCCCGGCGGTCCCGGCAGAGACACCGTAGGAACCCGAGAGGACGGTCGTCACCGACTGGTAGAGGATGGCGAACCCCGCGCCGATGACCCCGACCGCGATGACGAGCGAGACGAACGGTTCGATGCGCTCGTGACCGTGGGGGTGTTCGAAGTCCGGCGGTCGGGTCGTGAGATACAGTCCCGCGAGGACGAACAGCGAGTAGACCGAGTCCGCGAGGCTGTTGACGGCCTCGGACCCGACGGCGAGACTGCCGGTCGCGTACCAGACGCCCGCTTTCGCCGCCACCAGCGCGAGGTTGACCGCGAGGATCACGAACCCCACGCGCCTGACGGCCGACTGGCGATCCATCGCTCGCCGCTTCGGCACCGGACAGGAAAAGGCGTTCGGCGTCGGGTCGCAGCCTCCGAGGCCGGCGGCGAGTCGCGTTCGCTCAGTCGATCTGTACTGCGGTCTCGCCGTCCGCGACCGTCACGCCGTCCTGCTCGGCGAACGCCTCGTGGAGTTTCGCGTAGGTGTCGTCCAGCGCCTCCACGACGACCTTCGTGTCGCCGACGACCGGCATGAAGTTGGTGTCGCCCGACCAGCGCGGGAGGACGTGGGTGTGCAGGTGGTCGTCGATCGACCCCCCGGCCGCTGCCCCGCCGAGGTTCTCGCCGACGTTGAAGCCGTCGGGCGCGAAGGCGCTCCGGAGTGCAGAGAGCGTCCGACGTTTGAGTTTCGCGTGGTCGAGCAGTTCCGCCTCGCTCAGGTCGACCCAGTCGCCGGTGTGTCGGCGCGGGATGACCATCGCGTGGCCGGGGTTGTAGGGGTAGTTGTTCAACAGGACGACCGTGTGTTCGCTCTCGGCGAGCAGGAGGTGCTCGCGGTCCGCGTCACGGTCGGGGATGACACAGAACGGACAGCCGTCGATGGCGTCCTCGCCGTCGCGTTCGACCCACTCGATGCGCCACGGTGCGAACAGCTGATCCATGTCACCCGCGACACACGGCCCGGGCATAGGTGTACCGTGACGACGACGACACGAGGTGACGACGTCGACCGCGGACGTGGGCGACTCCGACGCCAGACCGCCAAACGACACGATTCTTCACGGCGTGGGGCGCTGAACAGAACTGCAAACAAAGTAGTATATAAAGACTGTGGCCGTTCACCGAATTAAGCCGAATTATGAGAGTCGAGAGCGCTCTTTGAACAGTCTCGTCGTCTCTCGTCTCGTGAGAGAGCCGATCGTACTCTCGTCTTGCGATGAACGGTCGGAAACGGGTGGAACGAAAGGGGGTTTTTATTCACATCTCGCCGCAAGGTGCAGGTGACGATGGCAACGAAACCGACCGATCTCGACCGGATGACGGAACCGTGTGAGCGCTGTGGCACCGAGACCCACCACGACGTACACGTGGAGATCCGCACGGAGAGTGCGAAGCAGAAGAACGCACAGTTCTCGCGTGAGCCGTACCGGGTCGCAACCTGCCAGCGCTGTGGTGACGAGCAGTCACAGCGCATGAACAACGCCTGATTCTCGCGGGACGTTCGCCGTCCGTGCGCCGATGGAGCACTAGCGACGGCAGCCTGCACGTCGGACCGTGTATCGGAACCGAGGAGAGATCGCTGACGAGCCGCGGCCGCCGTCTACGCTGTCAGAATCTCGATGCCGTCTTCGGTGACGACGACGGTGTGTTCCGCCTGGCTGACGTACCGGCCCTCCTCCTCTTTCAACACCGGATAGCCCTTCACGATCCCGTTCTGCTTCAGTCGGCGGAGCGCCATCGAGGCACGCGGCGAGTCGAGCCAGCGTTCCGCGAAGGGAAGCCCGTCGAACTCGTTCGTGATCTGCTCTAAGACCTGTCGTGCCTGTCGGTTCCGGACCGACCGCTCGCGCTGGATCTCGAAGATCTCCTCTTTCGACCCTTCGCCGACCTTCCCGCGTCCGTCGGTGGCGAACGGTTCGACCGCGACGACCTGTCCGGGTTCGAGTTCGACACTGCGCTCGACGCCACGGTTCGGGACGCTCGGTTCGGTGTGCGCGTCGAACTGCTTGACGCCGTGGCCAGAGAGGTTGAGGACGGGCGTGTAGCCGTAGCCCCGGATGACCTCCTCGATCTCTCTGCCGACGACGCCGGTCTCGACGCCCGGTCCCATCGCGTCGAGTGCGGCGTCGAGAGCCTCCTCGGCCGCTTCGACGAGTTCGGTGTGGTCGCCGAGGTCGACCGTCACGGCCGCGTCCGCGATGTAGCCGTCGACGTGGACACCGATGTCGAGACAGACGAGTTCACCCTCGGCGAACTCGGTCTCGTCGTCTCTGGCCGGCGTGGCGTGGGAGGCCTCCTCGTCGACCGAGATGTTCACCGGGAAGGCGTGGCCGCCGCCGAGTTCCTCGACGCGGGACTCGGCGTACTCCGCGACGTCGAGGTGGGTGACGCCCGGTTCGATCATGTCGGCGGCTTCGTCGATCACGGTTCGCCAGATGTCGCCCGCCTCGCGGTACTTGTCGAGGACCTCGCTGTCGAGGGCACCGTCTGTCATACCGCCGGCTTGGCCCGACGGCGGCAAAGAGGTTCCGGAGTCGGCGGTGCCAGCGGGAGTCGAGACGGCGGAGATCGGAGCGGCGAGGCGCAGTCAGTTCGTCGAGACCAGTTCGACCACGTCGCGGTGGTGCAGCGTGCGGTCCCCGCCGAGTTGGCGCTTGCTCCGGCAGTCGATGCCGTGGAGCAGGCCCTCGCCGATGTCGGAGTGGAGGTGGTGGGCGAACTCCTCGGTCGTCGCTCCCTCGGGGAGCAGGAAGCAGTCACGCATGACTCGGCCCTGCTCGTCGCCCATCGACTCGGCCCCGCCGGGGAAGATGGCCATGACGCCGAGCGTGTCGAACAGTGCAGTCTCTAAGGCCTGCTGGACGCCGGTGCCGTCGTACTCGGTCACGAACGACTCGATCTGTTCGAGGCCCTCGCGCTGACCGTCGCTCACGTCGCCGGTGATCTCGAAGTCGTTGTCGCCGGGGTCGTAGTCCACGACACCGGCCTCGGCGGCGTTCTTCAGCGCCTTCTCGGCGTGGGCGCTCGCGGGGACGATCGGCAGGTGGTCGTACTCCGGATCGTCGGTGATCTCGGCGTAGTTCGCCTGTCCCTCGGGCGTGTCGAGTTTGTTGCCCGCGATGACGATGGGTTTCGTCTCCTTGCGAATCTCGCGGGCGAGGTCGAGGCGGTCGGACTCGTCCCACTCGTCGGGGTCGAACCCGACGCCGACACGCCGGATGAATCGCTTGAGTTCGTCCTTGTTCGTCTTGAACGCCGACATCTGCTCGGCGAGTTCGATTTCGATGTCCTTCTCGGTCCCGTGGTAGCCGGAGCGGTAGCGTTCGATCCCCTTCTCCAGAATCTCGAGATACCACTGGTCCAACTCCTCCTCCAGGAAGTCGATGTCGTCGCGGGGGTCGTGGCCCTCGGTGGGTTCACCCTCGGCGTCGGTCTGCCCGGAGAAGTCCACGACGTGGATCAACACGTCGGCCTCGTTGAGGTCGGTGAGGAACTGGTTGCCGAGGCCGTTCCCCTCGTGTGCGCCGGGGATCAGCCCCGCCACGTCCACGAGTTTGACCGGGACGTACCGCGTCCCGTCGGCGCAGTAGCCGGTGTCGGGCGTGCAGGTCTCGTCGAACTCCGGGGCGGCACACTCGACGCGGACGTAGGCTTCCCCGACCGTGGGGTCGATCGTCGTGAAGGGGTAGGCACCCTCCGGCACGTCGTTCATCGTCGCAGAGTTGAAGAAGGTGGACTTGCCGACAGAGGGTTTGCCGACGAGTCCGATCTTGTAGGCCATTACCTCTCGGTGGCGTGCTGGCGCGTAAATCCCTTTCCGAACCGACCGACCGCGGTACGGTGTGGCGTGACACGCGAGGCAGGAGTGCTCTCAGTTCTCGCCCTCGTCACGGCCGACGAACAGCACGGCGACGACGACCCCGATGCCGACGCCGACACTCGTCACGAGTGCGCTCGCGGTCGGTTCACCGACGAGTCGCGCGACGCCGAACCCGACCACCACGGCGACCACGAAGTTCGCCGCCACGCGGGCACGGAGCGACTGACGGAGGTGCTCGATCACGACTCGACTCACGCTACGAAGATTGAAAAGACCCTGCGCTGGCCTCTACTCGAACTCGGGATCGCGCTTCTCCACGAACGCCGCCATCCCCTCGCGCTGGTCGTGCGTACCGAACAGGCCGGCCCACGCCCGGCGCTCGTAGGCTAGTCCGGCGTGCTGGTGCGTCTCGTGAACCTGATTCAGCGCCTCCTTCGCGGTCCGGAGCGCCACGGCCGGTTTCGCGGCCAGTTCCGTGGCCATGTCGCGGACGTGGTCGTGGAGTTGGTCGTGTGCGACGACCTCGCCGACGAGATCGAGTTCGTTCGCGTCGGAGGCGTCCACGCGCTCCCCGAAGAAGATCAGTCTGCGGGCGGTCTCGTCGCCGACGAGTCGCGTCAGTCGCTGGGTGCCGCCCCACCCCGGCACGATACCGAGGTCGATCTCGGTCTGTCCGAGGACGGCGCGCTCGGAGGCGACCCGCAGGTCGCAGGCCAGCGCGAGTTCACACCCGCCGCCGAAGGCGTAGCCGTTGATCGCGGCGATCGTGACGCCGGGGAAGGACTCGATGGCGTCGGCGACCCGGTGGCCGAGTTCGGCGTAGGCCTGCGCCTCCGGTGTCGTGAGGTCCTGCATGTAGCCGATGTCCGCGCCGGCGACGAACGCCTTCTCCCCCGCGCCGGTGAGGATCAGCACGCGAGCGTCCTGCGCCTCGGCCTCTGTGAGGGCATCTTCGATCGCTTCCAGCGTCTCGACGTTCAGCGCGTTCAGGCGCTCCGGCCGATCCACGGTGAGGGTCGCTATCGCGTCGTCGTCGATGTCGAGGGTGATCGTGTCCCACTGCATGGCTGGCTGGACGTGCGTCGTGACCGTAAGTGTGCCCCGACCCGGTGGCCCGTCGTGTCCCGTGGGTGATCGTCTGCCGAGCGCGTCGAGTGGGGTCGACAGGTCGGTGATCGCGCGGGGGAACCCGGCAGTCGCAGTACCCCCACGCCTCCCCGACTGCTGGCGACGCGGACGGCGAATCGGTCCTCGCCGTCGCTCGGACACGATTCGGGTCGGGTCGCCAGCAGATCGCGTCCTCTCGGATTCCGGGGTGTCGAAGTGCAGTGGGCTGAGGGTGCTGATGCGGTGGGCCAGCAGTGCTGGTGCGGTGCGCTGGCGGCGTCGATGTAGTCGAGTCCCGGATCGTCCTCGTCGCCGATTCAGCGCGCGAGTTCCTCCGACAACCCGTCGTAGTACTGCCGCATCGACTCGGTGATCGAGGGGCGGGCCGCGTCCAGCGCCTCGCGCAGGTGCTTGGCCTCGACTCGCAGTGGCGGCGTCTCGCCGCCTTCCGCCGACAGGTACGCCTCCATCGCCAGCAGCGACGCCTCCCGGATCACCGCCTCGATGTCGCTCCCGGTGAACCCTTCGGTCTCGCGGGCCAGCGCCTCGAAGTTCAGGTTCGTCGTCGGCACGTTCCGCGTGTGGACCCGGAAGATGGCCGCCCGCGCCTCCTCGTCCGGGACCGGCACCTCCACCAGTCGCTCCAGTCGACCGGGCCGCAGGAGTGCCGGGTCGATGCGGTCCGGCCGGTTCGTCGCCGCGACGACCGTCACGTCCGACAGTCGCTCCAGTCCGTCTAACTCGGTCAACAGCTGTGAGACGACACGCTCCGGCGCGTCGGCGTCGGAGTCGCCACGCTCCGGCGTCAGGGCGTCGATCTCGTCGAAGAAGACGATGGCCGGCGCGTTCGCTCTGGCGCGCTCGAACACCTCCCGAACCGCCTTCTCGGACTCGCCGACGAACTTGTCCAGCAGTTCCGGTCCCTTCACCGGGATGAAGTTCGCCTCGGTCGCGGTCGCCACCGCCCGCGCGAGCATCGTCTTCCCGGTGCCGGGCGGTCCGTACAGCAACACGCCCTTCGGCGCGGTCACGCCGAGTTGCTCGAACAGGTCCGGGTGCCGGATCGGCCACTCGGCCGCCCGGATCAGTTCCCGCTTCGCCTCCGCGAGTCCCCCGATGTCGTCGTAGGAGACGTTCGGGACCTCGACACGGACCGACCGCATCGCACTCGGCCCGACCGCCGTCAGTGCCGCGTCGAAGTCCGCCGAGGTCAACGCGGGCGTCTCGCCCGGCGTGGCTCCGGCGTCGCCCGCCAGCAGGTCGACGCCGCCGAGTCGCGAGAGCGCCGCGCCGGTCGCCGCCCGGACCACCGCGTCAAGGTCGGCCCCGAGATAGCCGCCGGTTCGCTCAGCCACGTCGTCGAGGTCCACGCTGTCGGCGAGTCGAACTCCGCGCGTCTGGATCGACAGAATCTCGCGTCGACCCGCCCGGTCGGGCGCACCGAGTTCGATCTCCCGGTCGAAGCGGCCACCGCGCCGCAGCGAACTGTGGACGTCGTCGGCACTCCGGGCGGTCCCGAGCGCGACCACGCCGTCGGTGCGTGCGATCCGGTCCAGCAGATCCCGCACGCCCGACAGCAGTCGGCGGGTCGTGGTGTCCTCGTCGTCCGGCACCACGCTGTCGATGTCGTCGAGCACGACCACTGCGGGCGCGCTGTCTGCCGCCTCCCGCCCGACCTCCCGCAGGCGCTCGATGGCCGACTCGGTACTCCGGCCGAGCAGTGCCGAGGGCGGCACCGGGAGCACGTCCACCTCGCTCTCGGTCGCCAGCGCCTGCCACAGCAGGCTCTTGCCGGCACCCGAGGGGCCGTACAGCAGGACACCGTCCGCCGGTCGTCGCCCGAGGTCGCCGACCAGTTCCGGCCGCACCAGCGGGAGTTCGACCAGTTCGCGGACCTGCCGGAGTTCGGCGTCGAGTCCGCCCACGTCGTCGTATCGCACCGGGGGAATCTCGACGAGGTCGTCCAACTCCTCGGCCGGCCTGTCCCGGACCGTCACGGTCGTCTCGTCGCCGACGCGCACCGGACCGGACGGGTCGGTCGCCACGACCCGGAACGGGAGGGTGAGTGCACCGTCGAGCAGGCGGGCCTGCACGCGGTCTCCGACCCGGATCGGCGACCCGGAGAGCGTCCGGGAGAGCGCAGACTCGCCGCCTTTGATCGTCAGCGTCTGGATCGGCGCGAGCGTGACGCTCCGGGCCGGTTCGACGCTCGTCGGCGAGACTTCGACCTGCTCGTCGGTCGAGACGCCCGCGTTGCGCCGCATCGTCGCCGAGAGTCCCACCGCGTCGACCGGCACCGCGTCGTCCGGCGTCACCCGCCCGACGGTCTCGCGGCCGCCGGCGAGCGAGACGGGGTCGCCGGGTCCGAGTCCCAGTGCGTCGAGTGTCGCCGGGGCGACCGCGACCAGTCCGTGGTCACCGCCGTCGCTGGCGACGACGGTGAGTCGCTCACCCACGGGCGATCACTCCGGCGGTGCGGTCTTCGGCAGGTACTCGCCGTTCAGGACGTAGTTGACCGCACAGAACGCGCCGATCGCGACCGGCACTGCGGCGATCGTCGAGAAGACGATGAGTCCCTGCCAGTAGGCGACTGCGTTGCAGGCGATCAGCGTCACGACGGCCGCGAGCAGCGGTGGCCAGTGGTGTGACTCGATCAGTGCCATCTGCGATCCCTCCCCAGCGTCGAAGTCGAGTGTGAAGTCCCCACGAGTGGTGGTGTAGTAGGGCGGCGCGACAATAAATCCACAGGCGGGGTGAGCGTCCGCCGTCCCGTCGTATCGGGGGTCGTGTGGTCGTATCGGGGGTCGTGTGGTCGTATCGGGGGTCGTGTGGTCGTATCGGGGGTCGTGTGGTCGTATCGGGGGTCGTGTGGTCGTATCGGGGGTCGTGTGGTCGTATCGGGGGTCGTGTGGTCGTATCGGGGGTCGTGTGGTCGTTCGGGTTCTCTGTCGTCGTTCGGGTCCTCTGTCGTTCTTCGGAAGTTCCGTCGGGTGCGAGCCTCGGCCCTCGGTCGGGAACTCGTCCGGCGGTGGGTCGCCGCCACCGCTCGGCGGTCACCCTCGTCGCTCCGACCAGACTGCCCGCCCGGCGAGTCCGGCGACTCCGAGGAAGGCACCGGCCGCGACGACCCACGACGCAGTCGGTGCGACGCCGGCCGCACCCGCGAGCAGACCGCCGATGCCGAGGAGCCCCAGACCGGCGTAGGGGAGCGGAGAGACCGCCTCCTGCCGCCGTGTCGTGTACTCGGCGATCCGGTCGCGGTACGCCCGAATCGCCCACAACCCGGCGGCGGGCCGGACCTGCTTGCGGTCGGCGTCGTAGGTGACGACGCCGAACTCGTCGAGTTTCGGGAGGTGGCACTGGTGGAGCGTGATGTAGACGCTCTGACGCGTCTTCCGGTCGGGGTCGCCACCGCCGGCTTCGACGCGGGCCACTTCGTCCGCGAGGGTGCGCAGCGTCGTCTCGTCGTCGAGCAGTTCGACGATAGCGCGCCGCCGGTCGTTGACGAGGACTTCGTGGCGGACGGCAGGCGTGAGGGTCGAGGCCGATTCCTCGGGGGTCTGTCGAGAACTATCGGTCGCTGGCTCTGTATCCCGTCCTCTCTCGGAGGACGGCACAGAGACCATAGCTACGTCTCTGCGGCATTTCTCTTAAGTCCGACGGCCGGTTCCAGTCACCGGTGTCCCGGAATATTCTCGCCGACGCGACAGGTCTCCGTCGTGTTCTGGCGGTCGGCGCGGACCGCCGGTGACTGTCGGAGTGCTGACTATCGGTGGCAGTGCGGTCGCGGTCGGCGTCCGGTGGGGGTCGGCGTGTGGTCGCAGTCGGCGTCCGGTGGGGGTCGGCGTGTGGTCGCGGTCGGCGTCCGGTCGTGGTCAGTCGCCGTCACGGACAGCGTTAAGTGGTCGGTGTGGGATATCCTCACAGTATATGACTCCGAGTGTCCTGCTGTTGGGGTGGGGGTTCCCACCGAACGTCACGGGCGGCCTCGACGTACACGTCGGCGAACTGTTCGAGGGACTGGAGCGTCGCGGAGTGGACGTCGAACTCGTCCTCCCGGAGGAGTACGCGCCGGACCGTGAGAACGTCGTCGGCGTCCCGACCGGCGAAGGCGACATCATCACCCGGATCGGGCGACTCTCGGAGACCTTCGCCGAACGCGCGGCGGACCACGAGATCATCCACACCCACGACTGGTTCGGCTACGGGCCGGGCCTGCGCGCGAAACGGAACAACGACGTGACGTGGGTCGCGTCGTTCCACTCGCTCTCCTCTGACCGGAACGTCGACCCGCCTCAGCGCGAGGTCGAGACCGAACGCCGGATCGTCGAGAACGCCGACTACCTCATCTCCGTCAGCGAACTGCTCGCCGGCAACCTCCACGAGCAGTACGGCGGCGAGTCCGAGGTCATCTACAACGGCTTCTCCTCGTGTGAGACCACCGACCGCGACGTTCGCGCCGAGTTGGGCATCGACGGCGAGATGATCTTCTTCGTCGGTCGCCACACCCACCAGAAGGGGATCGAACACCTGATGTACGCGATGACGAAGATCCTCGACCGGGACGTGACGCTCGTCCTCGGCGGGAAGGGCCACCTCTCGCCGCAACTGAAACTGTTCGCCGAACTCCTCGGAATCGAAGACCGCGTTCGGTTCCCCGGCTTCATCCCCGAGGCGGAACTGGGCGACTACTACGCCGCCGCCGACGTGTTCGTCTCGCCGTCGCTCGCGGAACCGTTCGGGATCACGATCACGGAGGCGCTCTCGGTCGGGACGCCGGTCGTCGCCACCGAGTGTGGCGTCGCGGAGGTCCTCCCGGAGAACGCCCTGGTCGAGGTCGAACCGGACTCGGACTCGATCGCGTGGGGGATCCGGCAGGCGCTGGCGATGGACGGCGCGCCTGAGTACGACCCGTTCACCTGGGACGACTGCGTGGACGGGAACCTCGCGGTGTACGAACGCGTGATGGCAGAGCGGGAGTCTGGTGGAGACGAGACCGGCGAAGACGCGAGACAGGCGACCGACGCAGAGGGCGCAGTCGAGGAGTAGCGACTCAGTCGGCCCGGAGCAGGCGCAGGTCGGTGACTGGTTCGGGGTGGACGATACGGTACCCGGTGCGGGTCGGGTGGATGCCCGGCGAGTTCCTGCCCGCCCCGTAACTGCTCTGCTGGCTCGACTCGTAGGGGCTCTGTTCTGCACGCTGGTACGACGATTCCGAGCGGACACCCTCGTAGGGACTCTCACCCTGCGTCGTCGGCGTCTCCTCGAAGCCGTCCGGCGGGAGGTAGATGCGTTCGCCCGACTCGGAGCGGACGACGACGATGGCGTCCTGTTGGCCCTCCAGCGTGATCTCTGTCCGACCGTCCCGCAGCGACACGTCGAAGTCTACCTCGTCGGCTGGCATACTACGACGACTGACCCCGACCCACTTAGCCCTTCGTGGTGAGGCGGCAGTTCTACGGGTGTTCCGTCCAGCAGTCGGCGACTCTGCGGGCAACCCTGCGCCAATCCAAACCGGCTTAAGCGCGTGCGACGGAGATGAGAGCCAATGTCAGTACGAGTCGGTATCCTCGGTGCGACGGGCGCGGTCGGGCAGCGATTCATCCAGTTGTTGGACGACCACGAGACGTTCGAGATCGCGGCCCTCACCGCCAGCGAGTCGAGTGCGGGCGAGACGTACCGCGACGCCGCGAAGTGGCGCGTCAACACGCCGATCCCGGACGCAGTCGCGGAGATGACCGTCGGTGCGACGACGCCCGAGGCGGTCCCGGACGACGTCGATCTGCTCTTCTCCTCGCTGCCCTCCTCGGTCGCCGCAGCGGTCGAACCCGACTTCCTGGAGGCGGGCTACGTCGTCTCCTCGAACTCCTCGAACGATCGGATGGCCCCGGACGTCCCGCTCACGATTCCGGAGATCAACGCCGACCACCTCGAACTGATCGAGGTCCAGCGCGAGAATCGCGGCTGGGACGGCGCGCTCATCAAGAACCCGAACTGCTCGACGATCACGATGGTCCCGACGCTCGCGGCGCTCGACCAGTTCGGACTGGAACGCGTCAGCGTCTCGACCCTGCAGGCGGTGTCGGGTGCGGGCTACTCGGGTGTCACCTCGATGGAGATCATCGACAACGCCATCCCGCACATCGGCGGCGAGGAGGAGAAGATGGAGTCCGAGTCCCGCAAACTGCTCGGCGACTTCGACGGGGCCGAGGTCACGCTCCACGGCGCGGACGTGACGGCCTCCTGCAACCGGATTCCGACGCTCGACGGCCACCTGGAGAACGTCTTCGCCGATCTGACCGAGGATCCGGACGCCGAGGACATCGCGGCGGCGATGCGCGACTACCCCGGCGTCGACCTGCCGAGCGCCCCCGAGCAACTGATCCACGTCTTCGAGGATCCGATGCGGCCCCAGCCGCGACTGGACCGGGAGCGCGGCGACGGGATGGCGATCTGTGCCGGCGGGATCCAGGCGACGGACGAGGGTGTGAAGTACAACTGCCTCGCGCACAACACGATCCGGGGGGCGGCCGGTGCGTCGGTGCTGAACGGGGAACTGCTGGTCGAAGACGGCTGGATATAGAGCGTCCTGTCGGGCTGTTGTCGGCGAGTCAGTCTCAGACGTAGATTCTGCCGAATGTGTTGTTGACGACGAGGGGTGAAAGCCCCCGGCCGCTCGACCTCCCGCGACTCGCTGTGCTCCTCAGTCAGGCGAGACGGCAAGCCGGCTCGCCTTCCTTCCGGTGCTTGCGTCGTCGGGGGAGGATCGACCGGCCGGCCCCGTTCAGTCCCACCCGGCGATTTTGCGGGGGCGCCCGCAACACCCGGTGGACCAGTCGCTTTCAGCGCGAGTGCCTACCTGCGACCGTCGGCTTGCCTGAGGCGGCCTCACGCCGCCGAAGTGCGCGAGATGAACTCGCGCCAGCCCACCCGACTGGCACCTGTGACGTGAGCAGAACTACTTTCCGGTCATCGTCTCGGTCGTCTCGGTCGTCTCAGTCGTCTCGCTCTCCTGCGCCGTCCCGGACTTTCACGGCCATCCCGGTGTCGAAGTCGAGCATCGCGTCGGCGGACAGTTCGGCACGACCGACGGCCAGCAGATCGCCATTGTGGTGGACGACAGCCACCTCGTCGCCCGGTCGGATCGCCGGATCGACCTCGTCGACGAACTTGGCGAAGGTATTCTTCCCGTCGCGGACGAACGGTTCGCTCTCGTCGCCGACGACCACCCGGTTCGCCGGGGCCTCGAGCGCCGAACAGAGTCGGGCACCACCGGCGAGTCCGAGGGTGAATCGCCCGTCGGTCGTGTAGGTCACGAGTCGTCCCTCGTCGGCTTTCACCTGTCGCGGTCGGCCACTCGTGGATCGCTCGATGTCGAACGCCTCGCCGGTGGGGAACAGCGCCGCTCCCGCGCCCCGCCCGAACTGGTAGTCCGCGACGGTCCGGAGTGGCCCGAGGTCGCTCTCCGCCCGATCCGCAGGGTCCTCGCGCTCATTCCGATCCGCTCGCTCCTCGCTCATACTCCGCGATTCCCCGCGCCCGTGGTTAGGGCTTCGGATCGTGATCGATCGTGTCGAGTGTCAATAGACAACACACGACACGAAAGAAAGAAAGCTATAAACGCCTCTCCTGCCGAGTCTCGGGTATGGCAGTCGATACGAAGAAAGTCGCTGGCGGGGCCGGACTGTTGCTCGTCAGCAGTGTGATCCTGCTCGGAACGGGCGTGAGCAACAGTATTCCGGCCGCGCTGGTCGTTCTCGCCGCAATCGGGATGTCCGCCGGGGCGCTCCTGCTGGGCACCTCCGAGGGCGGGCGGCCGGTCTGACGAGTCACCCGACTCCGAGACGCGAGGAACCGCGACACGGCGGACTGTCGACCACCGACAGACAGCTTTATCCGTCCGTTTTCTGTCAGTAGCGATATGGCAGTGCTCAGTTCCCTCCGAACTGCCCTCGGCAGTCTCGTGAGCAACCCCGTCCTGTTCGTCGCATCGTTCCTGATCGGACTCGTGACGCTCCCCCAGAGCGCACTGAGTCTGCTCGGCATCCCGTTGGCCCCGACGCTCCTCCAACTCGTCACGTACTTCATCACGCCGTTCCTCCTCGCCGGTCTGATCGGGATGGCGATCGAGGCGCAGGCCGACGGCACCGCCTTCGGCACGCTGACGCGTGAGGGCAAGGAGAACTACGTTCCCCTCCTGCTCGGAACTCTCCTCAGAACGGCGATCCAGTTCGCCTTCGGGATCGTCGTCTTCCTGTTCGGCATCGTCGCGTTCGTCGTCGGCATCGGCGGCGCGGGGGCCATCTCCGAGGGTGGACTCGATCCCGGGGCGCTCCTCGGGTCGCTGGGACTCGTCTTCGTTGCGTTCCTGCTGTTCGCGGTCCTCCCGTACCTCGTCGTGATGGTGCTGATCCAGTTCTTCCCGGTTGCCATCGTCGCCGAGGACCGCGACGTGATCGAGGCGTTCAAGCGGAGCTACGGCGTCGTCCGGTCGAACGTCCTCCCGACGGTCGGCTACTCTATCGTCTCCTTCGGGGTCGCGCTGATCGCGGCGGCACCCGTGACAGCGTTCACGTTGAGCCGTACCCTCTCCCAGATTCAGAGTGCCGGCGCAGGCGGCACGACCCCGACCGGTGGCGGCTTCGGTGGTGCAGGTGCCGGTAGCCTCTCGCTGTTCAGCCCCGTCGAAGTCGTGATCATCTCCGCGATGACGCTCGTCCTCACGACCGTCCTACTGGCCTTCCAGCAGAGCTACGCGGTCGCGTTCTTCCAGGCCGTCCGGGACTGAGTTCCCGACTGGCCCTCTCGCAGTCTCGCAGGGGCCTACGTCCAGAGAGCTACGGCCACCTGCGCTCCGCGATCCACGTCGCCCCGCGCCAGCCGAGGTCCTGTAACCGGCCGGGCAGGTGGCTGCCAAGCGCGAGGAGCCATCCCTGCGCGCCGACCGGGTAGCGTGTCCGGGGGTCCGGGGTCTCGGTCGCTCGGACGACCGTGCGGGCGACGTCCGCCGGACTCGCGCCCGCGTCGGCCAGTCGCGGGATCCACCAGTCGAGCATCCGATACAGTCGGTCGTAGCGCCCGGTTCCGTCTCGGTCGTCGGCGGTGGCAGTATCGTCTCCCTCTCCCGCCAGCAACTCGGCGAGGTCGCTCTCCACCCTGTCGACGAAGCCGGTTCGCGTGGTCGGCGGTTCGACGAGAACCACCCGGACACCGGAGTCGGCGACCTCCCAGCGCAGGGCGTCCGACAACCCCTCTACCCCGTGTTTCGAGGCGGAGTAGCCACCGAGTCCCGGCAAGGCGTACCGGCCGACGACGCTGCTGATCGTGACGACTCTGCCCGCGTTCCCGCCAGCAGTCTCACCCGCCCGGAGCAGTGGGAGCGCGGCGCGCGTGACGCGGTGGGTGCCGACGAGGTTCACGTCGAGAATCTCGCGCAGATCGTCGGGCGTCGTCGCCTCCAGCGCGCCGGTGTGGCCGACACCGGCGACGTTGACGAGACAGTCGAGTCGGCCGTGCTCGGACTCGATCTCCGCGAACACGCGCTCCGTGTCCGCCGCGTCGGTCACGTCGAGGCGACGCGTCTCGATCCCGCGCTCCGACAGGTCGGTCTCCTCGGGCGCGAGTCCGGTCGCGTAGACGGTCCAGTCGCGCCGGTGGAAGGCGACCGCAGTGAGGTAGCCGATTCCGGAGTCACAGCCCGTGACACAGACGACGCCGGTCATCGCTGGTGGTTCGCGGCGGCGGGTGGTAAAGGTCGCGTGTCGATGTCGATCTCGATGTCGGGGTCAGTGTCGGGGTCGCTGCCGGGCGAGCGACGACAGAGAGGCCCGTCCGGCGAGCGCGTCCCACGAGACTTATCCCGGTCGTAGCCGACAGTCGTGGCGATGAGAAACGTCGTCCTGATCTGTCTGGACACGGTCCGGAAGGACTTCTTCGACGAACACGCGCCCCGGATTCGGGCGCGTGCGGACCGCTCCTACGAGCAGTGTCGCGCGGCCTCCTCGTGGTCGATTCCGAGCCACGCGAGCATGATGACCGGCGCGTTGCCACACCAGCACGGCGTCCACGACCACAACCGCGACTTCTCCGGCATCACAGAGTCAGCTACCTTCCTCGCCGACCTGCCGGACCACCACACCACCGGCGTCTCCGCGAACGTCTACGCCTCCTCCGGCTTCGGCTTCGACCGGATGTTCGACGACTTCCGTGACGTGTCGCCGGACTCCCGGTTCCCGGAGGGGATCCACGTCGGGCGGTTCGGCTACGAGCACAAGGGTGAGGGACCGAAGAAGTTCCTCTCCTTCGCCAAGGCCTGTGCGACCCACGACCACCCGATCGAGAGCTTCCTGAACGGCGCGGCCGTGGAACTGGACAAGGCACTCGCCTCGCTCCCCGTCCCGAAACTGCTGGACGAGGGCGCGAGCATCATCGCCCGCGAGGGCGTCAAGACCGCCGAGTCGTGTCCACAGCCGTTCTTCATGTTCACGAACTTCATGGACGCCCACGCTCCACTGCGGCACGTCCGGGGGTACGACCGGTCGCTCCACGACGCGCCGAACACGTGGTCGACCGCCGACTACGACAAGTGGGAGTTGAACCGCGACAAAGCGGAGGGGTTAGAGCGCAACCGCGAGCACGTCGAGAACCATCGCGGTCTCTATCGCGCCGCCATCGACTACCTCGACCGGACGGTCGTCGAGTTCATCGACGACGTGCAGGCGGCCACGGACCACGAGACGACGTTCGTGATCACGGCCGACCACGGCGAGAACCTCGGCTTCCCGGCGGACGACTACCTCGTCGGCCACGACAGCAGTCTCTCGGAGGGCCTGCTCCACGTCCCACTGTACGTCGTGAACGCGCCGGAAGATGCCGTGTCCGACGAGGAGATGCCGGACGGCGGGACGACCGAGGGCGGTCCCGGCGGCGACACCACACTCGTCTCGGAGTACGTCTCCCACCTGCAACTCGGCGACCTGCTGGTCGGTCTGGCCCACGACGAGGTACCGGACGTGACCCGCGAGCGCATCCCCGCAGAGTTGATCGGGAGCAGTATCGCCCAACCCCCGGAGAATCCGGAGTTCTGGAACCGGATGCTCCGGTGTGTGTACGACGGAACCGAGAAGATCGAGTGGGACTCGCTGGGTGAGTCGTCTCGGGTGCGCCTCGATCCGGGTCGTCCCTGCTGGCAGGAGCGTGTGGAGTCGGATGTCGGTGGGGTGGTCGAGGAACTGGAATCCGAGTTCTTCGACGAGGAGATCACGGCCTACAAGCGTCGCGCCGAGGGTGCGGAGGGCGAGGGTGTGGACGTGGACGAGGCGACTGCGGATCGGTTGGCTGATCTCGGCTATATGTAAGAATATTAGAGTATCTTGTTTTATATTCGTGAATAGTCGCGGACGACGGTAGGTGAACGTTTCCGTGAGACACGACCGCAGTCGAATCGGTCGGTGACGACGCGAGGTGAAATCCCCCGCGCTCTCGACCACCGGGAGAGGCAAGCTCTCCCGAGCCTTCGTTCGCAGGCTCACGAAGACCTCCGGGACTCGCTGTGCTCCTCAGTCGGTCGAGCGAGCAATCTCGCTCTCCCTCCTTGCGGTGCTGACGGGCGAGCCTCGCCCGTCTGCTGGCGAGACCGGAGGTCTCGCCCTGCTTACGTCGTCCGGGAGGGAATCGAGAGCGCGGCCCCTTTCAGTCCCACCCGGTGGAATCTGTGAAGGCGCACGCAACACCCGGTGGACCAGTCGCTTTCAGCGTGAGCGCCTCCCTGCGACCGTCGGCGCGACACGAGGTCGCGCCAGCCCATCCGACTGGTGCGTGTGTCGTGAGTCGGACGTTCAGTTCAGTTGTCGCCGTGCAGTCTTTGCGATCGGCGCGCGAGGAACGCGCGAGGGAGGCAGACGCGGGCGGTGCGGAGAGCGTCTGCCGAGGCTGGGGAGGTTCGAGGTGCGGTGCTGTCGCAGTCCCGGTCTGCGGTCCTGCCGAATTCACGAGACGAGACGAACTCACACGACCGAGAACGAATCTCCCACCATCCGACGTTCAACCAGTCAATCGCTCCCGTTCCTCTCGCAGAATCCGCTCCCAGATCGAGAACAGCACACTGTCCAACTCGTACGCCTCGTCGATTCGACGCACCCACCGGTCGTCCGCGAACAGCAGTCGCTGGAACTCGCGCACCTCGGGTGACAACGCTGCCGGGTCCTCGGCACCCGAGGCGTACCACTCCACCGTCTCCCTGCGAGTCCGGGCGACCAGCGACTCGGGTACCTCGATCCCCGACTCGCGGGCGACGTGGACGAACCACTCCACGTGGAGCAGAGCGTCGGCGAACAGAAACCGATTCCTGAAGCCCGACACCGACGTGAACGCCGGACGACCGCCGACCAGCACGTCTTTCGGTCGACTGAACTGCGGGACCGAGACG
The DNA here is from genome assembly GCF_020567425.1 of Salinirubrum litoreum. NCBI lineage: Archaea > Methanobacteriati > Methanobacteriota > Halobacteria > Halobacteriales > Haloferacaceae > Salinirubrum > Salinirubrum litoreum. Next base: position 670,112 of record NZ_JAJCVJ010000001.1, on the reverse strand, counting down.
TGGCCCAGGTCGCTCGCGTACCGGCCCGCCACTCGGCGCAGTCGCGCGTCGGCGTACCGCACCGGGGCGAGCAGGGCGAGTTCGTACCACAGCGGCGTCCACTCCAGATACGGCTCACAGAACGCGGCGTCGGCGTACAGGTCCGCCGCGATAGAACGGGCGAGTTCGGCGCGTACGTCGGTTCGCCCGGCGCGCATCGCCTCGGTCGCCTCGTCGGCCAGCGTCGGGAAGTCGCCGAGCGCGAGGTCCAGTCCCTCCGCGACTTCGAGCACGTAGTCCGCGCCGATCCGGTACCAGTCGGCGAACTGGTCAGGTCGGCGGAGCGTCGTCAGGGCGAGGACCGTCACTACGCGCTGGGACGTGTCGGAGCCGAATAAGTGATGTCGTCGAGTCGCAGGGAGTCGCCGAGAGTCGCGGAGGTGCCCGATCTCAGTCCGCCTTCGCGGGCGTCGGCGCGATGTCGATCTCGCCGTCGTCCAGTTCCTGCTCGACCTCTCGAACCGCTTTCACCATGTTCTCCATCTTGCCGTAGGCGATCTCACGCGGGAGCAGTTTCAGCCCGCAGTCCGGGCTGATCGTCAGTTTCTCCGGCGGCACGACCTTCAGCCCCTCCTTCACGTTCTCCTTGATCTCCGCGACCGACTCCACCTCGGCGGTGTGGGCGTCGACGACACCGAGTGCCAGATCCGGCTCGAACTCCGGTTCGGTGAACACGTCGATCTGTTCGTAGCCGCCGTTGCACAGTTCCACGTCGAACTCGTCGATGGGGTAGTCGTTCAGTTCGGGGTAGATGCGCGAGTAGTCGCCGTAACAGACGTGCAGGCCGATACGGACGTCTTCCGGGATGCCGGCGACGATGCGCTCCAGACACTCCCCGACGATGGCGTGGTCGTCCGGCGTCGTGGCCAGTGCCGGTTCGTCGATCTGGATGTACTGTGCGCCCGCCTCGACCAGTTTCTCGATCTCCTCGTTCACGAGGTCGGCCAGATCGTACGCGAGGTCGGCTTCGGTGTCGTAGACTTCGTTGAACGACCACGAAGCCAGCGTGTAGGGACCGGTGATCGGTACTTTCACGGGCTTCTCGGCGGCCTCGCTGGTGAACTCGAACTCGTCCACGAGCCACGGTTCGTCGTACTCGACCTCGTCCACGACCGAGGGCTTGTCGAAGTAGTTGTGGCCCCAGACCTTCACGCGGCCGTTGAAGTCGTAGCCGTCGATGCGGTGGGCGAAGAACTCCACCATCTCGTTTCTGCGCATCTCGCCGTCCACGACCGTATCCAGCCCGGCGCGTTCGTGCTCGTGGGTGATACACCGGGCGGCGTCGTCGTGGGCCTCCTGTAGGTCGTCGGCGTCGAACTTCGAGTCGTCGTCCTCGGCGAGTTCGTCGGCACGGTTCAGCCACTTCGGCTTCGGATAACTGCCGACGACGGTCGTCAGCAGGAAGTGGTCGGTCGGGTGGTCGTCCGGGCGGAACTGCTCTCTGGTGTCGGTGTCGGATCGTGTCATGCTTCCACCTCCGTCGGCGCGACGGCGTCGGCGAGCGCCGCGAGTTTGGCCTCAAACTTGTTCGTCGGCAGGTAGAACGTCTCGGTGTTCGGCGTCACGAACACGGTGTCGAACTCGGCGACGGCCAACTGGTCCTGGACCCAGTCGACGCGCTCACGGATCGTACTCGCGTCCTCGACGAGGGTGTTCTGGCCGTCGACGAGACCGAACGCGGCCGCGTCCTTCGCGCCGTACTCGTCTAAGTTGTACAGCGTCTGCTCGCGGTCGCCGGCCACGAAGTCGAAGCCGAAGCCGGCCACGTCGGCGTCCATCAGGTGCGCGTAGGTCTTCTCCGAGAGCGCGCCCCAGTAGGTGTGGACGACGACCTCGGCGTCGGTCGCGTCGGCCACGCGGTCGATTGCCTCGCTCGCGCGAGCGTGCAGGTCGTCGGAGGCTGGGGGGTTCACGACGAGTGATGGCTCCAACAGGAACAGCGTCTCGTGGCTCGGGAACTCGGCCACCTCGCCCGCGAGGAAGTCGGCGAGTGCCGACAGGAAGTCGGCGTCGTCGCCGTAGTAGTCGTCGTTCGAGAGGTCGAACAGCGAGTACGGCCCCGGCAGGACGGCCTGCAGGTCGTCGGTCTGCTCGGCCGCCGCGTCGAGTTCGCTCGCCACGTCGCCCGAGGGCGTCAGTTCGCCGACGACCGTCGGGTCGCGGTAGAAGTTGTTGTTGTTGTAGTATCGCACGATGCCGCCGGTCTCGACGTTCTCGTGGACCGTCAGCGGGTGCGCGAGCATGTCGTCCCAGCGCAGTTGCCCTTCGACCACGCGGTCGAGTCCGGCGTCCTGCTGGAGCGAGATCACTTCACTCCGCGCCCGGTCGTAGGCGTCGACGATCTCCGGCGACTCGTCGCCGCTGATCAGGTCGTGCTTCTGGTGTCCCTTCAGGTCGGAGAGGTCGTCTTTCGCCCAGTCCGGCAACGGGTACAACCCCGTCGTCGTCGCAACGAGTTCGGTCATCGACCGTGAGTTGGAAATGACGCCGCTTAATATTTGCGAACCGCGAAAATGCCCCGTAGTAATTTCTGGAACACCGGCGGCCACGGTGACGCCCCGAGTTATTTGCCCGCCGGTGACGACTGACAGGTGTGAGCGACAGACGAGGCGGCAGTCGGTCCGGAGGGAGCGACCGCGAGGAGCCACCGGCCCGGTGTCCGGAGTGTGGTGCACGCGACTCCTTCCGGAAGCGGTACGCCACCGGCGGCGGGTGGCGCGGCGAGTATCGCTGTGCCGAGTGTGGGCGACGGTGGACGCCTGACTGACTGTCGCCGCCTGTCAGGTGGTCGCTACGGAGTCACTCGTCGTCGGTCTTGATGTCGGCGGACAGCCCCTGTGCCATCTCGATGTCGTAGGAGTTGTTGAGCGTCCACGCGGTCCGTTCGGTCACGGCTTCGATCACTTCACGCGCGGAGGGGTAACCGTTGCCGGACTTTTTCACGCCGCCGAAGGGCAACTGGACCTCGGCACCGATGCAGGGGAGATTGGCGTACGCGAGGCCGACCTCGGCGTGGTCGCGGTAGTAGTTGATCTGGCGGTAGTCTTCAGAGATGATCGCACCCGCGAGACCGTAGTCAGTGTCGTTGTGAATCTCGACCGCTTCCTCGATGTCGCCACTGTACTTCAACAGCGCGACGTGCGGGCCGAACACTTCCTCGTGGGTACAGCGCAGGGGGGCATGTGCGTCTGCTTCGTAGACGAATGGCCCGACCCAGTTGCCCTCTTCGTGACCCTCGGGAATCTCCTCAGCGTCCAACTCGGTCCTGTCGACCAGCACGTTCACGTCTTCGTCTTTCGCCAACTCGTTGTAGCCGGTCACTTTCTCGACGTGTCCGGGTTCGATGAGCGGGCCCATGAACGTCGAGTCGTCCAGCGGGTCGCCCACGGCGACGTCCTCGGCCAGATCGACGTAGCGTGTTTTGAACTCGTCGTAGACGTCCTCGTGGACGATCAGGCGCTCCGAGGAGACGCACCGCTGGCCCGTGGTCTTGAACGAGGACATCACTGCGGCGTGAACCGCAGTGTCGAGATCCGCTTTTTCCGTCACGACGATACCGTTCTTCCCGCCCATCTCGCAGGCGGCGAGTTTGCCGGGGTCCTGCGCGACTTTCTGTGCGACCTCGTGGCCGACCTCGGCCGATCCCGTGAACAGGACAGTATCAGTTCTATCGTCTTCGACGATCTGTGCGCCGGCGTCGCCGAAGCCGTGGACCATGTTGAACACGCCGTCCGGGATGCCCGCGTCCTCGAACATCTCGGCGATGATCTGGCCGCACCACGGCGTCTGCTCTGCAGGTTTCCAGACGACCGTGTTGCCTTCCACGAGCGCGACGGCCATGTGCCAGAAGGGGATGGCGACGGGGAAGTTCCAGGGCGTGATACAGCCGACGACGCCGCGCGGTTTCCGCCGCATGTACGCGTCCTTGCTGGGGATTTCCGAGGGGACGATGTCACCGTGTGGATGCCGAGCGTTGCCGGCGGCCCACTCGACCATGTGCGCCGCTTCGACCACGTCGGCCTTGCCTTCCGAAATCTCTTTCCCGCACTCTTTCGTGACGATCTCACCTAACTCGTCGGTCCGGTCGCGCAGTTCGTGGTAGATGTCCCACAGGTACTCTGCGCGGTCGATGTACGACAGTCCGCGCCACTCGTCGTAAGCGTCGTCTGCCACTCCGAGGGCGTGCTCGATGTCCTCGGTGGTTCCCCGGTGGAACTCCCCGAGCGTCTCGCCCGTCGCCGGGTTCACGCTCTCGAACGTCTCCTCGCCGTGTCCAGTCGTCCACTCGCCGTCTACGTAGTGGCGGTAGACCTCGTCTGTGTGCTGGCTCATGCTGTGGTAAAAATTGCGCGGACCGCCTGAAAAAGGGTAGTGGTTCCGGCGGGAACGGCGGTGCCGAGAGCGGACTGTTCGGCGGGAGACACTACGTGCTGGGCGTGTCAGGGTCCGGTACTCCGGCAACGAACCACGGATCGGCGGACACAGCGAGTCGTGTTCAGTCGCGTGCGCCGACGTTCTGGCTGCCCTCGAAGGTGCTCGGGTCGGGTTCGATGGTCGCGTACTCCACCGCCCGGCGACCCAGCACACGAACCCGCTCTTCCAACCCCTCGTCGGTGAACTCGCCGTCGTCGAAGACACGGTAAGGTCGCGGGATCGCCGCCTGGTGCGGCAACACCCACGCGTTCAGCGCCCGGCCGACCGACCGGAGGTGTTCGAGCGCCGTGACCGGAAACGCCCCGCCCGAGACCGACAGGAGACCGACCGTGGTGTGCTCGAACTCGTCGAAGCCGCAGAAGTCGAGCGCGTTCTTCAGGACGCCGGAGTACGATCCGTGGTAGACCGGCGTGCCGAGCAGCACCGAGTCGGCCTCGCGGATCGCCGCCGTGAACGCGGCGCTGTCGCCCTGTTCGTCCTCGTCGGCGTCCAGCGGCGGGAGGTCGTAGTCTCGCAGATCGAGCATCCGCGTTCGGCCGCCGGCCGCCTCCGCACCGCGCAGGGCGTGGTCGAGTCCGAGGCGGGTGTAGCTCTCGTCGCGCAGACTTCCGGCGACCGCGACGACGAGTGGCCCACTCTCGTCTCTCTCGGGTTCGGTTCCGGCCTCTGTCGCCGACTTCGTCGTCTCGTCGTCAGTCGTCATGTCCGGCGAGACGTAGCGAGGTGTGAAAAGTATCCAGTCCGACTCTGCCTACCGCCGGAGCGAGACGAGGACACGCTCGTCTCCGTCGGCGTCGCGCTCGGAGCTGTCTCCGTCCGCACGAACCGCCAGCAGGCCGTCGTCCGCCAGGTCGTCGACCAAGCCACGAAGCCACTCCCGACCGTACTCGCCGTCGGGGGCGTAGTCCACGCGGATTCTGGGTCCCAAATCGTCCAGCGCCAGTTCGTCGTACTCGCCGAGCGTGCGGACGACTCGCCCCCGGAACTGCCGGCGAGAGCCCTCGAAACTCGGCTGGGTCGGCACGTCCGGCGCGGTGAAGTCGCCGACCTCGTAGGCGTGACACCACGCACGCCACGGACAGCCAGCCTCGTCACACCGGGGCGTCTTCCCGCAGGCGACGCCCCCCAGTTCCATGATCGCGTTGTTCCAGACGCGGGACTCGCCGGCGGGCAGCAGTTCGCTCGCGGTCGCCTCGAAGACGCCGTCGTCGTCCGGCACGTCGAAGGCGCGGTAGAGCACGCGCTTGACGTTCGTATCGACCACCGCATCGCCGTTGTCGAAGGCGAAGGAGGCGACCGCGTTGGCAGTGTACGGGCCGACGCCCATCAACTCCTGCAGGCCCTCGGGTGACGTCGGCCACTCGCCGTCGAACTCCTCGACGATCTGACGGGCCGACTCGTGGAGGTACTTCGCGCGGTTGTTGTAGCCCAGCGAGTGGTCGGTCCAGAACCCCACCACGTCGGCGCGGTCCGCCTCGGCGAGGGCCGCGACGGTCGGCCAGGTGTCGAGGAACGCGGCCCACGCCTCCTCGACTCTGCCGAGTTGGGTCTGCTGGCTCATGATCTCCGAGACGAGGATGGGATACGGATCGGTCGTCTCGCGCCACGGGAACTCGCGGTGGTCGGCCTCGTACCACTCGATCAGCGCCGTCCGGACGGCGGGCAGGTCGTCCGGGAGGTCGGCCACGTCGGTCATCGTCCGGACGTGGGCACCCGGCCGGTTAGCTTCCCCGGTTCGACGCGGGTGAAGCGACTCGCCGCCACCGTGGCCTCTCGGAACGAAAGCCGTTTCCGCCCGACGGTCACAGTGCGGGGTGATGAGCCTCGACGACCTGAACGACGACGTGACGGCGGCATACTCGGAGTTGGACGACGAACTCCCCGTCGCGCTTGACCGGGAGACGAAGAACGAACTGGCGATGTTGACCGCGGCGTTCGACACCGCGGAGACCGACGAGGTGGTCCGCCGGGCGATCCACCAGTTGTTCCAGACGACGGTCGATCGCGGGACCCTCGACTTCCACCTCCGGCAGGGCTACGACGTGACCTACGACGAGTACCTCTCGGGGATGACCTACGAGGAGATGACCGGTGCGGATCAGTACCCTCAGCGTGACGACGAGCGACGCTACCAACTCTGAGACGATGCGGGTGTGAACGTGGGCGACTCCGTCGCCGGTTACCTGTCTACAGATTCGGTGTAGGCCCCCAGTGCCGTCTCGCGCCGGATACGAATCGCGCCGCTCTCGCGGGCGAACTCGATCGTCAGCGAGGCGTCGCCTGGTCGGAGGGCCGTGGGACGCGGGCGGTCGGCGAGTGCACGGCGGGCGGCGTCGGCGTCCGCGCCGGTCTCGTCGTCTCCCGGTCGGTCTGCTCGGGCGGCACCGTCGTCGCTGCGGTCGTCCACCGACATCTCGTCTGTGACGAGGTGCCTGCGCCACGTAAATATATCGGATATAATATATATTCTGTTCTGATCACTCGATAGCGATACTGAGAGTACGGAGGTCGGCGCGCAGTCCGGCGATTCGTGGCGATTTGAAGGGGCGGAAGTTCCACAGTCGTCGAACGACGGGTTGCCGGATTGCGGAATCCTTTTGCCCGCCGTCACACAGTTGCCACCCAATGAACAGAGGTGGTCCGACGTGACGATGGACGACCGGATCGAGGAACTCCGCGAGAAACGCGAGGAGGCGTTGCTCGGCGGCGGGGAAGACCGCATCCAGTCACAACACGACAAGGGCAAGATGACCGCCCGCGAGCGTATCGACTACTTCCTCGACGAGGACACCTTCGAGGAGTTCGACCAGTTCCGGACCCACCGGACCCACAAGTTCGGCATGGAGGAGCGCCAGCAGTACGGCGACGGCGTCGTCACGGGCTACGGCGAGGTGAACGGCCGGACCGTCTTCGTCTTCGCGCACGACTTCACCGTCTTCGGCGGGTCGCTCGGCGAGGTGTTCGCCGAGAAGATCACGAAGGTGATGGACAAGGCCGTCGAGGTCGGCGCGCCGGTCGTCGGCCTCAACGACTCCGCCGGGGCACGCATCCAGGAGGGTGTCGCCTCGCTCGGCGGGTTCGGCGAGATATTCCGCCGGAACACCGAGGCGTCGGGCGTCGTCCCGCAGATCTCCTCGATCATGGGTCCCTGTGCCGGCGGCGCGGTCTACTCGCCCGCGCTGACGGACTTCACCTTCATGGTGAAAGACTCCAGCCACATGTTCATCACCGGCCCGGACGTGATCAAGACGGTCACCGGCGAGGAGGTCACCTTCGAGGAACTCGGCGGTGCGATGACCCACGCCAGCGAGTCGGGTGTCGCCCACTTCGCGGCCGACTCCGAGGAGGAGGCACTCGACGACATCGCCCGCCTGCTGTCGTACCTCCCGCAGAACAACGTCGAGGACCCACCCCGAGTCGAGCCGTGGGACGACCCCGAACGCACCGACGAATCGCTGAACTCGGTCGTGCCGGACCAGCCCCGGAAACCGTACGACATGCACGACGTGATCGGCGGCGTCCTCGACGAGGGCTCCTTCTTCGAGGTCCACGAGAACTTCGCGAAGAACATCCTCTGTGGCTTCGCCCGCCTCGACGGCCACGCGGTCGGCGTCGTCGCCAACCAGCCACGGGTGAACGCCGGCACGCTGGACATCGAAGCCTCCGAGAAGTCGGCGCGCTTCGTCCGGACCTGTGACGCGTTCAACGTCCCCATCGTGACGTTCGTCGACGTGCCGGGCTTCCTCCCCGGGACGGACCAGGAACACGAGGGGATCATCCGCCACGGCGCGAAACTGCTGTACGCCTACAGCGAGGCGACGGTGCCCCTCCTGACGGTCATCACCCGGAAGGCCTACGGCGGGGCCTACGACGTGATGGCGTCGAAACACCTCGGCGCAGACGTGAACTACGCCTGGCCGACGGCGGAGATCGCCGTCATGGGGCCGCAGGGCGCGGTCAACATCCTCTACAGCGACGAACTCGACGCGGCCGACGACCCCGACGCCCGCCGGGACGAACTCATCGAGGAGTACCGCGAGGAGTTCGCCAACCCCTACACGGCGGCGGACTACGGCTTCCTCGACGACGTGATCGAACCGACCGAGACGCGGTCGCGGCTGATCGACGACCTCTCGATGCTCAAGAGCAAGCGCACCTCCCTGCCGGACAAGAAACACGGCAACATCCCGATCTGAGATGAGCGAGGAGACGCCCGAGCGCGACCCGGTGCAGGCCGCACTCGCCGACGCGCTGTCGATCCCCGACGACGCCGACAGCGACGAGGCGGCCGCCATCGCGGCGGTCGTCGGCGCACACCTGCGGGATCAGGCGGCCCTCGCGGCGGCGAGCGAAGGCGAGGCGGTCGAGACGTGGACCGAGAAGAAGTGGACGTTCGCGGGCCGGATCGACGGGCTACAGGGCCGCCGGTCGGTTCGCGTGCCGGACGGTGCGCCGACCGACGCGTGGACCGCCTCGGGGCGGACGGATCGGTTCTGAGAGCCGCGTGGTCGGGGGCCTGCGCCGCTCAGGGGACGAGTAGCTTCGGCAGGAGGTCGGAGGTCGCGGCAGCGACGAACAGTAGCAACGAGTAGAGGAGGAGAACGAGTGCATTCCGTTTCGGGGTGCCCGGTCGGAAGCCGGGAAGTGTGTCGATTCGCATCCTCGATACTCGTGTCGTTACAGGAACTGTCTGAGGTAGAGAGACCGCCGGGTCCAGAGCTGATAGGCCGTCGAGACGGCGATGAGCGCGAGGAACAGCGACACCCACAGCACCGTGTCCACGAGCGCGAACGGAGCGACGTCCATCGTGGCGAGCAGCAACACCAGCAGCGAGACGGTCCCCAGCAGGCGGTAGTACTCGACCCAGGTGATCCCGTATCGGGTGAACACCTCCATGTAGACCTCCACCTCGCGGGCCGACTCGGTGAGTCGAATCTCGTTCGTCTCCCGGTCGTACTCGATGACCCCCTCCCCTTCGAGACGCGGGATGTGGCTCTGGTGGAGCGAGTTGTACACGCTCTGGCGGAGGTCCTCCGGTGGCGGTGACTCCCCGGCCTCCCGTTCGGCGACGGCGTCGGCCAGATCCGAGATGGCGACGGTGTCCGGCGTCTCGCGGAGGTGGTCGAGTGCGTGGCGCCGGCGTCGGTTCCCGAGGATGGCGTGGATGTCCGTGTCGACCAGGTCGCGCTCTTTACGTAGCTCCATTGTCGTCCAGTCGGCCGACGTCGTGTCGGCACGGCAACCAGTAGCGACCATCCACTAATAACTAATTAGCTGATTCACCCGGTTAACGGCCGATACTGTCCGGACTCTGTCGTCTCGCTGGACGAACTGTTTCTTCGATCGAACGATCTGGTGAATCGTGTCTGTGAGACGGTGAGGCGTGTGTTAACGACGCACTTCAGTCGCGGTCCGGATTCCCACACACCGTCTGCATCGGGCAATCCACCGGTTTGTCGGCGACAAACGACTCGAATGGTCAGAACAAAAGAACGATTGGGGGCCGAAAATTCTGTCGTTTGCGGCCGCAACACGCCGATTGTTCGAGTTCTATCTGCCAACTAACTATGGGGTGACAGGTACAGGGTGTGCGTGTCGTCGGCACGCCGCAGGTATCCCCACCCCCGGACTGCCGACGACGCCGGATCACCCACGTCGGTCCAACCCCCTCGCGGTCCGCGAGGGGGCGGACGTCCACCCGCTGGGGGGAGTGGACGTCCGACGGCGGTTCGACTCCGCCGGTGGGACTCCCCGGAAGGGGGCGATCGAACCATGCCACAGGAGTTCAACATCTCGCGGCGCAAGGCGCTCGCGGCACTCGGCACAATCGGTGTCGCGTCCGCAGGCGCAGGCGTCGGTACGACCGCGTACTTCAACGACACGGAAAGCTTCGAAAACAACAGCGTGCAGGCAGGGACGCTGAATCTTCAAGCGTCTGTTGACGTCATTGACTACGATTTCGGTGGCGTGAACAACACCAATGTCGTTGCGTCCGGCAATAATGTGCCGTTCGACACCGACGAAGATACTAACCCGTTCGGCAACGTCAGTAACTACCCGGAGACGACTAGCAAGGGTGCGGTCGTCGTGGACGGCGATGCGGCAGTCGGATTCCAGCTTGGTGACGTGAAGCCGGGTGACTCCTTCGTCCTCAAGGTCTGTGCCAATGTCCTCGGGAATCCGGCGTACGTACGGACCACAGCATCGAACGTGGCAGACCCCGAGAACGACATCACGGAACCCGAAGGCGATGACGACAGTTCGGGCAACGATTACGGTACGAAGGATGACGGAATAGATCTGGAACAGTCTTCGCCCGGTGACAACGACGGCATCTCTGGGGACGGTGAACTCGACAATGCCATTGAGGTGACCGTCGGAGGTGGGTACGACAGTCAAGCCGGGGAAATCGATCCCTCAATCTCAAGACTCTCGGGGTCGCTGAACAAAGTTCTCAATGACCTCACCGACGGTGGAATCGACTTCAGGGGCGGCAGTTCGTTCACCGGGGTCGCCTGCTACTACGCCAAATTCGAGATTCCGGATGGAGTTGGGAACATCATACAGGGAGACTCTGTGAGCTTTGACCTTGAGTTCGAGGCAGCACAGGCTCGGAACAACAGTAGCAACCCGTTTGACGCGGTCGATAGCTGAACATACCCCCAATCATCTGGATTTCACCCACGCTGGTGCCCGCGAACGTGGTGGCGGTTCGACTCCGCCGGTGGGTTTCCCCGAACGAGGGGGAGAACCAATGACAGACAACGGACTCGACATCACGAGACGGAAAATACTCGGTGCCGTCGGCACCGTCGGAGTCGCCTCAGTGGGGGCGGGTCTCGGGACGACGGCGTTCTTCAACGATACGGAGAGCTTCGGGAACAACATCGTCCAAGCCGGTGAACTCGACTTGGTGATCGACTTTGAAGAACACTATTCGGGAGCCGCACCGGCGGATGATCTCGAATACGTCCGATACGTGGACCCCGACGACGCTAATCTCGAGACTGACGAGGTCGGTATCCCATCGCAGGACAATCCTCTGGTCGCAGTCAACGCCGCCTACTCCGAACTTCCGGATCCGGTGAAGGCGTACATGGATGCGTCGGCCATCGATTCATTCCCTGATACAGACGGTAGAGAAATCACCGTCGATGGCACCGATTACAGCAATATTAGCTCCTCGGATGCGGACGATGGAATTCAGGACGACATTCCCGTCAATGGAGCTCAAGGCGACGACAGTGCGGAGTGTGCGTATCTCCAGCCACTTGTCCCCGACAATGGAGACATCCTTTCATCATCTAGTCGGACACAGGGACAAGTCGGCAGTGGACCAAATCCTCAGACGACTGACGAGGGTGACCCGCTGGTAGACATCTCTGACGCAAAACCTGGTGATTTCGGTGAGGTGACGTTTAGTCTTCACAACTGCGGTAACCCTGCTTACATTTCCATCTCGGGCGAATTACTGGAGAACGCTGAGAACGATCTCACCGAACCCGAAGAGGAAGTTGATGGGACCGGAAACGCGTCAGACGACATGAACGGCGAGTTGCTCGACGAGGCATCTGCAGTTATCTGGTACGATGCGGGAGAAGACAATGAGTTCGAGGATGCGGGAGCGGAACCCAGCAGTGATCCGACCGAGGGGGACAACATTCTACAGGAGAATGAGACCATAATCGCGAACGCCAACGAGGTGCTTCGCGGGAACCTTGGGATGGTTCTCGACACGCTAGAGGGTGGAATACCACTCAACGGAGACCTCTCCACCGACTTCTTCGAGGTCGTTCCCGAATCGAGCAATAAGGAGATTGATGATATTAGTGATTTCAGTAACGTCCTGGAACCGACTGATATCGATTACAAAGGACAACCGGACTGCGAAGACATCAATCCGGAATACTCCGAAGTAGCAAAGATAGAGGGTTCAGAGCTCGAGAGTTTAGAAGCCGGCGATACTATCGGTCCGGACGCCAGCACTGGTGGCATCACTATCACGGTTGATTCTGTCACACGCGACAGCCAGACTGGTGAAGTGCTCGAATTAGAGATCAGCACCAACAAACCGATCACCGCAGTGACGCCCAAGGGTGGATCCTCCCAAGGCGGAGGCAACAGTGGTCCTGGATTCAAAGTCTACGAGGAACCCGACGGAGCCACCCTTACCAATGTCACGTTCGCGGCACCAAAAAATAAGGCTCTGAGCTACCTCCTCATCTGCTACGAGCCCCAGCCTGCGAATCCAGCCGCCGACGAGCGTGAACCGTTTGTGAACTCTACGACTGCTTACATCGGATTCGCCTGGTACATCGATCCCGACGTCGGCAACGAGATTCAGACGGACTCGATGAAGTTCAACCTCGGTTTCGAGGCCGAACAGGCCCGCAACAACGACAACCCGACCGTCTGAGACACCGCCGCAGTTCCCTCTCCCCCGTTCACCCACGCCGGCGTCACGACGGTTCGACTCCGTCGGTGGGTCTCGCGTCACACACAGGATGACAGACCGACGAATCAGACTCACCCGTCGGCGAGTGCTCACGGTACTCGGCACGGTCGGCGTCTCGGCGGCCGGGGCCGGACTGGGGACCGTCGCGTACCTCACCGACAGCGAGGAGTTTACTGACAACGCCGTCCAGGCCGGCGATCTGAATCTGGCGGTGACCTTCGACGGGGCGGTATCCCAGGACGGTGCCGATACCGACTCCTCCGTGAAGACCAACGTGACCGTAGACGGAGCGAGTGTCTCCGGTGCCTACGTCGTCGAGGACCTCAAACCGGGCGACAGCGGTCACTTCGAGTTCGTCCCGTCCGTCGAGGGGAACCCGGCGTACGTCTTCGCCGGCGGGACGCTTGTGGCGAACGACGAGAACTCTGTGACCGAACCGGAAGCCGATGCCGACGGGGAGGACGACGACTACGCGCCAGACGACGACATCGACGGCGGCGGCGAACTCGCTCAGCACGTCGAGATCACGGCCGTCCAGGGCTTCGTCGATTCGGTCGAGACGCCGCTCTCGCTGTACGACCTGCTGACGACGGCGATGCCGACCGCCGACGGCGGACGACTCGTGACTGACTGCGATCCTGACGGTGACGACGAGTACACCGAGGACGACGAACAGGCCATCAGAGTCGAGTGGCGGTTGCCGAACGACGTCGGCAACGAAGTCCAGACGGACTCCGTCGACTTCAGCTTCGAGGTCGGGGCACTCCAGTCGCGTCACACCGACGGCGAGCGCGTCGAGAGTCCGATCGGCGCGGAGTCTGGTGGACGGTGACCGCCGTCCAGGTGAGTTCTGCAACGAACACCGAGAAACCTACCGACACGTGATTCGAGAACGGCGTGATCACGTTTCGACCCGCCACGGACGACATCTCCCCCCGAGAGCCTGATCCACTGCGCAGCAACAGATGGCCTCGGGCAACCCCGGTGTTCACACACGACGAATCACCGGTTCGAGCGTGCAGACTCGTCGAGAAGGTGGCTCGCCATCGCTCGTGAGGTTCACATCCGGGTAAATCCCCGGTAGTGAGGCCTGTGCGGGTCCTGTGAGGGTGTGTGTGTGAAAAGACGTGCTCGCTTGCGACGAAGGGAATCTGCGCGGAGTCTACGCCCGTCGGGGCGCTCTCGTCTGGCGGTTTGGTGGTGGCTAGGGGGGTGGCTGTTCGGCCCGACTCGGGTTCAACGGAGATTCCAGATCCGGAAACCGCTAGACGGCACCCGAGTGTGAAGATTCGAGCCGTGCAGCGTCGGCCCTCTCCTGCAGGGACGAGGGCAAAATCGCACTCGATACGTCGTCCGGAGGTCATCGAAGTCGGGCGATTATGTCGTCTCAGCTGTCGCTTCCGATCACACCGTTCACTCATCTGCCGCGCCGCTGTAGGCACACACTCGGCTCTGTGCTCACTACTGCCGGAGCGACGAGGAGGGTGTGAACGCTCTGAGATTGCTCCTTAGGTACTCTCGACAGCACATCGGTCGTAGATCGGGAGCTCGGCGTGTGTGAGAATCTCGCCGATCGTGCCTCTGACGAGGACCGTAGATCGACTCCGGACACGGTTCGGGATCACGACGTGGTGAGACGTGTCTGGACGGCTTCGAGTGGCACGCCGACTCGGGGGAAATGACCCGTTCTCGAGACTACAGCACTCCCTCGCGAGGAGATTCGTCGTTCGGGGTCGCATCCCATCTCGATCGTCTGCACCACGGGGCTCGTCAGAATACCTCCATGAACCCCAACCAATCGAGGAGTGTACTCCCGATCACGAAACAGCCGAGGAGGTACAGCAGCAACACCAGTGCGTTCCGTTTTGGCGCCCCGGTACGCATCCCGGGCAGCAGTAACAGACGCACCACGAACAGGGTGCACATCTCACCCGAAGAGCTGTCGGAGGGTGACGTGTCGTCGGGTCACCAGCTGGTAGACGGTCGATACGGCCAGCAGGACGAGGAAGAACGTGACCGCGACGACGGGCGGCACGAGCGCGAACGGTCCCATCTCCAGTGTCGCGAGGAGGACGACACACAGGCCGACCGTCCCGAGCAGGCGGTAGTACTCCGCCCAGGTGACCCCGTAGCGCGTGAACACCTCCATGTAGACCTCCACCTCGCGGGCCGACTCCGTGAGTCTGATCTCCTTCCCGTCGGGGTCGTACTCGATGACACCCTCGGCGTCGAGTCGCGGCAGGTGCGTCTGGTGGAGCGAGTTGTAGACGCTCTGGCGGAGGTCGGCGGGCGGTGATGCCTGCCCGGTCTCCTGTTCGGCGACGGCGTCGGCCAGTTCGGCGAGCGATACCGTCTCACGACGCCGTCTGAGGTGGTTCAGCGCGTGACGACGCCGCTGGTTGCACAGGATGTCGTGGATGTCCGTGTCGATGAGATTCCGTTTCCTGAGTATCCCCATGAGTTCCCCCGTGTCGCCGATTCGCTGTCGGCTTGCCGGAATAAAGTACGTGCCCCCGGATAACTAATCGGTGCGTCTGGCGCTGAAGTCCCGGCCTTTCGGGAGTCGCGAGGGACAGACGGGGCAGTGTACCCGCGAACCGGCCGAAATCGCCGTCGTGCGGCACGCTGCCTCGCGAATTAACACCGCCTTTCCACGACTGCATCGCGAATTACGCTCGGCGGGCGTCGACGGATCGGCACGTTGAGTCGCGGGGGGCGGGCCCGACGATACCTCATCGCCGCGTTCAGAACACCTGATTCCGGTGTTTCAGGGCCTCATTCAGTTGTTTTCAGGCAGTACTCGGTAATTAGTTATGGAGGCTCCCCTGTCAGGGGTGAGTGTCGGTGGCGTGGGGTGCGCCGCCGTCAGGACCCACTTCGGACTCCCGGTTCCGCTGACGGGCAGGCGGTCACGTCGACCGCCTGCCGGTTGGATTCGGACCCCGTGGAGGACGGTTCGACTCCGTCGGTGGGCGTCCCCTACCGGGGATACCTGACCATGTCAGACCAACCAATCGAACTGACGCGGCGGAAGGCGCTCGCGGCACTCGGCACAGTAGGTGTCGCGTCCGCGGGGGCTGGACTGGGCACGACAGCATTCTTCAGCGACCGAGAAGACTTCGAGGGCAACAGCTTGACAGCCGGGTCGCTCGACCTCAAGGTCGACTTCGAGGAACACTACGCCGACTGGATCAACAACCGAGGTGGTGACGGAAGCACCGAGGCCGACCTGGAGGTTGAGATGGGTGTCCCGCAAGACGAGGCGGACATCTACCTCCCACCCGGCCCGAACGCCGACGACCTGGCGGAACCGATATCGCTCAGGTTCCCGAACAACACCGTCGCGGAGTTCAAGGACGCCACGTCCATCGACGCGTACCCGGACACGAACGACGACGGTATTCAGGACTTTCCGGAGGGCTTCGACATCTGTGAGGAGGACGCGGACACCCCAGACCTCCTCGACTCGGACCTCCGCACGGAGCAGTACCGTGGAGAGCCGGTCGTCGCTCTCGACGACGTCAAGCCAGGTGACTTCGGAGAAGTCACCCTGAGCTTCCACCTGTGTAACAATCCAGGGTTCGTCTGGTTCTACTGCAACAACTTCTCGGAGGCCGAGAACGGCTTCACCGAGCCAGAACTGGACGATCCGGACGAGGACGGCCCCGGCGGGGAGCCCGAACTCGCCGAGCAGATCGAGGTACGCGCCTGGTACGACGACGGCGACAACATCTACGAGCCTGGGGCGCAGGCCATCGACGTCTATCACTTGATCGATACCTCCGGGACAATGGAGGAGAACTTGGTTGAGGAGGGGACGGAGTTCGAGAAGGACGACGCGGCGATCCAAGTCGGAGAAGCGACGAACGCCTACCTCGACGGTCTCGGCACCACGGTTGAGCAGACAGTCGCAGTGATGGCCGAGGCCGGCGCGTCGGAGCTACTGGCAGATAGTACGGACACCGACGACGTAGACACTGCGCTCGGCAACACGGCAGGCGCTGGTGGTGGCACTCTCGGCGCGGAGGATTTCGTTGAGGGCCTTGAGAACGCTCTGGCGGACCTCGTGACAGACGACACCGACGACGAAAACGACGACAACGTGATCGTCGTCTACACCAACGGGGACAGCCGACCCTCGGACGCGACCGAACGGGCCAACGTTCAGGCGGCGGCGGACAACCTGAAGAACGCTGGCGTCGAGATCAAGATCGTCGCCTTCGGCAACCTCAGTCCCGCACAGCAGCAGTTCCACACGGACATCAGCGACGAGGTGATCCAGGTCCAGAGCGGCACGGATCAGGGCGCCGTCGACACCAGCATCGCCGATGCCATCGATGAGATCGAGAACAATTTCGAAGTCATCGAAGGTGGCGAACAGGAGTTCTTCCGTGGCACGCTCGAAGACTTCTGTAACCAGTACGAGTTCGACCCCGAGAATGGGAGCCTCGGCTTCCCACTCGATGGGGACGTCCCGGCACCAGAAGGTGGCGGGAGCGCGGACGCCCGGAACTGCTACTCTGCGTCGACCCCACACTACATCGGGTTCGACTGGTGGCTTCCGCTGGACCACGCCAACGAGATCCAGACCGACTCTGTGCAGTTCGACCTCGGCTTCTACACCGAGCAGTGCCGCCACAACAACGGGAGCGGCCAGGGTGGCGGTGTTGGAGATCCGGAGATCCCATCACGGACCGGGACCGGGTTCGGGAAACTATCTGAGTCGGAAAACCAGAACAATGGATACGGGGACGATGGTGAAGACTTCGACACTCCGAACGCGATCACTTCACGTGCCCGGAACGGCAATGGCGGGTGGGAGGTCGGCATCGGATCGGGTGACACTCCGTCCGAGGACACGACCGACGCGTCTTGGAGCTTCCCGCTATCCAACGTTCCGTGGAGCCTGAGCTACGACTCGAGCGACGGTACCACGGAGTTCAACGTCGGCGCGACCACGGTTTCGCGGACCACGGCTGCCAGCGCCTTCGACGGGCGGTTGCTCGTACAGACGAAAGCCGACGAAGCCACCGTCAACGCCGAGAACGTGTCGCTGTCAGTCGACGGGAACAGTCAGACGATCAACGGCCCGACGAGCGTCCAAGCGACGAACGACGACGACGGCGGCGGCCGGGCATTCAACTACCTTGTTCTCGATACGGCGCTCGACGGCTCGGAGAGCTTCGAGCTGAGCGGGGAACTCTCCGTATCCAGGCAGGGTGACTTCCCCGGTGGAGACGAGGGCTGGGCAGTCGACGTGTCCGCAGAGTAAGAAGTATCGAACACCGACCACACCGTTTCAAGAGACGGTAAACCGACCCACGCCGGCTGCACACCTCGGCGGTTCGATTCCGCCGGTGGGTCCTCGGGTGACAACCCTATGGCAAACAACAGCGGGTTCGACATCTCACGACGCGAAGTCCTCGCCGGTCTGGGCACCATCGGGATCGCGTCGGCAGGTGCGGGACTCGGCACGACTGCGTACTTCAGTGACAGAGAAGACTTCCAGGACAACACCCTAACAGCCGGGGAGTTGGACCTCAAGGTCGACTGGCAAGAGCACTACTCCGACTGGTCTGACGACGAAGCCGAGGGCATCGACACGGTAGCGATGGAACCTGGTGACGGACTGACCGGCTTTCCATCGGCGGCTGACCCTACGAATCAGTCGGTGTTCGTCAGCGACCCGGACCAGTTCCTGCGGAACACCGTCATTGAGGCGTTCCCTGACGCAGATCCGTCTCTGGACGCGGCAAACGTCACAGCGGACGACTATGATGCAGTCAAAACTGATCCGGCGAACGACAGCGACATCTGTAATTTGCCGGCTGATACCGATGGTGGAAACGGTGTTCTCAGCCATCCGTTCCGTACCGGAGCGGTCGCAACTGATGATGGCGATGGCTACACTGCCGGAGGTGACCCGAACCCCCAGACCACTGCAGCTGGCGACCCACTGATCCAGATCGCGGACGTGAAACCAGGTGATTTCGGTGAAGTCACGTTTTCTTTCCACGTGTGCGGGAACCCCGGGTACGTCTGGTTGACCGGTGACCTCGTCTCCGCAAGCGAGAACGGTTTGACCGAACCCGAACAGAATGACCCCGACGAGGACGGCGACCCCGACTCTACCACGCCGGCAGACGTCGAACTGCTCAGCGAGATTCAAGTCGCGTTCTGGTACGACACCGGCGAAAACGGCTACGGTGCCGACTTCGGTGACAAGGATGAAGACGAGGGGGACAACTACCTCCAGCCTGGGGAGTCGCCGATCCAGATGGGTACTCTCGGTGGTGTCCTCCTCCAGTTACAGAACAACCCGTTCCCGCTTGACGCCAACCCTGTCACGGCTACCACCTCTACGGCTACTAGCGGGAGCAGTAATGATACAGCCCCTGTACTGGACGACCTCGCTGACGCTGATGGCGATACCGACGGCGACGGCGACAGCTACAGACTGTACGTGAGTACCGAGGACGAGCCGTTCAAGTCGTTCGTGACCGGCGGCGCCTCTGGCAATCCTGCCCCTAAGAATCTCAACTGTGGAGACTATGATAATCTGCTCTTCGACGGGATGAGTCTCGTCGGAACGGCCATCGAGGCAGAGATGCTCGAGGCGGGTATGGACTACAGTTCGTGTGCCGGTCTCACCGTCGACTCACTCAGCGATCAGAGAGGTGACAGTGATCTTGATACGATCACGCTCTCGACGGATAACCCTGTTAGAGTTGTCAGCGTGAAAGGCGGCAACGAAGGCGAGAACATCTACGTCTTTGACCAGCCTGTTATCCTAAACGGAGTTACGTTCACCACGCCCACTGGTCAAGGAATCAGTAACATCGACGTCTGCTGCCCGGTCGACGGTGACGACGGCAACGGTGGCGGCGGTCCAGTGGGTGACCCGGACCGTGATTGCTTCCCCAACTCGACGACCGCCTACATCGGCTTCGAGTGGTGGCTCCCGGTCGATCACGCCAACGAGATCCAGACGGACTCCGTGAGCTTCGACCTCGGCTTCTACACCGAGCAGTGCCGCCACAACGACGGCGGCACGCCGCAGGCTCCCGAGAACGGCTGATCGACCGCTCGACCAGGCACTACCCTCCGACCACCCGACCCACGCTGGCCACACGTTCGGCGGTTCGACTCCGCCGGTGGGTCCTCCCGCGAGGGGTTGGCGAACATGACAGACGATGGTCTCCGCTTGACGCGACGCAAAGTCCTCGGAAGCCTCGGAGCCGTGGGTATCGGGTCGGTCGGTGCCGGCCTCGGCACGACGGCGTTCTTCAGCGACGAGGAGTCCTTCCAGAACAACAGCCTCGTCGCGGGCGAGTTGGACATGATGGTGGCCTTCCAGGAACACTACTCCGACTGGTCGGACGACGAGAACGACGACCTGACGGACAGTTCACTGAATGGTCCACTTGAGACAACAGAAGACGACAGCGATAGCGATATCGACGGCGACGGTGTCGACGATTGGGAGGTGGTGATGACAGAGGGGGAGCCCTCTCTTGTCCCGGAAGATTACGTCGGCTTCCCAGTCCCTATGGAGCCACTAATCGCGGTACCCGAGGAATGTGTCGACGACTTCATGGCGAACACATCCATCGATGCATACCCCGACTCGGACGATGATGGGATTCAGGACACTATCCACTCCCGCAACACGTTATCGTCTCACTACGGTTACTCAGGCCAGCAATTGGAAGACGCTTTTCGGAAACAGTTCGCTAATCTCTCAGACGGTGAGAATTTGAAGAACCGTACTAGAGACTATCGAGGCAAACCACTCGTCCAGATGCAAGATGTGAAGCCAGGGGATATGGGTGAAGTAACGTTTGGAATGCACACGTTCAACAATCCCGGTCACGTCTGGATGACGGGCCAGTTAGTACAGGCCGGCGAACACGGCCACACCGAACCAGAGGCCGACGACGCAGACGAACACGGGTCTGCGGACGAACTCACCACGAACGTCCAGACCGCACAGGTCGAACTACTAGACGAGATACAGGTCGCCATCTGGCACGACGACGGCGACAATGTGCTTTCTGGAGAAAACTACGGAGGAGACGCTGAACAACTCGTTGCAACTCATGACACTGCCGACAGTGGAATCATGGCCTCTCAAGAAGAGGCGCTCGTCCACCGCGGAACACTCAGGGAGACACTCTCCGTTCTCGAGACCGGTGGACTCTTGCTCGACGCCGACCCGACCACAGAAGGTCACGACTGCTTCCCGAACTCCACCACGCGCTACTGCGCGATGGCGTGGTGGCTCCCGGCCGACCACGCGAACGAGATCCAGACCGACTCGGTCGCGTTCGATATGGGATTCTACACCGAGCAGTGTCGGCACAACACGGGCGTGGGCGACGTTCGCCGAGTCTCCCTCGGAAGCGACGAGGCGGAGCAGTTCGGCTTCGCGTCGGCGAGCGGCGACGGTGCCGTCGGATCTGGCTACTGGACCGACGACGACGACCAGACGAACTCCGACGAACCAGACCCAGGGAACTACGAACAGTTCTACATCGGGACGTTCTACTTCGACTTCGCTCCGCTCCCGCCGTTCACGGTCGGTGAGATCGAGTCGGTCCGGTACCGGACGCGCCGGGACAGCGGCGTGCCGCTCGGCAAGGAGTTCTTCGCGGAGATCTGGACCACCGTCGACAGCGACCCAAACCCGGACGCGGGGTACTACGGAAAGCTCCTACAGGCACTCCCCGAAGACTCGTTCGACACAGACGCGCCGGCAGACGAGTGGGTGACGTGGCGGACGGAGAGTGGGTCAAACCAGCTGACGTGGTACGACACTGCACGTGACTACGGCACGAGCGACGGGAACCCGCCGCCCTACTACGGCCAGGACACCGGCGCGACACTGTCGGACATCCAGTCGACGGGCTCGTTCCAGTGGTCGGACTACGTGTCGGACGCGGAGACGACCGAAATCAACTACCGCGACATGCAGGTGAAGACGATGCGGTTCGCCGTTGGCAGTGACTGGTACCAAGACCACAGCGGCGACATCGACGGCATTGAGATTCGACTCGAATCCGGAGACGGCGTCATCTACGATCTCGAGCCATGAGAGAACTCACAACCCACGTCAGCATCTCGAAAATTCGACTCTCCCAGTGGTTTCTCACAAGAGGGGTGGCGAGCACCACAGACAGTGGTCTTCTCGTGACGTGTCAGGTGGTCCCCGAAAGCTGGAAGCTGTCGACGCGGGTCTCGGAACGCCGGCCGCCCGACACTCGTCGATTTCCGATCTTGGGGGCGGGATAGCCAGTGATTAAATAACTGTCCGCTGGCCCTCCCTTCCAGCCAACAACCACCCACGCGGGCGCTTCCCGGTGGCACATCCCCCGGGGCACGCGACCCGTCGACGACTCCGGTCTCACGCGGACCTGCTGTCGACGGCGCCACGTGGCGGCGGTTCGACTCCGCCGGTGGGCGTATGGACACACCCGATCCGCCGTCACGCAGGGCAGTTCTCGCCGCAGTCGCCGGTGTCGGTGGACTCTACGGTGGTGCCTCGGTCGCTCGCGGTGCACTCGGATTAGACGCCGTCTCGTTCACCGACCAGCGCGAGATCACCCAGCAGAACGGGCCGACACTCCGCGTCGAGTGGGTCGCACTCTACAACGGCGAGCGTATCGCCGGCACCGGCTTCGAGGACGGTGGCGGCGACGCACCCGCCGGGCCAGCAGTCGCGCTCTCGAACCTCTTGCCGGGCGACACCGGGGCACTCGTCATCCGACTGACCGTGCCGACCGGGGAACCGGGACCCGCCGAGGTCACCGCCTCGCTGGCGCTCACCGGCAACGCCGAGAACGGGATCAACGAACCGGAGTCGACGGCCGGCGACACGACGACTGGCGAGGACGGCGGGGAACTCGCCGACGCGCTGGCTGTCGAGGTCTGGTACGACCGCGGTGCCGCCGGCGTCGACGGTCTCGGCACCCGCAACGGGACCCGCGAACCCGGCGAGCCACTGGTCGCGCCGGACGCCGAGGGGTCGCTTCGGGAGGTCGCGTCGGCACTCTCCGGCGGCGTCGTCCTCGATCCGGCGTCGTCCGGCCCGGCGTGTCTCCGCCCCGGCGAGTCGGTGTCGGTCGCGGTCGGGTGGTCGCTCGCGCCCGAGACGGCGAACGCGGTCCAGACCGACTCGGTCGACTTCGGCGTGGGGTTCACGGCCGAGCGCTGTGCAGGAGGCGGCCCGTGACGCGAGTGAGCGACGAGTCTGTCGGTCGGCCGCCGAGCAGAGCAGAGCCGAGATCGCCGCGCTGTCGGGTGGATAACCCGCGGTTTATCGGGTGGAACCAGTCGTTTCGGTCGGTTAACCGAGTGGGACTCCCGCCGGGACCGTTCTTTCCGAGGGTTAACCGACGAATAGCTAATCGGGTCTCGGCCGAAGGCCGTGGCGACGGTGGCGCGTCGACCGGGCAGTCGGCGCGGCCACACCATCCGGGGGAGTCAGGAGTGGGACACGACAGACGCGAAAAGCGGAGGGGAGTATCGTGACACGAGCCGAGGCGAACAGCACGACGAGTCGACTGCCGTCGCCGACGCTCGGGGGAGTAGTGAACGTCCTCGCGGTCGTCGTGCTGATCGCGGTCGTCGCGCCGTTCGTCGTCTACTCGATGCCGGCGGTCGTGGGGGCGGACCACAGCTTCGTCGTGCTCTCGGGGAGCATGGAACCGGAGATCTCGCCGGGTGACGTGGTGGTCGTCAGCGAGGCGACGCAGAGACAGATCGAACGCGGAGACGTGATCACCTTCATGCAGCGCGACGCGGAGGTGCCGACGACCCACCGCGTCGTCGAGGTGAACCCGCGCGAGGAGGGGGTCGCGTACACGACGAAAGGCGACGCGAACGAGGACCCCGATCCAGCGCCCGTCCGCCCCGAACAGGTGATCGGCGAGGTGACCTACGTGATCCCGCTGATCGGCTACGTCGTCCGGTTCGCCAACACACAGACCGGGTTCCTCCTCCTGATCGGACTGCCGCTCGGACTGCTGGTCGTCAACGAGGCCTGGTCGATCCTTCGGGCGGGCAACGACGGGACCGGTGGCGGCGAGACGACCAGTGACGAGGGAGGTGTCGCGGCCGCACCTGAAGCGGCCGACGCACCGACCGCGCCGGATGCGACGACCACGCCGGCCGTGACGACTGCGGAGTCGGTCACCGGCGAGTCGGGGACTGCAGATCGGACGACCGCAGAGTCGACGGCGACAGACGCGGGCGACGAGTCGACAGAACCGACGGCGTCGACCTACACCGTCACGCGCTCGGACCTCCGACTCTCGATGGCGATCCTGTCAGTCTTCGCGGTGTACGCGACGTGGATCGCTCTGCAGGAGACGTCCGGCGTGACGGTGACGGCCGCAGTCGGGTCGGGTGCCGGGGTCGTGATCTGCGGTGCGATCTACTACGCGGCCGGCGGAGACGCCGGGAGTTCGTCGTCGACCGTGGCCCACCGCGACGGCCCCGACGATGACGATGGTGGAGCCGTGACCGACACGGGACCGGACGACGGCGGCTCTGCAGGTACGCGAGTCGCCCGGTCGACGGCGGATCCGGGCGGCGAAGACGGATCGTCGGCAGCGGACAGTGCCGGCGACGGGTCCCTACCGACTGTCGAACCACCGGTCGTCAGGTTGCCCGAGACGCCCGAGACCCCGCCAGCGACCGGCGGGGAGAAGACGGCGGGCCACGGGGCCGAAGCGACGAACGGGACCGGTGTGGCAGACGAGACAGCCGAGTCGGTTCCGGCGTCGAGTGACGACGCGGACCTCTCGGACGAGTCGGGAGACGGAGGTGAGGAACGGTGAACGAGAGCGACCGGCGACTCGCCGCATTGACCTTCGCGGCGCTCGTCTTCGGGCTGAGTTTCGCCGGCGGCTTCTACACCCAGGCGTCGCTGTCGGATCAGGAAGCGTTCAGTGGCGGTATCGGCGCGGCCGCGAACTTCTCGGTCGGCAACGACGACGGCGGCACTGCCGGGAACGACGACGGTGGCACCGCTGGCAACGACGATGGAGGTGCTGCTGGCAACGACGACGGCTGTGTGGGCAACACCGGGAACACCGAGTGTGGGAGCAGTGCGTCGGTCGTCAGTCCCGGAAGTGGCGTGGCGGCACCGACTGCCGACCGTCGGCCGCTCCCGGCGAGGTAGTCGCGTCGCCGCTCTCGGCGTCACCGTCGGCGCGGACCGGGCGTTCCTCCTCGCGAACCAGTCGTTCCTCCTCGTGGACCAGTCGTTCCTCCTCGTGGACCAGTCTCGCCAGTTCCGGCGAGAGACGGAGCAGTCGCGTGCGTCTCGACACGACCGACGGCGAGAGACGAGCAGTCCGGCAACAGTGTGCGAGGTGGACGACCCGGAGGAGCCACATCGCCCCGGAGACGTCTGCCGGGCCGCCGATCCGGTAGCTCACCCGATTCGCGCTCGGTGCGACCGGATGTCTGTCGGCTCTCCCCTCGGTGAGGAGTTGGTCTCGGAGCCGCCGGTCCACCGGGACGTCGAGCAGTCCGTCGGCTCGGACGCCGGCGACCACGTTCTCGTCGATCCGAATCAGACTCCCTTCCACCGGTGGCTCGACCGTACTCGCGCCGCCGTCCTGTTCCGGTAGCAGGGTCGCTCCCGTCGGCGTAGCTCCCGGTTCCGTTATCGTGACACCGGGCCACGTCGCCACCCGTCGCAGTATCCTGTCGATTGCCTCGTCGCTCACTGTCGTCGCTCCCGACACGCCGAGCGTGGTCGGCTCCGCACTCTCCGTGCGTGTCGCTGTCACCCTGAGAGACGCCGGGCGTGGGGATAAGCTTCGTCGTCCTCGCTGTCCCACTCGATGCTACTGGTTCGCCGAGCGCTCGTCGAGTACGACCGGCACGCCGCGTCCGGCCACGTCCGCCGCGAACGCGCCCGAATCGCTGGCGAGCATGTCGAAGGTGTCGTAGTGGATCGGGAGAACGAGGTCGGGGTCAAGCGCCTCCGCGAGGCCGGCGGCCTCGTGACGGTCCATCACGACCGAGCCGCCGATGTTGGCGAGGAACAACGAGACCTCCAGTTCCCGGAAGCCGTCGAGTGCGTCCGAGTCGCCGGGCCAGAAGACGGTTCGGTCCGCGAGCGACAACAGGAAGCCACAGCCGAACCCCGGCGGGTGGTGCGGACTGCCGTCGTCGTGGGTGTGTGGCCCGTCGGCTTCGTTGTGGGCCGGGACGGTCCACACTTCGGCCTCGCCGACCGTGAGGTGCGCGTCGTCCGGGACGCGCTCGACTGCGAATCCGAGTTCCTCGGGAGCCACCACGTCGCGGTCGATGCGGTCGGCGTCGACACTCTCGTAGACCACGAGCGTCGCGTCCTCGTCGGCCACCTGCTCGATCGCGTCGGAGTCGTAGTGGTGGTCGTGGGTGACGCAGACGAGGTCGGCGTCACGGGCGTAGTAGTCGTCGAGTACGCCGTACCGGCCGGGGTCGAGGTACGCGACGAAGCCGGTCGGCGTCTCGATGCGGACCGTGGCGTAGCCGAGCCACGTCACCTGCAAGCCGTCGTGTCTGATGGTCATATCTCCCGCTTCGGCAGCGAATGGGTAAATCTGCGTGGTTCCGACCGAGGGTAGAGACCGACCGAGTTCGGGCCAGTTCGGACGACACACGCACCAGTCGACCGGGCTGGCGCGACACCTCACCGGGATGCACCCGGTTCGGGTGC
The DNA here is from genome assembly GCF_020567425.1 of Salinirubrum litoreum. Taxonomy (NCBI): domain Archaea; kingdom Methanobacteriati; phylum Methanobacteriota; class Halobacteria; order Halobacteriales; family Haloferacaceae; genus Salinirubrum; species Salinirubrum litoreum. The sequence continues at coordinate 643,467 of NZ_JAJCVJ010000001.1, read as the reverse complement.
CACACCTCGGCGACGTAGGGTCGCCTCGGGCACCACACCTCGGCGACGTAGGGTCGCCTCGGGCACCACACCTCGGCGGCGTGGGGCCGCCTCGGACGAGCCTCGTGTCGCGCACTTCGGCGGCGTAGGGCCGCCTCAGGTGAGCCGACGGTCGCAGGGAGGCACTCTCGCTGAAACCGACTGGTCCACCGGGTGTTGCGTGCCCTTTTACAGATTCGGGTGGGACTGAACGGGGCCGGCGGTCTCGTGAGCAGAGCGGGACTGGAGGTCCCGCTGGAAACCGGCGCGCCGCGCCGGTGACAGAGCGAGACCGGAGGTCTCGATAGCAGACGGGCGAGGCGTGGCTCGCCCGTCAGCACCGCAGGGTAGGAGAGCCGGCTTGCCGGCTCTCTCGACTGAGGAGCGCAGGGAGTCGCGGACCGTCGAGACGCCGGGGGCTTTCACCGCCCGGTGTCCACGACTCACTCGGCAACCACACCGGCGACAGTCGAAGCGAACTCCACCGGGACAGCTTCGACACATACGGCGACTAACTCGAGATCGAAGTCCACGTCCGGAACCCATTTCATCGCCAGCGCCCCTACGTCCCCACATGCCCTTCGGCGGCGAAACGTCCCGCAGAGACGTACTCAAAGCAGCGGTCGCGGTCGGCGGCGCGGCGGCACTCTCGGCGTGTCTCGAGCAGGCCGACGAACCGGTACCGACCGGCGTCTCCGACCCGACGACCCTCCCCGAGCGTCAGCACGCCTGGAACGACTACATCCGGACCGACGAACACGGGAACCACATGCTCCCGCGTCACCAGGTCCTCTGGTATCTCGACCTCCCGCACGACGGCCCGCCGACGGCCGACGAGCAGGCGACCCTCGAATCCGCACTCCGGACGCTGGACCGTGCCTACGAGCGCAGTCACGATGGCCTGCTCTACTCGGTCGCCTACTCGCCGTCGTACTTCGAGCGGTTCGAGACCGCCCTGCCCGAGGACCTCGACCTCCCACAGCCTCGTCGGCTCTCGGACTTCGAGACGCCGGAGTTCGACACGCAGGACGTACTGGTCCACTTCGCCAGCGACCGACCGGACGCCCTACTGGAGGCCGAGGAGGCGATGCGCGGGGAGCGTGACACCGCCAACGCGACCGAGGTGTCGGCGACCATCACCGACGTCCTCGACGTCGCGGATCGGCGCACGGGGTTCGTCGGCGCGGGGATGCCCGCCGACCGGCAGGACGTGGCCGGCGTCCCCGAGGGCGACCACGTTCCCGAGGAGTCGCCGCTGTTCATGGGCTTCGTCGCGGGCTTCGTCGGGAACCAGGCGACCGAGGACTACGTCACGCTGGAGTCCGGTCCCTTCGCCGGCGGGACGACGAAACACGTCGCGAACATCCGCCAGCGACTGGACGACTGGTACGTCGAGGACACCTACGATCAGCGCGTCGACCGGATGTTCAGCCCGATCCACAGGGTGGAGAACCTCGTCGAGGGTGTCGGCGCGAACCTCGGCGACGACAACGGCCTGACGCCGGAGATCGTCGAGAACGTCCGCGACCACGCCGAGGAGTTCGGCGTCGTCGGTCACGCACAGAAGGCCGCACGCGGGAACCGCGACGACGACGGGAACGTCCGCCTCCTGCGTCGACACTTCGAGTCGACCGACGACGACGTGGCGAGTCTCCACTTCCCGACGCTCCAGCGCGGTATCTCGGCGTTCGAGGAGGTCCGCGAGGCGATGAACGGGACCGACCTGACCGACGTGCCGACCATCCGCCAGCGCGTCAACAACGGGATCTTGGAGTACATCTTCGTCCGGAGTCGCGGGAACTTCCTCGTCCCGCCGCGCCACCTCCGGTCGTTCCCGACGCCCGAAGGACGCACCGTCGGGGAGTGACAGTCCGCCAGGACCAAGCGCCAGTCACCGAGGGAGTTTCGGTCGGCCTAAACCTATCGAACAGGTGATAATACTTATCGGCGCAGGCGCGCTACGTCCGGGTATGCAGATGGCCACCGACGCCTCCTTCGGCGCGTTCGTCTTCGTGTTTCTCGCCGGACTGGTCACCGCACTGGCGACCGGACTGGGGGCGATTCCGTTCTTTCTGTTCGACGACATCAGCGATCGGTGGAACGTCGCGCTGTGGGGTATCGCGTCGGGGATCATGGTCTCGGCGTCGCTGTTCGGGTTGATCGGCGAGGGTCTGGCGAACGGGACGCCGGTGGAGTTGGGTATCGGCTTGCTCGCGGGTGTCGTGCTGGTCGTCGTCGCCCACGAGGTGCTGGAGGACTACGAGGTCAGTCCGAAGAAGTACGCGCAGGCCGACTTCAAGAAACTCGTGTTGATCCTCGGGATTCTGACGGTCCACAGTTTCCCGGAGGGTGTCGCAGTCGGCGTCTCGTTCGCCGACCTCGGGTTGCAGTCGGCCACCGGACTCGCTATCTTCGGGACGACGGTCCCGTTGCTCGCGGTGTTCATGACGGTCGCCATCTCGATCCACAACGTCCCGGAGGGCGTGGCCATCTCGATTCCGCTTCGCTCGATGGGTGTCAGCGAGTGGCGGATGGCGTGGTGGGCGGTGTTCTCCTCGCTTCCCCAGCCGATCGGTGCGGTGATCGCGTTCGCGTTCGTCCGGTACGCACGGGAGTTCCTGCCCTACGGCTTCGGGTTCGCCGCCGGCGCGATGATCTACCTCGTCCTGACCGAGTTCATCCCGGAGGCGCTGGATCTGGGCGAGGGGTTGCCGGGGCGTGGCTATCAGGAACTGGTGGCCGGGTTGGCCGTCGGTATCGCGGTGATGGTCCCACTGGCGTTTATCTGACGGGACTCGGTCGAGTCGGTCGTAGACGAGGAGGGAGACGTGCCCTCCTCACGTGCCCCTCTCACTCAGTCCCGGCGCGCGCGACCCCGACGCGCGCGAGGGAGCGGGACGGGCGGTGCCGAGAGTCCCGCGAGGTTGGGGAGGACGAGGTGCGGTCGCGGTCCCGGTGCGGATACGGTCGTCTCGCCGGTGTGCAACCCGGGTTCCACTCACTGGAGCCACTCCAGCACCGACTCGGGCAGTCGCTTCCGAACCGCGACGTACACCGCCGAGACGACCAGTCCGACCGCCACGACGAGCCGAATCCGACTGTCGAACAACAGCAGGCCCGGCACCGCGAGCACCGCCGCCGTGGCCAGGTCCTCCGGTGCGCCGTCGTACCGAATCACTCGCCGAGGCCGGAGCCACCGCGACTGGGGGTGGAGGTAGACCGCCCGCTCCGAGGTCGCCTCCCACGGCCGGGTCTCCAGCCCCGCGCCGAACACGTCCGAGACCGAGTGGACCGCCGCCGCCAGCAGGAACAGCGCGCCCGCGACCGTCAGCGCCGAGGGTGCGAGACCCGCCACCGCGACCGCCGGGACGGCGAGCAGCCAGTAGTACGCCGGGTAGTGGAGCGTCTTGCGGTGCGTCCCGACGAACAGGTCCAGATCGGGAAACAGCCCGCCCGCCAACCCGCCGACTGCCGCCGGAATCGCCAGTTCCGGCGCGACCAGCGCGACCGGCGTCGCGAGCAACAGTCCGACCGCCGCGTGGGTCGTCGCCATCATCGGTCGTCACCCGTAGATGCCGGTGTCGGTCTGGTGTCCATCGTCTCGGTCAGTCGTCCGCGTGTGCCCGGTCCTCGTCCGACTCGCCAGCCCCGTCACCGACTCCAGTGCCGGTCGCAGGAAGCAGTGGCGTCCCGTCGGCACGCGGCCCGAGTCGTGGACCGAGCGATTCCGGGTCGGCCTCGACATCCAGTTCGACGCGCCGGCGCTCGGTGTAGTCGGTCGAGCGTTCCACCAGCGGCCGGCCGATGGCAGACACCATCTCGGCGTAGTCCGCGACCGACCGGAACTCGCCGTACTGTCCACCGGCACGCTTCGTGATCTCCTCGGAGAGGATGGTGCCCATGAAGTCGTCCGCGCCGCAGTTCAGCAGTTTGAGCCCCTTCGCGTTCCCGAACTTCACCCACGACGACTGGATGTGGTCGACGTTGTCCAAGAACAGCCGCGAGACCGCGATCATCAGTTCGTCTTCGGCGTCCGACGCACCCCCCGAGACGACGCCGTGTTCGTACAGCGGCGTCTGCTGGTGGATAAAGGAGAGCGGGACGAACTCGGTGATGCCGCCGGTCCGGTCCTGCAGGTCCCGCACGCGCTTCAGGTGCATCGCGCGGTGCATCTCGTTGTCCACGTGACCGTACATGATCGTCGCCGTGGTGTCCAGCCCCACGGACATCGCTGCCTCCATCGCCGCCTCCCACTCGTCGGAGTCGATCTTGCCGGGGCAGATCACCTCCCTGACTTCGGGGACGAGAATCTCGGCGGCGGTGCCGGGGGCCGAGTCGAGGCCAGCGGCCTGCAGTTCCCGGTAGACGCGCTCGTAACTCCAGTCGGTCCCTCTGCGGGCGTGGTACGCCTCTTCGGGGGTCATCGAGTGGAGGTGGACGCCGCCGACCGACATCGCTTCGATCTGCTCGACGTAGGTGCCGGGATCGGTCGTGTAGGTCTCGGGCGGTCTGTAGTTCACCTCGCTCGCCGGGTCGTCGTAGGTTCGCAGAATCTCGTGGTGTTCGTCGTTCAACGCGAACGCGGGATGGAGCCCCGACACCGAGCAGACTTCGTAGACCCCGCGATCCAGTGCGTCCTCGACGACGGCCTGCGACTCGGCCGGTGTCTTCGTGAAGCCCGCGTGCTCACCGTCGTAGTCGGTCTCGAACTGGTGGGCGGTGTCCTTGAAGTTGCAGAACAGACAGCCGGTGTTGCAGGCGGTCGTGACGTTGTTGTTCAGGTTGGCGACGAACGTCACCTCGTCGCCGACTACCTCCGCACGCCGGCGGTCGGCGGCTTCCAGCACCTGCTCTTTCCGGATCGGGTCGATGCCCGGCGAGTCGGTGCCCGTCGTCAGCAGTTCGACACCGTCGGCGACCGTCAATCGGTCGCCAGCCCGCGCCTTCCCCAGCGCGTTCTCGAACGACTGGTCCGACGTCGGCGTGTGCTCGAAGTCCAGATCGAGGTCGGCCACCGACGGGTCGGTCATGCCCCGAACTCTGCGAGCGACGGACAAAAAACGGATGGTTCCGGCGGGTTCGGGCGGTGTCGGCGATCCCGACGGTCAGCCCCGCTCTCGCGTCCGATCTCGGAGCCGACTTACGGGCGGCGCTTCCCGAGTTCGACGACGGAGTCGGCCAGCACGTCGATGCCGATCCGAAGCGACTCCTCGTCCACGTCGAAGGTCGGCGTGTGGTGGCCGCCGGGGTGGTCGGTGCCGACGCCGACGTAGCAAGCCTGTCCGCCGCGCTCCTGCACTCGCTGCATCAGATACGTCGCGTCCTCGCTCCCGCCCAGTTCGTCGCGCTCGATCGGCGAATCGACACCCGGTGTCCGCTGTGAGACCGCGTGAACGACGTCCACGATACCCTGATCGCTGACCGCGCTGGGGGCGACGCCCTCGGTCGTCAGTTCGACCTCGCAGTCGTGCATCTCGGCGGCCGAGTGGAGAATGCGCTCGGCGTGTTCGCGCATGTACTCCTTCAGTTCGGTCGTCTCGCCTCTCACTTCCCCCTCGATGAACGACTGCTCGGGGATGATGTTCGTCGCGGTCCCGCCGCCGACGAGGCCGGCGTTGACCCGCGTCGCGCCGTCGGAGTGACGGGGGATGGCGTAGAGGTTCTGGATCGCGGTCGCCATCGCCTGCACCGTGTTGCGGCCCTCCTCGGGTTTCCCGCCCGCGTGAGAGGTCTGCCCGGAGAACTCCGCGAGGAAGTGGTGGACCGCGAGGAAGCCACCGACCCCGGCGACCACCTCGCCGGTCGGGTGGTCGAGACCGATGTGGACCGCGAGGAGGTAGTCCACGTCGTCGAGGTGGCCGGACTCGGCCATCGGCTTCCCGCCGGCGACGAGTTCCTCGCCGGGTTGGAAGAACACCTTCAGCGTCCCCTCGAAGTCGGAGTCGGCGACGGCGTCGAGGACACCGAGGCCGATGGTCGCGTGGGCGTCGTGGCCGCAGGCGTGCATGTACCCCTCGTGTTCCGACCGGAAGCCGCCGCCTGCCGGGGCGTGGCTCCCGTCCTCGGACTCGGTGATCGGCAGGCCGTCGATGTCCACGCGCAGACCGACGGTGGGACCGTCACCCTTCTTCAGGACCGCGAGTGCGCCGGTGTAGCCGCCACGGAGGCGGTCGAGGATGTCTTCGCGCGCGCCAGCCTCGCGGGCCTGCTCGAACCACTCGTCGAGTTCGTCGTCGTCCGGGACGGCCATCCGACTCCCCTCGGCCAGCACCTCGGGACCGACGTACAGTTCGTCGAGGTCGCGGGTCTCCAGTTCGTCGACGATGCGGGCCGTCGTGTAGAACTCGCGCCACGCGGGTTCTGGGTGGCGGTGCAGGTCTCGGCGGAACTCGACGTAGTCCGCGTCGGTGTGACTCTGACTCATACGCTGGTCCAAGCGTGGGGTGGTAATAAATCGGGGCGGCGTACGTGGAGGGCTCGGTCGAACTCACGACGACCCCGGCGACCGACTCGCCGACAGGCGTAGCTACATGGCGGGCGCTCCCGTGGACCGGGACATGAACGCGGACGAGGCCCAGTCCCCGGTCGACCACGGACCCCGGATCGGCGTCGACGTGGGCGGCACCTTCACCGATCTCGTCGTCGTCGCCGACGGCGCGGTCCACTCGCTGAAAGTCCCTTCGACGCCCGACGCCCCGGAACAGGGCGTGCTGGACGCCGTCGCCGCCGCCGAACGCGAGTCGATCGCCGACCCGACTGCGATCTCCTTCTGCTCGCACGGAACCACGGTGGCGACGAACGCGGTCTTGGAGGGCGAGTGGGCCGAGACCGCACTGCTCACGACCGAAGGGTTCCGGGACGCACTGGAGATCGGGCGTCAGAACCGCCCGGACATCTACGACTTCCGGGCCGAGAAACCCGACCCGGTCGTCCCGCGGGACCGCCGGTTCGAGGTGCCGGAACGACTGGACGAACGCGGGAACGTTCTGCGTGACCTGGACGAGTCGGCGGTCACCGATCTCGCGGATCGCGTGCGGGACACCGGAGCCGAGAGCGTCGCCGTCTGTCTGCTGTTCGCCTTCGAGAACGGTACCCACGAGCGGCGGGTCGCCGAGATACTGCGCGAGGCGGGCGTCGAGACGCCCATCTCGCTGTCGTCCGTCGTGCTCCCGGAGATCAGGGAGTACGAGCGCACCCTGACGACCGCGCTGAACGCCGCGCTCGTCCCGGTGATGGACGACTACCTCGCCGGTCTCGTGACTGGCCTGCGGGACGCCGGTATCACCGCACCACTGACGCTGATGGCCTCGAACGGCGGGACGCTCTCGGGCGACGCCGCCCGCGAACGACCGGTGAACACCCTGCTGTCCGGACCTGCGGGCGGCGTGCAGGGAGCGGCGTTCGTCGCCGGGAGAGCGGGTTACGACGACCTGCTGACGATGGACATGGGCGGCACCTCCTGTGACGTGTCGCTCGTCCGGGACGGCGACCCGCTGGTGACGACCGAGACCGAGGTCGGCGACTACCCGATCGGGGTCCCCTCGGTCGACGTGCACACCGTCGGTGCCGGCGGCGGGTCGCTGGCGTGGGTCGACGCCGGGGGCGCGCTCCGGGTCGGCCCGAAGTCGGCCGGCGCGGACCCGGGACCGATCTGCTACGGTCGCGGCGGCGAGCAGCCGACGACGACCGACGCCCACTACCTGCTCGGCAGAATCGACCCGGACGCCTTCGTCGCGGACCTCGCGGTCGAACGCCGGACGGTCGCCGACGCCGTCCGCCAGGAGGTCGCAGACGACCTCGGACTGGGCGTCCGTGAGGCGGCACAGGGCGTACTCGACGTGGCGAACGCGAACATGGAACGCGCGTTGCGCGTCGTCTCGGTCGAACGGGGCCACGACCCCCGCGACTTCGCGCTGGTCGCGTTCGGCGGGGCCGGACCGCTCCACGCCGCGACTCTCGCCGAGTCGCTCGACATCCCGGAGGTCGTGATCCCGCCGACCGCCGGGGTCCTCTCGGCACTCGGGCTTCTCGTGAGCGATCTGGTGACTGACGACAGCACCTCCCGGGTCCGACGGTGGAGCGAGGTCGACCCGGCGTCGCTGACCGAGACGTTCGCCGACTTCGCCGAGCAGGGTCGCGCCCGCCTCGCGGACGAGTCGCCCGCCGAGATTCGAACGGAGCCGAGTCTCGATCTGCGGTACGTCGGGCAGTCGTACGAACTGTCGGTGCCAGTGCCGGAGGCGGTCACCGACGGTGGGAACGCAGGGACGGACCCGGTGCCGATCGGGCTCGACTCCGACGACCTCGATGCGATTGCCGACCGGTTCCACGAGCGCCACCGGGAGCGGTATGGCCACGCCAGCCCGGACGAACCGCTGGAGCTGGTGACGATCCGGCTCCGGACGCGCGGGGTGGTCGAGCCACCGGACATCGCGCCGGCCCGCACCGAGGGACGGCCGGACGACGCGGTTCGGACGACTCGCGCCGTCGGCTTCGACGGGACAGACCACGAGACGCCGGTGTACGACCGTGACCGGCTTCCTGCTGGCGGAACCTTCGCGGGTCCGGCGGTCGTGGAAGGGTCGGAGAGCACGACGGTCGTCAGGCCCGGCCAGCAGGTGCGGGTCGCAGACGACGGGACGATGGTCGTGGAGGTCGATCCATGACAGAAGACGGCGCGACCGGGGGCGACGAGGCCGGCCCCGACCCGGCGGTCGACCCCGTGACGCTCGAAGTCCTGCGGAACGCCTGTGTCGCGGTCGCCGAGGAGATGAACGCGACGCTCGTCAGGACGGCCTACTCGCCGAACGTCACCGAGCGCCGGGACTGCTCGACCGCGCTGTTCGACGCCGACGGCGAGATGATCGCCCAGGCCGAGACGATGCCGGTCCACCTCGGCGCGATGCCCTTCTCGGTCGCGGCGGCGGTCGACGCGTTCGACCTCGCGCCGGGCGACTCGGTCCTCCTGAACGACCCCTACCGGGGCGGCGCGCACCTCCCCGATCTGACGCTCGTGACGCCGGTCTTCGCCGACGGGGAACTGGTCGCGTACACCGCGAACCGGGCCCACCACGCCGACATCGGCGGGGCGCGGGCCGGGTCCGTCGCGGCCGACTCGACCGAGATCTACCAGGAGGGGTTCCGGATCCCGCCCGTCAAACTCCGGGAGGGCGGCGAGCCGAACCAGGCGGTCGTCGATCTCCTGCTGGCGAACGTCCGGACGCCAGACGAACGCCGAGGGGATTTGCGCGCACAGGAGGCAGCCAACGAGACCGGCCGCGAGCGGTTCCTCGACCTGGTGGACCGGTACGGCGTCGACACGCTGCAGGCCGCACTCGACGCGATCAAAGACTACTCCGAGCGCCGGATGCGCGCCGAGATCGCAGACCTGCCGGACGGCACCTACCGCTTCGCGGACGCGCTCGACGACGACGGACGCGGGAACCGGGACCTGCCGGTCGAGGTCGCCGTAGAGGTCGCGGGCGAGTCGGTCCGAGTGGACTTCGAGGGAACCGCGCCACAGACCGAGGGGCCGATCAACGCCGTTTTCGCGGTGACGGCCTCGGCGACCTACTACGCGGTCCGGTGTGTCACCGATCCCGACATCCCGCCGAACGACGGCTGTTACCGGCCGGTCGACATCGACGCCCCCGAGGGAACCATCGTCAACCCGACACTCCCGGCCGCCGTAGTCGGTGGGAACCTGGAGACCAGCCAGCGCGTGACGGACGTGGTGCTCGGCGCACTCGCCGGGGCAGACCCCGAAGCGGCGGTCGCCGCCGGACAGGGGACGATGAACAACGTCACCGTCGGGGGAACCGACCCGCGCGACGACTCGCCGTACGCCTTCTACGAGACCGAGGGCGGCGGGTTCGGCGGGCGGGCCGGACTGGACGGGATGGACGCGGTCCACGTCCACATGTCGAACACGATGAACACGCCCGCCGAAGTGCTGGAGACCGCGTATCCCCTGCGTGTCCGGCGGTACGAACTCCGGCCGGATTCGGGTGGCGCGGGCGAGTTCCGGGGAGGGTTGGGCTTGCGCCGCGACATCGAGATTCGGAGCGACCGTGCGACTGTGAGTCTGCTCGCGGAACGTCACGAGTCACAGCCCTACGGACTGGTCGGTGGGGGGGCGGGGGCGTCCGGTGCCGCCTTCCTGTTGTCGGGTAGTTCGGCGGGCGAGGAGGACGCAGAACGACTCCCGGCGAAGGTCGTCAGAGAACTCGACGCGGGCGAGGTGCTGTCGGTCCGGACGCCCGGCGGTGGGGGGTACGGCGACCCGAGTGACCGGGACGAGTCGGCGCTCCTGCGTGATCTCCGACTCGGGAAACTGACGCCGGCGCGGGCGAGAGAGGTGTACGGGTTCGAGGAGGAGTGAGGTGGCGAGTCGGACCGAGAGAGTGGTTCTGGAAGCATCACTCGTTCACCAGCCCACGGTGAGAGTGATGGGGGTGCCACCCCGACAGCGACAGCACCGCAGACCACGACCGCACCGACACCGCTACTCGATCTAGCGCACCTCTACCACGACCGCACCCGCAACACCACAGCACCGCACCTCGGCCCTCTTCAGGCCAGCCGACGGTCACAGGGAGGCGCTCGCGCTGAGCCGACTGGTCCACCGAGTGTTGCCTGCGCTTTCGCGGACTCCACCCTCGCGGAGGCTTTCACCTCTCGCTGCTCACGTCTCACTAGACAGTCGTTACATCGTAGCAAGACTTCTACCTCACGTCGTCGCCAACCGATCCACCCGAATCTTCCCCGCCCGATCCACCCGAATCCTATCGTCGTCGCCACCACCACACCCCGGCACCGGCTAGCACAACCACGATCACCACGATGGGCAGGACCGGCAACCCGGTCCCCTCCTGTGGAACCACCTCCACGGGGACGGTCGTCTCCTCGATTCGGGGTGTCCCGCTGGCGGTCCGGTAGGTCACCGACAGGGGAACCGGCGTCGTCTTCGGGATGGCGTCGTTGGTGACCGTCAACTGGAACCGAAGCGTCACCGTCTCGCCGGGTGCGAGATCACCGACGAAGGCCGCCGGATCGTCGCTCTCGACCGGGCCGGTCGGCGTGATACGGGCGTTGACCCGCGAGACCGCCGTCTCGTCGGTGTTCGTCAGGTCGACGGTCAGGACACCGTCGGAGTCCACAGTGAACGTCGCGTCGACGGGACTGGCGGTGAACGTGTCGCGACGCGGTCCGATCTCGACCGCGGCCGAGTGGTCGTCGTCGGTCGTGCGTCGGTCGCCGAGCGCGTCCCGGTACGAGATCCCGAGGTCGAGGCTCCGCGGGCCGGCCGTGGTCGTGTTCGCGACCGCGACGCCGAAGGCGAAGGCCGCCGACTCGCCCGGCGCGAGGTCACCGACCGGGTAGGTCGTCGTCTGGTACACGAGCCTCGGTTCCGGCGTCGGGAGGGTGACGCGGACCGCCTCAGCCGGTCGGTCGCCGGTGTTGCGCACGACGCCGCGAACCTCGCCCTCCGCGTCCACCCGGAGCGTGCTCTCGACCGACTCGACCGCGAACGACTGTGCGCTGGCGGGGCGGACGCCGACCCGGAGTGGCTCGGACGTCTGGCGGTCGCCGGCGGTGTCGCGGTAGGCGACCAGCGCGTCCAGCGAGTAGTTCCGGACCACCGCGTCCTCGGCGACCGCGACGCGGGTCGTGACGGTCCGGCGCTCGCCCGCCGGCCAGTCGCCGACGAAGGTGTCCGCCGAGGCGCTGTCGCCGAGTCGGAGGTCCGGGTCGGTTCCGGCGAGGGTGACGGTCGCGTCACGCGCCGACTCGCTCCCGATGTTCTCGAGCGTGACGCTGACCGTGCCGGCCTCGCCGACCGCCGCGTCGGTCTCGCTCTCGACGACCCGGAAGCGCGCCTGTTCGGTGATCTCGACGGTCAGTCGTTTCGTGTCGGTCTGTCGGCGCTGGATCAGCACCGGATCGCCGGTCTCGGTGTTCCGCACCTCGGCGGTGTACTCGAAGGCGACGTCGACCGGGATGCGGTAGGTCCCCGGTTCGGCGTCCTCGTCGACCGTCACCCGGAACGGCACCGGCCCGTGGACCCCGTCGGGGAGGGTACCGACCGGGGTTCGGCCCGTCCTGACCGTGATCGGTGCGTCGCCGGAGCGGACCCGGAGCGTGGTCGCGCGGGCGGTCTGCACCAGCGCCTCGTAGTTGGGGTCGCCCGCGTCGGAGAGGTCGCCGGCGTTCCGGACGAACACGTCGAGGGTGGTGGTCTCGCCGGGGGCGAGTTCGTTGTTCGGCAGGAAGACCGAGAGGTTCGGCTTCCCGGCGACGCGGTCGGCACTCGCGGGTGCCGGGACGCCGGCGAGGAGGACCGAGACGACGAGACAGACTGCGAGGAGTTGCCGGGCCGAGCGGCGGTGCGAGGACTGCATAGCTGTCGATACGCTGTCGTACAGGATATGTTTACGCCCGAAACCGGGGAGCGAGACGCGTGTCAGCAGTCAGCACTCGCACCAGTCGACGGGCTGGCGTGGCTTCCATGGCGTGACTTCGCTGGCGTGGGGCCGCCTCAGCCCCGTCGACGGTCACCGCTCGTCGTCCGTGACCGACTCGATAGCGTTCGTGTCTCCGACCGAGTTCACGTCGTCGTGCTCCCCGTCCCGTCGTCAGCACCGTTATGCCTATCGCGCCCACAGCACCGGTAATGGCCTCCGTCTCCACCACCGACTTCTCGCGTGCGGAACTCGCGGTCTTCGTCTCCGGTGTCGCCAGCATGGGACTGGAGATTCTCGCCGGTCTCATCGTCGCCCCCGAGTTCGGGAGCAGTATCTACACCTGGGGGTCGATCATCGGCGTCTTCCTCACCGCGCTGTCGGCCGGCTACTACCTCGGCGGGAAACGCGCGCGCCGGGCGGCCTCCTACCCGAAACTGGCCGCCATCCTCGTGCAGTCGGCACTCTACGTCGGCGTGATCGTCCTCGCCGGCGACCTGCTGCTGGCCGCCGGCGACGTGCTCCCACTCGGTGCGCGCTTCGCCGCCATCGTCCCCGTCACGCTCCTGTTCGGCCCGCCGACGTTCCTGCTCGGGTTCATCAGCCCCTACGCCGCAGAGTTGTCGGTGGAGGGTTCCACCGGCGAGGCATCGGGGCGAGTGTACGCAGTCGGGACCATCGGGAGTATCGTCGGCACCTTCGCCACGACGTTCGTCCTCGTGCCGAACTTCGCCGTCCCGACGATCGAACTGATGTTCGGCGGCCTGATGCTCCTCTCGGCGGTGTTCGTCTCGCGGGAGTTCGTCTCCGCGAACGCCCTGCGCGTCGGCGGCGTGGCGTTCCTCATCGTCTCTGCCACCGTCCTCGCCAGCGTCGGCGTCTCGCTCACCCCGGCCGCCCTCGGCGGCGAGGTCGTCTACCAGACGAACACGCCCTACCAGCAACTGGAGGTCCGCGACTCCGGCGACACGCGCACCCTCTACCTCGACGGCCAACCCCACAGCGCGATGTACCGAGACGACCCCGACCGCTACGTCTTCGACTACACGCGGTACTTCCACCTCCCGTATCTCTTCGCCGACGATCCCGACCAGATAGATCGGGTGTTGTTCGTCGGCGGCGGGGGCTTCTCGGGACCGAAGCGGTTCGTCCAGGAGTACGACGCGACCGTCGACGTCGTGGAGATCGACCCCGAGGTCGTCCGCGTGGCCAGAGAGTACTTCGACGTCGAGGCGTCCGACCAGTTGAACGTCCACGTCGGCGACGGCCGGCAGTTCGTACAGGAGACCGACCACGAGTACGATCTGATCGTCATGGACGCCTACAAGAAGGATCAGGTCCCCTTTCACCTGACGACACGGGAGTTCTTCGAACTCACCGAGTCGAAACTGAGCGAGGACGGCATCCTGTTCGCCAACGTCATCTCCGCGCCCTCTGGCCCCGGCTCACAGTTCCTTCGAGCCGAGGTGAACACCCTCCAGACGGTCTACCCGCAGATCTACACCTTCCCGACCTCGCCGTCGAACTTCGTCCAGAACGTCGAGGTGATCGCCACGAAGAACGAGACGCGCATCTCCGAGGCGACCCTGCAGGCCAGAAACGACCGCCGTGACGTCGGCATCGACCTCGCCAGCGAGATCAGCAACTACCGCACCGACGTCCCGACCGACGACGTGCCCGTGTTGACCGACGACCGCGCGCCGGTGGACGACCTGCTGGACCCGATGCTCGGGCGACGGTACGTCATCGAGCGCACGAACGACGGGAACGCGACCGCGACGCCGACCGCACAGTCGGCACTGTTCGCTGCTCGCGTGGCAGGTTGAGAAGCGAGAGAAAGAACTGCTTCGGTGTGGTCAGCGCATCTCGGACAGTGCGACGAACGAGTCCTCGTCGGCGGAGAGCCACGTCGTCGGCAACTCCGCCTCGGCCGCGTCGGCCGGGAACAGCGTACACTCCTCGCCGCCGTCTCCCGTCTCTGTGACGACGGCGACGACACCCTCCGCGTCCGCGTCGAGGAGTGCGCGCGGCACGGTGTGGTCGGCCGTTTCGTGCTCGTCGGCGTCGAGGTCTGCGTCGTGCATGGGTCTGTGGTGGGAGACCGCCTGTGGTCGGTCGCGCTGTTCTCGGATGATAATTTGCTCACGAAGCCTCAAGAATCCCCTGACTCGTGGTCACTCGAAAAGACCCGTGACTGTCCGGATCTAGACCGAACATGCGGCAAAAAGTTCTGCAGTCGATCGGTGGACGCCGAGGGTCTCGGCGTCGTCAGCGCTCGGTCAGCAGCGCACGCAGGATGTCACCGTAGGCGGGTCGGGTCAGCAGGACGCCGACCAGCACACCGAGGATGGTGAAGATGGCGAAGCCCTGCAGGTCGCCCAGCGACAGCACGGCGAGCGGCGACATGGCGACGATCGTCGTCGCGGCGGCCGCGCCGATGACCCAGAACGCCTTCCGGAAGCGACTCTGGAACACCCGCCGGGAGTTCACCTCGCCTTCGGACATCACCTCGTCGGCGATGATGATGAGGTCGTCCACCCCCGTCCCGATGACGGCGATGAAGCCGGCGATGACCGACAGATCGAGGGGATAGCCGATCGCCGCCGCGAACCCGAGGAGGATGAGCACCTCCGAGAGTGCGGTGACGACCATCGGTGCCGCGACCTTCGCCTCGCCGTATCTGACGAAGACGACACCACTGACCGCGAAGACGGCGATCAGCGCGGTGATCAGCGAGTTCGTCCGGAACTCGGCACCGAGGCTGGGCGCGACGTAGAGGACGTCACCCTCCGCGACCGAGAGTGCTGCCGGGAGCGCACCGGCGCGCAGGGAGATGGCGACCGACTGCGCCTCGCTGATGTTGGCTGCAAGCAGTTGGAAGCCGGAGTCTTGCACCCACGAGCCGTCGACCATCGACTCGGCGAGACTCGCGCGCATCCCGTAGGAGGCGACCACACGGTCGTCGACCGTCACGAGCAGACAGGTCCCGCTCTCGCTCGGCCAGCCACAGCCACTCCCGCCGGGGCGGGCGATGCCGGTCTCGACCATGTCCGCTTGGAAGCGCGGCGCGGCCTCCTCGCGGACCTGCACCGGAACGAACGCACCGCCGCCGCTCTGTTGTTGTTCGGCGACGCCGATGTTGGCGAAGTCGTCCTGCGTCAGCACGGTCCGGTTGCGGTAGACCGTCTCGTTGTTCTCCTCGGTCGGGTAGTACGCGAGGACTTCGACTTCACCGCGGCTCTGGACGAGGTCGACCACCGACTCCGGGTTCTCGTTCGGCACCGTGACGACCACGAAACGCTGTCCGGACTCGTCGGTGATCGTCGTCACCGACCCGCCGGAGAGTCCGGCCTGGTTGATCTTGCTTCGGAGGACGCGGACCGTCTCCTCGCGCGTCTCGCCGGTCACGCCCGACGAGACCGCGCCGTACTCGACACCGGCCGCGTCGAGTGCGGCGGTGAACTCCGACTGCGTGGCGTTCGAGGTCAGTTCGATGGCGGGCGTGTTGCGGTTGAACTCCGAACTCGGGCCGCGGACGGTCACGTCGCCCGCGTCGGTGTTCGGCAGTTCGGCGGCGACCGCCTGCTCGACGGCGGTCGAGTCCCGTCCGCCGATGTCTACGTCGTTCGCGACGTAGCCCTGCAACGGTGCCCGGATACGGGTCCCGCCGGAGAGTTGAATCCCGTACTGGAGGTTGGTCATCCCGGAGTCACCGGTGTCGTTCACCGTCGGAGCCGGGGTCGTGCCGTTCGTCACGGTGCTGTTCGGCGCGGCGTCCGCGCCGGTGCCGCCGCCGGTCGGCGCGAACAGCGCGACACTGGAGAGGATCAGCACGAAGACGAGGAACGTCACCCGCCAGTTCTCGCGGGCCGTGGTGTAGATACCGGCCACGCTCATCGTGCGATCCCCTCGAACTTGTACCAGCGCAGGAGACTGAGATTGAGCATGTAGGTGTTCATCAGGTCGACCGCGAGACCGAACGCGAGCACGGTCCCGATGGCCGCGAGCAGTTGGATGCCGAACAGCGTCGCGGTGACGGTCATGACGATCATCGCCGACAGCGACGTGAGCGTCATCGTCACGCCTGTCCGCATCGCCCGGTAGGTGGACTCGTAGAAGTCACCCGACCGCCGGAGGATGTGGTTGTTCAGCAGGATGTCGGAGTCGACGCTGTACCCGATGATCATCAGGAGCGCCGCGATGGTCCCCAGTGAGAGTTTGATCCCGAACAGGTTCATCAGCGCGAGCGGGATCACGATGTCCGAGAACGCGGAGACGACGACCGCGACACTCGGCACGAACACGCGGAACATCGCGAAGACGAGCACCGCCATCCCGGTGAACGCGACCACGAGGCCGATCAGCGCCTCCTGCTGGAGGTCACCGCCGAACGTCGGAGAGACGGTACTGCTCGATCTGACCGAGAAGCCGGCGTCTCTGGCCTCCTCTGCGAAGTCGGTGCCGTCACCGGCCGCGCCCTCGGCGGTCTGGAACGTCACGATGTAGGTGCCGTCCTCCGGGACGAGTCGGATCGACTCCGGCGACTGTGAGAAGCTGTTTGCGATCTCTGCCTCCGAGACGCCCTGCGCGTCGATTCGCAGTTCTGTTCCACCGGTGAACTCGATGCCGAGGTTCACCGGCGCGCCAGTCACGACGGTCCAGCCGACGATCACGAGGAGGGCGAGTGCGAGGATCGCGAGCGGGACGGCCGCGAGTTGACGATTCGTGTACCGGGTGTAGTCTACCTCCGGTACTTCGAACGCTACCATGGTGGCCGGTGGTCATGCGCGCCGAATAAGCCTTCTTATACGCGGACAGCCCCGCGAACCCATCACCGCCGTCCGACGACCTCGCTCGTCCCCGACGGCACCCGGCACACGTGAACTCGGTATCGAGTGAAACTATTCGAATATCTCCTGGTAACCGGCGGCTCGTCCGCCGAAACGTGACACCAATGCACTTCTCGCCTTAATTTCGGCCGAACCTGTCCCGCCAGTGCCGGAATACTTAGGAGGGGCTGATGGATTGAGGCGTGTGGACGTACACCGAGTGAAATTATGGCACGGAACATCGACGACACGGACGAGACCCACGACGCGACGAACAGGCGCACGGTGCTGAAGTACGCCGGCGTGACCGGACTCGCCGGAATCGGGAGTCTGGCTGGCTGTGTCGGCGTCGACGGCGGCGACGGTGCGAGTACGCCGACCAGTGGCGGCGACGAGACGGGTGGGGGCGACGACACCGACACCGCGACCGAGACGGAGACGGAGACCGGTCCGGAGTCGATCACCTTCGGCCAACCGGCCTCGTTGACCGGGAAGTGGGACTTCCTGCAACCGGCCGCCTCACAGTCGACCGACCTGGCGATCAGGGAGATCAACGAGGCGGGCGGTATCCTCGGTGCGGAGGTGTCGGTCAGTCGGCGCGACACGGCCGTCAACCCTCAGGAGGCCCGGACCGTCGTCAACCAACTCGTGAACAACGACGAGGTCCCGGCCATCCTCGGTCTCTTCTCGAGTGAGATCACGCCACTGTTCGACTTCCTCCAGGAGACGGCGGTCCCGGTCGTCACACCCTGGCCCGGCGCGACCTCGCTGGACACGCGCGGTGGCGACAAGGGCACCGAGACGCTGGACGACGACGGCTGGGTCTGGCGGACCGTCATCGGCGACACCGTCGGGACGCTCGGCGCGGCCCAGTACGTCCTCGATCAGGACGTCTCCACCATGGGCATCCTCAACGGGACGAGCCAGGGTGAACGCTCGTGGGCCGAGTCCTTCCGGAACGCCTACGAGGGCAACGGCGGCACCGTCACCAAGCAGGTGGAGGTCTCCGAGGGGAAGGCCTCGTACCAGTCGGAACTGAACACGCTGTTCGAGGCAGACTTCGACGCGTGGGCGCTCGCGGTCGGCCTGCAGGACGCGACGACGATCGTCCGCGAGTGGGACAGTGCCGGCTACGGCAGGCAACTCCTCCTCGAAGACGGGCTCCGCGACCCCGACCTCATCGAGAACGTCGGCGAACAGGCGGAGGGGGCGTGGATCGCCGCCGGGTCCAGCGAGGGACCGAACTACGACAGTTTCGTCGAGAAGTTCCGCGAGGCCGGCGACGCGGACATCCACACCTGGGGCGTGGCGGCGTACGACGCGACGAACGTCGTCGCACTCGCCGTCGAACGCGGCGGCAGTGCCGACCCGGAGACGATCCAGCAGAATCTCGGCCCGGTCGCCCGCGAGGGCGGCACGACGGTCTCCACGTTCGCCGAAGGGAAGGAGGCCCTGGCGAACGGGGAGGAGATCAACTACGACGGGGCCGCGACGCCGGTGGACTTCACCGACTTCGGGAACGTCTTCGGCGACGTGACGGTCTCCAGTGTCACGCCGGACGGCTTCGAGATAGAGGGGACCGTGAAGGCAGACGACCTGAAGGGACTCGTCGAGAGCTACTGACGACACATGGAACTGCCATTCGTCCAGGAACTGATCTTCGGGCTGGTCACGGGGTCGTACATCGCGGTCGGCGCCATCGGGTTCACCATGATCTACGGACTGGTGAACATGATCAACTTCGCCCACGGCGAGTTCATGACCGTCGGCGCGTACATCGGCTTCATCGGTGCCGAGATGCTCGGCCTGCCGGTGCTCGGCGCCCTGCTCCCGGTGATGCTCGTCTCGGCAGTCGTCGGGTGGGGACTGGCGTGGGTCGTCTTCGAGCCACTGTCGGACACCGGCCCGATTCCGCTCCTGCTCACCTCTATCGGGCTCGGTCTGGTGCTCAGAAACGGGATTCGGCTGGTCGCCACGCCCGAGAAGCGGTTCGTGAACCTCGACGCGCCGACCTTCAGGTTCGACGACCTGGGCTTCTTCGTCACCGGGCAGCACCTCCTGCTCATCGGGACGACGGCGGTCGCGGTCGTCGCGGTCCACCTGTTCCTGACCCGGACGCAGACCGGGAAGGCGATGCGGGCGATGTCGGACAACGAGGCGCTGGCCCGCGTGACCGGCATCGAGACGAAGACGGTCCGGGCGCTGGTCTGGCTCATCGCCTCCGGCTTCGCGGGACTCGCGGGCTACATGCTCGCGGTCGGGCAGGGGGCGACGCCCGGCACCGGCTTCAGCCAACTCCTGCTCGTGATCACCGCCGCCATCCTCGGCGGCGCGGGGAGCGTCTACGGCGCGGTCGTCGGGGCGTACGTCCTCGGCATCACCATCTCCTTCTCCATCGCCTTCCTGCCGACGTGGGCGACGGAACTCGGGACGACGATGGCGTTCGTCGTCCTCATCGTCGTCCTGTTGGTCCGGCCGGGCGGCATCACCGGCGAGGAGGTGCGGGCATGACGGCGGGTCGGTACGCCGCGAACCGGTCCCCGGCGGATCGGTTCCGTGCGCCTCGGTGCCCGGAGGTGATCGGCTGATGGCGACCGACGACCCGGACGCGAGCGCACAACAGGCGGACGAGACAGGCGAGGGTGCAGTCGATGGCGTGGCCGACAGACTCGGCGGTCTGCTGGCGGACGGACCTCGTGTCGCCGGACCGCTCGGGGGTGGCTTCGTCGTCTTCGCACTCGTCCTCCTGTTCACACCGCTGTTCGTGGCGGTCCCGCCCGGACTGCTGGTGTTCGTCGAGGAGTTCTCGCTGTTTCTCCTCTTCGGCCTGCTCGTCGTCGGCCTGAACCTCCAGTTCGGCCACACCGGACTGGTGAACTTCGGCCACGTCGTCTTCTTCGCGGTCGGCGGCTACACCGCCGGCCTGCTGACGGCCAACGCGCCGAGTGTCGGCATCGGACTCGGACTCCCGTGGCCGGTCGGCGTCGTCGGCGCGGTGCTCGCGGCGGCGCTCCTCGGCGGCCTGCTGGGTGTGACGACGCTCCGCCTGCGCGGGGACTTCCTCGCCATCGTGACGCTGGCGGTCGCGGAGATTCTCCACGATCTGCTCGGGAGTTTCCAGTCGGTGACCGGCGGCGGCATCGGCCTGCTGTCCATCCCGACGCCGATCTCGGACCTGACCGACTCGGCGAACGAGGCGAGTCTGATCACGGCGGTTCTGCTCTTAGGGCTTCTGCTCGTGACCTACGCCGGGGTGCGCCGACTGACCGACTCGCCGTACGGCCGCGTCCTGCGGGCGATCCGGGCCGACGAGCGTGTCGCAGAGACGCTCGGGAAGGACGTGTTCGGCTACAAACTCTGGGCGTTCGTCTACGGCGCGGCCATCGCGGGTGCGGCCGGGGCGGTGTACGCCTTCACCCTCGGTGCCATCTCGCCGGGGCTGTTCACGATCAGCGTGACCGTGACGGTCTGGGTCGGGATGCTCGTCGGCGGGCCGGGCACCGACTGGGCGGTCGTCGTCGGTGTCGGTATCATCGTCGGCTTCCGCCTCCTGACCCGCTTCCTGAACGGCGAGATCCCGGCGGTGTCGGCCGATCAGTTCGCGTCGGTGCGGCTGATCATGGTCGGCCTCCTGCTGATGGTCATCATCCGCTACCGGCCGCAGGGACTGTTCGGCGACCCCGAGGAACTGGGGGTGGACAGATGAGTCTACTCGAAGTCGACGGCCTCTCGAAGGCCTTCCGAGGCGTGCAGGCCGTAGACGGTGCGACGTTCTCGGTCGAGTCCGGCGAACTCGTCGGCCTCATCGGGCCGAACGGCGCGGGCAAGACGACGACGTTCGACCTCGTGTCGGGCCATCTGTCGCCCGATTCCGGGACGGTTCGGCTCGCAGGCGATGACGTGACCGACGCCGAACCGCACGCCCTGGCCCGGCAGGGACTCGTCAGAACCTTCCAGCAGTCGCGGGAGTTGACGACGATGACGGTGCGGGAGAACGTCGCACTGGGCGATCCGGACAACCCCGGCGAGCGTGCGCCGATGGCGGTGTTCCGGGAGGGAGCAGTCGCCGAGCACGAGACCCAGATCGCCGACCGCGTCGAGCGACTGCTGGACATCTTCGAACTCACCGAGGTCGCGGACGACTACGCCGCGACGCTCTCCGGCGGCCAGCGAAAGCTGCTGGAGGTCGCTCGCGCGCTGATGCTCGATCCCGATCTACTCATGCTGGACGAACCCTTCGCCGGCGTCAACCCCACCCTCCAGAAACGGATCGTCGAACACGTCCGGCGACTCCACGCCGAGGAGGGGCGGGCGTTCCTGATCATCGAACACGAGATCGAGACGCTGGCCGACCTGGTGGAGCGCATCGTCGTCCTCGATCAGGGGTCGGTGCTGACGACCGGCACCCCAGAAGAAGTGCTGAACGACGAGCGCGTCATCGACGCCTACCTCGGTGGGTGAGGGACTCGGCGACCGGGTCGGTGGTTGTCGCACTCACCGACCCGGCGGTGGCTGTCGCTCCCGACCGCTGTCTCGGGGAGAACAGGTCCACGCCGGGACCAGTCCGGTAGCGGACATTTTACTCCTGTGAACTGTTCACACGAATTTAAGCCCGTGGGCGGTGAAGTCAGGGCGTGCGGGGGTGGTCTCGTCGCCCCAGGAGACGCCGAGCGACGGCTGTCTGTGGCGATGGCCCCCCGCAGTACACCATGGACCGACGAACCTTCCTCAAACTGACCGGCCTGACGACGCTCGCTGGCGGCGCGACGACGACGGTCGCAGGACAGAACGACGACGTGTATCGACCCGGCGGTCCCCGGCGGGGGTCGCCACAGGCGATCAACCTCAACGCCTTCCACGACAACGAACAACTCGCGGCGGCGCTCCAGCAGATCCACCGCCAGAGCGACCGGACCTCGCTTCGGGCGCTCACCGAATCGGCCGGCGGTGCCGGCACCGTCTGGGAGATGCAGGTGGGTGAGGGCGACACGAACGTCCACATCATCACACAGATCCACGGCGACGAAGCCTCCGGGACAGAGGTGGCGCTGAAACTCCTCCGGAAACTCGCACTCGGCAACGGGCGACAGGTCGACCGCATCCTCGACGAGATCACGCTGACCGTGATCCCGCGTGTCAACCCCGACGGCGCGGTGTTCGCCTACGACTACGACGACGACGGTCGCGAGGAGATCGTCGGCCGGCGGACCAACACCCAGCCGTGGTCCCCGTCCGACTCGACGTACGAACCGTACTATCACTACTCTTCGCCGTCCGGCACGCCGTCCGGCTACGACATGAACCGCGACTTCAGCATCGTCACGGACTTCGACGCGCCCGACGACGAGGATCAGGGGTCGTGGTTCGCGAACCGGTTCTTCGATCTGGAGTACGAGGGGTACACGCTGTTCAGCAGCGGCCTCCGTCTGACGCCGGAGGTCCGGGCAGTCACCCGGTCGTACCTCGAAGCCGATCCGGACTACGCGATCACCCACCACCACCGGGGCGGGAACCTCGTGCCCGACAGCGGTGGCAAGGGGCCACAGAAACAGAGCCTGCTGGCGATCATGGCCGCGTTCGGCCCGGCGTACCGCGACCGGTCGCTGTTCTACCCGCCGGACTACGAACCGATTCAGCAGGCCGTCAACCCGTTCCTCGACGAGGCGACCAGCACGCGGTCGCTCCAGTTGAACGCGCTGGTCGCCAACGCGCTGGCCGAGAAGGGCAACAGCGTCTTCGACAGCACGACCCGGTACGGCTACTTCCCGCTGTGGGGGTCGTATCTGGACGCCCTGACGCCGCAGACGAACGCGGCCGGGATGCTGTACGAGACCTCCTTCCAGACCGACCAGATCGGCCAGAAGGCGTTCGGCCGCTACCTGCAAGCGACGGTCGTCGGCTTCGACGTGACGCTGGAGGCCATCGCCGACGGGAGCATCGCCGATGTGGACCCCGAGGACTACTTCGACTACCCGCCGATGGGGGAGAGTATCTCACCCGCTCGCGGCGAGCGACTCCGCCCGTAGTCGCGAGCACTTCGTTTCGATTTTTCGGCGGGTCCAGCGTTCGCCGGGAGCAGACATCACGTCTCGCGTCGGAGCGTGCGGCTCTCGACTCCCGAGAATCAGGTCGCTCGACTATCTCCTCGGGACGCGTCTCTCTACCCGGTGAGCAGTGATGTCAACGATCCTCGTCCCCTACGCGACCTCGGAGGGCCAGACGGCCCGCGTGGTCGACCGTATCGCAGACAGACTCCGTGAACACGGCCACACCGTCGAACTCGTGCAGATCGAACGCGACCCGGCCGACGTGTCGACCGCAGACTACGACGCCGTGATCGTCGCCTGTTCGATCCACACCGGTCGCCACCAACCGGAGATCGTCGCGTTCGCCGAACAGCAACGCGAGGCGCTCTCGTCCCGGCCCTCCGGCTTCGTGCAGGTGTCGCTCTCGGCGGCCAGCGACGACCCGGAGCGACGCGGGGAGGCCGCCGGCTACGTCGAGGAGTTCTTCGCGGAGACCGGGTGGCGGGCCGATCTGGTCGGGAGTTTCGCGGGCGCACTCCGGTACTCGGAGTACAACTTCCTGCTCCGGTTCGTGATGAAGCGCATCGCCAAGTCCTCGACCGGCGACACGGACACCTCGCGGGACTACGAGTACACCGACTGGGACGCCGTGGACGCCTTCGCCGACGACTTCGCCGACCTGGTCGCCGAACGTCTCGGTGTCCCGGGCGACGCCACGGTCGCCACGGACGCCACGCCCACGAGTGCGGCAGACGACACCCCGGCCGCGTCCCCGGAACGGTAGCCTTTTGCGCGAATCTCCAGTATCAGTTGTCATGACTTCCGACGCCGAGCAGGACCCGTTCCGCAGCTATCTCGGCAGGCCCGACGGTCTCCCGGCGGACCGCTCGCACGCGGGCCAGACCGCGACGGTGATCGGCGGCGCGATGGCGGGACTCGCGGCCGCCCACGCGCTGAACGTCCTCGGCTACGAGACGACGCTGTACGAGCGACAGGCCTACGACACGAAGCGCGTGAACTGCGGCGAGGCGATGACCGACGTGTCCTCGATTCCGCTGGCGAAGACTCCCGAGAACGGCTTCGTCAACCACACGCCGGAGTTCGAGGTGCAGGTGTTCACCGGCGACACGGGCGAGAGACGACTCGCTGGCAGTGGCGTCTTCCCCTCGGAACACGGCTACATCACCGACCGGAACCTCGTCGAGCGAGCGTGGGCGCGGGAACTGGACGCAAACGGTGTCGACGTGCGCGAGAACACCGGTATCTCGAAGGCCGACTTCGCTCGGCTCTGTGCGGAGTCCGACCTCGTCGTCGACGCGACCGGCCAGCCCGCGTTGACGAGCAAGGTGGACGGGACGACCACCGAGTACAGCGGCCGGATGACCGCGATCAACGCCGACGTGACGGGCGACTTCTCCCACATCTACCCTCGCTCCGTCATCCTGTTCGAGAACTACCTCGGCTACTCGTGGGTGTTCCCGAAGACGCCCGACCGCGCGAACGTCGGCATCGGGTGGGCCGAGGACAAACTCCCGGACGACTACATGGCAGCGTTCGAGAACGCCTGCGAGCGGAACGACTGGCCGGTGCCCGAGCGAGGCGCGGCGAACATCTACACCATCCCGCGTGGCCCGTCGCTCGACCCGAGTCGTGTCTACGATCCCGACCGATCCATCGTCCGAGTCGGCGACGCGGCCGGCATCGCCAACCGCTTCACCGGCAAGGGAATCTCGCAGGCGGTCGAGTCGTCGTACCTGATGGCCTCGCTCGCCGCGCGCGACGACCTCGCGTCGTATCCGCAACAGCTCTACTCGCGGATGCGGTCTGAGTACCGACTCGCGTACGTCGTCCGTGGTGCGCTGGAGGACGGCCGGCCGGACATCCTCGGCGACGTGATGGACGCGGTGTCGGGCATCGACGTGGAGGCAGTGGACCGCGACCCGCGACAGGCGTTCGGTCGCCTCCTGCGCCGGCCGGGACTGTTGGCGAGACTGGCGACGAACCGCACGATGGTCGGTCGGCTCTACCGGGCGTACACCGACCAGTGGGAGTACACCCGGACGCCCGCACCACAGTGAGGTCGTCCGTACCGGGTGGTGACGAGCCGTGACACCCGACCGCTTCGTCCGCCTCTCGGGACTCGCCTTCGGGTTGATCCTCGCGGGGTTCGTCGTCCTCGGCTTCTCGCGGATCGTGCTCCCGTACCGGACTGCGCGACTGCTCGCTGGCCCGCTGTTCGCGGCGGCGGCGCTGCTGGTCGCGTACCTGTTCGTGCGGTCGGTCGCCGAGAAACTCGGTCTCTGGCGCATCGAGAAGTGATCGTCTGGCGAATCGACCGGTGACCGCCGCCTCGCCCCTGTGAGGCGTCAGTCCGGCAGGAGGTCGGCGACCAGCGGGAAGTGATCCGAGGGGTAGCGGTCGTCGTCGATCCGGTCCGCGAGGGTCGCGTGCCGGAGGACCGAACAGTCCCGGACGAACACGTGGTCGATCTGGATCGTCGGGTCGCCGGTGAACTCGTGGAACGTGTGTTCCGGGCCGAGACAGCCCTCGCGGGAGAGCCGTCGAGCGTCGTCGAACCCCGGTGTCTCTCCCTCGTCCGCGACGAGTCGGCGGTACGGAACGCTGTCGGGTTCGCAGTTGAAGTCGCCCAACAGGACGGTCGGCCCGTCGAGGTCCGCGAGTCGGTCGCGGACGACCCGCGCGCTCTCGGCTCTGGCCTCGACGCCTTCGTGGTCGAAGTGGGTGTTGGCGACGTGGACGGGGTCGGTCGCGGCGGCGTCGGTGGGCGGCGCGTCGGCGTCGTCCGACTCTGTCTCGACCAGCGAGACGCGGGTGACGATCCGGGGGTAGGTCGCGTCCCAGCCGACGCTCCCCGCTTCGTCCGGCGTCTCGGAGAGCCAGAAGGTCTCGTGGTCGGTGACGCGGAGTCGCTCGGGATCGACACCGACCGGGACGTGTTCGCCGTTGCCGGCTCCGTCGCGTCGGCCGGCACCGACCCAGTCGTAGCCGTCGAGTCGGTCGCGGACGAAGTCGTACTGGTGGGGTGCGAGTTCCTGGAAGCAGACCACGTCGGGCGCGTGGTAGCGGACGAGGCGGACGACCCCCTCGGCGCGTTCGGGCCACGTGTCCTTCCCGTCCTCCGGCACGTGGACGCGGGCGTTGAAGCTCATGACGCGGATCGGTGCCGACTCCGCGACCGGGTGTGTCATCGGTGGCTACTCTCGCGCCGGGGATACGGCTCTTTCGACACCGACCCGCCGAGTGGACTCGGAGGGACGAGGACCACTCAGACAGAGGCGACTACTCCGCCGGGTCGACCACCGTGACCGGGAACAACTATTCGTACCGGCACGACGAACTACGGGTATGTCACACACTGCCGAGGTGCGAGGGATCGGCATGGGGATCGGTGCGGACGGCAACAACGTCCCGGCGGTGGTCCTCTCGGCGCGCGAGGAACTGCTCCCGATCTTCGTCACCGAGGACCAGGCGAACGCGATCCGACTGGCGATGGAGGGCGAGCAGTTCGAGCGCCCCCTCACACACGACCTGCTCGTCGACATGGTGACGGAGTTCGGCGGCGCGGTCGACCGCGTCCGGATCGACGACCTCTCCGAGGGGACCTTCTTCGCCAAGGTCGACGCCGAACGCTACGAGGACGGTCAGGTGGAGCGGTTCGTCTTCGACGCCCGGCCGAGCGACGCCATCGCACTCGCAGTGCGGGTCGACTGTCCCATCGAAGTCTCCGACGAGATTCTCGACGCCGCCGGGCGGCCCCCCTCCGCCATCTCCTTCGAGGGGTCGACCGGCACCGACCACGACGACGAGGACTGGCGCTGACACCGACGAGAACGACTGCGACCGACACGGACGGTTCTCTCGCGCAGACGTCGACGAGTCTCCGGCACCGCGTCACTCACTCTTCGGACTGCGCTCGCTCGCTCGCCTCGAACTCGCCGTTGGCGACCGCCTCGGCCGTGTCGAACAGCGTCTCGGCCAGTCGCTGGTCGGAGATCTCGTTCTCGCGGGCGCTCTGGACGATCTCGGTCAGCGCCTCGTCCAGCAGCGCCTCGCTCTTGATCTCGCGGTTCGTGATCATGGCTGGCTCTCCAGACTCGCGTACATCGGTCGATCTTCGGAGCCACGAGAGTTGTGTCTTGTGGCGCGTCTCACCCACCCGACTCGAGTGCCCGCGCGACGTCGCGGAGTCGCGCGATACGCTCCTCGGTCGGCGGGTGGCTCCGGATCGAGACCGGTACCCCGCCGGCGAGTGAGTCGCCGACGCCCTCGCTCGACACTGCGTCGTCGAAGCCGTGCGGGAGGAGACAGAGCTCCCTGATCGAGGCGGTCGTCCGCAGGTCGTCGGCCGGTGTGTCCGCGACCGAGGCGTCGAGCGTCGCCAGCGCGTCGGCCAGCGCGCTCGGGTTCCCGGTCAGCAGTGCCCCGGCGCGGTCGGCCTGTAACTCCCTGGCCCGGGAGAGTCGCCGGCCGAGCGTGACCACCGGGGCGGCCGCCACGCCGAGTGCCACACCGCCGAAGACCAGCGAGAACCCGACGAGGCCGGCGACACCGACGAGGTAGCCCGCCCCCACTGGTCCGTCGAAGACGACCGCACCGACCACGAACAGTGCGAGCAGTCCCACGACGACCGTCGCCTTCCGTGCGCCGTCGCTCCACGACGCCGGAAAGAGGACGCCGAGAAACGACGCCTCGCCGCCCGCCACTGCCGGCAGGAACGTCGCCAGCGTGAGGATGGCCGCGTCCCGGTTCCGGACGTGTGCGAGTTCGTGCGCCAGCACCGCGTCGAGTCGCTCGTCGTCCAGCGTCTCCAGCAGGCCGGTCGAGACGACGAGTGTCGCGTCCCGGAGGCCACCGACCGTGAGGCTGTTCGGGACCGGACTGTCGGCGACCGCGACCGTCGGCGGGGTCGTTCCGCCCTGCTGTGCGAGTCGGGCCACGCGGTCGTGGAGCGCGGGATGCGACTCGGCGGTGATCGGGTCGGCGTCGACCTCGGCGAGCAGTTCCCGCCGGGTGTATCGGAGCTGTGCCCACGCGAACAGCGCGACGCATGGGACCACGACCGCCAGCCAGCGAACTGCGGTCGGGGTCCCCGGCACGCCGAGTGCGGCGACGAGCGCGTCCCCGATGGGTCGCAGCCACGGCGAGAGAAGCGCCGTGACGACGAGGACGAACGCGGTGTCGATAGCGAGCACGGCGAGCAGTGTCACGACGACACGACGCCGGAGGTCGGTCGCGTCGTCGGCGTGGCGGTCGCGGGTGGAGGGGTCGGCGGTCGTGGGAGGTGCGTCGGGCGACATTGTCGGTGTGGGTCGGTGTGCGGGGGTCGGCGAGGGCGAAGATCGGTCGACGTCGCGACCGACAGTGCTTCTTTCGCACCGACACGCTCCACGTAGGAAAAGCATTTGCCTGCGCGCCGAAAACGGCCTGGCAACGTGGCATACGACCGCCAGCGCGCCGCCCTCGCCCTCCTCTGTGTGGTCGCGGTCCTGTTCGGGGCCTCGCTGTTCCCCGCGACCGGCTTCGGGTCGTACCCCAGCCGGGACGCCGGGGGACCGACGCTTCCGGGCGATCCGACCGGTGGCACCGAGACACCCGTATCGACACCGACACCGACGCCGACCGACCCCGGCGACGAGACGACCGACACCCCGACGCCGACCGACACGCCGGAGCCGAACGCGACGGCGACAGACACGCCGATTCCGCCGGACACCGGCGACGCACCGTCGCTGAACTGGGGAGCGATCCTCTGGCTGTTCGCCCTCGGCGGCGGCAGTGTCCTCCTCCTCGCCGGCGTCCGACACCACCGGGGTCGGCGCTACCCACTGCTCGGTCTGCTTCCGATCGACGAGGCTCGACTGCCGGACGGCGGACTCCCCGCCCTGCTCGCGGAGCTCCCCCGCCAGTCGATGCTGTTCGTCCTCGGTGTCGGGACCTCGCTGTCGCCGACCGTGGACGCGCTCTCCTCACTGGCCGACGGGGTCGGGTCGGCGCTGTCGGCCGGCGGGCGCGGGATCGCTCGCGGCTTAGAGGTCGCGGTCGTCGGCGTCCCGAGCGCACTCGCGCAGGGACTCGGCGGTCTCGGTCGGGGACTCGACGGACTGTTCTCCCTGTCGGGCGCGCTGGCGAGCATCGGCAGTGGCGTGACGAGTCGCAACTGGGGGTCGGACGACGACGAGCGGTCGTCGGCGGGTGCGGGGACCGACCCCGATCAGGAGCCGGTCGATCCGGGACCGCCAGACATCGAGGAGGCGTGGGACGCGATGACAGACGAGGTCCGCGTCCGCCACCGCCGGGCCGCGACGCCGGCCGACTTCGCCCGCGCCGCAGTCGAACAGGGCTTCCCGGCGGACGCGGTCGAGACCCTGACGACGGTCTTCCGGGAAGTGCGGTACGGGGACTACCCCTCCTCCGAACTGCGGGTCCAGTCGGCCCGCGAGGCCATCGCGGCCATCCGCCAGCATCTGGAGGTGCGTGACTCGTGAGCCGCAGATCGCCGGGTGCCGGCAGAGAGAGCGGCTCTGCGGGAACTCCGCCCTCCCTCTCCCGACTCGCCGGTCGGTTCACCGGGTGGGTGCGCAACGCACTCGGGACCAACCGCGAGACGCTACTCGGCGGCATCGGCGTCGGGGGACTCCTGCTGGCCGGCCTGCTCGTCTTCGCGCCGTGGCTCCTCCCGACCGGCCTGCTCGAAGCGGTCGGTCGCGGACTGCTGGCGAACCGTGGCGCGGTCGTCCTGCTGGGCGTCGTCACGGTGCTGTACGCCGCCGTGACGGTCGTCCCGACCGGCGGACCCGACGACCCCACCGAACCGGACGACGAGTGGTTCGACCGCGTGACGCCGACGGAGACCGCGTGGGCGCGAAGCGTCGCCGGTCGTGAGATCGACGTGACGCTCGCGGCCGAGAACGACGACCGCGACGAGGTCGTCGCGTGGCGGCGGCGCTACAACCGTCGGGAGGCGCGCCGACAGCTCAGGAGCGCGGTCGTCGAGACGCTGATCGACACCAGACGGATCGACCGCTCGGCGGCAGAACGACTCGTGAACACCGGCCAGTGGACCGACGCACAGCGAGCCGGCGCGTTTCTCGCCGGCGTCCCCGGTCGCGGGAGTGACGGTGTCCGGCCCCCGCAACTCCCGCTCGGGACGCGGCTCCGCGACTGGCTCTCCGGCGAGGGGTTCGACCGGAACGTCGAGGTGACGGTCGCCGAACTCGTCGCGCTTCGCGACCTGCGCGGTGAGTCTCGGCGCGGACGGAGCGCGACGGAACCGGACTCCGATACGTCGTCGCCGGCCGAGTCCGCTGCCGACGCTCGTGAGGTGAGTCGATGAGCGACCGCGAACTCGTGGGAGAGACGGCCGAGGAGTCGGCCTCCGGGACGGAATCCGAGGAATCAGTCGCCGATATCGACCCCGAGAACTCCGTGACCGAGTCCGAATCCACAGACGCGACTTCCGAGGCCGATCTGGCAACCGATGCCGGTGTCGCGGCTCCGGAGTGGGTGACGGAGGACGACGACCCGCCGGACGCGACCCGGACCGGAGGCACGACGACGGGACAGGCACCGAGTAGCGGAACCGGGAGCGGTTCGACCGGACCGGACGCCGAACCGGCGGCTGTCGGGTCCGGGGACACCGACGCCGAGCGCGAGGACCTCACGGCCGAACTCGGCCTGCTGGCCGACCGGCGCGCACACGGCGACGGTGAGATCGCGGCGAGTGTCTCGGTCGGGCCGGACGACGGCACTCCCGTCGGCGTGGATCGCTGGGGGATCGGCCTGACCGCCGGACTCGTCGCCGGTGCGGCCGGCGTCCTGACGGGGACGACCGCCGCGTTCGTCGCCGGGGTCGTCCCGCTGGCGTTCGCGCTCTACGGCTACGCGACGCGCCCGCCGGCCGTCGAACTCGACGTGGAGCGTCGGATCGACACCGGCGCGCCGAAACCGGGTAGCGAGGTCACGGTGAGCGTGACGGTCGAGAACGTCGGGTCTCGGCCCCTCGCGGACGTGCGGATCGCCGACGGCGCGCCGGCCCGGATGCCGGTCGTGTCGGGGACGCCCCGCCACTCGGCGAGTCTGCGACCGGGGGAGTCGACGACGTTCTCGTATCGGCTGGCGGCCCGACGCGGCGACCACGAGTTCGGCGACCTCGCGGTCGTCGCTCGGAACGTCAGCGGGACCGGCGAGCGCCGGATCACCGCAGACCTCGGGATCGAGGTGACGTGCAGTGCCGGTGTGGACCGCGTCCCGCTGACCGGCCAGACGATCCAGTACGCGGGCCGCGTGCCGACCGACGCCGGCGGCGAGGGTGTGGAGTTCTACTCGACCCGCCAGTACCAGCCCGGTGATCCGATGAGCCGGGTCGACTGGAAGCGGTACGCCCGGTCGAACGAACTGACGACCATCGACTTCCGCGAGAACCGGGCGGCGACGGTCGTCGTGGTCGTGGACACCCGGGAGGACGCACAGGTCGCGCCCGACGACGAGAGTCTCGACGGCGTCGAACTCGGAAAGTACGCCGCCGTCCGATTGATCGACGAACTCTGTGCGGAGACGAACCGGGTCGGGGTGGCGACCTACGGCGAGGACGGCGGCTACCTGGCGCCCGGCACGGGCGAGACGGTCGCACTCCGGGCGGCGAGACTGTTCGGTGGCGACCTCGACACCGACGACCCGGCCGTGATGCGACTGTCCGGAAGTCGGCCCTTCCGGCGACTCCGGCGGTCGCTCCCCGACGACGCGCAGGTGCTGTTCGTCTCGCCGGTGGTCGACGAGCACGCGGTCGACGTCGCCCGGCGATTCACGGCTTACGGTCACGCGGTCACGGTCGTCAGTCCGGACGTGACCGGCGACAGTCCCGGCGGGACGGTCGCGGGAATCGATCGGGCGCGGCGACTCGAATCGCTCCGGGAGCACGGCTCCCGCGTGGCGGACTGGTCGCCCGACCGGCCGCTGCGCAGCAGTCTCGACGCGGCCCGCAGGCGGTGGTCCGCGTGACGACGACCGACGCGGCACGTGGGTCGGCCGAGGAGACGGCGACGACCGACGAGGGGCCCGACCCGGAACTACCGAACGCGCCGACACACGTCGGCGGGCGACTGGCGGTCGCGGTCGCCGTCGTCGCCGGCGTCGTGCTCGGCTGGGCTGTGGGCGCGCCGCTGGCTGTCTCCGGGAGCGCACTCGGGGGCCTCCTGCTCGGCGTGGCGGTGGCGGACGTCGAGACCGGCGGGAACGCGGCGACCGTGCGCGGCGGCCTGTTCGGACTGCTCGGATCGGGACTGCTGGTCGGTGGGGCGGTCGCGGCCGGTGGCTCGGCCGCGCTGGTCGGTGCGGCGGTCGGACTCGCGGTGGCGACCAGTGCTGTCGACGCGTCGGTCGGCTTCGACACCGAGGCGACCGGATCGCTGACCCGGTCGTTCTGGTGGTCCGGACTGGCACTGGTCGGCGGCGTACTGGTTCTCGCGGGGGTGACGACCGGGACCGTCCTCGCGGTCGCCCGGTTCGGTGCCGACTCGCTCGCGTGGCTCGTCGCGCTGAACGAACTCACTGCCCTCCTGCTCGTGCAGGTGTTCGCGCTCGCCTTCGGGGTGGCGACCGCGATGGCACTCCCGGTGGTCGAGCGATACGCACCCGAGTCGGTGGCCCGAGGGACCGAGCCACTGGAGACGCTCGCGCTCGACGTGTGGGCGGTCCCGCGCGGGTACTGGACCGCACTCGGCCTACAGGCGGTGCTGGCGGCATACGCACCGGAGACGTTCGCGTGGGTTCTCTCGGTCGTGCCGGTCGTCGGCGACGCGGTTCGGTTCCTGCTCCAGTCTGGCGTGCTCCACGTCCCACTCGTGGTCGGGACGCTGGCCGCCGGGACGGTCGCGCTCGCCGGACCGACGATCGGGTCGGTCCGATCGGTCGCCGGTCCCGACCCCGCCGAGACCGTCTCGCTGGCCGGAGCCGGCCTGCTCGTCACCCTGTTCGTCGGTGTTCCGCTGGCGATCCCGCCGGTCGCGCGGGCGGTGACGACGCGACTCCCGCCGGGGCAACTGCGGGCGAGTACCGAGTTGCTCGGGCCGTCGGTGATGGTCCTCGGTGGGTTGACGGTCGCCGTGACCGGCGCGATGCTCGCGCTGGGTGGTGTCCTGTTCGCCTCGGCCGCGCCGGGGCTGTCGGCGCGGGCACGCGGCTTCACGCTCGCGGCGGTGACGCTGTTCGCGGCCGCACTGGGTGTCGGCGCGCTCGGTGGCACACCGCTGGTGGTCGTGCTGGGGGTCGCAGGTGCGATGCTGGTCTGGGACTTCGGCGACCACGCGACCGGACTGGGCCTGTCTGTCGGTCGTGACGGCGAGACGCGCGACGCCGAGTTGGTTCACCTGACTGGCTCCACGCTGGTCGCCGGGGCCGGTGTCGCGGTCGCACTGGTCGCGGTGTACCTGCTCGGCCCGGTCGGCGGCTTCTCGAGCGTCGGCGACTGGCGGGCGACACTCGCGCTGACGCTGACGCTGGTGTCGCTACTGGCGCTGGTGCGCCTGCTGGAGTAACCGCCTAACCCTGTCGGCGACTCAGACGCCCTGCTTCAACTCCTCGTACCGCTCCTGGTAGCGTGACTCACACGACGAACAACAGAAGCTCACGAGGTCGTCGCCGACCCGCGTCGTCACGCCCTCCTCGGTGACCGTGTTGCCACACTCCGCACAGGAGAGCGCGAAGTCGGTCCCGGCGACCGCGTCTGTCGTCTCGACGTCCGTCAACAGGTCGGCGTCGAACGACCGGACGGCGTCTCCGGAGACAGTGTCGAGGAGCCACGACCGGGCGTCGGTCGTCGGCAGGTTCACGTGCGCCACCACGTCGCCGGCCGCGGTCGTGTAGACCGTCTCGGTCTCCTCGCTCTCGCCGAGTGTCGCGACGACCGACTCGACGTCGTCGGGGACGACCGACAGTCGGAGGAGCATCGGCGTGCCGTCCCGGAGCGTCGAACGATCCACGTCCACGGTGAACCCCCGGATGACGCCGAGTTCTCGCAGACGCGAGACGCGATCGGAGACCGCCGGCCCGGAGAGACCGACGCTGTCGCCGATCTCGCTGTACGGTTTCCGGCCGTCCTCGGAGAGCAGGCGCAGGATCTTGAGGTCCGTCTCGTCGAGGGTGCGCATACCGAGAGTGGCTCGTGAGCCGACAAGAGGGTTTGGTCGCTGGCGGGAGCGACCGAGCGCGAGCGAAAGCGAGGAGCAGGGTGACGAAGCGAGCGAGACGCACCGACCGCAGGTGCTTATCAGAGCGCCGGACGAAGACGGGGCCATGTCTGACACAGCGACCCTCGCGGAGTCGCACACCGAGATGACGGAACTCATCTTGCCGAACGACACGAACAACCTCGGGCGGGCGCTCGGGGGTGCGGTCCTCCACTGGATGGACATCTGCGGCGCCATCGCGGCGATGCGCTTCTCGAACCGCCAGTGTGTCACCGCGTCGATGGACCACGTGGACTTCATCAGCGCCATCGACCTCGGCGAGGTGGCGGTCATCGAAGCCTACGTGTTCAACGTCGGCCGGACGAGCATCGACGTGAAGGTCGACGTGCGCGCCGAGAACCCGAAGACCGACGAGGAACGACAGACGACCACCTCCTTCTTCACCTTCGTCGCGCTGGACGACGACGGTCGACCCACTCCGGTCCCGCGCCTGTCGTGTCCGACCGACGACGAGGCCGCCCTGCGGGACCGGGCCATCGACGAACGCGCCGCACAACTGGAGGCGGTCGTGGAGCGCATGGACGACTGGGACGGGAGCGAAGTCTGACCCTGGAGACGCGAGACGCGAGACGCGAGACGCCGAGCAGGAGACCCTCCGACAGCCCCGGACTCCGAGCGGACGCGATCTGCTGGCGACCGGCCCCGAGGTGTGTCCGAGCGACGGCGAGGACCACCTCGCAGCCCGCCTCGCCAGTAGTCGGGGAGGCCTGGGGCGCACTGCGACTGCCGGAGTCCAGACCGGGGCGACGACCGGCGTCGGGACTGACAGACGGCACTCGCTGGAGGGTCCAGACGTAATGCCGTTCACCGAACCTTCGACTGCGAGCGTTCTCACCGGGCCAGCAGACGCTCGAAGACGCCGGACAGTTCCGAATCGAGCCCCAGCGCTCGTATCTCGGCGTCGAGGTCGACGTCTTCCAGCAGGTCCTCGGCCTCCGGTCGGGTGCGCTTCGTCGCCAGTCGGTAGGTGTACGCGAGGCGCAGGAGCCACAGTCCGCCGTCGAGGTCGTCCGGGGTCCGGAGGTCGTAGGTCGTCCACCCGGTGTCGGGTGCGAAGCGGTGTCTCGTCGCGTACTTCGACTCGATCAGGTGATCGCGGACCGGTTTCGGGAAGTTCACGTCCAGCACGCCGCCCCGGTGGACGTGGCCGAACTCCCGACCGAACAGGCGGAACTCGGTCGCCGAGAACCGGTGCGGCGCCGTCTCGACGCCCGGCCACGACTCGGCGTCCGCGATCAGGCGCTCCGTCGGGTCGGCGTCGCTACTCCGGGTGACTCGGTGCATGACGAGACTACGCCGGGCGAGGAAATAAGATTGCGTTGCTCGCCGGGTGACAGATTCCGACGCGTCAGTATGCAGACTCGGCTATCGTGACTGCACAGGGGGGGAGTGGCTACGAGCGAGGGTGCCACTGTCGGTCGCGTTCGGTCTTTCGACCACGTCGCAGGGCGTGAGGGCAACGGTACCTACACCGCCGACAGCGACCGCACCTCGAACCTCCCCAGCCTCCTCCCTGCGATGCTCACTTCGTTGCGCGTCTCGGTCGTCCCTCGCGCGCGTCGGACTCGCGCGCGCCGGAATCGTCGGACGTGAGTGGCGCGCCGGCGGTCACTCCTCGCTTTCGTCGCTGTCCTCGCTCGCCATCCGCTCCGAGAAGTCCCAACTGTAGACGCTCGTGGGGCGGATCGTGATCTCGACCTCCTCGCGTTCCGGGCGGAGCAGTTGTTCGGCGAGGTCCGAGTCGGTGCCGCCGAGATAGCGGTCGAGCAGGGAGCGCAGGCGAGTCTTCTCCGCGTCGGGCGCGAGCGTGGCGGTCCCGGCCCCGCGAACGCCCCGGTAGGGCGGGCGGTTCGTCGAAATCTCGAAGGCGACGCCCGCGTCTGCCCGGAGGAAGCGCACGACGTCCGCGTCGGCCTTCGTCGCGCAGTGGAGGGTCCCCGCCTCGGCGTCGTACTCGAACCACAGCGAGAGCATCCAGAGGTCGCCACTCGGCCGCCGGCAGGCGAGTCGAACCGGGATGGCGTGCTCGGCGAGGAAGTCGGCGACCGACTCGCGGTCCCACGCGCCGGTGAACTCGGGTCTCCCGCTCTCCTCGGCGGTCTCTCCCGCCTCGCGTGTCATAGGTTGTCCAGGGACGCCGGCAGGAAAAAGCCCGGTGTGGCGGCGACACCGCCAGAACCAGCGAGTGGAACGGGACGAGGCGGGACGAGACTGCGCCGTCGGCCGACCGAGAAAGCAAGATAGTTCCCCCTTCACTGCCGACTCCACGCCATGACCGACTACTTCGAAGTCCTCTCGCGGGACGGACCCGCCCGGATCGGCGAGGTCCGACTCCATCCGGGGCTGACGACACCCGCGCTGGTGGACGACCGCGTCCACGACGCCGGGAGCCTCTGGCCCGAGGAACGCGAACTGCCCGAGGGGAACGAGTCCGAACTGACGATCCTCCCCCACCGAGCCTTCCCGGCCGGCACCGACGAGCGAGTCGCCGAGTCGTTCGCGGTGGACTACCCCGACGTGGACTACCCGAGCGCCGTCGTCGTCTCGACGGACACCGCCGCCGACTACGGCGCGGACGCCTACGTCGTC
This sequence comes from Salinirubrum litoreum, assembly GCF_020567425.1. NCBI lineage: Archaea > Methanobacteriati > Methanobacteriota > Halobacteria > Halobacteriales > Haloferacaceae > Salinirubrum > Salinirubrum litoreum. The sequence goes on along the minus strand of NZ_JAJCVJ010000001.1, from coordinate 606,280 downwards.
TCGGACGCGCCGGGCTTCGTCGGCCACGCGAGCGCCTTCCGGGAGTCCATCGTCTCGATCCGGGAGTCCATCCCGGCCGACACCGCACTCTACCTCTCGGGGGTCGCCACCCCGCGCAACGCCGCCACGCTGGTCTACAGCGGTGTCGACCTCCTCGACTCGAAACTGGCGAAGGTGAAGGGCCGAGAAGGCAAGTACCTCACCCGAGAGGGGGAGTACTTCCTCGAAGACCTCGCCGAACTGCCCTGCTCCTGTCCGGTCTGTGCCGACCACCGCGACGACCCGGCCGACTTCGACCGCGCCGACTGCGCAGACCACAACGTCGCCGTCCTCGAATCGGAACTCGCCACCGTCCGCAGACGAATCCGGGACGGTCGCCTGCGCGACTACGTGGAAGGACAGGCCCGCCACGAGCAGTGGCTCACCGCCGCGTTCCGCGAGTTCGACCAGCAGTACGGCTACGTCGAGGAACGCACGCCCGTCCTCCGGAACAACGAACTGTCGGCCGCCTCCTCCGACACCCTCCGCCGGGTCGAGATCCAGCGCTTCGCCGAGCGCGTGACGACCCGGTACCGGAGCCGCTTCGACGAGCCACTCGTCCTCGTCCCCTGTTCGGCCCGCAAGCCGTACAGCGAGTCACAGAGCCACAGCCAGTTCCACGACGCCATCCAGTACCGTGCCCACCTCGCGTCGATGACCTCGCCCATCGGCGTCGTCCCGCAGGAACTCGAACTCACCTACCCGGCTCAGCACTACGACACCGTGGTCACGGGTCGCTGGTCCGAAGACGAGAAGCAGTTCGTCACCGAGGTCCTGCGCCGGTATCTCCAGCGCAACGACTACCCGCGCGTCATCGCGCACGTGCCGGACGAGGGCTACCGCGACATCTGTGAGCGCGTCGAAAATCACGAGGACGTCGACGTGCCGTTCGAGTACACCGTCGAGGATCACCCGACGACGACCGACTCGCTGGCGAACCTGATGTCGACGCTGCAGGGCGGCCTGAAGTTCTCCCGGCGGGAGCGCCAGCACAACACGGTCAAGGCCATCGCCGACTTCCAGTTCGGCGACGGTGCCGGCGACGACCTGTTCGCCGACGTGGACCTGCAGACCACCAGCCGATACCCGAAACTCCAACTCCGCGACGCCGACGACGAGCAACTGGCGACGATGGTGCCGAACTACGGGACGCTCTCGTTCACGCTCGCGGGCGGTCGCGTCTGGCGCGACTCGGACGCGCCGACGAAGCGCGTCGAGATAGACGGCTTCGTGCCACACGGGTCGGTCCTCGCGCCGGGTGTCGTCGACGCCGACGAGGAGATCCGGGTCGGCGACGAGGTGATCGTCGAAGGGCCGCGAGCCTTCGGCGTCGGTCGGGCCGAGATGTTCGGCCGCGAGATGACCGAGAGTACGCGCGGCGAGGCGGTGCAGGTGCGGCACGTCGAGGAACTGTAGTCGGTGTTCGTCCCGCGGCGAAACCGTCGTCGGCCTGTTCCGCGGCGAGACCGACGCCAGCGCTGTCCCGCTGGGAAGCTATCGCCGGCGTCCCGTCCGCGAACGCTGCCGTACGCCGGTGTCGTTTTGTAGTCGGCTGTATCACGATATCGCATGCGCCCTGCTACCGCGCGACTCGTGGAGACGCTCCCGGCGGTGTTCGCAGTCGGGACACTCGCGGTCGTCGCACTTCTCGCAGTTCTCGGGTTCGGCGGTCTCGTCCCGGTCGCGGTGATCGTCGGCTGGCTGTTGCTCACCCCGCTGTCGGCGTTCCTCGTCTACGTGCTCGGTGTCACCGACGAAGAATCGGCTGTCGTGCCCGACGCCGCGTCGGAGGACGTCTCCGGCGCAGGCACCGAGGCCCTCTCGGAACCGACCGAGACCGACTCCGACGACGATCCGCTGGCGACACTGCGGGACCGCTACGCACGCGGCGAGATCGGCGAAGTCGAGTTCGAACGCCGACTCGAACGACTGCTGGAGACCGAAGACATCGAACTACCACCGGGGGCAACGCTCGACCCCGAGGTGACCGAGGACGGAACGGTCGTCACCGACGCCACAGACCCCGACGTCGCCGACACCGGCGAGCGCGAACCGGTACGGGAGCGATAGTCGTCCGACGGAGAGACCGTATGCGACCACACGACTGCACCCGGTGCGGCAGGACACTCGACCCACCACCGTCGAGTACCTACGCCGTGGTGGACGTACTGGACGCGGAGGGAGACCTCTCGGTGCTGTTGTGTCGGAAGTGTGGCGAGGAGTTGCGGCGGTTTCTCGCCGGCGAGGCGTAGTTGTCGGTGCGCGTGCGATGGACTCTGCCGTGACCTGGCTCGTCGTGCGAACTTCACTATCCGCGCTTCCACCGGTCGACGGTACTCGGGACTGTGTAGCCCCGATCCATCGTCCGTACTCGTGTCGGTCTCTCTACTTCTGGTCGTCTTCTCGTGGTGCGCGAACCTCCCGGAGGGTGTCGAGCCTAGTTCGTGTCCACCTCGATGAACGTCATGACCCAGTTGTTCGGGTCCGTGATAGTCGCCCCGTTGTGCGTCCAGTCTTCGGTGAGAGTGCGTACGACGTGTGTCGTCTGCGACGTGAGAAACGAGAGCGGAGGGGTCGTGTCCGCGTGGAACCCGAACGAGCCGAGTACAGCGGCCGGGATTCCCTGCGGCGGTGCCACGAACAGATCGGTCTCCGGGTGCTCCGACACCGCTCGACCGATCAACCCCGAGAGTGCTGCCTCCGGTGCGTTCTCGAGGGGAACGACGTCCGTGATCCTCGTCACTGTCGGATCGGCGTCGACGGACGTTCCGGTGACGATAGCCGCTTCGGGGCCCGCGTCGCCGTCGGCGACGTACGTGGTGTACTCCCAGTCCGGGTTTCCGAGTCGCCACCGATAGAACTGCTCGTCGCGGGCGACGTGGATCTCGTCGGGGACCGCAGATCGGTACAGGGTCGCGAGAGCCGCCACCGGTGGCTCGGACTCCTCTCGGACGGTCACGTCCGGTCCTCCCCTCGCGAGGAAGTCACGGACTCGATAGTATCCACTCGCCACCGGTGTCCCGACCGTCGCCGCGAGGCGGACCGCCGTCCGGTCGGTCTGCGGGCCGACCATGCTCGCGGGGTTCTCGATCCTGTAGTACGACGACCGCTCGGAGACGACCTCGCTACCGTGTTTGAGGTGTCCGGGCAAGGACAGGTGATTCGGGAAACTGAAGTAGAACGGATGGTCACCGGAGTACGTCTCCATCATCTGCTCTATCATCCGCGTGAAGACACCCCGGCGTCTGTGCGCTGGGTGAACCATCGCGTCGCCGGGTTGGAGGGCGATACTGCGTTCGCCGTCGCTCACTACCGGTAGTGGAAAGAGCGGTCTCGACCCGACGACCGTCCCCCCGTCGAGTGCGACGATCATCGGGACGTGGTCCAGATACGGGTTGTGCTCGTACTTCCACGCGAACCAGTCCTCGCCTTTCTCCTCTCCCATGACGACCTCGAAGAGCGCGAGGAACCCGTCCTCGTCCTCGGGTCGGTACGGACGGATCGTGTACTCAGCCACGGGCTCTCACCTCGTCGGCGACTCGGGACATCGTCTGGACGGCGACGTCGTACTGGTCGCGGTACTCGGCGACGCGCGAGACGATCTGTTCGAGTCGCCGACGATCCTCAGCGCTCGTGAGGTTGTTCGGGTGGAACCAGAGGTGCAACGTTCCGTCTCCTCGCTCTCGCAGTTTGTCGAGACCGAGTTCCACCTGGCTGACGACGGGGTCGCCGGTGACTCCTCCGGCGATGTCACTCGCCAGTCCTTCGAACGAGAACAGATACATGGACGCCGGAACGTCGACCAGTCCGTACTCGTCGAGTTCCGGGTCGACGATGGGTGGACTCCCCGTTCCGAGCGCGAAGGTGGCGAACTTTCCCATCCGCCTGACGGGTGTCCCGTCGTACCAGCGTTCCGGTGCGACCCCTCTGTAACACGAGAACCCGTAGTCAGCCAACAACTCACGGTGGCCGACGTTGTTTCTCGGGAAGACGAACGACGCGAACTCGAGGTCGTACTCGTCTGCTACCCCGACGCTGTACTCGAGTTCCGCCCGGGCGACCTCCTTCGAAACGTCCGACCTCCCGAACTCGACGTGCGAGAAGGTGTGTGACCCGACGTCGTGATCGACCTCGCTGTCACGGATCGCGTCGATCAGCTCCCCCCCGAACCACTCCGAGTCGGGTGTAGCGGTTCCCCCTGGGTCACGGGCGAACCACTCCGCACCGGCGGGATGGTCGGCGTGGACACCGTCACAACTGTCGAGGAAGAGGTGGCCGACGACCGCCCACGTCGCTGGAACACCGTATCGGTCGAACAGGTCGAGTGTGTAGAGCCACGAGTCGCGTGCGTGTCTCACCTGTTCTGCCGGAATGTCATCCTGGTCGTGAAACCCCCAGATCAGCTCCGCGTCCAGCGAGAGCACGACCTTCTTCCTCGATGACATGCCGTCGAATACCGGCGCTACGGCAATAAAGCTACTCGCGGTGATCGTTGGCCACCGTCAAGAGAGCACACCGGGGACGACTGCGGAACCGCCGGTTCGGTAGGAAGCCGACGTGTCCGTCTTCTACGCCAACACCAGTGGGAGACCGAAGACGACGACGAGACCGACGAGCATCACCGCGAAGCCGACGCCGACGTCGCGCGTCGAGAAGTCCTGCATCGGGGATGTCTCGCGGTCGGGGCCGGGATTCGCCCAGTCCTCGTGACCGTGGCCGTGCCCGTCGTCGTGGTCGTCGTGATCGCTCATACGCGACGCGTCGAACTCGTCGCATAAAAGCACACCTAAATGTGAGGCGCGTGGAGGGCCGATTATGACTGGCGTAGACAACGACGCGATCGACCGCGCGTGGTGGAAAGAGGCGGTCGTCTATCAGATCTACCCGCGCTCGTTCAACGACACCGACGGGAACGGCGTCGGCGACATCGCGGGCGTCATCGAGAAGGTGGACTACCTCGACGACCTCGGCGTCGACTGCGTCTGGCTCAACCCGGTCTACGAGTCGCCGAACGCCGACAACGGGTACGACATCGCCGACTACCAGTCGATCATGGCAGAGTTCGGTACGATGGCCGAGTGGGACCGACTGCTCGACGAACTCCACGACCGCGACATCCGACTCATCATGGACCTCGTGGTCAACCACACCTCCGACGAACACGCGTGGTTCGTCGAGTCGCGCGACCCCGCGAGCGAGAAGCGCGACTGGTACTACTGGCGCGAGGGTGTCGACGCCGACACGGTGGACTACGACACCGACGAGGGTCCCGCGGGCGAGGCCGCGCCGAACAACTGGGAGTCGTTCTTCGGGGGGCCGGCGTGGGCCTACGATGAGGCGAGCGAGGAGTGGTACCTCCACATGTTCGACCGCAAGCAACCGGACCTGAACTGGCGGAACGACGAGGTCCGCGAGGCGGTCTTCGACATGATGGAGTGGTGGCTCCAGAAGGGCATCGACGGCTTCCGGATGGACGTGGTGAACCTGCTCTCGAAGCCCGAAGGCCTGCCCTCGGGCGATCCGGACCTGCCGAACAACGGGATGTTGGATCTGGTGGCGAACGGCCCCAGAATCCACGAGTACCTCGGCGAGATGAACGAGGCGGTGCTGGAGGGGCGTGACCTCCTGACGGTCGGCGAGATGCTGGCCGACGACATGCCGATGGAGACCGCCCGCCAGTACGTCGGCGAGGACGGCGACGGCCTGAGCATGATCTTCCACTTCGAGCACATGCTGCTGGATCGGGGCGAGCACATCTGGGAGGACGAGGACTGGGACCTCCCGGACCTGAAGGCGGTGTTCACGCGCTGGCAGGAAGGACTGGCCGAGGACGGCTGGAACTCGCTGTACCTCAACAACCACGACCAGCCCCGGATGGTCTCGCGGTTCGGCAACGACGACGAGTACCGCCGGGAGTCCGCGAAACTGCTCGGGACGCTCCTCCACACCCTGCAGGGGACGCCGTACGTCTATCAGGGCGAGGAACTGGGGATGACGAACTACCCGTTCGAGTCGCTGGACGACTTCCGCGACGTGGACACTCTGAACCCCCTGCGGAACGCGATCGACTCCGGCGAGATCGAGGACTTCGCGTCGGTCCGCCAGGCGGTGAACGCCAACTCGCGAGACAACGCCCGGACGCCGATGCAGTGGTCGGCCGACGAGCACGCCGGGTTCACCGACGGCGACCCGTGGATCGGTGTGAACCCGAACTACGAGGAGATCAACGCCGAGAGCGAACGCGACGATCCCGACTCGGTCTGGCACTACTACCGTGATCTGATCGCCCTGCGGGACGACTACGACGTGGTGGTCTACGGCGAGTACGAGAACTACCTGCCGGACCACGAGTCGCTGTGGGTCTACACCCGGACGCTCAGCGACGAGCGCCTGCTCGTGACGCTCAACTTCTCGGACACGCCAACCGCGTTCTCGCGGCCCGATGAGGTGTCGATCGATGCGACGGACGACGTCGACCACCTCGTCGGCAACTACGACGACGTGGACGACGCGCCCGCGGCCGCAGACCTCGAAGACCTGCGACTCCGCCCGTGGGAAGCGCGGGTGTACCACCTCGACTGAGGCCCAGCAAACAGCGTCCCGAGCGTCGCGCCGTCACCGACAGCGTGTCTCTCCGAACACCACGGCGAGCATCGTCTCGGCCATCTCGTCGTACTGTGCCGTCCGCCGTCGTGCGGTCGTCGGTGTACTGTGCATGACACGACGTGACGGCGCGCTCCTTGAATACTTTCGGGCGGGGTGTGGACGCGGCACACGCTTCCGACCCGCTCATCGGGGCCGCGCCAGCCCCGGAGACTCCACAACGCTTAGCCCCCTGCCCGTCGCAGGCTCTGATATGACAGTCTCAGACTGGGGCGACTGGCTCCCGACCGCGGTCGCAGACGCCGACCCCGAGACGGCCGCCGTCTGGTATCTCGGCTGTAACGGCTTCGTGATCAAGGGCGCGAAGGGGACGACGCTGTGGATCGACCCCTACGTCGGACTCGGCGACCCGCCGCGCACGATTCGGATGATCCCGGTCCCGTTCGATCCGGCGGACGTCACCGACTGTGACGCGATGCTCGCCACCCACGAGCACACCGATCACGTTCACGGGCCGAGTCAGGCACCGATCCTGGCGAACACCGGCGCGCCCTTCTACGCGACCGACGACAGCCTCGCGGTCGCGCGCGAAGACGAACGGTGGACCGACCACTGGGACGTCTCCGACTCGCAGTTCCACGAAGTCGAGGAGGGCGACAGCTTCGAGGTCGGCGAGTTCACCATCTACGTCGAGGAGGCCCACGACCCCGACTCGACACATCCGGTCAGCTTCGTGATCCACAACGACCACGGGACCATCTTCCACGGCGGCGACACCAAACCCTCGGAGACGTTCGAGCGAATCGGCCGCGAGTACGACATCGACCTCGGCATCCTCGCGTTCGGTGCGATCGGGAACGTCGACGACAAGGAGACCGGCGAACCGGTCCGCACGAAGTGGTACTCGACCGAAAACGAGATCGTGAAGGCCGCGAGCGACCTGCAACTGGATCGACTCCTGCCCAGCCACTGGGACATGTGGAAGGGGATGACCGCCGATCCGACGGTGCTCCACCACCACGCGCGGAGCTTCGAGTATCCGGCCGATCTGGAGATCGTGGAGATCGGCGACCGCGTCGAGTTGTAGGGCGGGCGGGACCCGCCGGTCTTCTCGGTGGCGACCACCCGATCGGTCGAACCTGACGGTCGAATCGCATGACGTACGGGCGACACGAACGGGCGCGTTCGGGATCGCCGACAGCTCCCGATCACGGGGAATTCTCGTCGCCTGCGTCGACTTCCGGCCCGGACGCGGAGACGGGTTTTTTCAGCGACAGAAGCCCCCCGGTTGTTTTATGTGTCGGGTACGGGATGTGGTTCACATGAGCAGGCCAGACCTCGACGAGTCGGTCACGGTCAGGGACCGTGGCATCAGCGTGGAGAAGTCCTTCGCGGCGGAGGAGTTCCCCGTGCCCGCGATCAAGTTCGTCGTCTCGTCCTCGGCGACGGAGCCGGTCGACGTGCGACTGACAGACGAGATTCCGACGGAGTTCCCGATGGACGGTGTCGGCTTCCACCCGGACTACGAGAGCGACAACTGGACCGCCTACAAGGACAACCGCGTCGAGTACGAGCGCACCCTCGACGCCGGCGAGGAGGTCGTCACCGTGTACGGTATCCGGATCGACGACCCGGACGAGGCGCGCGCGTTCCTCCACGAACCGAGCGTCGCGGAGGTCGTCGCGCCCGACGGCGAGTCCATCGAGGACATCATCGGGGACGACAACAACCAGGTCGTCCGCGACGCCCTCGCGGACGACGGCGACATGCCCGGACTGGACGAGACGGACGAGGAAGCCGAGGAACTGGACCTCGGCGGCGGACTCGAGGAGGAAACTGGCGACGCAGGAGGCGACTTCACCTTGGACGACCCCACAGACGACGCAGACGACGAACCGGCGGAACTGGATCTCGGCGGCGGACTCGACGACGCCGACGACACTGGCGACGACTTCACGCTGGACGATCCGAGCGACGAGAGCGAGGAGGAGGCGGAGCTCGACCTCGGCGGTGGACTCGACGACGGTGGCGAAGACACCGACGAGGACTTCAGCTTGGACGATCCGACCGACGACGCGGACGACGAGCCGGCGGAACTGGATCTCGGCGGCGGACTCGACGACGACGGCGAGGACGCGGACGCTGACGACGACTTCACGCTGGACGATCCGAGCGACGAGAGCGAGGAGGAAGCGGCGGAACTGGACCTCGGCGGCGGGCTCGACGACGCCAGCGACGACGCCGACGACGACCTCAGCTTGGACGACCCGTCCGAGACCGACACGGAGGACGAGGAGCCGGCGGAACTCGACCTCGGCGACGACTCCGAGGAGGAGCCGATCGCCCTCGACGGCGACGAGGCGACCGCCGACGTCGACGACGCGGAGGAGGAACCCATCGCGCTGGGTGGCGAGGACGACGACGCCGTCGAGGCCGACGAGTCTGTGGCGGCAGAACCAGCCGACGCGGTCGAAGCGGATGCCGACGCGGTCGACGAGGTCGAGGCGGACGCGGAGCCCGCAGAGGACCCGGCAGAAGCAGTCGAGGCGGAGGCGGCCGAGGCAGGGGCGGCCGACGCACCTGGGGAGGCAGACGTGGCCGACGAGCCAGAACCGGCACCGGAACCACGCGCGATGGACGACGAGACCACGCCGGCCGTCTCCACGCGACCCGAAGACGCCGGGGCACTCGATCTGACCGAACGAGTCGAGGCCGAGTCGGCCGACGTGGAAGCGGCCGACGCGGAATCCGGGGCAGTCGAAGCGGACGCGGACGCGGTCGAGGCCGACGCAGAACCAGCAGAACCAGCAGCAGTCGCAGAGGAGGAACCCGAAGCTGCTGACGCGGAGGCGACCGAGGAGTACGCCGACGAGGCGGCGGACGCGGCCGTCACGCCGGAGGCAGACCCCGAGGCGGTCGACGCCGACGATGCTGAGGCGGACACCGTCGGGGCCGAACCGGGAGCCGAAGCCGAACCAGAAGCCGAAGCCGAACCAGAAGCCGAAGCTGTCGAAGCCGAACCCGCAGCGGCGGTCGCGGCGGGCGGCATCGCGGGCGCGCTCGCCGACGAGATTCGATCTGGCGACGTGGACGACGAGGACCTCGACCTGTTGAAAGAGGAACTCGACGTCGGCGGCGTCCCGCGGAGCGTGGACGTGCGCATCCGCCGCCTCCAGTCGCAGGTCGACGACCTCGACGCGTACTCCGACGCGCTCTCGGAGTTCATCGACGAGGAGGGCACCGGACAGGAACTCATCGAGGAGTTCCGCGCGGAGGTCGCCGACGTGAGCGACACCGTCGAGTCACTGGAGGAGACCGTCGAGACCGCGAGCGAGGAACGCGCCGAGATCGCCGACGACGTGGACTCGGTCGCGGGTGACGTGGAGGCGGTCGAGTCGACCGTCGAGGAGGTCGAACGGGACCTCGCGGAGACCGACGAGGACCTCGCGGACGTCGCCGAGGACGTGGCGAGCGTCGAGGGGAGAGTCACCGAGACCGAAGCACGCGTCGACGACCTCGGTTCGCGGACCGAGGAGACCGAAGCGGGCGTGGCCGAGGCCCGCGAGACGCTGAGCGACCACACCGACTGGCTGGAGTACCTCGAAGAGAACGCCGAGGAGACCGACGCGCGTGTCGAGGACGTGTCCGGACGCGTCGAGTCGCTGGACGAGGAGATGGGCGACGTGCGCAACGACATCGCCGAGGTTGACGCCGCAGTCGCCGCCGTCGAAGAGGATCTGGACGAGGAAGTCGCGGACCTGGAGGCCGAACTCGACGAGATTCACGAGGAACTCGAACAGGCCGAGCAGTTCCGCGACCGTCTGAGCGACGTGTTCGGCGCGAACTGACCGACGCGAGCCACCGGTCCCTCTCGCGGTTCTTTGTTCGTTCTTCTCGCTTCGTCACAAGAGACGGAGCAGTCCGACCGCCAGCACGCCCATCGCGCCGAGCAACAACAGGAGATAGCCGCCGAACCGCCGGTCGTCCGCTCGGCTCTCGAACAGCACGCTGGCGACACCCGTGAGGAGGACGACGAGCGCCACCAGCAGTAACAGCGAGTGGAGCGCCAGCGCCGAGAGTTGGAGACCGACCACGGGAGAGAGTCGTCAGGAGAGGAGATACCTCTGTCGGCGGTGGTGGTCTCCTCGTCGGTTCGCGTGAAACGCAATTCCCTTACCCCCCGCTGTCCTTCGACCGACAATGACAGAGGTCCGGATCGCTGTCCCCCGAAAGGGCAGACCCCTCGAAGCCGTACTCGAACGACTCGCGGACGCCACCGGCTCCGACGGTGTCGCAGCCGTCGCCGACCAGATCACCTCGACGCTCCGCTACGAGAAGGCCGTCACGAAGGGGACGAAACATCCGGACCTCGACGCGTACAGCCGACTCGCGGACTACTCCGACCTCGACGATCCGGCCGCCCCCGAGTTCACGCTGCTGCGCGACGACCGCGAGGGGATGCCCCGCCGCATCGTCTTCGACAGCGTGACCGTCCCGACGGAGACCGGCGACGTACGACTCGTCGGCAGAGAGGAACCGTTTCGTGCGCTCCGGACTCACGAGTTCGGCCTCGGCTTCGACAGCGCCGACCTCGTACTCGAAGAGGTCGTCTCGCTCGCGCCGGAGGGTGTCGGCGACCTCGCGGACGTGAACGCCCGGATCGACCCCCGCGACACCGACGTTCGTGTCCTCTCGGGACTCGGCGACACGGTGTACCACACGCTGATGGCGAAACCCGAAATTCTCCCGCCGGGCGCGGACGTCGACCGGGAGTTCGTCGCCGACTACGAGGGCGACCTCTGTATCTCCCCGCGCTACGAGCGACTGGTCGAGGCGGTCCTCGGCACGCGTGCCATCGAGGACGTCTCGTTCGCGTACCCGGAGAACGGCGAGGAGGAGGAGGCCGCCATCGCCCGGACCGGACTCGGTGTCTACCTCACCGTGACTGGATCGACCGCCCGCGATCACGGACTCGTCCTCGGCGATCACCTGTTCCCGAGCGAGACGGTGCTGATGGAGAACCGCGCCGAGACGAACGGCACCGCAGACCACATCGCCGATCTGATCGCGGGTGCCGAACTCGACACGGCGATCAGCGTCTGACTCGGAAGTTCCCGATTTCAGCCTCGCTCTCCCCTCAGACTGCTTCGCCGTCCATCGCTGCGAGTCGCCCTCGTGCTTCGTCCGAGGTCATCGGTTCGTTGTAGATCGGACTCCCCGGCTCTTGCTTCCGCCCGCCGACGGCGAGTGATCCCGTGTCGATCGGCGCGAACCCGATCTCTGCGATCAGTTCGCTGACGACCGCCTTCGCCTCCGGGTCGTCGCCCGCGAGAAACAGGACGAGTCGTTCGGACGCTGTCGCGCTCGGTCTCCCTTCGTCACGCAGCGTCTCCCAGTACATCGTGTTGAACGCCTTGACGATCCGACTCTCGCCGAGGTGATCGGCGACGAGTTCGGTCTGGCTCAGTCCGCCGAAGTCGATCTCACCGTCCCGGTTCGGATAGTAGTTCGACGCACTGACGACGATCTTCCCGGCCAGTGCCTCGGCAGGGAGTTCTCGGTACGCGCCGAACGGGATCGCCTCCACGACGATCTCCCCGCACTCGGCCGCCTCGGCGACCGTTCCCGCACAGGCACGCTCGCCGAGGTCCGCGACGAGATCGGCGAGCGACTCCGGGCCACGGGAGTTGCTGATCACTACCTCGTGGCCTGCCGCTACGAACAGTTCGGCGAGGGTTCGGCCGATGTTTCCGCTCCCGATAACTCCGATCGTCGTCGTCATCCCTCTGTCTACGCCGGCCGAGAGCGTAATTCTTCGCTGGTCTCCAGAACGTGCCTGCCCCGGCTCACTCAGCACATTCGATATAGCGACATACGATTTACGAGACGCACTTCCGACAGTGCCGAAGCGTCGTGTTCGACGAAATCGCCGAGTTTCCCCGGTTCACAACAGCGAGTAGATGTGCTCCTCGTAGGTCTCCCGGACTCTGTCGCCCCAGTTGTGGGTGTACGTGTCGATGATGTCTCCGGCCACGTCGCCGCGGAGATACTTCACGATCCCTCGGTCACCGGTCCGGTCCCGGAGGTGAGTCGTGAAGAAGTGCCGGAAGTAGTGGGGTGTGACGTTCTCGCTGGCGTCTCCGCCGGCCCGGTGCCACCCTGCGTCCTTCGCGTGTCGTGTGACGATCCGCCGAGCCGACTTGGTCGTCAGCCGGCGACCCCAGTGGTCCGAGACTCCGAGAAAGAGCGGGTCTGCGGGCGAAATCGCGTCGGGCCGTACCGACAGCCACCGTTCGAGCGTCCACTTCAGTTCCTCGTCGACGGGGATCACCGTCGAGCGCTTGCGCTTGTTCGAGGCGGTTCGTTCCTCGTCGTTCGTCACGGCCCCGCGAGCCGGGTCGCTCGAAACGTATAGCGAGTCGGGCTTTCCGTCCAACTGTGCTCGCCCGCCGAGTTCGTAGGTCTCTGATACCGGACTGTCCGTCAGTCGGAGGTCGCGCAGATCGAGGTTACAGAGTTCACCGACCCGCATCCCCGTCTTCAGGAGGGTGACGACGATGGCCCGATCCAGTGGGTGTCGGATGTCGCCGACGAACCCCCGCATCTCCGGAACCGACAGCTCTCGTCGCGTCGGATCGGTGTCGATCTGCTCGTCCATCTCCTCCATCACGAGTGTCATCGGGTTCGCGTCGAAGACGCCGACCTGTGTCATGTAGGCGTAGAACCGGTGGAGGTAGGCCGCGTAGGTCGCGACGGTACTCGACGCCACGCGACCACGGAGACCGTGCACCCACGCCATGCAGTGGCGGTGGGTCGCATCGGCAGCGACGGTCGTGGTACCGGTCGGGTTCCGGTCCGGATCGCGGAGGAAGTCTTCGAAGTCACGGAGTGCACGCTCGTAGGCGTCCCGAGTACGCTCGGTCTTCCCGTGGTAGACGAGGTCCTGCAGGAAGTAGCTGATCGGGTCCTGCAGGTCGTCGTCGGGAGTCGAGGTGCTACTCATCGGCCACCAGCGCGTACCCACCCTGTCGGGGTTTGTAGCGAACGGCGTTCTCGTCTTGAAGTGTCTCCAGTGCAGATTCGAGTCGCCCTTCGAGATCGTCGGAGACCGCTTCGAGCAGTTCCTCCCATCCCACGACGCCCTCTGTAGAGAGAACTGTCCGCACCCGGTCTTCGAGGCCGTCACCCCTGGGGTTCGAGGGCGGTTCAGGGGGTTCCTCGCCACCGCTCGATTCGGGTGGTTCGAGGTCGAAATCCCGTCGGCCCGCCTGCACCATCGTTCGGACGAACTCGCTGTGACTCATGTCGAGTTCCTCGGCGTGTGCTGCCCACCGTTCCTTCTGGTAGGCTGGCACGTAGGTCCGAACTGCGGTTCGCTCGGTGTCCTCCTCCATGGTTCGGGCGACTCACGCCGCCCACATCAAAGTATCCCTACCAGTAGCGATAAACTCACTTATCGTAGAAACTGACTCTAGAATTGCCCCCGTATTTACTACTTATCTTATAATCTAGTACTGCTAACTTCGTCTTGTAACACTACAATACGTGATTACTATTGTCGCCGTAGAAGCAACGAAACGAACTACTGTTGGACACGGAGCGACACGATTCGTACCGACCGAACTGTAGATTTCGTCTCAGAGATTCGGTACGATCGTGGCTCCCGCGACGACAGTCGTACTCGCCGACCGACGAGTTTCCCGACACCCGGACCTCGGTTTCTGGTACACTGCCAGTGAAGTGTTCGGTGACTCGGGACCTCGGTGACTCGAAGTCTCCCGTGACGAACCGCTGTCTCCCGAGTCGACGGCCGACCGATCCACACGACCACCAATAGCCGCCGAGGGTGGCCTCTCGAAGGCTCTCGAGCAATAGAGCCCACAGGACGAATCCGCGGAGAAACTCGTGAGACGGCCACAGACGGCGTTCTCGTCGTGATGCGGTAGAACCTGCGAGCATACTGCCTGATAGGTCTGTGTCCGGGGCTCTCGCCCTCTCGACACCATGCTCGGGGACCGTCTCGAGCGACCGAAGCCAGTCTCGTCGGGTAGGGACGGTCAGGACGCACGTGTCGTGTGAACTGCCGGGTTCGATCGAACTGCCGGAGTGACGCTACCTCTCGGCCGACCCGTAGACTGGCGAACGTTCTGGGCGGAGAGAACGCACTCGCTGTAGTTCGCTCGTGAGACCCGTCTGTACCCTCGCTACACCCCGAAGCGCACTCCGGGCTCCGGCCGGTACCGGTGTCCGAGTCGAGGATCACCACCGAGACGCCCTACACACGGAGAGTGAGTCCGCCGAGACCAGCACAGCCGGGGTGTCCGAGGGTCCGCCTCCGGCAGACCCGACAGACCGGAGACTGAAGTCATCCGCCTCGTGAACGGCCGGTCGCGGCGTCTCGACTGAGACGACTCTCCGCGAACGGGCGGAGCCACTCACCGACTGGCCGACTCTCCGGTCGTGAGACTGCAGGCGCTCCGACTGCCCGACCAGCGCTGCCGACACCGAGGGAAGATTAGTGATCTGTGTCGTCGAACCGTGTAGTGGTGCGGCTCTCACGACGAATCAACCCAGCGACGCGTCGAACGTCGAACCGAGACAGTGGGACAGCGTCTGTTCCTCGTCGCGCTGAAACAGTGTTGGATTCGCTCCGACACGATACGTGTCGATATTGCCGAGTAGATCTGCTCGATGTCGAACTCGTATATCGTATGTCGCTATATCGAAACGGCGCGTGGAGATTCGACGAAGCGTAGTCGATCTCGTCACAGTTTGAATCGCGAGAAGTGCACCGGTGCCCTGTCGAGAGTCCAGTTCCTCGGGACGTCAGCCGGCGAGTTCGACTTCCTCGATCAGGTCCGGCGCGTCGTTCGCGGGGCTGTTCACGCGGGTCGAGACGGGGTAGGTGTGTAGTTCGTCGTCCGGGTACGGATCGAGCAGTTCGTGCACCTCGTTCGGGTCGCCGTGGAGCCACGTCTCCTCCTCGTCGGGGGCGAGCACTACCGCCATCCGGTCGTGGAGGTCGGCGATCAGGTCGTTCGGGTCGGTCGTGACGACGGTGAACGACTCGATCGGATCTGCCTCTCGGTCGGGACCACCGTCACCGAAGTCACCGAGGCCCGTCTGTTTCTGTGGTGGCGTCCAGCGTTCCCACAGACCGGCCATGGCGAACGGCCGGTCGTCCTCGAATGCAACTCGGTACGGTTGCTTGCCGCCGTCGCCTTTCGGGACCCACTCGTAGAACCCGTCTGCGAGCACGAGACACCGACGGGACTCGTAGGCGTCACGGAAGCTGCGTTTCTCCCGGACCGTCTCACTCCGGGCGTTGATGAGTCGGTTCCCGATCGACTCGTCGTCTGCCCACGACGGGATCAGCCCCCACCGGAGGAAGTCGATCTCGTCGGGTGCGTCGTCACGGATCACCGGGAGGTCCTGTCCGGGAGCGCAGTTGTACCGGGGCTCCAGTGGTCGGGTCGGTGCTGCGTCGAACCGTGCTCGGAGGTCTGCCTGCGGAGTGAACAGGCTGTAGCGACCGCACATGCAAGAAGTGAGGGCGGGGTACCTCTTGAGTGCGCCGACCACGCGAGCGTCGCGTCATCGTGCCGACCGACGTCCCCGACCGAGACCGTCGGCAGACGAGAGCTTTAGGTGGTCGCCGCCCACTCTCTCGGACGTGCGAATCGAGAACAGTTTCATTCCGGTTCGGGGTGTCGGGGAGGCGACGGAGCGAAAACTCTGGCGGGCGGGCGTCACGCACTGGGACGAGTTCGATCCCTCGGTCGTCGGCCCGACCACCGCCGACCGGATCGAGTCGTTCATCGCCGAGGCAGCACCGCACCTCGACGACGGTGACGCTCGATTCTTCGACCGGGAGTTTCCGAGCGCCGAACGCTGGCGACTCTACGAGAACTTCCGGGACGACGCCTGTTTCTTCGACATCGAGACGACCGGGCTGGACCACCACCGCGACCGGGTGACGACCGTCAGCTTCCACCGGGCGGACGAGACGACGACACTCGTGCAGGGGGACGACCTGACTGCCGGTGCGATCCGAGAGCAGGTCGCCGACGCCTCGCTGCTCGTGACGTTCAACGGGAAGCGGTTCGACGCGCCCTTCCTCGAGGAGTCGTTCGACCTGACGCTCGACCAGCCACATCTCGACTTACTGTACACGTGCAAGAAACTCGGGCTGTCGGGCGGCCTGAAGGCCATCGAGCGCGAGGTCGGCATCGACCGGGACCGGCCAGATCTGTCGGGCCGAGACGCGGTGCGCCTCTGGCGGGAGTACGAACGCGGCGACGAGTCGGCACTGGAGACGCTGGTGTCGTACAACCGCGACGACACGGTGAACCTGGAGCGACTGGCCGACACGGTGTCGTCGGCACTCCACCGCGAAGTGTTCGAGTCGGCGTGCGCAGACCAGGCGTAGCCGTCGGAAGACGAGCAGTCTAGCGGTGTCGGAGTAGTCTCGTGAGAAGCGAGATGCGGGTCACACGAATTGGACCCGAGCGGAGGACGTTTTCCGCGATCCGTACGACCGTGTCGGTTGCCCGAGTTCGCGAACGTCACTTGCGCGTCGTCCGGTACTTGGTCTTCACGCCCGTCCCGAAGGACGAGTTCTGGATCGGTGCGGTTCCTCGTCGGCGCGTGAACCTCCCACTCGTCTTACGGAGCGTCGGTGCTTGCGCCGCACCCGTCCGACTCGGCGTCGCCGTGTCGGTTCTCGACTGTCGATGACCGCCGAGGTCCCGAGATTCCTGCCTCGGGCACGGGCCACTCGGTGTGTCCTCGTGAATCCGCACTTCACCGAGGGCGGCCGAGCTAATAAGCGTATTTGCGAATTGATAGACAAGTGCTACCGAGCGGCACGACCGCTCCGCCACGCCGGAGTCCACGCGCTTTTTGTCGAGCCGGCCAGACCAGACGGTATGAGTATCGAAGCGGACGATCGCGTGACGCTGGAGTACGTCGGCCGGTTCCCGGACGGCACCGTCTTCGACACCTCCCGTGAGTCGGTCGCGGTCGAGCACGGACTGGTCGACACGGACAGAGAGACGAGTTTCGAACCGTTGACGTTCGTCGTCGGCGCGGAGCAGGTCATCGAGGGACTGGACGGTCGGGTTCGCGACCTCTCGGTCGGCGACGAGGCGACCCTCGAGATTCCACCCGAGGAGGCGTACGGCCCGGTGGACGACGCTCGTATCCGCGAGTACGAGACCGAGACGTTCGCCGGGATGGTCGGCCAGGAACCGGAAGTCGGACTGCACGTCCACGCCGAGAACGGGCTTCACGGCGACGTGATCGCAGTGACCGAGGAGACCGTCGAGGTGGACTTCAACCACGAACTCGCCGGGAAGACGCTGGTGTTCGAGGTCGAGATCCTGGCCGTGGAGTAGGCTCCGGTGAACCAGTGGCCGGCCCCGCAGAGACGGGTCACTCTTTCGGTCGCGGGCGTCGGGTCCCCATCGCCAGCGTTTATACGTCCGGGACCCCTCCGGCGTGATATGATCGAGACGAGTGCCGACGGAGGGAGTCGATGAACCGGAACGACCAGCAGGCCTACGACCGAGGCACGTCGCTGTTCTCACCCGACGGCCGTATCTACCAGGTCGAGTACGCCCGCGAGGCGGTCTCGCGTGGCGCGGCGAGTATCGGTGTCCGGACGACCGAGGGTGTCGTGCTCGTCGGCCAGAACCGGATGATCTCCCCGCTGATGGAAGCGGAGAGCGTGGAGAAACTCCACAAACTCGACGACCACCTCGGTGCGGCCAGCGCGGGCCACGTCGCCGACGCCCGCCGACTCGTCGACTACGCTCGTCGGGTGGCACAAGGGGACCGTCTGCGCTACGGCGAGACGGTCGACGTAGAGACGCTGGCGAAGCAGGTGACGGACCTGATCCAGGAGAACACCCAGACCGGCGGGACGCGACCCTTCGGTGCGTCGCTCCTCCTGGGCGGTGTCGACAACGGCGGCCAGCCGCGCCTGTTCGCTACCGATCCCTCCGGGACGCCGAACGAGTGGAAGGCCGTCGCCATCGGTGGCGACCAGCAGACGATCCAGGAGTACCTCGAGGAGCACTACGCCGAGGACCTCACACTCGACGAGGGTGTCTCGCTCGCACTCGAAGCCCTCGCCGAGAGCACCGACGCCGAAGACCTCGGCCCCGACACGGTGAGTGTCACCACCGTCGCCGTCGAGGGTGGCTACCGCACACTGTCGGCCGACGAGATCGAGTCGAGACTCGCGGAACTCGACACCGCCGACGAGTAACGACAGATCCGAACCGTTCTTCGACGCCGACGTCCTTCGACTCCCCATGCCACGTGTCCGGCGACTGACCACGTTTCCGGTGAAATCACTCGACGGAACCGACAGAGAGCGTGCCGAACTACTCCCGAACGGCGGCCTGGCGGGCGACCGCGAGTTCGCGCTGTTCGACGCAGACGGCGACTACGTCAACGGGAAACGCGAGCGAGCGATCCACCGCGTCCGCTCGGGGTTCGATCCCGACACCGGCACGCTCTCGCTCGACGCACCGGGGGTCGAGTCGGCGACGTTCGAGTTGACGGACGGCGAACGAGACGCACTCTCGGAGTGGTTCGAGCGGTACCTCGGCTACCCTGTCGAACTCCGGCGCGACCAGGTGGGTGGGTTCCCGGACGACACGACGCTGTCCGGGCCGACCGTCGTCTCGACGGCGACGGTTCGAGAGGTCGCCTCCTGGTACGAGGACGTCGACACGGACGAGATGCGGCGACGCCTCCGGGCGAACGTCGAGATCGGTGCCGACGAGTCGGCCGGCGAGGAGTCCCTCCCACCGTTCTGGGAGGACCGACTCTACGCCGGTCGCGGCGAGTCGGTGGCGTTCACGGTCGACGGGATCGAGTTCCGGGGCGTCAACCCGTGTCAGCGGTGTGTCGTCCCGACACGAGATCCGGACACCGGCGCGGAGACGCCGGGCTTCCGCGAGCGGTTCGTCGAACGCCGACGTGAGACGCTCCCCGAGTGGGCCGAGACGGAGCGGTTCGACCACTTCTTCCGACTGATGGTGAACACCGTCGTCCCCGAGGAGTCGGTCGGTGCGTCGATCGCGGTCGGCGACCCCGTGGAAGTCGGCGGCGTCGAACCGCGGTGAGCAGGCGCGGTCGCGGCGTCAGGGTTCGCCGAGTAGTCGTGGCTCGGTCACCACCCCTCGAACTTGTCGCGGCGATACAGATCGAGTTCGCTGACGGTCGAGTTGTCCTGTTTCACGGCGAAGACGATGGCGTCGGCGATCTCCGCCGGTTCCGTCACCTCGCCTTCCTCGAACCGATCGGCGAAGGACTCGCCGTAGTCACTGCCGAACTCGGTCCGGACCTCGCTGGGGTTGACGACTGTCACGGCGATGCCGTCCGGGCCGACGCTGGCTTCGAGACTGTGCGCGAAGCCCCGGAGCCACCACTTGCTGGCGGCGTACACCGGGTTGAACGGACGGGGGTACTGCCCGGCGAAGGAGCCGACGAAGACGAGGTTTCCCTCGGTCTCGCGCAGGTGCGAGATCGACTCGCTGGCGGTGAAGAACGCCCCGTCGACGTTCGTCTCCATCATCGTCCGGTAGTCGTCCGTGCTCATGTCCGCGACCGACGAACCTCTGGCGAGTCCGGCGTTGACGACGACCGCATCGAGCCGTCCGAACTCCGCTCCGACCGTCTCGACGCAGTGTTCGACCTGGCGCTCCTCGCGCACGTCGGTCGGGACCGCGAGCGCGTCGACACCGTGGTCGGACTCGATCTGCCGGACGAGTTCGGCGAGTCGATCTTCTCTTCGGGCCGCGAGCGCGACGTTCGCGCCGGCACCTGCGAGGGCGTCGGCGGTCGCAGAGCCGATGCCGGCAGTCGCGCCAGTGACGAGTGCGGTTCGGCCGTCGAGTGTCTCGTACATAGCAGTCGCTGTCGGTCGAGTGACTTGAGCCTACTGCCGGTGGAGACGAGTGGCTGGCGAGTCTGCCGTGGATGACTGGGGCGAACAGACGACACCGACTGGTCGGCGACGGGTGACCGGACGGACGCAGGTGACGCGCTGTGTCGTACAATCGCGGGACGCGCCACGGTCGAGAGTCAGAGCACGCCGTCGGTGGTCGCGGACTCGGTTAAGAAAGTTCGTGGGAGTCCGGCGGTGAATACGGAACTTCGTGGCAGTCCGGCGGTGAATACGGAACTTCGTGGCAGTCCGGTGGTGAATACGGAACATCGTGGCAGTCCGGTGGTGAACACCGGAGAGAAGGATGTCGTTCAGTCGTCCAGCGCCACCAGTCGCTCGACGTTCGGAATCTCGGCCGTCGCGTTCGTGATCTGCTGCATCCGCTGGAGGTGTTTCTCGGTCGCGTACTCGACGAACTCGGAGTCCGCCGGGCCGAAGTCGCCCGTGACGGTCGTGACGATACCGTGGACCATCGGCATCAGTTCGTTGACCGTGTCGTGGATGATCTGTGGGTCCGCCCCGTCCTCGAGGAGGTCCTTCAGTTTCGTCATGCCGAAGCCGACGTGTCGTCCCTCGTCGCCACGAATCTGGGTGACGCCCGCGACCAACCCCGGTAGGGTCGGGAGACGCGTGTACTCGCTGTCGTCGTAGCAGGCGCTCATGATGTAGTAGCCGGTCTGAGCGAGGATACCCTCTATCGTCAGGTGGTAGTGACAGAACGCCCGGACGCGGTTCTCCGCGCTGTCGTCGTCCAGCAGGCGGTGCATCGCCTGCTCGTTGCGGTCGAACAGGTCGACGTAGTCGTCGTTGAACCAGCGGTCCTCGGTCGGATAGCTTCGCTCGACGCCGCGTGCGTCCTCGACCGGGTGGATCACCTCGCGCCAGTAGCGGTCGAAGAAGTCCAGATGTTTCGCCTCCTCGTACAGCTGACTCGTGATGAACATCGAGTCCGCAGGGTCGTCGGCCCGTACCGCCAGCGGTGAGAGGTCCTCGGTCACGGCCTGTTCACCGGCACCGAACCGCGCGAGGAACAGTCGCAGTTGGTCGAACACCTCGTCGTCCACCGCCGACAGCGGCCCGGCGTCCGCCGAGAGGTCGATGTCGTGTGGGTCCCAGTGGTTCTCGACCGCGTGCCGATAGTATCGCTGTGACCGACTCCTGTCGTCGATCTGCATCTGCCCGGACATATCGATAGATACGACTACTCAGATAAAACCTTTACCCGTGGTTTTGGTGAAGACTATTGCACCGGAGAGACAGTTCGGTTCGGAATGCGGTCTGTCTAACCGTCACAGTAGGATGTTCGACTGAATAAAGCTGGCGGGGGTAGCTTTTAGCCGAAACCCGCCGAAGGCTTCGCTATGGATACGAGTGTCATGGTGCGTGATGTCATGAGTCGCGAGTTCGTCGGGGTGAGTGAGTCCGATACGGTGGCGGGCGCAGTCGGTGTGATGCTCGAAGACGGAACCGACTGCGCCGTCGTCCTCAGAGGGAACGACCCGGTCGGCGTGGTGACGAGCATCGCTGCGCTCGACCTCCTGGTCGACGGTGCCGACCCCGACTCGACGCCCGTCTCCGAGGTGATGGGACCGGTCGGACCGGTCGTCTCGCCCGCCGACGTGCTCTCCGAGGCGGCGAGGCGGATGGTCACGGAACCGGCCCGACGACTGCTGGTGATGGACGGCGACGACCTGCTCGGCGTCCTGTCCGAGCGCGACGTGATGGCCGCGACGGCGACGTCGGTGCCCGAATCCCCCAACGAGGCGCTGGCGATGGAGACCGAGAGCCGAGACCCGGAGTACACCGACCAGAGCATCTGTGAGGTCTGCGGGACGCTCGCTCGTGAACTGGCGAACGTCAACGGACAACTCGTCTGTCCGGACTGTCGTGAAGTGTGAGTCAGCGGTCACGCCTCGGCGGTGCCGCCTCGTCGGTCGACGAGGGCCCGTCTCGTGGACCGTCGAATCGGTGCCCGCGAGTTTCTTGCGGGGTCCGGACAGGAAACCAATAGCCCGAACGGTCATTCGAAAGGTAGATTTATAAATCGGAACCTCAATCCGTCACGTATGGTACGTGATATCGAACGCCGAGACTTCCTGAAGGGAGTCAGCGTCGCAGGCATCGCCGGACTGGCCGGTTGTACCGGCGGCGGTGGCGACGGCACGGAGACGAGTACACCCACCGACGGCGGCGGTGGCGACGACATGACCGAGACCGACAGCGGCGGCGGCGGTATGTCCCGCGACAATCCGGTCCGCGTCGGCGTCCTGATGCCCGAGACCGGCGACCTGTCGTCGGTCGGTGTCCCGATCCGTGACGGCGCGCTCCTCCCGGCGGTGCAGTTGGAAGGCGAGACGGACTTCACCATCGAGACGCAGGTGGCAGACACCCAGACGGACCCGCAGGCGGGGATCAGCGCGGCGGAGAACCTCGTCAACTCCGGCTTCCCGGCGATCACCGGGCCGGCGTCTTCGGGTGTAAACCTGCAGGTGACCCGGCAGGTGCTCATCCCGAGCGGTGTCGTCGGCTGTTCGCCGTCGTCGACCTCGCCGAACGTCACGACGCTCGAGGACAACGACCTCATCTTCCGGACCCCGCCGAGTGACGCCCTGCAGGGGCAGGTCATCGCACAGGTCGGGAGCGACGAACTCGACGCGAGTACGGCCGCGACGATGTACGTCAACAACGACTACGGACAGGCGCTGTCCGACGCCTTCGGCGAGTCCTTCTCCGGCGAGGTGGCCAACGCGGTCTCCTTCGAGAAGGAACAGCCGTCGTACACCTCGCGGCTGGAGACGGCACTCCAGAACGACCCCGACATGCTGGTCGTCATCGGCTACCCGGCGTCCGGCATCCAACTGTTCCGCGACTACTACAACGACTTCGACAGCGGTGTCGACATCGTGGTCACGGACGGCCTGAAGGACCCCGAACTGCCCGGCGAGGTCGGGAGCAACATGTCGAACGTCATCGGCACCGCGCCCACCGCCGCCGGTCCCGGTCGAGAGTTCTTCACGAACCTCTACCAGGAGGAGTACGGCTCCGAACCCGGCGTGTTCACCTCGCAGGCGTACGACGCGACCGCCGTGTTGATCCTCGCCAACGTCGCGGCGGGCGAGAACACCGGCACGGCGATCCGCGACAACCTGCGTGCGGTCGCCAACCCCGAGGGCGAGCAGTACGGTCCCGAGAGCCTCGCGGACGCGGTCGCCGCGGTGGCCGCCGGCGAGGAGATCAACTACGTGGGTGCGTCGAGTCCGGTCGACTTCGACGAGAACGGCGACATGCAGGCCGTCACCTACGAGATCTTCGGCTTCACGTCCGACGGCGTGGAGACCCAGCGGACCATCGACTTCGGCGGCTGATCGGCCAGCCACTCGATCAGACTTCTTTCGACGCCACTCGTCAGTGGCGAGGCTCTCTCGTTCGACGCCAGTTCAGTCGTGGACCGCCACGTCCAGTACGTCGGGGCCGTCGCGGGCCATCGCAGACTCGACCGCTCCGGCGATGCGCTCGGGGGCTTCGATTCGTTCTCCCCTCGCGCCGTGGCTCTCGGCGTTCGCCGGGATGTCGACCGGCGGGTGGAAGTCCATCCCCACGAAGTCCAGATCGGACTCGTCCGCGCCGAACAGTTCCACGGCGTTGTCTTTCAGGATGCGGTAGTTGCGGTTGTCCGGGATCACGACCGTCAGATCGACGCCGTGGCGGACCGCCGAGTAGAGCGCGTGCGGGTAGTAGAGGTACGAGCCGTCGCCGACGAAGCCGAGGACGTCGCGTGGGGCGGGCCGCATCGACTCGGCGATGGCCGCGCCGACCGACGCCGGGAGGCCGTAGCCCAGTCCGCCGCCCTTGTTCGAGACGTACTGCTCGGCCTGCATCGGCCAGCGCGTCAACATCGCGTACTTGGCGGTGACACCCTCGTCGACGATGTATGCGTCGGGCGCGACCTCGCGGAGCGTGTCCACGAGTTCGGCCTTCGAGGCGACCGACTGGGCGTCGTCGGTGTCGTCGCCCATCTGCTCCATCTGCTGGCTCGCCATCGTCTGCATCGTGTCGACGCGCTCCAGTCTGGCGTCTCGCTCCTCGTCGCTGATAGCCCCGCCCGCGAGATCGGCCAGTTCCGAGAGCGTCGCTTCGAGGTCACCGATCACGGCCGCGTCGGCTGGCTGGTTCTTGCCGACTTCCCACGCGTCCGGCGAGAGGTGGATGCAGGTCGCGTCCGCGGGGACCAGCGGGGCCTCGTGGCGCGTCAGCGTCGTGTTCGTCGAACAGCCCGCGAAGACGAGCGTGTCGGTGTTCATGAGCGTCGCGGCGAGTTGCTCGTCCGGCGGGACGTACGACACCCACTGGTCGTGGTCGGTCGGGAAGTCGATCTCGCAGGCGAGAATCTCGCCGTGGACGCGCGCGCCGGTCGCCTCCGCGAACGCGACTGCGGCGTCGACTGCCCCGTGGCCGGCGCGGGCGATCTCGTCGCCGACCACCAGAACCGGGTTCTCGGCGTCGGCCAGCAACTCGGCGGCGTGGGCGATCTGCCGGGCGTCACCCCGGCCGGCCGTCGGGATCGGCCCCACTCGCTCGGGTTCCGCGTCGGTCTCGGCGAGCATCGTGTCGAGTGGGAGGCCGAGGAAGACCGGCCCGGTCGGCGGGGTGAGCGCGACGCGAACCGCCCGGCGGAGCATCGTCGGGAGCGCGTCGGGGTCGAGCACCTCGGCGGACCACTTGCAGAACTGGTCCGCGAGCGCCTCCAGGTCGCCCGAGAGAATCGGCTCCTCGTGGCGGAAGTCGGTGCTGTGGTTCCCGGCGGTGACGAGCAGGGGTGCCCCGGCGACGCTCGCGCCGTAGAGGTTCCCGAGTCCGTGCGCGAGACCGGGGGTGATGTGCAGGTTGACGACACCGAGCGGGCAGACCGAGTCGTCGTGGTGGGAGTGATACCGCCGGGTCTGCGCGTAGCCGGCGGCCATGCCGACCGCCACGTCCTCGTGGAGACCGAGGACGTACTCCAGGTCGCTGTCTGCCAGCGCGTCCATCACCGGGAGTTCGGTGGTGCCGGGGTTGCCGAAGACGTGTTCGACGCCGTAGCCTTCGAGGGCCTCGGTGAACAGGTCGGCGGTGGTGCGTGTCATACCGGCGTGTCGGCCGGGGGTCGCTTAGTTGGTGGTGTCGGAGACGTGTTCCGACTCGCTGCGGGTCCGGGTGGCTCGGAGCACGGCACCACTGCGAGCGTCCGGCGACTCGAGCATGGCGACCCGTGACAGCAGGGTCGCGACACGACCAGAGTCGACGCGGTTCACCGGCACCGAGCGACTAACGTCCTCGGGCACCAATCCCACCCCATGCGACACCAGTCCGCATCCACCCGAGCGACACACTCGTCTTTCGTCCGCCGATCCGACCGCCGAACAGTACCCACGGAGGAACGATGAGGCGCGTCGTCACCGTCGTCCCCGAGGCCGGACTCCACGCCCGCCCGGCCGCGAAGTTCGTCGAGACCGCCGGCGAGTTCGACGCCGAGGTACAGGTCGGCCGCGCCGACGAGGGCGACGACGGACTGGTCAACGCCGCCAGTATGCTCGGTGTCACCGGCTTGAACGTCCGTAGGGACGAGGACGTGCTGATCGTCGCCGAAGGTGACGACGCCGAGGCCGCACTCGACGCCCTCGAAGCGATTCTCTCGACACCCGAATCGGGTGACGGCGAGTCCGAGGATGCCTGACGAGCGCGTCCTCTCCGGGATCGGGGTCACCCCCCGCGTCGGCGTCGGCACGGCGCGGTGGCACCGACCCGAGATCGAACTCTCGGACCCACCGGCACCCGAGACGGTCGATCCCGAGGCAGAACGGTCGCGGTTCGAGACCGCCCGCGACCGGGCACGCGAGGCGATCGAGCGCGAACGCGACCGCGCCGAGGAGCGCGTCGGCGCGGAGGAGGCCGCCGTCTTCGACGCGCACCGTCAGTTCCTCGACGATCCGCAGATCTCGGAGGGTGTGGAGTCGGCACTCGGCGATGGGCTACCCGCCGAACACGCCGTCCAGCGTACCTTCGACCGATTCGTCGAGCAGTTCGCCGGGATGGAGGGACGGATGGCCGAGCGTGCCGACGACCTGCGGGACCTGCGGGACCGCCTGCTCCGGATCCTGACCGACGCGACGACGACCGATCTGGCGGCCGTCCCCGAAGGGACCGTCCTCCTCGCGGAGCGTCTCACGCCGAGCGACACCGCCGCGCTCGACCCGGAGCGTGTCGCGGGAGTCGCGGTCCAGACCGGCGGGCGCACCTCCCACGCGGCCATCTTCGCCCGGGCGCTGGCACTGCCGGCTGTCGTCGGCGTCGGTGACGCACTGTCGGACGTGCCGGAGGGTGCGGCGGTTCTCGTCGACGGCGAGGCCGGCGAAGTGGTCGTCGATCCCGGTGAGAACAGGCGAGCGAGCGCCGACGAGTCGGCCGGTGCGAGCGTCCGCGAGGGGCGCGTGACGACGACCGACGGCCGCGCAGTCGAGGTGGCGGCGAACGTCGGTCGGCCGGTCGAGGTCGATCCGGCGGTCGAACGCGGCGCGGACGGCATCGGTCTCTACCGGACCGAGTTCCTGTTTCTCGACCGGGACGCCCCGCCCGACGAGGCCGAACAGATGGCGGCCTACCGGTCCGCACTCGCGGCGTTTCCCGAGGGCCGCGTGGTCTGTCGGACGCTGGACGTGGGCGGGGACAAGCCGATCCCGTACCTCGATCTGCCAGAGAGCGAGAACCCCTTCCTCGGCGAGCGCGGCATCCGGCGGTCGCTCGGTCCCGACGCCGACCTGTTCGAGACGCAACTGCGGGCACTCCTGCGTGCTGGGGCCGAGTCAGGTGACGACGGCGGGGGCGAGGACGCGGACGACGAGACCGGCGCGGCACTCGGCGACCTCGCGGTCATGCTCCCGATGGTCAGTCGGATCGAGGAGGTCGAGTCCGTACTCGCGGTGCTGGAGTCGGTCGCGTCCGACCTCGATTCGGCGGGAGTTCCCTACGCGATGCCGGAGTTCGGCGTGATGGTCGAGACGCCGGCCGCCGCGACGCTCGCCGGTGATCTGGCCGAGCGTGTCGACTTCCTCTCTATCGGCACCAACGACCTGACGCAGTACGTGATGGCGGCCTCGCGCGGCGACGAACGTGTCGCAGCACTGCACGACCCACTCTATCCCGCAGTGCTGCGGACGATCCGACAGACGACGCGGGCGGCGGACGGCACCGACTGTTGGGTCGGGATGTGCGGCGAGATGGCCGGCGATCCGGCGCTGACGGAACTGTTGATCGGTCTCGGCCTGGACGAACTCTCGGCGAGTGTGGTGACGGTCCCGGACGTGAAGGCGCGTGTCAGCGAGACCGACAGCGAGGCGGCGCGTGCGCTGGCAGAGCGGGCGCTGGCCGCCGAGACGGTGGCCGAAGTCCGGGAGATCGTCGGTATCGAGTGACGAGAGATTCGGGGAGCGATTCGGGCGTCGGCGTCGAGTGACGGCGCGTGATTCACGCACCGTCGTCTGGGACCGGGAATCGAACGGTGATTTAAGTTCTCAGGCGTCGAATCCGTGGGTATGCCCCAGATCCACCTCGACGAGGAGACCGTGGCACGACTCGACGACCTCCGGCAGGAAGACGAGGAGTACGACGAGATCATCACCGAACTCATCAACATCTACGAGGCCGAGGAGATGACACTGTTCCGGACCGGCGACGAGGTGTAAGTCGGTCGTCGACGACGACAGTCTGCGGTCGCAGTCGTACTCTCACTCCGCCTCGGCGGCGGTCGCGCGAACCTGCTCCCACTTGCCCTTCGATTCGAGGTGCTGTTGGAGCGTGTCGGCGTACTCCTGTGTCAGACTCTCTGCGGCCGCCAGCCGCTGTTTGTCCCGACCCGTGCCGTTCCCGAGACCGATGGCGTTCTTGATCGAGTCGAGGACCCCACCCGAACTGTTCGACTTGCCGCCGCCGGCACCACCCATCGCCTGCATCTGGTCTTGGATGTTGTCCAACTCCGGCATCACCTGCGGGAGTTTCTCGGTGTTGGCGACGATCCGGGCCGACTCCGGGTCGTCGGCGTCTGCGATCTCGAACTCCACGGCGGTCATGATCAGGCCCCACTCCTGACTGGAGAACTCCGAGGCCTGCACGCGGTCGTTGAACTCCTGATCGACGCGCATCCGGTCGCCGACGATCCGATCTGTCCAGTCTGCCATAGCCTGCGGTACGACGACCGCCGTGTTGAGGGTTTCCCTGTCGGCACAGCGACGGGTCCCGGCCGGCCGTGCGCTTCGGCGGCCGCGTCAGTCGTCGTAGGGCCAGTCGCCGGTGATCTGCATCCCCTCGGCGAGGTCCTCGTCGGCCAACTGCTCGGCGATTGCGTCGGGATCACGGTGTGCGACCTCGGTCCCCTCGTCGGCGAGTTCGACCACGAGTTCCGTCAGGAGGATGGCCTGCTCGCGGAGGTTCCGGGGTTCGAGTTTGTCGAGCGTGTCGGCCTCGGTATGGCCCCAGCCTCGGCCGGTCTCCTCGGACTTGCCGGCGACCATGTAGCCGGGGACACCCCACTGGACGAACGGCCAGTGGTCGCTGTGCGGGACGAGACCGGGGTTCGTCGCGACCGGGTGGTCGAACCGGTCCGCGACCGTCTCGGCCGCGTCGAGCAGTTCGGGGAAGCCGTGGGTCCCGAGCGACAGTGTCCGACCGTAGACGTTGCTGTCGACGTTGACGATGGCCCTGATCGCGTCGTGGTCGGCGCGGTCGGCCTCGTGGTGAGAACCGACGAGCCCCACCTCCTCGGAGCCGTAGCAGACGAACCGGACGCGCGTGTCGAGTTCGTCCTCGCGGGCGGCGAGCGCACGGGCGACCTCCACGACCGTCGCCGTGCCCGCGCCGTTGTCCATCGCGCCCTCGGCGATGTCGTGGGCGTCGACGTGGCTGGAGACGAGAATCTCCTCGTCGGTGTCGGGCCCGAGTTCGGCGTGGACGTTCCCGCTGGTGGCGTCGGGCGTCTCGCAGTCGACCTCCACGTCGACCGTCTCGCCCTCGAACCGGCGGGCGAGTCGCGCGCCGACCTCGCTGGAGACGCCGACGGCCGGGATGTCGCCGACCGGCGCCTCCTCGGTGCCGACGCTCCCGGTCGGCGGGAGTTGGCCCTGCACGTGGTTCCGGAAGACGAACGCTGCTGCGCCGGCCTCGACGGCGTGGTAGTACTTCTCGCGTCGGTGGATGAACCGATCGAAGTGATCCGGGACGGTCGAGGAGACCATCACGACTTTTCCTGCGAGGTCGTCGTCGAAGTCCTCGGGGAGACCGTAGCCGATGTCCACGAGTTCGCCCTCGGCGAAGCCCTCGGGACTGCGCGGGAGCGCGATGCAGGACTCGCGGCTGTCGCCGACGGCGATGGCGCTGGTGCCGCGTTCCCAGCCCTGAATCGCGAAGTCGTCGATGTGTGCGTTCCGCGCGCCGACCGCCTCCAGTGCGTCGCGGGTCGCTTCGAGTCCCTCGCGTTCGCCGGGCGACCCGGCCATGCGGTTTCCGATGTCGACGAGTGTCTCCAGGTGGTCCCATCCCACGTCGCTGGTGAAGGTGTCTCCGATCCAGTCGGTCATGGCCCCGAGTGTGGGCGGTCGCGGCCTAATCGTTTGGGTGACGGCGGAACTGTGGGGTGATCGGGTGAACGTTGGGTTCGTGGACTCGGTGGAGCCAACAGCGACAGGACAGCAGACTGCGACCCGCGACAGCACCGCAAACTGCAACCGCGACAGCACCGCAAACTGCAACCGCACCAGCACCGCTACTCGTCGTAGCGTACCTCTGCCACGACCGCACCCGCGACAGCAGCGCACCGCAGACCGCATCCGCACCTCGTCCTCCCCAGCCTCGGGGACCTCTCCGCACCGCCCGGTCTCCTCCCTCGCGCGCGCTCCTCGCACGCGCCGGACTTTCGGTAAAACCGCGCGCATCACCAGTCACCCGAACAGCCGACGACAGCCCGGAATCCGACAGGACGCGATCTGCTGGCGAACCGACCCGAGCAGTGTCCGAGCGACAGCGAGTGGTCTGCTCGCAGGGCGCGCCGTCAGCAGTCGGGGAGGTTCGGGGATCACTGCGACTGCCGGATTCCAGTCCGCCAGACGACACGCCGGGTGACCACCAGTGACGACACGATGGGTCGCAGAGTTCGGGTGGGACTGGAAGGGGCCGGCGGTCTCGTGAACGAGACGGTGGAGAGCTTCGCTCTCCAGAATCTCGACCCCGCCGCGACGACGTAAGCACCGGACGGAGGCGAGTCAGCTTGCTGACTCGCCGACTGAGGCGCGTGGTTCGAGAGACGCCCTCGGCGTCTCTCGTCATCACGAGAGAGCTTCGCTCTCTCGAACGACACCGAGTCGCGGCGGTCTTCGTGAGCCTGCGAACAGGGCGAGACCGAGGGTCTCGCTGGCAGTCGGCGCGGCGCGCCGACGACAGACCGGGACCGGAGGTCCCGCCAGCAACCGGCGCACAGCGCCGGTGACGAAGGTTCGTCAGAGCGTGCTTCTGACAGTGGTCGAGACGCCGGGGGCTTTCAGCTCTCGTCGTCTGCGACCGATCCGGCAGAGTCGTCTGCGGCCGACTCGGCAAAGTTCTCCACGACGTATCTGAACGAGTTCTCTCCCACCGAACCTACACCTCCACCCGAATCCACGACCGACCAGTAAAATCCGTCTCCCGAGTCTCACCGCAGGAAGCCCAGCACCTCGTACCGCGAGTCCGGATCGTACCGGCGGAAGGCGAGACTGTTCGCCAGCACCGACACCGAGGAGAACGCCATCGCGCCGGCCGCGAAGACCGGCTGGAGCAGGCCCAGCGACGCGAGTGGGATCATCGCCGTGTTGTACGCCAGCGCCCAGAAGAGGTTCTGCTTGATCTTCCGCAGCGTTCCCTCCGAGACGTTGATCGCCCGAAGCACGTCTGCCGGGTCGTCACGCATCAGGGTCACGTCCGCCGCCTCGATGGCCACGTCGGTCCCGGAGCCGATGGCCACGCCGACGAACGCGGCCGCCAGCGCGGGCGCGTCGTTCACGCCGTCGCCGACCATCATCGCCCGCGAACCGTCCGACTGGATCGACTCCACCGTGTCGGCCTTCTCGTCCGGGAGCACCTCCGCCCGGACGTTCTCGGGGTCGATGCCGACCTGCCCTGCCACCGCGCGGGCGGTGCGCTCGTTGTCGCCCGTCAGCAGCATCACCGTCTTGCCGCGCCCCCGGAGGTCCGCGACCGCCTGCTGTGCCGACTCTTTCACCGTGTCCGCGACCGCGAGCACCCCCAGCAGGTCGCCGTCGAGTGCGACCAGCATCGCCGTCTTCCCCTGCGACTCGAGTTCCTCGCGAGCCTCGTCTGCCGGCGTGGGGTCCACGTCGTCGTCCCGCAGGAGTGCGGGCGTCCCGACGAGGACCGTGCCGTGGTCGGTCCGGGCGCGGACGCCCTTCCCCGCGACGTTCATGAACGCGGTCGGCTCCGAGACGTCGACGCCGCGCTCCTCGGCTCCGGCCACGACCGCCTGCGCGATGGGGTGTTCACTGCCGCGCTCCGCAGAGGCGGCGACTTCCAGCAGGAACGCCTCGCTGACGCCCTCGGCGTCCGACTCCTCGACCGGGGCCGCACCGTCGGCCCGCGCCCCGACGACCTGCGCGTCGGTCAGTTCCATCTCGCCCTCGGTCAACGTCCCGGTCTTGTCGAAGACGACGGTGTCCACGTCCCGGACGCGCTCCAGTACGTCGCCACCCTTGAACAGGATGCCGTGGGTCGCACCGATGGCGGTGCCGACCATCGTCGCGGCCGGCGTGGCGAGACCGAGCGCACAGGGACACGCGATCAGCACCGCACTGGCGAAGACGACCACGCCGAACTCGAAGGGCGTGATGGCGGCCGGGCCGCCGCCGACCAGCCCCCACAGCGGGAGACTCGTGACCAATCCGGAGAGTGTCTCGGGGAACAGATACCAGAGCGTCCCCCACGCCAGCGCGTTGACGATCACGGCCGGGACGAAGTACGCCGAGATGCGGTCCGCCAGCGTCTGGATCTCGGGCTGGCGGCTCTGGGCGTCCCGGACCATCGAGACGATCTGCTGGATGGCGGTCTCCGACCCGACCTTCGTCGCCCGGACGTACAGGACGCCGTTCTCGTTGATCGTGGAGCCGACCACCTCGTCGCCCGGTTCCTTCTCGACCGGCACCGACTCGCCGGTGACCATCGACTCGTCGACTGCCGACTCCCCGTCGATCACCTCGCCGTCGGTCGGGATCTGCTCGCCGGGCTTGACCTTCATCACGTCGCCGACCTGCACCTCGTCGCGGTCCACCTCACGCTCGTCTGCGTAGCCGTCCTCGGTCTCGGTGACCAGGCGAGCGGTGTCGGCTTCCATCTCCAGCAGTTGCCGGATGGCGTCGCCGGCCCGACTCTTCGACCGGGCTTCGAGGTAGTTGCCGAGCGTGATGAACGTCAGGATCAGCGCGGCGCTCTCGAAGTAGAGTCCACCGGGGATCAGGGCCAGCAGGACCGCCACGGAGTAGACGTACGCAGTCGTCGACCCCATGGCGATCAGCACGTCCATGTTCGCGGTCCGGTTCTTCACGAGGGCGGTGTAGGAGTTCTCGTAGAACTCCCGACCGAGGACGACCTGGACCGGCGTGGCCAACAGAAGCGCGATCCACTCCTTCCCGAGTCCGAAGACGGCGTCGGGGACCGGAATCCCGACCAGTCCGCCCATCGTCAGCACCGACAGCGGAATCGAGAGGAGCGCACCGAACAGGACGAGTCGCCGCTGGCGGGCGGTCTCGGCGTCGCGTGCGGCGTCGGCCGCACTCGCTCCGTCCGTCCCGTCGTCGCTCTCCTCCCGGACCGGACTGTAGCCGGCGTTCTCGATAGCGTCGTAGATGTCGTCGCGGGAGGCGACGCCGGGATCGTACGAGACCTGCGCCTCGTCGGTCGCGTAGTTCACCTCCGCCGAGAGGACCCCCTCCGTGTCGAGCAGACGCGTCTGGATCGTCTCCGCGCAGTTCGCACAGGACATGTCGGTCACGGCGACCGTCAGTTCGGCCGAGATCGGGGTGTACCCCGCCGACTCGACCGCCTCGTGAATCTCCCGGAGCGACACCTGTTCGGGGTCGTACTCGACCGTCCCCTCGTCGGTCGCGTAGTTGACGTTCACCGACTCGATCCCGTCGAGGCGTTCTATCGCCTCCGTGACGGTCGTCGAGCAGTTCGCACACGACATCCCGCCGATCTCGATTCTGACGCGTGTCACGATCTCACCTTACTCGTTCCTACGCACTACTCGTTCAATCCCTTTGTCCCTTCGAGAGCAAGTGTCGTAGCGCAGGCAAACGCCCGAGTCGAAAGTCCAGACCGGTCGAATCTTTCGATCCGAGACCGAAGACCGAACGCGCAAAGAGGGTGTGGGTCCGGCGAATCAATCTGCGGTGAGCGCTTCTTCCTCGCGGTGCTCGGAGGCACACGACTCCGAACAGAAGTGGAGACGGCCGCCGTCCAGCGTCAGCGACTCGCCCTCGGCCCCGACGGTTCGGCCACACTCGGTACACGACAACACGAGTTCGGCGTCGCCGAGCGTCGGTGTCCACGAACTCTCCGCGAGCAGGTGGACGTCGTACTCCTCGATCAGGTCGAGATCGACCGCCTCGGCCACGAGAGGGGCGATCCTCCGGTCGGCGGCGATCCCCTTACAGAGGACCCGGGCACCGGCGGTCTCGAAGACGTGCTCGACCCAGTCGAGGTCGGCGATGGCCGCTCTGATCTCGCCGGCGGACCCGGGGTCGACCGTCAAGTCGAGGAGGACCGGCACACCTTCGGAGAGCTTCGAGCGGTCCAGATCGACCGTGAACCGGTCGATCACACCGAGCGATTGGAGTCGGTCGACTCGGTCGGAGACCGCAGGCGGGGACAGGTCGACTTCCTCAGCGATCCCGCTGAACGGCCGGCGACCGTCTTCCAGCAGGAGTCGGAGGATCTGTCGATCCGTGTCGTCTAAGTCACGCATACGACTCACTTTGGTCGTTCTGGTGTATGACTTTTTTGCTATGACTCTCTGTCTAACTACAGTCACATTGTTTCGTGTGTTTCACTCGCGGATCGGCACCGATCCGGCGGACGCCCGGTTGTGGGTTCCGCACGAACACGCTCCGGATCGACCGGTCGCTCGCGGCAGAGCGGTGGTGCAGAAAGCGATTTGGGTGTC
The DNA here is from genome assembly GCF_020567425.1 of Salinirubrum litoreum. Taxonomy (NCBI): domain Archaea; kingdom Methanobacteriati; phylum Methanobacteriota; class Halobacteria; order Halobacteriales; family Haloferacaceae; genus Salinirubrum; species Salinirubrum litoreum. Next base: position 571,448 of record NZ_JAJCVJ010000001.1, on the reverse strand, counting down.
GATTTCGTAGTCCGTCGTATGACGTCACTCACCGTCGAAGGGATGAGCTGTGGCTCCTGTGAAGCCGCCGTGGTCGAGGCACTCGAAGGCGTCGAGGGCGTAGAGAGCGCGACCGCAGATCACGAGTCGAACGCCGCGACCGTCGAGGGAGACGCCGACCCACTCGATCTGATCGTCGCCGTGCAGGACGCTGGCTACGACGCGAGCGCCTGACGAAGGAACGGACGGCGAGCCTACCGCCCCATCGTGTGGAACTCGTCGTTCGGGCGCATGTCGGCGAACATCGCCATCCGGTTCGAGAGGTTGAAGAAGGCCGTCACGGACGCGATGTCCCACATCGCCTCCTCGGAGTAGCCGGCGTCTGCCAGTCGGTCCAGATCTGCTTCGGTCACTTCGGCGGGCGACTCGGTGAGTTTGACGGCCACGTCGAGCATGGTCTTCCGCCGCTCGCTCACGTCGGCGGTCCGGTAGTTGGCGACCAACTGGTCCGCGAGTTTCGGTGACTTAGCGTAGATCCGGGCGAGTGCGCCGTGCGCGACGTTGCAGTAGTAGCAGTGGTTGACGCCGGAGACCGCGACGACGATCATCTCGACCTCCTCTCGGTCCAGTGCAGTGTCGTCGACGAGGGCGTCGTGGTAGTCGAAGAACGCCCGGAAGTGCGACGGCTTGTAGGCGAACCCCGCGAAGACGTTCGGCGTGAAGCCGGCGCGGTCGGTCTCCTCGGCGATCCGCGCCTGGAGGTCGTCGGGGAGGTCTTCGAAGTCCGGCACCGGGAAGTTACGCATCGCGTCGTCGTCGAGAGTGGGCGAGTCGCTGTCGTCGTCAGGGGTGCGCGAGTCGCTGTCGTCTGCTGGCATGCGCGGCGGTTCGGCGGGACCGGTGTTAAGGATGTGCGCCGGTTCACAGAGTGCGGTGCCGAGGCGGTACGCCCCACCGAACAGGAGTTAAATCCGGGGCGCACCTACTACGGGTCGTGTGCACTCTCACCCTCGCGTGGCAGGTGTTTCCGGACGCGCCCGTGGTCGTCGCGGCGAACCGTGACGAGGCGATAGACCGCCCCTCGCGCCCGCCGACGACACTGGAGCGCGACCCCGGTGTCGTCGCGCCGCAGGACGCCGAGGCCGGCGGGACGTGGATCGGCTACAACGAACACGGTCTGTTCGTCGCGATCACGAACCGGTGGGTGGGCGACGGGTTGGTCGGCCAGCGCTCGCGGGGCCTGCTGGTCCGGGACGCACTCCGCCAGCAGTCCGCCGAGGACGCCGCCCGACTGGTCGAGCGCGAGTTACGCGAGCGGAGTTACGAGGGGTTCAACCTGGTCGTCGCCGACGCGAACGCGGCCATCCTGCTGGAGTGGGACGGCTTGCTCGCGGTCCGGAACTTCGACCCCGGCGTCCACGTCGTCGTCAACGTTGGGGCGGACGACGACTTCTTCGTGCCGGAGGAACGGCCGAAGATCGGTCGCCAGCAGGCCGACAACGCCCGGCGACTCTACGATGCGCTCCAACCGGAACCGGGCGAGTCGTCCGGTGGGTGGCTGGACCGCGCGCGTGACGCCATCCGAGACCACGACTTCGGCGTCTGCATCCACGGCGACGGCTTCGGCACGCGGTCGTCCTCGCTCGTCTCGATCGGTGCGGAGGGCGTCAGCTACCGCTTCGCCGACGGACCACCCTGCGAGACCGAGTACCGTCCGGTCGAAAGCCAAGTTTAAACGACTCGCGGGACGAGTAGGTGGTATGACCGCGTTCACCGACAGTTCGGGGTGGTCTGCGTGAGTGTGTCCGATCTGGAAGCCGACCTCTCTGAGGACGAGTATCGTGGTCTCGAACTCATCCGCGAGACCGGCGGCATCCACCAGAGCGACTTCTGGAAGGAACTCGACATCTCCTCGCGGAAGGGGAGCCGGATCATCGAACGCCTCGCCGAGATGGAACTGATCGACCGGGAGAAGACGGTCTACGAGGGCCACAACACCTACTACCTCCAGCCAGCCCCCCGCGACCTCGACTTCTCGCTGTTGATGGCCGGCGACATGCTCTCGCCGTTCGTCGGCGAAGAGGAAGTCGACCCCAACAGCGACGCCATCTCACAGTGGATCATGAACCTCGCGTACGAGGAGTACTGAGCGTCGTCACCGCCGGTCGGTGACGCCGACCCCGTGACCGGGTCGACGCGTCACGACCGATACGGCCGACACCGAGTCGGACGACTTTTCCTGCCGCCGGCCGACCGATCAGCCATGCGAATCGGCGTCGTCGTCAACCCCATCGCGGGGATGGGCGGTCGGGTGGGACTGAAGGGCACCGACGGGAAGGTCGCGGAGGCGCGGGCACTCGGTGCCGAACCGCGCGCGCCGGACCGCACCCGCCGGATGTTGACCGTCCTCGCCGACGCCGGCGAACCGGTCGAACTCCTCACCTACGGCGATCCGATGGGCGAGTCGCTGGCCCGCGAAGCCGGCTTCGATCCCGAGGTGGTCGGTCGGCCTGCGGCGGTGGTCGACTCGGCGTCGGTGTCCACCAGCGAAGTAGAGACGACCGCCGCGGACACTCGCGAGGCAGTCCGGGCGTTCGTCGAGGCGGGTGTCGACCTCGTCCTGTTCGTCGGCGGCGACGGGACCGCGGTGGACGTCGCCGAGACGCTCTCGGGGACCGAGGTGCCGATGCTCGGCTGTCCCGGCGGCGTGAAGGTCTACTCGTCGGTGTTCGCGGTCTCTCCGGAGGACGCCGGGGAGATCGCCCTGACCTTCTCCCGTACCGAGTCGCGGGAGGTGCTGGACATCGACGAGGACGACTACCGCGCGGGCGAGGTCCACCCGGAACTCCGGGCCGTGGCGCGAGTGCCGGTCGCCGACGACCTCCAGTCGTCGAAACAGACCGGCGGCGGCACCGTCGAGTCGCTGGCCGAAGGGTTCGCCGACGACACCGAGTCGGGTGTGACCTACGTTCTGGGACCGGGGAGCACGGTCGGGGCGATCAAATCGGAACTCGGATTCGACGGCTCACCACTGGGCGTGGACGTGTGGCGGGACGGCGAGGTACTGGTCCGGGACGCGACCGAGTCGGAGATCCTGGACGCGCTGGGTGATCGAAACGTGATCGTCGTCTCGCCGATCGGCGGACAGGGCTTCGTCTTCGGGCGTGGGAACCCACAGCTCTCGCCGACCGTGATCCGGCAGTGTGAGATCGAGATCGTCGCCTCCCGGTCGAAACTGGACGACATCGGGCAACTGCGGGTCGACACCGACGACCCGGAACTGGACGCGGAGCTTCGAGGCTGGCGGCGGGTTCGGGTCGGTCGGTTCGAGCGTCGCCTCCTCGAAGTTGTCTGACCGACTGGCGGGCGTGAGTTACCTGCTCGCTCGTCGAGCGTGGATCGCGTGACTGTCCTGAACACGGGACAGTTCGATCGATCAATACTACCGTAGATCGTTCTTCCTCATTTATCCCGTATTATTGGCATACAGTGAAGATTAAGGTCATTGGATGTGTCCAACCGTTCATGGAGACGCGGAAGGTGCAACGGCTGGGACCGTCGACGTTAGCCATGACGTTGCCGGCAGAGTGGGCGAAGGAACACGACGTGCAGAAAGGTGACGAGGTGTCGCTTCGGATGGGCGGAAAGGGGACGCTGACGGTCCTGCCGGAGTCGGCCAGCGTCGAAGACTCGGAGGCGATCATCAAGGCCGACAACCTCGACGCGAGTGCGCTGGAGCGGTCGATCCTCGCGCAGTACGTGCTTGGGCGGCGCGTGATCCACGTCGAGAAGACCGACGGGGCGCTCGATTCGGAGCAGATCAACGCGGTGTACCAGGCCGAGACGCAGTTGATGGGCCTCGGCGTGATCGAGGAGACGCCGGAGAGCATCGCCATCCGGTGTTCGGTCGACCCGGAGGACTTCTCGCTGGACAACCTGCTGGAGCGACTGGAGAACACCGGATCGACGATGCGCGGCGAGGCGATCAAGTCGCTGGCTCACGGCAACCCCGATCTGGCACAGCGCGCACTGAACCGGGAGCGGCAGGCGAACAAGATCTTCGTCCTCCTGCTCAGACTGATCTTCACGGCCTACCAGAACCCGAACCTCTGTCGGGCCGTCGGGCTAGAGTCGGGGTTCCCGTTGATCGGCTACCGGTCGGTGGCGAAGAACCTCGAACTCACGGCCGACAACGCCGAGGACATCGCCGAGATCGTCATGGAGGCCGAGGGCCACAGCCTCAACGTCGACTCGGCGACGATGCGCCGCATCCGGGAGTTCACGGATCAGGTGGACGACATCACGGCCCTGGCGGTGCAGGCGGTCGTGGAGCGCGACTACGACAAGACGATCGAGGTCCGGACGCTGTTCCGGGAGATCAGTGACCGCGAGAAAGAGATTCTCAACGACCTGCCGGAACTGTCGAACGAGGACCTCCTGCAGGTGCGTGAGGTGCTCGTCAGCCTCCAGCAGACGGCCCAGTACGCGATGCGGAACGCCGAGATCGCGGCGAATCTGGCGCTGAACGAGGAGTCGGAGCACGTCACGATCAAGTGAGGAGCGAGCTATCGCCGGCGACCGGAGACCGAGTCGACGATTTCGCGCCTGCCACGCGCCGCTCAGCCGAACAGAAGCCGGGTCAGCGCGCCGCGCAGACTCCCGGGCGTCGGTGTCTCGCTGTCGCCCCACGGGCCTGCGATCGGCCGGTCACACGACTCTGTGAAGATGCGCCCGGCCTCTGCCTCGAACTCCTCGCGCTCCCTGTCGTCGTTGTCGTCGCCGTTCTCGGCGGCGCGTTCCATCGCCTCGCTCCCCCGGAGTGCGGCGTCGAAGTAGCAGACGAAGCGGTCGCGCGACTCGGCGAAGATGTCCGGCCGGATACGATCCGGCTCGAAGTCCCGTTGGGCCGTCTCGAACGCGTCGATGGTGTCCTCGAACTCCTCGTCGGCCTCCTGATACTCGGCCTCGACGAAGTGGGTCGTCGCGGCGGTGTAGAGCTGTCTGCGGGCCTCCGGCAGCGACTCGAAGGTGGCGTAGAACGCCTGGAACGCGTCCCGCTCCTGTCGAATCTGGTTCTGCTTGCGGTCGACCGTCTCGGGCGTGAAGAAGCCCGACCGCTCCAGTCGGTTCGTCTCGATGTCGCCCACGCGGTCGATCCAGAGGACCGCGGTGTCGAGTGTGTCCCGGTAGGGTGTCGCCAAGCCCTCGATCTCCTCGTCGGTGAACAGCAGTCGATCCAACTCGTCGTGTGTCGCGTACGTCTGCGTGAGGTTGTACTGGACGCGCGTCAGTTCCTCGACGTACTGGGCGACCTCCTCCCGGTCGCGGATCAGCCCACCCTGTCTCGCGGTCGCGTCCTCCTTCGCCCGATCGAGATCGTCGCGGGCGGCGGCGATCCGCCGGAAGATCGGCTCACGCCGGAAGTCGGTGGCCGTCGAGTCCACGTCGAGGATGGTCGCGTCGGTGCCGACGGCGTTGGTGAACGCCTCGATGGCGGCCTCCAGTTCCGACTCGGCGAGTCGGATGTAGTCCCCCGGTGCCGAGGGCGTCGGCGTGGCCGTGTCCGTGGGCGTCTCGGTCGGTGTCTCGGTCGGCGTCGGGGAGGGTGTGTCCGTGGGTGTGTCGGTGGCTGTCGGCGACGCGGTGTCGGTCGGCGTGTCCGTGGCAGTCGGGGAGGGCGTCGCGGTCGGGGAGCCGTCGCCGGGGAGATCGAAGCCGGAACAGCCTGCGAGGAGACTGCTCCCGGCGAGGGCGAGGTAGGTACGGCGGTCCATACGTGAGTCGTCAATCCGTCACGTCAAATGGCTTACGGCGTGACGAGAGGGAGTCGCTACTCGGGTGGCGTCGATTCTGTCGGGGAAGTCGTGGACACCGAGAGATGAAAGTCTCACCCGATGGCTTCTGCGAAGGCGTACGCCACTCTTGGTGAGGGGTGACAGGTCACGCAACTCGCAGTGGGGAGTGACAGGTCACGCAACTCGTGGTGAACCAGTCGGCGCTGTGGGCCTACCTGGAACCGTCGGCGCGACACGGGGTTCGCCCGAGGCGGCCCCACGCCGCCGAGGTGTCGCGCCAGCCGGTTCGACTGGTCCTGTGCCGTCGGAGTTCACCACTCGTCGGGTCGCTCGAAGTCCGGATCGAACAACTGGGCCGAGGTCGGACCGGGGTCGTTCCCCTCGACGACTGCGTACTCCGAGAAGTCATCGACGCCGGCCTGCGAGAGCACCTCCTCGTCGTAGAAGGCGTTGCCGGTGCAGTCCGTCGGGTCGCTGGTCAGAATCTCCAGCGTCGCGTCACAGACCACGTCGGGGGTCCGCCAGTCCTCCGGCGTGCCCATGTTGAAGTGCCGGGTCGCCTCCGACTCGATGGCCGTGACCGGCCAGAGCGCGTTGACGCCGACGTTCGTCTCCTCTGCGGCGAGCGACTTGGCGATGAAGGTCATCCCGTGTTTCGAGAGCGCGTAGGGCGCTTTGCCGGGTGCGGCGTCCATCGCCACCGGCGGCGACATCATGATCGCGTGCCCGCCGTCTCCCTCGCGGAGATGCGGCAGGGCGGCTCTGGTCGTCACGTACGCCCCGCGAGCGTTCACGTCCATCAGCAGGTCGAACCGCTTCGCCGGCGTGTCGGCGATGGGCGCGAAGTGGATCGCGCCCGCGTTGTTGACGACGATGTCGAGTCTGCCCCACTCCTCGACAGTCCGGTCGATGGCGGACTGCACGTTCTCGGGGTCGCGCACGTCCAACTCGATGGCGATGGACTCGCCGCCAGCCTCCCGGATCGCGTCTCGCGTCTCGTAGATGGTCCCCGGCAGGTCGTCGCGCGGTTCGGTCGTCTTGCCGGTCGAGACGACCCTCGCGCCCGCCTCCGCCAGCGAGAGCGCGAGTGCCTTCCCGATCCCTCGGGTGGTGCCGGTGACGAACGCGACCTGTCCAGCCAGTGGTGTGTCAGCCATGCGCAGTCGGTTTCCGGGGCCACCACTTCACTGTTGTTCCACTCTCGACGACGGGCCGGCGGTTTACGATCGAGTCGTTGGGTGGCCGACCCGTTCGGCCGGCGTCCCGGCGACCCACCGCCCAGCACCGAACCCCTTTTGCCACGTCCCCGGCTACGACCGCCCGATGGAACTGCTGGTCGTCGGTGCCGGAGCGATGGGTCGCTGGCTCGCCCGGACCGTCACGGTCCCGGTCGCCTTCGCCGACGCCGACCCCGCGTCGGCACGCCGCGCAGTCGAGTCGCTCGCCGCCGACGGCCACGAGACCCGACACGTCTCGCTGGACACCGAGGAGACGTTCGCTGGGGTCGCGCTCGCGGTCCCGATCTCCGCGACGAAGTCGGCGTTCGCGGCCTACGCCGACCGCGCCGAGTCCGCCCTGCTGGACGTGACCGGCGTCATGGCGCTCCCGGTCGCGGCGATGCGAGAGCACGCCCCCGATCTGGAGCGTGTGAGTCTCCACCCGCTGTTCGCGCCGGAGAACGCGCCCGGCAACGTCGCGGTCGTCGCAGACGCGCCCGGCCCGGTCACCGACACGCTCCGGGCCGACCTCGCCGACGCCGGCAACCACCTGTTCGAGACGACCGCCGAAGAACACGACCGGGCGATGGAGACGGTCCAGGCCGCCGCACACACCGCGATCCTCGCCTTCGCCCTCGCGGCCGAGGAGACGCGCCCGGAGTTCTCGACGCCCGTCTCGGCAGGCCTCGGCGATCTCGTTGCGACCGTCACCGGCGGCGAACCGCGGGTCTACGCCGAGATACAGGACTCCTTCGACGGGAGCGAGGCGGTCGCGGACGCGGCCCGCCGAATCGCGGACGCAGACGCCGCGACCTTCGCCGACCTCTACCGCGAAGCCGGGGAGTCGGCACGGAAGTCGTCCGAGTCGGGCGGTCCGACGAGTACGCCGACCGACACCGGCGAGCGAGGTGACGAGTCGTGACCGACCAGCGCACGGCGATCCGGAACAACGCGAAGTACCTCCGGCAGGTCAGACCGATCGATCCCGAAGAGATCGCCGAGTACGTCGACGGGTCGCCACACCCCGCAGTCGTCCGGCAGACGCTCCGCGAGGAGGCGTTCGACCTCGGCCTCTGGGAGCGCGAGGACGGCACCTTCGTCCCCTTCGAGGACGGCCCGGCACCGCGTGCAGACTGGGGGCCGACCGAGTTTCCCGAGCAGTACAGCTTCGCCCTCGAAGATCTGCTCGTCCGGGAGTACGGCGCGAACTGGCACCGGGGGGACTCGGGCGAGGCACTCCGGGAGGCGATCAGCCGCCTGAAGACCGACTACTTCTACGAGAACGACGTGGAGTACGACGAGACGGCGGCACTGGGCTACGCGATCTACCACCTGCCGGACTACTACGCCGCGATCGGGTACGTGCTGGACGACCTCGCCGAGAACGGTCTGCTCCCCTCGAACCTTCGCGTCCTGGACGTCGGCGCGGGTGCCGGCGGTCCCGCACTGGGCCTGTTCGACTACCTCCCCGACGACGCGCTTGTCGACTACCACGCGATAGAGCCGAGTCCGGCGGCCGAGGTGTTGGAGGCGATGCTCGGCGAGACGCCCCGAAACGTCCGGACGACGATCCACGAGACGACCGTGGAGGCGTTCGATCCGAGCGAAGCGGTGGCGGAGACCGACGCGACCGGAGATGCCGACGACACCGAGCACTCGCCGAGCGGTCCCTTCGACCTCGTGGTGTTCGGCAACGTCCTCTCGGAGTTGGCCGACCCGACGGCGGTCGTCTCCCGCGCGATGGACTGGGTGACGCCAGACGGGTCGGTCGTCGCACTCGCACCGGCCGACAGGAACACCGCGATCGGCCTTCGGGAGGTCGAACGCGCGGTCGTGCCCGCCGACTCCTCGGCGAGTGTCTACAGTCCGGCGCTCCGACTCTGGCCCGGTCACGCCCCGAGCGACACCGGGTGGTCATTCGACGTGCGACCCGACGTCGAGGCCCCGCCGTTCCAGACGCGCCTCGACGCCGGGGGTGCCGACGACGGCACCTACACCAACGAGACGGTGCAGTTCGCCTACGCCATCCTGCGACCAGACGGTCAGCGCCGCGTCGAGGTTCGGGCCGACGCCGCCCGGTTCGCCCGGATGGCCGACATGGAGCGACACGTCACCGAGCGCATCGACCTGCTGGCGGTGAAACTGAGTCGGGACCTGTCGCGGACCGGCCCCGACGCCGAGGACGGTGACGGCCACCGAGGGCCGGCAGACCCGGAGCCGAACCCGGTGTTCAAGATCGGCGACGGGAGCGAGTCGGTCGACCACTACGCGGTCGTGACGAAGGAGTCTGCGCTGAACCGTGACCTGTTCCGGGCCGACTACGGGTCGGTCGTCGCGGTCGAAAACGTGCTCGCGCTGTGGAACGACGACGAGGGGGCGTACAACCTCGTCGTGGACGCCGAGACCGTGGTGGATCTGGTCGCACCCTGATCGGGTCCTTCTTCGCTGTTGGTGGTCGCGGTCGCGTCCTCACTCTCCGCCGTCCTCGACCGTCTCGTAGTCGCCGCCGTACTTGATGAAGAACCACGCCAGTGCGAGCACCGACAGCATCGCGGTCGTCGCGGCGACCGCCAGCGACTTCGCGCTGTCCGGAACCTGCGGGATGACCGGTCCGCCACCCCCGTCGGGCGCCGCGCCGCCTTCGACGACCTCCAACTCGGCGATCATCCCGGCCGCCTCGTGCGGGATGCAGAAGTAGTCGTAGACGCCCTCGGTCTCGAAGGTGTGCTCGTAGGTCTCGCCGGACGCCACGTCACCCTGGTCGGGGTAGGCGTTCCGCGCGGCCTGTTCGCTGTCGAGGTCGCCGGACGACCAGAACTCGACGCCCTCCGGTTGTTCGTCCTCGTAGGCCGTCACCGAGTGACCGACGCTCCCGACCGTCTCCCAGACCACGGTGTCACCCGGTGCGATGGTCAGACTGTCCGGGTCGAAGACGAGACCGTCGGTCATGTCTACCTGGTGGGTCGTCGCCTCCTGTGCGCTGGCCGACTCGGCCGACCCGGCGATGACCGCACTCCCACCGCCGACCGTGCCGACGCCACGAAGGAAGCCTCTGCGAGAAGTCGTCGTCTCGTCGGGATCCATACGCTCCCTAGAACCGTTCGGAGAGTAGTCGTTCACCGGGAATACTCAGGCCGTGTCGAGTGCGTCGGCCAGCGACTCGGCCACGGCCGACATCGCCTCGTCGGCTCTCGGCACCTCGTCGGTTAGGCTGAGGAAGCCGTGGGGCAGACGCGGCGCGTGGACGCGGGTCACGTCCGCGTCGCCGTGGTCGAGACGGTCGGCGTAGGCGAACCCGTCGTCGCGCAGTGGGTCGAACCCGCCGGTGGCGACCGTCGCCGACGGGAGGCCGGTCACGTCGTCGGCCTGCATCGGGACGGCGTAGGGGTTGGCGGTGTCGAGTGGACTCCGGAGGTACTGCGCCCAGAACCACTCCATGTCGGCCGTCGTGAGCAGTGGCCCGTCGGCGTTCTCGCGGTAGGAGTCGGTGTCGAAGTCGTGGTCGGTCGCCGGGTAACAGAGCAGTTGGTGAGCGATCACGGGACCGCCGGCGTCCCGCGCCCTGAGTGCGGTCGCGGCCGCGAGCGCACCGCCGGCGCTGGTCCCACCCACCGCGATACGATCCGGGTCGCCGCCGAACGTCTCGGCGTTCCGGGCGACCCACGAGACCGCAGTGAACGCGTCCTCGACGCCGGCGGGGAACGGGTGTTCCGGCGCGAGTCGGTAGTCCACCGAGACGACGGCACACCCGGCGCGTCGGGCCAGTTCCCGACAGATCGATCCCGCCGAGTCGAGCGTCCCGAGGACCCACCCGCCGCCGTGGTAGAAGACGAGAACCGGGAGAGACCGGGAGTCGGCGTCGGCCGCATCGAGCGGTCGCGGTCGGTAGACGCGGATCGGGATCTCGCCGGCTCTGCCGGGGATCGCCAGGTCGCGGACGAAGGGAACCGGCGGGAGCGACTCGGGGGTGAACACCTCGGCTTCGATCCGGCGGGCCGACTCGACCGAGAGCGTGTGCCACTCGGGGACGCCGAGCGCCTCGATCTCGGCGACGGCGTCGGCCGCGTCCGGGTCCATCCTGTCCATGTCGCCGACTGACGCGCCGGGCGTAAAGTTCCACACGCTCCGGCAGGCGGTGTCCCGACTCGGAGACACGCACGGCGAAACCGACAACCCGCAGGCGTCCGAGGATGGGGTATGAACACCGATTCGCCGCCTGCGGGAGCGCGACCCGATCCGACCGACGGGCGAGCAGGCGCGGTCGCCGCCGACCGGCGGGACCCACTCGCCGACTTCCGGGAGCGGTTCGACGTGCCCGACGACTACTACATGGACGGCAACTCGCTGGGACCCATCTCGGCCGAGGCGGAGGCTTCGCTGGACCGGATCGTCGAGGAGTGGCGCGACCTCGGCATCCGGGGCTGGACCGACGCCGAGCAGGACTGGTTCACCTACGCCGAGGAACTGGGCGACGACCTCGCGCCGCTCCTCGGTGCGGACGCCGAGGAGGTCGTGTTGGCGAACTCGACGACCGTCAACATCCACACCCTGATCGGCACGTTCCTCGACGAGGCCGACGGGACGAAGGTCGTCGTCAACGACCTCGACTTCCCGACCGACCACTACGCCATCCGGGCGCAGTTCCGCCAGCGCGGCATCGACCCCGACGAAGGACTGGTCGTCGTCGAGAGTGAGGACGGCCGGACGCTGGCGGAGCGCGACGTCGCCGACGCGCTCGAATCGCACGACGACGTGGTGGTGGTGTTCATGCCCTCGGTGTTCTACCGGAGCGGCCAACTGCTGGACGTCGAGCGTCTGACCGAGATCGCCCACGATCACGGCGCGCTGGCCGGATTCGACCTCGCACACTCGGTCGGCGTCGTCCCGCACGACCTCGCCGACATCGGCGTGGACTTCGCGGTCTGGTGTTCGTACAAGTATCTCAACGCGGGCCCCGGCGCGCTGGCGGGACTGTACGTGAACCGTGATCACTTCGGGACGACGCCCGCACTCGCGGGCTGGTGGGGCCACGACAAGTCCACGCAGTTCGACATGAACCTCGAGTTCACGCCGGCAGACTCGGCCGGCGCGTGGCAGATCGGGACGCCGCACCTCCTCAGCCTCGCGCCACTGGAGGGCTCGCTGTCGATCATTCGAGACGCGGGGATCGACACGATCCGCGAGAAGTCGGTCGCACTGACCGACTACCTGATCGCCCTCGTGGACGAGCGACTCGCCGAGTTCGGCTGTTCGGTCGGCACACCGCGCGATGCGGACCGGCGAGGCGGGCACGTCGCAGTCGAACACCCCGAGGGGCAGAAACTCGCCGAGGCGCTGAAGGATCGTGGTGTCGTCGTCGACTTTCGGCCACCGAACGTCGTTCGGCTCTGTCCCGCGCCGCTCTACACCGGGTTCGCCGACGTGTGGGATGTGGTGGAGATCGCACGGTCGGTGCTTGCCGAGGGGGCACTCGCGGAGTACGAGACGAGCAGTGGCGGCGTGACGTGAGAAGACGGTGACCCGAGAGGACGGTGCCGAGAGAACGACGAGGAGCGACCCTCCGAGTCAGTGAAGGTGGCCGTGCAGAACCGGGACGACGCGGCCGCCGACACGAACGTCGATACTCCCGTGATCTCCGTCGGGAGCAGTGCGTGCGGCCCGGAGGTGAAGCCGAGACGGGCGGTCGATCTCGTCCCCCTGTTCGACCGTACAGTCGATCTCGTCGGTCTCGAAGTAGTCGTGTTCGACGAGGTACGCGGCGAGACAGCCGTTCGACGAGCCAGTGGCGGGGTCTTCCGGTACACCGGCGTAGTCGGCGAACACGCGGACACTCAGATCGGCCTCCTCGTATCCCTCCGGCGCGAAGACGAGGAGGTTCGTGTGACCGAACCCGTCGAGGAACTCGCGATCGTAGGCCGGCTGTCGGGTCGCTGCGCGCTGGAGTGCGTCGCGCGAGGTGAGTGGGACGATCAGTGTCGGTAGCCCGGTCGAGACCAGTTGGATCGGAGACGCCGAGTCGATGTCGTCGGTGGACAGTCCGAGTATCCGGGCGAGGCTGTCGGGGTCGGCTCGCTCGCCGAACGTCGGGGCCGGCTGGCGCATCCAGTAGGTCTCCACGCCAGTCTCGTCGGTCTCGATCCAGACGGGCACCTCCCCGACTCCGAGGGTCAGCGTCAGTTCGTCCGGCCGGTCGGGTGCGACGTGCTCCCGGAGGACGAAGGCGGTCCCGAGCGTCGGGTGACCCGCGAACGGGATCTCCTCGATCGGATCGAAGATGCGGACGTCGTAGCGATCTGTCGCCGGATCGCTGTCGGTGACGAACGTCGCCTCCGAGAACTTCGTCTCGCGTGTCAGTGCCAACCGCTCCTCGTCTGTCCGGTCGCCGCTATCGAGGACGACCGCGAGTTGGTTGCCGGCGTACCGGCGCTGGGCGAACACGTCCACCACGTAGATCGGATCGCTCGTCATTCGACTCTCCGGAGGTGACCTCGAGCCATCAGTGTTGCTGGCCGTCAGGGAGCGTCGGCCCGTCGCGCCTCACAGCAGCGACCGAACCGCGTCCACGACGAACGTCACGCCGAAGCCGAGGAGCACCAGAGCACTCACCCCGGCGACGACCGGCGCGAGCGACTCGACGCGGCGCTTCGCGGTCACCAGTGCGGCCGGGAACCCGGTGATCCAGACGCCGATGCCGCCGAAGAAGCCGACGACCAGGGCGGCGCTTCCGGTCTGGACGACGAGCAGGCCCGCGAGATACTCGCCGAGGTACGGCATCTCGGCGAACACGTCCAGGGTGCCGGGTTCCAGCAGGCCGACGCCGATGGTGAGCCAGAACAGGATCTGGTAGGGGTTCGTCAACGCGAGGACGAACGCCTTCCGGAAGCCGGTCGAGTCGACCCCGCCGTCGGTCTCCGGGGCGTCTCCGACAGCAACGTCGCTCCCGAGGAACGACCCGGCGAGCGCCTCCTGTCCGGCCCCGTAGGCGAAGTAGACCATCAGCAGGCCGCCGATGCCGACCATCACGGCCCGGAGCGTCGGGAACTGCTCGACGAAGGCGACGACACCGAGATACGCGAGCACGAAGAAGATGGCGTCCGCAGACGCCGCACCCAGTCCGGCCGTGAACCCCGACTGCCAGCCACGGACGACGCTCTCCTCGGCGATGATCGCGTTCATCGGCCCCGGCGGCGCGGCGAGCGCCAGTCCGAAGACGATGCCGAGGAGTGCGGTCACGACCGAGTCGAGGAGGGGTGCAGCGAGCGACACAGGCTGTGAGACGGGTGAAACTGCGAAAAAAGATGCGGATTCTGCGTCACCTCGTCGGCGCTCTGTGGACGACGAGACGAAGACGAGTCAGACCGCCGCGAGGACCGCGTCGGAGATGGTCGTGACGACCGTCTCCCAGACCGAGAAACCGGTGGCGATCGCGAGCGCGGTGTCGAGGGCGAAGAAGCCGAACAGCGCGGCCGCCCCGAGGTGTGCCTTCCGGACGTCGAACCGGTGTGAGAAGCGGTGGAAGAACACCGCGTTGGCGACGCTGACCGGGATGATGGCCAGCATCTCGCCGGCCCAGATCGCGGGACTCGCGCCGTACTGGGCCGCCAGCCCGATGGTGACGAGTTGGGTCTTGTCGCCGAACTCGCCGAAGGCCATCATGGCGAAGATCGGGAGGAACCCGCCGAGTGCGTCCGGCACCTCTCGCCCGAAGACGGTAACGTCGGCCGCGACGTTCCCGCCGTCGGTCTCCGGGAGCGAGGTCTCGCCCGGTTCCGGCGCAGACCGGTAGAGCAGGACGGCGAACAGCAGGAACAGTCCGCCGGTCAGCGCGTCGAGGACGAGCGGCGAGAGCGCGCGCTGGAGGGCCGCGCCGAAGGCGATCTCCAGGGCGGTCCAGCCCGCGAAGGCGGAGCCGGCGGCGGCGACGACCACGGCCGGGTTGTAGCGCGTCGACAGCCCGGCGATGATGAACTGGACCTTCTCGCCCGGCAGGACGACGAGTTGCGCGACGAACGCGACGGTGAGGATCTCGACCCAGCCGGTCACGGCTGGCCGGCCTCCGTGTTGGCGGTGTCGCTCGGATCGGTCGCACTGCGGACGCGAATCGAGCGGGCGACCGACTCGGGCAGGCTCTGCTCGTTCCCGGTGTCGCCGACAAGCACCGTCACCATCCCGAAGGGCGCGACGTCCCGGACGGTCAGTTCGGTGCCGGGTGTGACCCCCGCCTCGGCGAGGTACGCCAGTTCGTCCTCGTCACGGTCGGAGACGCGCGAGACGACCACTCGGTCGCCGACGCCGTGGTCCGAGAGGCGTTCGGCGTCGTCCTCCTCCAGTGGACTGAGGTCCGCGCTGGGGATCGGATCGCCGTGGGGGTCGACCTCGGGGTCGCCCAGTGCCTCGGCGACTCTGCGCTCGAACTCCTCGCTGATGTGGTGTTCCAGCGCGTCGGCCTCGTCGTGGACCTCGCTCCAGTCGTAGTCGAGATGCTCGGCGAGGTACGCCTCCAGCAGGCGGTGGTGCCGGAGGACCTCCAGGGCGACCGTCTCGCCCTCGTCGGTCAACTCGACGCCCTTGTACTTCTCGCGTTCGACCAGGCCACGGTCGGCGAGTTTGCCGATCATGCTGGTGACGGTCGGCGAGGTCTTGTCGAGGTAGTCGGCGATGTCGGAGGTCGACACCGGGGGTCCCTGCTCGGCCTGCAGGATGTAGATGGCCTTCAGGTAGTCCTCCATCACGTCGCTCAACATGGTCGGATTTAGACGTATCTAAGGGTTAACTCTGACGGAGCAAACTCACACGGTTTGTCCGGTGAATTCGACCGCTGTCGGTGGGTTCGGAGACTCGGCGACGTGGCCGACCCGCCAGGATACTCACGCCGATCCCACTCCGAAACCCAGCCCGAACGCTCATTTCGCTCCCAGCCGTCGCATCGAACGTGACCCGCCTCCTGGTGCTCTCGCTGGTCTGTTGTCTCCTCGTGGCCGGGTGCATCGGCCCGGTAGAGACACGCCCGTCCGATCCCGCGACGACGACACGCCCGACCGTCTCGCCGACCGCCGACTCGACGCCCATCGCTACGGCAGCCCCGCCGGGCGTCAGTCCGTGGGGCGAGGAGCCAGTCGTCGTCGCGGTCGCGAACAGCGCCGACCCCAGTCGGAACGTCACGCCACTCGTCCGGGAGGCGACCGCTTACTGGGAGGCGAACGCCGAACGCTACGCCGGTTACCCGATCGACTACCGCGTCGTCCCCGACGCCGAAGCGCCCGACCTCCGAGTCGAGTTCACCGAGACCGTTCCGGAGTGTGGCACCGTGACCGACGCGGTGGGCTGTGCGCCGTTGATCACCGACGCCCGACAGATCGAGCGCCCCGAGACGATCTGGATACAGGGCGGGCTGTCCGACCAGTCCAGCGTCCTCGTCGTGACGCACGAACTCGGCCACACGCTCGGTCTGGGTCACGAGGACGCGCCAGCAGACGTGATGGCCGCCCGGTCGGTCATCTACACCCAGCCGAAGCCGAACGCGACCGAGCGCGCGTACCCGTGGGCCGACGGCGAGTTCACCGTCTACGTCGACACCGCGAACGCCTCTGACCCGGCCCGTGCGAGCGAGCAGGTGGGCCACGCGCTGGACTACTACGCCGAGGGCGCGCCGGGGATGCCCGACAACCTCACCTTCCGGCGCGTCGACGACCCCGAAGCCGCCGAGATCGTCGTCGACTTCTCGGACACCTCGCCGTGCGGTCCCGACGACGAGGCCGGGTCCTGTGTCGGGACGCGTGGCACCGACCCCGACGGCGACGGTGCCATCGAGCGGTACGAACGCACCCGGATCACGCTCGTGAACCTCGACACCGACGCGGTCGGCTGGCACGTCGGCTACTGGCTGGCGTACGCACTCGGCGCGGAGGATGACGCCGACAAACCGGCGCCGTTCCGCGACGCGAGCTACGAGGAGCGCCGGAGCGAGTGGTGGCGCTGAGCCGACAGACACGAACACTCTTTCCGTCGCGGAGTGAAGTCCGAGCCGATGCCCTCCGCCCCTGCCGGTCATTCGTCCTCCGCAGACGAGTCGTCCGACACCGGCGTCGTCTCGTGGGTCGCACTCCCCGACCACCAGTCGGACCCGTACTTTCTCGCGGTTCGCCACCTGCTCGCAGGAGTGGTCGGTGTCTTCCTGCTCGTCGTCGGGGGGTTCGGCGCGTTCCTCCTCGCCCGGTCGGCGCTCGGCCCGAGTACCGACGCGCTGCTGGTGGTCGTCGTCCTCGCACTCGTCGGCGGGCCGTTCTCGCTGATCTACGTCCTGATCGCCGCCGACGCCGGGTCCGAGCGCGAGCGTGCGCTGTTCTCGCCCGACCTCTCGTGGCTCCGACTCCGGTGGCTCCTGCCGGGCCTCGTCGCGGGTGCGGGCCTCCTCGCCGGACTCGGCGCGGTCTTCGGTCCGATCGTGGTCCTGTTTCTCCCCTTCGGACTGGCCTTCCTCGTCTCGTCGGTCGACTCACGGTACACGGTCGGTCGGATCGACCCCGAGGAGCGAACCGTCGAGTTCTACACCGGGAAACTGGCGCGGGAGTACGCCGAGTCGCACCCTGCGGTCGCCGACGAGATGGCGGTGCCGACGTTCGACACCGCCGACCGGAACCGCCGGGCTGGCGACCTCTCGTCGCTCGCCGGCACCGACAGTTACCGGATCGGGAGCTACGTCGTCGTCCGACTCCGATACCACGACCGCGACTTGCTCGGGAACCGGCCCACGCTGCTCGTCGTACCCGCCGAAGCCAGCAGCAGTGTCGAGTCGGTGCTGGCGCGGATCACGACGTCGACAGACTGGGAGCCGAGCGGTGGCCTGGACCGCGACGTCCGACTCGTCCTCGGCGTACTCGGCGTGCTCTTCTTCGGTTCGGTCGGGCTGTTCGCGCTCGTCACCGACGGCGAGCCCGTGATACTGTTCTACGCCGGGACGACACTGGGTCTCCTCGGTGCGGTGATGGTCGCGGCGGCGCTGTTCGGCTGAGTCCGACAGTCGGTGAGTGACCTGTCGACGCAGTCGACGCTGCACTCTTGCCGGTCGGTCGCCTACGACCCGTCGTGACCGACACACTCGACCCGGCGGAACTCGACGCGGCACTGGCCGAACGGTTCGGCGGGACCGACGCGGAGCGCCGGGTGGTCGTCCGGCAGGCCCGCGATCTGGCCGACTCCGGGACGGTCGACCGCGACCGAGACACGCCGCTGACGACCCAGGAGATCCTCGACAACCTCGCAGACGCGCCCGAGGGAGACTCACTGGCGAGTCGGTGGAACTGGTGGCTCGGTGCCCTGGAGGTCGCCTACGGCGGCTACGCCGAGTTCCAGGTGCAGGCCGTCGAGAAGTCCTGACGCGGTGTGTCACCCCCGGTTCTGCGACCGACGTTCGAGCAGTGAGAGCCCGAAGACGACCCCTGCACCGCCGAACCAGAGTCCGACCGTGAACGGATCGTCGCCGACCGACAGCGAGTAGGCTCCCGCGACCAGCGGACCGAGACCGAGCACCGCTCTCGCCGCCCACCGTTCGACCGGAACTCGTCGTTCGACGACGAACGACAGCCACAGCGCGACGAGTATCGCCGGTTGGACCGGGTTCTGGACGCCGAGCGAGGCGACCAGCGCCGCGACCGCGACCGTCCCGACGGCGTCCACGGCGGGTGAGTCGGCGACACGCTTCAGCGCACCGATAGCTGTCACGCCTCTCCCCCTCGACCGCGTTCGATCACGTCTCCCTCCCGATCTCGAACAACGCGGTGTGGGTCAGCAGGTAGTCGTACTCCTCGGCGAACTCGCGGAGTATGCTGTCATCCTCGACGGTCGCGGTCGTCACCGACGTCGACTGCTTCGACTCCGAGAGCACCGGATCGACCGCAGACCGCACCGCCTCGGGGACCTCGGGAAACGCGAGGCCGAGCGTCGGTGTCGGAGTCTCCGACGCCGGGACCGGCACGAGCGAGACCACCAGCCAGAACTCCTTCGAGAAGAACGCCGCGTCTGTCTGCTGGATCTCGTGACCACGGTAGACGGTTCCCTGGCGTTCGACGTAGCCGTCGAAAAAGTCGGTCCGGACCCACTCGCCGAGTCGGGTCTCCGGCACGACCCTCGCCCGCGACTGGTCGCTGATCGCCCCGCGAACGAGGTCCCGACGTCCCTCGGAGAGGTCTGCCACCGGCGTGGGGTCGGCGTCGTCCGGCACCGACTCGACCGGTTTCGCGCCGACGAGGAGGTCGTAGCGCGTCCCGCCCTCGCCCCGGATTTCGTACGTCTGTCTGGCTCCTTCGCCGGCTTCGTCCGCTGGAAGTTCGACCGCCGACAGCGCCGTGAGCATCGGCGTCGGCGCGTACACCGGCGCGCTCGCGTGGACTCGGATCGGCTCCTCGCTTCCGGCCGCGTCGCGGAGCCACGTCCGAAGCTGTGTCGGGTAGACGACGACCGGGGCGTCTACGTCTGCGGGTTCGACGTGGGTCAACTGGAACTGTGTCGGCGAGTCGTCGTCGGTGCGTCCGGCGCTCTCATCCGGCGACGAGTTCGCGGACGACGAACCGATGTCGGCGTCCGACGGGGGTGGCCCGTCGCGGTCTGCCGACTTGCCGACCTCGTCCAGACAGCCGGCGAGGCCGCCGAACGTCGCGGTGCCGACTGCGGCGAGGAGGGCGCGTCGTGATCGAGGAGAGAGAGTCGACTCTGTCGGGGACATACGACTCGCTTCCGGCGTCCGGTACAAGTGTTTTCAGGTGGGTCGCGGGCGTCCGCCGATGTGACAGCCGCGCCGCCGACCACCGCGAGCGTGATATACCGCTGGGCGCTTACCTCCGGTTAGTGTCCACGGAGCAGTTTCGCTCCGGGAGGCTCGCCGTGATTCAGCCGACAGATACACCGACTAGCGACAGACCGACCACGCCGGCTCGCACCACCATCGCAGTCCGCCAGCACGCGGCCGACGTGGGCGCACACCTGCCGAGGGAGGCGACACCGCGTGGCACGTAGCCGACGAGTAGAACTGGCCGACGGCTTCCTCGCCCCCGACAGTGACGCCCCCGATCCGATGGCCCGACTCTTCTCGATCTACGGTCGCCGGGACGTCCACCTGTTCACGCTCGGTGTCGTGACCAGCATCCTCTCGCGCTTCGCGGGACTCGTCCCGCCGCTCGTCCTGGGTGTCGCCATCGACGCGACGTTCGGAAACGGGGCCGCGTACCGACTTCCACTGGTGCCGACGGCGTGGCTTCCCACGGAACCGGTCGCGCAGTTGTGGCTCTCCGTCGGCCTCATCGTCGGGGCGTTTCTGCTCTCGGTCGTCTTCGGCTGGACGCAGGGCGTCTCGCTATCGCTGTTCTCGAACCGGGTCCAGCACCGTGTCCGCAGTGACACCTACCGCGCGATGCAGTCGCTCGACATGGCATTCTTCGACGACAAGCAGACCGGCCAACTGCTCGCGGTGCTCGGTGACGACGTGCGGAACCTGAAGTCCTTTCTGAACGGGACCGTCTCCGGCGCGCTCCAGTTGGTCGTCACGGTCGTCGGTATCGCCGCCCTCCTCTTCTACCTCAACTGGCAACTCGCCCTCGTCACGCTGGTCGCGGTCCCCTTGCTGGCGACGTTCACGGTCTGGTTCACGCGGACGGTCCGGCCGCTCTACCGCGCCCTGCGAGCGAGCATCGGCGACCTGACCGGGCGCATCGAGGCGAACGTCGGCGGGATGGAGGTCATCAAGACCGCCAACACCGGCGACTACGAGACCGACCGCGTCGAGGACGCCTCCTGGGAGTCGTACCTCCGGACGTGGGCCGTCGTCAAACTGGAGTACCTCTACCAACCGGGGATGGACCTGCTGGCGGGCGTCTCCTTCGCCGCGACGTTCGCCCTCGGCGGCTACTGGCTCGTCGTCGGCGCGCCGCCAGGGTTCTCGGGCGACCTGCTGGTCGGCGAGTTCGTCACGTTCCTGTTCATGAGCCAGCGATTCGTCGACCCCCTCGCCGGCATGGGGAGGATCGTCAACAGCTACGAGAACGCCCGCGCCTCCGGCGAGCGCATCTTCGCGCTGCAGGACCAGCCAGCCCGCATCGCCGACCGCGAGGACGCCGTGGCACTCGACGCGGTGCGCGGCGAAGTCGAGTACGACGACGTGACCTTCGGCTACGGCGACGAGCCAGTCCTGCGGAACGTCTCGTTCTCGGTCGATCCCGGCCGGACGGTCGCGTTCGTCGGCCCGACCGGCGCCGGGAAGTCTACTGCCGCGAAACTCCTGCTCCGCCTGTACGACGTCGATGAGGGGGCGGTCCGCGTGGACGGACACGACGTGCGGGACGTGACGCTCGACAGTCTCCGGGACGCCATCGGCTACGTCTCACAGGACACCTTCCTCTTCGACGGCACGGTTCGTGAGAACCTGCTGTACGGGCGGTTCGACGCGACAGAAGCGGAGATGATCGCGGCCGCCGAAGCCGCCGAGGCCGACGCGTTCGTCCGGTCGCTCCCCGACGGCTACGACACCCGGATCGGCGAACGCGGGGTGAAGCTCTCCGGCGGCCAGCGCCAGCGACTCTCGCTCGCGCGGGCGATGCTGCGTGACCCGGCGATCCTCGTGTTGGACGAGGCGACCTCGGCGGTCGACACCGAGACCGAGGCGTACATCCAGCGTGCGCTGACCGACCTCACTGCCGATCGAACGACGGTCGTCATCGCACACCGACTCTCGACGGTCCGGTCGGCCGACCTGATCGTGGTACTGGACGGCGGACGGATCGTCGAACGCGGGACCCACGACGAGTTGGTGGCGGCAGGCGGATTGTACGCGACCCTGTGGGCGATCCAGGCCGGCGAGTCCGACCGAGACGCCCTGGCGATGTTGGACGACGCGGGACAGTAGCCGTCGAGCGGGCGGCGGTCACCCGGAAGTAGCTGGTCGTCGGGCGAACGCTGTGCGGTCACTCAGCTACTCGCCGTCGGGTTCGACCGGGAACAGCGCGAAGTACTTCCCCTCGATCCACTCCCAGTTCGAGTCCACGGCGAACGGCAGGACGAACAGGAACCCCAAGAGGAGGACCGAGAACACGTCACCCGGCAGGCCGAAGGTCGGGACGGTCGAGCCGATGAACGCCCCGGTGTGTGAGCCGGCGATGACGAACAGCAGTTGGCGGACGCTCCGACGCCGACGGTCGGACTTGCTACTCCCGGAGTCGGTTGGCATTGACCGTCCTTCGGACACCGGAGGTACGGTAGTTTCGATGACGACCTGCACAGTCTCGGACGTCTCGCGGCGGTAGTGGACGACCGAGCGGACGCCGGCTCAGTCGCTCGCCTGACCCACCGGGCGCTCGCCGGTCTCCCGATCCGACCAGTCGCGGAGCGCTTCCAGCGTCTCCGTCATCGTCGCGTACAACTCGGAGAGTTCGTGGACGTTCCGGCCCGAGTTCAGGTACGTCTCGTCGACGTTGTGGACGACGTTGCCGTAGTGTGCGACATGATTGCGGAGGTTTCGGATGGCGTCGACTGCGTCGTCGGCCTCGTCAGTGTCGGCGAACGGGAGTTCTTCG
Organism: Salinirubrum litoreum; assembly: GCF_020567425.1. Taxonomy (NCBI): domain Archaea; kingdom Methanobacteriati; phylum Methanobacteriota; class Halobacteria; order Halobacteriales; family Haloferacaceae; genus Salinirubrum; species Salinirubrum litoreum. Next base: position 548,897 of record NZ_JAJCVJ010000001.1, on the reverse strand, counting down.
ACCGCCTCGGGGCTGGCCCGGAGGCACTTCTGGAGTTGGTAGAAGGTCGTGTAGTCGATCGGCCGAAGTTGGATGTCGGCGTCCTCGTAGGACTCGTAGGACTGCAGGACGGCGTCGTACTCGGTCTCACAGCCGTCGTGGTCACGGGCCGGTTCGGTGGCGAGGGTGCCCTCCCAGTCGGCTTCGGCGTCCACCAGATCACGGAGGCGCATCTCCAGTTCGCCGACGCGGGTGTAGAGAAAGGCGTGGGCGGCGGGTTTGTTCAGATCGGAGCGCGAGACGACGCCGACGACCTCGCCGTGCCAGCCGACGAAGTAGACCGGGCGCTCCTCCAACTCGGCGAGCAACTCGCCGAACTCCGCGTCGGGTGCGACCAGATCTTCCAGGCCGACGCGTTCGGCGTGTTTGTAGACCGGGTCGTCGGTCGCACCGGGCAGTGCCTCGTCGAGGTCCGCACGCGTGACGTAGAGGTGCGGCGGGTCGTCACGCGCGACCGGAGCGGCGGTGTACCCGTTCTCGGTCAGCCACTCGTGGACCTCGCCGACCGACGCCCCCGCCGAGACGCGTTCGATGTCGTCGGTCATCAGTTCTCGGACCGTCACCCGCTCCTGGTCGCCGAACATTGACCAGTGGTGCGGTCGGTTGTCGCAAAGGCGTTCCGGCCGGGCGAGAAACTGCCGACGGCGGGTTGACTGGAACGAGGTGGTCGTCTTCTTGGTCGCCGTCTTCGAGGCGGTCGTCTCCGGTGGCCCGGTCTCCCGAGACCGTGGTCTCGGCTCGGGAGTGTCACGACTGTAGCTGTGACCGCAACTCTACAGCATCGCGACAGCACAGCACCGCAACTGCCGACAGCACAACACCGCAACTGCCGACAGTACAACACCGCAACTGCCGACAGCACAGCAACCGCACCTCGGTCCTCCCCAGCCTCGGCGGGGGTTCTCCGCACCGCCCACCCCCGCCTCCCTCGCGTGCGCGTCGGAGTCGCGCACGCGCCGGGTCTCGGTCGTGCTTGGGTCACATCCGGCCCTCGTCTTCGCGGTATCAGCTCCCGACTCTCAGGGCGTCAACCGGTAGAACCGGAAGAAGTCGGTCTCTATCGGCAGGATCTCGACCGCCGAGAACCCGGCTCGCTCGGCGTACTCCCGGAGCGTGTCGGCGCGCATCACGGTCCCAGTGCCGACTGCTGGCTCCTCGACCAGCCCGACCGGGAGACAGTGGAGGATACTCCAGCCGTACATCAACCAGTCGAACTCGGCTTCCTCGCCGAAGGCGTCACCGACGCGCTCGTCCATCACGAGGACGGTGCCCTCGTCGCCCGCCAACTCCCGCATCGTCCGGAGAACCGACACCGGGTCGCTCGTGTCGTGGACACACTCGAAGGCCGTCACGAGGTCGTAAGTCTCGGTCGCCGACACCCCTGCCGCGTCACGCAGTTCGACCGTGATCCGATCGGCGAGTCCGGCCTCGGCGACGTGCTGGCGGGCGGAACGCACCGATTCGGCGTCCAGATCGTAGCCGTCGACTCTCACGGTCGGGTACGCCTCGGCGATACCGATCGCCGAGTGGGCGTGTCCGAGACCGATGTCGGCGACACGCGCACCGGGTCGGCGGAGTCGTTCGTCCACGTCCGGGAGCGAGGGAAGCCACTCCGTCCCGAGCAGATGCCGGAAGGCGGGGCGATTCATCCGCCCCTGTCCCTCGTGCATGTCGTGACCGAACGCGGAGAAGGGGACGCCCTCACCGGTTCGGTACGCCTCGGCGACCTGGGGTATCGGGTGGACCGCACCGACGAACACCTGCGCGAGTGGTGCGAGGAACTGGAGGCTCTCCTCGTCGGTCAACACCTCCACGAAGGCGTCCGGGAGGTCGAACCGTCGGTCCGTAGCCGGGAGAGACGGGTCGTCCACGGTCAACACGCCTGTCACGGCCTGCTGTTCACACCACTCCCGGACGTAGCGCTCGTGGCAGTCGGTCGCCTCGGAGAGGTCGGTCGTCGTCAGGGGCCCCGCGTCGGCGAGTGTGCGGTAGAAGCCGAGTCGGTCGCCGAGGTAGACGGCGTACACGTCGAAGGCACCCGCGACAGCCGTGACGAGGCGCTCCACGAACGCCTCGGTGTCTGTCGAAACTGTCGTCTGTACACCTCGCTCGCTCGGGGTCGTCGAACTCATATCTCGCCAGACGTGCTGTGTCGGTCTATAGTCATCTGCCGAGCCAGACGATACGGTGTGAGAGCCGTCTCAGGCCCTGAGACACGGTTAAGTCGGATGGTGTCGAACTGTCTCACGAGAGACGGACCAGCCCATGTCGAACCCACTCTTCGACGAACTCCTCCGGACCACCGAGGAACTGGCGTCGGTCGTCGCCGACGACTGGCAGACCGCAGAGCGACTGTCGACCGACGACCTCCTGGAGGTGCTTCGGCACCGTGAGCTACTGGAGGCACTCTACGACGAACCGCTGGACAGGACCGGACTCGAATCGCGTCTCGACGTCTCGCGGGCGACGAGCCACCGGTTCACGCGCTGGCTCCTCGATCACGGGTTGGCAGAGCGGCGGGACGGGACCTTCCACCTCACCGGCGAGGGCGTCGCGCTCGCGGAGGAGGTCGTCAGATTCGAGCGCGGGGTGCGGACGACACGGCGACTCGGCCCACTGCTCGACGCTATCTGTCCGGACCATCGGGAGTTCGTCGTCGCGCCCTTCGCGGACGCGACCGTCACGACCGCGACACCCGACGACCCGCACGCGCCGCTCTCGCGGTTCCTCTCGTTGCTCGCTGGAACCGAGACGCTCCGGGCGTTCAACACGACACACATCGTCCCACCGGGACTGACCGGGGCGTACGACCGACTGTTCGCCGAGACCGAGGTGGAGGTCATCTCCTTGCCGGACACGGTCGAACACCTCCGGGAACGCTTCCCCGAGCGTGTCCAGCGCGCCAGCGAGACCGGCCACCTGACGCTTCGGACCCGTGAGGCGCTCCCCTACGGACTCGCAGTGTTCGACGACCGGGTGGCGATCGCGGGGTACGACGAGGAGACCGGTGCGATCCGGGTGCTGGTCGATACCGACTCCGAGATCGCCCGACAGTGGGCCGAGCGTGTCTACGAGTCGTACCGCGAGCGATCCGAACCGGTCGCGGTCTGACAGACACCCGACCGCTTGTCGTGGTCGCCGGCCACCGCCGATCCGGTCGAAAGCGACGAATCCAAACCCTCGCTCCCACTACCGTTGCTCGATGGAGATTCAGTTCCTCGGCGGGGCGGGCGAGGTCGGGCGGAGTGCCATCGCCGTGGACGACTCCCTGCTCTTGGACTTCGGCCTGCTGACCGGGACGCGCCCGCAGTTCCCGGCGGGGCTGTCCGGCGGGGGTGGGATCGGCGTCGACCCCGACGCGGTCGTCGTCTCCCACGGCCACCTCGACCACGTCGGCGCGGTCCCCTCTCTGCTCTCCGGCGACCGTCGGCCGCCGATCCACTGGACGCCGCCCACTGCCGAACTGACGCGACTGCTGGCCCGTGACACCCTCAAACTCCACGGCGGGAGCTACGACTGTCCGTTCACCGAGGAGGAGATCCGCCGTCTGTCGGAGGTGTCGGTCCGACACGGCTACCGCGAGACGTTCGAGGCGGCCGGGTACGAGGTGACGTTCTACCCGGCGGGCCACATCCCCGGCAGTGCGCACGTCCTCGTGTCGGACGGCGACACCCGCCTGCTGTACACCGCCGACTTCCACACCGACGACCAGCGACTCCTGTCGGGGACGACCGACAGGCCCGACGCGGACGTGGTCATCTGCGAATCGACCTACTCGGACGTGCTCCACGACGACCGGAGAGAGATCGAACGCCGGTTCGCCGAGAGCCTCCGGACCACGGTCTGGGAGGGTGGCACGGTCGTCGTCCCGGCGTTCGCCATCGGGCGGACGCAGGAGGTCATGCTCGTCTGCGAGGCGCACGACATCGACTGCTACGTGGACGGGATGGGCAAGCGCGTGACGAACCTGTTCCGGAACTACCCCGACTACGTCCGTGATCCAGAGGCCCTGCGCCGGGCGAAGTCGAACGCCCGGTTCGTCACCGGGCGAGACGGCCAGCGCAAGCGCATCGCCGATCAGAACACGGTGATCGTCACGACAAGCGGGATGCTCTCCGGTGGTCCCGCGATGACCTACATCCCGGAGATTCGCGGGCGACCGACGAACAAGATCACGATGACTGGCTACCAGGTCGAGGGCACGCCCGGCCGGGACCTCCTGGACACCGGCAGTGCGGAGATAGACGGTCGCCGGATGCCGGTCTCGGCGCAGGTCGAGAGCTACGACTTCTCGGCGCACGCGGACCGCGAGGGCCTACTGGCCTTCCTCGACAGTTACCGAGAGAGCGAGGTGCTGGTGAACCACGGTGACCGGTGCGGCGCGTTCGCCGAGGAGTTGCGGGCGGACGGGTACGAGGCGAGTGCGCCAGAGTTCGGCGAGACGGTCGAGGTGTAGGTCGGCACAGGCGCGGTCAATCGCGGGAGCGTTCGTCGTAGGGCCAGTTCGGGTCGCGTGCCTCGTTCTCTCGTGGCTCCCGAGTCCGGTCGACCACGTCGGGAGAACACGCCCCGTACGCCCGGACGTTCTCGCGGGCGGTCGCCAGCGAGACGTGGTTGTAGTCGTTCGGCGACTCCGGGTAGTAAAAGCCGAGGAGGTCGTCCAGCCAGTAGCAGACCGGACAGACCTCGTAGGAACCGGGACTGCCGGGCGGGAGCGTGCGGTATCCACAGCAGGGACAGTGACCGCGTTCGCGCGAGACGGGGTTCTCGCGGGGCATCCTCAGGCCGGTCGGTTGCTGGTGTCGTCGCTCTCGTCGGTCGTGGCGACCTCGGTAGTGTCGGCGTCGAGATAGCGTCCCCCGGCTTCGGATTCGCCACGTTCGAGGAACTCGCCGTCAGGGTCCACGACCGCGAGACTCCACGCACGGGCCAAGCGTGGGTTCTCGCGCAGATGGTGTTCGGGCACCAGCGGCAGGGGAACTGGCCGGTAGGCGTTGGCCTTCATCGCCGAGATGCCGGCGTAGCGACCGACGGGGCCGTCGCGGTCGAAGACGTGGATGCGCTTGTCGTCGCCCCGCCTGTAACGATGCCGGAAGGTCTCGGGAGTCGGTCCGGGGCAGGTGAGCCCGTCGACCGAGTCCAGCACCGCGACCGTCTCTTCGCCCGCGTCGAGGACGAGCCGGGCGGTGGCTTCGGGTCCGGCGGCCTCGTCGGAGCGTTCCTCGCGCCACGCGAGGTCGGCGTCGGTGCGCACACAGGCGTAGCTGTCGTCGGTCAGCAGGATGCGATCCGGGATGGTGTAGAACTGCCTGCCTGCGTCGGTGTCGGCCCGGAGGAGGAAGGGGTCGCCCAGCGTCTCGACTACCTCGCTGGCGGTCTCCGGATCGGCGACGAACAGCACACGCCGGCCAGCGTCGGCCGCGTCCGCCAGTCGCGCCACGAGTGTCAGCGGATCGGCCGAGGCGAGTGGTTCGACCGCCAGGGGAGCCTCGGTGGTCTCGCCCGGCGCGGTCGTCACCGGGGTCGTCTCTCCCTCGGGTGTGGCGACCGCGGCGGGTGTGTTCCAGCCCTCTGGGTGGTCCAGTCGGTAGCCCCGGTTCGCGAGGTCGGCGACTACGGCGTCGGTCGGCGGCACTGGCGCGAGTGACATCGTGTCGTCCGTAGGGCCGAGACGGCTTGAACGTGTCCCGCGAGGGACGTCGTGACGCGCTGTCTGTGTCTGGCACTGCGACAGGCTCGACCGACTTCTCTCCGGCCGTCTCGACGGCTGTCTCACTCGACAGGTCCGAACCCGAGTCGTCCGGGTGTAAGACGACCTTACACCGAAGTACCGAGTGAGTAGCTAAGTAGTCGCCGAGAGCCGTGTGGATATGTCCGTCCTCGCGCCGATGACTGCAGGCTCCGTCGAGAACGTCTACGTCTTCGTCTGTGACGCCTTGCGCAGGGACGAACTCCCCGAGTCGGTCGCCGACCTCGGCGTCACCGTGCCGACGCTGGCGAACGCGCTCTGTACGCCGCAGTCGATGCCGACCATCCTCACCGGCCTCTACCCTCCGAACCACGGTGTCGACTGGTTCGACGAGGTGCTGTCGCCGGACGTACCGACACTGTTCGACGCCGACACCGGCGACTCGAACGGTCTCTCGGTGGGCTACGACGAACTCGTCTGGAAGGGTAGTTCCGTCCGGAACGTGCTGGACGACCCGCCGAGGGTCGACCTGTCGTCGGTCGACCCGCCGTTCGTCGCCGTCGAACACGACCACGGCGGCCACACGCCGTATCCCGGCGACATGGAACGGACGACCGCCGACCTCCTCGGGCGTATCGGCGACACCGACGAACTCCGCCGGCGGTACCGCGAGGGTGTCGCGGCGAGCGTCGAACGCTTCCACGACCGGATGGCGGTCCTCGACGACCGTGGACTGCTCGACGAGACGCTCGTCCTGTTCACCTCCGATCACGGCGAACTGCTCGGCGAGCACGGCGGCTTCGTCGGCCACCAACTGCCGGTCGCGCCGGAAGTCGTCCACGTGCCGACGGTCGCCATTCACGAGGGCCTACCGGCGGGAGAACGGCGCTCCAAACACGTCTCGCACGTCGATTTCGTCCCGACGATCGCCGACGCTCTCACGACCGACACCGGTCTGCCGACGGAGGCGATGGACGGCGTCTCGCTGTTCTCCGATCTACCACGTACTCGCCTGACCTACACGCACGCGCTGGTCCGGGCGACCCCGAAGTTCAGAGGATCGATGCTCGATCCGATCTACGACGCCCCGAGCGTCTGGAGTCTGTCCGGCGGCCGTGTCGTCGGAAAAACCGGTCCCGTTCGCCGGAGCGCGCTGATCTGGTACGAGGCACTCCGGTCGAACTACACCGCCGCGTTCAACGCCGACCGGAACCCCGTTGGCCGCCTCGTCCGGAGCGCACGTGTCTACGGACCCCGGACCCAAACCTTCGGCACGCCGGAGTTCTCGCGTTCGGAGGCGACAGAGCTGATCGAGACGGTTCGATCCGGTGACGTCAGTGCCCGCAAGACCGACATCGACGAGGAGACTCGCCGCGACCTCGAAGACCTCGGTTACGTCTGAGCCCTCTCAGGCCGCCTTGAGTTGGTCCTGATCGAGTTCCGTCTCGACAGCTTCGACGACCGCGTCCACGTCGGCACGCATGTCGGCACCGTCGATCTCTCCAGGGATACTCCGATGCCGGAGACCGACCTGGCTCGACAGGGTGTAGTAGGCACGGCTGTGCTTTTCTCCCCGACAGAGTTCGATCACCGCCGCGTCGTCGGCGTAGAGGATGTCCGTCAACCCCGCACCGTGAGGACCGACCACGATCTCGGCTTGCATCATCAGCGCGATGGTCTCTGCGGTCGGCATCTCCGCGAGACAGTACCGCTCGAACCCGCGTGCTTCCAACTCGGCGAACAGTTCGTCTTCGTTGCTCACGCTCCGGCGCGTGGCGTCGTTCCGTGAGATGTAGACGCGTTCCGAGAACTGGTCCGGATCGACGCGCTCCCGAACCGCCGGCCGCATCCGTTCACGGAGCCAGTCGACCGCGACCGGCGAGATCGCGCCCCGATTGATCTGTCGCCGTACCGAAGGGATCACGAGTTCGTCGACGTCGGCGACCGCGCAGTCCCACTCCACCCAGTCCTCGGGACCGTATCCGAGCAGTTCCAGCGTCTCCCGCTGGAAGCCGCCGAAGTCGGGACCGACGACGAGGGTGGGTGTCTCTCCGGTTCGTTCGCTGTAGGCTTCCACGCCTTCGAGCCGTGTGAGTGTCTCCGTGACCCAGTGGTAGTAGCCGCTGTTCCAGCAGTTGTAGAGCAGGACGGCGCGGTCGAACTCACGGCGGCCGCCGCCGAGCGTCGCACGGGGACCGTCCTCGACCGTGTCTCGCAGGGTGTAGAAGAGGTTCAGTGCGGTCACGGTGGCAGTGACCGTGGCGTCGAGGCTGATCTTGCCGTCGAGGAGCGCAAAGGGATAGGGTCCGACCAGCCGCGCGTCTTCCGCGACACCCACGAACGGCTGTGGAATCACGTACTCGCCGTCGAGGGCACGAACCTCGGGGAGGGCGTGGTCAGGCGCGTCGAAGGTGTAGCGTTTGGCGTCACCGTAGAACCAGCACTCGCCGTGTCGCCGGCAGTGCTGTTTCAGTTCGTCGGTGTCCAAGAACAGAAACGGCGCGTACTGAACGGTCCCCTCGGCGAGCGGTTTGTACTTCCCTCTGAACACGTTCCAGAGGTTCCAGCGAACTCCGTCGACCAACCCTCGCTGACGAAAGGACTGTCGGACAGTGGAGAGCATCGTCCCCGCCGACCGGTGAGACGCGGATAAGTATTCAGTCGTTAACGCAATGCTCCCTACAGACGGCCGTATTCGGAGTTCTCGTGACCGAGGCTAACTCACTCTAACGTGATACTAAAGCCCCACTCGGCCGATTCACCTTCGGTCGCGATCCGGTCCGGCCCTCGCGCGACGCTGTAGGTCGCCGTGAACCGGAAGTTCCCGACCGGGAGACAGGCGTCCTCGCCGGGTAGCGCGTACAGATCGAGCAGTTGTGACGTGGACTCGCCGGGGTCGAGTTCGATCGTCCGGTACTCCTCGGTGACGGCGATGCCCTCGCTGAGCCGCCAACAGCCGGGTTCGGCGGGATACTCCTCGCCGGCGGGCAGCAGGATCAACATCCCGTCGTCGTCTTCGACGTAAGCGAAGACTACGTCCCGACCCTCGCCGATGTTGAGCGTCTCGTCGGCTTCGTTCGTGACGGTCACGCGAAGCTGTGGCGGGGTCTCCTCGGTCGCGGCCTCGGTGACGACCGCGACGTCGGGTCGGATCGGGAGGGACGGAGCCTCGTCGGTCCCGACGATGCTCACGCCGGGCCCGCCGGTACCGGTCGGGCGTGTGCTTCCCGAGTCGTCGGTGTCGGTCCCGTCTGTCGGGAGGTCGTCGGTCGGCGTGTCGGTCGGCGAGTTCGTCGGCGACCCGGCCGGACTCCCGTTCGAGAGACAGCCGGCGACGACCGCAGTCGTGCCCACGGCCAGAGTTCGGAGCAGATCGCGTCGTGTCGGGGACATACAAGTGAGAACGTCGGCTCGAAACTTAACCCCGACTGAGAGTCAAAATCTCGCTTGTGTCTTCGAGCCTGCGAGCCGTCGAGACGGCCGGAGACACGGCTAGAAGAGGTGAAGACGCGAGAATGCTCCGGCAGGGATTTGAACCCTGGTCATCACCGTGAGAGGGTGATATGATTGGCCGGACTACACCACCAGAGCGCATCCTAACGTATCGCAGAGAGGAATAAAACAGTTGCGCTTTCCGGCCGCCGTGTGGCGAAATCGCACGTGAACCGGTCACTCGCGGCGGTGGTCGGCGACCGTGCAGTCTCCGACTCTCCGACTCGGCGACCGACCGACTGCGGGGTTCCGGCCGACCCGACCGCTTGCCCCAGTGTTTTCCATCGGGCGTCCGAGACGAGTGTATGGAGCGAGTTGCCATCGAGTCCCTCGAATCGTCCCACCCCGCCGGCGGCGACGTGGACCGTCGCGGACTCACCGACGCACTCGACGCCGACGACCTCGCCGTCAACTACTACGCGCTCGATCCGGGCGACGCCTTCTCCGGCGGGATGCACGCTCACTACGACCAGGAGGAGGTGTTCTACGTGATGGAGGGCACCGCCACCTTCGAGACGATGAGCGACCCGACCGCCGAGTCCGAGACGGTCGAGGTCGGGCCACAGGAGGCGATCCGGTTCGCGGCAGGCGAGTTCCAGCAGGGTCGCAACGAGTCCGACGAGCGCGTCACCGCGCTGGCGCTGGGTGCGCCGACTCCCTCTACCGACGTGCGGGTGCCGACCGCCTGCGCCGAGTGTGGGGACAGCGAGACGCTCGCGGTCGGGTTCGGCGACGACGGGGAGATGCGACTGGCGTGTCCCGAGTGTGGCACCGAACTGTCGGTCTGAGTCGACGCGCAGCAGTCGTCGGGGCCAGTCGTCTACTCCTCGTCGTCGAACGGTGACCCGGCGGCCTCCGGTTCGTGGCCGGCCAGCGAGATGACGTTCTCCCGACCGACTCGGAGCTTCGAGATGGTACCCTCTTCTTCCATGTCCGAGAGGAGCATGCTGACCTTCGACTTCGACCACCCGGTCTCGTCGACGATCTTCACCTGCTTCATCCGGCCGCCGTGTTGTCTCAGCATCCGGACGACCCGGTCGTCGTCGGCCAGCAGTTCCTCGTCCGGCACCGAGGGTTCCGGCATCGGTTCGTCGTCGTCGGCCCCGGCGACCGCACCCGCCCCGGCCGCGCCACTCGCGCCTGCGGCGGCACCGTGTGTCGTCTGGCCGTCGCTGGTCCCACCAGCGCCAGCGCCGCTGCCGGCACCGGAGCCACTCGCCCCACCCGAGTCACCGATTCCACTACGGGAACCGCCAGAGCCGGTGGAACTGCCGGTACTGCCGCCTCCGGTACCGCCGGGCGAACCGCCGGAGTCGGAGGGACCACCGCCGCCACGCTGGCGATACCAGATGCCGCCCACCAGCAGACCGACGAGCGCGAGGACACCGACCACGAGCGGAAGCGGGAGACCCGAGTCCGTCGGGCCGTCACCCGGCCCCGGTGTCTGCGTCGGCGAGTCGCCCGGTCCCGGCGTCGCGGTCGGTGTCGCGGTCGGCGTCACCGACGAGGCGGGCACGAACGCGACCTGCGGGCGGTTGTCGGTGAACTGCTTCTCGCCCTGCCACGTCACCGAGTCGCTCTCGGACACCGAGTCGGGATTCGAGAGCGTCCCGTTCGGCGTGACCGAGTCGAAGACGAGCCCTGAACCGGCGCGCATCACCAGCGACTGGTCGCGATAGATGTAGAGTCCGTCCTCGAACACGTCGCCGACGACGACCCGGTCGCCGTCCTCGACGGCGAAGGCACTCCACGTGAACGACATCTCTACGACGCCGACCGTGTTCAGACCGGACTCGATCCGGGCGTCTCTACTGAAGTCGCTCGCCGTCATCTCCCGCCCGGTGAAGTTCGCCCCCTCGGCGACCAACCCCCGCGCGTCACGCTGGAAGTTCGTGTAGAGTTGCGTCTCGGTACTGTTGAACTCCTCCGCGAACGCCCGGAACTCCTGTCGCTCGGTCTCGTTCGTCAGCGGTCGCTCGAACCGGAACGTCCACCGGGCCGACGTATCTTCCCTGACGGTGATGATGTACTGCGTCCGGTCGAACTCCTGTTGCTGGAGTGCGGTTGCGGCCGTCACGTTCTGTCCGGCGGGATCGAACTGCCCGGCACCGTCGGACTGCTCGGCGTCGGCGAACGGTCCGGGACCGCGGAGGCCCTCGGAGTCGCTGCTGGCGGGGACGGGGCCGGCGGTGGCGACGCGTTGGTCGGGTGCGTCGCTGAGCGCCGTGGCGGGGAGTGCCGTTCCGACCGTCGCCGAGACGATCAGGACCAACACCACGAGGAGGACCGACCGATCCATCGGGTAGTGAATCACACGGCTATTAAAAAGAGTTTGTGACACGCCGTCGATCCGGCGGCTGCTGTCCATCTCCGGACAGTTTACGGCTGGTTCTGTGGCGTATCGAGCACGGACTCGTGGGGTTCAGCCCTCGACGGTCTCGGTCTCGTCGTCGCTCCGGACGGTGACCGTCTCGGTGGTGTCGGTCCCGTTCCATCCGGAGGGGAGTCCGGCACAACCGGCGACGAGGAGGGTACTCGTTCTCGCGAGCAGGGTTCGTCGCCGCACGGGATCAGGTCGACAGACGACTCGAATACGTGCTTTTCCTCGAAACCGCAACACAGCGCGGGGTTCGATGACAGACCACTCGGGAGATAGCTCTGTCGTGAGTCCTCGGTCGTCACCGCGCGTCTCCGGGTGGCGGCGGACGCTTCCGACTCAGGCGTCGACGACCTCGCCGTCTGCGACGACGTGCGTCGGGTCCTGCCACGCACTGGCGTCTTCGCTCGGGTCGGTCGGGAGGACGACCAGGTCGGCGCGGTAGCCCTCCGAGACGAGTCCGGTGTCGTCCAGTCCCAGGAGGTCGGCGGCGTTCACGGTCGCGGCCTCCAGCGCGTGGGCCGGGTCCATCCCGTGGTCGACCATGTACTGCAGTTCCTGCGGGATGTCGGCGAAGAAGTTGAACGGCGTCCCGGCGTCGGTGCCCATCGCGACGTTCACACCCAGTTCGAGCGCGTGGTCGAAGGCGTCGTCGAAGTGGTCGGCCGCCTCCTCGGCTTTCGCCACCGCCTCCTCGGGGATGCCCGCCTCGACGCCGTTCTCGACGATGCCGTGGAGCGCGCTCGCGGTCGGGACCCAGTAGGTGCCGTGTTCGACCATCAGTTCGGCCGCCTCGCGGTCCATGAACGTCCCGTGTTCGACACTGCTGATGCCGGCCCGGACCGCGTTCTTGATCCCCTCCGCACCGTGGGCGTGCGCGGCAGTCGGGACGCCCTTGGTCTCTGCGGCCTCGACCAGGGCCTCCAGTTCCTCGGGGGTGAGTTCCGGCGCGCCGGTGACCGCGCCCTCGGTGAGGACGCCGCCGGTGGCCATGCACTTCACCACGTCTGCACCGCGTTTCAGTTGCTCGCGGGCCGCCTTGCGGACCTCGTGTGGGCCGTCGGCTTCGCGGCCGAACCAGTGGCCGTGTCCACCGGTCATGATGACGTTCTGGCCGCAGGCGAGCACGCGCGGGCCGGCGATCACGTCCTCGGAGACGGCGACGTCGGCGTCGAGTGCGAGCGTCTCGCGGGAGCCGAGGTCCCGCAGTGTCGTCACGCCGGCCCCGAGGGCGTCGCGGAGGTTCCCGGTCGCGCGGTACGAGGAGAGGTAGGCGCTCTCCGACGTGGCTGTCGCCACGTCCGGTCGACCGTCCATCATCACGTGGACGTGCGAGTCGATCAAGCCGGGCGCGACGAACTGGCCGTCCGCGTCGATCTCGTCGGCGTCCTCGGGTGCGTCGACCTCGCCGAGGGCGACGATCTCACCCTCCTCCACCCCCACGTCGGTCTCGACGGTCCGCTCTGCGTCCACGACTGTTCCGTTGCGAATGACGAGCATGGTCCCGAGTGGATGCCTCACGTCCTAAAGCACAGGGTCGCGGCAGCCCTGCACGGTCACTGCACGCCCCAGCACCGGTCGACCGACTCGCACCGCAGAGTCTCGCAACGATTAAACCGGTCCCCCTACAACGGCCGGACATGGCCAAGTTCGACGCCGCCGAGAAGCGAGACCTCGACAAGCAGATCTGTATGCGCTGTAACGCCCGCAACCCTGCGCAGGCCGACAAGTGCCGGAAGTGCGGCTACAAGAACCTCCGGCCGAAGGCGAAAGAGCGCCGGAGCGCGTAAGTCTACGCTTCTCTCCTGTACAGCACGACCAGCACGACGATCAGCAGCACCTGCGCCAGTTTGTCGGCGATCTCGATCCCACCGACGGATCCGAGTGACCGACCGGTCGATCCGTAGTTCAGCCAGTACCACGCGAGTATCTGGACTGCGGTGAAGGGAACGCCCACGGCGTACAGCACCGGCCGCCGGTAGTCGATCACGAGGAGGCCGACCGCGACGAGAAAGGCGATGCCGGCGAGCAGGAACGCGACGCCGAACCCGACGTCTCCACCCAACAGACTGACGGCACCGAGGACGAGGTGGATGACCCCCGAGACGACTGCCAGCGCCGCGCCGGCCCAGTGGAGTCCACTGAGCGATTCGGTGGCGACCCGGCTATCGGTTGCTGTTGCCATACCACACCCTTCGGCCGGGTGATAGTTAATACCACGTGACGGGTGCGTCACCCGGACACGACCGACAGCGACGCGAGTCGGTGACTCACTCTTCTGGGTACTTCGGTTCCCGGCGTTCTGCACGGGTCAGTGCGCGTTCGATCACGTCCCGAACCGACTCGTCGTCGGTCGCCTCGAACACGTCGCCGTGGCCGGCGTACATCGCGGTCACGGAGTCGGGGAGGCGGTCGAGCAGCGTCGAGAGACTCTCGATCAGGCGTTCGCGGGACTGCCCGGACATGTCCGTCCGGCCGAAGCTCCCGTCGTCGAACGCGCCGTCGTTGTAGACCACCACGTCGCCGCTGAACAGCACCGTCTCCCCGACGAACGCGACGTGGTCGGCGGCGTGGCCCGGCGTGTAGACGACTTCGCAGGCCTCGTCACCGATCTGTACCTCGTCGCCGTCGACGAGTTCGTGGTCCCGGCGCGGGTGGTCGCCGTAGGCGTACAACTCGGCGTCGAAGGCGTCGAGTACGGCGTCGAGTTGCCCGACGTGGTCGTGGTGCTGGTGGGTGAGGACGACGCGGTCCAGGTCGTCGGTGTACTCGGCGATCACGTCCTCGACACCGGGCATCGTCCCGGCGTCCACCAGCGTCGTCTCGGCCCCGACCACGAGATACGCGTTACAGGTGAACTGGTCCGCGTCGGCGGTCACGGTGTGAACGTCCATACCCGTCTCTGACGCTCCCGCGTAAAAAGCGCGGTCGTCGCGGTAGATACCTGTGACCGTCGTGGGAGGATTCCGTGACCGTGGGGAGACTCCGGATGGTCACAGTCGACCGCTCATCGACACCGAGGACCGACGACGTGTCGATTTCGAGGTATATCGGCGTGTGGTTTTTGTATGACAATTCATTACTATCGACTGTATGGGCTTCGGGAGCTACGACGAGTCGGAACAGGAGAACCAGGAGTACGACACCGATCTCGACGAGGACGAGGCGGTCGCGGCGCGCCAGACGGACCATCAGGGCGACGTCGACTTCGAGATCGGCGCATCGAACGACGAACTGCTCGACCGACTCCAGCAGATCAAAGACGAGTGAAGTCCGGGACCCGCGCGCTGGGGGTGGCCTGCTCGGACGGCGAGTCCACCAGCACCCTCGCGGGGGCGGTCGTCCGCGCCGACCGGGTCGTGGACGGTCTCGTCTTCGGGACGTGCGCGGTCGGAGGACTGGACGCCACCGACACACTCCTCGACTGTTTTCGCCGCCTCGACAGGCCGGACGTTCGCTACCTCCTGTTGTCGGGTGTCGCGCCCGCGTGGTTCAATCTGTTCGACCTCCGCCGGATCCACGAGGTGGTGAACCGCCCAGTGGTGTCGGTCTCCTTCGAGTCGAGTGCGGGGCTGGAACCGGCGCTCCGCCGGGAGTTCGCCGACGTCGCGCTGGATCAGCGGCTCTCCATCTACGGGTCGTTACCGGACCGAGAGCAGGTCGCGCTCGGATCGGGAGACGACGCTGAGACGGTGTTCGTCAGGAGTGTCGGCCTCGGGACGGCGGAGACGTTCGACGTGGTGCGTGGGTTCACCCCGGAGGGTGGTCGTCCGGAGCCGATCCGGGTGGCTCGGCTGGCGGCGCGTGCCGGGCGCGCGTGGACCGAGTCGTAACGAAAGTAGTACGCTGTCGACGAATCTCGTACCGGAACCGCCGCCGAATCTCGTACCGGGTCTCTCGTCGAGTCGGTCGCCACGTCGTCAATCGTCGCAGTGGTCGGACCCCGGTTCGCTGGTAGTCCACCACTCCTCCCCGACTGCTGGCGACGCGGACTGCGCGCAGGTCCTCGCTGTCGCTCGGACACTGCTCGGTGTCGGTCGCCAGCAGATCGCAGCCTGTCGGGGGTCCGGGCTGCCGGCGCTGTCGTCCGAGAGCACCGGTGATGTCGTTCCGAACTGACGTGCCGGCGGGGAGCGATTACCGTCTCGGTCCCGACACCGCCGCGACGTCTTGTCCTACCGTCGACACCGGTTGACACGACTCGGAACGGTATCGTTGCAACTCGGGTGTTCTCGATCGAAGTGGTCCCGGTCTCGGGAGTCCTCGTGGCTTCGGGACCACAGACCCTGCCTGCGGGGACCGCACATCTGCCGCCGGGGACAGCGTTAACTCCCTCGCCGTCGCCCACTCTGGTATGCCCGCATCGAAACTCCAGACGCCGACCGCCAGAACGTGCGAGGTCTGCGGCCGGTCGGAGGTCTGGAACGCTGACGAGGAGAGCTGGCGCGTCGCGGTCGAAGACGGCGAGCGCCGTGTCGGGAGCATCTACTGTATCCACGAGTGGGACATCAACGGTACCTTCGCGCCCTTCGACTGATGCCGACCGTCTTCGTCACCGCGCCCCCCGAGTCCGCCGACGAACTCGCTCGCACACTGGTCGAGGAGCGCCTCGCCGCCTGCGTGAACCGCCTCGCTTGTGACTCCATCTACCGCTGGGAGGACGAGATTCACGACGACGAGGAGCGCATCCTGCTGGTGAAGACGACCGACGAGGCATACGACGACCTGGTCGCTCGTGTCCGTGACCTGCACCCCTACGACGTGCCCTGCGTCGAACGCTTCGACGAGACCGACGTGCTCCCGGTGTACGCCGACTGGCGCGACGACGCGGTCCGCACGCGGTCCGACGACTGACGCGTCCCGCGTTCGACCGCCCTCACTCCGACTCCCCGTCGAAATCGCCCAGCGACGCCTGTCCCTCTCGGTGACGCTCGTGGCCGCGTCCGCCGCCGGGGTCGTCGGCGTTCGAGGGCCCGTCACCACCGGCGACTTCGGCCCAGTCGGCCAACGTCTCGGGGTCGTCCGGTTCCACCTCGGCCTCACTGGCCCACTCCGCGAGTGTCGCCGTGTCGTCCGGCGGGTCCGCGGCCGTCGACCCCGCCGAAGTCGGCCCTGTCGACGCGGACGCCGGAAACTCACTCTCGGACTCGTCGTCGCCTGCGCCGGCCCAGCCGTCGAGACTCGACTGGTCCGTCTCCCCGAAGTCGAGTTTCGAGACCCGGACGCCCACCTTCCGGACCTCACGGCCGGCGAACTCCTCGAGCAGGTCCAGCGCCACCTCCGCCACGAGGTCGGGGTCGTCAACGGGCCCCGGCAGGGAGGAAGCGCGGGTGTTCACGTCGAAGGGCGGTTCGACGACCTTGACCCCGATGGTCCGGTAGAGCGCCCCCTTGCGCCGGGCGCGGTCGGCCACGTCCGCCGACAGCTTCCGGACCTTCTCCCGTTTCGCGTCCTCGTCGGCGGTGGCCTCGGTGAACGCCGACTCCCGCGAGAGGCTCTTGGGTCGGCCGGTGGGCTCCACGGCTCGGTCGTCCTCGCCGCGAGCGCGGGCGTACAGTTCCCGGCCGCGTTCGCCGAACTCGGCACCGAGTTCGGCCGGGTCGGCCGCCGCGAGGTCACCGGCCGTCTCGACGTCCATCGCCGCGAGTCGGCGGGCCGTCACCGGGCCGACGCCGTGGACCGTCTCGACCGGGAGCGGCGCGAGAAAGTCCCGAACAGAGCCCGGTTCGACCACGGTCAGGCCGTCCGGTTTGTCGTGGTCGCTGGCGACCTTCGCGGTGGACATGTTCGGCGCGACCCCGACGCTGGCGGGGACGCCGACCTCGTCGTCGATCCGGGTCTTGACGTGCCGGGCGAACCCCTCCGCGAGGGTCCGAGAGCCGTCGGGCGTCCGCGCCCACGAGGTCCGGTCGGTCACGTCGAGGTACGCCTCGTCGATGCTGACTTCCCGGACCGTCTCGGCGCAGTCGTGGAGAATCTCCTTCACTTCCTCGCTGACCGACTGGTAGTAGTCCATGTCCACCGGGCGGTAGTAGCCGCACTCCGCGGGGTCGAGATCGGGGTCCCGCTCGACGTCGCCCGCGCCGGTCGCCGCGGCCATCCGGGGGAGGTTCTCCAGTGCCTGCGAGATGGGCTGGGCCGACTCGACGCCGTACTCGCGGGCCTCGTAGCTGGCGGTCGCCACCGCGCCGTGAGTCTCGCCGGCTTCGTAACCCATGCCGACGACGACCGGTTCGCCGGCGAGGGAGGGGTCTTTCCGCCGCTCACACGAGGCGTAGAAGCAGTCCATGTCGACGTGGAGGACGATCCGGTCGGGGGCGTCCCGCTCTGTTCCGGGGAGGGTCCCGCCGGCCATACTCCTGCTTCGCGGTGCGGGGCTGTCAAGCTTCGGCTTCCACGGCGAAAGTGGAGTCGACCGGGAGTGGCCCGGGTTCAGGCCTTCTCCAGGACCGCCCGGAAGTGCGCGAAGTCGTCCGCGTCCAGCAGGTCGGCCACCCGCCACGCGGTCCCGGCGAGTGCGTCCCGTAGCCGCTCCGGGGAGAACAACAGCATCTCGATGGGGTCGCCGAACTCGTCGCCGTACTGGAACCGGAAACTCCGCCGGGCGAGTCCCTCGCGAGGATCGGCCCGGTAGCCGAGCAGGTCGGCACACGTCGGGTCGGTCGGGTCGTAGCCGTCCACGAGGACCGTGGCGTCGTCGGTCGTCACTCGATCTACTTCGGCGAAGAAATCCGCGAGTCGTCCCAGCGACCCGGCGACCGTGACCTGGGTCCCGAGCGCCAGCACCGACCGGTAGGCGTCGTCCGGCAGTCGCAGATCGAACATGTCCATCTGGACTGCGTGCGTCACGCCGCGTTCGCTCGCGGCCTGTACCGCGTGCGGACTCACGTCGGTCGCCAGCACCTCGACGCCTCGGTCCTGTAACGCGAGGGTGTGCCGACCAGCACCACACCCGAGGTCCAGCACCGGTCCCGACAGGGAGTCGACGTCCCGACGCTCCCGTTCTGACCATTCGGACTCCGGGAGGAAGTAGAACTCGCGGATCGCGGCGTCCTGCACCGCGTCGCCGTCGCGGTAGACGCAGTTCTCGTCGTACTCCTCGCGGGCGTAGTCGAGCATCGCGCGTCCGAGTGGGTCCGGGCCGTCGCTGGACACTGGCATCATCAGGTCGTCGTCCGACCGGCACTTCACGCTTCGTGACACTCGCTACCGAGCAACGAGACTCGGTCGTCGACGTCGTCACCGTCGTCTGTCGTGCGCGTCGATTCCCCCGACAGTCGTCGGTCTCCGGGGTCACTCCGCGACCGTCAGTCGTCGTCCGCGTCGACTCCGGCGGGTGTCTCCAGTGCGACCGCCGGTTCGTCCAGTGACGCCGGGAGTTCCCGAATCCCGACGGTCGCGGTCCACGCCGCGACTGCGCCGACGAGGACGAAGAACCAGAACGAGCAGAGTCGGTAGAGGACGACCACCGCGCCAGCGCCGGTCAGGTCGAACGTCGCGAGCGTCGTCAACAGGCCGACCAGGGCGAACTCGATCCCACCGAGTCCGCCCGGCAGGGGGACCACGGTCGCCACGCCGACCGCCGGCACGAGAAAGAGCGCCAGCGCGACCGGCACCGGCGTCCCCAGCGCCAGTGCGCTGGTGAACAGCGGGAGCGCGAAGAGCAGCCAGCCGAGTTGCGTGACGAGGAACGCCACGACGACCGTCCGGCGGTCGGCGACGACCGTCTCGAAGGTCTCGTAGTAGCGTTCGAGGCCGGCGGTCACGCGGTCGGGGGCGAGTTTCGCGGCGAGACCCGGAGAGACCCGGCGAACCGCCGGCTCCACGACCCGGGTCACCGTCACCAGCGCGCCCGAGACCGCAGTCCGGCGATACCAGACGACGACACCGAGCGCCGCGAGTGCGACGGCGACGACCAGTGC
Source organism: Salinirubrum litoreum (assembly GCF_020567425.1). Classification (NCBI taxonomy): domain Archaea; kingdom Methanobacteriati; phylum Methanobacteriota; class Halobacteria; order Halobacteriales; family Haloferacaceae; genus Salinirubrum; species Salinirubrum litoreum. The sequence continues at coordinate 529,378 of NZ_JAJCVJ010000001.1, read as the reverse complement.
CGCGACACCCAGCAGGCGGACGACCGGCGTCGTCACCCCGACCGCGAACAGGACGGTCACGCCCACCAGTGCGAGGAGTATCGAGGCGAGCAGCGAGAGAAACTCGGCGACCGCGATGACCGCCAGCGACCGACTGTACCCGACGTCCACCTCGCGCTCGAAGGCGTAGGCCATCACCGCCGGCCCGCCGGCGTTGCCCATCGGGAGGACGAGTTTGCCGAACGCACCTGCGCCGTAGGCGCGGAAGGCCCGCCACGAGGAGATGCGGGAGTCCGACGAGGCGAAGAGGAGTCGGCTCGCCTCGCTCCAGCAGACCATCGCGCCGAGAATCGCGACCGGGCCGAGGAGAAACGTCGAGAGCGAGGCGTCCGCGAGTTGGGCCGCCAGTCGCGCCGGGTTCAGCAGGGCGACGAAGCCCGCCAACAGGAGGACGGCACTGCCGAACGAGACGAGCAGACGTCGCATACCTCCACTGGCGACGGCATCGGCCATGAACGTATCGGCGAGCGTGAGTGTCGAGCAGCGTGAGACGGTCGAAGGTCGCGTCAGTCCCAGAACGACTGCGTTCGGGCGTACTGGCGCTCCTGTTCGAGGATGTCGCGGTAGAAGTCGTCCTCGTTCTCGCGGAGTTTGGCGATGATCCGGGCGGCGTTGTGCGGCCCGACCCCTCTGGCCGCCAGCGCGATCACGGCCTGCTTGCCGTGGCTCTGGACGAGGTTCGCCGAGCGGTAGGCGCGCTTCGTCAGTCGCTCCTGCTCCTCGTCTTTCTCCCGACTGCGGACCGCCGAGACGGTCTCCTCGTCCCACGGATTGAGCGCGGCGACCCGGGTCGACCCGCACTCGGGACATTCCGGTTCCTCGCGGACGCGCCGCACCTTCGTCTGGTGGTCCCACTCGGTGCAGTGACAGCACAGCAGGATCACGCGGTCGTTCCGGATGCGCTCGCGGATCGTCTCGATGACGCTCGCGTCGGCGTTCTCCGGCACGAGGAACTCCCGACCGCTGGACTGGCCACTGGTCCCGATGGCGGTGTGGCCCTGTGCGGTGACGACCGCCACGCGACCCGACTGCACGTCCGCCAGCAGATCGGCCGTCTCCGGGACCGCCAGATCGGTGTGGAACACCTCCCGGACCGCCTCGTCGTAGACCGGCGTCTCCTCCAGCGCGGCGACCAGGCGATCTGCGCCGAACCGACTCGACCCCTGATACCGCTTCAGCGCGCCGAAACTGGCCGCGACGTGGCTGAGCGTGAACTTCAGCGAGTCGGAGTTCTTGACTGCGAGTTCCAACAGGGCTTCGACGTGCGCGGGGTCGGTCGACTCCAGCACCTCGACCACGTCCGAAGTGCCGAGTCCCGAGGGCAACTCGAACTCCACGCGGTAGGGATCGACCTCCATCCCGACCGACGACCCGGTGCGCTGGCCGAGCAGCGCCGAGACGAGTCTGCCGAGCGTCTCGTTGATCTTGTGGCCGCGACAGGAGTTGAGCACGACAGAGCGTCCCTGTCCCTCGACGACGAGACGGTCGTCGGTCGGCATCGGCTGATCGGCCTCGACCTGTTTACCGATGGGGTCGAGCGCCCGACTCGCGGTGTACTGGTCGGTCGGATAGCGGGCGGTGAACTCGCGGGCGACTGCGGTCGGGTCGGCACCGCCGGCGAACTGCGGTTCCGCGACGGCACGCATCTCACCGACTTCCCCCGCGACCTCGGCGGGAACTGGAATCTCCTGGCCGACCCACGAGGGCACCTCGCCGGCGGGGTCCTCGATCGGCGAGACGTTCACCTGCGACTCCTCCTCGTCGATGTCGGTGATGCGCCACATCTCGCCGCGCTGGATGAACGTCTCGCCGGGGTCGGCGAAGTTGACGACGAACCGCTCGTCCAACGTGCCGATCCCCCGTCGGGAGGAGATGTCGTACACCTCGTAGGTCTCCTCGTCGGGGATCATCGAGAGGTTCGCGTAGAAGTACTGCCACGTCCCGCTGGACTTCTCCAGCACGTCCTTCTCCTCCTCTAACCACAGGAGTCGGTTACCGGCGATCTCTCGGACGATCTCGCGGAACTGCGCTTCACCGAGGTCGCGGAAGGGGTACGCCGCCGTGATCGTCTCGTAAGCCCGTCTCGCACTCACGTCGCCGTGGTCCATCACGATCCCGACGATCTGGTTCGCCACCACGTCGAGACTCCCGTGGTGGATGTTCGCGTCCTCGACCTCGCCCTGCTCTGCGCGCCGGGCGATCGCCAGCGCCTCCATCGCGTCGTCCGGGTGCCCGACGATCACGGTCCCCTCGGAGACGAGTTCGGATCGGTGGCCCGCGCGACCGACACGCTGGAGCAAGCGCGCGACCTCGCGTGGACTGCCGTACTGGACGACGTGATCCACGCGCCCCACGTCGATGCCGAGTTCCATCGAAGAGGTGCAGATGAGCGCGTCGATCTCGCCGGCCTTGAACTGATCTTCGACCTCGATTCTGGCTTCCTTCGACAGCGACCCGTGGTGGACCTCGATGGGGTCGCCCAGTTCCTTGAACCGGGAGCCGAGCGCCTCCGCCGTCTGTCGGGTGTTGACGAACACCAGTGTCGACTCGTGGGACGCCACGATCTCACGGATCGCCCGGACGTGGCTGGCGATCGACTCGTCGGTCGCCAGTTTCCCCGCCAAGCGGGTGTCCGCGTCGGTGATCTCGGGTTCGACGACCTCGAAGTCGACCTTGCTCTGCACGTCGACCTCGACGATCTCGAAGGGCCGGTCGCCGGTGAGGAACTTGCCGACTTCGTCGGGAGAACCGACTGTCGCCGACAGTCCGATCCGCTGGAACCCGCCCGCCAGTTCGCGCAGTCGCTCCATCCCGACCGTCAACTGCGCGCCGCGCTTCGAGGCGGCCAGTTCGTGCACCTCGTCGACGACGACGTGGTGGACGTCCGACAGCGCTTTCCGCAACTTCGACCCGGTGAGCATCGCCTGCAGGGTCTCGGGGGTCGTCACCAGCACGTCCGGCGGGTCGTTCGCCTGTTTCTGTCGCTGGTAGTCGGTGGTGTCCCCGTGCCGGACGTCCACGTCCAGATCGAGGTACTCGCCCCACCAGTCGAGACGCTCGCGCATGTCGCGGTTCAGCGCGCGGAGGGGTGTGACGTACAGCGCGGAGATCCCGAATCGCGGGTCGGCCTCGGCGATGGCGTCGAACACCGGGAGCATCGCGGTCTCGGTCTTGCCGGTCCCGGTCGGTGCGATGACGAGTGCGTTCTCCCCTTCTGCGAGTGGCGGGATGGCCCGACGCTGTGGCTCGGTCGGGGTGTCGAAGCCGCGCTCGGAGAGTGCGCGTCTGACCGCCGGGCCGAGGTGTGTGAAGGCGTCCGCGCCGTCGCCCCGTTGCATCGGTCGAAGCGTGGGGCGCGACGGGATTAAGCACACCGTTCTCGGCGGTCGCGACCGGCGTCGAACACGGGAGCGTGCGTCCGGACGCCGAACACTCAACACCCCGGCCGTCGTCACGTCGACCGTGAACTACGCCCTCCTGTTCAACGGGAGTCTGTTCGTCTTCGGACTGGCTGCGGTCGGGGACGCACTCGTCCGGTTGACGACCGACGGGGTCGCGCTGATCGAGGTGATCGTCTTCGGTGCCGGCCTGCTCATCACGGTCCCGGCGGCGGTCGCACTCTACCGGGGCGACGACCCGTTCGAGGTGACGGGTCGCCACTGGCTCGCGATTGTCGCGGCGGCCGGCACCGGACTCTACCTGCTCGGACTGACAGTCCGGTATCTCGGCTGAGCGCCGCCGGTCAGACCGACCGGTACGCACCGAGTCGCGTCCCGTCCAAGAGGTACGCATCGCCCGACGCCAACCCCTCGGGGAGGAACGGACTCAAGAATCCCTGTCCCTCGACGTTGATCCACGTCCCGCCCGACCGCTCGGTGAACGTGGGGAAGACGATCAACTCGGGGGCCGATGCGTCCCAGCCGAGTTCTGCGACTGCACGACCCACCTGCTCGGCGAACGGGTCGGGCCGCAGCGGCCCCCGGAGCCACGCCTTCTCGGCACGACTGCCGCCGACGCTGTCTTCCAGTCTGACGGTCGGGTGCTCGTGGCCGATGCAGAGCACGTCGGCCGACAGCAGGTCGTGGGCGGGCCACGTGTGGCCGTGCAGGAGTCCGACGGGTCCGAACCGAGCGCCCTCGCCGGGCAGCACGTCCAGTCGCTCGGCGTAGGTCTCCGTGACACCGCCGTCGTGGTTTCCGGGTGCGAGCGTGATCGACACCTCCATCGCGTCGAGTGTGTCGAACAGCGCGTCGAGTTCCTCGCGTTCGGCACCTTCGGGTTCGCCGATGCCGTGGGCCAGATCGCCGAGCACGACCAGTCTGTCCGCGTCTGTCGCGTCGAGCAGTCGGCACAGTCGCTCGCGGCGTCGGTCACCGTGATCGGCGAGTTCGACGCCGCGTTCGTAGCGGAGTGCGGCCTCGATGCCGGCGTGGTAGTCGGCGACGAGCAGTGCCCGGTCCCTGCCGAGGTCGGCGGTCGCGGCTGGTTCGCCGGGGATCGGTTCGACGTGGGCCATCAGATCGGCTTCAGGCCGTCGCCGGCCTCGTAGCAGAGCCCGGACATCAGCGCCTCCTGGATCGCGTCTTCGACCGCGTCTTCGGGGACGCCGTACTCCGCGACGACCGCCGAGACCACGTCCTCGCGCGGCGCACCGTTGCCGCCGTCTTCGGTCTTCATCGCGTCGAGCACGGCCGACTCGAGGTCGACGTCTTCCGGATCGGCGGTCGCCGCCTCGTCGCTCGCCGCTTCATCGTCGCTCGCCGTTTCGCTCGTCGCGGACTCCTCGGCCGTCTCGTCGGCCGCCGGCGACGTCTTGTCGGCCGATTCCGACTCACTCGGGTCGGCACTCCCGTCGGCTTCGGCGGCCATCTCCTCTAACTCGTCGGCGTCCGGGACGTCGATACCGGCCTCGCCGGGGTCGTCGACCTCGTTGCCGGTCGAGAAACCGACGCCGTGTTCGGACTTGACCGCTTCCCGCGTCTCGTCGTCCAACACGTCGTCCAGGTCCTCCGGGGACTCGACGTCGGAGTCGTCGGTGCTCTCCGACGCCTCGTCGCTACTCGTCCCGCCGGTGTCGAAGTCGCCGAGGTCGTCCGCGCCGGTCTCTGCGGGCGTCTCCTCCTCGGCGTCGAAGTCCCCGAGGTCGTCCGAGGCTCCGGTTTCGGTGGTCGTCGATGCTTCGGCGTCGGCGGTGGTCTGCGACTCCGCGCTGTTGGCGGTGGTCGCCGCCGTCTCCGCGGAGTCGTCCGGCTCTGTTGTGTCCGCTGGCTCCGTGGACGCACCGCCGGTCGACTCGTCGCTCGTCGACGTGGACCCGGTGTCCGACGCCGAGACGACGTCGTCGGCCGCAGTCTCTGTCTCTGCGCCGGAGTCGGCCGTCGTCGTCACGTCCGATTCGGTCGGCGACGAAGCGTCAGTCTCGGCCAGCGACTCGTCGGAGTCGGTCGTCTCGGCCGACACCTCGACGTCGACCGAGAGGTCGGTGTCGCCCGCCGGAAGTGGCCCGACGTCGACGTCGCCGCCTTCGTCGGGCGCGAGGTCGAGTGCGGTCGCCTCGTCGCGCTCGTCGGCGACGACCTCCAGCGTCTCGACGGCGAGCGTCCGAACCGCTTCGAGGTACGCGGTCGTCGTCCCGTAGTGGTCGATAGCGAGTGGGATGCCCTCGGCGAGAGCCGCCGGGACGCCCTGCGACTCGAGGTGTGTCCGGAGGTCGTCGCCGGTCAGGCCCGTGTCGAGTGCGTCGCGGAAGACGCGGACGCGGTCGAGAGTCGCGCGGGCCGTCTCCACCACCCACCGGTCGCGGGTGTCGGCGTCGACCTCGTTGATGCTCTCCGGGCGGACCGAGGTGAACACGCGGTCGGAGTCCTCCGGTTCGAAGGTTCTGGCCTTGCCGGTCAGCGCGAGGAACGCCGGCGGCGTGGTGCGGTCGAGAAACGCCATCTCGTCCGGTTGGTACTGCCCGGCGTAGCTGACGAACGCGCCGGTCGGGTCCGCGATGCGTGCCCGGAGCGTCTCCTCGTTGACCGCCTCGACCGCCGTCAGGACGCCGACCGCGAACAGGCGGTTGACCCGCGCGCCGGTCGGCGTGACGACGTAGTTCGGCGCGCGTTCCTCGTCGCTCTCGGAGTAGGAGAGCGAGGCGTCGTCGAACTCCGCCGCGAAGATGCGGTGGGCGACCTCGCGTCGGCCCGGCCCGCCGTCGCCGTCTCCGTCGTCGTCGGTGGCGCTCATGCGCGCACCTCCCGGAGGAGGTCGCTGGCACGACTCGCCGGGTCGTCGTCGGTCTCGTCGAACTCGGTCGCGTCGAGGTTCGCGCCGTACTCGTCGACCGAGAGTGTCCCCCGGGCGCGGTACTCCCGCCCGACGATGCGCTCCCGGATGCGGTCGGCGACGACCTCCTGGTCCATCGCCTCGCGGGCCGCCTCCATCGCGTCGTCCATCGTCCCGCCGTAGATCTCCTCGGTGATGTCGCGGTCGAGCACGACCGTCACCGCGTCGCTCCCGTCGTCGAGGATGGCCTTCACGCGCAGGTCGTCGACGCCGTCGACCTGGCCGTGACTCCGGCACTGACCCTTCTGGATGACGCGGTTACACTCGGGACAACGCTGGATCAGCCCGGAGCCGTCTCTGACGGCGACGACGTTGCCGACGACGGCCACGTCGAACAGTCCGCCGGAGCCGACCGCCTCCGCGATGGGCAGTTGAGGGGCGTCCTCCCGCACCTCCACCTCGCGGTCGAGCGGTTTTGTGGTCGTGAACTCGGTGAGGTTGATCGACGGCGAGCCACGGAACTCCCGGATGTAGACGTCCTCCAGTCGGAGGGTCGCGCCCTCGGCGAGTTCCGGACGGGGATTCCAGTCGGTGACGAGCAGGCGGGTCGTCTCGTCGGCGACGACGCCGGAGAGGATGGTCGTCTCGCCGTCCCGGCCGTTGATCGTGCGCTCTTCGAGTTCGACGACCTCGACCTCGACGTTCATCCCGCGCTGGCCGGACTCGATGTCGATGAGGTCGGCGTCGCCGCCGATGTCGTAGGGCACGTCGAGCGTCTCGGATTCGAGTGCGACCGTGGTCGACTCGCCGAGGTTCAGTTCGGGTTTGCCGTCCCACTCGCGGACGCCGGCGTTGCCGATGGTGACGGTGTCGCCGGGTTCGAAGCCGAACTCGGTCCACGCGGTGTACGAGATCTTGCCGGTCTCGTCGGCGAGTTCGCCCTCGCGGATGGTCTGGTCGTCGCCCTGATACCGGATGGAGCGGGTGCCCTTCGTCAGGACGCGCACGGTGACGGTGACGTTGCCGGAGTCGGGCGTCACGTCGGCGACGTTCTTCGACGAGGGTGTCGCCGACCCGCCGTCGCCGCCGCCGTACTTCCGCCGGAGGCTCTGTTTGGCCTCCTCGATGGGGACGCTGTACTTGACGAGATTCTCTAGGTCCTGTGTGACCTCCTCTTTGTCTACGCCGAGGTCGGAGGCGAGTTCCTCGGCATGATCGTCTAACTGCATCGCGTCGGAGTTGGGCGTGACCGCTTAAAAAGAGTCGGACCGAACGGGTCCTGCGCAGGCCGGCAGGCTCCGGGCCGGGGTGACGGGAGACCGAGACGGGCGGGTTCGGACGGTTCGGCGGCACGTCGAGACGATTCACCTACCTTCATACCACCCGCGTTCGCACTGCTGTCCATGTACATCGCCGACCACACGTGGCCGGAACTCGGAGACTACGTCGCCGAGGAGTCAGTCGCCGTCGTCCCGCTCGGCTCGACCGAACAGCACGGTCCGCATCTCCCACTCGCCACCGACCACCTGATCGCGGAGGCGCTGGCCCGCGAGGCCGCAGAGCGCACCGGCTTCCTCTGCACGCCGACGATCAACGTCGGCGTCAGCCCGCACCACCGGCAGTTCCACGGGACGATGTGGGTCGACCCGCCGGAGTTCCGCGACTACGTCGAGAGCTTCACCCGGAACCTCACCTACCACGGCATCGACCGCCTCGTCTACGTGAACGCTCACGGCGGCAACGTCCAGCACCTCCGGGAAGTCGGCCGCAGACTCCACGAAGACGAGACGGCCTACGCCGTCGAGTGGATGTGGGACGAGTCCATCCCCGACCTGATCGACGACCTCTCGGAGTTCAACGGGCCCCACGGTGGGCCGAAGGAGACCGCGATGATCCAGCACATCGCGCCCGAACTCGTCCGCGAGGACCGACTCGCGGACGCCCGTGACGGCGGCGTGAAGGACATGAGCGCCATCCGCGACGACAACTTCGTCCACGGTGCCCGGACGTTCTACGACGCCCGCGAGAACTCCGACAACGGCGTCTTCGGCGACCAGACCGACGCGACCGCCGAGAAGGGAGAAGAACTGTTCGAGGCCGCGACCGAGCAGTTGGTGAAGCTACTGGAGTGGCTCGACGCCCGGGAGTTCGCCGAGTTGCTGCCGGCAGGCCACGTCGACCCACAGCCCGGCAGTCGGCGGTAGTCGCCTGCTGTCTGCCCGCACCCGACTCACTCGATGCGGTTGCTGACCGCGATCCCCTCACCGACCGGGAGCACGGTCGTCTCGAAGGCGTCGTCTCCCCGCACGGTGTCGAGATAATGGGCGATGCCGGCCGTCTCGTCGTCGTCTTCCGGGAGGCCGGTCCCCTCCGCGACGTAGTCCACGAGCGCCGGGAAGTCGATCGGTCCGGCGACGACGTTGTCGGCGACGACGACACCGCCCGGCCGAACCTTCTCGCGGACCTTCCCGAAGGCCTCGGCGTAGCGCTCCTTCTGGTGGTCGATCAACACGAGATCGAAGGGGCCGTCGTAGTCGTCGACAGCGGCGACCGCGTCGCCGTGGACGAACGCGAAGTCGGGCGCGTAGTCGCCGCGCGCGAGGAAGTCCCGGCCCATGTCGAGTTCGTCTGCGTCGAACTCGGTGAGGACGATCTCTCCGGCGTCCATCCCGCGAGCGAACCACGAGGCGGAGTAGCCGTAGCCGGAGCCGAACTCGAAGACCGACTCGGCTGCCGTGAGACGCGCGAGGAGTCGGAGCACTGCGCCCGGACCGGGGCCGATGGTCGGGAAGCCGTGCTCGTCGGCGTAGTCGGCCATCTCCTGCTGGATCGGGTCGTGATCGGGTCCGGTCGCTCGGACGAACCGCGCGAGGTCGTCGGGGAGCGTCATGTCTCCGGGGTCACGCGGGTCGGAGGTAAACGCTTCGTCGGTCGGGACCACGCGCCGGCACTCACGGCAGGCCCGCGTCGTCTCAGACCAGCCAACCGCCGAGGAGGAGGAGCACGACCGCGACGACCGAGGCGAGTCCGAAGAAGGGTCGGGCGTCGTCGGCACCGGTGCGGACCTTCTGCTGGTCGAGTGCGTCGCCGAACTTGCTCCCCCCGACCTCCACGAGTCCCGAGAGCGCGATCCAGAGGACGACCATCGTCACGACGAGATGCCCGTCGCCGGTCCCCAGCAAGGCGTCGCCGGGGTATCGCGTCAGCGCGAGGTGCGCACCGGTCAGCAGGAGCACGAGGGAACTGCCCCGCGAGAGCCACGTGAGTCGGTCGAGGAGCGTCGCGGCGGGACCGGCGTTGATCTCGCCGGCCCGCGCGAGTGGGAGGAGGCCGACGGTGGCGTACAGGACTGCGCCGGCCCAGAGACCGGCGACGACGAGGTGGATCGAGTTGACGACTTGCCCGAGTGCGACCATGTATCTCTGGCTGTGGAACGACGCGGTAAGTAAGTGGTCGATCCGGAACTCACTCCGAGAGAGCGCCAGCCAAGACCTTCGCACAGACCAACACCGGGTCCCAGACCGGGCTGAACGGCGGGGCGTAGGCCAGGTCGAGTCGCTCGACCTCGCCGACCGTCATGCCGGCTTCCAGCGCGGTGGCGACCGTGTCGATCCGGATGGCGGCGCGGTCGCGTCCGACGATGCTCCCGCCGAGCAGTCGCCCGGTCTCACGGTCAGCGACGAGGCGGACCGTGGTCTCCTCGCTCCCGGGGTAGTAGCCCGACCGCGACCCGGCCGTGATCGTCTTCGCCACCGGATCGAAGCCGGCCTCACGGGCCTCCGCCAGGTCGGTGATCCCCGACCGACCGCACTCCTGCTCGAAGGCCTTCAGGACCGCCGTGCCCGCGATGCCGCCGACTTCGGTCCGGTCGCCGGCGACCGTCTGCCCGACTGCGCGTCCCGCGCGGTTCGCGGTCAACCCGAGCGGCACCCACGCCGGATCGCCGGTGACCACGTGGTGCATCTCAGCACAGTCGCCGACCGCGTAGACCCCCGCGACCGACGTGCGGCCGAACTCGTCTGTGGCGATGGCTCCCGACTCGCCCAGTTCGATGTCGGTCCCCTCGGCGAGTTCGACGTTCGGTCGGACACCGACGCCGACCACCGCGGCCCCGACTGCGAGTTCGGTCCCGCCGGTGCAGACCAGTCTCGAGACGCGCCCGGTCTCGTCTTGTTCGAGGTGGTCGACCGCCTCGCCGAGGTGGAGCGTGATCCCCTGCTCGCGGAGGTGTTCCTCGACGACCTCGGCGACCGCCTCGCCGAAGGCTGGCAGCACGTGGTCGGCTCGCTGGAACAGATGCACGTCCACGTCCCACGCCGCCAGTGCCTCGCACATCTCGATACCGACGTAGCCGCCGCCGACGACCGCGACCGTCTCGGGCGGGTCCATCGCGCCGTATCGCGCCGCCTCCTCGCTGTCGAGAGCGTCACCGCCGCCGAGATCCGCGACCGAGAAGTCGTCTACCGGGGTCAGCAGGGCACGGAGTCCGGCCGCCGAGTCGAGTCCGTGGATCGTGAAGGCGGCGTCCGCGTCGGTGCCGGGGATCGGGTCGGTGATCGCCCGCGCGCCGGTCGCGAGCAGGAGATCGCCGTAGGACTGGGTGTGACGATCACCGGACGGTCCGGCGACGGTGACAGTCTCGGCGTCGGTGTCGATCCCCACGACCTCGTGACCGCGCCGGAGGTCGATCCCGCGCGACTCGACGTCGTCGGGCGAGAGCGAGAGCAGGTCGCTCAGGTGGTCGATCTCGCCTTTCACGAAGTACGGCGTCCCGCAGTGGGCGTAGGAGACCCACTGGCCGCGTTCGAAGACGATCACCTCGCGCTCGGTGGCTGGCACGTGGTCGTCGGAGTCGCCGGCGGACTCGCGGACGAACTTGCTCGCGGCACTCAGCCCCCCGGCGTCACCGCCGACGACGACGAACGGTTCGGTCATACCGGCCTCTCTCGCCGGAGCGGCAAACCTCTATCCCGGAGGTGTGTCCGGTGAGACCGACCGGCGGGTCCGTCTCGTCCGACCTCACTCCAGTTGATGGTAGTCGAGTTCGTAGCCGGCGTCCAGCGCGTCCTGGACCGCCTCGCTCGGCTCCCCGATCCGGAGCGTGTCGAGTTGCATCCCCCCGACGCTGTCCCGTCGTACGACGATGTTCCGCCGGAGGTCGGAGTCCTGCTCCGGGTAGTCGGTTCGGGCGTGTGCGCCGCGCGACTCGGTGCGTCGGAGCGCGCCACGGAGGATGGTTTCGGCCACGTCCAGCGCGAACCCGAGGTTCAGCGCGAACTCGAACGACCGACTCGTCGGCCCGCCGACCGCGAGGTCGCTGGCCCGCTCCCGCAGGACCGCGAGTCGATCGAGGCCGGCGGTGAGTGACTGCTCGTCGCGGAGGATACCGGCGTGCTCCCACAGCAGTGCGCGCAGGTCGTCGAACAGCGTCTCCGGGTCGTACGTCCCGTCACCGTCGGCGAGTCGTCCGAGGTCGGTCAGGTGTCGCTCGGCGCGGTCCCGGAGGACCCGTGCGTCACGGGCGTCGGCGGGACGGTCTCGGTCCGCCGCTCCGGCGAGTCGCTCGGCGATGGCCTCGCCGGTGAGTTGGCCGAACGCGAGCGTCTCGGCCAGCGAGTTGCCGCCGAGCCGGTTCGCGCCGTGGACGCCGCCCATCGTCTCGCCGATGGCGTAGAGGCCGTCCACGTCGGTCTGGCCGTCGTCGTCCACGCGGACGCCGCCCATCCCGTAGTGGGCCGTCGGGGCGACCTCGACCGGTTCCTCGGCCATGTCGACCCCGAGGTCCGCGAACCGCTCGTACATCCGGGGGAGCCGCTCTCGAATGAACTCGCGCTCGCGGTGGGAGATGTCGAGGTAGACGCCGCCGTGTTCGGTGCCGCGCCCCTCGGCAATCTCCCGGGCGATGGCGCGGGCCACCACGTCACGGGCGTCGAGTTCCATCTGGTCTGGCGAGTAGCGCTCCATGAAGCGCTCGCCGTCGCTGTTGTAGAGGCGGCCGCCCTCGCCGCGCACCGCCTCGGTGACGAGGCGGCCGTCCCACTCCTCGCCGTAGCGTGCGCCGACCATCCCGGTCGGGTGGAACTGGACGAACTCGGTGTCGAGGATTCGGGCACCGGCCTGGTACGCCAGCGCGGGCCCGTCGCCGGTGTTCTCGTCGTCCCGCGAGGAGTGGCGCTCGTAGAGGCTGGTGTAGCCGCCGGCCGCGAGGACGACCACGTCGGCGTCGAAGACGACGAACTCGCCGGTGTCGAGGTCGACGCCGACGGCCCCGAGGACGCGGTCGCCGTCCTCACCGGTGTCGGTGACGAGACGGGTGACGAAGACGTTCTCGCGGTACGGGATGGAGCGGGCCTGCGCCTGGGCGACGAGGGTGTCCAGCATCGACTCGCCGGTGTGGTCACCCGCGAAGGCGGTCCGGCGGAACGACTGCGCGCCGAAGTAGCGCTGGTCGATCTCGCCGTCGGGTGTCCGGGAGTAGGCCATCCCCCAGTCGTCGAGTTCCTGGAGCAGGTCGGGCATCCGGCGCGTCACCGCCTCGACCTTCGCCGGATCGTTGAGGAAGTGGCCCTCCTTCAGGGTGTCCGCCGCGTGGATCGTCCAGTCGTCCTCGGGGTCGTGTGTGCCGAGTGCGCCGTTGACACCGCCGCGAGCCCAGGTCGTGTGGGCGTCGCCGTGGCTCCGCTTGCCGACGACGAGCATCTCGGCGGCGTCGACGCCCCGGTCGACGAGTTCGATGGCCGTCCGCGCGCCGGCCGCCCCGGCACCGATCACCAGCACGCCGAGGTCGACCGTCTCGTAGTCCGCACCGCGCGACGTACCGCCGTCTCGTCGGTCGATTTCGTCCATACAGAGAGTAAGGACTGGACGGACTTGAACCCGTCGCGGTCGTGTGTGCAGTGTACGGACGGTACCGACGCTTAGCGTGCAGAATTCGTCGTGAACGACAGTGAATTTTGACCCGAGTGACGTGCTCCCGCGACGTTCGAACCCCCGTCGTGAACCGGCGTGATCGACGAGGCCGGCCGGCACTCACTGGTGCGGGCCGCGTCGCCCGTGAGCAGCCACCCCGACGAGACTGTATTGTGAAAATCACACAAAACTCTAAGGTGGCCGAGCCTGTAGAGACACACGATGACGACACTCGCACTCCTCGACGCGTCGGTCGGCGAGACGCCCGCAGAACGCAACTTCAGACGCGAACTCGCCGCCGAGGTGGACGTCGCCGTGTTCAAACTCGGCGAGGGCGAGTTCCCACCCTCCGTCTCCAGTTCGGCCTGGCGTTACGACGGCGTGGTGATCAGTGGCTCACAGACCTCGGTGTACGACGATCACGACTGGATCCACGAGGCGACCGAGTGGGTTCGACGGGTGCACGCCGCCGACGTTCCGATTCTCGGCGTCTGCTGGGGGCACCAGTTCCTCGCGCAGGCACTCGGCGGGCGAGTCGTCGACATGGGCGAGTACGAACTCGGCTACCGACAGATCAGTCGCGTCGGCGACGACCCACTGTTCGCCGGCCTGCCACGGGCCTTCACCAGTTTCGAGACGCACTCCGACCGCGTGGCCGAACTCCCGCCGGGCGCACACACCCTCGCGCGGAACGACTACGGCGTGCAGGCGTTCCGGGTCGGCGTGACCTATGGCGTACAGTTCCACCCGGAGTACGACCGTGAGACCGCCGAGTGGGTGATCCGCGGGAAGGACCTCTCCGAGGATCGGATCGAGTCGGCACTGGCGAGCATCACCGACGAGTCGGTCGCCGAAAGCGAGTCCGCGAAGCGCGTCTTCGACAACTTCCGGTCGCTCGTCGAGACACACCAACCGGTTCGGCGAGCGCACTGAGCAGGTAGTAGTTCTCGTTCTTCACAAGACAATCTGGTCCGGACCCGTCGTCTTCACACCGGCGGACGCGCCGGTCCGGAGCCGAACTCACGTCCCGGTCCCGGAGAGTCGATCCCGCGAGAGGCGGCCGAGGAGCGCGGGAATCGGCACGAACAGCACGCCGGCGACGACGACGGGCGTCCAGTAGGCGACCGGGACGCACAGCAGTCCGACGCCGACCGACTCTGCCCGCTCCGTCGACCGACTCTACCCGTTAGGCCGACCGCTCACCCTCGAAGTCGCCGAGCCAACCCTCGACGACACCTCGGAGCGCGCCGGTCGTGCTTCCGAGGTTCAGCAGTCGGTAGCCCGCCTCGGCCTTCTCGTTCACGTCGTCCATCCCGAAGCCGAGACCGCCGAGTGGGACGCCGGCCTCGACCGCCGCCCGCCGGATCGTCTCGATACCGTCGGTCACGTCGGGGTGGTCGATCTCGTCGGGGCGACCGACACCGACCGAGAGGTCGAAGGGACCGGCGAACACGAAGCCGAGGTCGGGCACCGCGAGGATGTCGTCGATGTTCTCGACTGCGGCCGGCGTCTCGACGGTCGTGCCGACCAGCACCTCGCGGTCGGCAGTGGTCAGGTAGTCGTCGGCGAGACCCCAGCGCCGGGCGCGCGGGGCGGCCAGTCCGCGGTCACCGGGGTCGCCGTCGTAGTCGAACCGGGCCGACCTGACGGCCCGTTCGACTTCCTCTGCGGACTCGACGCGCGGGAGGAAGACGTTCCGGACGCCCAGATCGAGTGCCTTCCGGAGGAGCGTCGGGTCGGTGTTCGGCAGGCGCACGAGGAGTTCGGTCCCGGTGCGTTCGGCCGCAAGCAGGAGGTGCTCCATCGTCGGTCCGTCGAGCGGACTCGGCCCGCCGTGTTCTAAATCCAGCCAGACGGCATCGACGCCGAGGTCGCCGTAGAACTCCACGAGCGTCGGACTGTACGTGTTGTCGAGTACCGAGAGCGCGACCTCACCGGTCTCGAAGCGTTCTCGAAGTCTGTTCGGTGGTCGTGACTCCATATGTGCCCGTCGTCGGCTACCGGCAAAAGTCTCCGTCCGTCGCGGGCTGACAGCGAACACGGTGAGAACAGCGAGTGCTCTGCGGCCCGGTTCGCGCCGACTCGGAGACACGGCTGATTCCGACGGTGTGGCTCCCCCGGTCGTGTGTCGTCGTGGCTTTCTCGCCCTCCTCTCGGCTGTCGGAATCGCCCGGATTTATTCCCGCTCCGGCCGACCACCGGACGATGCCCTCCAGTCAGCAGACCGACGCGTCGACAGCGTCGTGGGTCCCGAGGCTCCGCGACGGTCGGCTACTCGCAGTCGCGTGGCTCTGTGCCGTCCTCGAACTCGGTCTCCGCGCCCTGCTCTCGTGGCTCGTCTCGCCGGTACTGTTCGTCGTCACCCCGCCGGTCGTCGCGGTCGCCGGTCTCGCGGTCCTCGCCCGCAGTCGGTCGAATACAGACGAACCCGACACGCTCCCCCGGTTGCTCGCGTCGGTCGCCGGTCTCACGGTCGGCGGGCACGCAGTCGCGCTCCTCGTCGGCAGTGGGCTGTTTCTCCTCGTTGACACGCCGATTCGAGTCGGTCTGTACGCCCTCGACTACGGCGACCTGTTGACACCGGTGGTCGTCGCCCTCTCGCCACTGGTCGGTGTCGGCATCGGCACCGTGCTCGCGTGGGTGGTCCCGGCCCGCGCGGTCCTCGCTCGCCTCGGTGGTCGGTCCGGTGTCGAGTCCTGTCGAACCGCCCTCCGGACACTACTCACCGACCCGCGAGGCGTCGGTCGTCTCGCGGGTGTGCACCTGCTGGGTGTCGTCGGACTCGTCGGCGCGGTCGTCGCCGGTGGGTGGCTGGGGAGTCTCGTCGAGTCCCGGAACGCGCTCCCGGTGTTTCTCGGAGTCGCCGTCGCCGGTGTGCTGGCGGTCACCGCCCTGTTCGTCGGACTCGCGGTCGCCCACCGGACCGGTCGAGACGTGCCGGCGTCGTCGCCGGTTCCCGCCGGCCGACTGCGAGTCGTCGGCGTAGTTCTCCTGCTCGTCGTCGCGGCGGTCGCCGGCGCGGGAGCGGTGCGGGTCACCGACACGCGGCCGACCGACACCGCCGCCGCGCCGCTTCCGGACGACCCGCAGGGCGCGTACCACACCGCGCTCGTGAACACCGAGCGCGCCGACCACCGATACCGGGTCGCGGTCGACCCGGACAGCGACGAGCCGTTCGTCTTCGTCCGGTGGATCGACCGCACCGACCGTCAGTACCGTGCCGAGCCACGACGGCGTGCCACCGGGACACCGATGTACGCCGACAGCGGGACCGAATCACCGCCGCTCCGAGGGTTCGATCTCTTCTCGCTCGGTGGTCGCACGGTCGGGCCGGACGACAGAACGGTCCGCGCCTCGCCCGGCTACGCCCGCTGGAGTGCCGAGTACAGCCTGCTGTCTGACGGCGGGTTCTCGCCACCCTCGCCGGACGCGACCGGCTGGCAGGTCACAGCGCGGACCGACGAGACGCTCGTCCTCGAACTGACCGATCCGACTGCGGTGTTGGACGCCGCCTACGCGCGGGACAGCCCGCCGGTGACCAACGTCACCGAGAGCAGGATCACGGTGCGGATCGACCGCGAGCGCCGGGTCGTCGAACGGGCCGAGTATCGCTTCGCCGGCGAGATCGTCGACGAGACCGACGACGAGACACTGTCGTTCGATGCCCACGTCGTCCACGAGTTCGAGACCGGTATCGACGTGGAGCGCCCCCCTGCGGTCGGAGCACGGTCGGCCGGCGAGTGGCTCTGGACGCTGTTCGCGTACTGACACCGGTCGGTCCGGTGCAGACGGCGTGACAGCCTACCGGAGCGAGAGGTTGATCGTCTTCGTCTGGCGGTAGTGGTCGAGCGTGTCGGCCGACAGTTCCCGGCCGATACCGGACTGCTTGTAGCCGCCGAAGGGAAGTCCCGGCACGAGGTCGTGGTAGCTGTTGATCCAGACGTAGCCGGCTTCGATGTCGCGGGCGGTCCTGTTCGCCCGCGTGATGTCGTCGGTGATCACGCCGCCGGCCAGTCCGTAGTCCACGTCGTTCGCCAGGTCGATCATCTCGTCGTAGTCGTCCCACCGGAAGACCGTGAGCACCGGGCCGAAGATCTCCGCTTGCACGGCGTCGGCGTCGTGAGCCAGTCCCTCGATCAGTGTCGGTTCGACGAAACAGCCGTCCGCGAGGTGTTCGTCGTCGGGTCGGTCGCCGCCGACGAGGAACTGCCCACCCTGCTCGCGTGCGCTGTCGAGGTAGTCGGTCGTACGCTCGACCTGTTCGCGGGAGACCTTCGGCCCGAGGTCGGTCGCCTCGTCCAGTGGATCGCCGATCGTCGTGTCTTCGACCGCCGCGATCAGCCCATCCAGTACCTCGTCGGCCACGTCGTCGTGGACGAACAGCCGAGAGCCGGCCTCACAGCACTCGCCGGTGTTGTAGAAGATGGCCGACTCGACGAGCGCGACCGCCTTCCGGACGCTCACGTCCGGGAAGACGACGACCGGACTCTTGCCCCCGAGTTCGAGCGTCACGTCGGTCACGCTGTCGGCGGCGGACTTCATCACCTGCTTGCCGACCGCCGTCGACCCGGTGAACGCGAGTTTCCGCACGTCGGGGTTGCTCGTCAGTGCGCTTCCGGCCTCCTCGCCGTACCCGGTGACGACGTTGACGACCCCAGTCGGCACGATGTCGTCGATCAGTTCCGCGAGGCGGAGCGCCGACAGCGGGGTCTGCTCGGCGGGCTTGAGGACGGTGCAGTTGCCGGCGGCCAGCGCGGGGGCGAGTTTCCACGAGGCCATCAACAGGGGGAAGTTCCACGGGATGATCTGGCCGACGACGCCGTACGGTTCCGAGACCACCTGGCCGTAGCGCGACCCCGCGGTCATCGTCTCGCCGGGGTTCTCCCGGACGATACCGGCGAAGTACCGGAACTGTTCGGCCGCCCCGCGTACGTCGATCTTCGCCTCCGAGACCGGCTTGCCGTTGTCCAGCGTCTCCAGTCTCGCCAGTTCGTCGGTGTGCTCCTCGATGGTGTCCGCGATGGTGGTCAGGACACGTTGCCGACGCCCGGCCGAGTAGCCGGACCACGTCTTCTCGAACGCGTCCCACGCCGCGTCGACCGCCCGGTCCACGTCGCTCTCTCGGCCGCGAGCGACCGACGCGAGCACCTCCCCGGTCGTCGGGTCGACGGTGTCGAAGGTGCCGCCGGCGTCGGGCGTGACGAACTCGCCGCCGACGTAGAGGTCGGTGTGCTCGGGGAGGACTGCCGCTGCGGTCTCGCGGTGCCGGTCGCGGATGGCGGTGCGTGTCGGGGTGTCGGAGTCGGACTGGCTCGACATTCGTGTGCACGACTCACGGCTGTCGAGTGAAAGGCTTTCGCAATTCTTGCGAGATGCGTAGGTTCTTGTGGTTACATCTCGGGAACTCGGCCCGACAGAGTAAGTGATTGCAGTTGCTCCGGGGGCGGCGGGGCACAGAGAGCAGTAGCGTTTTGTTCGTGTCGGGAGACGGTGAGGTGTGGACTGGTCTCCTGATCGCACCCTCCAACTGCGGATGATCGTCACGCTCACACTGCTCGGACTGACCGTGGTCGCGGCGGCGGTCGCCACCGGCGTCGTCGTCGCCCTCGGCCTCGGCTTCCTCGTCACCTTCGCGGTCGATCCGGCGACGGTTCGAACCGACCCCGTCGCCTACGGCGTCGTCGCGGTCTCGGCGCTGGGTGTCGTCGCGGTCGTACTCCGTGGCGAGCGGTCGGCCCCGGCCCACACCGTCGCCTCACTCGGCGCGACGGCGGTCACGCCCGACGAGCATCCCGAACTGTCGGCGGCGGTCGAGTCGGTCGCGCGACAGGCCGACGTGCCGGTGCCGGCGGTGTACGTCGTCGAGACCGAGACGCCGCTGGCGCTGACGACCGGCTTCACCGCCAGTGACGCGCGACTGGTGGTCTCGACCGGACTGGTGGCGCGACTCGACTCGCCAGAACTGCGGGCGGTCGTCGCCCACGAACTCGCCCACGTGAAGAACCGCGACACCGGTGTCCTGACGGCGGCCGCCTTCCCGGTCGCGGCAGCCGGGCGCGTCGTCAGGCTCTTTCGCGGGACGACGCCGGGCCTGCGCTACGGGCAGGTGAGTCGCGCGAGTTACGCCGACACGCTTCTCACGGCCGGGTTGCTGCTCGCGTTCCCGGTGTGGGCCTGTTCGCTCCTCCTGACCGCATCGCTCTCCCGGAGCCGAGAGTACGCCGCCGACCGTGGTGCGGCGGCGATCACCGGCGACCCCTTCGCGCTGGCGTCGGCGCTCGACGCCATCGAGACCGGACTGGCCGACCGACCGACCACCGACCTCCGGCACGTCGAGGTGGCGGCACTCGCCATCGTCGAACCCTCGGGAGCGGGCGGGGTGACAGCAGACGCAGAGACTGGAGTGGGTGGAGCGACGGGCCTGGAGTCCGGGCCCGGGTGGTTCGCGGGACTTCGGGCACGACTCCGGCGACCGCTCCGGACGCACCCGCCGACCGCGAGTCGGATCGAGCGACTGCGGACGCTGGCGGAGAGGACCGAGTCCCGCGAGCTGGAGTGATCGGTCGTCGGTGCTCCCCACTCGCGGTTCTCACCCCGCGAGAAGGAGCGGTCGGGGTTATCGCCCCGTTCGTCGTCTCTCTAGACGTTATGGAGACCACGACCGAGACACAGACGACGACTCGAACCGACGAGACACCACGAACCGACACGGCGGTCGCGGAGGCGGTCGAGTCGGTCCGCCAACGCGTGCGGGCCGGCCTCCTCCTGTTCGCCTTCGGACTGGTGACGATCATGGGGATCATCACCGCCGAGGCGTTCTACCCCGGTTACAACGCCGGCGTGCAGGAGATCAGCGACCTCGGCGCGACCGTGCCGCCGAACAGCGTCATCCTCCAGCCCTCGGCGACCATCTTCAACACGACGATGCTCGTCGCCGGCCTGCTGGTGCTGGGGGCGACGTACTTCCTGCACCGAGCGTACCGTGACCGCCCGCTGACCGCCGTCTTCGCCCTGCTGTCGGTGGGTCTGCTCGGCGTCGGCGTCTTCGACGGGAGCGAGGTCCCGATGCACGGCCTGTTCGCGCTCCTGACGTTCACGACCGGCGGATTGGCGGCGCTGGTCGCCTCGCGGGTCGTCCCCCGGACCTTCCGGTACGCCTCGCTGGCGGTGGGTGGGTTCGTCCTCCTGCTGTTGGCGAGTGTGATGGGGTTCGGCATCGCCGGGATCACACATCCGATGGCTCCGCTAGGACTCGGCGGCGTCGAGCGGTTCGTCGCCTACCCGGTCGTCCTGTGGTTGCTGGCCTTCGGTGGGTACCTGCTGGCCGGGCCTGCCGAGTCTGAACCTGTTGCGGTCGGCGAGTGACGCGCCGAGTACTCACCCTCGTACCCACGACTGGCGGTCTGTTTTCACCCGAGCGATGGACACCAACTCGTCAGAATCCACAGGCCGACCAACGCAGGCACGATCGCACCCACGCGATACAGGCCGACACCGATGTCGCTCAATCCCGACTCGGGCGTCACCGACAGGGGGTGGCGAAGCCGAAACAGCAGGTGCGGCCGGAAGAAGCTCAGTCCGGCGACGGTGAAGGCGAACCCGGCGAAGAGGGCACAGAGCAGGACCACGATTCTGTTCGCGCCCGCGGTCGCCAAGTGCTTTCTGCCGACCCGGAAGTCACTCTGGCGGTCGCAGTTCCTCGCGTTTCCAGTACAACACCCCCGCGAACGCCAGCGCGAAGGCCGAAAAGAGGACCCGGAACCACGGCGACTGGACCAGCGCGGGGTCGACCGCGAACAGGCCGACGAACAGCACGCCGAAGAGCGTACACGGCACGATCACGTACAACGTGAGGGCACGACTGCGGGACACACGGCCGATCACTCGGCCCACGCTGATAACTCCCTGTCCCGAGGCCGACTCACGCCGGTTCGACCGCCACGACCTCCGCGTCGTCGTCCGCGTGCAGACCCGAGGCAGACGGCTGTGCGCCCGGAGTCGGCATCCGGTACCGCTGACGATCTGTGCCACCCCGACGACGGTCACTCTCACTCCGGAGGCCAAACGTTCATCTACGTCGATCGATAAACTAACTCCATGTCGGAGCTGATGCCGGGGCCACTCGGACCCGCAGACGTCGTCGGTGCGCTGGTCGTTGTCGTCGCACTCGCAGGACTCGCCGGGGTCGGCGGCGTCAGTCTCGGCGACGGTCTCGGCGTCTCGCTGGTCGTGATCGGACTGGCGGCGATTCTCGGTCCGCGGACGTTCCGGGCGGTGATCGAACTCCGGACGGGCGGGTGAGCCGTGGTTGACCGCCACGAACACGGCTAACCTGTCGAGTACTCGACCACGACTTTTTTACTCTCTCCCATCACAGGAACCGACGAACAGCCCTCCGACGGTCGCCCCACAGACGCCAGTCCAGTCGTCCACTCCGCGGCGACCAACGGTCGATCCCCCTCCCGACCATCGTGCCCCTCACGAGATGCCCACCCCGCCACACTCACGACGACGGTTCCTCCAGACCGCCGGCACAGTCGCGCTCGCCAGCGGTCTCGCCGGCTGTTTCGGCGACGACGACTCGCCGGACACCGACGACCGGACCACGCCACCGGCGACCCACGGTCCGGGCTCGTCGGACACCGACGAGCCAGACGACGAATCGCCCGGCCGCGACCTCCGACTGGTCTCCACCGGCTACCGGACACTCGATCCGGTCGCCGCGAGCGACCCCGCGTCGGTCGCGGTCGTCAGCAAACTCTACGAGGGGCTGACGACCTTCCCGGCCGGTGTCCCCGATCCGGAACCACTCCTCGCCGAACAGATCGACGTGACCGACGCCGGACGAACCTACCAGATCGCACTCCGCGACGGCGTGCGGTTCCACGAACCAGTCGACAGGGAACTGACGGCCGAGGACGTGGTCTACAGCTTCGAGCGTCTCGCCGCGAGCGAGCACTCGGCCCACCGGTCGCTCCTGCTCGACGACCTCGGTGTCGTCCACGAACGAGTCGGGACCAGCGCGTCAGACGCCAGTGGTTCGGCCGACGACACTACTGCCGAGGCCGAAGCCACGACCGCGACTGGCGTGGCCGACGGGTACGTCCAGGGCAGTCTGGCGGTCGAGGCGGTCGGCGACCGTACGGTCGAACTGGAACTCGTCGAACCCTGTCACGCGGCCGCGTCGATCCTCGCACACCCCGCGTTCGGCGTCGTACCGGCGGGGATCGTCGGCGACCTGTCGGGTCACACCGGCGAACTCTCGTACGAGACGTTCGCCACCCAGTCGCCGGTCGGCACCGGGCCCTTCCGGTTCGATCCGGACACGCCGGACGACGAGTTCCGGGTCGTCGCCCGCGAGTCGTATCACGGCGAGACGCCGGCGGTCGGTGGCGTCCGGTGGACTCGCGTGCCGGACGCCGAGACCGGCTACGAGCGCGCGGTCGCCGGTGACGCAGACGCGTTTCGCGTCCCCGACGCGGAGTACGATCCGGACGACGTGACGGTCGTGACGATAGACGACCGGGGGCGAAAGACCGGGAAGTACGGCCCGGTCGACCCGGTCGGCGAACCACTCGACTACCAGCAAGTCTGTCTGCTCGCCACCGGCTACGTCGGACTGAACCCCACCCGCGTGCCGAAGCCGGTCCGGCGGGCGCTCGCGTACGCCGTGAACCCGACTGCCCACGCCACCGAGGTTCACCGGGAACGCGCAGCGCCGGCAGTCCACCTGACGCCACCGGCGCTGTTCCCCAGCGGCCGTGACGCCGCCATCGACCACGGCGAGTCGTACCCGTTCGACGTCAGCGAGTCGCGGATGGACGACGCGCGCAAGGAGATGGAGTCGGCGGGCTACAACCCGGCGAACACGGTGTCCGTGACCTTCACCACCGACGGGGGCGAGACGGCGGTCCGCACCGCGAACCGACTGCGTGACACGGTTCGCGGACTCCCCGTCGACCTCTCGGTCGAGACCGTGACACCTGCGGCGCTCCGACGTCGCCGACGCACGGGCGAACTCGATCTGTACTGGGCCAACCACGAGTTCACCGCGCCGACCGCCGAACAGGTGCTCCGACTGTTCGCACCGGGGACCGACGCCGGCATCGTCGACTGGCACGCCGGCGGTGCGGACGCCGACAGCGCCGAGCGTGCCCGCGAGGCGTGGACGCGGTTCCAGCGTCACCAGCGCGACACCGAGACGGACCGACAGGTCCGCGCCGAGGCGGTCCGGGACGTCGAAGAAGCCAACTGGCAAGACGTCGTCTGTCTGCCGGTCGTTCACCCGCTGTCCGAGGTCGTCAGCTACGACTACGTCGATCTCTCGGCGACCGGCGCGACCGGATTCGCGAGGCGGACGCTGGCAGACGTGCGTGTCGGCCCGCGCGACTGAGAACGCTCGTCGGGGGCGGTCGACCACCGGTGAAAAGACCTCGGGGGTGTCCAGCCAGCCGACTCAGATGCGGACGTTCGCACCGCAGTCGGGGCAAGCCGGACCACCCTGCGAGTTGTCGAGGTCCGATTCCGTGCCTGTCCATCCACAGCCGTCACAGTGAACGTGGCTCAGGGTTGACATCGGTAGTCTGTCTGACCCCGTCGGCAATACGATGTTCTTTTATTAACGTCTGTCGGCGACTCGTCGTCCGAAATCCGACACGTCACCGATTCGGCGGCTGAGACGGGTGATCTCGAGAATCGTAACTCGCTGCCGTGTAAACGATCCCGCCTCGGCGGTCTTCGTCGATCCAGACTGTCGGACTCACCGACGGTCGCGGTGTCCGTCGCGGGCGTCCGACGCGCCGGTCGTGTCCACCGACGATGGAGACGCACAGACCGACGTCCCCTCGGAGACGGGGGCTCCGCCGCCGCCTCAGTCGTTCAGCGAGACGGTGCCGAGTGGGCCGGCGAAGCGCGGGTTGATGCCCGCGATGGTGTGCGGTCGGAAGCCCTCGACCTCCTCGCGGACGCCGAAGCTGTTCTTGAGGTTGTACGCCGGGAGGTGGGGGCGGTCCTCCAGAATCGACGTCACGACCTCGGTGTAGAGCTGTTTGCGCTCCGCGCGGTCCGGTGACTCGCGGGCCTGATCCAGCTTGTCCATCACCTCGTCGTTGCTGTAGTAACAGCCGTTCGTGGAGCCCTCCTCGGACTCGTGGAACATGAAGTAGAGGTAGCCGTCGGGGTCGACCTCGTCCACCCAGCCGAGGGTGTACATGTTGTAGTCGTCCTCGTCGCCGGTCGAGTACTTGTCGAGGAACGCGCCCCAGTCGAGTCGCTGGACAGAGACGTTGGAGAAGCCGATCTCCTTCAGCGCGTTCGACACCGTGATGCCGATCTGTTCGCGCTTGTCGTCCGGCGGGACGATGATGGTCCACTCGTAGTCCATCGGCACGTCGGCCTCCTCCATCAGCGCCTGTGCCTGCTCCAGGTCCTTCTCGTGGCCGATGTCCGCCCACTCCTCGCCGGGGAAGTCCCACGACTCGACCAGCGAGTTCGGGAGCGGCTGGTTGAGCCGGTTGCCGGCGGGTTCGACGAAGTTGGAGACGGCGTCGTCCATCGAGACGGCGTAGTCGATCGCTTCCCGGACCGTCTTCGAGGCCGTCGGCCCCTCGTTACAGTTGAACGCGAGGTAGTAGTAGCCGAGTCCGGGCCGCTCCTGGATCGACGCGCTCTCGATGCCCTCGACCGTCGAGTAGAGCTTCGGCGGGACCGTCTGGATGAGGTGGTTCTCGCCGTTCCGGAGCGTCGTGACGCGGGTCGTCGGCTCCTCGACCGGTTCGAACCGCAGCGTCTCCACGTTCGGCTTCGGCTCGCCCCAGTAGTCGTCGTACCGCTGGAGTTCGACGAAGTCGCCCTCCTGCCAGTCGACGAACTCGAAGGGACCGGAGCCGACCGGCGCACTCGTGTTGAACGCCTCCTTGTCGTTCTCGCGCACCGACTTCGGGACCGGTTGCCACGCGAGTTTGTGCCGGAAGGGGCCGAAGGGGAACTTCAGGTCGAACTGCAGGGTCTGTTCGTCCACGACCTCGATGGTGTCGATCATCGTGAACTCCGACCCGTTCTCGGTCTCCTCCTCCTCGGGCGCGATGTAGGAGTAGCGGACGTCCTCGGCAGTGATCGGGTCGCCGTTGTGGAACGTCACGCCGTCTTTCAGCGAGACCACGTACCGGGTCCCCTCGCGGCTGACCTCCGGGTCGCCGTCTGCCAGTTCGGGCGTGAGCGTCGTCCCCTCCTCGTAGGTGTACAGCGAGTCGAAGATGCGCTCGACGACCTGCAGCGAGGGCACGTCGTTCGCCTGCAGTGGGTCGAAGTCAAGCGGCGACTTCGTCTGTGCGAAGTTGAACGTGCCGCCGGAACGCTCCGGCGTCTCGCTGTCTGTCGACGTGTCGCTGTCACCCGTCGTACCGTCGTCAGCGGGCGTCTCTGTTTCGTCGTCGCCGCCGACACACCCGGCGAGGCCGACGACGCCTGCGGTGCCGACCGTGCCGAGTAGTTGTCTGCGGGACGGACTGTAGTCTGACCGGTCCATACTGCACCTTACTCGTGTATCCCGACGTAAACCTCACACCTTCTCCGCAGGATTGGCCGGAACCTGCGGATGCCGGCAACGTATCACCCCTATCCGACTGACGTGTTCTCGGGCGACCGTTCGTCTACGTGTAACGTTACCGAGACACACGATACGAGAACAACCGGCAAGTATTTCTACTATCGCGTCCTACTGTAGTGTTGCCCACGACGTACGGGGGCACACTGAACGACACGTTGCTGATCGGTTCGACGGAATCGAAAAGCAGGGTGTGAGGGGCAACAACCGAACTTCCCGTCACAGGGAAACGAGGACAACGCTCCGAAGGAGAACCGAACCGGCCCACCACCTGGCCGCCATGGCGGTGGGCGTCAAGACCGAGTACCGGACACCGCGTAAGTGGTGTTCGGGAAACAGAGCCGCGAAGCAGGCAACTGTCGGTGCGAGCCCGACTAACGCCGACCGGCGCGAAAGTGTCGGACCGGACCCGAGAACCCGGAAGGGGGATCGGACCCGGACACCGAGGCGACAGTCTCGGACACGGTAACAGCCGGTGAAAGCCCGGATAAAGCCAGCGTAGTAGTGGTTTACGGTCGTACGGGCCGGGGAAAACGTCCCCCGTTCAGGCCCAAGCCGTCCGTCGTGTTTCTACGATTTTCACCCGACGAGCGACGACACCGCATCGTCACGTCGGCGAACTCGGCCGACCACTCCACTCGGCCGACCACTCCGCGAGACCACGGGCGTACCCACGCTTCACCAACGTACCCACGCTTAAGTCCGGGCCGACCGTCACCATCGACAATGTTCGATCCCGACGACCTGGCGGAGATTCGCTCCGCGCGGGAGGAGTGGGAAGCGGAGACGCTCGGGCCGACGCTCGACCGATTCGGCGAGCGCGAGGAGACGTTCACCACCGACACCGGCGGACAGGAGGTGGACCGGCTCTACACCCCCGACGACGTGGCCGACTTAGAGTACGACGCAGACCTCGGCTTCCCCGGCGAGGAACCGTACACGCGCGGCGTCTACCCGACGATGCACCGGGGGCGACTCTGGACGATGCGCCAGTACGCCGGCTTCGGCACCGCCGCCGAGACCAACGAACGCTTCCAGTACCTGATCGACAACGGCTCCTCGGGCCTGTCGCTCGCCTTCGACCTGCCGACGCAGATGGGCTACGACTCCGACGCCGAGATGGCCGCCGGCGAAGTCGGGAAGAGCGGGGTCGCCATCGACACGCTGGCCGACATGGAGACCGTCTTCGACGGCATCCCGCTGGACGAGGTGTCCACCTCGATGACGATCAACGCGCCCGCCGCCGTCCTGCTGGCGATGTACGTCGCCGTCGGCGATCAGCAGGGCGTGGACCGCGAGCAACTGCGCGGGACGATCCAGAACGACATCATGAAGGAGTACATCGCCCGCAACCTCTACATCTACCCGCCGGAGCCGTCGATGCGACTCATCACGGACATCTTCGAGTTCTGTGCCGACGAGACGCCGAACTTCAACACCATCTCCATCTCGGGCTACCACATCCGCGAGGCCGGTTCGACGGCGGCCCAGGAGATCGCGTTCACCCTCGCCAACGGGATCGAGTACGTGGAAGCCGCACTGGACGCCGGGCAGGACGTCGACGACTTCGCCCCACAGCTCTCGTTCTTCTTCAACGCCCACAACAACATCTTCGAGGAGGCCGCGAAGTTCCGGGCGGCCCGCCGGATGTGGGCCCAGATCATGGAGGAGCGGTTCGGTGCCGAGAACCCCAAGTCGAAACAACTGAAGTTCCACACCCAGACCGGCGGCTCCACCTTGACCGCCCAGCAGATCGAGAACAACGTCGTCCGGGTCGCGTACCAGGCGCTCTCCGCCGTGCTCGGCGGGACCCAGTCGCTCCACACCAACGGGAAGGACGAAGCCCTCTCGCTGCCGACAGAGAAGTCCGTCCGGACCGCCCTGCGGACCCAGCAGATTCTGGCTCACGAGTCCGGTGCGGCCGACACCATCGACCCCCTCGCGGGCAGTTACTACGTCGAGTCGTTGACCGACGACATCGAAGCGGAGGCGTTCGAGATCATCGACGAGATCGACGGGAAGGGCGGGATGCTCCCGGCAGTACAGAACCAGTGGGTCCAGCGGCAGATCCAGGACACTGCCTACGACCGACAGCGCGAGATCGAGCAGGGCGAATGCGTCATCGTCGGGGTCAACGAGTACACCGTCGAGGACGACGAGCCACAGATGGACGTGGAGGAGGTGACCGAGGAGGACGAGCGCCGGCAGGTCGAGTCGCTGGAGTCGGTGCGGGCCGACCGCGACGACGAGGCGGTCGAAGACGCCCTCGCGGCGCTTCGGGACACAGCACGGGGCGACGGGAACCTCCTGCCGCCCATCGTCGACGCGGTGAAGGCCTACGCCACGGTCGGGGAGATCTGCAACACGCTCCGCGACGAGTTCGGCGAGTACCAACCCGGCGCGGCGATGTGATTCGCGGGGAACCAGTCCGTCGTGGACTCCGTGTACACTTCTCCCACGGTCGCTCGTGGCCGTCAGCGATTAAAGTGACCCTTGATAACGAGGTGGTATGCTCTCGACGCTCGAATCGGTGTTACTGGGCAGTAAACTCCGGATCGCCGGGGTCGCGGTGCTCCTCCTCGGCGCGTCGGTCGGCGGCGCGTTCGCACTCGGAGTCCTCGGTGCGCCCACGGTCACGGGCGTCGACAACGAGTTCGCGGGCGTCGACGAGACGCAGACGACGATCCAGAGCGATCTCCGGGTCCGGAACCCGAACCCCATCGGGGCGAATCTCGGCGGGTTGACGGTCGACTACGCCATCGACATGAACGGTATCCGGATGGCGGAGGGCACCAAGTCCGGCGTCGAGGTGGCGCAGGGGAACTCGACGCTCCCGTTCACGACGTACATGGCGAACGACCGCATCCCCGAGTGGTGGGTGAGCCACGTCTCGAACGGCGAACAGACGACGCTGACCGTGGACGCCAGTATCCACTCCTCGACGGTCGGGCAGTCCTTCGGCGCGCCGAAGGTCGAGCGCAGTATCGAGACCGACATGCTCTCGCAGTTCAACTCGACCGAGACGCGCCCGGTGAACGCGAGTCAGCCACTCGTCTCCGATCCGATTCTGTACGTCAACGAGACCAGCGCGCAGTGGGGCGAAGTGAACGAGTCGCGGACGCCCTTGAACCTCGACTTCCGCGTCTACAACCCCAAGCCGTACCCGGTCGGCGTCTCGGAGATCGGCTACGAGATCACGATGAACGACGTGCCGGTCGGCGAGGGGACGACAGAGCAGGGGTACACCGTCGGGCCGGAGTCTGCGGAGACCGTCGAGACGACGACCTTGATCGACAACACCGAACTCGACGAGTGGTGGGTCACCCACCTCGAACGCGATCAGGTGACGGATCTCCGGATCGAGTTCTACGCCCGACTGGAGGTGACCGACGGCGAGACCATCCGGGTCCCGCTCCGGTCGCTGACCTACACGGAGACCATCGAGACCGACATCTTCGGCAACGAAGCAGGCGGGTCGGGTGACGCCGGCGGTGAGTCGGGCGACGACGATTCCACGGCGACCCCGCGCCCGACCGAGACGCCGGGGGACTCGACTGCCGACGGCACTGCCACCGACGCCGGATCGGACACGACGACGACCGACGACGGCGGCCTGCTCGACGACACGACGACCTCGGAGGGGACGACGACAGAGGGGTCCGAGACGACCAGCGCACCGACGCCGACCGACACCCCGACGAACGAGACGAGTGGGACGACGACCACCGACGACGGCGGCCTGTTCTGAGTCCGGCGACTATCCCGCTGTCGCCGGGTTTCGTTCGCCTCTCGTCGCGTTCGACCGTCCCGTCGTGTGTAACACCTGCACACGCCGGTAGGTTTTTGCGGTGGGAGCGACCACAGGAGGGTGATGACACGGAGTACCCAGACTCCTGATCGCGTTCTTCTCGGGTGATGAGACCGCCGTCTCGGTGACGGCAGAGGGTGAGACCATCCGCGTCCGTATCGGCGAGCGTTCCTGTACCCTGTCCAGAGCCGAGGCCGTCGATCTGCAGGCGGCCATCGGCGACGCCGTGACCGACAGACGGGAGTTCTTCCGAACTGCGGGCGAGTACCGCGACGACGGCAGTTACGTCGTCTCGCGTCGGGGCGCAGACTCGACGGGCAACGCGAAGGTCTTCGAGAGCTTCGAGGCCCTGCGCCGCCTGTTCGACCGCCTGCCGGACAGCTTCGACGCGGAGGACGTGGGTCGCGCGGGGATCACCGGTTCCCGCCGGCACATGCTGATCCGGCACGTCGCGGAACATCCCGCCTTCGACTGTGAGATCGAGCGCCGAAACCCTCTGTGCGGTCGGAAGACTGGCTCCTCGGTGACCGGCGACGAGGACGTCGAGACCGGCGAGATCGCCGACGCCGACGCCGATCTCGGAGAGCACGTGAGCGACGGCGTCGAGTCGGTGGAACCGGAGGCGAGCGCCGACTGAGACGCGACCGATCGGCTGTCTCTGGACCGACGACTACTCGCCGAAGCCGTCAGAGAGCAGGTCGCTGACAGCCACGCGCTCGCCGGTCTCGTCGGCGCGGTAGGCCGCCTCGGTCAGCGCGGTGACGCGCAGGGCGTCTTCGGCCGGAATCTGGAGGTCGGCACCGTCGCGGATCGCGTCCACGACGTTGCCGAGTTTCCGACGCGTGAGCGTCTCGAAGTCCGGTTCGTGCGGCGTCGCCCGGTAGGTCGTCCCGGCTTCGGTGATCGTGATCTCATCGCCGTCGAAGGAGAGGTGGCCCTCGGTGCCCCAGACGTCCAGTCGTTCGCCGGGTGCCGGCGTCGACTGGCCCGCGCCCGTGACGCCGACGGTGCCGGTGATCCGGTCGCCGTCGCGGTCCAGCGTGATCGCCAGCGCGCTGTTCACGTCGACCGCCTCGCCCCGGTAGTCGATGCTCGCCGCGACCGACTCGGGGTCGGCGCGAGTCGTCCACAGCAGGGCGTCGAGCAGGTGCGACCCGGAGTCGTACAACTGGCCGCCGCCGGAGAGGTCGGGCTTGCCGCGCCACTGGCGGACCGCCCACTCGATCCAGATCTGTTCGAGGTGACAGGTCGCCATGTGGGGCGTCCCGATCCGGCCCGCGTCGAGGAGTCGGCGGATCTCGCGGAACCGGTCGTCGAAGTGGCGCTGGTAGCCGACCGCCAGCACGAGGTTCGCTCGGTCGGCGCGGGCGATCAGGTCCTCGGCGTGTTCGATCTCTGTGACCATCGGCTTCTCCAGGTGGACGTGGACACCCCGGTCGAGCGCCGCTCTCGCCTGTTCGTAGTGGAGCGTATGCGGCGTGACGACGTTCACGAGGTCCACATCTTCGGTGTCGAGCAACTCCTCGTAGTCCGTGTAGGTCGGCGCGTCGAAGTCCTGTGCGAACTGCTCGCGGGCCTGTTCGGAGACGTCGGCACCGGCGACGATCTCGACGTCTCTGAGCCCGGCGAGCACGTGGAGTTCTGTCCGACCGAGGTCCCCGAGTCCGATCCCGGCGACGCGCAGTGGTGTCATGCCCGGTCCTGCGTCTGCGATTCTGATAACGTCGCCGGTCGGCAGTCGGAGCCTCTGCGAGATGGTGGCGTCTCCGGGACAGACCACGACCGCGACCGCTTCCGGAACGTCTTTTCACGAGCCACCCCACGATCCGGTATGGACGTACACGCTATCGCGGATCTCGGTCCCGACGCCCGGAGCGCCCTGTTCGACCGGGACGCCGGGATCGACGCGGTCCGGAGCGACGTGCGCGAGATCACCGAGCGCGTCCGCGCAGAGGGGGACGTCGCCCTCCGCGACTTCGCCCGCGAGTTCGACGACGTCGAGGTCGGCAACATCGACATCACCGACGACGTTGCCCGTGCCCACGAGTCGGTGGACGACGACGTGCTGGCCGCGATCCGCGAGGCGGCCGACAACGTCCGCGAGTTCCACGAGCGACAGGTGCCCGACGACTGGCGCGAGTCGTTCGATTCGGCCGGCGTCCGCGAGTTGGGTCGCCGGTTCAGGCCGCTCGACCGGGTCGGCGTCTACGCGCCCGGCGGCACCGCCGCGTACCCCTCCAGCGTGCTGATGGGCGTCGTCCCGGCGAAGGTCGCCGGCGTGGACCACGTCGCGGTCGCCACGCCCCCGGCCGACGAGATGAACCCGGTGACGCTCGCCGCGATCCACGAGGCGGGTGCGGACGCGGTGTACGCCGCCGGCGGTGCGCAGGCGGTCGCGGCGCTGGCGTACGGCACCGAGACGGTGAAGGGTGTGCAGAAGATCGTCGGCCCCGGTAACAAGTGGGTGACGGCGGCGAAAGCCGAGGTGCGCGGCACCGTGGAGATCGACTTCCTCGCCGGTCCCTCCGAGGTGCTGGTGATCGCCGACGAGACCGCCGATGCGCGGCTCGTCGCCAGTGATCTGGTGGCGCAGGCCGAACACGACCCGGAGGCGTCGGTCGTCGCGGTGACCGACGACGAGGCCACTGCGGAAGCCATCGCCGCGGAAGTCGAGGCGCAGGCACCCGAGCGAGCGCGGGCCGACATCGTCGAGTCGGCGCTGGCGAACGACGCGTCGGGCGTCTTCCTCGCGCGGTCGATGTCGGAGGCGGTGCTGTTCGCCGAGGAGTACGCCGCCGAACATCTCTCCATCGTGGCCGACGACGACGAGGCCCTGCTGGATCGCATCTCGAACGCCGGGAGCGTCTTCCTCGGCCCGCACACGCCGGTCGCGGCCGGCGACTACGCCTCGGGGACGAACCACGTCCTGCCGACGAACGGCGGGGCGAAGGTGTACGGCGGCCTGTCGGTCGACGAGTTCGTGCGCTCCACGACGGTCCAGCGACTGGACCGCGAGGGCCTCTCCGACCTCTCGGCGACGATCACGACGCTGGCGGAGGCCGAAGGGCTGGAGGGCCACGCCGAGAGCGTCCGGAAACGATTCGAGGGCGAGGACCAAGACGAAGACTGATCGACCGTGCCTGCTGAGGCGACCGCCGGCGTCGTGGCTTCCGTCGCTGGCCCGGTGTGGTGATCGGTCGTCCGGTGACGGCTGTGACACCCGGACTCCCGCACCGACGACTGCATCGCATCTTTCTTATCCCGGCGTCACACAGTGCGGGCGGGAATGTTACTCACCGGAACCGTCGTCGCCGACGCGGAGACCGTCGTCGAGGACGGTGCGATCGTCGTGCGCGACGAGGTGATCGCGGCGGTCGGCGACGCAGACACCCTCCGCGAGCAGTATCCGGACCACGTCGAGGAGTCGTACGACCTCCTCGCGCCGGGGATGGTCGGGGCGCACGTTCACTCGGTCCAGAGCCTCGGGCGGGGTATCGCCGACGACGCGACGCTCCTCGATTGGCTGTTCGACCACGTGCTCCCGATGGAGGCCAGCCTCTCGGCCGACGAGATGCGGGTCGCCGCCGAACTCGGCTACCTCGAACTGCTCGAGTCCGGCGTCACGACCGTGATCGACCACCTCTCGGTCGCGCACGCGGAACAGGCCTTCGAGGCCGCCCGCGAGATGGGTATCCGGGGCCGACTCGGCAAGGTGCTGATGGACCGGGACTCGCCGGCGGACCTGCAGGAGGAGACCGACGCCGGCCTCGGGCGCTCGGAGGAACTGATCGAGCGGTACCACGACCCCGAGGGCCGACTCCGGTACGCCGTGACGCCGCGCTTCGCCGTCACTTGCTCCGAGGCCTGCCTGCGAGGCTGTCGGGACCTCGCGGATCGCCACGAGGGCGTGACGATCCACACCCACGCGAGCGAGAACCGCGACGAGATCGCCACCGTCGAGGCACGAACCGGGATGCGGAACGTCGAGTACCTGCACGAGGTCGGTCTGACCGGCGAGGACGTGGTCCTGGCCCACTGTGTCCACACCGACGACCGGGAACGCGAGATTCTGGCCGAGACCGGGACGAACGTCACCTACTGCCCCTCCTCGAACATGAAACTCGCCTCCGGCGTCGCACCCATCACCGACTACCGCGAGCGCGGCATCACGGTCGCACTGGGCAACGACGGCCCGCCGTGCAACAACACGCTCGATCCCTTCACCGAGATGAAGCAGGCGAGCGTCCTCCAGAAGGTCGAGGGCTACGACCCGGAGGCGCTCCCGGCCCGCGCCGTCTTCGAGATGGCGACCGTCGCCGGTGCTGAAGCCGCCGGCTTCGGCCGAGTCGGGAGACTCCGGGAGGGCTGGCGTGCCGACGTCGTCGGACTGACGACAGACGTGACACGCGCGACGCCGTTGTACGATCCGCTCTCGCACCTCGTCTTCTCGGCACACGGCGACGACGTGGAGTTCACGATGGTCGACGGGCAGGTCTGCCAGCGTGACGGCGAGGTGGTCGTGGCAGACGCCGACCGCATCCGGCGGGAGGCCCACGCCGTCGCCGAGCGACTGGTGGCAGACGGTATCGCGTGAGCGCCTGTTCCGATGGACACGCTCACCGGTCGGCTTCTTCGCGCAAGTACCAGTCCACGAGTCGACCTTCGGCCCGGCGGAGAATCTCGCTGGCGGTCGACTTGTCGATGTCGACGCGCTCCGCGACCGTCTGGAGGGTCGTTCGGCGTGGGACCTCGTAGTACCCCGCGCGCTGTGCGACACCGAGCACCTCGCGCTGGCGGTCGGTGAGGAGTCCGCTCGACTCCGAGCGCGTGACGAGCGAGAGGAGTTCGTACCGGAGTCCCGCCTCGTCCAGCGTCGTACGGAGCGCGTCGAACTCCTGTCTGGTGCCGCTCAGTTCGTAGACGAACCACCCGTCACGCACGATGACGGGATACTCCGGGGGGAACGTCGTGTCTGCGGCCAGTTCGTACAGACCGGCATCACTGGTCCGGTAGCGTCCCAACGCCCGGCGCTCGTCGGCGTACAGCAGGTTGTAGTCCGCGACGTTCGGGTGCGACCGTACCGCCTCGACCGCCGACTCCGCCGCGTCACCGAGTACCTCGCCGAGTTCGAGCGCGCCGTCGTCGAGTGCGACACCGGTCAACAGTCGGAACTCGGCGTTCGGAAACCCCTGTGACACGTCGCTGATCCACGTGTCCGGGGGGAGCGCGACCCGGAGTCGTGCGTTGAGCATACGACGCCTTTCGCGGGCGGGGGTACGTAGCTGTCGCCAACCTGTTGGGGAACGACTTACATCGGCAGGGTCGCTCGACAGAGACGATGACCGACACGACGAGTGCGTCGGCACTCCCCACCGAATCCGGCGGCCCCCCGGCCTCTCGCGAGGACCCTGACCCCCGGCGGCGAGGTGGCGTCCCGTGACCGGTCAGCAGACGCGAGCGTGGCGACGGTCGACGCATCGACTCGTCCACCTCCTGCTGGCGGCCGTGCTCGGGACGTTCGTCTACTCGCCGTTCACCGCCGACCCGACGTTCCGTCTCGTCGTGCAGGTCATCGCGTTCCCCGCGCTGGTCCTGTCCGGACTCCTGTTGTGGCGTGGCCCGGCGCTCCGTCGATGGCTTCGGACGCGCCGGGCCGCCTGACCGAGACCGACTCCGCCACCGCCCCCCACTGCCGACAGAGGCACCCTTCTCGTGGTCCCCCTGACGCCCCGCCGGCACCCCTCCGAGACGTGACTCTGTCGCGTCCCTCCCGAACTGCCGCAGTGTCGTACCCGAAACACCTAACCCACGGTTGGCGCTACCATCGTACGTGGACAGGAACACCGCCCTGACCGTCGGGGTCGCGGTCCTCGCGGTCGTCGCCCTCTCGCTGGCCGCCGCCACGCTCGACTCCGCGACCGTCCAGGAAGGCGGCAGCGGACTCGGCGTCGGGCCGGCCGAGCAACCGGGTGTCGGCACCGGGAGTGACGGCGACTTCGGCACCCAACAGGAGGCGGCCGGCGGCGGGATGGCGGTCGGCTTCTGTTACCCGTGGCTCGCCGACCCGCTCGTCGTCCTCGGTATCGTCGGCGCGTTCCTCCTGATGGGAGCGGTCGCGTACTACCAGACCCGGACCGTCCTCGTCCCCGCCTCGCTGACACTCGCGTTCGGGATTCCGGTCGGGTTGGTCTGGGCGCTGCTCACCTCCTGCCGGTCGGCGGCGGGCGGCGGGTTGTTCCCCGCGCCCTCGGCGAACGGCACCGGCATCCTCCCCTCCGGTGGCGGGTCGTCCGGTCTCGCGGAGGGAGCGAGCCAGACCGTCTCGACCCCGTCGGCCATTCTCGCCATCCTCCTCGTGGTCGCACTCGCGGGGTCGGTCCTGCTGCTGTTCGTCGCCAGCGGCGACGAGGAGGAGTCGTTCGACGACCCCGACGACGACGGGCCGGACCCGGACGTGGCCGCAGTCGGCCGCGCGGCGGGAGACGCCGCCGACCGCATCGAACGCGACGCGGACGTGCAGAACGAAGTCTACCGCGCGTGGGTCGAGATGACCGACAGTCTCGACGTGGACAACCCCCGGTCGAGTACCCCGGCCGAGTTCGCCACGGCCGCAGTCGAGGCGGGGATGGCGAGCGACGACGTGGACGAACTCACTCGACTGTTCGAGGAAGTTCGCTACGGCGGCGAGGACGTGACGAGCGAGCGAGAAGAACGGGCCGTGTCGGCGCTCAGGCGGATCGAGGAAACGTACGCGGACGCCGAGTGACGACGAGACGCGACGCGCGGTCGGCAGACCGAGAGGCCACAGCACTGAAAGGTCTGGCCCGTGATACTGCGGGTGAACGATGGACGAAGCACTGGAGGTCGTCGAAGTCGTCGCCGACTCGGAACTGGAAGGCGCGTTCGTCTGGTTGCTCCGTATCCTCGGAGTCCTCGCGGTGCTCGCGGGACTCGGCCTGTGGCTGTTGACCGACATGGGCCTGCTGATCCTGCCGGCCCTGTTGATCGTCGTCGGTCTCGTCCTGTTGGTCGCCCCGCAGATTCTGCTCTTCCTCGCGGAACTGACCTGAGGTCCGTCGCTCGTCTCTCGGACCCACGAGAGCGTCCCGAAACCCCTAAACCGCCCATCGTGCTACCCGGTCACGTGGAGCGAACCCCCGCAGTCCCCGACTTCCGCCCCCACCAGTCAGCGAACCGGGAGGTCGGCGCGTGACCTCGACCGACTCGGAGGGAACAGCGTGAATCGCGTTGCTCTCCTGCTCGGCGTGGTTACCACGCTGTTCGGTCTCGCCGTCGTCGTCCAGCGTGGCCTCGCCAGCACCGTCTCGCTGGACTACCTGTTCGTCACGCTCGTCGGCCTGCTGGCGCTCGTCCAAGGCGTCCGGTTGGTGAACGAACGCCGGAGTCAGGAGGCGTACGCGGCGGAGACCGGCGACCCCGAAGTCAGATTCTCGGTGCCGACGCCCGGCGACGAACTGGAGTCGGAGCTGCAGGGACTCGGCGGCTGGGCACCCCACGGCGTCGAACACCGGAAGCGCGCCCGCCAGACGCTGTACGACGCCGCCGTCGAGACGCTGGTCACGCAGACCGGCGTCTCGGAGGAGACCGCAGAGGAGCGGGTCGACGACGGCTCGTGGACCGACGACCCGGTGGCGGCCCGGTTCCTGAGTCGGAACGCCCCGGAGGTGCCGCTGGGGACCAGGATTCGCGGCCTGCTCAGTCGTGGGTCGGCGTTCTCGCGTGGGGCACAGCACACGGTTGACGCACTGGTCCGACTCCAGGAGGGTGACCGGTGAGCGAGCACCGGCGCTCGCTGGATCGGACCGTGCCGACGAATCGCTGGATCGGAGCCGCTGGACTCGCGTTGCTCGCCGGCGGTGTCGCCATCCTCGCCCGTCAGCCCGGGCTCCTGTTGGCCGGCGTACTCGGGGTCGCCTGCGCCGCCTACGCCCGGAGTGCCAGCCAGCCCAGCGTCTCACTCGAACTCGACCGGGAGCTCTCGGACACGACGCCGACACCCGGCGACGACGTGCGCGTGACGCTGACGGTTCGGAACGTCGGTGACAGTCCAGTCGCCGACCTGCGAGTCGTCGACGGCGTGCCGAAGGCGCTGTCTGTGTCGGGCGGGTCGGCGCGTCACGGGACCGCCCTCCGCCCCGGCAAGCAGGCGACGTTCGGCTACACCGTCGACGCGACACGGGGCGAGCACAGTTGGGAGCCGACACAGGTGATCGCTCGCGACCCGAGCGGCGCACTGGAACGCGAGACGACACTGGAGACGGAGACGACCATGCGCTGTACGCCTCGACTGGAGGCGACGACCGACCTGCCGCTCCGTGGGCTGACGACCCAGTACACCGGCCGAGTTGCGACCGACGTAGCCGGGACCGGCGTGGAGTTCTACTCGACGCGCCACTACCGTCCGGGAGACCCACTCCGGCGCATCGACTGGAACCGCTGGGCCAGAACCGGCGAACTCTCGACGCTTGAGTTCCGCGAGGAGCGCGCGGCCACCGTGGTCCTGTTGATCGACGCGCGATCCGAGGCGTACCGACAGGCGGGCGAGGACGCCCCGAACGCGGTCGAGCGTAGCGTCGACGCGGCGGGCCGCGCGTTCGTCGCGTTGGAGGGCGGGGGCGACCGGGTTGGCGTGGCGGCGTTCGGCCCGGAGGACCTGTGGCTCGCGCCGGGGTCGGGATCGGACCACCGGGTGAAGGCTCGGCAACTGTTGGCGACGCATCCGGCGCTGTCACCGACGCCGAGCGGCGAGGACTTCTTCCCCTCGATCAGGCTCAGACGACTCAGGCGACTGCTCCCCTCGGACGCGCAGTTGCTGTTCTTCACGCCGCTGTGTGACGACTACGTGGCCTCGGTCGCCCGGCGACTGGACGCCTACGGCCACCTCGTGACGGTCGTCAGTCCGGACCCGACGACCGCCGACACGCCGGGGCACCGCCTGGCGCGTGTCCAGCGCCGGAACCGGATCAGTCGCCTGCGGGCCTCGGGACTTCGGGTCGTGGACTGGGGCGAGGAGTCGCTGGCGGCGGAGATCACCAGAGCGCGCGGGCGGTGGTCGGCGTGAGCGAGATCACCCGCAAGCCGGCGGTCGTCAGCACCTCACTCGCGGTGTTGGCGGGGATGTGTGCTGCACTGTCGGTCGCGCTCGGTAGTGTCTCGGGGCTGGCGCTCGCCGGACCGGGACTGCTCGCGGTCGGTGTCGGGCTGCTGACCGGCGGCCGCCGGACGCTCGGTGCAGGCGGGACACTGCTCGTCGGCGGGGTGCTGTTCGCCGGGGTGCAGGGTGCCGGTCCCGAGGTGCTGTTGGTCGGCCTGCTGACGGCGGTGTTGGCGTGGGACGTCGGCGAACACGGCATCGGCGTCGGCGAGCAACTGGGCAGGGAGGCCGACACGACCCGACTGGAACTGGTCCACGCCGGCGCGAGCACGTTCGTCGGCGTCGTCGCGGCCGGCATCGGCTACGGTGCCTACCTCGGCGCGACCGGCGGACAACCGGTGACCGCGCTGGTGTTTCTCCTGCTCGGCGCGGTGATTCTGGTGTCGGTGCTCCGGTGATCGACGCGGCCGAGTCACCTGTCGCCGACGCCGGCGAGTCCCGAACCACTTAACCGCTCCCCGGCCGGCCGATCCATCATGAACGTCGGTGTACTTGGTGCGGGGACGATGGGCCACGGCATCGCACAGGTTGCGGCGATGGCGGGCCACAGCGTCACCCTGCGCGACGTAGACGAGCAGATCGTCGCGGAGGGTCTCGCGTCGATCCGGGAGAACCTCGCTGGCGGCGTCGAACGCGGGAAGGTCACCGAGAGCGAACGCGACGCGACCCTCGACCGACTCGCGGGGACCACCGACCTCGACGCGGCGGTCGGCGACGCCGACCTCGTGATCGAGGCGGTCCCGGAGGACACCGCGTTGAAACAGGACGTGCTGTGCGAGGCCGAGGCGCTCGCGCCCGAGGACGCGGTGCTGGCGACCAACACCTCCTCGCTGTCCGTCACCGAGATCGCCAGCGCGCTCGACCGCCCCGAGCGGTTCGTCGGACTGCACTTCTTCAACCCGGTCCACATCATGGCGCTGGTAGAGGTCGTCGTCGCCGAACAGACCGACACCGACACCGAACAGTTCGCGGAGTCGTTCGTCGCCGGCATCGACAAGACCGCCGTCACCGTGACCGACGCGCCGGGCTTTGCCACCTCCAGACTCGGTGTCGCGGTCGGCGTCGAGGCGGTGCGGATGGTACAGGAGGGCGTCGCCTCTCCCTCCGACATCGACGCGGCGATGGAACTCGGCTACAACCACCCGATGGGACCGCTCGAACTCGGGGACGTGGTCGGGTTGGACGTGCGGCTGGACATTCTCGAACACCTCCGGGCGGAACTCGGCGAACGCTTCCGCCCGCCGCAACTGCTTCGCCGGAAGGTCCGCGCCGGGAAACTGGGCAAGAAGACCGGCGAGGGGTTCTACGTCTGGGAGGACGGCGACATCGTCGGCGTCTCGGGGGAGTTCGATGAGTGACGACGACGCGAGTCCGGACGACCAGTTGACGCAGGCCGGCGAGCGTGCCGATCACCTCCGGGTGCTCCGCGACGAGCGCCCGGACGGAACCGACGCGCCGGGCGTGACGACCGTGGTGATCGACCGCCCGGACGCCAGAAACGCGCTGAACGCGGCGGTCCGCGCGGAACTCCAGACCGTCTTCGACGCTATCGCGGACGCCGGGACCGAAGCAGACGAGGACTCCAGTTCACTGCCGAGCGTCAGGACCGTCGTCCTGACCGGCGCTGACGACGCGAAGGCGTTCGTCGCCGGCGCGGACGTGACAGAACTCCGTGAGCGCGGTGTCGTCGACCAGCGAGGAGCCAGCCGCCGCCCGCGTGTCTACGAGGCGGTCGCCGATTGCCCCGTCCCCGTCGTCGCTCGTGTCAACGGCCACGCGCTGGGTGGTGGGTGTGAACTCGCTCAGGCGTGCGACCTGCGGATCGCCCGCGAGGACGCGAAGATCGGGCAACCCGAGATCGGACTCGGGATCATGCCCGGCGGTGGCGGGACCCAGCGACTCCCGCGACTGGTCGGACTCGGGCAGGCGATGCGACTCGTGCTCACTGGTGAACTCGTCGACGCCGAAGAAGCGAGTGAGATCGGCCTGATCGACGAGGCAGTCGGGGCCGAACGACTGGACGGGGCTGTGTACGATCTCGCAGAGTCCATCGCCGCCAACCCGCCGATCGCCGTGCGGCACGCGACCGAGGCACTCCGGGCCAGCCAGCGACGCGACCTCGACGCCGGTCTCGACTACGAGCGCGAACTGTTCGTCGAGTTGTTCGCCACCGAGGACAAGGACGAGGGGATCGACGCGTTTCTCGACGGCCGAGACCCCGAGTGGCAGGGGCGGTAACTCGGCAGGAAGCGAGGAGGAGTCGGCAGTCGTTCCCACGAACGCCGACAGGCCGTGGCGGCCAGTCAGAGGCACGAGTGGCCGCCCGCGCCTGCCGACATCTCAGCCTACCGAGGCCAGCACTTTCAAATCTGTGTTTTGACAATTACGCGAACAGAGTGAATAGAAGGTCGGTGGCCGGACTCGTCGGGGGACCGACCCGGACTCACGGCCGCCAGATCTCGGTCTCGGGGTGGAAGTCGGCCCACGCGAACCAGAACAGCTGTGACCGGTCGTTCGCCCGTCGGAGCCTCGTGTCGGCCAGCGGCCCGGCGCGACCCTCGCCCGTCAGCAGGCCCCACGTGCTGTCGCCGGCACGGAGGACGGCACTCGCGGTTCGGTCGCCGGTACCGTCTCCGGTGGCTGTCGCCGGGTCGCGCTCGAAGCTCTGCGTCTCACCAGCCACCCGCCGGTCGTAGGCGACGAGACTCCCGTTCACGCTCGCGGAGACGACGACCGGCAGGTCGCCGACGGTGTCGTTGACGACGCCGGCCTCCCAGACTGCTTCGCGGGGGTACGCCCGTGCCACGCCGTCGGCGTAGACACCGATCACGCTCGCCTTCGGATCGAGTCGGTCGTCCGAGAAGTCGTTGTAGCCGATCCCGATGCGGGCCGATCGGTCGTAGCCGGCGTAGGGGTCGCGGTCGTAGTCTCTCGCCTGCCGGCGACCACGCACCGTGTTCGACTCCGGCGGCGGGAGGAGGACGCGCGTCTCGGGGTACTCGGCGCGCCACTCGCCCCAGGTCGCCATCGTCGCCGGCAAGAGCGTCAGTTCGGTGCCGGTGGCCGGTCCTCGAATCGCGGTCCCGAGGAGTTGACTCCACAGGCTGTCGGTCACACTGTCGTACATCACGAGGTCGGAGTTCCACAACAGGCCCGAGACGCCGAAGACCGCCGGGTGGCCGTCGATGCGGCGGTCGGCGACCACGCCGCTCCCGCAGAGTGGGCAGTAGGTGACGAGGACCGGCAGGTCGAACGAGTCGTTGACGATCTCGTGCCAGTTCAGCACGGCGAGTGGGTAGGCACGGGCGTCCCCGTCTCGAACCACGCCGATGACGCGGGAGTCGTCGGACAGCGAGTCGTCCACCGCGGACCAGTCGTCGGCGAACACCGGATCGACGATCGCCGGGATGCCGTCCTCGCTCGCGCCGCGATTCAGTTCGTCCTCCGGCACCGGGAGTTCGACGTTCCGGAACCGCTCCGGTGGCGGGACACTGGCCGGCGACCCGTCGGTCGCGGTGGCGGACTGGCGGGGGGTGCCGCTTCCGCCGCCGGAGCCACCAGTGTCACCACTACCGGCCGGACCGCTCCCGGCACAGCCTGCGATCCCGACGAGACCACCGAGACCGGCGGTGGCGAGGAAGGCGCGCCGATGCATGGGACGAAATAGCACACCTCAGCTGATAGCTTCGACGCGGTCTGGCGACGGGGCGTCACGACCGCGACAGGTGGTCTCTCAGTCTTCTGCCGGTGTGTCGCCCTCCCCGGTCGTCGCGTCCCGATCGGTAGCCGATTCTGCTTCG
The DNA here is from genome assembly GCF_020567425.1 of Salinirubrum litoreum. Classification (NCBI taxonomy): domain Archaea; kingdom Methanobacteriati; phylum Methanobacteriota; class Halobacteria; order Halobacteriales; family Haloferacaceae; genus Salinirubrum; species Salinirubrum litoreum. Next base: position 486,773 of record NZ_JAJCVJ010000001.1, on the reverse strand, counting down.
TCGGTCGCCGACTCGCCCGATCCGGAGTCGTTCGCCCCGCCCGAATCGAGGTCGGTCGACTCGCCGTCCGCCGCCACCTGCGCCCGAACCGCCGTCAGCTTCGGCACGTCGATGTCGAGCACCCCCGCCAGCGCGTCCGCCGCGCCCAGCAACCACTCGACACGCTCCAGTCGGGACTCCAGGTCGCCCGGGGCGATCCGGTAACGTTCCACGAGTCTGTCCGCCGGTTCCCCCGCCAGCCACTCGTCGATCACGCGGGCGGTCTTCACCGCCCGGAGCCACCCCTCGAAGTCGTCCGAGCCACCCATCGGTTTCGTGAACTCGTCGGCGTGTTCGCGGGCGAACTGGTAGAGGGCGGCCCGTTCCTGGTTGCCGAGATAGCCGTCGTGGACGTCCGGCGTGTCACAGACGAGTTCGAGGACGGTCAGACTCGTCACGCGTTCCATCCCGGCGACGGTCCGCAGCCCCGAGACGATACGTGCCCCGCTCTCCGGTGCGAGATACTGCCGAGACACCTGCGACCCGATGTCGGTCGCCGAGAGACCGTCGCCGGCGTGGAGCAGTTCCATCCGAACGAGGTCGCCGATCGCCGCCTTCACCTCACCCGAGAGGTCGGCAGAGGGTGTCTGGTGGGCGTAGAACGTCGCCGACAGCAGTTCCAGCATCTCCGACTCGGAGTCGGCGAACCCCGACGCGACCGTCGAGAGGACGTGCGTCCGGAGCGCCTGCTCGCCCGTCAGTTTCGACTCGACCGCCTCCGGGTCGGCACCGACGTACCGCTCCGTCACCTCGTCGCGGGAGTCGGCGTCCGCCACGAGGACCGCCTCGCCGTAGGGGTCGAGATGTGGCCTGCCCGCCCGGCCGCACATCTGGTGGACTTCGAGGACCGGAAGCCACTCCATCCCGGAGCCGGTGTACCGCTGTTGATCGCGGACGACGACCCTGCGAGCGGGGACGTTCACACCTGCGGCGAGAGTCGGAGTCGCCGCCAGCGCCGTCAGCTTCCGGTCGCGGAACGCGGTCTCGACCAGCCTGCGGTGGTCGCTCCGCAGGCCCGCGTGGTGGAACGCGACCCCCGACGCCACGCAGTCGGCGAGTCGCTCGCCGGTGTCGGTCGGGTCGAGCGCCCGGAGCGCGTCTGCCACCTCGGGTGCGCCGGGGTAGTCGTCCTCGGCGAGTCGGGCCGCGAGTTGTTCGGCCTCGTTCCGGGAGCGGACAAAGGACAGCGCCTGCCCGCCGGCGTCGACCGCTTCGGCGACGAGTTCGGCGGTCGCGGCCGTCTCGGGGTCGTCGGGCGTATCGGTCGGCACCTCGACGGTGAGGTCGCTCCCGTCGTCGAACGCGACCGTCCCCTCGGCGTAGACGCCGGTTCTGAGATCGACCGGTCGCCAGTCGGACTCGACCAGTTCGGCGTCGAGCCAGTCTGCAACCTCGCCGGGGTTGGCGACGGTGGCGGACAGGCCGACGAGTTGGACGCCGGGTGTCCGCCGCCGGAGATTCGAGAGTGTCACTTCCAGCGTCGGCCCCCTGCCTTCCGCGCCGAGGAGGTGGATCTCGTCGACGACGACGCAGGCGAGGTCGTCGATCCACGTCGCGCCGTTTCTGATCGCCGAGTCGACCTTCTCGCTGGTGGCGACGACGACGTCGTAGTCGGCCAGTCCCTCGCCGGCGGAGTCGAAGTCGCCCGTCGAGATGCCGACCTCGACACCCGGCAGTTCGGCGAAGGACTCGTACTTCTCGCGGGCCAGCGCGCGCAGTGGGACGATGTAGAGGGCGGGCCCGCCGGCCGTCAGCATCGCTAACTCGGCGACGAACGTCTTCCCGCTGGCGGTCGGGATGGCCGTGACGACGTTTCTCCCCTCGCAGACGCCGGCGTCGACTGCCTCGGCCTGCGGCGGGTAGAGGTCGCCGATCCCCGCCGACTCGTAGTGCGCGACGACGGGATCGGGCAGGGGGAGGTCTCGGACGTGCACACCGGTAGGTGGTGCCGGAGCCGCATAAAAATCTCCGGGCGAGCGTGATCGGTGGCGACGACGGAGCGAGAGCGACAGGCGACGAACGACGACCGACCTCGTCTCGGCGGGATCGGCGATTCCGACGACTCGCCGGCGTTCCGTCCCACAACTATTTGCCGCCGGTGGCTGAAGACGTACGGTAGATGAAACGCCCCGCCGTCCTCCTCCTCACGGTCCTCCTAGTCGCGTCGTCGCTGTCGGTCTCCGGGTTCGCGGTCGCGCAGTCCGCGCAGGTGTCGATCACCGACGTTACCGTTTCGGACGACCAGCCAGCCCCCGGCCAACTGATCACCTTCACCACCACGATACGGAACGGTGCCGGCACCGCCAGCGAACCCTCCGCCACGTACCGGATCAACGCGGTCGCACTCAGAAGCGGCCCCGGCCAGTTCGAGGAGTACGCCCGTGTCCGCGACGTTGGCACGGTCCCGCCCGGCGGTTCCGTCGACGTGCCCCTGACGGTGAAGTTCCGCGAATCGGGCGTCCGGAACCTCCGACTCGTCGTCTACGGCCAGAGCGGCGGCGAACCGCTCCAACTCCGGTATCCGGTCGCCATCCGCGTCCGTGACAGTGGCCCGCGACTCTCCATCGACGCAGAGGACGCGGTGGCTGGCGACGAGGTGCCGGTGCGCGTGACGGTCTCGAACGGCGAGGCCGACACCGCGAACAACCTCCGACTGACGCTGGCCGGCGAGCGGATGCGGGTCGCCAACGACACCCGCGTCTCGCCGCGTCTCGACAGCGGTGCAGAGCGGACCTTCCGGTTCGAGGCGACGCCCGAGGCGGCGGGCGACGGGACGCTGAACGCCACGCTGTCGTACCTGACTGACGAGGGGAGTCGCCGTGTCGTCTCGGAGACGCGGACGCTCGACGTGGCCGAACTCGACGAGGACGTGTCGGTCGCGGCCGAGGTCAGAGGCGACGGCACCCGGCCCCCGGTCGCGGTGGACGTGTCGAACTTCGGCAACGCGCCGCTGTCCGAACTGACGGTCCGACTCGAACGAGACGGCCAGGTCGTCGGTCGAACCTCCGCGCCGGACCTCCCGGCCCGGACGAGCGACACCGTGCTGGTGAACGTCTCCGGGCAGGGAACGAGCGACCTGCGCGTCGTCGCCGACTACGAGACCGGGGGACAGGCCGGCGAGGCGACGACGACGCTGGCCTACGCGGCGAACCCCGGTCGTGTCTCGCTGACCGGCGTGGACGTGGAGACCGAAGGTGGTCGGCTCCACCTCACCGGGAGCGCGAGCAACGTCGGCCTCGGCGAGGTGAACAGCGTGGTCCTCTCGGTGGTCCCGGCAGACGGCGTACGGCCGGCCCGCCCCTACCGCGAGTACTTCGTCGGTACCGTCCCGGCGAGCGACTTCGTGTCGTTCGACCTCTACGCCGACGTGGACGCCGGCACCGAGACGGTCCCGGTCAGGATCAGCTACATCGCCGACGGGAGCAGAGTCTCGGAGGTGGTCGAGGTGGACGTGTCGGACGTGAACGCCCAGCCAGCCCAACAGTCACAACAGCAACAGACGGGGTTCTCGCTCCCGCTGGTGCTCGGCGGGGGCGTCGTGATCGTCGCCGGGCTCGCGCTGGTCGGCTACCTGTTCTACCGGAACCGCCGATGAGCCGGGACGACGAGTGGTCCGTCGAGGACGTACTGGCCGAGAGCGACGACGCTGAAGGTGTGAACGCGGTTGCCGAGACCGACGACCCTGAAGACGTGAACGCGGTGGCCGAGACCGGCGAGCAGGGAGACGCCGAGGTCGCAGACGCAGCGGAACCGGTGGTCGACGACGAGGAAGACCTCGGGACTGCAGACGCAGACGAACACGAGACCGGCGACGAGGAGGAGACGAGCGAACGTGCAGACGAGATCGACACCGACGACTTCGCAGATGTCGACCCGGTGATCGAACTCCGAGGCGTCAGAAAACGGTACGACACCGGCGGCGAAATCGTCGAGGCGCTGAAGGGGATCGACTTCGTGGCCCGCCCCGGCGAGTTCGTCGCCATCATGGGTCCCTCCGGCAGTGGCAAGTCCACGATGCTGAACGTGCTCGGTCTCCTCGACGCACCGACCGAGGGCGTCGTGCTGTTGAACGGGCGTGACGTGACCGACCTCTCGGACGAGGAGATGACGCTGGAACGGAAACGCTCCATCGGCTTCGTCTTCCAGAACTTCTACCTCATCCCGACGCTCACGGCGACCGAGAACGTCGAAGTGCCGACGCTGTTCGACGACGACCCGACCGCCCACGACCGGGCCATCGACCTCCTCTCGCGGGTCGGACTGGGCGACCGACTCGAACACCGACCGAACCAGTTGTCCGGCGGCCAGAAACAGCGCGTCGCCATCGCGCGGTCGCTGGTGAACCGACCCCGCATCCTGCTGGCCGACGAACCGACCGGGAACCTCGACCGGGAGACCGGTCGTACGATCCTGGAGGAGTTCACCCGCATCAAGGAGGAGGACGACGTGGCCGTCATCGCGGTCACCCACGACTCGCAGGTGACGAAGTACGCCGACCGGACGATCAACCTCGTGGACGGGCTGATCCGGACGGAGGAGGACGACTACGGGACGTGAAGCTTCTCGATAGACTCTCCCGCCGGTTCCCGGCGACGCTGATGGCCCGGCGGAACCTCTCGCGGAACAGCCTCCGGTCCGGGTTGGCGGTGCTCGGCATCGTGATCGGCGTCCTCGCCATCGCCTCGCTGGGGATGTTCGGTGCGACCCTCCAGACCGGCGCGACTTCCTCGCTCGGCGAGATTGGGAGCGAAGTGATCGTCTCCCCCGCGTTCAGCGAGGGGGTGCAAGAACTGTCGGACCGGGACGTGGTGAACATCGAACGCGCGGCCGGTGGGGCGAGTGTCGTGCCGGTGAAGACGCGGCAGTCGGTGCTGGAACGCGGGAGTGACAGGAGCGTCGTGACGGTCTACGGGATGGAGTCACCCGGGTCGCTGTACGAGGCCTCGGGTGGGCGCGTGCCGGACCAACTGCGGGAGGGCGCAGTCGTCGGCGCGGCGGTCGCCGACCGGTTCGGCATCCGGGCCGGCAACAGCATCACACTGGACGGCCAGACGTACCGGGTGAAGGCCGTGCTGGTCCAGCAGGACGGCTTCTCGCCGGTGAACCCGAACAACGCCGTGATCGTCCCGCCGAACGACTTCGAGGAGGACGGCTTCTCGCAGGTGGTCGTGAACGCCGAGACGGGCGAGGAGGCGAACGCGACCGCGATGGCGGTCCGGGAGTCGCTGAACCGGCGGGAACAACGCGTGACCGTCTTCGAGTTGGGCGCGATCACGGAGTCGATCAACCAGTTCTTCGGCATCCTGAACGCCTTTCTCATCGGTGTCGGCTCCATCTCGCTGGTCGTCGCGGGCGTGAGCATCCTGAACGTGATGCTGATGAGCACCATCGAGCGCCGCGAGGAGATCGGCGTCCTCCGGGCGGTCGGCGTCCAGAAGTTCGACGTGGTGAAGGTGATCCTCGTCGAGGCGGGCCTGCTCGGACTCGCGGGCGGCGTCGTGGGTGCGATCCTCTCGGTCGGTGCCGGGATGGTCCTGAATCAGGTCGTGTTGAACGATCCGCTGGCGACGTTCACCGCGACGAACGCGCTGTACGTCCTGCTGGCGATGGGCTTCGGCCTCGTGACGAGCGTGCTCAGTGGGTTGTACCCGGCGTGGAAGGCGGCGAACGAGCGACCGGTGGATGCCCTTCGGAAGTGAGAGTCGAGACGGTCTGCCAGTTCGTGTCGGAACGTCGGGTCGGCTATGCCGACGAGAAGAGGTCGGTCACACCGACAGCGAGTCGGAGACCGGCCGTCAGCGCGAGGAGGCCGGCGACGGTCCCGAGGTGGCCGTCAGGGAGGACACCGGCCAAGAGCGCGCCGACGAGCAGGAGGTAGACCGGAAGCGCGAGCAACGTCGCGGTCGTCCCGGCTATCGCGGTGCGGAGGTCGGCGAGAGAGTCGCGCGGGCGGGTGGCCGCCGAGGGCGCACGCCGGCAGAGTGTCGTGAGCAGAGGCATGACCGGAGAGACCACCGATAGAGACATAAGTACGCGCAGAATTCCGCTTCTACTCGGAGGGTGACGTGTCAGAAGGTCGTGACTGTCGTCGTCGAGGGGACGTGTCGGAGAGAGACGAAGGTGAACCCGAACGAGTCGGTCGCAGAGGGTCCTGTCGAGTCTGTCGCTGGCTCAGTCGGCGGTCTGTTCGTCCACCGCGACCCGTTCGATGCCGATTGTCACCGCGACACCTTCGACCTCCCACTCCTCGACGGTAGCGAGGTCGGCGGTGTCGTCGGCCCACTCGGCGGTCCGGGTCTCCTCGGCGATGAACTCGCGGTGCTCGTCGACGAAGCCGGCGACCCGGTCGTCGGCGACCGCGACGGCGGTCCTGATCTCCGCTTCGACGTCGAGATCGAGTTGCTTGCGCATCTCCTGCACCCGGCGGACGATGTCGCGGGCGTACCCCTCCGACTCGATCTCGTCGGTCAGCGAGGTGTCCACGTACACCGTGCCGTTCTCGAAGTCGGCCGAGGAGACGTTCTCCGGCGGTTCGGAGCGCCAGCCGACCATCTCGTCGGTCAGTTCGTACTCGTCGCCCTCGACCGTCACGAAGATGGAGCCCTCCTCGGTGAGTTCGTCGCGGGTCGCCCCCTCGACTGCGGCCATCACCTTCTGGGCGTCCGCACCGAACGCCGGCCCGATGACCGACATCTCCGGTTCGGCGACCTGCACGAGTTCGCCGAACCGGTCGGTCACCTGCACCTCGCGGGTGTTGACGCGCTCCGAGAGGAGGTCCGCGAGTGCTTCGACCGACTCGCGGACTGCTGGGTCCTCGCTCTCCACGACGACGCGCGGGACGGGCCACCGGAGCTTCCGGCCGCCCTGCTGGCGGGCGTTCGCGGCCGCCTCCTCGACCTGCCGGAGGACGGCGACGTTCCGTTCCAGTTCGGGGTCACGCAGGTCCGCGTCGGCTTCGGGCCACGAGAGTTGGTGGACCGTGGTGGCCGAGCCATCGAGATGCTGGTACACCTCCTCGGCGACGTAGGGCGTGAAGGGCGCGAGCAGGCGCACGACCTCGCCCAGCACGGTCGACAGCGTGGCGTACGCGCCGCGCTTGCTCGGGGAGTCTTCCTCCTCCCACATCCGGTGACGGATGGCCTTGATGTAGAAACGGGAGACGTCCTCGGTCACGAAGTCGAGGAGCGTGTTCAGCGCCTCGTGGACCTCGTAGTCGTCCCACGCGTCGCTCATCTCCTGCTCGACGGTCTGGAGCCGCGAGAGGACCCACTCGTCGACGACCGACAGGTCGCCGTCCGAGAGGTCGGCCTCGCTGGGATCGTAGTCGTCGAGACGCATGTACGGGACCGGGAACCGGAAGACGTTCCAGAAGATGTTGAGCGTCTGCTGTACGTCGCTCAGGCCGTCCCACTCGAACGACAGGTCGACGCCCTGCTGGTCGTGGCTCAGCAGATACGCCCGGAGCGGGTCGCGACCGGCACGCTCGATGGCCTCGTGAGGTGTGACGATGTTGCCGAGCGACTTCGACATCTTCCGGCCGTCCTTGTCGTTGGCGAAGCCGTGCATCAGCACCTCGTCGTAGGGCACCTCACCCAGCGCGGCGGTCCCCATCCCGAGCTGGGACCAGAACCAGCCGCGCGTCTGGTCGTGCGCCTCGACGATCAGATCGGCGGGCCAGAGGTCGTCGAACTCGCTGTCCGCGCCCGCAGACGGGTGATTCAGCGTCCCCCACGTCGCCACCGAGGAGTCGATCCACACGTCGAACACGTCCGGCACGCGCTCGTAAGTCGTCCCGTCTTCGGTGATCGTCAGCGGGTCGACCGAGGGTCGGTGTAGGTCCAGTTCGTCGGGGTCGACGTCCTGATCGGCACGCTCGGCGAGTTCCTCGCGGGTGCCGACGACCAGAATCTCGTCGTCGGAGAACGGGCCGGTCTCGTCGGCCGGGACCCAGATCGGGAGCGGGATGCCCCAGTAGCGCTGGCGGGAGACGTTCCAGTCCGGCGCGTCCTCGACGAAGTTCCGGAATCGGTTGTCGCGGGCCCACTGCGGGTGCCACTCGCTGTCCCCGATGTTGTCGAGGAGTTCGTCTTTGATGTCCGTGACCGTGATGAACCACTGGTCGGTCGCGAGGAAGACGATGTCCGTGTCACACCGCCAGCACTGCCCGTACCGGTGGTGGTGGGTGCCCGAGGCGAGCAGATAGCCGTTCGCGTCCAGATCGGCGATGATGTCGTCGTTCGCGTCCCGGACGAACTGACCCTCGTACGTGCCGGCCTCGGCGGTGAAGGTGCCGTCGCCGCGCACGGGCGAGAACACGTCCAGCCCGAGTTCGGTCCCGCGCTCGAAGTCCTCCTGCCCGTGGCCGGGCGCAGAGTGAACCAGGCCAGTTCGGTCGGCTTCGACGTAGTCGCCGGTGTAGACCTGTCCGGCACCCTCGAAGTCGGCGTAGTCGGGAACCTCGTCGGCGAGTGGGTGGTCGTACTCCCAGCCCACCAGGTCCTCGCCGGTGAACTCCTCGAGGACCTCGTAGTCCTCGTACCGACCCTCCTTCAGGACGTCCTCGACGCACGGTTCCGCGAGGTAGAGGACCTCCGAGTCGCCGTCCTTCTCCGCGCGGACGGCCTGATAGGTCATCTCGCCGTCCACCGCGACGAAGGTGTTCGCCGGGACGGTCCACGGGGTCGTCGTCCAGATGACGAGGCTCCCCTCGCGGTCGCGCAGAGGGAACTTCACGTAGATAGACGGGGACTCGATCTCGTGGTACTCGACCTCGTTGTCCGCGATGGCGGTCTCACAGCGCGGACACTGGTTGATGGCGCGTTTGCCCTGCTCCACGAGACCGTTCTCGTGGACCTGCTGGAACGCCCACCACGTCGCCTCCATGTACTCCGGCGAGATGGTCTTGTAGGGGTCGTCCCAGTCCATCCAGACGCCGATGGACTGGAAGTCGTCGTCCATCTTGACGCGGTTGCGCTCCGCGAAGTCCTTGCACTCGTCGATGAACGCCTCCATCCCGTGTTCTTCGATGTCCTTCTTCGAGTCGAAGCCGAGTTCCTCCTCGACTTTCACCTCGATGGGCAGGCCGTGCATGTCGTAGCCCGGTCGGTCGGTGACCCGGTGGCCTTCCATGCGCTTGTACCGGATGATGGCGTCTTTCAGCGTCTTGTTCCACGCCGTCCCGAGGTGCATCTGTCCGGAGGTGTACGGCGGCCCGTCCACGAAGAAGAAGGCCGGGTCGTCGGCGTGTGCCTCCTCCGTCGCGTCGTAGGCCTCGTTGTCGTCCCAGTACGCCTCGACCGAGGACTCCACGTCCTCGGGGCTGTACTGGTCGTCCACGTCGTCCATACCCGAATCTGACGTTCGGCGCATATCAAAACGGTGGTCCGACGCCGCGACTGTCGAACCGACTCGCGGGACGGAAGGTACCCCCGCGATCTGTCGGCCGCCGGTCGCAGACCGGTCGGTACCGACCGAGTAGGTGTCCCCTACGCCGAACAACTCGGGTTGACGACAGCTTTTTGGCCCCCGGTCGCACGCATTCGAGCATGGCCCTCCTCGACATGGACCGGTCGCGCCTCGCGTGGTGGGCGCTGGGACTCGGGCTGGTGGGCGCGTTGGGGTTCGTCCTCTACTCGTTCGTCGGCACGTTCGTCTTCGGCGTCTTCATCTACTACGCGACCCGGCCGATCCACCGCCGACTCAAGCGTCGGCTCCGCCCGCCCAGCCTCGCGGCCGCCGTCTCGTTGTTCGCGCTCGCACTCCCCGCCCTGCTGTTGATGCTGTACGCGCTGGCCGTCGGCCTCCAGCAGATCAGACCGTATCTGAACGGGGGTGAGGGCGGGACGACCGTCGCCGCACTCCAGCCGTACCTCAACGCGACCGGGACGGTCTCCGGTCCCGACGAACTGTTCCAGACCGTCCGGGAGTCCGGGCCGGACGCGCTGGTGAGCCAGCAGACGGTCGAGACGCTCCTCAACTCACTCGGGCAGATCGGCGACTCGATCAGCTTCGTCGGCATCGGTGCGATCCACCTGTTCGTGATGCTCGCGCTCGCGTTCTACCTCCTCCGGGACGACTACAAACTCGCCCGATGGGTCCGGGGCCGCTTCGGGGACGACACCGGCGTCCTCGAGGCGTACCTCCGCGCGGTGGACCGCGACTTCAACAACATCTTCTTCGGCAACATCCTCAACGCGGTGCTGACGGGGACGATCGGTGTCATCGCCTACTCACTGCTGAACACCGTCGCGCCACAGGGTGTCGCCATCCCGGCGGCCGCGCTGGTCGGCCTGCTCGCGGGTGTCGCCAGCCTCATCCCGGTCGTCGGGATGAAACTCGTCTACGTCCCGGTCGCGGCGTACATGGGTCTCGTGGCTATCCTCGGCGGTCAGCAGGAGGCGCTGTGGTTCGTCGCCGTCTTCGCCGGGGTGTCGTTCGTGATCGTCGACACGATTCCGGACTTGGTGCTCAGGCCCTACGTCTCCGGCCGGAGTCTCCACGTCGGCGCGGTGATGATCGCCTACACGTTCGGCCCACTACTGTTCGGGTGGTACGGGATCTTCCTCGCGCCGATGTTGCTCGTCCTGGTCGTCCACTTCGCGCGCATCGTCCTGCCGGAACTGATCGCCGGGACGCCGATCCAACCCTACGCGGTCGACCCGACGCACATGATCGAAGGCACCGAACCGCACGCAGACGTGGACGGTGTGGCAGCAGACGGTGAGGGGACGGGCGACGCCGAGAACAGCGTGAGCGACGGCGAGAGAGGAGCGGAGACGGGAGACATGGAGTGGATCGACGAGCCGACAGCTACCGACACGGACGACGCACCCGATCGTTGACCGGTCTACGCCGCGACGTACTTCGACTCCCAGTCGTCCCGCGCTTCGATCTCACGCCGACCGCGCCGGGTCAGCGTGTAGTAGTTGGTGCGGCGGTCGCGCTGGCCCTTCTCGACCAGCCCTTTGTCGACGAGCGTGTCGAGGTTCGGGTAGAGGCGGCCGTGGTGGATCTCCTTCTCGTAGTACTCTTCGAGTTCTTCTTTGATGGCCAGTCCGTGGGGCTCTTCCAGTCCTGCGATGACGTACAGCAGATCGCGCTGGAAGCCTGTCAAGTCGTACATTGGTAAGTTCCAGATAGACATTACTGTCGGAATTAAATAAATATATCGCTCATACCACCCCCGTTCAGTGTATCGAGGCCCCGTAGACCCTGAATACTCTACCACGGGAAAGATAACGAAAGTGATCTTTTCTGCTAACTATCCATCCCCACTGGGTACTGATGTGGTAGGTAACACCAAACTGATCGGTAGGCCCAGGCTACTCGGCGAACTCCCGGCGAGAGTCGGTGTGGCGGTGTCGGTGCGACCCGCCGACACGAGTTTACCGCTCGGTCACGTACATCGCAGTATGCCAGAAGAAGTGCTGTTCGAGACCGAGACCAAACAGACCAGAGCCGAAGTCGCGGACTACCTCCGACAGGTCGCCGACAAACTCGACGCGGGCGACCCGGTGACACTCGCTGCGGGCGGCCAGTCGACGACCCTCGACGTCCCCGAGCGGCCGACCTTCGAGGTCAAGGTCGAACGCGAGACCTCGAAAGGCGGCGGGAATCCGGAGCTGAGCATCGAGTTCGAACTGGAGTGGCCCGAAGGCGGTGGCGGCGACGAGACACTGTCTGTCGAGTGAGTCGCCCCGTCGAGAAAGCCACGAACTACGGCGTTCTGTGACGCACCTCGTCACACCGTCTCGTTGCGTACCACGAGGGAGTCGAGACTCGGTGTACTACTGGTCGGTCGAGTATCACAAAAGGAAAGCAAGCCACGCAAAGAGTGCGTGGATTCTTGCCGCCCTGAATTGGTCCCCGCTGACGCTTCGGCCCTCCAAGCGAAGCGTCACACCATAGTACCGAGTGTTTTTACTTAAAGCTACCGACGGAGTCTGACGCCCGAGGGACGACAGAACGCGAGGGTGCCGGCTGGTCGCTTCCGTCGTGGGCAGTGTCCAACCGGGTGCGACACGGCGGTCGTAACTGGTTCGGCTCGGTGTGATTGGACCGGTCACACGCTCCGATCGGTCCATTAGTGGTGCAGGCGAGAGTCACATGTGCTCTTCTTCGAGCACCCAGCCCAGTGCGCGTTTGTAGTACGTGAACATCTGTCTGACGCCCTCGTGGCGCATCTCCTCGTCGGCGAGTTGTTCTTCGAGGAACTCGTACTGCTCCCGGATCTCGGCTTCGTCGCGCATAGGTGGTGTTGGGGCGTCGGCCACTTCTATCACCGGGTCGGTATCCTTACGGCGACGCCGTCCGTGGCTCGCGTATGCAGATACACTGGCACCGGCGGGACCTGCGCGCGAGCGACAACCGTGGTCTCTCGGTCGCGTCCGAGGCGGGCCCGGTCGTTCCGGTGTTCGTCTTCGACCGCGACGTGCTCGCACACGCCGGGCCACCACGCGTCCGCTTCATGCTCGACGCACTGTCGACCCTGCGCGACTGGTACCGCGACCACGGCTCGGACCTCGTGGTCGCGCACGGCGACCCCCGCGAGGTACTCCCGGAACTGGCCGCCGAGTACGACGCCGAGCGCGTCGTCTGGAACAAGGACTACTCGGGACTCGCCCGCGAGCGAGACAGCGAGGTCCGACAGGCCCTGAACGACGCCGACGTAGCGCGCGAGTCGGTCCACGACGCGATCCACCACGAACCGGGGTCGATCACCACCAACGCGGGCGACCCGTACTCGGTGTACACCTACTTCTGGAAGAAGTGGCGCGACCGACAGAAGCACGACCCCTACCCCGAACCGGACGCCGACGACCTCGCGGAGATAGCGGGAGACGACCTGCCGACACTCGAGGATCTGGGCTTCGACGACCCCGAGGGAACGGTACAGCAGGCAGGGACCGAGGCCGCACGGGAGCGACTCGCCGACTTCTGCGAGGACGCCATCTACCGGTACGAAGCCGACCGCGACTACATGACCCGAGACGCGACCTCGCGCCTCTCGACCGACCTGAAGTTCGGCACTATCGGGATCAGAGAGGTGTACGCGGCTACGGAGCAGGCGAGAGCCGAGGCGACGGACGCGGACGCCGACGCAGAAGACGGCGACGACTCGGCAGGGCCGGTCGAGTCGGTCGAGGAGTTCCAGTCCCAACTCGCGTGGCGGGAGTTCTACACGCACGTTCTGTTCTTCAACCCCGAGGTCGTCTCGCAGAACTACAAGGAGTACGAACGCGACATCGCGTGGGAGAACGACGAGGACCTCCTGCAGGCGTGGAAGGACGGCGAGACCGGCTATCCCATCGTGGACGCCGGGATGCGCCAGTTGCGCGAGGAAGCGTACATGCACAACCGCGTCCGGATGATCGTCGCCTCGTTCCTGACGAAGGACCTGCTGATCGACTGGCGGGAGGGGTACGACTGGTTCCGGGAGAAACTCGCGGACCACGACACCGCCAACGACAACGGCGGGTGGCAGTGGGCCGCCTCGACCGGCACCGACGCTCAGCCGTACTTCCGCATCTTCAACCCGATGACGCAGGGGGAACGCTACGACCCGGACGCCGAGTACATCAAGGAGTACGTCCCGGAACTCGACGCCGCCTCCCCGAAGGCCATCCACGAGTGGCACGAACTGACCGACTTCGAGCGTCGGCGTGTCGCCGAGGACTACCCTGCCCCGGTCGTCGACCACTCCGAGCGCAGAGAGCGGGCGCTGGAGATGTTCGAGACCGCACGCGGCGACGACGACTGATCGGCCGACGGCGGCGGCGGTCGCGTCTCGCGGGACGGTCCCCGCGTCGGGGGAACACTCAGGGTCTCGCCGGGCGAATCGCCGGTATGCATCACGTGCGAGTCGCAGACGCCGAGGCGTTTCTGAGCAGTGCAGACCTGATGAAGCCGCTCGGGCGACTGCTCGACACGACCGATCTGGCGGTGAACTACTACGAGGTCGAACCGGACTCACACCTCGCGCCCTTCTACCACGCACACGCCGATCAGGAGGAGGTGTTCTACGTCCTCGCGGGCGAGTTGACCTTCGCGGTCGGCGACCGCGAGGGGCCGACCGAGGAGGTCGTCGTCGCCGCAGACGAGACGGTCAGGTTCGCCCCCGGCGAGTTCCAGCGCGGTCGCAACGACGGGACCGAGACGGTTCGCGTGGTGGCGCTCGGCGGGCCGAAGGAGTCGACCGACGTGACACGCCTCCGGGACTGTCCGGACTGCGGGTCGCTCGTGGAACACGACCTGCGACTGTCGTCGGAGCAGGACGCGCTGTTGTGTGTCTGTCGCTCCTGTGACGGGCTGACAGCGCGGATCGAGTGACGGAGCAGTCGCACGGGGTGCCCGCCGGACGACCGACCCCGCACGTTCTTGTCACCGCCGCGTGAACTACGACCGATGTCCTCCAACTCGTCCGCACTCGCGGTCTTACTCGCCGGTATCGTCCTCGGTGGCGTCCTCGGCGTCGGCTTCGCCACGGTCGGCGAGGAACCGGGGACGGTCACCCTCGCGCCGCCCGATCCGGAAGCACCGCCCGCCAGTGCCTCGTGGGGTGGCCCGCAGTGTCTCACCGACGCGCCGGCCAACGCTGGCTGGATCGCCACCGGGTCGCAGGCCAACAGCCGGTTCGTCACGGTCAACGCCACGCTCGCACACGACCGCGACCAGCAACTCGCCGAGCCACGGGTGCAGGCGGTCGGCGACCGTCGGTACCGGATCGTCTTCTCGTTCCGCGACGCGGAGCGTGGGGACGCCCCGCCCGACTGCCCGGTCGGGTCGCACGCGACCGTCTCGGCTTCGCTCCCGAGCGACTTCCGGTCGGTGACGGTTCTCGTGGGCGAGCGACCGATCAGAACACTGGAGCGACCGGAGACGACGACGGTGCTGCTGTACCCGCTGGCCGATCCGGTGAACGCGACGGCCTGACGACTCCCGGACTCGACGGGCCGGACCGGAGAGCCGAGCCTGTCTGCCACGCTGTCGTGTCAGACGCCGATCTGTGTGACACCCAGCACCGCGCCGCACGACTCACACTCCCAGACGTTCGCGTCGCTGTACCGTGCGTCCGTGTCGCTCTCGACGACCTCCCGGATCTGGTCGCCACAACTCGGACAGTGACCCATGTGCTCGCGTCGGGTCGCCGCAATGAAATGTCTTCTGACGAACGTGTCGAACTGTGGGTCGGAGATGCCGGAACCCGGTCGTCGTAGTCTCCCCTATCCCTCCCCGGCTGCTGGCGACCGGCAACAGATCGCGTCCGATCCGGGTTCCGGGGTGTCGCCGGAGTCGGATAGACGAGAGCGTGACGTGTGCTCAGAACCCTGCGGTCGGCGCGTGCGAGGAACGCGCGCGAGGGAGGCAGGGTGGGCGGTGCGGAGAACCCCGCCGAGGCTGGGGAGGGCCGAGGTGCGGTACCGTGCAGTTGCGGTCGCGGTCTGTTGTGCTGTTCGCAGTGCGGTGCTGTGCGGGTGCGGGCTTCTCGTCGGTGCGCTACGACGAGGAGCGGTGCTGGTGCGGTGGCTGTCTGCGGTGTTGTCGCGGTTCGCGGTGTTGGCGTCGTCTTGGTTCGCGGTGTTGGCGTCGTCGTGGTCGCGGGTGTCGGTGCCGTCACGATCGAGTCGCAGTCGCAGTCGTAGTCGCGGAGGTCCGGTCGTTCCCACAGTCACAGCCGAGAGGCCGACGACGCTCCCACCACCTCACCGGCCGACCCAGTGCTGCGACCACCCTTTTTAGCGGTAGCCGACCCACTGACGGGTATGACCACCCAGATCGACATCGTGCTGTACGAGGGGTTCGACGAACTCGACGCGATCGGTCCCTTCGAGGTGTTCGGCGCGGCAGCAGCCTACGGCGCGGACCTCTCGACCCGACTCGTCACGCTCGACCCGACCGAGACCGTCACCGCGAGCCACGGCCTGCGCGTGGAACCCGACGGCGTACTGGCCGACGCGGCCGACAGCGAAGCCGACCTGCCGAACCTCCTCGTGATCCCCGGCGGCGGTTGGAACAGCCGGAGTGAGGCCGGCGCGTGGGCGGAGGCGCAGAAGGGCGCGGTTCCGGCGGCGGCGGACGCCTACCACGAGGCGGGCGTCACGGTCGCGTCGGTTTGTACCGGCGGGATGCTGCTGGCAGAGGCCGGCCTGACCGACGGCAGACACGCGACGACCCACGACGGGGCACTGGACGACCTGCGCGCCAGCGGCGCGGACGTAGTGGACGCCCGCGTCGTGGACGACGGAGACATCCTCACCGCCGGCGGCGTCACCTCCGGACTCGATCTCGCCCTCTACATAGTCGAGCGGGAGGCGTCACGCGAGGTCGCAGATCGGGTCGCGAAGGAGTTGGAGTACGAGCGACGATACGACGTGTTCAGAGCCGAGTGACCGGTGTGAGTCGATCCCGGTTGTGAGGTGTTAGCGTGCGTCTCCTCAACCTTTAACAGCTATCCCGAGTATGTATTCGATGGAGGAATTATCATCATGAGCTACGAACTCGACCCACTCCCGTACGACTACGACGCACTCGAACCCCACATCAGCGAGCAGGTTCTCACGTGGCACCACGACACCCACCACCAGGGCTACGTCAACGGCTGGAACTCCGCCGAGGAGACCCTCGCCGAGAACCGCGAGAACCACGAGTTCGGTAGCTCCGCCAGCGCGATCCGCTCCGTCACGCACAACTCCTCGGGGCACATTCTGCACGACCTGTTCTGGCAGAACATGTCTCCGGAGGGCGGCGACGAGCCAGCCGGCGCGCTCGCAGACCGCATCGCGGAGGACTTCGGCTCTTACGAGGCGTGGAAGGGCGAGTTCGAGGCCGCGGCCGGCAACGCGTCCGGCTGGGCGCTCCTCGTCTACGACACCTTCTCGAACCAGCTTCGTAACGTGGTCGTCGACAAGCACGACCAGGGTGCGATCTGGGGCGGTCACCCGATTCTCGCGCTCGACGTGTGGGAACACTCCTACTACTACGACTACGGGCCGGCCCGCGGCGACTTCGTCGAGAACTTCTTCGAGGTCGTCGACTGGGACGAACCGAGTGCCCGCTACGAGCAGGCCGTCGAACTGTTCGAGTAAGTCCAACCCCGAATCTTCTTTCGACGCCAGCCGACCAGTGGCGACACCCGAAGTCTCGGCGACTCGTCACCCGGGCAGCTACGTCTCGTCTTCGGCCGGGACGAACTCGGCGACCGGGTAGTCCTCCGCGACTGCCAATACCGACTCGTGGAGTGCCCCCCAGTCGTAGCCGCCGTCCCGGCGGTCGAACGACGCGAGGACGCCGACACGGTCCTCCTCGTCGGCGAGGAAGGTTCTGAACTGTTCGAAGGTGTCGAAGCCACGAACCGTGTAGGCGTACTCCGCGTAGTACAGCGCCTCGTAGGTGTCGCGGGTGACGTAGCCGTACCGTTCGTTGTCGACGAAGCCGTCCACGTCCAGCGCTTCGAGCGCGGAGGCCACGTCGTCGCGAGTGTACAACTGCTGGTGTGTCCACTGGTCGAACAGCCACACGTCCCGCAGGGACTCGCCTCCGTAATCTTCGAAGGTAGTGACGAGGCGGTCCGGCGCGTCGCTCATACGTGCAGTAGAAGGCCTTCGTGGATATTCATTTTTGTGATAAATTGAGAGGTCGTCGGACGAACGACAGCCAGAGCAGCGACCGCGACTACTCGTCGGTGGGCTTTCCCGTGGCTAACGCGACGATCCTGTGCGTCGTTCGACCCAGTTTCACACCTGCCGACAGAGTTAGACATTCGGCCGACACGCGCGGCGGGCGACGGCGAGAGTGTGGGTCGTCGGAGGGGCGTCCGAATCGGCACCGTTTACAGACGCCTGTCCGTAGCGCGGACCATGCCGACGCCGAAAGACGAGTTCGCGGACCTCTACCCGTGTGACTTCTACACGCCGGAAGAACTGCTCGAAGCCGACCAGATGTACACCGTCTACGAGATCGCGCGACTCCTCCAGCAACTCGATCCGGACGCCGAGTTGGACGAGGAGACCGAGGCGGTCCTGCTGGACTGGGC
Source organism: Salinirubrum litoreum (assembly GCF_020567425.1). NCBI lineage: Archaea > Methanobacteriati > Methanobacteriota > Halobacteria > Halobacteriales > Haloferacaceae > Salinirubrum > Salinirubrum litoreum. The sequence goes on along the minus strand of NZ_JAJCVJ010000001.1, from coordinate 468,703 downwards.
CATCCCGTGGATCATGACGAACTCGGACGACCTCGTCGTCGCCGAACCCCGTGACGACGACGAACCGGGCTACTACGGCCGCGCCGAATGAGACTGCTCGTCGCCGGCGGTGACCGCGTGGACGCCGGCAAGACCACCTTCTCGGTCGGCCTCCTCGCACACCTCGCCGAGGTGGACCACGCCCCGGTCGGTTTCAAACCCCGCGCCGGCAACGACTACTGGTTCGACCACGACGACGTACAGGCCGCCACGGGCGACGGCCGCCTCTACGGGAAGGACGCGACGCGCCTCGCGGCGGCCTCTGCTGGCGACGTCCGACCGGAGGCGATCAACCCGGTTCACCGACTCTGGCGACCGACACCCGGCAGACAGGGGCTGCTCGGCGAGTCGGATCGGACCTTCCTCGTCGACCGGGTGACCGGCGGGGGAAGTGAGACTGACCTCGACACGCAGTTCGTCGTCAACGGCGAGGCGGAGTCGGACGGCGACCTGCCGGACCTGGTAAAGAACACGCTTCCACTGGCCGACGCGACGCGCGTCTCGTCGATCCCCGAGTTCAACGATCTGATGGCCGACCGCTACCTCCCGGCGTTCGAGCGCGTGGCGGACCGGATTCGCGCCACGGACACCGCAGTCGTGGAGTCGTACAGCGACATCGCGCTCCCGCTCGACGACGTGGGCTTCGACGCGGTCGCGGTCGTGGAACCGACGCGCTGTCGGGTGTACGCCGCCGACCGGTATCTGAAAGCCTGCGAGGTCGCACGCGGGAGTGCCCGCGACGGCCAACTGGAGGAACGAGTCGGCGCGGTCGTGGAGATGCTCGATCCCCTCGCCCGCGTCGAGTTGCCCGCGCTGTCCGGCGAGGCACAGAACGATCCGGCGTCGGTCGCTGAGGCGAACCGCGAAGCCTACCACGCACTGCTGGACGCCGTCTGAGACGGGTCGACACAGAAAGCGGAATCCGACAGTTCAGTACATTCTGGCGGCTCTGCTCGCCAGTTCGATGTCGTCGTAGGGGCGGTCGATCACGCTGGGCCCGTGACCGACGTGCATCTCCGAGAGCGACTCGTCGACCGTCCCCAGCACGCGGTCGATGCTCTGGATCAGCAGGTCTCGGTCGCCCTCTGCGAGGTCGGTGCGGCCGAAACTCCCGTTCTGGAAGATCAGATCGCCCGCAAAGAGGATGCCCGCGGACTCGGCGTAGAAGCAGAGGTGATCGTCCTTGTGACCCGGCGTGTGGAGCGCGAGGTAGTCGTCGTCGCCGATCCGGACCGTCTCCTCGTCGGCGATGGCATTCTCGACCCACGGCTGGTCGGTGTCGAAGCCCCACGTCTCCACGTCGAACGCGTCCCGAACCGCTTCGACGTTCCCCACGTGGTCCTCGTGGGTGTGGGTGAGGATCACCGCGTCGAGTTCGTCTACGTCGTCGCGGACGTGCGAGACGGCGTCGAAGTTCGCGCCGGTGTCCACGAGGACGGTCCGGTCGCCCGAGACGAGGAAGGCGTTGCTGGTGAACGCCTGGACGCCCTGTGCGATGTTGTGGATCATAGCAGTCCTTTGGCGGGGAGGGATTTGTGTCTTCCCGACACCTGCCGGATGCCAACGTTTGATAGCCCCGGCTACAGACACACCGACAACGACCTCATGCGCCAGTATCTCGATCTCGTGGAGGGAGTGTTGTCGGAGGGGCAGTACAAACCGAACCGGACCGGGGTGGACACCGTCTCCGGGTTCGGGAGACACTACACGGTCGATCTGCAGGAGGGCTTCCCCCTGTTGACGACCAAGGACCTGTCTGGCTATCGCTGGAACTCGCTGATCCACGAACTGCTGTGGTACCTCTCGGGCGAAGAACACATCCGCACCCTGCGCGAGGAGACCGCCATCTGGGACGCATGGGCCGACGACGAGGGCCGACTCGACACGGCCTACGGTCGGTTCTGGCGACGCTACCCGATCCCGGAGGACGAGGACCGGCTACCGGGCGAGTCGTGGCCCGACGACGCCCACCGGTGGACGAACGAGGACGGGACGTTCGATCAGATCGCCTACGTCCTCGACAGCCTGCGGGAGAATCCGCAGTCGCGCAGAATCGTGGTGAACGCGTGGCACCCGGCGAACGCGGCGGTCTCGACGCTTCCACCGTGTCACTACAGCTTCGTGTTCAACGTGCAGGGCGATCATCTGAACGTCCACCTCACCCAGCGGTCGGGCGATATCGCCCTCGGGGTGCCGTTCAACATCGCCTGTTACAGCCTGCTGTGTGAGGCCATCGCCCAGCGCACCGGCTTCGAACCGGGCGAGTTCTCCCACACCGTGGTCGACGCGCACGTCTACTGCGGCGAGGGCGACCGGGGCGCGTGGTACGGCGACAACCTCGACGCCCTCCAGTCCCGACTGGCCGACGCCGAGACAGGCGAGGACTACCTCGCGGTGCGTGACTGGCTGACGGAGACGGCTCCGCCGGAGGAGCGTGACCACTACGACCACGTGCCGGGCCTGCTCGAACAACTCTCGCGTGAACCACGCGAGCGCCCGGAGATCGACATCTCGGACCTTCCCCTGGACGAGTTGACCTTCGACGACTTCCAGTTGCGGGACTACGACCCCGCGCCGGGCATCGAGTTCGCGGTCGCAGAATGACCGGCGATCACGAGTCGTCGGCCGGAGACGACGCAGATCCGGGCGACGACGAGATCGAGATCGCCCTGATCGCGGCGGTCGCGGCGAACGGCGTCGTCGGCGCGGACGGGTCGATCCCGTGGCACTACAGCGCCGACCTCCGGCACTTCAAAGAGACGACGACCGGGCACCCGGTGATCCTCGGGCGGAAGACCTACGAGAACGTCGTCGCCGGCCTCGGTGAACCGTTCCCGGATCGCCTGAGCGTCGTCCTTACCGAGACGCTGTCGGACTTGCCCGAGGGTGCCGTCGCGGTCGGCTCTGTCGAGGAAGCACTGTCCGTCGCCCGCGAGGCGGCCCGCGAGATGGGCGTCGAGACGATCTACGTCGCCGGCGGTTCGGCGGTGTACGAGGCGTTCCTGCCGCTCGCAGGTCGACTCGTGTTGACAGAACTTCACGGCGAGTACGAGGGCGACCGATACTTCCCCGAAGTCCGGTGGGACGACTGGCGAGAGACGTCACGCGAGACGGGCGAAGACTTCGACTTCGTCGAGTACCGACGCGTCTCCTGAACCGCTGGCGACCTCACTGCCGCGTCGAAACCTCGGGGGGCCGCTCTCACCGTTCTCGGGGAGGTGAGCCACCCAGCACGTCGCCGCCGCCCTCGCCGTCACGGTGCCGGACACCGACCTGTGCCTCGCCGCTGGTCTCGTCGAAGACCAGGTGCTGGTGCGGGTAGGCGATCTCGACGTCCGCGTCTTCGAGCGCCTCCCACACCTCTGTCTGGACCTTCGATCTGACGGTCAGGAGTTTGTAGGGGCGTTTCGCCCAGTAGCGGAGGGTGATCATGATCCCGTGGTCGCCGAAGGTGTCGAGGTAGGCGGTCGGCTTCGCGGGGTAGCGTGCGCTCCCGATCCGGATGTCCGGCCCACCCTCGATGACGTCGTCGACGTTCGCGGCCGACCGCTCGATGATCCGGCGGGCTTCCGGGATGTCCGACTCGTAGGTGACGATCACCGAGAGGCGGAGCCGAGTGCGTTCGTCCTCGGCCGAGTAGTTCAACACGTCGCGTTCCCGGATCGAGGCGTTCGGCAGGACGAGAAACGTGTTGTCCAGCGTGAAGACCTTCGTGTACCGGAGCGTGATGTCCTCGACGAAGCCGCGCTGGCCGGTGTCGACGAACTCCACCATGTCGCCGATCTCGTAGGGTTGGTCGGCGAGCACGAACAGGCCGTTGAGAACACTCCCGACGATGGGTGCGAGGACGATCCCCAGCACCGCCGAGAACACCGTCACCGAGAGAACGACGTTGCCGATCCCCAGATCGAGGACGTCGGCGGCGACGAACGCGGCGAAGATGACGGTCCCGACCCGGACCCCCCGGAGGACGGTCTGTGCGACCGACTGGCGCTGGAACCGCCGAGCGACCGGGCGGGCGAGCAGACGGACGAGGAACTTCGAGAGGTACGCCCCCGTGAAGACGATGATCAGAGCCGCGACGACCTGACTGCCGGGGATCGCCGCGAGTGCCTCGACGACTGCCTGGAGTTCCGGCGGGAGTGCCCCGACGACTGCCTCACCCGCGTCGGTGGTGCCGCCCCCGCCGCCGGTCCCGTTGGGTGCGGTGGTGTTGCCGCCGGGCGTCGGCGTCGGCGTCCCGGTCGTCCCCCCGCCGTCGGGTGTCCCGGTCGTCGTCCCGTCGGTCTGGCCGAACCAGTCGTGGCGTCCCAGCGCCGCGGCGAGCGGTCGGGCGACCGACGACAGCACGGCGACGACTGCGACAAGCCCGGCGGGAAGCATGGCCGAACCCTCTCCCGCCCCCGAAAAAAGCGTTCGGGATGGGGCGGTCGTGGTTCGGGTTGTCGCGTCGGTTTCGTCGCAGGTACTCGCGCCCGGTGTCGGTCGTCGTGGGAGTCGATTCCAGCAGCGAGGTCGCTGTCGGTGTCGGTCTCGTCTAAGATCTGTGCCGCCGAGGTGCGGGAAACGGATTTGACACCGGCGGTCGTAGTCGGAGACATGTTCGGGTTCGGACCCACTTCGACGGACTTCACGGTCTCGCACGACTCACAGCCGAGCGACACGCTCCTCGTCGGCTTCTCGCAGTTCGGCCTCGCGGGGTTGACGGCGGTGGACTACCTCGTGGAGCATCTCGATCTGACCCAGCAGGGGCACATCACCGCCGAGGGGTTGGACCCGATCACGCCCTTCGTGGAGGGACGCCCCCGACATCCGATCCGGCTCTACTCGCGGGACGATCTGAACGTGACGGTGCTGGTCTGCGAGCAGTTCGTCCCGGCCAGCGCGGGTGCGACACTCAGCGAGGCGATCCTCGACTGGACGGCGGACAACGGCGTCGAGGAGATCGCGGTTCTCTCGGGGGTGCCGGTGCCCCACGGTCCCGAGGACCACCGCACCTACTACATCGCCACGGACGACTACCACCAGCGCCGACTCGCGGGGCGAGAGATCCCGGCGATGGGCAACGGGTTCCTCTCGGGTGTGAACGCCGCGCTGGTCGAGCAAGGACTCGACTCCCCGCTGGGTGTCGGTCTCTACGTCACGCCGGTCCACGCGCGAGCGCCGGACGTGGACGCCGGGATTCGGCTTCTGGAGACGGTGAACGAGGTGTACGACCTCGGCGTGGATACCGAGCCACTGCGAGGGTTCGCCAGCGAAGTCCAGCAGTACTACAGCGAACTCGCACAGCGGATGGAGCGCACGGCCGAGGAGGAACCGGAAGACCGGATGTACATGTGAGAGCGGTCGCGGGTCCACACCCACGAGACCGGACTGTCTCTCTGTCTCCGCCCGAGTGCCGTGACCCGTCGTGAGAGTCACTCGGCGTGTCGTCCGTGACCCGGAAGCCGCCCGTCGCCGTACGCTCTACCCCTCCCCGACTGCCGGCGACGCGTCCTCGGCTCAGCCGAAGTCGCTGAAACTCATCTGGCTGTCGTCGTCCGAGTCCTCGCTCCCACTGTCGGCGTCGTCGGCGTCGTCGGCGTCGTCCAACAGGTCGGACGACGCCCCGTCGTCTCCCTCCACCTCTTCGTCGGGCGTCCGGCGAGCACCCTCGAAGGCGCTCCCGGCGTGTGACTGCATCTCCGCCTCGCGGAGTTCCTCGGCGTCTGCGACGATGGACTGCACCTTGTTCGTCGTCTCGCCACTCCCCGTGACGTAGGAGACGCCGGCCTCGTCCAACTCGTAGACCGCCGCCATCAACACGGTCAACTCGCGGGGCTTGCAGTGGTGGGTCATCGTCTGGAGGAAGGGCAGCATCTCCCGACGGGCGGTCCCCATCGAGACGCCCTCGCGCTCTGCGATGCGCTGGACGAGTTCGTCCCGCGTCTCGTTCTTGCTCGGCCAGAACTGCGGTCGGTTGAAACGCGTCCAGCCACCTTTCGTCCCGTCGCGCGCGGCCGCGACCCCGCCGGCGAGGTTGTCCGTCGCGTAGCGCCAGTAGGAGTAGTTCTGCGTCGCCATGACGCGACCGAGCCACCGGTCGGCGTTGGCGAGGTGGTCGTACGCCCGCGCGAGTTCGTGCCCGTCGTACACCTTCGGGACGTTCTCGGCGATCCACTTCGTCAGGTCGTCCGGCGTCTCGTCCACCGAGTACGCCGTCGTGATCGACTCCTCGGCACCCTCCTCCTTCATCACCACGTCGAGGAAGGAGAAGAGGTCGGTCGAGCGGTCCCGGTCGCTCGTGACGACGTGTTCCAGTCGGATCGCGTCGCGCCCCTCCGCGGCGGCCTGCAGGTCCTTCACCGCCGAGCGCAGGTCGCCGCTGTTCATCTCGGCGATGCGCTGGAGGGCGTCCGACTCGAACTCGATGCCCTCGCTCCGGCAGACGTTCCGCAGGACCGGGACGATGGATCGGGCGGACACGTCGCGGAACTCGATCTCCTGGGTCGCGTTCCGGAGGCCGCGGCTCATGTCGTAGTAGTCGTTGGCGATGAGCACGATCGGCTGTTCGGACTCTTTCACCAGCGACGTGATGGCACCCGCGCCGCCCCGGTCGTAGTTGCCGTGGATGTTGTCAGCCTCGTCCATCACGACGAGTTGTCGGGTCGAACGCGTGCCGCCCGAGGCGCTCCCGTCGAGGGTCGTGTTCATCGCCGCGCGGCCGGCGGCCTTCTCGATGACGTCCGCCGTGCGCTGGTCCGAGGCGTTCAGTTCGACCGTCTCCCAGCCCATGTCGTTCGCCAGCGCGTGGGCCGCCGAGGTCTTCCCGACGCCCGGACTCCCGTGAACGACGACCGCCTCCCGGTGGTCGTCCCACGTCTCGGCCCACTGCTTCAGTTTGTCGCGGGCCTTGTCGTTCCCCCGCACCTCCGACAGCGTCGTCGGGCGGTACGTCTCCGTCCAGTCGGCCATTACCGGATTCAGGCGTGGACGGCGTTTAGTGGTTGCGGAGCGACCCGGACACTCTCACTCGTTAACAACACCCTTGATTGCTGTGGCAAGAGTTATTAACTAGAGAAGTAGATTTGCTAATATGCGATCACAGACACGGCGACGATTCCTCCTCGGAACGAGCGGTGCGGCGCTCACCGGACTCGCTGGCTGTCTCGGCAGGGGAACGACGGGCGGGTCAGGATCGACAGACGGGACCGCGACCGGAGAGACCGCAGAGTCCTCCTTCTTCGTCGTCTCGGACTTCGCCTCGGCGGTCGCCGGCGACGTTCTATCCGTCGGGAACCTCGTTCCCTTCGGCCAGCACGGCCACGGCTGGGAACCGGGCCCGACCGTCCAGCGCCGGGTCCTCGACGCCGACGCCTTCCTGTACGTCGGCGACGGGTTCCAGCCGTGGGCCGACCGGATTCGCCGGAACCTCCGTGACGACGGGAGCGACGTACCGACCGTCGAGGCCTGGGCCGGCGTCGACCTGTTGGCTGCCGACGGCGACGAACACGGGGACCACGACGAGACGCACGACGACGAGCATCACGACGACGAGCATCACGACGACGAGACGGAGACGCACGACGACGAGCATCACGACGACCACGAAACCGAGACTGAGACACACGACGACGAGCATCACGACGACCACGAATCGGGGAGTGACGACGGCCACGACGACCACGACCACGGGGCCGTCGATCCGCACTTCTGGCTCGACCCCGAGCGAGCGAAACAGGCGGTCGGCAACATCGAGGCCGGTCTCACAGAGGTCGTCCCCGACCAGCAGGAGACGCTGGCGAGCAACGCCGACAGGCTCCGAGACGACCTGGACTCGCTTGACGCGACCTACCGCGAACGCCTGTCGGGCCGGACCCGCGACACGATACTCGTCGCCGGCCACAACTCGTTCCGGTATCTCGCGCGGCGCTACGACTTCGACGTCGAGGCACTCACCGGACTGGCACCCGACGCCGCACCGACACCGCAGGACGTGCGCCGGGCGCAGGACGCCATCGCGGAACACGACGTGGAGTACGTCCTCGCGCCGGTGTTCGAGTCCGACCGCGCCGCCCGCCAACTCGTCGCAGAGACCGACGCGACCGGGGTCCTGCCGCTGACGCCGGTGCCGAGTCTGACGCCCGAGTGGAACGACCGGGGCTGGGGCTACCTCGACGTGATGGAGCAGGTGAACCTCCCGTCGCTGGCCCGCGCACTCGGAGCGGAGACGGAATGAGCGTCCTCGACTTCGACGACGTGACCTTCGGCTACGGCGACCGGCCGGCGGTCGAGGACGTGTCGCTGACCGTCGAGGCCGGCGAGTTCCTCGGCGTCGTCGGGCCGAACGGATCCGGCAAGACGACCCTGTTGAAACTCGCGCTCGGACTGATCGACCCCGACGCCGGCGAGGTCCGGTTGTTCGGCGAGCCAGCAGACGAGTTCGCGGACGGGACCCGGATCGGCTACGTCGCGCAACTCGGCAGAGAGGCCGACAGCGGGATGCCGGTGACGGTCCGGGAGGTCGTCCGGATGGGTCGCTACCCCCACGTCGGGAGGGGGCGGTTCGGCCCGGCCGACACCGAGGCGGTCGACGACGCCCTGGCGACCGTCGGGGTCGCTGACCTCGCAGGTCGTCGGCTCTCGGCGCTCTCCGGCGGGCAACGCCAACGAGTCGTCATCGCGCGGGCACTGGCCGGCGACGCCGACCTCCTCGTGCTGGACGAACCGGCCGTCGGCGTCGACGCCGAGTCGCGCGAGGCGTTCTACGACCTCCTCGGCGAGTTGAACGACGACGGCCTGACGGTCCTGCTGGTCGAACACGACATCGGCGTGGTCACCGCCTACGCGACCTCGGTCGCCTGTATCAACCGGGAACTGTACTTTCACGGGGACACGCTGGACTTCTCCGAGAGCGACGCGCTCCAGGCCGCCTACGGCGCGAACCAGCGACTCCTCGCACACGACCACCCGTGATGGGCGCGCTGTCCGCCGGCGTCGCCGGCACCCACCCGCCGCTCGTCGTCGGCTTCCTGACCGAGATGCTGAGCTACGGCTTCATGCGTCGGGCAGTGATCGCCGGGGTCTGCATCGCGGTCGTCGCGCCGCTCGTGGGGTCCTTCCTCGTCCACCGCCGGATGGCGATGATCGGCGACACGCTGGCGCACACGGCCTTCGCCGGGGTCGCCGTCGGGTTGTTCCTGACCAGCGTGCTCGGGGTCGTTGTCCCGCCGGCACTGACCGCGCTGGCCGTCGCGGTCGTCGCCGGCCTCGTGATCGAACTGCTCTCGGAGTACACCGACGTCTACAACGACGTGTCGATGGCCATCGTGCTCTCCGGCGGGTTCGCGCTGGGCACGGTTCTCGTCAGCCTGACCGACGGGGGCATCGCGGTCAGCATCGGCCAGTACCTGTTCGGGAGTCTCTCGACGCTCACGCAGGCGAACGTCGAACTCCTCCTCGTCCTCGGCGTCTTCGTCACCGGCACCGTCCTGCTGACCTACCGACAACTGGTCTACGTCACCTTCGACGAGTCGTCGGCCCACGTGGCGGGGATCGACGTGCCACGGATCAACCGGCTGCTCGCGCTCCTCACGGCGCTGGTCGTCGTCGGCGCGATGCAGATGATGGGTGTCATCCTCGTCGCCGCGATGCTGGTCGTCCCGGTCGCCACCGCCACACAGGTCGCCCGGAGCTTCCGCGAGTCGGTCCTGCTCGCGGTGCTCTCCGGTCTCGTCGCGGTGCTCGTCGGCGTGACGCTCTCGTACGCGTTCGGACTCGCGGCCGGCGGGACCATCGTGCTCGTCGGGATCGGACTGTACGCGCTCACCACCGCCCTCGCGGTGGTCTCAGGGACGCGATAGGAATGGTCCTCAGGGCACGAGAGCAGTGGTCCTCAGAGCGCGATAGCTACATTCTCTCGCGGAGCGTGTTGGCCCTATGACCGATCTCTCGGGGCGGGTCGCCGTGGTGACGGGTGCGAGCAGAGGTGTGGGGCGCGGTGTCGCCGTCGAACTCGGCACGGCGGGCGCGACGGTGTACGTCACGGGCCGAAGCGTCGCCGACGACAGGACGGAGAACCTGCCGGGAACCGTGGACGCCACGGCCGAGGCGGTGACGGCGGCGGGCGGCACCGGCATCGCGGTCCGGTGTGACCACACCGACGACGAAGACGTGCGCCTGTTGTTCGAGCGCATGACGAGCGAACAGGGCCGACTGGATCTGCTCGTCAACAACGCGTGGGGTGGCTACGAAGGCTACGACGAGTCGTTCGACGCGCCCTTCTGGGAGCAGTCGACCCGCCGGTGGGATGCGATGTTCGACGCCGGTGTCCGGCCCGCCTTCACCGCCAGTCGACTCGCGGTCCCCCTGCTCCGGCGGAGCGAACGTGGGCTGATCGTCACGGTGTCGGCCGGTGACGGCCCGAAGTATCGCGGGAGTCTCCCCTACGACGTGGCGAAGACCGCGGTCGAACGACTGGGCCGGGCGATGGCCTACGAACTGCGCGAGGCGGAGACTGCGGTCACGTCGCTGGTCGTCCAGCCGGGGTTCACCCGGACCGAGCGTGTCGAAGCCACGTTCGCCGAGGCGGGCGCGGCGGTACCGGCGGAGACGCACTCTCCGGCGTTCGTCGGTCGGGTCGTCGCGGCGCTGGCCGGCGATCCGAACGTCGGCGCGCGAACCGGGACGGTCGCGCGGGTCGCGGAACTCGCGCGGGAGTACGACGTGGTGGACGTGGACGGTCGCCGACCCGAGCCGTTCTCGCTGGACACGCCGGCGATCTGACGCACCGGAGCGTCGTCGAGACAGTGGGAAGCGTTTTGCCGACACGGGCGCTCTCTCCGGTGTGTACGACGCGGTCATCTTCGACAACGACGGCGTCCTCGTGGACCTCGCGGACCGGTCGCTCCTCGTGGAGTCCACTCGGATCGCCTTCGAGACGGTCGGCGTCACCGACCCCGCCGAGGAGCACGTCGAGGCGATGACGCTCGGTGTCGCGCCGGAGACGGTCCACCGGGTCGCAGAGACCTACGGCGTCGATCCGGAGACGCTCTGGGCCAGCCGCGACCACGCGAGTTCGGTCGCCCAGCAGGACGCGATCCGGGCCGGACAGAAGTCGCTGTACGACGACGTCGACGCCGTGGCCGGGATCGAACTCCCGAAGGCGATCGTCTCCACGAACCAGCAGACGACGATCGACTTCCTCCTCTCGCACTTCGACATGGCGCACCTGTTCGACCCCGCGATCGGCAGAGAGCCGACCGTCGAGAGCCTCCACCGGAAGAAGCCGAACCCTTACTACCTCGACCGGGCGGTGCGGGCACTGGACGCCCGGAACCCGCTGTTCGTCGGCGACTCGGACTCGGACGTGGCGGCGGCCGAGGCGGTCGGGATCGACTCGGCGTTCGTCCGCCGGAGCCACCGTGCCGGCCACACGCCCGAACCGGACCCGACCCACGACCTCGATTCGCTGTACGATCTGCACGGGATACTCGACGGCTGAGACCGTCGACGGCTCCGGAACAGAGACCGTCCGCCGAGTCCCGGCGGTTCTCACCCGCCGGGAAGCGATTTCCGGGTATATGCTCCCGGCAGTCGAAGGGACAGGTATGACAGAGACGACCCACGGCGAGGCGACCGTCCGCGACGGGGTGACGACCGAACAGACGCCGGCGGACGGCAGGAGCGACGAGACGCGGACACGTCGGCTCTGGATGGTCGAGCGGACCTACTCGTCGGACTCGCCGAACATCCTCGTGATCGTCTACGCGACGCCCGACGGGAGCCAGTACCTCCAGCAGGAGCGGTCCCACCACGGCTTCGCCCGCTCCGCCCCGACGGTGACGGCCGCCATCGACGCGCCCGAAGAACGACTGGCACCGGTCGACGATCCCGCAGAGCGCGACCGCTACGCGACCGAGGCGGAGTGGATGCGCGAACACCACGACCCGGACGACTCGGTGTAAAGGCGACCGACGGGACGACGCGGTTTAAGTTCCCCCGGACACCACCGGGGGGCATGACGAACGAAACGGAAGACACTGTGAGCGAGACGAGCGCCGACGCGCTCACACCCGGAGCCATCCCGCCGGTCGGACTCGGGACGATGGGCATCGAGGATCCGCAGGCGATCACGACCGCGCTGGACGTGGGCTACCGCCACCTCGACACCGCACAGATCTACGAGAACGAGGCGGTCGTCGGCGAGGGCCTCGCGGACTCGCCGGTCCCGCGCGAGGACGTGCTGGTGGCGACGAAGGTGTGGGCCGACAGTCTCGCGGCCGCAGACGTCCGCGAGTCGACGCTGGCGAGTCGCGAGAAACTCGGCGTCGAGACCATCGACCTGCTGTACGTTCACCGGCCCATCGACACCTACGACCCGGCGACGACACTGCCTGCGTTCGACGCGCTCCGCGAGGACGGCGTGGTCCGGGGCGTCGGCGTCAGCAACTTCACGGTCGCTGAACTCGACGAGGCGGTGTCGATCCTCGACAGCCCGCTGGTGGCCCACCAGACCGAGTACCACCCGCTGTTTCGGCGACCCGAGTTGCTGGAACACGCCCGCGAGCACGGCTACCGGCTGGTCGCCTACTCCCCGCTCGCCGGCGGGAAGGTGTTCGAGCTGCCCGAGATCACGGCGGTCGCGGAGAAGCACGAGACGACCGAGGCGGCGGTCGCGGTCGCGTGGCTCCGGGCGAAGGACATCGCGGTGATCCCGAAGGCGTCGAGTCGGTCGCACCTGGAGGCGAATCTGCGGGCCGGTGAACTCGCGTTGGACGACGAGGACGTGGCCCGGATCGACGCGATAGAGCGCGAGGAAGAGCTGTTTCCGGAGTGAGACGCGATACCGCGAAGTGAGATAGCAACCCACATAACCGGACCCGCGAAACCGCAGACACATGCAGGTAGACGCCGAGAGACTCAGAGCCGACATCGAGGCCACCGGCGAGTTCGGCCGGGTTCCGACCGACGAGGGGTGGGGCCGGACCGTCCGTTGTGGCACCGAGGCCAACCGCGAGGCGCGCGAGTACCTCGTCGAGCGACTCCGAGACGCCGGCCTGACCGTCGCAGTCGACGCGGTGGGCAACGTCGCCGGACGCTGGGACCCGGACTCCGCCGACCCGGACGCCGCGCCGGTGGCTGTCGGGAGCCACCTCGACTCGGTCCCGGAGGGCGGCATCTTCGACGGACCGCTCGGGGTCTACGCCGCGCTCGAAACCGTCCGGGCGATGCAGGACGCCGGCGTCGAAGCCGAGCGCCCGGTCGTGGTCGTCTCCTTCACCGAGGAGGAGGGCGGCCGGTTCGGCGACGGCCTCCTCGGCTCCTCGGTCGCGGCCGGCGAGCGGTCGGTCGCGGACGCCATCGCGCTGGCGGACGACGACGGCACCACACTCGGGGACGCACTCGACGACATCGACTTCCGTGGGGAGGGCCGTCTGGACGCCAGCGAGTGGGACGCCTGGTACGAACTCCACATCGAACAGGACACACGGCTCGAATCGGCCGGCGTGCCGGTCGGCGTCGTGACGACGATCACCGGGATCACCCACTGTCACGTCGAGATTCTCGGCGAGGCGAACCACGCAGGCGCGACGCCGATGGATCAGCGAACCGACGCGCTGGCGGCCGCGAGCGAGTTCGTCCTGGACGTGGAGGCGACCGCGACCGAGGTCGTCGCCGAGGACTCCGAGACCGCGGTCGGCACGGTCGGCTCTGCGACCGTCTCGCCGAACGCGACGAACGTCGTCCCCGGCCGCGTCGAACTCGGCGTCGACGTGCGGGACGTGACCCGCGAGGCGATGGAGACCATCGTCGAGTCGGCACGGGCCAGCCTCTCGGTGCTCGCGGCCGACCGGGGCGTCGAGACGAGTTTCGAGCGTCCCTTCGACCTCGACCCGACGGCGATGAGCGACCGACTCCGGAGTGCGGCCCACGACGCGGGCGACCGGGCCGGAGTCGAGACGATCGACCTGCACTCCGGCGCGGCCCACGACACGATGCACGTGGCAAGCGTCACCGACGCCTGTCTCCTCTTTGCTCCCTCGGAAGACGGCATCTCGCACAACCCCCGCGAGTGGACCGACTGGGCCGACTGCGCGACCGCGACGCGCGTGCTGGCCGGTGCCGTCGCCGACGCGGCAGGCGGTCGGCCGGCGGGCGGAACCTAACCCTTTTCGACCACCCGACCGACACCCGACCGTGAAACGACCAGTCGGCTACGTCTCCCTGCTCCTCGCACTCGTCGCTGGGGTCGCCGGCGCACTCGTCGAGGGGACGCCGCTGCTCGACGAGTTCGCGTTCACACTGCTGGCGGCGAAGGCGTTGTACGCCCTCGGCGTGGTCCTCGGCGCGAACGGGTGTTACCTGCTGATCTCGCGGTATCTCGTCGCCCGGAGCGCGAACAAGCGCCGGGCCCACGACGCCCGGAACGTCCTCCGACTCGCCTTCGGTGCGGTGACGGTCGTCGCGGTCCTCGGCATCGTGACGAACCAGTGGGTCGGCGTCCTCGTCTCCTTCGGCGTCATCGGCTTCGCCATCACCTTCGCCCTCCAGCAGCCACTGCTGTCACTCCTCGGGTGGGTCTACATCATGACGAAGCGGCCCTACGAGGTCGGCGACCGCGTCGAGATCGAGGGGCGGAAGGGCGACGTGGTAGAGGTGGACTTCCTCGTCACGGAGTTGTGGGAGATCGACGGCGAACTCGTCGCGTCGAACCAGCCCTCCGGGCGGGTGGTGACGGTGCCGAACAGCGTCGTCCTCTCCTCGGAGGTCGTCAACTACACCGCCGGCTTCGACGCCATCTGGAACGAGGTCGTCGTGCAGGTCGCCTACGAGACCGACCTGGACTTCGCCCGCGAGCGGATGGTCGACGTCGCCGAAGCGTACCTCGGCGACGACATGACGCGCGGCGTCGCGGAGTACACCGACGCGCTCGCCCGGACGCCGGTCGAACTCGACGTGCAGGACCACCCGAGCGTCAACGTCCGGCAACAGGAGTCGTGGGTCGAACTGCGACTGCGGTACACGACCCACCCACGCCGGGGCGCGCGTGTCAGAAACGAACTCTCGCGGCGTGTGCTGGCGGAACTGAACCAGCATCCGGACCGGGTGAAGTTCCCGGTCGGGAGAAATCGGTGAAAGACGAGGATACGGTCGGGGGAAGTCCGTGGCAGATTGCGGTGTCAGTCGCCGAGCGTCACATGTCGCTCCAGGCGTTCAGACCACGCCCGAGCGAGGTCACGTCCGCGATCCACCGCACCGCGACCGCCTTCTTCAGGAACTTCGCGCCGAACCCGCCGAACGTGTCGATCGGCAGTGGGTCGACGCCGTGGGCGACCGCCTTCTCGCCGACCGAGACGAGCGTCCCCTTGTCGGTGTGGGTCCACGACTTCAGCGGCGCACCGCGAACCGATCGGGCGAGGTTCTCGCCGGCGACCTCTGCGGCACCCCACGCGGCCTGTGCGGTCGGCGGCGCGAACTCGTCGTCGCCCTGGTCGATCAGCGCCGAGTCGCCGATGGCGAAGACGCGGTCGTTACTCGTCTGGAAGTCCATGTCCGCGTAGATGCGGTTCGAGCGTTCGTCCTTCTCGACGTTCGCCTCCGCGACCTCCTCCTGGCCGGTGATGCCGCCGGTCCAGACCGACACGTCGTAGGGCAACTCCTCTGGCGCCTCGTCCTCGCCGCCGCCGAGGTAGATCGTCTCCTCGTCGACCTTCGAGATGAAGTCGCCGGTCAGGATGTCGATGTCGGCCGCTTCGAGGCGCTTCCGGAGGGCACCCTGCAGTTCGGGGTCGTTCCCGGGGAAGACCTCGTCGAGTCCCTCGACCAGTTTGATGTCGATCGGTGCGCGGTGCTTGTCGCGGTACTCCGCGATCTCACCGGCGGTCTGGATGCCCGACAGGCCGGCCCCGCCGACGACGACCTGTGCCGGGTCGGTGCGGGAAGCCTCGGCGGCGGCCTGCTTCACGTCCTCGTGGATGGCGCGGGCGTCGTCGAGGCTCTTGAGGGTGTGGCTGTACTCCTCCAGTCCCTCGATGCCGTAGAATGCGGTGGCGGAGCCGAGTGCCACGAGCAGGTAGTCGTAGTCGATGTCGTCGCCGTCCGCGACGTGGACGGTGCGCGCGTCGGTGTCGACGCCGGTGACGTGGTCCTGGACGAAGTTCGTCGAGGGGGACTTGATCTCCGAGACCGGGATGGCGACCTTCGACTCCACCGACGGATCGCGGATGACGCGGTGGACCTCGTGGAGCACGAGGTGGTAGTCCTGTTCCGACACCCAGGTCAGGTTCGCCTCGCCGGCGTCGATCTCGTCCTCGAAACGTTTCACCGCACCGGCACCGGCGTATCCGGCCCCGAGTACGACGACATCGGCAGTCATGGGTGAAGGTGTGGCGTCATCTGATAAAGGGCCTGCGAAACTGTCCGCCCGCGAACGACCCGATGGCGGGCGAATCCGGACCATCGTCGATGATGATTACGGCGACGGCCGAGCAGACGGCGTTCGTCCGGCCACCGGTCGTGACCTACAGCGACAGGCCGGCGTGCCACCGATCCACGCCGGCCTCGGCTTTCACCGCGTCCATCCGGGCGAGGAGTTTCACGGCCAGACTCGCGGTCTCGGCGGCTCTCGACTCGCCCTCGGTCCGGAACTCGCCGGTCACCCGATTCGCGTACACCGAACAGACCGCGCCGGCCCGCAGGCCGTAGACGTTAGCGATGGTCAACAGCGCGGCGGCCTCCATCTCGATGTTCTTGACGTTCGCGTCCTGCAGTTCCTGCACGAGCGTGTCGCTGCCAGCGGCCTCGAACCCCTCGAAGCCCGGTCGGCCCTGCCCGGCGTAGAAGGAGTCGGCCGACATCGTCAGGCCGACGTGGTAGTCGTAGTCGAGTCGTTCGGCGGCGGCGACCAGCGCGGAGACGACCTCGTGGTCGGCGACGGCGGGGTAGTCCTCCCGGACGTACTCGTCGGAGGTGCCCTCCTGCCGGACACCGCCAGACGTGATCACCAGGTCACCCACGTCCATCTCCGGTTGGATCGCGCCACAGGACCCGACCCGAACGAAGGTATCGACCCCGACGCGGGCGAGTTCCTCGATCGCGATGGCAGCGGAGGGCGAACCGATGCCGGTCGAGGTGACGGAGATGTCCGCCCCGTCGTAGGTGCCGGTCGCGGTACGGTACTCGCGATGGTGGGCGACCTCCGCGTGGTCGTCCCACAGCGCGGTGATCTTGTCCACACGCTCGGGGTTACCGGGGAGCAGGACGGCGTCAGCCACGTCGCCGGGGCCGACTTCGAGGTGGTACTGGACCTCGTCGTTGGGGTCCTCGCTGTCGCCAGTCATGGCCCGGTCGTTCGCCGGGGGCGGATAAATAGGCTCTCACTCGGGTCCGACACGGTCTCCGTCGACGTCGTCACGGCGTCCGCACTCGGGCCGTCGATCCGATCAACGAGGTCGGATCGCTCACCACGTCGGGGTTCCCGGCGAGGAAGGCGACCGTCAGCGTGACCGCCAGCACGCCGAACAGCGCGATCAGGGTCCGTGTCGCGTCCGGTGTCAGGTCCAGTCCGAAGGTGCGGTCCAGCAGGCCTCGGACGCCGGGTGTCGCCAACACGCCCGCGACGAGGAGTGTGACGCCGACACCGACGATCCAGAGTCCGGGCGTCGGTGCGGTCGGGACGACGTTGCCACCGAGGCCGACGACCACAGCAGAGACCAGCGTGAGGAGTCCACCGGGGAGGTTCCGGCGGACGCCGGCGATGAGTCGCTTCACCTCCACTACGTCGGGCGGTTTCGGCAAAAGGCTTCCGCAGGTGTCGGTCGTCTGTCTGTCGGGCGTCTGACGCCGATGGCGGGAACTGTCGGTCGCCGCGACGCCGCTCACTCCTCGTCCGGTTCGGGGTGCGTGTCGTCGACACCCTCGGCGGCCTCCAGCGTCCCGAGCGAGATGGTGTTCGGCAGGAGGTCCCCGAGCGTGTACTCGGTCGTCTCCTCCCCGCCTTCGTCGCAGACGACGACGAGGTCGTCGTCGCAGAACTCCGCGAGCGTCTGGCGGCACATCCCGCAGGGCGTGACGCCGTCGCGGACGCCCGAGGAGACGGCGATGCGGTCGAACTCCCGGTGGCCGTACTTGACGGCTTCGGCGACGGCGACCTCCTCGGCGTGGAGGCTGTTGCTGTAGTTGGCGTTCTCGATGTTACAGCCGATGAAGACCTCGCCGTCGGCGGTTCGGAGTGCCGCGCCGACGCGGTACTCGGAGTAGGGGACGTAGGCGTCCGCGAGCACCTCGCGGGCGCGTTCGACGAGTGGTTCGGGCATAGCTCCCGATTCTGCGACCGCCGGCTTATACTCCGGTGATTCGGTGGCCGGCCGCAGTTCGGCGACTCTGTGTCGATTCCGACGACTCCGACCTCGGCCTCGAACCCGGCGACCTCAACCCCGGCCTCGACTCGGCGACCCCGAGAGTGGACCGAAAGCGCCTATACCGCGCCGACCTCACCGTGAGGTGTGACAGAACGCGTAGACGAGGCCGTGACAGAACGCGCCAGTGGGAAACCGATCCTGCTCGCGGTCGGTGTCTCGGTCGTGTTGCTGTCGGGGATGATCGGCTTCTTCGTCGGGTCGAACGGGAGCGTGGTCGGTCCCGAGGCGACGCTGTTCGGACTCGTGACGGTGGCGACGACACCGGCGACGATGGCCGGCGCGGGCGTCGTGCTCTCGCTCGTTCTCCTCGGGACGCTGTTCGGTCTCGTCGAACTCGCCTCGCGGCTGGAGAACGCCGAGGCGGAGTGAGAACGGCGAGCGAGCGGGCGCTCTCTGCGGTCGTCCGTCGCCGAGAGCGGGGTCCTTTTGTCGGTGCGGTCCCGAGGGGAGGACATGGCAGTCCCGGCTGGCGACGGTGACGGAAAGAGTTCACCGCTGGAGAGCGAGTCGAACAAGAACCGTCGCCGGGCCGCGCTCGCGGTCGCCCCCTTCCTCTTTCTGGGGTTGAGCAGCGTGGTACTCGTGTTGCTGTGGGGGATGGACCCGCTGTGGGGTTTCATGATCCTGCCGCCCATCCTGTTCTGCTCGGCGCTGGCGTACATCGTCTTCAGTACCGACTTCCTCGACGACCGGACCTGAGCCCCGCCAGCGTCGGGGTGGTCGCAGGCCGACCGCCGTCGCCCCGAGAGGGGGACAGAGTCGCCTCAGTTCCCGGTGTCGTACTTGTACGTCGCCGAGTCTGGGTCGATGCCGAAGTCCTCCGGACGCTCCTCGTCGCCGGTCGTCGCCGGCGTCTCGCTGGCCGCGTACTTGAACGCCTCGCGGAGGCGATCCGGCATCTCGAAGTCGTCGACACCGATCCGGAGCGCGACGAGATCACCGTCCAGCGCGTCCGACTTTCGGGCCAGTCGAGCGGCGACGTGTTCGGGGAGGTCGGTCGACTCGACTGGCCGGAATCCGAACTGCCCGAGGTAGTTCGGCTGATCGGTGAACGAGTAGACCGTCTCGAACCCGTTGTCGCTCGCCTCCGAGAGCAGTCGCTCGACGACGTGTGCGCCGACTCCCTGGCCGCGCCAGCCGTCGAGGACGCCGATGCCGGTGAGTTCACAGAAGTCACCCTCGTCGTGTTTGTGGATGCGGATGCGACCGAAGCCCGCCCGGTCGTTCGTCTCCTCGTCGACCGCGATGACGTAGTCTCGGGACCTGAAGGCTTCGTCGTCGAGGCCCATCGCCTCGATGTGGTCGAGCAACCAGACCTCGTCTCGGTTCTTGGCGTCCCGGACGTACATACCCGAACCTTGCAGTCGAGTCGGCAAAAAGGATGGCACTACCGCAGTGCCGTCGAGTGCGACAGTCCAACCGGGCGACCCGTCTATCACGAACTTCCGGAATCTTTTCGGCCGGTCGGCAAGCAGTGCCGGACATGGACACCGTCCCCGACACCGACGAGGTCGTCCACGAACCCGACCCCGCGTTCGCCGCGGCGACCAACGTCCAGCAGTTCATGGACGAGTACGGCATCGCAGACTACGAGTCGCTGATACGGCGCACGACGACCGACATCGACGGCGAACCGGCCTCCGGCGTCGACTGGTTCTGGGACGAACTCGTCGACTACCTCGACGTCGACTTCTTCGAGGACTACGACACGGTGCGCGACGACACCGACGGCCCGCAGTTCACCGACTGGTACCCCGGTGGGGAACTGAACCTCGCGCACAACGTCGTGGACCGCCACGCCGCAGTGGACTCCCCGACGCGGAACACGGTCGCCACCATCTGGGAGGGCGAGGACGGAGAGGTGCGGGAGGTGACCTACCACGAACTCGCCCAGCAGTCGAACCGGGTGGCGAACTACCTCGAATCGGTCGGCGTCGGCACTGGCGACACCGTCGGCCTCTACATGCCGATGGTGCCCGAGGTCGTCTCGATTCTCTACGGCTGTTTCAAAGTCGGCGCGGTCGCGGTGCCCATCTTCTCCGGGTTCGGCGTGGACGCGACCGCCACGCGCCTCCGCGACCCCGAGTGTTCCGTCCTCTTTACCGCCGACGGCTTCTCCCGCCGGGGGAGCGAGGTGACGCTGAAGGACACCGCAGACGAGGCGATCGCCGAGGCCGACTGCGTCGAGGACGTGGTCGTCTACGACCGACTCGGCCACGACCTCGCCCTCGGCGACCGTGACGAGTGGTGGGCCGACGCGGTCGCCACGCAGTCCGACGAGTACGACACCAAGTCGCTCCCCTCGGATCAGGAGTCGATGTTGCTCTACTCGTCTGGCACCACCGGCAAACCGAAGGGGATCGTCCACACCCACGCCGGCGTCCAACTGCAGTGCGCGAAGGAGATCTACTTCGGCTTCGACCACAAGCCCGGCGACCGGTTCTTCTGGGTCTCCGACATCGGCTGGATGATGGGGCCGTGGACGCTGATCGGGAACCACACCTTCGGCGGGACCATCTTCATGTACGAGGGCGCGCCGGACTACCCCGGTCCCGACCGATTCTGGGACATGATCGACCGCCACGCGCTGTCGGTGTTCGGCATCTCCCCGACCGCGATCCGCGCCCTGCGGAAACACGGTGAGGAGCCACTGAGCGGCCACGACCTCTCCTCGCTCCGCCTGCTCGGGTCGACCGGCGAACCCTGGGACCCCGAGTCCTGGCAGTGGTTCTACGAGCACGTCGGCGGGAGCGAGGCACCGATCATCAACATCTCGGGCGGCACGGAGATCTGCGGCTGTTTCCTGATGCCGATGCCGAACCAGCCGCTGAAACCGTGTTCGCTCGGTGGACCGGGACTCGGGATGGACGTCGACATCGTGGACTCTGCGGGCGAGTCGGTCGCCGACAGTCACGAACGCGGCTTCCTCGTCGCCCGCGACTCCTGTCCCTCGATGACCAAGTCGCTGTGGGACGGCGACGAGCGCTACCTCGAGGAGTACTGGTCCACCTTCGCGGACCCGCCGCTGTGGGATCACGGCGACTGGGCACAGAAGGACGAAGACGGCTTCTGGTTCCTCCACGGGCGGGCCGACGACGCGCTGAACGTCGCCGGCCGGAAGGTCGGTCCCGCAGAGGTCGAGGGCGTGCTGATCGAACACGACGCGGTGAACCAGGCGGCTGCGGTCGGTGTCCCGGACGAGACGACGGGGACGGCGGTCGTCGCCTACGTGGTGCTCGAGGACGGCTACGACCGAAGCGACGACCTCCGGGCAGACCTCCGGGAACTGGTCGGCGAGGAACTCGGGAAACCGTTCCGGCCCCGCGAGGTGCTGTTCGTCGACGAGTTCCCGAAGACTCAATCGGGGAAGATCATCCGTCGGGCCATCGCGTCCATCTACGCCGGCGAGGACCTCGGCGACATGAGCAGTATCGAGAACCCCGAGGCGCTCGACGAGATTCGAGACGCGAACTGAGCGTCGACACGCGGCCCCCGCTGTCACAGGGACGCTTTCCCGGTCGTGCGCCGCGCCGACACTCGGGATGAACGCTTAACCGTGGCCCTGCCGATGTACGTGCATGAGCGAGACAGAGGCAGTCAGTTCTGAACCGATTCACGTCGAGAGTGAAGATCACCTGCAACGACTCGTCGTGGACAACGACGTCGTCCTCGTGGACTTCTACGCGGACTGGTGTGGCCCGTGCAAGATGCTCGAACCGACCGTCGCCGAGATCGCAGCGGAGACCGACGCGGTCGTGGCGAAGGTCGACATCGACGCACTCCAGACGCTCGCGAAGAACGAGGGCGTCCGGAGCGTGCCGACCCTCCAGTTCTACGCGGGCGGACAGAAAGGCGAACGGTTCGTCGGCGTCCAGTCGAAAGACGACCTGGTCGCACACATCGAGTCGCTGGCCTGAGTCCGCCGTCAACGGCCGAATCAGTCCCGCAGGTCTCCGTCGTCCACGACCGGGTCAGTCCCGCCGTCTACTGCCGGCCAGGTGAGGTCTGATTTGTCGAGATAGGTCTCCGCGAGATAGGTCGCGGCCGTCTCGGCGAGATCACGGCGGAACGAGAAGAAGCCGTCGTAGCGAGGACCATCGGGGGCGGACGCCACCTGTTCTGCGATCAACACGCCGGCCCACTCCGCCCCCAGGTAGACGAGAAACCAGGTGTCGCCGATCTCTGCGGCGTCGGACCCGTGGACCGTCAGCGACTCGTCGTCCGGGAACGCCTGGTCCGGCGACCCGAAGACGTGGACGTCGGTGTCGTAGGCCGCGAGGCGACGGTACCGGTCCCACGTCCCGAAGTCGTCCCGGATGTTCGAGAGCTGCTGGAACCCCGCGAACAGCGTCCCCGGTTCCGACCCCGTCGCCAGGTGTTCGATCTGGTGGGAGGCACGGAGCAGCGGGAGTTTCCCGGCGTTCTCGACGACGTAGACGCCGTCGTCTACGGCGCGGAGGAGCGCGGGCCGGTCGGGCCTCTCGTCGACCCGGTCCGCGTCGAAGACCTGTCCCCACACGTCGGGTGAGAGGTAGGCGGAGAGCCCCGACAGCGATCCCGCCTCGATACACTCGCCGTCGTCGTCGTGGAGGACCGCGAAGCCGGCAGGCTCCGGAGCGGACGTCCGGCGAACCGTCACGTCGACGTTCCGTACCGCGAAGTGGCGTCGGACGGTATCCACCGCGTCGTCGGGACCGTCGCGGGTGAACAGCGTGAGAGTCCGGCGGTCCCGCCGAACGGGGTCGAGTACGTCGCGTAACATCCAGTGTTCGTTCCCTCCCGGCCCGGACGTAAATACCTCTGTGAAACTTCGCAACACGTGGGGGGACGAGCCGCGTCCGCAGCGGGGCTCTGTGCGGTGAGTCCGGAGCCACCCTGGTCGTCCGTGAAAGAAGGGACCGCTGGTTCGTGCGCGTCAGTCGATGCGTTCGATCACGACCCGGTGATCGGACCGCTGTTTGTGCCGGTTCGCCAACTCCCGTGCGACCGCCCGCGTCCGCGCCAACGACTCCGTCGAACACTCCCGGCAGACCACGTGGAAGACGCGCTCGTCCTGTACGACCGCCGGACTCCGGTCACCCACTGACATGGTCTACCATCCAGTATTCTTTGCCGGTATTTAGCTATTTTCACGGTTCGCGCCGCTCGTGCATATGCGACCGGCGTTATGCGGCGCTTAACGAGTACACCACTGCGAGTAAAAGTTAGTCTCGGTGTCACGTACGAGAGCGGGAGTCGATCGGCGGCTGGTCTCGACCTCGCAGAAGCTGCCCCGCCGCCGCCTCAGAACGGGACGTCCGAGAGGTCGGGACGGTCGTGGTCGCCGAACCCGCCGTCTGTGGACGTGTGGACACGGTCGATCTCGTCGAACTCGGCGACCAGTCGGGACTGGAGCGCGCTCACCGTCAGCGGCGAGATGCCACAGCCGGCGCAGGCACCGCCGAGCGTGATCCACACCTCGCCGGTCTCGCGGTCGATCCCCTCGATCCCGGCCGAGCCGCCGTGCATGTCGATCTGGGGGAAGTTGCGCGCGAGGAACAGTTCGATCGCGGTCTCGAGGTCGCGCTCGGACAGGCTGTCGGCAGTCATGACTGTCCGGGCGAGGCCCAGCGAGAAAACGGTTTCTGCGCGCTCGCTCGACGCGTCTCGATCCGAGTCGACGCTCCCCGCGCTCCCGGCGCTCAGTCGAACTGCCAGTCCCGCTCGGCGTCGTTCAGTCGTTCACAGCCGTCGTCGGTCACGACCACCAGGTCCTCGATACGGACGCCGAACTCGTCGGGGAGGTAGACACCCGGTTCGACCGAGAAGACCATCCCGGCGTCGAGTTCGCGGTCGTTGCCGGCGACGATGTACGGTTCCTCGTGGACGTCGAGGCCGACGCCGTGGCCGGTCCGGTGGACGAACTGCTCGCCGTAGCCGGCCGACTCGATCACCTCGCGTGCCGCCGCGTCGACGGACTCGGCGGTCACGCCCGGTTGGACCGCGTCGACGGCGGCCTGCTGTGCCTCGCGGACGACGCGGTGGACCTCGGCGAAGTGCTCCGGTGGCTCACCGTCGAAGACGACGGTCCGGGTCTGGTCGGAGGGGTAGCCGTCCACGCGCGTCCCGAAGTCCAGCACGACCGGATCGCCGGCGTCGATGATCCGGTCGCCGTGCCGGTGGTGCGGTTTCGCACCGTTCGGGCCGCTCCCGACGACCGGTTCGAAGGAGACGCCCTCCCCGCCGGCGTCGGTCAGTCGACGCTCAATCTCTCTGGCGAGGTCTGCTTCGGTCAGTCCGACCGCCTCCCCTCCGAGATCTCGGAGGGCGGCCATCACCCGGTCGGCGACCGCCCCGGCCCGCCGGAGGGCGTCGATCTCGGCGTCGTCCTTCCGGACGCGCAGGTCGGCCAGCACCTCGCTCGCCAGGCCGAAGGTCGCTTCCGGGAGGACGGCCCGCAGGTCCTGCGTGAACCGCGCCCACATCGTGTCGTCGACGAGCAGGTGCCCGCCGGTGAGTCCGAGGTCTGCTGCGATGGTGCCGACCGACTCGCGGGGGTCGTCCCCGTCGGTCCACGTCCGCACGTCGCCGATCCACGAGTCGTCGCGCACCTGGTGTTCGTAGAGGTCCGGCACGAGAAACACCGGATCGCCCGACTCGGGGACGAACAGCAGCAGGTGGCGTTCACCCGGTTCCTCGACGAAGCCGGTGAGGTACTGGAGGTTCGTGCTCGGGAAGCAGATCACGGCGTCGGCCGGCCCCTCCCGGAGGTGCTCTTGGCAGGCGCGAGTCCGGCGTTCGGCTGGGGTCATAACTCGGTGGTTCTGGTCGGTGGACGAAATAGGTGGTGTACGACTCGGGTGACTCGGTCACGGACAGTTCGGCCGAACCGGTCGGGGACTGCTCGGTCGAACCGGTCGGGGACTGCTCGGTCGAACCGGTGGGGACCGAGGCGTCGTCCCGGGGGGTGACGGCCACGAGACGGGCACCGGACCGAGTCGTCACTTCGCGGTCGAGACGATCTTGATCACGTCGCCCTCGTCTAACTCGTGCGACTCGCCGATCCGCCGGCCGGCGCGAGCGTCCACCGCGTGGAGGTAGCCGTCGCCGATGTCCGAGTGGACCGCGTAGGCCAGATCCTTCGGGGTCGACCCGCGGGGGAGGAGAAAGGCGTCGGGGAGGACGTTGCCGGTCCCGTCGGTCCAGCGTGTCTCGTTTTGCACCGGGAACGCGGTGAAGTGGTCCAGCACGTCGTAGACCGCCGTGTCGATGGCCTGCTGGACGCCGGTGCCGCCGTACTCCGCCATCACCTCCCGGATCTGTTCGAGACCCCGCTCCTGTGCCGGACTCAGGTCGCCGACGATCTCGAAGTCCGGATCGCCCGGATCGTAGTCCACGATACCCGCCTCCGCGCCCTTCCGGAGTGCGAGTTCCCCGTCTGCCGTGGTCGGGATCACCGTCTTGCCCGTCTCGCGCAGGCGCTCGACGTTCTCCGGCGGGGCGTCGTCGATCTTGTTGGCGACGAGGACGATGGGTTTGGTTCTGGCACGCACGTCGCTGGCGAGTGCCTCGCGGTCCGCGTCGGTCCACTGGATCGGATCGTCGGGGTAGTCGAGGTCCCGGAGTGTCTTCGCCACCTCGGCCTCTGTCGCGCCGAAGCCGGTGAGCATGTCGGTCAGGGCGTCCTCGATGTCGAAGTCCGGCGACCGGGACTTGCGCTCGACCGACTCCCAGTTGCGGTCGACGATGCCAGCGAGCCAGAGGTCCATCTCGCGTTCGATGAAGTCCACGTCCTCCAGTGGGTCGTGACTCCCGACCTCGACCGGTTCGCCCTCGGCGTTCGTGCCCCCCGACGCGTCGACGACGTTCAGGATCACGTCCGCGTTCGTCAGTTCGTCGAGGAACTGGTTGCCGAGACCCTTCCCCTCGTGGGCACCGGGGACGAGTCCGGCCACGTCCAGCAGTTCGACCGGGACGTAGCGCTTCCCGTCGTGGCAGTCGTCGTTGCCACAGCGCTCGTCGAGGTCGAGACAGGGGCAGTCGGTGCGGGCGTGGGTCACGCCCCGGTTCGCGTCGATGGTGGTGAACGGGTAGTTCGCCACGTCCACGTCCGAGAGTGTGGCCGACTTGTAGAAGGTGGACTTGCCAGCGTTGGGCTTGCCGGCGAGCGCGATAGAGAGCATACCTCCAGTTCAGCCGTCGGGGGAGAAGGTCTTTCGGTCAGCGAACCGGCTCGCGGTCCTCGCGGTCCCGCGAGCGACCGGTCGTCTGGTCACCTGTCGTGTCGGCACCGCCGTCCGTCCCTGTACCGCCCGAGGAAGCCGAGGCGGAAGCGGAGGCGGCGGGGGTCGAGGAGGAAGTCGCGGCGTCGAGTCCGACGAGGTCCCGACCGGTCGAGACCAGTGAGCCGTGGTCGGCGTAGCACATCGCCACCTCGTGGAGCGACACCCGGTCGTCCGGCACCGTGTCGTGACACGCCGCGAACTGGTCGAGCCAGTCGTTCAGCACCCCCTCCAGCAGCGACTCCTCGACGGCCGACAGCGGTTCGGACTCGCGCCGGGAGTCGACGTAGAGTTCGATGATCGGCCCGACGCCGGCCGCGAGTGGGACGTGCGGATCACTCTCGTCGGCCGCCGGGTCGAACGACGCACACTCCTCGCGGGACCGCTCGACGAGTGTCGTCACCTCCTCCCAGTAGGCGGACCGCTTCATCCCGCGACCGCCCAGCAGATGCTACCCCGGCCCATACGCTACGAGATACATCCACGCTACTGTGATAAAAGCTGTCATGCTGCGTGAACGACCGGATGCTCGGCCCGACGCCGGCTGCGATACTGCGTGCTGAAGCCTCCCAGTGCGACTACTCGGCGTCCCTGCTGGTGTCGCTCCGGACCAGGCGCATCTCGCCGCGAGCGCGCATCGTCCCGTCGACGGTCGCCCCCTCGTGGACCGTCAGGTCGCCGCAGTTCACGTCTCCGAGGATGCGCGCCCCCTCGGCGATGGTGACCGACCCGCCGCGAGTCGTCACGTCGCCGTGGACGCGGGTGCCCTCACCGACCGTGATGTCGCCACGGGCGCGGATGCTCCCGAAGATGTTGTTGTCCGCGCCCACGTCGACCTCCTCGGCGCGGATGTTGCCGTGCAGTCGGCAGTCGTCGCCGACCGTCGCCGGGGTGGAGACCCGCCACGCGTCGTCCGAGACGGACGCGCCGCGCGGGACGACCAGCGGAGCCACGTCGCTCCCGCCGCCGTCGGTGATGGCCGACGCGAGTTCGTCGGCGGCGTCCTGTTCGCCGACCCGGAGCAGTTGTGAGAGGAGGACGAAGTAGAAGACGATGGTCGGCATCGGGTTCCGGATCACGATCCAGCCGTTCGCCTCGAACCCCTCGTCGATGTCCACGTCGTCGCCGATGTCGAGGTCGCCGGAGACCATCAGTTGGCCGTCGATGTGGACGCGTTCGCCGAGGTAGGCGTCCTCGCCGACGAGGACGTTGCCGTCCACGTCACACCAGATGTCGAGTCGGCAGTCGCTCTCGGCTTCGATGCCGCCCCCGAACGTCACGCGTTCGCCCGCGATGACTGATCTGCCCCGGACCCCGAACTCCACGGTGCTCTGTCCACCGATCAGCACGTCCCCGTCGGTGACGAGGTCGTGTTCCTCGACGACGGTACCGTCGGGAATCTCCAGTCGATCCAGTGGGTCCGATGCCAGTGACACGCCTACGAGATTCGCCCCTATCCTCTTAAACTACCGTACGACGCGCGTCAGACGCCGCGTGGTGAGTCGGGTCCTGCCGCGGGGAGAGGGAGGTGGGAGGCGGGGGAGAGGAGTGCGGTCCCGGTGAGACACCGTTAAATACGCTGGTTGGCTAGCGAGGTGTATGACGGCCCTTTCCTTCGACGAGCACGGTGTGGACGTGGTGTATCAGGGCACCGAGTTCCGGTTGGAGAAGTCGTTGATCGAGGACGCGACCGAGAAGTCGTACCCCGACGTGACGGATCACGAGGTGCTGAAGATCGTCGAGAAGGAACCGGCGCTGTCCGGCGAACCGCGGCGAATCGGCGATATTCTGCAGTGAGGCGGACGTCGAGAGTCTTGCTCCGTCTCCGGCCGACTTTCCGACCGAGTCTGTGACTCTCGCTTGTGAGTCAACCGTCGAATCCCTCCGAGATACGTCGGCTCGTAAAACAGAGCGCAGTATCGCTCCTCCTTGACCGACGGGTGGATCTCTCAAACAACACGCACGAAAAGATGATACGACGAGTGGTAGTGGTTTACAGCTCGTTGAAGAGCCGCTGAACGTCAACGACGTCTACCTGTCCGTCACCGTTAAAGTCGAAAGCGTCCGGATTGTTGGTTACAGCAGAGTCGTCGAGATTCGCGAACAGCGCCTGAACGTCCACGATGTCGAACGTGCCGTCCCCGTTGATATCTTCGTAGAGTCCGTCTCCGTCTGGGTCTGTCGGTGGATTTTGGAAGCCACCGACTGGAGGCGGACCTCCATCCGCCACTGGTTCTTCGAGCCACGGGTCGAATCGGATGTCCGTGTCGACTCTGTCGCCATCGCCGTTAGCGATCTCTCCGGTCTCTGGATCTTGTACTCCACCGCTCGGTCCGGTCTTTGTACCCCACCAGTTGTTCGTCCCGTCGAGAACACCGGAGCCGCGGTGTTCGATTCCCCAGTTTTCGTTGTTCACCAGGTCGTTCGAGTTGACACTGATACTATCTGCATCAGATCTCTCGATGATTCGAATGCCTGTGTGTAGACCGTCCGAGATCGTGTTCTCTTCGATAGAAACTTCCATCGCATCTCCCTCCAGATACGCACCATGACCTGATTTCTCGATGGTATTTCCAGAAACCGATACTGCGTCTATTGTTCCCCCCAGTACCTCCGGTTGCCCATCGAAGAATTCTCGTAACTTGACACCAACAACACTGTTGGAAATCTCGTTGTCCCGTATATTGACTCGTTCCACCGTGCTGCCCGGAGCCAGTGTCATGATTTTAATCCCTGCTGGATCGAACCCCTCAACCGAGTCTGAGTTACCCTCGCTTCCAGACAGTTCGCCTCGAACAGTGTTTTTGGCGATTGTGACACCGCGGATCTTGACGGGGTCGCCTTGGGCTAAATTCCAGGCGGATGCTTCGATACCGCACACACTGAATTCTCCATGGACAGTGTTGTTTTTGACAGAGATATCCGATACAGTGAGTGAGGTCGTGCTCTCCCTGTTCCGTTTTGATTCGGTCAAAATCCCGCACTTGAGGGCTGGCCCACCTCTTACTACGTTGTTCGCTATCGTCGAGTTGGGACAGTTCGAGACCCGTATTCCGTGTCTCGTCGCAGTCTCCACGACGTTATTCGTGACCTCCCAGTTGTTGTGTAAATCCGACCAGTGTGCTACGGCGATTCCCGACCACCCCGTATCGTGTACGTAGTTGTTGCGAATCGTGACGTTCGCGGTAGGTTCTCGGTTGTCTTCACCACTGATCCCGCGTCCGAATCCTCCATTTTCAGAATCGAATCTATAGTTCCGTATCTCGAACCCTTCGATCCAGGCATCGGATACCCCCTCTAGGAACGAAATTCCGTTCACGCCCGTTAATCCGCTCCCATCCAGGACTGGTGCATCGGGACCGACCCCTGGTTCAGTACCACCTGGGTCACCGATAAGCGTGATTGATTTGGTGATCAGGATGGCCTCGTTGTACGGTCCATCACTCTTGATCACTTCGATCGTGTCACCCTCGTCCGCGTCGTCTATCGCGGTCTGAATCGTATCGTAGCAACTGGGGTCGCTCGGGTCAACACAGAGTGTTGCAGCAGCCACCTCTGGTGCGAACGCACCGGCACTGGCGGTACATCCCCCCACAAACACGAGCCCTCTTAACAGGTCACGGCGGTAGGATGCAACTTCTTGCAGTTGGTTCTTTGCTGGCGATTCGTCCGGGCACCGTCCGTGAGCGTCCTCACCGGTATCGTCGATCATGATTCCTTCCCCCAGAGTCAAGATGTTTGTTAACAACAGGCATAGCGCTATCTTATTATTGATGGGCTGAGAGAGTCAGGATTACTGAACGGTAACCGGTTATTGAACGGGTGGGCATCGAATACAATCGGCGAGGTCTAGACTCCCGGAGGTAGAGTAGCGCCAACCGCGGGAGAGTCGAGAGAATCATGGGCGCTGCAGGATTTGAACCCACGACAACTTGGTCCGAAGCCAAGCACTCTGTCCAGACTGAGCTAAGCGCCCTTCACACAGCAGTACCACGGTCCGACTAATAAACGGCGTGATTTCCACCGGCCGATACACCACCCACATCCAGTCGACCCCCGACCGCACTCCGTGTCACTTATCGCGCCGGGGCGTCCACCACCGGGCGATGCAACTCGGTGAGACTGCACGCGGGCTCGTCGATCTCTCGCGGGCCGGCAACGCCGTGGCCGCAGGCGTGCTCACGGCCACCGGTGCGTTCGTCGCCAGTCCCAGTCTCACCCACCTCGGAACGCAGTGGCTCCCGGTCGTCGCCGCAGTCGTCGCCACCCTCTCGGCGACCGGGGCGGGCAACGCGATCAACGACTACTTCGACCGCGACATCGACCGGATCAACCGACCCGACCGACCGATTCCACGCGGTGCAGTCTCGCCGCGCGGGACGCTCGCGTTCAGCGCGGTCCTGTTCGGACTGGCGGTCGTCGGCACTCTGCTCGTCCCGCGTCCGGCACAGCTCATCGCGGTCGTGAACCTCCTCGCGCTGGTTGCCTACACGAAACTGTTCAAAGGGCTTCCGGGCGTCGGGAATCTCGTGGTGGGCTACCTCACCGGGAGTACGTTCCTGTTCGGCGGGGCCGCAGTGGGTAACATCTCCGGCGCTGTCGTGCTGTTCCTCTTGGCGGGCGTGGCGACCGTCACCCGCGAGATCGTGAAAGACGTGGAGGACGTCGCCGGGGACCGCGAGGAGGGACTGCGAACGCTCCCCATCGCGGTCGGCGAGCGACCGGCGCTGTGGGTCGGCGTCGCCATCATGACCGCCGCGGTGCTCGCCAGCGCGTACCCGTTCCTCGCGGGCGCGTTCGGCGTGGCGTACCTGCTGGTCGTGATTCCGGCGGACCTCGTGATGCTGGGGGCGTCGGTCGCCGCCTTCCGCGACCCGGGGCTCGGCCAGCGTCGACTGAAACACGGGATGTACCTCGCTGCCGTGGCGTTCGTCGTCGGGCGGTCGGCCGCACTGCTGGGAGGTGTCGCGTGAGTCCGCCCGGGCGGTCCACCGGCGGTGGCGTGAACGCCGGCCGCCGATCGACCGGCTTGGCGACCGGCAGGAGTGACGATCAAAAAGAATATCACCAGTTCGGCAAATATTCGCACGACTTCATGAGTCCCGGTGGGACCGAGCGTCGCGACAGCACGACCCCCCGGTCCGGCGGAGGAGCGACGAGGGTGACACATGTATGAGCTCTCGCCGGTCCTCGACGCGGCAGTCGAGCCAGGGACGAACCTGCTCGTCTCCGGACCGCCACTGACCGGTAAGCGGGCGCTCGGACTCGACCTCCTCGCGCAGGGAACCGAACGCGGCGAGGGAGCCGTCGTCGTGAC
Organism: Salinirubrum litoreum; assembly: GCF_020567425.1. Lineage (NCBI taxonomy): Archaea > Methanobacteriati > Methanobacteriota > Halobacteria > Halobacteriales > Haloferacaceae > Salinirubrum > Salinirubrum litoreum. Next base: position 436,685 of record NZ_JAJCVJ010000001.1, on the reverse strand, counting down.
GACGAAAGACAGCGCCGACCGCGTCCTCGGGCAGTACGGCGAGCGCGTCGACTACGAGACCGAACCGGTCGCGGTCGTCGACTGCGTGACGCGCCAGCAAGGTGTCGGGGACGTGACCGAGACGGAGTTGGTGAAGTACGCCTCCTCGCCGGTCGACATGACCGGCATCGGGATCAAACTCTCCGAGGTTCTGCAGGGGTTCACGGCCAACCGGGGGATCGGACGCAACCGAATCATGGTCCACTCGCTGTCGACGCTGTTGATGTACTCGAACCTCCAGACCGTCTTCCGGTTCCTGCACGTCTTCACCGGGCGCATCCAGAGTGTGGACGCGCTGGGGCTGTTCGCCATCGACTCGACCGCACACGACGAGCAGACGATGAACACGCTGAAGCAGTTGTTCGACGGCGTGATCACGACCGCCGAAGACGCTCCGCCGACGCTCCGGATGGCCTCCGAGTGAGCGGCGGCGTGGGACTGCGCGACCGGCACACGCCGACTGAAGGCTTTTCTCACAGGACGCCCTCAGACCGCGTATGCCCATCACGAGCGACGACGGACTCCGCGAACTGCTCGACCTCCAGCGTGTCGCGGTCGTCGGGTGTTCGGCCACGCCCGGGAAGGCGGCCCACGACATCCCGGCGTACCTCCGCGAGCATGGCTACGAGGTCCACCCGGTCAACCCCTACGCCGACGAGATCTTCGGCGTCGAACCGGCCGACTCGCTGGCCGGGGTGGACGCCGACGTCGGCCTCGTGAACGTCTTCCGGCCGAGCGACGAGGTGCCGGGGATCGTCGACCAGGTGCTCGACCGGAAGCAGTCGCGCGGCGACGTGCAGGCGATCTGGCTTCAACTCGGTATCAGTCACGACGAGGCCGCAGCACGCGCCGAGGAGGCCGGGCTTCGCGTCGTGCAGGACAGGTGCATGAAAGTCGAACACGGCCGATTGCTCGGGTGACCGACCGTGCTCGACCGACTTCGGGCGTGGCTTCACGGCCTGTTCGGCGGGACCGCCGAGACGGACGAGAGCGACGACGACGATTCACAGTTCGTCCCCTCGCCGCTCGATCGATCCGTGCGACGTGCCCACGGGAGCGGTGACGAGGAGGCGGGCCGGGAACTCGGGCGGGTCGGCGAGCAGGCACGGCAACTGGAGGAAACGAGCCGACGTGACTGAGCCGTGACCGAGACGCACCGAACCACTCGTCTGTCGGTGCTCGCCGCGATCGACCTGTCTCAGTTCTCCCACTCCTCGAACGAGCGGTAGACGCCCTTCGAGAGGTAGCGTTCACTGGAGTCGGCGAAGACCGTCACCACCGAGTCGTGCGGGGCGTCGATCTCGCCGTCCCGGATGTCACGAGCGATCTGCAGACTGGCGAGCGAGTTCGCGGCCGCACTGGAGGCCACCAGGTGTCCCTCCTCGCGTGCGAGTCGCTGCATCTCCTCGTGGGTCCGCCGGTCCGGAATCTGGATCACGTCGTCGACCAGGTCGGGGTCGAACAGTTCGTTCGTGCTGGTGTCGTGGGTGCCGATGCCCTCGGTCTTGTACTCGGCCTCCTCCGCGTCACGCCCGAGGAAGGTCGCGTACAGCGACCCCTCGGGTTCTACGGCGGCGACGTGGGTGTCGGGGTGCTGTTCGCGGGCGTACTCGGCCATCCCCATCAGCGTCCCGCCGGTGCCACACCCGGCGACGACAGCGCCGACCTCGCCGTCGAGTGCGTCGTAGATTTCGGGGGCAGTCGTCTCGTAGTGCGCCTCGGCGTTGAGCGGGTTGGAGAACTGCTGGGGGACCACGGCGTTGTCCAGTTCTCCGGCGAGTTCGTGTGCCCGCTCGATGGCCCGACCCATCCCGTCCTCGCTGGGGGTGTTGATCACCTCCGCACCGAGCGCGCGCATCAACTGCTGTTTCTCGACGCTGAACCGTTCCGGGACGACGAACACCGCGTTCAGATCGAGTTGGCCGGCCGCGACCGCGATGCCGATGCCGGTGTTGCCGGCGGTCGGTTCGATGACGGTCCCGCCCGGTTCGAGGGTGCCGTCGTCCAGCATGGCTTTGAGCATGTACTTCCCGATGCGGTCCTTGATGCTCGCGCCGGGGTTGAACGACTCCAGTTTCGCGTAGACGGGGACGGCGTCGGGCGAGGCGTGGACCCGGACGAGGGGCGTCTCCCCGATGGTGTCGAGGACCGAGTCGAGTGGCTCCCGATGCGTGGTCATGCGGTCGCAAATGTTGCCACCGGTTGTTAGTGTTACTGTCCTCGGTGGCCCCGAGAACGCACAGGGGTCGCAGAACGGCGGTCAGTTCGAGGGGTCGGCCGACGCGTGCTGGGTGTCGTCGGTCGTATCGCTGTCGGTGCTGTCGGTCCCGCCGGTGTCGGCGGTGCCGTCGGTCGCTCCGCCAGCGTCGTCGGAGTCACCACCCTCGGCGTCCGCCTCGGCGGCCTCGGCCTCCGAGATGTGTGCCTCGGCGATGACGTCGTCGATGTCGATACCCTGCTGTTCGGCGAGGGCCTCGAGGATGGCGCGCTGTTCGGCGGTGTCCGCTTCGAGACTGTCGACGCGGGCTTTCGTCTCCTCGACCGTCTCCTTCGTCTCGACGACCTGCTCGCGGAGTTCGTTCAGCTTGCGGTACACGTCCTCCGCCATGTCGGCGACCTTCTGGAGTTTCTTCGCGGTGTCTCCGAATCCCATACCCGAGTCGTCGGCACCCTCCTTTGTGTGCGTTCCGGCTTCCCACGTCTGATCTGCCGACGAGAGTGGGCGAGTCGACCGTCCGAATCGACGTCAGTACTCGTAGAAGCCCTTGCCCGTCTTCTTGCCGAGGTCGCCCGCCGCGACCTTCCGCTTCAGCAGGTACGCCGGCTTGTACCGGTCGCCCAGTTCGTCGTGGAGCGTCTGGCTCGCGTCGAGACAGATGTCCAGTCCGATGTGGTCGGCGAGTTCCAGCGGCCCCATCGGGACGTTCGTGCCGAGTGTCATCCCCGCGTCGATGTCCTCCTTCGAGGCCACACCCTCGTCGTAGGCTCTGATCCCCTCGTTGAGCCACGGCATCAGAATCCGATTGGTGACGAAGCCGGGTTTGTCGTCGGACTCCCACGTCTCCTTGTCGAGCGACTCCGAGAAGTCGTGTAGGAGGTCCACGACCGCCGGGTCGGTCTTCTCGCCGACCACCAGTTCGACGCCGGTCATGATCGGCACCGGGTTCATGAAGTGCAGGCCGCCGACGAGTTCCGGTCGCTCGGTAGCCGACGCGATGGTCGTCACCGACAGCGTCGAGGTGTTCGTCGCCAGCACCACGTCGTCGTCGGTCACGTCGTCCAGATCGGCGAAGATCGACTGTTTCACGTCCATCTTCTCGACCGCCGCCTCGACGACGAGGTCCGAGTCGGCGAGATCCGCGAGGTCGGTCGTCCCCGTGATCCGGCCCCGGATCTCGTCGGCCTCCGACTCTGACAGTTTCTCCTTCCGGACGAACCGCGAGAGACTGTCCTCGATGCTGTCGAACCCCCGATCCACGAACTCCCGTTCGATGTCGCGCATCACCACGTCGTAGCCGGCGGTGGCGGCGACCTGTGCGATCCCGTTGCCCATCGTCCCCGCGCCGACGACGCCGACCGTGTCGATGTCAGCCAGTTCGCGCATGGCGGATACTGCGACGGGAGCCCGAATAAAGAATGGTGATCGACCCTGAGACAGATTCGTTCTCGATTCTGACACGTACGGAAACGTTCATGAACCGCCAGTCGAGTGCTTCGAACAGTAGTGATCGAACGTGACTGACACGGCCGAAACCGACCACGAGACGGCCGCAGACGGGCGATCGGTCACGGAGCCGACCGACCTGAAGTTCGTGGGTCCGGCGACCGCCGAGGTCGTCACGGCGGCGGCGTTCGACGCAACGGACGTCGCTGCCAAACGGGTCTCCTACAGCATGCTCGTCGAGGCGGGTGTCAACCCCGGCGTGGCGGCGAAGATCCGCCGGTGTCACTCGCTGTCGTGGTCGTTCGACTCGGGGGGCGGTCTCGACCGCCGGTCGGAGCAGGTCCGAGGCTTGCAGGACGACGAACGCGCGTGGGTCGCCGCGAGTTCCGGCGACTGGGCCGAGTCGGCAGACGAGGCGGGAGGGACCGGCGACGGGACCGAGGAGGCCGGTGCGGGACGGGACGAAGACTGGACACCCGGTGACGGCCCGGCGACTGGCTCTGCGGGAGACGACGAGGCGACGACCGGTGACTGGACGCCGGGCGACTGGGGCGATGCGGGCGCGTCGGTCGACGAGACCGAGACGAGTGGCGACGCCACGGCCGACGGGAGCGGTGACGCGGTGGCCGCCGAGTCGGCGTGGCGCGAGCGCAGTGTCCCGACGCCGGTGACCGTGATCGACGGGTTGGTGTCCGACGACGCAGAGCAGTTGGCGGACGCGGGTGTCACCTCCGTCAGGAGTCTGGCGACCTGTACGCCGGAGTTGGTCGCCGACCTCCTCGGCTTCGAGCAGTCACGGGTCGAGACGTGGCAGGAGCGCGCGACGGATCGGCTGGACTGACAGAGTACTGTTCTGTCGTCGGATCGGGAGCGGTGGATGGTCGATGATGTCGGTGGCATCCAGGCCCTCGGAGAGGGTGTGGTTTCGTCCTGCGACGGTGCGTGTCCGGTGCTGTGCACTCTAAGTCCCTGTCGTCCGGAGTGTCGTCACCGACACTGGTTCGGTCGCAGCTGCTCGTCGGCGAGAGTCCGGGAGAGGAGACCGACGCTGGTGCGAGTTCGGTCGGTGGCTACAGAGACGACGACGCCCGGAGCGGTCTCACGACACGCTTCAGGCGTCGTCCAGCGCGAGTGCGGCCAACAGCGCCTCCAACTGCACCTGCTCGTTCGCACCCTCGGTGATCCGGTAGTCCGCCTCGCCGATGCGCTCCATCAGGGTGATGGCCTCGCGCTGGGTCAGATCGAAGTCCCACACCGACCGGTGCAGTTGGTCGATGATGTCGCCGCCGGCCATCCCCACGTCGGTGATCAGGGTGTCCAGCGTGGACCGCGCCGCGAGGAAGTCGCCGTCGATCGCCGTCGAGACCATCGCTTCGATCTCCTCCGGGCGCGCGGTGCTGGTGATCCGGTAGACCGCCTCCTCGTCGACCACCTCGCCCGTGGTCGCCGCGGCCTGCAGGGAGTTGATCGCCCGGCGCATGTCGCCCGAGGCGGCGTACACCAGCGCCTCGACACCGTCTTCCGACACCTCGATGCCCTCCTGTGCGGCGGTCTCGCGGACCTGTGCCTCGATGGCCTCGTCCGACAGCGGCCCGAACCGGAAGACCGCACACCGGGACTGGATCGGGTCGATGATCTTCGAGGAGTAGTTACACGAGAGGATGAAGCGCGTGTTGTCCGAGAACTGCTCCATCGTCCGGCGGAGCGCCGACTGCGCGTCCGAGGTCAGCGAGTCGGCCTCGTCGAGGAAGATGATCCGGTAGTCGTAGCCGCCGAACGCCGAGCGCGCGAAGTTCTTGATCCGGTCGCGAACCACGTCGATGCCACGCTGGTCGGAGGCGTTCAGTTCGAGGAAGTTCCCCCGCCAGTCGTCGCCGTACACCGCTCGTGCGATGGCGGTGGCCGAGGTGGTCTTCCCGACGCCCGCCGGTCCCGAGAACAGGAGGTGCGGCAGGTCCTGCTGGTCGATGTAGCTCTGGAGTCGTTCGACGATGTCTTCGTGGCCCTTGATGTCGCCGAGCGTCTGCGGTCGGTACTTCTCGATCCAGACCTCTCGCCCCGGCGAACTCCCGGCCTCGCTCATACCACAGGGTCGGGCCTTTCGGGTCTTAAACTCCCCGAGACCGGTCCGCGAGAACGCGACCGACTGCGAGAACGGCCACCGCGGCCACTGCCCCGACCGCTAGCATCACCGTCGCACAGATTGCTAGCATCACCGTCGCACCGACTGCAACCACCACCGTCGCACCGACCGCAACCACCACCGTCGTTTCCCGCCCGACGACGCGGTGTTTTTGTACTACGCCCCGGAACCGGCGGGCATGGTTCGTCCCCGCCGACTGCGACCCTCCTTCGCACTCGTCGTCCTCGTCCTTGTCGTCCCGGCGCTCCTCGTGACGCCAGGTGCAGTCGCCGGGTTCGGTGGGGGCGACGCGGCTCCTTCTGGTGTCGACGAGGTCGCCGGCGCGGCTCCCGACGACACGACAGCCCTCGGCACCACCGTCGTCGTCCCGGCGGGCGAGACGACCTCCGGGTCGATCACTGCGAGCGGGAGCCGCGTCGTCGTCGCCGGTCGCCACGAGGGCGACCTGAAACTCTACGGTGGCACCGTCCTCGTCGCGGGGAACGTCACCGGCGACGTGCAGGCGTTCGGCGCGACGGTCCGCGTCACGGGCACGGTCGGCGGGAGTCTCGTCGCCTACGGCGGGAGCGTCGAACTCGCCGACTCCGGCCGGGTCGAGGCACTGTTCAACACCGGCGGCTCGCGCGTCCTGCTCGACGGAACCGTGAACAGTTCGGTGCAGGCGACCGGTGGCCGGGTGATCCTCGGCGAGTCCGCGAGCGTCGCGCGAGCGATGACCTACGACGCGAGACTCGTGGATCGGGGCGGGTCGGTCGCGGGCGGAATCAGCCAGACGAATCGCTTCCTCGGTCCACTCGGGACACTCCTGCGTGGGCTTCGGTTTCTCCCGGTGCTCGCACCACTCCTCGGTCTCGTCGCCGGACTCGCCGGCAGACGCTGGCTCCCGGCGACCACGACCGATCTCTCCGACAGACTGGCCGAGCATCCACGCCGGAGTCTCCTGTCCGGTCTCGGTGGACTCCTCGGTGCTGGCGTGCTCGCGGGCCTGCTCGTCGTCTCGGTCGTCGGCCTGCCGCTTGTCGTCGTCTTCGTGTGCCTCGCCGGTCTCGGCGGACTCCTCGGACTGGCGGTCACGCAGTCGGCGGTCGGCCGGGTCGTCGTCCGACAGGTCGGCATCGACCGAGTCGCCGGGGTCGGTGTGGACAGTCTCGGACTCCTGGTCGGTGCCGGCGTCGGCCTCCTCGTCGGCGTTGCGGTCGTCGTCGGTGGCGGTCTACTCTCGGTGGGCGGTCTCGGACTGCTGACTGTCGCGTCGGTCGGCGGCATCGGGACGGTCGTCGCCCGTGTCCGCGAGACCGACGACTACCCGACACTCACGTCCCGGTTCGGCTAAGTCGCTCCGCACGAACCGTCTGGTATGTTGCTGACACCCGGCCCCACCGAGGTCCCGGACCGCGTCCGCGAGGCGATGGCCCGTGAGCCGATCAACCCCGACGTAGACCCCGCGTTCGTCGAGTTGTACGAGTCGGTCTGTGAGAAACTCGCCCGCGTCTACGGTGCCGACGAGTCCGGTGCGACCGCGACGGATCACGACGTGGTCGTCCTCGGCGGCGAGGGCATCCTCGGACTCGAAGCCGCCGTCGAGTCGGTAGTCGCGCCCGGGGACGACGTGCTCTGTGTCGCCAACGGCGTCTACGGCGAGGGCTTCGCCGACTTCGTCTCCGGCGTCGGAGGCAACCCAGTCGTCGCCGCGGTCGATCACGACGACCCACTCCCGGTCGAAGAGGTCGCCGACCTCCTCGCGTCCGACGACTACGACTTCGAGGTCGCCACGCTGGTCCACTGTGAGACACCGACCGGCGTGCTGAACGACCTCGATCCGATCCTCGACCTGCTGGACGAGCACGACGTGCTCTCTATCGTGGACGCCGTCTCCTCGCTCGGCGGGACGCCGGTCCCGACCGACCGCATCGACCTCTGTCTCGGCGCGTCCCAGAAGTGTCTGTCCTCGCCGGCGGGCCTGACGACCGTCGCCGTCAGCGACCGGGCGTGGGACCGTATCGAGGCGGTCGATCCGGACAGCTACTACACGAACCTGCTCCCGTGGCGGAGCGTCGTCGAAGACGAGTGGTTCCCCTACACGCATCTGGTCTCGAACGTCTACGGACTCGACGAGTCGCTGGACGTCGTGCTGGAGGAAGGTGTCGAGTCCGTCTTCGCCCGGCACGCAGACGCCGCCGCACACTGCCGGGCACGCGGCGCAGAACTCGGTCTGTCGGTCGTCCCCGGCGAGGACTCCCGGAGTTCGCCGACCGTCACGGCCTTCGAGGTGCCGGGCCGTGCCGACGAACTCCAGACGAGGCTCGCCGAGGAGCACGACGTGACGCTGGCGACCGGTCTCGGCGACGGCGCTGACGACGTTCTCCGCGTCGGGCACATGGGCTACGGCGCAGAGGTCGAGAAGGTGGATCGCGCGATGGACGCGCTCGAAGCGGTGTTGTAGTCGCCGCAAACCGCGAACCGGCGACAGTCACCACCCGCCGCCGACCTACTCGTCGTCTTCTGCGACCGTGCGCTCTCTGACTCGCACGCCCTTCTCGGAGAGGTGTCGCGTCTGCCGTTCCGCGAAGTTCTCCTCGCTCGTGCCCCGAGTAGCGAGGACGTACACCAGCGCGCTCCCGGTCGGGCGCATCGTCCGGCCGGCGCGCTGGGCACCCTGCCGGCGCGATCCGCCGAGTCCCGAGGCGACGATGGCGAGTTCGGCACTCGGCAGGTCGATCCCCTCGTCGCCGACGCGGGAGACGATCAGTGTCCGGCGGTCGCCGTCGCGGAACTCACCGAACAGTCGGCGACGCTCGTGGTGTGGCGTCTCGCCGGAGACGAACGGGAGGCCGAGCGTCTCGGCGATGTCGTGACCCTGCTTCAGCCAGTCTACGAAGATCAGCGCCTTCGCTTCGGGATGGTCGTCACGCAGTCGGCGAATCTCCTCGATCTTCCGTGGGTTCGTCGCGGCGAGTTGGTGGCGCTCTCGCCCCTCCGCGTTCGCCCAGACGTTCCGGGACTCCTCGTCGGCCCACGGCAGGAGTCGTACTTCGACCTCCGGTTCGGCGACGTAGCCGGCGTCGAACAGTTTGTCCCAGTCGGTGCCGATGGGCGGGCCGACGAGCGTGAAGATCTCCGTCTCGCGGTCGTCGCCTCTGACCGGGGTGGCGGTCAAGCCGAGTCTGGCTTTGGACTGGAGATCCGCAGAGAGCCGATAGATCGGACTCGGGATGTGGTGGACCTCGTCGTAGAGGATCATCCCCCAGCCACGACTGTCGAACAGACTCCGGTGGCGGTCCATGCTGGCAATCTGGTACGTGGCGACCGTGACGGGCCGGACCTCCTTCGCGCCGCCGTGGTAGACGCCGACCTGTTCCTCGTCGAGCGTGGTGTGTGCCAGCAGTTCGTCGCGCCACTGTTCGGCCAGTTCCCGCGAGGGAACCAGAATCAGCGTCTCGCCGCCGATCTCGGCCATCGCGGCCATCCCGGCGACCGTCTTCCCGCTGCCCGGCGGGCCGACGAAGACGCCCGACTGTTGTTCGACGAACCGCTGGACCCAGTCCTGCTGGTAGTCCCGAAGTTGCAGGTGGAGTTCGAAGTCGAGTGGATCGCCGGGGTCGAGTTCGCGGTCGTCCTGCACCGGGTAGCCGGCCTCGTAGAGCACGCGCTTGATCTCGCCTTCCGCGCCCTCCCGGACCCACGCCTCGGTGTCCGAGATGGGCGCGTGGAGCTGTTCCTCGTCCAACTTCTGCCGGGCGACGTTGCCCATGAGGTCCTCGCTCGCGGCTTCGAGAACCGTATAGCCGTCCTCGTGTGTCCAGAGCGTGAACTGCCGGGCGCGTGTCCACTGGTCTTCGATCCAGCCCTCCAGATGTGGCGACCGGCGCGGGAGGACCGACCGCACCGACGCGAGCAGGGTGCCCAACTCCTCGAAGGGCGACTGCCAGATGTCCTCTCGGCGGATCGAGTAGACGAACCCGCGCGTGCCGTCCTCGCGTTCCCCGGTCGTGTCGTCTAACGTGGCGAACTGCGAGAGTTGCGCACGGGTGTACTGCGTCGGACAGTCGACGATTATCTCCCGACGCTCCGGAAAGAGGATCACGCGCTCTCTGGTCGCCAGTTCACCCCACTCGGTCGGATACCAGACGACCGGGTCGGTCGAGACGTCGACCGAGCCGACCGACCCCGAGTCCGAGAGGCCGGCGAGCAGGTCCTCGGCCTCGGCCTGTGAACGGTCGAGTCGCCGGGCGACCTGCTGTGCGGTCACGACCGGGCGACCCTCGCGTTCGAGGGCGTCGTAGAAGGCTCCGAGGTCGTCGTCCTCGACGGCGCGTCTGAGTCTGGCGGGGAGTCCCCCATCCGCTGTCATCGCCGGAGAGTCGGTGGTCGGCCGGGATACGGCTTTCCCTCTGTGGGTGGGGTGTGCCCCCTTGCCGCGCGCGACACGGTCGGCACCGACCGCGAGTGACGGTCCAGCGTCGGCCGCGTGTGCCCGTCCCGCCGGCGGCCTGTGACGATCCAGCGACGACCGCGTGTGACCACGCTTAAGCCCGGCCGGGCCGCATCGTGGAGCATGCAACCACGGGACCTCTCCGCCAACTCGCCGTACGTCCCCGGCAGGGGATCGGAGGAGGTAGCACGCGAACTCGGGATGGACCCTGCAGACCTCGTGAAACTCTCCTCGAACGAGAACCCTCACGGTCCCTCGCCGGCCGCAGTCGCGGCCATCCGAGAGACCGCATCCGACGTGGACGTCTACCCCACCACGGCCCACGCCGACCTCACCGAGAAACTGGCCGACGAGTGGGACCTCGAACCCGAACAGGTCTGGCTCTCGCCGGGCGCGGACGGCGCGCTCGACTACCTCTCGCGGGCGATGCTCGACCCCGGCGACCGCGTCCTCTGTCCGACGCCGGGCTTCTCCTACTACCCGATGACGGCCCGCTACCACCACGGCACCGTCGCGGAGTACGACCTGTCGAAGGCCGACGACTTCGCCCAGACCGCCGAGGTCGTCCTAGAGGCGTACGACGGCGAGCGTATCGTCTACCTGACGACGCCGCACAACCCCGCCGGCACCGAGTTCGCCCGCGAGGAGATCACCACCCTCGCCGAATCGGTAGAGGACCACACCCTCCTCGTCGTCGACGAGGCCTACGGCGAGTACAGCGAACGCCCGAGCAGCATCGACCTCCTCGCGGAGTACGACAACGTCGCGGTCACGCGCACCTTCTCGAAGGCGTTCGGCCTCGCCGGTCTGCGGGTCGGCTGGGCCGCCGTGCCCGAGTCGTGGGCCGACGCCTACGCCCGCGTCAACACCCCCTTCGCCACGAACGAGGTCGCGTGCCGGGCCGCACTCGCCGCACTGGACGACGACGACCACGTCGAGCAGACGGTCGAGACGGCCCGCTGGGCGCGGGAGTTCATCCGAGCCGAACTCGACGCGCCGACGTGGGAGTCGGCCGGCAACTTCGTCCTCGCGGAGGTCGGCGACGCCGAGGCGGTCGCCGAGGCCAGCCAGCGTGCCGGCGTCATCGTCCGTGACTGCTCCAGTTTCGGCCTCCCGCAGTGTATCCGCATCTCCTGCGGGACGAGAGCGGAGACCCGGTACGCGGTCGAGACGCTGAACGAGGTGTTGGCCGACCTCGACGCGGCGACGCTCACCGAGACCGACGACGAGTCGGCGGAGACCGAGTCGGAGTCCGGGGTGGTCTCGGAGTGAGACTCGCGCTGACGGGCACCCCCGGCACCGGGAAGTCGACGGTCGCGGACCTGCTGGCGGAGGACTACGACGTGATCCACCTCAACGACGCCATCCGCGAGCACGACCTCTACGAGGGCGAAGACCCCGACCGCGGCGGGTCGCTGGTCGCCGACTTCGACGCCATCGTGGACTGGCTCGGCGACTGGGAGGGGATCGTGGACTCACACCTCGCGCACTACCTCGACGCCGACGAGGTGGTCGTCCTGCGCTGTCGCCCAGATCTGCTCGAATCACGACTCACCGAACGCGGCGAGTCGCCCGAGTCTGCCCGGGAGAACGCCGAGAGCGAGGCACTGGACGTGATCCTCTCTGAGGCGGTCGAGCGATTCGGCGTGGAGCGGGTCTACGAGATCGACACCACCGACCGCGACCCGGAGGCGGTCGCAGACGACGTGCGCGCGGTGATCGCCGGCGACCGGGACCCGAGCGCCGGCACCGTCGACTTCACCGACTACTTATGACCGACGCGCGCACCTCTCGGCAATGACACTCGACCAGTACCGCTCGCTCGCGGATCGGGCGCTCGAACCGTTCGTCGCCGTCTCCGATCGGATCGGGTTGACGCCGGACGGCGTGAGTCTCATCGCGTTCGGGTTCGCGGTCGCGGCCGGGGCGGCGTTCACCATCGCAGACCCGCTCTGGTACGTCCTCGGGGCGGTCTTCGTCTTCGTCAACGGCTGGCTCGATCTCTTGGACGGGGCGCTGGCCCGCGAGCAGGGCGTGGACTCGAAGGGCGGCGACCTGTTGGATCACGTGCTGGATCGGTACGCCGACATCGCCGTGATCGCCGGCCTCTCGGCCGGCATCGGCCAGTATCTGCTCGGTCTCGCGGCCGTGACGGGCGTGCTGATGACCTCCTACCTCGGGACGCAGATCCAGGCCGTAGGACTCGGGCGAGAGTACGGCGGCCTGCTCGGCCGGGCGGACCGACTCGCGCTGATCGGTCTCGCGGGCGTGGCGGCGGCCGTGGTTCCCGGTCCACTCGTCGTCGGCCTCGGGGTCGTCGGCCTGCTGCTCGTGCTCTTTGCGGTCGTCGGCCACTTCACCGCACTCCAGCGGTTCTGGGGCGCGTGGTCCGATCTCGACTGAGTCGGGATCGGGAGCGTCGTCGGGGTCGCCGCCGGATCGACGCCCGGATGGTCGTCTCACGCGGACCGGGCGTGTCTTTTATACCCGGCGGTCGTCTATCCGCGTACTATGCCCCAGTGCGAGATGTGCGGCAAAGAGCAGGCCGCACTCACGACCACGAAAGTCGAGGGTGCCGAACTCGAACTCTGCGACGACTGCAAGGAGTTCGGGACCGAGGTGCGCACTGAGTCTTCCAGTTCCTCCTCGTCGAAGTACTCCACGTCCTCCTCGTCCGGCAAGGCGAAGTCCGGGTCGTCAGGTTCCTCCGGGTCCGGGTCGTCCAGTTCCGGCGGTGGGTCGCGTCGGCGGAGACGCGACATGTTCGACGACATGGACGAAGTCGCGGCGGACTACGACGACCGTATCCGGCAGGCCCGCGAGTCGCGCGGACTGAGCCAGGAGGACCTCGCAAAGGAACTGAACGAGAAGGCGAGTCTCATCCGGAAACTCGAACGCGGCGACATCCTCCCCTCCGACGACGTGCGGACGAAGTTGGAGCGCGAACTGGACATCTCGCTCGTCGAAGGTGTGGACGACGAGGAGGAGGAGTGGTCCTCGGGGTCCTCGACGACGACGACGCTCGGTGACGTGGTGAAGCGGAAAGACTGAGCGGGAACCTCTCTTACCGTGGGGTGGGTCGACGTGCCCGCCGAACGCGTCTGAACGATCAGCTATTTGGTCTCGTCGGACGCAGGTGAGAGTGATGTTCATCCTCGTCAACCTCAAGGCGTACCCCTGCGATCCGGTCGAAGTCGCCACAGCCGCGAGAGACGTCGCCGACGACTCGGGCGTCCGCATCGCCGTCGCGCCGCAGGCCGCACACCTCTCACAGGTGGCCGACACCGGCGTCGAGACGTGGGCACAGCACGTCAGCCCGAACGACTACGGCAGTCACACCGGGTCGACGCTCGCCGAGGCAGTCGCGGAGGCGGGCGCGACCGGCACCCTGCTCAACCACTCCGAGAACCGCATGAAACTCGCAGACATCGACGCCTCCCTCGATGCGGCCGGGCGTGCCGACCTGGAGACGTGTGTCTGTGCGAACAACCCCGAACAGATCGCCGGCGTGACCGCACTCGGTCCCGACTCGGTGGCCGTCGAACCGCCGGAACTGATCGGCGGTCCGGACCCCGTCAGCGACGCCGACCCGGACATCGTCCGGAACGCGGTCGAGGCGGCGGCGGCCGTGGACGACGACGTCGACGTCTACTGCGGTGCCGGCATCTCGACCGGCGACGACGTGGCCGCCGCCGGCGACCTCGGTGCCACCGGCATCCTGCTGGCCTCGGGCGTCGCGAAGGCCGACGACCCCCGCGCCGCACTCGAGGACCTGGTCGCGCCGCTCCGGTAACGTCGAGCGGCGTCCCGCGTCGGTCGTCAGGCGTCGATTCGCTGTGCGAGTCGGTGAGTGAACTCCGTGAAGTTACTCCCGACAGAGGGGTCGAACGCGACGACGACGCCGCGGTGCTCGTCGACCGGCACCTGCACCGTCAGCATGTTCTGGAACTCGGTGAGAACCGTTCGGGGGCGACCGACGGCCGAGTCGACGCTCCCCGCGTCGGTGACGACCGCGTGAATGTCGCGGGCGTTCTCCACCAGCGACTGGACCTGATCGTCGGTGACGACCGTCCGGATCGTGTCGTGGATGTGCAGGAGTTCGAAGTCGTCCGCCCAGTACGCGATGACCCCGTAGAACGCGTCACCGACCATCTCTCGGCAGAACGCGATCAGCTCTGCCTGCTCTCCGAGTCCCGACATTCCCGATATACCATCTACGTGACCCGGTGTTAACCCTTCTGTGTCCGCGGTTCTCCCTGGAGTACGTCGCGAGCAGGCCGACTACTGGTCGATGATCTCGGCACCGTCGCTCGGTGCGTCGTCGGCCTCCGACTCGCGTCTCGACGCCGACTCGGTCCCGCTCTCGCCCTCCTCGGCAGGCGAGTCAGTGTCGGCCGACTCGACGACCTCCGCGTCGTCCGGCGTGTCGAGCCCGTGGAGTCGCTCTGGTTTCTCGGCCGGTGCCGGTTCCTCGTGTTTCAACACCTCGACGCCGTCGTCGGCCCCGGCGTCGTCACCGGCACCCGACTCCGGTCCGTCGGGCCGACCGAACAGGCCGTCGGCCCACGGCGTCGCCTCGAGGTCGGCCTCGTCGACGAACACCTCCTCGACCGCCTGGACGACCGCCACGAGTTCGTCCTCCGCGAGTTCGTCGGCGTAGGTCTCCCGGACGATGTCGGGGAGCGCGTAGCCGTACTGGCCGGCGCGCTGGTGTTCGATCAGCCCGGTCTGGCGGAGTGGTCGGTTCCGACTGTACGCGACGTTGGTGTCACCGGACCCGCCGACGGCGACGTGTGCCTCGACCGGATCGCTCGCGCCGGTCTCGCGGTAGTGAGCCAGCATCTCTCGTGAGATCGGGTCGAGTTCGCGGATGAGCGCCCGGAGGTGGGAGACGATGGGTCGCTTCTCGCCGAGGCCGGCGTCGAGTTCGACCGGGAGGTCGGTCGTCGGTTCGTCGGCCGTCTCGGTCGCTGTCGCCGACTCTCGCCCCCGGTTGTCGGTCGACACCGCCTCGTCGGTGGGCGTCTCGCCGCCTCCCGTCGTCGCACCGGCGTCACCGGCCATCGCGGGATCGTCTGCCGACGACTCCTCCTCGGTCCCGGGGTACGCCGTCGCGTCACCGAAGGGGTCCTCGATCTGTGGCGTCTCGCGATCGGAGCGTTCGCTCTCGGGCGTCTCGTGAGTCGACGTCGTCGCGACCGACTCGTCGGTCGGAGTCTCCTCGTCTGTTTCCCCGGTCTCGCCAGCCCGTTCGTAGTCTTCCAGTCCGGCCTGCCCGTCGTCGTCGCGGTACGGGTTCGACCCGTCGCCTCCGTGGTAGGAGGCACCGGACTTCCGGAGCATCGCCTGCGCGAACTGGTCGGCCATCTCCGAGAGGTCTCTGGCCTCCTCCAACTCGCGTTCCAACTGCTGGATGCGCTGGCGCTTCTTGTCGAGTTCCTGCTTCAGGTCGGCGATCTCCGATTCACGGCGTTCCTTCTCGTCTGAGATGTCCGAGAGTTCGCTGACGAGGTCACTGGAGACCGACTTCAGTTCGGGTCGCTCGAAGTCGTCCAGTCCGGGGGTCGCGCCCGCGTCGAAGGTCTGCTTGCGGTGGAACTGCACCCGGCGGAGCGACTCGGACCAGTCGGTCATCATGAACGCCTCGCCGTCGCTCATCTCCTCGATGGCGTCGGCGTACTCCGAGCCGAGGATGCGTCCGACGACCTTCGTGTCGTTCTGCCACGTCAGGCGGTGCCAGACCAGCCAGTCACATTGGGTGATGTAGTCCTTCTTCACGTCGGCCGGGCGCTGGCTGATGCCGACGATGCCGAGGCCGTGTTTCCGGCCGCGCTTCCCGACCTTGATGAGCATCTTCCCGACCTCGCTCATCCCGCCGCCTTCGGGGATGTACTCGTGGACCTCCTCGACGAGCATCAGGAACGGCTTCTTCAGTTTCTTCTCCTTGGCGAACAGTTGGCGGGTGACGTTCAGGAGCAGTTCCTCGGCCTCGGACTCGTCTAAGAACGACGAGACGTCGAGGATGATGGGGATGTTCTGTTCTAAGGCGAGTTCGGCGATCTTCTCGGCGTGTTCCGGGCTGACGACGATGTCACATTCCTCGTCGGCCCCGACGTGGAGGATCTCGTACTCCTCTTTCAGGCCGTAGTACTCCCCGTCGGTGTCGACGATCAGCGTGGAAAAGCGGTTGTCCAGTAGTTTCTCGATGATGACACTCGCCGTGTTCGACTTCCCGGACCCCGACTTCCCGGTCACGAACCCGCGCCCCGTCAGGAGTTCGACGACCGGCAACTCGACGCTGGTTCCCGGTTCGGTCTCGTCGCTCCCCCCGACCCCCCTGCTCACGTCCGCGACTGTGATCGTCTCCTTGCTCATCGGTGCTTGTCGGTGGGTGTCGCCGACTCCACATAACTCTCCGTCGGACAGTCGTCAGACGCCGGTGGGTGTGTCCCACTCCTCGGCGGTTCGAATCGCGCCACGCCGACACACACCCACCCCCGACCGTCGCGCTTTTTGCCACGCACGGGTAACTCCGGGCACGAATGGCCCGGTATCACATCGAGACATACGGCTGTACGTCCAACCGGGGCGAGAGCCGGCAGATCGAGCAGGCCCTCCGGGACGGCGGCCACCACCCGGCCGACGGCCCCGCGGACGCCGACGTGGCGATCCTCAACACCTGCACGGTCGTCGAGAAGACGGAGCGCAACATGCTCCGCCGGGCCGAGGAGTTACAGGAGGAGACCGCCGACCTCATCGTCACCGGCTGTATGGCACTCGCGCAAGGCGAGGAGTTCCGCGAGGCCGGCATCGACGCGGAGGTACTCCACTGGGACGACGTGCCGCAGGCCGCGATGAACGGCGAGTGTCCGACCGTCACACCCGACACCGAACCGATTCTCGACGGCGTGATCGGCATCCTCCCCATCGCGCGGGGCTGTATGTCCGACTGTTCGTACTGCATCACCAAGCGTGCGACGGGGCGCATCGAGTCGCCCTCCGTCGAAGAGAACGTCGAGAAGGCCCGCGCGCTGGTCCACGCCGGCGCGAAGGAGATCAGGATCACCGGACAGGACACCGGCGTCTACGGGTGGGACGTGAACCAGGGGACGAGTCTCCTGCCGGAACTGCTCGACAGGATCTGCTCGGAGATAGACGGCGAGTTCCGCGTCCGGGTCGGCATGGCGAACCCGAAGGGCCTCCACGGCGTGCGCGAGGAACTGGCCGACGTGTTCGCGCGCCACGAGGAACTGTACGACTTCATCCACGCGCCGGTCCAGTCCGGCAGCGACGAGGTGCTGGCCGACATGCGCCGCCAGCACTGCGTCGAGGAGTATCTGGAGGTCGTGGCGGCGTTCGACGACGCACTCGACTACTGGACGCTCTCGACGGACTTCATCGTCGGCTTCCCCTCGGAGACGGACGCCGACTTCCAGCAGAGTCTCGCACTCCTGCGGGAGACCCGCCCGGAGAAGATCAACGTCACGCGCTTCTCGAAGCGGCCCGGCACCGACGCGGCCGACATGAAGGGCCTCGGCGGGACGCTGAAGAAGGAACGCTCCTCGGAGATGACCGACCTGAAGATGGACGTCGTCGCCGAGGCCTACGAGTCGATGATCGGCGACCGGCGCGAGGTGTTGGTGGTCGAGGACGGCACCGGCGACTCGGTGAAGTGCCGGGACTCGGCGTACCGGCAGGTGATCGTCCAGAACGCGTCGGAGTACGGCCTCGAACCGGGTGACTTCGCCGACGTCGAGATCACGAGCCACCAGACGGTGTACGCGTTCGCGCGACCGGTCTGAGCATCATACCTCTCGCGGCCACCGACAGACCGCCAGAGCCGTCGCTCACGACCCGTCGGTACAGAGTGAGAAGGCGGCTCAGTCGCCGTCCTGCATCTCGTGGAACTGGTCGAGGAGCGCCTCCGCAGAGTCACCGGAGTCGTACTCTACTTTCCCCCGGTACTCTGTCCGAACGTCGTCGAAGTCGGTGTCGACTTGACTGGCCTTCTGCTCACGACGCTCGTGTTCGTCCTCGTCATAGGCACCCATTGACATGGTACGACTTGACTTGGCAATTCGCCGTTATATATGTAACGGTCGTTTACAGGAGTTGGTGTGACGAACCAGAGTCGAGCAACCTGCGAGCCACGCCCAGTCGCCCGACGCTCGGAAGACGTAAACGGGATGGCGCGTTACCTGCCCCCGTGGCACGGCCCCTTCGCTTTCGATACGACCCCGGTCGGTGGACCGAGCACCGCGTCCGGTCGGAACTCCTCGGTTCGCTCGACCAGAACATCGGCGCGTCGATGTCGACCCCGTGGTTCAGCCCACCGCCCGACTACGACGCCGTCAGATTCGACATGGACAACGGCGACACCGCGCTGTTCTGCTGGAGCGACGAGGGGGCCTACTGGATGGGCAACACAGAGACGCCGAGCGCCCTCTGGCGGACGGACAAGTTCGGCTTCGAGGAAGTGCCCTACCAGGTCTCGCGGTGGGCGACACGGGAACTGACGGCCGAACTCCACGAGCAGTCGCCGTGGCTCGAACCCTACCCGCACCTCTCGTGGTTCTTCCTGCCCGTCTTCCTCTCGAAGGACGGCAGACACACGACCAGAGAGTTCTTCCACGACCACGCCGCCGGATTTCCGGACGCCTCTCGCGACGAGGCGCTGGCGTTCTACGAGGAGTTTCTGGCGACCGGCGCACTCGACGACTACCGCGAGGTGATGGCCGGCAAACTCGGCACCTCGCCCCAACTCGACCTGGTCCGGATGACCGCCGCGATGGGTGAGTTCGACGCGGCGCAGTTGCTCTACGCGGCGGGCTACGACCTCACGCCGGAGATAGAGGTGACGACCGGCCACTCGCTGGACTACCGGGCGAGTCCGCGCCCCGGTGGACCGGTCACCGACGACCGCGAGACGCTGGTCGAGGTGACGCGGCCGGTGCCGCCGAACCGCCGGTCGGCGAGCAACCCGGTCGCGGCCGTCAGAGACACCGCCGAGACGAAGACCTCCGGCCAACTGGAGGCCCACGGCGGCGGCGTCACGCTGTTCGTGGACTGTTCGTCGTTCCCGGACGACGACTGGTTCGCGGTGCGTGGCGAACAACCACCGGTGCGGCATCGCCCGGCGGTCGTCTTCCGGACTCGCCCGTCCGGACACGTGGAAGGGTACAAGAAAGGCAGTGTCCCACTCGATCTGGATCGCGGGATCGAGTGGGTGTGACGTCGGTGGTTGATAGACCCTGCTTCACTCGACAGGCGGGCGACGGCCCGCCCCGTATGCTGGAGACGACGGTGGCCCGGTGCCCCGTCGAGGGATCGGTCGCGGTGTCGAGGAACGAGTATGCCGATGCTCAGAACGACACCGGCGTCGGTCCGTCCTCCGAAAGCATCGTCGGGTCGCGGTCGCTGTAGAACCGTCGCCCGATGGCGCGGTGGCTGACTGCACTCGTGAGTGCGGTGCGCGCGTCGTCTGCCGTCTCGTACGTCTCCGGACCGAGGCGACCGAGTACGTCGGCGATAGTCTCCGTCCCGTTCTGGAGTTCGATAGTCTGGTCGCCGTACGCCGACACGAGTTCGTCCCGTGTCGCCGGGTACTCGTGTGCGTCGATCAGTTCGCCGGTGCCGTTGAAGCGCATCACTTCTTCGGAATCGCCGATCATTCTTAACGGTTTTCCATGTACGACCTTGCACTGTCGGTATTCCTTAATGGTCCTTAATCACAGACCGGAAGGGACTTTTCCGGGCCACTACTTCGCCCGAGTATGGCTGTAGTCGCGGATCTCCACGTCCACACGACGAACTCCGACGGCGAGTTGACGATCCCCGAACTGCCGACGGCGGCACGCGTCGCCGGTCTCGACTGCGTCGCCGTCACGGACCACGACCGGTACCACCCGGAACTCGACGCGCCGGTCGTCGAGATGGACGGCCTGACGGTCGTCAACGGGATCGAACTCCGGGTCGAGGCCGACGACCTCCGGGTCGACCTCCTGGGCTACGGCGTCACCCAGACCGACGCGCTGACGGCCGAGATCGACCGCATCCAGCAGGACCGGATCGAACGCGGGGCGGCGATCATCGACTGCGTGGAGGACCGACTGGATGTGGACCTGGAACTCGAACCCCGCGAAGGACTCGGTCGGCCGCACGTCGCCCGCGCCATCGACGAGTCCGAGGCCCCCTACGACTACCGCGAGAGTTTCGACGAGTTGATCGGCGACGACGGTCCCTGCTACGTGGCCCGCGAGATCCCCTCCTTCGCGCGCGGCGTCGAACTGCTCTCGAAGGCCTGCGCGGTCGTCGGTCTCGCACACCCGTTCCGGTACGACGACGTGGCGTCGGCGCTGGCGCTGACGAGCGAACTCGACGCGATCGAGCGCTACTACCCCTACGGCCGCGAGGTCGACACCGACCTGATCGAGTCGGTGGCCGCCGACAACGACCTCCTCCTGACCGGCGGCACCGACGCGCACGGCACCGAACTCGGGAAGGACGGCCTCCCTCGTGAAGCGTTCACACGATTCGCCCAGCATCTGCCGAGAGCGCAGAGTTAAACCGGGTCGGGACCCTACGTCCGAGTATGCGCTGTCACTACTGCGAGCGCGATGCCGCCTACGCCGCCGAGAAAGACGGCATCAAAGTCGGTCTCTGTGAAGAACACTTCCGCGAGCGCGTCGAAGCCCTCGCAGAGTCCGACGAACTCGAAGCCCTCCGGGAACAGATCGACGTAGACCGAGCCGAGTAGCGTCCGCCTCGACCCTTCCGCCCCAAGCCTTCCGTCCTCGACGCTTTCCGCCCCGACTGGAATCCGAACGGAGCCGATTCTCCGCCGAGAGAGCAGAACCTTAGAGGGAGGCGTGCCTACGTGGACGTATGGTAGCCGCAGAGAGTCTCCGGATCGTCGACGAGAACGAGGAGGCACCGAGTTTCGAACTCCCGGGCACCGACGGCGAGACGTACACACTCGACAGTTTCGCCGACAACGACGCCCTGTTGATCGTCTTCACCTGTAACCACTGTCCCTACGCGAAGGCCAAAGAGGGTGCGCTGAACGCGATCGCCGCCGACTACGACGACGTGGCGGTCGTCGGCATCAACCCGAACGACGCCGAGCAGTACCCCGACGACTCCGGCGAGAAGATGCGGGAGTACGTCGAGTCCGGCCGGATCGCGTTCGACGCGTACCTCCGCGACGAGTCGCAGTCGGTCGCGGCCGCCTACGGTGCGGTCTGCACGCCCGACCCGTTCCTGTTCCGCAACGACGACGGGACGTTCCGACTGGCCTACCACGGTCGACTGGACGACGCGCTGAACCCCGACGCCGACCCTTCGGGCGAACCGGGCTTCGAGATGCGGCGGGCCATCGACAGCGTCCTCGCGGGCGAGTCGGTCGCTCTGGACTGGCACGCCTCGCGTGGCTGTTCGATCAAGTGGCGAGAGGGGAACGAACCGGACTACTGGGACGACCTCTGAGAGGGTAGCGACGGGACTGGTAGTCGACGAAGACGAGCGGAGCGGTCAGGGCGTGATGACCGCGCGCCCCTCGATCTCGCCGTGTTCCAGTCTCTCTGCGACCTCGTTGATCTGGTCCAGCGTGTACCGGGAGGTGAGTAGGTCGACGTCGCCACGCTCCACGAGTGCGACGAGTTCCTGGAGTTCGCTGTACTTGCCGACCAGCGTCCCCCGGTAGGAGAACTCGCCGTCCACGAGCGATTGAGACGGCTCGTGGATGTGGCCGCCGTAGCCGACGATGTGGTGGTCGCCGCCGGCCGCCACGATGTCCGGCGCGAGCGCGGTGGTGTCGTCCCGGCCGACGAAGTCTACGACCTGCTGGGCACCCACCTCGTCGGTGTAGTCCGCGATCTCCGCCGCCACGTCGTCGGTCGCGGAGTTGACGGTGTAGTCGGCACCGAGGTCCTCGGCCAGATCCAGGGCGGCGTCTTTCACGTCCACCGCCACGATGTCGGCGGCGCTGTCGGCCCGGAGACACTGGAGGCCGATGTGGCCGAGTCCGCCGACGCCGATGACGACCGCCGTGTCGCCGGGGTTCAGTTCCGCGACGGCCTTCTTGCTGGCGTGATAGGCGGTGATCCCGGCGTCGGCGTGCGGCGCGATGTCGATCGGGTCTACGTCGTCTGGGAGCGGGATGACGGCACGCTCGCTCGTGAGCAGGTACTCGGCGAAGCCGCCGTCGGTCGTCAGGCCGGGGAAGTCGAGGTTCTCACAGTACATGTCCTCGCCGAGTCGGCAGGGGCGGCAGGTGCCGCAGGTCATCACCGGGTGACAGATCACCTGATCGCCCTCGGAGACGGTGTGGACCTCCGGGCCGGTCTCGGCGACGACGCCCGCGTTCTCGTGGCCGAGTGTCATCGGCAGTGTCTGCTCGACGTAGTCGGTCCACATCCCCTCGACGATGTGGTTGTCCGTCTGACACCACCCCGCCCCCTGGACTTCGACGACGATGCCGTCGGAGCGTGTGATCTCGGGACGGTCGATCTCGTCGATGCGCAGTGCCTCGCTCATGTCGTCGGTGTACGCGTGGAGTCTCGCGGCTTGCATGGTGCGTGTGATACTGACACGCACGGGAGCAAAAGAATTCGCCCGGATCCACCCCGAGTAACTACAACTTCCTGAGTAACCGCTTCCAGAGGCGATGTTTCGACCGGGAGAAGGTGTGTGTCCGGCGGGGGCGACCGGCGCTCACTCCACCGAGACGAGGTAGACGGCGACGATAGCGAGACCGATGCCGGCGGCTTTTCTGGCGGTCAGACTCTCGTTCAGGAAGACGATACCGAGTGCGGAACTGGTGACGAGGAACATCCCGAAGACGGGGGCGACGACGCTGACGGGACCGAGCGACAGCGCCCGGTAGTACGCGAGGATGCCGACCGCGAGGCAGATGCCGGCGACGTAGACGTACTTCGCCTTCGGGTGGGTGAGGTACGCCCCGGCGTCCTGCCCGGTGTAGAGGATGACGGCGAGTGTGGCGACGACGAGCATGCTGTTCGAGATCAGCGCGGCGACGTTGCTCGGAATCTTCACGTCCCCGGTCGTGGCGATACTCATCAGCGGCGCGACGAGTGTGTAGGCGGCCAGCGCGAGCAGTGCCCACGGGAGGTAGTTCATAGACTGCGTTGCGGTGGTCGGCGATAAGGCGTTTCGATCTGGTGGTCCCTCCGAGAGCGAGACACGCCCCCGCTCGGAGCCTGCCCGGTCCCGAACGATCACAAGACGTATCCCCGACGTCCTCCCAGCAGTCGCCATGCGTCGACGACACCGGCTCGCGCTCGGACTCGTCGTGCCGGCCTGTGTCGTCGCCCTCGCACTTCTCGTCGGTCCGGCTGTCGCCCTCGACAGACTCGACGCGCTCACCGCCGAGCCACTGCTGTTCGCCGGGGCGCTCCTCGCAGTCGCCGTGGTCCGCCCACTGCTCGCATGGCCGACGACCCTGCTCGCGGTCGCCGTGGGCTACGCCTTCGGTCCCGCCGGCCTCCCCTTCGCACTCCTGTTGATCGTCGTCTCCAGCGTCCCGACGTTCCTCTTCGCTCGCTCCGTGGGTGCAGAGAGTCGACTCGCCGACGCGGGCCGCCGGGCGGTCGACGCGACCGGCGGTGTCCGCGGCGTGACTGCCAGTCGCCTCGCACCGGCCCCCTCCGACGTGGTGTCTGCCGGGGCCGGCGTCGCCGGCGTCTCGCTCCCGACGTTCGTCGTCGGGACCGCTATCGGCGAACTCCCGTGGGCCGTCGCGGGCGTGCTCGCGGGCGACTCGATGGAGGCGCTGACCGCCGACTCGCTGGCCGGTGTCGTCGACCTGCGACTGCTCGTCGCGGTCGGACTCGTCGGAGCACTGCTGCTCGCCGGACCGGTCTACCGGCACCTGCGCGGATCGCCCGCAGAAGAGTGACTCGCGACCTCCGCCCGATCCGTCAGTTGTCGGCGACCGCCGGATCGGTCAGATCGGCCTGCATCACGAAGTCCGGTTCCTCCGAGACGCCGACCCGCGAGACGGCCGTGTCCGAGACCCACCGGACACCTTCGGGGATCAGGACTCGGGTCCGGTCGGCACCGACTTCGGCCGCGTCCCGCGCGACCGCCCGGTAGAGTGCTCGTGCCGCCTCCGGATCGGCCCACGCGCCGACCGCGTACTCCGCCCACGTGAGCGTCTCCGTCCCCTCGTCGGTCTCCTGTTCGCGTTCGTAGGTCCGGTTGCGGTAGGAGAGTCCGCGCGTCCCCCCGTCTTGTACGACGAACAGGCGGTCGTCGTCGGCCGCCGCGTGGAGTCGCTCGCGGGTGAGTTCCGACAGCGCCCACGTCTCCTCGTCGTCCAGCGCGAGTCCGCGCAGGTGGCTCCGTGCGTCGCTCCCCGACCAGAACGCCCACCCGGCGTCGGCTTCGGTCGTGATCTGCAGGGCGGGGTCGGCGTCCGGGTCGGGCGTCGGCTGTGCCCACCGGAACTCCGTGCCGGGACCGAAGCCGGCGGCGCGAGACTGGCCGAGACCGGCGACGTTCCACGAGAACACCATGTTCCGGCAGACCGTCGCCCCCTGCTCGCGCGCCCAGTCGAACAGCGCCCGGGAGAGGTCCAGCGAGACGCCCTGCCCCCGGAAGTCGGTGTTGACGCGCATCCCCTGTGCCCACGCCTCGTGCTCGGAGAGCAGGACGCCCTGACAGATGCCCGCGAGGTCGTCGCCGGCGTCGAGGACGAAGGTGCGCTGGGTCGGGCCGTCGCCCGCGATCCACTCGTGGTAGATGTCCGGGATGTAGTCGCTGACGCCGCGCTCCTGCCACGTGTGCCGGGTGAAGCCGGCGACCGCCTCGTAGTCGTCCGGCGTTGCCTGACGGACCGTGATCTCCGCCGTGTCGCCGGACGGGTCGTCGGCGTCGCTCATCTCAGGTCCACGGCACCGACCGCGACTGGAGTTCGCCGACGAGGTCCTCGCCCATCGCCTCGGCGGGGGCGTCGGTGTTCGCCAGCACCCACATCAGCTTCACCTTCGCCGTCTCCGGGAGGGTGTCGCCCGCCTCCACGACACCGGCCTCTAGCAGATCCCGACCGGTGTCGTACACCCGGTCACAGACCCGCCCTTCGAGACACTGACTGGTCATGACGACCGTCGTCCCGTCCTCGACGAGTTCGGCGAAGCGCGGGATGAGGTCCGTGTGGACGTGGCCGAGCCCGGTCCCCTCGATGACGACGCCGGACTTCCCGTCGAGGTAGTCCAGCGCGGCTGGGTCCATCCCCGGCGTGAACTTCACGAGTTCCACGTCGTCTGCGAGGTCCGGGTGGATCGCCAGGTCGGCCGCGCCGCGTTCGGCGTATTCGCGCCGGAAGGAGACGTCCTCGGTGTCGTAGTCCACGCGGCCGAGCGGTTCGGCACCGACCGTCTCGAAGGCGTTCCGGCGGGAGGTGTGGTTCTTCCGGACGCGGGTACCCCGGTGGAGCGAACAGTAGTCGTCGCTCTCGGAGCCGTGCATACAGAGCATCACCTCGGCGGCGTCGGCCTTCGCGGCTTCCACCGCACAGACCGCGTTCATCACGTTGTCCGAGGAGGGGCGGTCGGCAGAGCGCTGGCTCCCGGTGAAGACGATGGGAACCGGCGTGTCGAGCATCATCGACAGCGCGGAGGCGCTGTACTGCATCGTGTCGGTGCCGTGCATCACGACCACGCCGTCCGCGCCGGCCTCGATCTCCTCGGAGACCGCCCGTGCGAGGTCCTGCCAGATGTCGGGGTCCATGTTCTCCGAGAGGATGTTGGCGACGACGCGACCCCGGTAGTTCGCCCGGCCCGCGAGGTCCGGGACCGCCCGGAGCACGTCCTCGGCGTCGAACTGCGCCGTGACCGCGCCGGTGCGGTAGTCCACGGTGGAGGCGATGGTGCCGCCGGTGGAGATGAGCGCGATGGTCGGCAGGTCGTCGTCGAAGTCGATCTCGCTTCTCGTGTCCTCGCCGTCCTCGCCGCCCACGTCGTACACGTCGGACTCGAGAATCTCCACGTCGGCGTCGGCCCGGTCGATGCCGACGTTGTACCCCCCGTCGAGTTTGACGACGAGGTGGTCGGCCGTCGTGGAGGGTAACAGTACGCCCTCGTTGGTCACGTCCCCGCGTTCGACGCGGACGCGGTCCCCTGCGTTCATACCCGACGCTTCCGTGTGGCCGGACTTGAAACCTCCCTATCTCGGTCGTCCCGGTCGGTGCGGCCCCCCGCGACCGCGAACACGTCCCGACCGCGAACCTGCGGCAACCACGGACGCGGCGACCACGAACAGACGACAACCACGAGTACACGACGGCGACGACCGCGGCACCCACGACCACGCCGCGACACCCCGGACCCCGGTGTGGAC
The DNA here is from genome assembly GCF_020567425.1 of Salinirubrum litoreum. Classification (NCBI taxonomy): domain Archaea; kingdom Methanobacteriati; phylum Methanobacteriota; class Halobacteria; order Halobacteriales; family Haloferacaceae; genus Salinirubrum; species Salinirubrum litoreum. The sequence continues at coordinate 410,051 of NZ_JAJCVJ010000001.1, read as the reverse complement.
GCGATCTGCCGACGTCCGACTCCGAGCAGTGTCCGAGCGACAGCGAGTGACCTGCTCGCAGTCCGGGCCGTCGGCAGTCGGGGAGGTGTGGGGCGTACTGCGACGGCCGGGGTCCCACCACGCGCCGACCGGTGGAAACGACAGCCACCCGAAGGGGTTTCCGCCGCCGGGGGGCCTCCTCAGAACCGGTAAATCCACAGAACACGTCGACTGCGGTGAGACGTGGTACGCACCCCCGAGCCAAACCCCTTTAGGCGGTCAAGGCCCAAACTGAACCAATGGCCGAATGCGACGTGTGCGGCAGTCACGAGGAACTGCCGTACCAGTGTCGGCGGTGCGGCAACACGTTCTGTGCCGAGCACCGCCTCCCGGAGAACCACGAGTGTCCGGGGCTGAACCAGTGGAACGACCCCTCCGGCGTCTTCGACAGCGGCTTCGACGACAGCGTGGACAACCGGGGCGGCGGCGGGAGCCTCACCGACCGGATCACCGGCACCGGCGGCGTGATGGGCTACTTCCGGGGCAACGTGACGTTCCTGTTCCTCGGACTGATGTGGATCACCTTCCTCCTGCAGTACTTCGTCTTCCCGTTCCTGCTGGGCGCTCAGCCCACCTCCGGACTCTGGAACACCGTCTTCGTCCTCTCGCCGCAGAACCCCACGCCGGCGTACGCGTGGACGTGGCTCACGTCCATCTTCTCGCACGGGGGCTTCGTCCACATCGGGATCAACAGCATCGTGCTGTACTTCTTCGGGCCGGTCGTCGAGCGCCGACTCGGCTCGAAGCGCTTCGCCGCGCTGTTTCTCGTCGCGGGCGCGTTCGCCGGCTTCGCCCAACTCGGCGTCGGGGCCGCCCTCGGCGAGTTCGTGCCGGGCGTCCTCGGCGCGAGTGGGGCGATCATGGCCCTGATGGGCGTACTCACCGTCCTGAATCCGGGGATGCGCGTCTACCTCTACTTCATCATCCCGATGCCGCTGTGGGTGCTGACCATCGGCTTTGCCGGGTTCAGCGTGCTCGCCGGACTCGGCTACCTCGGCGGTGTCGGCTCGCTGGGCGGTGGTGGGGTCGCGCACTTCGCCCATCTCGGGGGGCTGGTGATCGGACTCGTCTACGGCGAGCGTGTGAAAGGCGAAGCCCGTGCGCCCGAGAACCTCCGATTCGGCAACCAGCGCGGCGGCGGCCGAGGGCCGTTCTGATGGAGCCGGTTCGTCCCGAGTTCGCCCCCGACCCCGACCTGAGCCGCGACGAGATGGAGGCACTCCAACACGACGTCGCCGACGCGGCCGAGTTCACCGATTCGTTCGACTTCGCTCCGACAGACGTGACGGCGAACCACGTGCCGCCGGAGACCGTGACGGGCGTGAACGAGACGCTGTCGACCGGCGGTCCGGACGCTGGTGACGACGACACCGAGTCGGGTGGGATCGGTGCGGCCTCCGACAGCGAGCGGCCGCTGATCGCCGGCGTGGATCAGGCGTTTCTGGACGACCACGCCGTCAGCGCGGTGGTGCTCCTGCGCGGGAGTACGGTCGTGGATCGGGTCTACGCCGTCACCGAACTGTCGACGCCGTACATCCCCGGTCTGCTGTCCTTCCGCGAGGGTGGGCCGATCATCGACGCACTGTCGGCGGTCGAGCGCGATCCGGACCTGCTCGTCTTCGACGGGAGTGGCCGCATCCACTACCGGCAGGCCGGACTGGCGACGCACATGGGCGTCGTGTTCGACACGCCGAGCGTCGGGGTGGCGAAGAACCTGCTGTGCGGGACGCCGGCCGAGTCGGTGACCGACCGACCGGCGGGGTGGCGGACGCCGATCCACGCGGACGCCGACGTGAACGCCGACCCCGGCACCGTGATCGGACACGCCTACCAGTCCCGGCAGTACGACACGAACCGGACGATCAACCCGCTGTACGTCAGTCCCGGCCACCGTGTCTCGGCGGAGACGACGGTGGAACTCGTCGCGGCCGTCGGCGGCAAGTACAAACTCCCGGAGCCGACGCGACTCGCGGACGCCTACGCCGACGAAGTGAAGCGGGACCTGAGTGAGTGAGAGAGTGAGCGAGTAGGCGAGTAGGCGACTGGGCGAGTGAGAGGGTGAGCGAGACGGCGTGCGACACTGCGTGCCTGTGCTGTGGACGTGACGGACCGTCGGGATTTACGTGCCGCCCCATCGTCGTCCCGGTGTGAAACCCGACACCGTCCTCATCACCGGCTGTTCGTCCGGGATCGGCCGTGCGACGGCGCGCGCCTTCCTCGACGAGGACTGGATCGTCTACGCGACGGCTCGCAACCCAGCCGACATCGAGACGCTCGGCGAGGCTGGCTGTGAACTCGCCACGCTCGACGTGACCGATCAGGGCGACGTGGAGCGCGTCGTGGACCGCATCGTCGACGAGGAGGGGAAACTCGACTGCCTCGTGAACAACGCGGGCTACGCGCAGTTCGGCCCGACCGAGGACGTCCCGACCGAGGTCCTCGACCGGCAGTTCGAGGTGAACGTCAACGGGCCACACCGCCTGACGCGGGCGGTCCTGCCGCACATGCGCGAACAGGAGTCCGGGACCATCGTCAACGTCTCCTCGGTCGCGGGTCGGATCGCGTTCCCCGGAAGCGGCGCGTACTGCGGGTCGAAGTTCGCCCTCGAAGCGATGACCGACGCGCTCAGAAACGAGGTGTCGGAGTACGGCATCGACGCGGTACTCGTCGAACCGGGGCCGGTCGAGACGCAGTTCACCGACCGCGCGGACGACCAGTTGGACGAACTGGAACGCTCCGGTGCGTACGAGAGCCTCTACAGTCTGTTCGAGGACAGCGAGGCTCTCGGTGGCGGCGGCCCGGGTGCAATCTCCCCGGCGCGCGTCGCAGAGGACATCCTCGACGCGGCGAGTTCGACGAAGCCCCCGGCCCGGTATCCGAGCGGGACCGTGGCACAGATCGCGGTGCTCGGCCGGTTCCTGCCCGACGTGGTGCAGGACTCGATCTGGCGGTTCCTGAAACGACTGGTGTGATCGAGGCGGCGACCGTTCGGTTCGGGACTGCGGTGACGTGGGGACTACCGCTCGACTGCAGACGCCACCGCGACAGCGACGGACGGGCTTTTGTCCCGCCGGTACCAACGAGGAGCGATGCCAGTGTACCAGCGGGAGACGCGGGTTCGCGCACCCTTCGACGAGGTCTGGTCGTTCCACTCCAAGGTGTCCGGACTGGAGGCGCTGACACCCGAGTTCATGCACCTCGCCGTCGAGGAGGTCGTCGGTCCGGACGGCGAGCGAGACCCCGAGATTCTGGAAGCCGGGTCGGCGATCACGATGTCGATGCGACCCTTCGGTGTCGGGCCGCGCCAGCGGTGGACCTCCCGGATCACCGACCGCGAGGAGTCGCCCGGTGCGGCGATGTTCCGCGACGTGATGGAGGGCGGTCCGTTCCGGCGCTGGGTCCACACGCACCGCTTCTTCGCCGACGGCGACGAGACGATCGTCTCGGATCGCGTCTCCTACCGCCTGCCGCTCGGTCCACTCGGTGACGCGGTCGGGCCCCTCGCGGTCGTCGGCTTCGAGCCGATGTTCCGGGGTCGCCACCGCGAGACGAAACGAGTGCTGGAGGACTGAGGAAGTGCCAGCGACGACCGCGTCGGTGGCGCGTCAGTAGCCGGTGTCGAGGTCCAGCGCCCGCGCGAGCAGAGCCTCGTCGTACAGTTCCTCGGGTTGGGCGGGCGCTCGTTCGTGGATCGACGTCACCGTCTCGACCGTGTTGGCGAAGTTCCGGTAGGTCGCCTCGTCGATCATCGTCCCGTCGACCGTGACCGCGCCGGTGCCCTCGGCGCGGGCCGACTGGAACCGCTCGATGCGGTCCACGTCGCGGGCCAGTTCCTCGGGACTCGGCGTGTGGATGCGGTTCGCCTGCACGGTCTGTTTGGGGTGGAGCGACCAACTCCCGTCGAGGCCGACCCGCGCCTCGCGCGTAACTTGCTCGGCGTAGGCGTCACCGTTGTAGAACCGGACGCCAGCACGCTCACCGAACAGTCGGTCGAAGGGCCCGCCGACCGAGAGGATGTCGTTCGCACTCGCCTCGTTCGACAGGTCCACGAGCAGACTCTCCCACGCCGGGCGCTCGCCCGCGATCTCACGCCCGCCGAGTTCGGCGGTGTAGTCAACCGGGCCGAAGATCAGCCCCGCGAGTCTGTCGAGGCGGTCGTCGGCTGTCGGCTCTGGATCGTCGGGCGTCGTCTCCGGGGCGGCCGAATCGTCTCTCGACGGCTCCAAGTCGGGGCCTCGACCGAGCGCCGCGATCTCCCGCAGATCTGACTTCGCACCGGGCGTCTCCACGATCAGGGCGATCTCGACCGATCCAGTGGGGTAACCGTAGGTCGCCTCGCTCTCGGCGACGATCTCCGCGACACGCTCCACGTCCGGCAGTCTGCCGACTTTCGGGATCACCAGTCCGTCTATCTCGTCGCCGACCTCGCGGACCAGCGTGTCGATCTGTTCGGTGCCGGCCTCGCGGAACGCGGGGCTGTCGTACCCCCACTGGACGCGGGGCCACACCTCTCCGGCGAAGTCGGTCTCGGGCAGACGGTCGATCACGTTCTCGACCGCCTCGCTCTTCATGTCCGGGGCCGTGCCGTCTTCGATGTCCGGCACGAGCCAGTCCGGTTTGGCGAAGCCGGTGGCGTCGAGGCCGGAGTCGAGATACTTCGCCGTGTTCTCGCGGGGCACGGCGGCCGGTGCGGTCTGGAACGTCCTGCAGAGTCGTGTCGTCATGTGAGTGTAGCTTCGGGTATTCAGGCGTCTCGTCTGCGGATCGCGGCGGTTCTGTGGCCGGAGTACAGCGGCCGGTCGTGCTGGTTGACGGCGACGTGTTCGAACTCGACGGTGCCGACCGCCGACTCTCCGGGAAACGCCCCGTCCTCGGTCGCGTCGAGGACACGTGTGAAGCCGTAGACCGTGTCGCCGAGTGTGACGAACTCGTGGAACGTCTCGTCGCGGGAGCCGACTTCGCGGTAGGTCGCTTCGTCGGACCGCGCGTGCCCGAGCGCGATGGAGCGTGTCACGTCACCGTACGCCACCACGTCACCCGAAGGCGCGTCGGCCATCGCGTTCGCGTCGTGGTGCTGGCGGGCGGTGTTGAGTGTTCGCAGTGGCAGCACCGAGACGAGCGTGTCGTCCATCGTCCGCCCGTGTTCGTGGCGATAGGCGACGATTCGGTTCCGGTCGTCGGCGCGGTCGAGTGCGTCCCGGAAGTCCTCGAAGTACGGCCCGTCGGGCACGAGGAAGGGTACTCGGTCGCCGGTCGCACCGTCCCCCGTCCTCGTCGGCTCCTCGCTCGCGCTCGTCGCCGACTCGGATCGATCGGTCGTGTCGTCGTCGGTGGATTCGTCGGTCGTGTCGTCGGTGGACTGCTTCGAGATGTCGCCCTCCTCGCCCGCGCCGGTCGCAGGCTCCCGGCGCGGGACCATGTTCGTCCGGCGGTAGCCACAGAGTTTCTCGTCGGTATCGGCGTCGTAGTTCGTCGTCTCCCACGTGACGATGCCGTAGTTCGGGCGGGACGACGAGGTCCTAGTGTCGACCACCGCCGACTCGACCCGGAGGTCGGTCCCGGCGTACACCGCGTCGGTGCCGAAGGTCACGTCGGTTCGCCCGAGGAAATAGCCGCCCTTTTCGGACAAATCCTCGACGCTCGGTCCCATCGTGCAGGCCAGCAGGTAGTCGGGGTGGATCGGGGGTTCGTCGAAGCCGCGCTCGCGGGCGGCGTCGGTCCGCCAGTAGGCCGGGTCGTGGTTCAGCGTCTGGCTGGTCCACAGTTCCGCGCCGTCGCGGGTGAGTCGCAAACCGGGAGCGTGTCGGATCGTCTGGCCCTCGTGGAAGTCCTCGAAGTAGTTGCCCTTCTCCCGGACTGTGGCGCGGCGGTAGGCCGTGGCGAACGTGTCGGGGTCGGTCGGGTCCGGAATCACCGGGCCGTCACCGGGTCGCGGTCCCCGGTCGTCAGTCATCGGCGGTCGCCTCCGGGTCGGTCTCGGTCGACCGACTGTCTCCCCGCGCGTGTCGGCGTCTGGCGAGCGTCCGGCGCATCTCGTTGGTGACGATCATGAACCCCTCGTCGAACCCCATGCCGGGCTTCGCCAAGAGTTGTCCGGCGTCCGTCGCCAGCGCGACGTGCGCGCAGGCCCGCGCCGAGGTGTCCGTCTCGTTGCAGGTCCCGCCGAGGTACGCCCGCGTGTCGGTCCCGCGACAGGCAAGCACCGCCTCCGCGCTCCGGCCGATCCCGCCGAGGTCGGGCGTCTTGACCTGCACGAAGTCGGCCGCGCCGGCATCGACGAACGCCCGCACGTCCGACAGGGTGTTACACCACTCGTCGGCGACGAGGTCGACGCCGATCCCCGCGTCCCCGAGTCCGTCGCGCAGTTCGCTCATCGCGTGAATCTGTTCTGCTCGGCCGCCGGCGTCTATCGGTCCCTCGACGCTCAGGTCGTAGTCACCCGCCGCCTGCTGGAGGTCGCGGAAGTAGTCCACGACCTCGGGTCGGTCGTATGGCGGCCCGAATAGCTCGCCGAGCGTGCCGTACACGTCGACGTGGAATCGCGGGTCGTAGCTGTCGGCGCTGTCGGTGCTGTCGGTGTCTCCGGCTTCGGTGCCGATTTCGTCGGCGGATTCCGCCAGCCACCGGACGTACTCGACCAGTTTCTCTCCCTCTCGGCCGACCTTCTCGAGACTGTTGAACAGACCGTGCGGGAGGACCGGCACGCGCTTCTTGAGCATCTTCCGGGCGTTCACCCGGCGGGCGTCGCCCGACTGGCCGAACACCGGCACCGGTTCGTTCGCGGGGTCGGTGTCGAACTCCTCGGCCAAGACGTCCGTCATCGTGGTCCGGCGGGCGGTCGCGGCGGCGGAGAGCAGTGCCTGCGAGACGCCGTACCTGACCGCGGTGTGCAGGCGGTCTGTGCCGGTGATCGGATCCGCGATGCCGCGGAGGATGGCGCTGTTCCGGCCGAACCGGTAGGGGTCGCGTCCCGCGAACTCGGCTGCGATCTGGCCCTCGATCACCGATCGATAGTCGTCGGGGACGAACCGGGGATCACGGCCGCCGGCACCGGAGTACTGGACTGCGGCGCAGTCGCCGGTCGCGGTCGTCCCGTCCGACAGATCGATCTCGACAGTCAGTGCCTCGCCGGGTTCCCGGATCGCGTCGAACCCCGGCGTCACCGGGTCGCCCCGATAGCCGAAGCCGTCCCGCTCGGCCCCCTGCACGATGGCTCGCTGGTCGTCGAAGAAGAACGCCGAGAGGGTGGGAACTGCTCGTATCGACTCGATTCGCATCAGTCGTCACCTCCCGAGGGAGCGGGGTTCGAGCCGTCGGGCCGCCCGATCAGTCGGCCCTCGCTGATCGCGTCCACGTCGTCCGCGACCATCTTGAACGACGGCTCTCTGCCCTCGGTCTCTGCGCGGGTGTCGAGTTTGGTCCGGTGGATCTCCCGAATCTCGTCGGGCAGTGCGAGGTCGCCGAACTCCAGGATGCGGACCCGGCCGTCGTCGTCACGCGCCGGCAAGACCTGCCCGGCAGCGCTCTCCGATGGGGCGAAGGGGACGTCGAACTCACCGGTCTCGAAGGCGCGGATCGTCCCGCGTGCCACGTCACCCTCACCACGTTCGAGAATCGTGTCGAGCAGTGCGCGTGTCGAGCGCTCGATGAACTCCTGTTCGGCGTCGATACCGTCGATCTGCACGTCCTGTTCGAGCAGCATGTCGATGAGCTGTCTGGTGGTCCGGAGACCGGCCGCGTTCGCCTCCATCGTCGGGACGCCCCGGAACTCCTGGGGCGACTTCGTGATGACCTTGTCCGGCTTGGCGATTGCGGCGGTCGCGCCCCCGAGTCCGATGACGCCGTTCGCGCGGGCCTCGTCCGGCGGGAACCCGCCCATCCACTCGTGGAAGACGGTCGTGACCGTCACGTCGTCCGGGAGGTACTCGTCGCCGAGCGACTGGAGCGCCCGGAGCGCGGCCACGTCCTGCACGAGGGTGCCGACCTGCCCGTAGCCGAGCGTGAGGCTCTTGACGCCCTGCGTGGCGGAGAGCAGTCCCTCGACGACCATCACCGCGATAGCGATGCAGGGCGGGACCAAGGTCCCGGTGAGCGGGCCGAACGGTTCGCGGTTGATCGTGACACCGAACTCGGTGTAGAGGCCGGCGAGGCGGTCGACGAACTGCCACTGTTCGATGGTCTGTGCGAGGTCCCGGCGCTTCGTGTACGGGATGTTGTACGAGATGGGTCCGCCCTCGAAGCTCTGGAAGCCCCCGGCGAAGGTGATCATCGCCAGCAGGCGCGCGTCGGGCGTTCCGTGGCGCACCTCGACCGGCGCGCCGACCGACTCGATCAGTTCCCGACAGCCGTCGACGCCGTGGTTCACCGCGGGAAAGCCGTTGAGGGTGTCCTCGCCCGTCTCGCGGGCCTCCTCCAGCCCCTCCTGTGCCTTCGCGTACTCGTTGTCCCGCGTGTAGGAGTCGATTGTCGTCGGCAGGAGGTCGGCCCCGCCTTCGGTTCGCAGGCCCTCCAGCAACTCGATCTGGTCTCGCAGGCGCGGGACGCCGGCACGTGGCTGGAGGAGCGGTCGGTCGGCCGTTTCGAGCACCTCGGCGAACCGCTTCTCGGCGGGGAGCGTCCCGTGGTACTCGACCGCTTCGGTGAACTCGACCGCTTCGGCCGTCGGCCAGTCGTCGCGGAGGTCCGAGGCGATACGCTGTAGCTCCGACTCGGGCAGACGCTTGTCGCGTGTCATTCAGAGTGTGGCCCGCGCCGGTTCTTCGGCGTCGGTTTCGGTGAGCGGAATCTCCAAGTCCTGTTGGAGGGCCGCGATGGCTTCTTCGGGTTCCGTCTCGGCGTCGAAGACGCGGTCGAACCCCATCTCGCGGAACGTCTCGCGCGTCTCCGCGAAGTCGTCCTGGCCGACCGCGAGGTTGCCGCCGATGTAGGTCGTCACGTCGCCCAGCCCCGCCTGTGTCAGGCGGTGGTGGAACCCGCGCGTGTCCTGCTCGGCGTGCCCGTACAGCGAGGAGACCAGTACCGCGTCCGCCCCGTGGTCCTGTGCGCCCGCGACGAACTCCGGCTGGGAGGTCTGGACGCCGAGGTTGACGACGTCGAAGCCCGCCGCTTCGAGCGCCTGTTCGAGGATCGTGATCCCGACGACGTGCGCGTCGGACCCGATGACACCGAGGATGACAGTTCGCGGCATTCGGCCGTGAAGAACCGTGATATACAGATAAACTTAATGGTCTTTCATGATAATACTGTTTTAGGACCTTCAATGTGACCCAGTACCAAACCATCACGATCTATCACCAAGATTTAAGCGAAGTGGGGGACAGCGTGGGGACATGGGAGCGTTGTCAGACCTGCGTGTCCTCGATCTGACGCAGGTCCTCGCCGGCCCGTACTGCACGATGTTGCTCGCGGACCTCGGGGCCGACGTAGTGAAGGTCGAGCGACCGGGTGGCGACCTGATCCGGCCGAATCCGCCGTTCGTGGAGGATCCCGAATCGGAAGCCTACGGCGGCTACTTCCAGTCGGTCAACCGGGGGAAGCGGAGCGTCGAACTCGATCTGGGTGCGCCGGACGACCGCGAGGACTTCCTCCGACTCGTGGAGACGGCGGACGTGGTCGTAGAGAACTACCGCGCTGGGACGATGGAGCGGTTCGACCTCGGCTACGAGACGCTCCGGGAACACAATCCCGACCTGATCTACGCCTCGATCAGGGGCTTCGGCGACCCACGCACGGGCGAGACGGACCGACAGGGCCAGCCATCCTTCGATCTGATCGCACAAGCCTTGGGCGGGGTGATGGAGATCACGGGCCAGGCAGACGCCCCACCCACGAAGGTCGGGCCCGGCATCGGCGACCTCTTCACCGCAGTGCTGAACGCGGTCGGCATCCTCGCCGGGATTCACCACCGCGATCAGGGCGGCGGCGGGCAGTACGTCGACACCGCGATGTACGACAGCATCGTCTCGCTGTGCGAACGAACTGTCTACCAGTACAGCTACACCGGCGAGTCGCCGACCCGCCAGGGGAACTCCCACCCGACCCTCTTTCCGTACGACGCGGTGGAGTCGGCCGACGGTCACGTCGTGATCGCGGCCTTCTCGGACGGTCACTGGCGGGATCTCTGTGCCGCGATGGACCGCCCGGACCTCGCAGCCGACTACCCGGACCAGCAGAGTCGCCTCGCGGATCGGGAGCGCCTACGCGCCGAGATCGAAGAGTGGGCGGCGGGGTTGTCGAGCGAGGCTATCGAGACGCGACTGGCCGGTCGGGTGCCCTGCGCCCCGGTGCAGAACACGGCGGATATCTTCGAAGACCCACACGTCCGAGCACGGGAGATGCTGGTCGAGGTCGACCAACCCGGCGCAGACCGGGAGGTGACGGTCGCTGGTTGTCCGATCAAGTTGACGGAGACACCCTCGAAACCGGGCACACGCGCACCGCTGTTGGACGAACACCGAGAGGAGTTGCTGGACTGAACGGCGACTGTCGTAGTCAGAGACGGACGCTCTCGACCACTCGATCCGGGGGGAGGAGCGGCCAGTCGGCGTGCGGCCACTCGAGCGTGTCCGAGTCGCCGGGCGAGAGCACTGCTCGGGGTGACTCCACCCCCCACCGAAGTCAACAGATCGGCTTCGGATCGAGCCCCATCCCCTCCAGCGAGTCGGCGTAGTCGTCGTACGCTACCTGCACGACGTACTCCGCGACCGCCTGCGCTCGCTCCCAGTCCGCGTCTGTCTCGCAGTGGTCGGCCAGTAGGGCCAGTCCCTCGTCGATACGCTCCTCGGTCTCGGTCCGAAGTTCACGAAAGAGGTTCGCCGTGGCTTCGTCCGGTTCGTTGACGAAGAAGCTGATCACCTGGAGGTGGGTCTTGCTGGCGACGATGCCGCGACCGACGAGTCCCGCCGCGATTCGCTCGACGGCGTCTTCCCGGCCACGGAGGTACGAGTGGAGTGTCCCCCCGTCTGCCGGGTCGTAGGCCTCGCGTGTGTCCTCGTCCATCGCCGACAGCACGCGGTCGTAGTGGTCGGTCTCCTCCTCGGCGACCGCGGCGAAGGCTTCGCGGGCCGCCGGGTCGGCCTCGTCGCTCGCCCACGTCTCGAAGGTGTTCCGTGCCGCGTTCTCGCTGTCGGCGGCGACTCGCAGGACCGTCGGGCGATCCAACTCGGCGTCCGTCAGCGCCAGGAGCAGTTTCTGTGAACCGAGTCGGTTCAGTTCGGTCGCCTTCGCCGACTCGACAGACTCGCGGAAACTCGCAGCGTCCATACGCTGGCTACGGCCGGCCGGCAGTTGAGTGTTGCCCGGGGAACGCGAGCGAGGTGATCGGGCCGTCGTGTCCGGCGGTCTCGCCGCCGTCGACTCCCCAACTGGGCGACGTATTTTTCTTGTCAGAGGTCGTACCGTCAGCCATGAGTTCTGACTATCCCGACCCCGTTACCGACGTGTCTGCGGTCTCCCCGGCCGACCTCCACGACCGACTGCGCGCCGGCGAGCAGATCACCCTCCTCGACGTCCGGGACCGCGACGAGTTCGACGAGTGGCACCTCGACGGGCCGACCGTCGACGCCCACCACGTCCCGTACATCAAGTTCGTACAGGCGCAGGTGAAGGGCGGCGTTCCCGACCTCGTGGACGACCTCGCCGAACCGATCACGGTCGTCTGCGGACGCGGCGAGGCGTCGGCGTACGTCGCCAGTCTGCTGGCAGAGGAGGGAATCGAGGCCCGGAACCTCACTGGGGGGATGGACGAGTGGGCCCGCCTCTCGGTCACCGAGACGTTCTCGGTCCCGCCGGGGGGCACGGTCGTCCAGTACCAGCGCCCCTCCAGTGGCTGTCTCAGCTACCTCGTCGTCTGCGACGGCGAGGCGGTCGTGATCGACCCCCTCCGGGCGTTCGCGGACCGCTACGTCGACGACGCCGACGCCCACGGTGCCGACCTCAAGTACGTGATCGACACGCACGTCCACGCCGACCACGTCTCCGGCCTGCGGGACGTCGTCGAGGCGACCGACGCGCGCGCACTCCTCCCGAAGGGTGCGAAGAAGCGCGGGCTGACCTTCGCCGAGGAGTACGACGCCACCCTCGTCGAGGACGGCGACGAGTTCCGCGTCGGCGACCTGATCCTGACGGCCGTCGCCCTGCCGGGGCACACGACCGAGACCGTCGGCTACCACCTCGGCGAGGTGCTGTTCGCCGGCGACACCGTCTTCCGGACGAGTGTCGCCCGACCGGATCTGGAGGCTGGCGACGCCGGTGCGGAGGACCACGCCAGACAACTCTCCCGGACGATCCGCGACGAGATTCTCCCCCTGCCGGACCGCACTCGCATCTGCCCGGCCCACTACAGCACCGAGGAGGACCCGGCCGACGACGGGACCTACACGGTCACCGTCGGCGAGGTCGAGGAACGACTGGGTGATCTCGCGGGCGACGAGGAGGCGTTCGTGGAGTTCGTCCTGCGGGACATGCCGCCCCGCCCGGCGAACTACGAGGAGATCATCGCCACGAACCTCGGCAAGCGGGAGACCGACCCGGAGACGGCCTTCGAGTTGGAGCTCGGCCCGAACAACTGCGCGGCGACCAGTATGGCGGACTAGCCGGACCGACCCCGAAACCACGAAGGAGCCGACCCGCGACTGGTCGGTCGAGCATGACAGACCGACCCCGTCCCGAGGAACAGTCGCCCGATCCGATCACGACCGACCGACTCGTCACCGACCTGCGCGACCTCGGCGTCGAGTCGGGCGACACGCTCCTCGTCCACTCCTCGCTCTCCTCGCTGGGGTGGGTCTCCGGCGGCCCGGTCGCGGTCGTGGACGCGCTTCTCGACGCGGTCGGCGAGTCGGGGACGGTCGTCTGTCCGACACACTCCACCGACTTCTCCGACCCCGCCGACTGGCAGAACCCGTCGGTCCCGGACGACTGGGAGGGGGCCATCCGGGAGACGATGCCGGCCTACCGCCCGGAGATCACGCCGACGCGCGGAATGGGGGCGATTCCGGAGACGTTCCGTGACTACCCCGAGGCGACCCGGAGTCGCCACCCGGCACACTCCTTCGCCGCACTCGGCCCGGACGCCGAGTTCGTCGTCTCGGAGCACTCTTACGACGACTCACTCGGCGAGGGGTCGCCGCTCGCGCGGTGTTACGACCTCGACGCGCGCGTCCTCTTGCTCGGTGTCGGCCACGAGCGCAACACGTCACTCCACCTCGCGGAGTACCGCGCCGACATCGACGTGGCGGAGACGACGCAGGGTGGGCCGATCCTCCGAGACGGCGAACGCGTCTGGGCCGAGTTCAGTGATATCGCCATCGACGACGAGGACTTCGGTTCGGTGGGTGACGACTTCGAGGCGGCTCGGCCGGACGCGGTTCGGCGGGGCGAGGTCGGTGTCGGTGACGCGGCGCTCGTGGAACAGACCGAGTTGGTGGACTACGCGGTCGAGTGGTTCGAGACGAATCGGGACTGAGCCATCTGTCAGTTCGACCGGAGGCTCTCCCCCTCTGCGGTTCCGGCGTGTCGAACGCGCTGCCCGGCACTGATCGCCACCGCGTCGTGACGCCGGAACTCGCCGGCCGGTCCCTCGGCTATCTCGACATCTGTGAACCTGATCGGCAGACCCGCCGAGGTGAAGAAGTTCTCGCCGTCTTGCAGGTGGAAGTGCAGGTGCGGTTCGGTCGAGTTACCGGAGTGGCCGCAGTCGCCGACGTGTTGACCGGCGGCGACCGACTCCCCCTCCGCGACCGTGACGCTCCCCTGTCGAAGGTGGGCGAACAGCGAGTACTCGGAGTCGGCGTGACGAATCACGAGGTGGTTCCCGAGAATACTGCGCTGATCGAAGTCCAGCCAGCCGATCCGGTCGTGGTCCGGGTGACCGTCGCTGGCGACGACCACCTCGCCGTCCGCCGGCGCACAGAGGGGTCTGTCGAAACAGTAGTAGTCGGCAGGGTCGTCCGGCGCGTCGCTCTCGAGGTCGCTTCTGACTCCGGCGTCGTCGGTCGAGTCGTTCGGTTCTCCGGCGTCGTCCGCACCGGCGGCCCGGTAGGTCCGGCCCGCCTCGTCGGTGGCGAGGACGTCGTAGGCGTATCGCTGGGTCAGGATTCCCCACGAGTGAGACTGGTCGCGTCGGTGACTCCCGGCGGCGACGGTCCACTCGCCGTCGAAGGGGAGGCGGTACTCCACCGCGCTCTCGAAGGTCTCGGGACTCGGGACGCGGCCCCTGTGGCGGGCGAGGATCACGACCTGTCCGACCAGTTGTTGCAGACTCTGCCACTGGACGAAGACGTTCACCTGCAGGACGACCATCGAGAGCAGGAACCGGCCGACAGAGCCGCCGGACTCGATCCAGTCGGTCGGGTCGTCGGTGTCGCCGCTGGTCGAGAAGAGTGGCCCGACCAACGGCCAGAGTGCGAACAGGAAGCAGAGACCGAAGACCTGGAGGTCGGCGAGCGACGGGAACAGGAACCCGGGGATCGACAGGAGTCCCAACAGAGAGAGCAGGGTCGGATCGGGGAGGCGGGATCGGAGGGTGCGGGCGGAGTCGCGTGTCACGGTCGGAGTTGTCTAGCGTGACACTTCACGGTTCGCACTGGTGCAGTCGGGGTCGGTGCTGAGACGGGCTACCCGGCCGGTTTACTTTGCCGGTTCGACGCCGATGGCGGTCTCGATCTGGTCGTAGGTGTGATCGAGGTCGCCGGAGTTGTCGACCGTCACGTGATCGCGTTCGAGGGCTTCGAACAGATCGCGGTAGTGTCGGTGGACGCGAACGTCGGCGTCGCTGGCGTCGTCCTCGCGGTCGACGATCCGGTCCTCGACGGTCGACTGGTCGCCGACGACCCGGAGCAGGTGGCCCGCGCTGTCGGTCGCGTCGGCGACACCGAGTGCTCGCTCGCGGTACTCGCAGGCGTGGAAGGTCCCGTCGAGGACGACCGGGTGACCGTCCACGAGTCGGTCGCGGGCGCGCGCGAGCAGTTCGTCGTACACCGCCGACTGCTCGGCGTCGGTGTAGTCGGGGTCCGGAAACAGTTCCTTCCGGACCACGTCGGTTCTGAGCAGTTCGGCGTCGAGCAGGTCGACGGCGTACTCCGCGACGGTCGTCTTTCCTACCCCCGGTAAACCGCACACGACGACGAGCATCAATCGGGAATTGCTCCGGCAACGACCGACTTAGCGTTTCGGGTTCGTCGACGTATCGTGTGGATCGGTGGGGGACGGGAGTCGCGTCGCTACTCGTGTGAGCACGCGAAAAAATCGAGTTCGGAGCCCGCGTTTCAGCCCTGCACGAGGCTGTCGTCCTCGAGGTAGTGCTCGATGTGGTGCGCGTCTTCCTCGACGTGGATCAGGTTCTCGCGGAGCATGTGGGCCGTGGTGGGGTCACCGAGGCTGTCGGCGAGTTCGACGTGCTCGCGGAGCGTCTCGATGATGTCGCCGTACATCTCCATGTCGTGCTCCAGCGAGGTGCGGATGTCGTACACGTCGTCGCCCTCGGGCGAGACCGGTGCGTGCTCCTCGTAGTTCTTGCCGCCGGCCATCGGGACGCCGCCGAGCGCCTGCGCGCGCTCTGCGAGTTCGTCCGCGAACTCCTCTGCGCGGCCTGCCGCCTCGCCGAGGAAGACGTGGATGTCGCGGAACTCGGCACCCTCGACGTTCCAGTGGTGCTTCTTCAGCTGGTGGTAGAGGACGTAGGTCGCCGCGAGATCGGTGTTCAGCGCGTCGACGAGCTGTTCGACCTTCTTCTGTTCGAGTCGGAGGGCGGGGCTGGACTCGACGCTACCGAACTGTCTGCGGACGGACTTCTGGGTACTCATAGACATCCACAGATACGCACGCATCGGACATAAAGCTTGGCAACCGAAAACTCAGCTTTGGTTTTCAGAAAGCCGAATTTCACTCTCGGAAAACAGTGTCGACGTTTTGCCGTCTCTGGACGCCTCCGAACCGAGATCGTGCGAATCGATGACACTCGACACCAGTCCCGCCACCGACGAGAGCACACGAACAACAGCGGGAGAGTTGTCGAGTCGCTCCCGCTCGAACGTCACCAACAGGGAGACCGCTCAGTCCAACACGGGGACGAACTCGCGCTGTTCGGCCAGCACCGCTGGGTCCAGGTCGGCGACGCTCGTCTGCAGGACGGCGACGGTCGGTATGTCACCGAACTCTGTCGCAGACCCGAAAAGCGCCCCGCATCTCGCGGTCGTTTCTGTCGCCCGCACGAGGGCGAAAGTCGAATATGTCTGTGGTGCATAGGACGACTGCCGGTCGCAGACCCCGGACCGGCAGGGCGACCACGCCGTGGGAACTTCATGGCCCACACGGGTAGGGCGCGGTCGCCCACTCCCCCCTTTCGAATCGACCGTACTTCGTAGCCTTCCGCATCCGACGAACTCCGAGCGGAGACCTCCCGGACGGCGCGGACCGGACGGTCTGTTCAGCCGAGAATCGCGTCCACACCGTACCGGATGAACAGCGACAGCACCGCCGCGATGGCGGTGTCGGCGCTCCAGATCGCCGTCTCCTCGGCAGTTCCCGGCACCTGCCCGCCGTCGCCGGTGACGACCGAGAGCAGAATCGCGCTGTCGTCCACCAGCAGGAACCGACTGGTGAACCCACGCGGGGCCTCCTCGACTGGCTGTTCGACCGTGACGTTCTCCGTGCCGGCAAAGAGGTCCCGCACCTCGGCCGACTCGCTGACGACGCGTACCGACAACCCGGCTTCGGCCTGTCGGCGGAGCGTCTCGACGAGGTGGTCCGGCACGAGTTCGGGACTGGCCGCACCGAAGAACAGTTCCGACTCGGCGCGTTCTGCGAGGTCGACGAGTCGGTCCGTCACGGGTTCGGTCCCCCGGACTGTCCACACGTCGTCGCGTGACTCCACGTCGCCGCCCGAGCGCTGAATCTCGTCGAGGCAGGTGAACGCACGCTCCTGCTCGCGTTCGAGTCGGGCCCGAAGCTGTGCTTTCGCGGTCTCGATGCTGACCGGCCGATATCGTTTGGGTGTCGACCGCTGAATCTCGATCAGCCCGCGCTCTTCCAGTTCTTCGGCCGCGCCGTACACCTGCGACCGGGGCACGTCTGCGACCGAGTGGACTTCCTTCGCGGTCCCGGTGCCGAGTCGCTGGAGGGCGACGAACACCCGTGCTTCGTAGTTCGACAGACCGAGTCGTTCGAGCGCCTCGACCGCCTCGTGTTGGCTCACCGGGAGCCACCTCGCTCCAGGGCAGTCTGCTCACCGGCGTCCGTGCAGGTGTCGGCGAGCGGTTCGCCGCCGTCAGTTCGTGGTTCGGCGTCGGCCGCCGGCGTCGGGCCGAACATCGGGTCACTCCCGTCGTCGTCGGGCGGCGTCCGCCCCGATCCGGCACCGATCGGTCGGTCCGGATCGTTGCCGACGAGTCGGTCCCAGATGACCAGCGCCGAGGGGAGCACGAGCAGGGAGACGAGGAACGAGTAGACGACCGACAGCGCCGTCAGCGTCCCGAACTGCCCGAGCACCGAGAGCACCGCGAGCACCAGCACACCGATGCCGAAACTGGTCGTCAGCATCGAGCCAAGCAGCGCACCGCCGGTCCCGCGCACCGTCACCTCCAGTGCCTCGACGAGCGGCCGTTCGTGTCGCTCGTCGATGAACCGGTGGACGACGTGGACCGAGTAGTCGATCCCCAACCCGATGGTCAGGGCGAGAATCGTCGCCGTGAAGGCGTTGAACGCGATGCCCAGCACGCGCATCGATCCCGCGACCAGCGAGACGGCGACGACGATGGGCACGAGGTTGGCGAGTCCGAGCGAGGGCTTGCCCTCCAGCACCCAGTAGATGAACAGCAGGAACACTGCTGTCCCGAACAGGGCGATAGCGAGGCTCACGATGGCGGACTCGAAGATCACGTCGGAGACAGCCGCGAAGACGATGGTGTTCCCGGTGGCGATGGCACTGCCACGGAACCGGTCTGCGACCATCCGACCGTCGGCCGTGATCTCGTCCTGTGAGGCGTCGGCCGTCACCGAGTAGACGACCCGCGAACTCTGCCGGTCCTCGGCGAGGTAGTTCAGCGCCTCGTCGCGGGACTCGGTCTGGAGCAGTTCGTCGTACACCGTCTCCAGGTTCCGGTCGGGGATGCCGTTCCCGTCGCGGTCGTTTCTGGCGACGACCTGTCGGAACTCCGGATCACGCGCCGCCTGTGACTGGATCACGGTGACGATGCTCTGTGACTGGGCGCGCCCGTCGCTCTGGACGAAGGAGTCGGGTGGGCTGTCGCCCATCCGGTGTATCTCCTCTAACACCGAGTCCTGTTGCATCGGGCGCTCGACGTAGATCGTCACACTCCCGCCCTGTGTCGTCTGGAACTTCTCTTCGAGGAAGTTCAGTGTCGCCACGACGCTGTACTCGCCCGGGGCGAACGGTTCGGGGAGCGCCTGGAGGTACGCCGGCACCTCTTCGGGCGGCAGGAAGTCCTCCTGGGTGAACGTCGTGTCGACGCCGGTGGCGTAGTACCCGGCCCCCGCAGACAAAAGGAGCGCGACGAGCAGGAACCCGACCGGAATCTTGTCGGCGACGACGACGCCGGCCTGCAGGACGCGGCCGAGCGACGTGCCCTCTGCACCGAGCGGTTTCTGACTGAACGTGGGGATCGGGAACCGCTCGCGGTTCCGGTCGACCCACACCTTCGCCGAGGGGAGGAAGATGCCGAAGATGAGGAACGTGAACACGATACCGGCGGCCGCGACGAGGCCGAAGTCCTTGATCGGCGGGAGATCCGACGCGAAGTTGGCGAGGAAGCCGATGACGGTCGTCCCCGTGACGATGAAGAACGCCACGAGCAGTTGGTCGGTCGTCCGAGTCATCGCGTCGCCGATGTCGAGACCGGTCTCCCGGTCCTCGCGGTACCGGTTGATCGCGTGGATCCCGAAGTCGATCCCGACCGCGAGCAACAGCGGCGGGACCGAGATCATGATCTGGTTGAAGGGGATCCCCACGAGGCCGAGGAAGCCGAACGTCCAGATCACGGCCATCCCGAGCGAGAACGTCCCCAAGAGGAGGTCGACCAGATCACGGTACGCGACGATCAGGAAGAAGATGATGAACAGCACTGCGGCGGGCGTCACGATCAGCAGTGAGTCGGTGATGACGCCGCTGAACTCGTCGGCGATCAGGCCGCTCCCGAAGACGGTGATGTCGCCGCCGACGGTGCCGACGATCCGGTCGATCCGGAGTTGGATGTCGGTCAGCGGACTCGATCCGCCCATCCCCGCGCCGCCCCCGGAGAGCCCCGAGGGGAGGGTGTGCTGGACGACGCCGATGGTCGCCGACGACGACGCGGACCGACGGTTGAAGTCGTTGCTGACGGTGCCCGTCAGCGCGGGGTTGTCGGCGTTCGCGCGGACTGCGGCCGCCACCTCACGCTGGGTCGCACCCTCGAGTGCGTCGATCTGCTGGCCGAGCGTCGTCGCCTGCGGGTCGATGGTCCGGGCGACGACCTGGGCCGCACTGGAGGTACCCGTCACGCGCAGTTCTTCCTGTTCTGCGACGCGCTTCTGGGCTTCGAGCATCCGCAGCAGTTCCTTCTTCGAGAGGACGTTGTCGGCTCGTTGGATGAGTTGGGTACTGCCGGTGTCCGCCGAGAACGACGGACCGAACTCCCGGTTGATGTCCTCCAGGGCGTTGTTCGCCGGGATGTCCTCGGCGAACTGCTGGGTGCCGGCCTCGGTCGAGACGTTGCCGAGTCCGCCTGCGAACACGAGCGAGACCAGCAGGAAGGCGACGATCACCTTGCCGGGGCTGCCGACGATCCGCGAGTCGACCCAATCGACGAGACGTTGGTAGTCCATCTGTTACCTACGGATGTAGAGGTAACCGCCGACCCCGAGCAGGACGACGAGGAGGACGCCACCGATCAGCGGGAGGGGGAGTCCGCCACCGCCCTGCCGGGGCGTGACCTCGACCGGGAGTTTGTAGGTGTCCGAGACGAGCGTGTCACCCTCCTCGGTGGTGTACTGGAAGTCGAGTTCGACCGGGTAGATCTTCGCGGTCGCACTGCCGGCGATGCCGACGCCGAAGGTGATCGTCCGCGTCTCGCCCGGCGCGAGTTCGTCGATGAACGCCTCGTCGTCGCTGGCCGACACTGGCGAGTCGACGAACAGTTTCGCCGATACGTCGGAGACGGTCTCCTCGCCCGCGTTGGTCACCGACAGTTCGAGTTGGCCACCGGAGCCGACCTGGAAGGTCGCGTTCACCGGCGAGACGCCGAATTCGTCGCGCTTCTCGCCCACGTCGGCACGCACGTCGAGGGGATCACTGACGCGCTGATCGCCGTCGCTGTTCCGGTACTGGACCTCGGCGGTCAACTGGCGCGGGCCGGCCTCCGCCGAGTCGGTCACGTCCACGTCGAACGCGAACGTCGCGCGATCGTCGGAGGCGATGTCGCCGATGGCGAACTCGGACTCCCGGACGTTCAGGTTCCCGTTGCCCGTCGAGAGCACGACGACCGCGTTGTTCGCCGTCTGCGGGCCGGTGTTGACGACCTCACCCGTGACGGTGCCCTCCTCGCCGACGCGCAGACTGCTGGTGACGTTCTCGACCGCGAACGTCTGCTCACCGCGCGGCGTGACGCCGAACTGGAGTCCCTTCGAGCGACCGGGGACCCCCTCGCCGTCCTCGTAGCTGACGGTCGCGTTCAGGCTGTACGGGCGGACCTCCGCGCCGGAGGCCATCGAGCCTTTGAACGTCAGAGTCCGGGTCTCGTCGGGTGCCCAGTCGCCGACGTAACTGCGTGCCGTCTTTGACCCGGCGAAGGTGAGTTCGTCGTTGCCGGATCTGATCGTCACCGCCGACTCGCTGGCGGCCTCGGTCCCGTTGTTCCGCAGGGTCAGGGTGATCGGCCCGTCGTCACCGATCGCGACGTCGGACTGGCTCTCGACGATCTCGAACCGGGGTTCCTCCTCGACGATCAGCGTCAGGGAGAACCGCCGGACCGCGTCCTCCTCCTGTGCCGCACCGGAGGCGGGATCGATCAGACTCGTGTAGCGGTAGCGAATCTGGCCGTCGAGTTTGTACTTGCCCGGTTCTGCGTCCTCGTCGACGACGACGCGGAAGGGGACGCTCCGGGCGGTCTGTGGCAGGGTGCCGATGGCCTGCGTGTCCGTCTTGACGGTGACCGGCGCGTCACCCTTCGAGAGACTGATGCGAACCCCGTTCGCGGTCGTCACCTGCGAGT
This sequence comes from Salinirubrum litoreum, assembly GCF_020567425.1. Taxonomy (NCBI): domain Archaea; kingdom Methanobacteriati; phylum Methanobacteriota; class Halobacteria; order Halobacteriales; family Haloferacaceae; genus Salinirubrum; species Salinirubrum litoreum. Next base: position 388,809 of record NZ_JAJCVJ010000001.1, on the reverse strand, counting down.
TGAGCGAGGGGTTGTTGCTGCGTTCGATGTTTCCTTTGTTCTGGACTGTCAGTTCGAGTGCCGTGACCTGACCGGCGGTGACGCGGTTGTCGGACAGGTCGACGCTCAGAGACGGTTCGCCTTCGGTGATAGCCACCGCCGAGGCCGGCACGACGAGGAGTGCGACGACGGCGAGGACGAGTAACGTGGACTGTTTCATGGAGACTGGATGCCCGGCGACTGCCCACCGACGACTGCCAGGCGTCGATCAGTCGGTGGCTGTCTTCGTGACGGCTAACGGACGCCGGGGTAATAAGGTGTTGTATTTTTCTACAACCTCGATTCTCGACACGAACGCGGACGAACTGTCGCGCCATTCTCGTCGACGGCGGCACGTTGCAGGAGTCGATACTGTTGGATGAGCCACCGACTCACGCCCCACTGGTTCACCGTCACCTGCTACCGAACGAGACCCTTCACAAGAGCGACCGAACGAGAGTCTTCACAACAGCGATTGAACGAGACCCTTCAGACGACCGTCGGATACTGCTCGGTGAGATGCGCGAGGATGTCGTCGACGATGTCGGGATCGTAGGTCCAGAAGCCGTAGTAGGCGTCTGGGTGCCGTTCCTCGGCGAGGAGGGCGCACTTGTCCGAAGGGGTGTCACCGCCGTCGAAGGCGACGAACCACGTGTCGGTGATCTCCGAGACCGACTCCGCGTGGACCGTCACACCCGGCAGGTCCACCTCGGTCCCGTCCGGTGCGGCGTAGACGTGGATGTCGAGGTCGCGTTCTGCGAGGTCGGTGTAGACGGACTGCTGGGTCGCCAGCGCGGTGAAGTACTGGAAACCGGCGTGGAGTTGGCCCGTGCCGGCGCGCCACGCCCGGTCTTCGATCTCTCGTGAGGTGGCGACCATCTGTCCGGTGTCGTACGAGGAGAACGTCGTCCCATCCAGGTGGCCGAGCAGCGTCTGAAACGCGGGGTTCAGATCGCGCCCACCGCCGAGTGGTGTCGAGAGGTCGTCGAGGTCGATGGCGGTCAGGAGTCTGTCGCCCACGCTGAGCGTGGCGAACCCGACCGGCCCGCCGACCGCGGTCCCCTCCTCGACGATCACCTGTTGGGAGCCGAAGTACTCCCGTAGCTCCGCGAGGAGCGCGTCGTCCGCGTCGTAGACGGTCAGCGTCTTCTCCGACCCCTCGACGCCGTCGATCACCGAACGGAGGGACATCGGTGAGAGTTCGCCGGACCGGGTACATAAATCGTTCCCCACTCGACGACGAGAGAGCAGCGTCGACTCAGTGTGGACGGTCCTTCGTCTCGTCGGCCGCGACCTCCGGTCGTCGTGTCTCGAGACGGACGGTCGCCGGGTCGTCGCTGTCGTGGCTCGCGGGCGAGGTATCGGTCCGGTCGGCGGCGGAGCCGCGTCGGTGACGGGTCGCTACGTCGTAACTCGCCGTTTCGAGGTCGCCGAGATGCTCACAGAGCCGCGCGCGCTGGCGGTCGAACCGCCCTCTGAGGGCGGCGTACTCCGCGCGTTCCGTCTCGCGGTCGGTCTCCAGCGTGGCGAGTCGTCTGGCGGTCGCGTACGACGCGCGGAGCACCCGATCACACGCCCCGCGAACGAGGAGTCGCTCGACCGTGTCCAACAGATCGGTTCGGGTGACTGGTCGTCGCAGGTAGTCGGCGAACGGCGACCGAAAGAGCGGAACGTCGGGGCGCTCTCGCACCAGCAGTGCGACCGGCGGGAGTGGAGTGACGGAGCGAAGTCTGGCCACGACGCTCGCGTCGGACTCCGCGCGCGTCGCGCCGTCTAAGAGCACGGCGTCACACCGTCCGGCGAGGTCGACGGCAGCGTCGACCGTGCTGGCTGTTCGGGTTCGGTACCTGTCGTCGATGGTTGCGGCCGTCTCGACGGCGCGACCGCGCCTGTCGACGACGAGCACTGCGGGCCGTGACATGGAGACTGGTCGTGTCTCGAGTGATACTGTCGAGTAGTATATTAATTTGGTTAGTTTACACGTTCGAGAGGGCCGATCAGATGACGGCATACGTCGACTGTCGCGCGAATCGGGGCCGGACGTGACAGTTACGAGAGGAGATCGAACTCCGCGAGTGCCCACCGGACGACGGTCGCTTCGACCACGTCGCGTTCCTCGACGAGTGCGTCGGCGTCGGCGTCTAACACCTCCTCGCTCTGGGCGAGCAGTCGGGACTCGAGTTCGGTCTGGTCCGGTTCCTCGCGCGTCTGGTTCAACAGCGCCTCGAAGTCCTCACGGAGGTCGAAGGAGGCGTGGGCGACGTTACACCGCGAGAGTGGGCTGACGCCGACGTTCAACACCAGATCACGGACGAGGTCCCAGTCGCTCTGGCAGAAGTGGATCGACACCTCCCCGACGATGTCGCGCCACGCGATCGGATCGCCGTTCTGCATCAACTGGACCGCACGCGGCGGAAGGTCGAGTCTGGCGGCCGTGTCGGGATCACCGCAGAGACAACAGGGCTGTTCGGTCTTCCCGGTGTACATGGCCGACAGTACGGCTGTGAGAACTTGTGACTGTTCGTTCGAAGTCGTGAACGTCGGCGACGGCGACGGGGGGACGCCCGTGCCGTCGACCCAGAGCCGACGCCCGTCCGGACGGCTGGACCGACCCGGATCACGGAGGGTACCGCGGGCGCGACGGGCAGTGGGTGGTTGATGGCTCACATGACAGGATTGATCACACGGTCTGTCGCGCCAGTTCGAGAATACCCGGTCATAGGTAAAAGTCTTCGGCTTAGCGAATACACAGCCACTAAGTTCCATTATATATCTCTCAATTCGGCCATATTCGTCAATTACTCGCGCAAACGTCCAGACGCACCGTCGTCGTCCCGTGGTGGCCGACCGGACGAACAGTTTCCCGCCCCGTAGAACCTCGTCGACGTCACTCACGCCGACGGGACGGTCTCATCGTGAAGCCGGTGCGACGATCTCCATCGGGAGACCGACCGCGTCCAGCGGCGGGTCGACCGGGAGTGAGTCGAGTGGGCGATCCGCGACGCCGGCGAGCACCAGCGCGTCGAGCACGTCGTCGCGGGCGACGTGCTTGCGGTACGTCTCCGCCAGCACCTCGTCGTACAGTCTGCGACTCTCCGGTAGCACCTCCTCGAGGAGAGCGAGTCGGGCCTCGCGTCCTTCCTCGCTGGACTTCGGTTCCGTGATCGGGCCGCCGCCGTTCAGTTCGGCGAAACAGAGTTCCGGGTGGCTCTCCCGGACCACCGCAGCGTCGGGGTCTCTCGGCCCGTCCTCTCCGGCGTCGTCGACGCCGACCAGTTCCGGGTGATCCCGGAGAAACGTGTCCACCGCACGGATCTTCGGGACGAGGTGCCACGCCTGGATCGACAGCCCGTAACCGGTCGCCTCGCGGTTGGCGTCGCTGGCGTCGGCGTGGGTGTCGGCGGTCAGCACGTTCCGAGCGGGCGTGTAGAAGACGGTCGACGCCCGCGAGCCGAGACGCTCTTTCGCGGCCTCGTCGCACGCTCGGCGACCCGCAGTCGGCAAGCCGATGGGAATGTCGAGGAGCAGACTGTCGGGGGCGGTGTCGGCGACGACTGCCGAGAGGGAGTCGTACACGCCCCAGTCGAGACGGCCGTCGCTCCGGACCACGGCGATCCACCCCGCAGAACAGCCGTCGACGCCGACTACCGTCACGGCTTCGTGAGCCACTCGCCGGCCCACGACTCGATCTCCTCGAACACCGGACAGAGCGACTCGCCCTTCGCCGTCAGACTGTAGTAGGTCGCGACCGGCGCGTCCTCCTCCAGTCGTCGGTCGACGAAGCCCATCTCGCCGAGGTCGTCGAGCACCCGCGAGAGCGTCCGGGAGTTCGCGCTGGTGGACCGCTTCAGTTCGTTGAACCGCTTCTCGCCGTCTTGGAGGTCGTTGAGGACGACGAGCCGCCACCGGGAGCCGATCTGTTCGAGGGCGTCGGCGACCGCACAGAAGCCCTCGCCGCCGGCCGAGGACTCGGAGAGTTCGGATGACATCTATCCTTCGCTACGGTCGGGCGGCTACAAAACCGTTCTGTCGAACCACGCCGGGTGGTCGGTCGCGCCGGGAGGGTACACCGCCACCTGGAGAGATCGACTGGTGTTAGACTGGTGGTCGACGGCCCCGTTCTACGGAATTATAAAATATATTTAATATCTGTGTCGGCCGTTGGTACGCGGGACCGTGTTCGAGGAGAGTCGGACTAAACCTGTCGTTTCTCCGACTTCAGAGTCCCTGTCGGTCGTTTCGGTGTTCGGACCTGACGACTCGCCAACTCACTTCGGTGTTACCGGGTGACTCCTATGTCCGGGAACGGATAAATAGGTAGCACTACGTAAGCAAGTAACGTGACGCAACCACAATCCGTGTCGGTCGGAGCGACAGGAGAGCGACGTGAGACGACCCGTAACGTGACCAGCGAGACCCCACGAGGTGACGACTGATGGTGTTCGACACCGCCGGCGGCAGTCTGGCGTTCTTGCTGGGGCGGCTTCTGTTCGGTCTGGTCATGGCGTTCACCGGCCTGAACCACTTCCAGAACACAGAGGCGATGGTCGGCTACGCCGGCGCGAAGGGCGTCCCGGCACCCGGTCTCGCCGTGCCGTTCTCCGGCGGACTGTTGATACTCGGTGGCCTCGGGATCGCACTCGGGGCGTTCCCGCTGCTGGCGGCCGGAGCCATCGCCGTCTTCCTCCTGGTGACGACCCCGCTGATGCACGACTTCTGGGCCGTTCCGGAGGAAGATCAGCAGTCCGAGATGACGCAGTTCCTGAAGAACGCCGCACTGCTCGGCGTGGCACTCGTCTTCCTCACGCTCTCGACGACGCCGTGGCCCTACGCGGTCGGCGTCGGCCTCTGAGCAGACGCGATAGACCTCGTGGCGAGAGTTTAGAAGACGAAGCGGTAGCCACCACAGTTTTGTTCGCCGGATCGGTAAACTTCTGTTACGTGGTTTCGATGAAGACACCGTCGTTCGAACGCGTTCCAGAGCCCGGCATCGAAATCCACGATCCGATCGAACGTCGCCACTACGTGCTCTCGACGCCGACCCCGGTCGACCCGACCGAGATCGATCCGGACCGGTTCTACTTCCCGGTCAGCAGTGCTGTCTCGTTCACCACCGATTCGATAACACTGCCGAGTGTCGTCTTCACTCCAGTTCGGAACGCCGACGGCGAGATGCTGAGTGAGGTCGGCTACGGCCCTGACGAGTCGTTCTCGGCGGGCGAGTACATCGTCGAACTGTCCGCACCGATCAAGTGTTACCTCAGAGCTGTCGGGCCGCTGTCGGTGACGACCGACGAGGAGAGAGACACGATGCGGATCGACTTCGGGCGGCCGGCCCGCGTAGAACTCGGGGCCCGGTCGTACCACGACAGGCCGGCCGCGACCGTGACGACGACCGAGCGACCCCGCGACCTGATGCGGGCGGTCTCGACCTTCGGGTCGGCGCTGAAGACGACCTCACCCGAGCGCTCCTACCCGACGCTCCGGGGCCACCCACCGGAGGTCGAACTCGGCGACGAACTGTCGATCCCCGACGGCGTCGTCCGCCCGGAGACGGGCGTCAGGATCGAGGTGCCGCCCGACCCGAGCGCCATCTTCACGGTGGCGTCGCTGGCACACTACCTCGGTGCCGAGGTCGTGCCGGGGGGTGTCCCGCGCGTCGTGACGGAGACGGGATTCTCCCACCGGCTAGACGGGCCAGCGGGGTTCGAGACGAGCGTCGCGCGGACGCTGGAGCGCGTACTCTTCTTCGACTGCATCACCCGCAACGAGGGGTTCTACGACGTGGCCCTCGTCGAGCGTCGGGAGATCGCCGACGTCGTCGACCTCGACTTCCCGGCGTTGTACGACCGGTCGATCCCCGAACAACTGCGGGCGTACCTCTCGGTTCCCTACGAGCGAGTCGAACCGACTCTCCCGCAGTGGCGACTCACGAGCGACGTGGTACCGGTACCGGGCAACGCCGAACTGCTCCCGTTCGTCGTCAACGAACTCGCCCACGTCCGCTGTCCGGAGTCGTACACGCCGACCGAGTCGCCGAGAAACGCGATCATCGACGAGTTCACGCGGAGCAAGGGCGTCCCGAACCCCGAGGGGCGTGCGGACCCCCGACCGAGTTTCGTCCAGCCCGAACCGGCCGATTCGCTGGAACAGATGTGGGCCGGCAGGGGCTGTCCGGTCGGCGCGTCGAAGGCCGTGGCCGCCGGCTACCGCAATCGGATCGCTCGCACCCCGAAGACCGACGACATCGACATCACCGTCGTCTGCAACGACGAGGAGATGACCGCAGAGTTGGACAGCACCGACGACATCTACGGATCGCGTGACGCTCCGAACGTCACCGTGACCGATCACCGGGCGCTGTCGGCCGACGAGTTGACGGAGGTGCTGCGGACCGACACCGACTTTCTGCACTACATCGGCCACATCGACGCGAACGGGTTCGAGTGTCGCGACGGGCGACTCGACGTGCGAACACTCGACCGCGTCGGCGTAGACGCCTTCCTCCTGAACGCCTGTCGCTCCTACCAGCAGGGACTCGCCATGCTGGAACGCGGGAGTTTCGGCGGGGTCGTCACCCTGAGCGACGTGAGCAACACCGGTGCGGTCGGTGTCGGCGAGTTACTCGCGCGACTGCTGAACTGCGGATTCCCGATGCGCTCTGCGCTGAACATCGTCAGAGAACACAGCTTCGTCGGCACCCAGTACATCGTCGTCGGCGACGGCGGCGCGGCGCTGACGCAGTTCGACACGGTGCAACCGGCGGTCTGTCACGTCGACGAACGCGACGACGACTACCGCCTGTCGGTGACGACGTACCCCCCGACGAACCAGGGGATGGGAAGCATGTGCAGTCTGCAAGTAACCGAGGAGAGTCTGTACGAACTCGTCGCAGGCGAGAGTCAGACGTACGAGGTCGACGAGGCGACGCTTCGGGAGTTCGTCACCCAAGCCGAGATGCCGGTCGTCCGTGACGGGACCCTCGGGTGGTCGACAGACTACGCCGTTCAGTGACCGGTTACGGACCGAAGTGGCCGGCGACCGACGAGGAGACCGCCACGGCGGACCCGGCCATCGAGAGCAGTGCGCCGGTGGTCAGGAGCGCCGAGAGGAGTTTCGGGTGCTGTGCGAGCGTCTCGTGGGCGTCGAAGTCGAACGACATACACTCCCATTCTGTATCTTTCCACGTAAATCTTTTGTAACTATCGCTGTCACACAGTGACCGACGTGGTGGTGTCTCAGCCCGTCGACTCCCGAGCGAGGCGGTCGAGTCGGCGGAGTGCGGTCCGGCAGACCGGAGCGTAGCCGGCGGCCAGTGGCGATAGCTCGAAGACGGCGCGACACCGGGTGGGTCCGAGTGACTCGACGCGGTGGCCGGTGGCGGGGATTCGTGCGACCGACCACGTCCAGCGGCAGTCGGTACAGGTCGTGATCGAGAAGGGAACCCAGACACCCGCGACGCGAACCCGGCCGGTCGTTCCCTGGCCGATTCGTGTCGAGTCGGCGGCCTCGGAGTCGGCCGTGTCACCCCCGAGCGTGTCGAGTTCGACCGCGCTGATCGTCGGCCCCCAGTCCGCCCAGTAGTCGGTGTCGGTGAACAGCGACCAGACGGTCTCGGCGGGGGCGTCTATCTCCCGCCAGAGTTCCAGTCGTCGTCCGTCGGGCGTCTTCGCCAGTCGTCTCCCCTCGCGTGGTCGTCCACCGTCGGTGAGCAGACCGATCTCGCCGGATCTCTCGGTGTCGGTGACCCGGTCGTGGTCTGCTGGCGGGCCACGACTCGCTCTCGGACTCACGAGGTGAGGATACGGACAACAAGTGGAAAAGCGTTCGTCTCGCCGGCGTGAGCGGGTGTCGTTCCGACCGAACGTCCAGACCTTATATGCTATAGAATCTTATTATACCTTTCCGGGAAGGCTTAAGCTGTCACCAGTGGTAGCGTGTCCCACGATGACTGACTCGAAGCAGACGATGAAAGACGTGAGCCACACACCGCGAACCGGCGACTCGGTGACGAACGTCTGGGACCGGGGCACAGACGAGACGCGCGAGACGGACGACTGACGGAGACGACCGACGCGACCGGTACGGCGACGAGACCGACGGCCGACTCACCCCTTCTGGCGGACGCGGAGAAGTCCAGCGAGGACCAGTCCCGCGAACAGGACGACGCCACCCAGTCCGGCGAGAGCGGCGGCCAACCCGGTGAGTGCGGGGACGCCGACGTCGCCGACGACGACGAGGACGAGTCCGCCAGCCATGAAGAACAACACGGCCACGAACCCCGTGACGAACAGGACCGAGGCTGGTGTCAGATCGCGGTTCACGGTCCGGGTTCGGCGACCGACGACTAAAGACTGGCTTCCAACCGCCGACACGACTCACGACTGACAGCTACCCGCACGTTTACGGCGGACGATTCCGTTTACCAGTTCAGTACCCGATGATAACAGTCGAGGACCTCCGGAAGGAGTACGGCGACTTCGCGGCGGTCGTCGGGAGCAGTTTCTCGGTCGAGTCGGGCGAGATATTCGGCATCGTCGGCCCGAACGGGGCCGGGAAGACGACGACGCTGAAGATGCTCGCCGGTCTGATCGAACCGACCGGTGGAACCGCCCGCGTCGGCGAGTACGACGCCGGCGACCCCGAGATGCGCCACGAACTGGGCTTCCTCCCCGAGGAGTCGCCGCTGTACGAAGACATGACCGCCCACTCGTACCTGCGCTTCTTCGCCGATCTGTACGACGTCCCCCGCGAGGTCGCGGACGAACGCATCGGGAGTGCGCTCGACCGACTGGAACTCGACCACCGGGAGCGCAGACTCGGCGACGTCTCGAAGGGGATGAAACGGAAGGTCGCCATCGCCCGGTCACTGGTGAACGATCCCGACCTGTTGATCTACGACGAACCCGCCTCGGGACTCGACCCACTCACGACGAACTACGTCCTGGAGTTCACGAAGGAACTGAGCGAGGAGGGGAAGACGGTGCTGTTCAGCGCGCACAACCTCTACCACGTCGAGAGCGTCTGTGACCGAGTCGTCATCATGAACCGCGGCGAGATCATCGCACGCGGCACGGTCCCGGAGATCCGCGCCGAACACGGCGAGACGACCTACCACGTGTTCACGTCGGTCCCGGTCGACGGGAGCGACCAGGTCGGCGACCGTCATCGCGTGATCGTCCCAGACATGGAGGCGGTCGAGTCGATCCGGGCGCGTGCCGAGCGGTCGGGCGGCGCGGTCGAGGACATCCGGACCCGCGAACCGAGTCTCGAAGACGTGTTTCTCGACCTCGCCGGGGGCCAGCAGGCCGAGTCGGGGACCGACCGCACCCAGCGGGCAGGACCAAGTTCGCCGGAGGACCGCACGGGTGGTGGCCGGTGAGCAGTCGGCTCACTGCCCTGCTCGCTCGCCTCCAACGTCTTCCGACGTGGCTCCGCGAGCACACGCGGGACGTGACCCGCATCGCCCGGTGGGAGGTCTCTCGAGGCGTCGGCAGCGTGGACCGGACCACCGCGATACTCGGCGTCGTCAGTATTCTCGTCTCGGTCGCGGTCGTCGGCACGGTCGTCGCCACCGGCGCGGGCGGACTGGCACTCGACGAGGGCGTCTACCGTGTCGCCGTCGACGACGACAGCCAGTACCACGAGGTCGTCAAGGACCGGCCGGCACTGACCGCGAAACCGCCCGGTGCCGACGACGTCGACCTCCGCGTCCTCGCAGACGGGCGCGTCAGACCTGTGCCGGGACAGAAAGGACAGGCGGCGCTCGCGGAGTTCCGCGCTGCGGTGCAGGCGCACAACGACCGACTCCTCGCCGGGGAAGCGAACCAGTCGGCCGCGTTCCCGGTGCTGGTCGATCTGCGCTACGAGAGTCGGGCCGACGTCGGGAGCGGTGGTGAGACCGGTGGCGGCGGCGACGGCGGTGGCACCGGATCGGGCGCAGATGGCGGATCGAGCGATGGGTCCGGCGACACGGACTTCGGGAGTGTCGGCGCGGGCGGTGGAGGCGCGGGCGGAGACGGCGACTCCGGCGGGAGCGTCGGTGTTCCCGGATTCGGCGGCGGTCTCGTGTCCGGCGGCGACTCCGGGTCGCCGGCCGACATCGACCCGCCGTTCCCCTTCGAGTCGCTGATCCTCGCGTTCGCCTTTCTGGTCCCGATGAACTTCGTCATCCAGGCCTACGGCAGTACGATCCTCGACGAACGAATCGGCCGGCGCGGCGAACTCCTGCTCGTCTCGCCGGTCACGCCGGGTGACATCGTCGCCGGGAAGACCGCGCCGTACCTCCTCGGGATGGTCGCGGTGACGACCGGCATCGCCCTCGCCATCGGTGGTGGCCTGCTGTCGGTCGTCGCGGTCGTGCCGGTCGCGCTGCTGTTTCTCTCTGCGACCTTCACGGCGGGGATGTTCGCCCGGTCGTTCAAGGAACTCACCTTCGTCACGGTCGCCATCTCGACGTTCCTGACGAGTTACGCCTTCGTGCCGGCCATCTTCGCCGACGTGACGCCCATCGCGCTCATCTCGCCGCTGACGCTCGTCGTCAGAGACTTGCAGGGCGGCGGCGCGACACTCGTCGAGTATCTGTTCTCGACCGGGCCGTTCTACTTCGGCTCCTCGGTGTTGTTCCTCCTGGGACTCGGCGTCTACCGCGAGGAGGACATGTTCACCCAGCGCCCGGTGCCGCTGAAGGTGCTGGACGCGCTGGACAGTCGGCTTCGCGGGGCCTCGTCGGTCGCGGTGCTGTCGGGGCTGTTCATCCCGTTCGTCTTCATCGCGGAGTTGCTGGCCGTCGCGGTGTTGTTCGCGCTCCCCATCGACGTGTCGGTCCCACTGCTCCTCGTCACCATCGCGGGCGTCGAGGAGGTGGCGAAGAGCGTCCACGTCTACGCCGGCTTCGAGAAGGCGCGGTTCGAACGAACCGTGGGCGTGGCACTCGTCCTCGGCGTGCTGTCGGGCCTCGGCTTCTTCGTCGGCGAGAAACTGACCGTCGTCGTCCAGTTGATCGGGTTGCCGGAGCTACCACTGGGCGAGGCGGCGTTCGCCCCCTCGGGTGTCGGTGTCGCGGGTGCGGGTGGTGGTGGACCGAGTCTGGCCTTCACGCTGGCGCTCCTGCTCGCACCGCTCGCACTCCACGCCGTCACCGCATCGCTGTCGGCACTCGGCGCGCGGGCGAACCTCCGGTGGTACGGCGTCGGCCTGTCGGCCGCCGTCGTGGTCCACGCGGCCTACAACCTCGCGGTGGTGAGTCTCCTTGGCTGACCCGCGCCTGACGATCGCCGGGCGGGAACTCCGGGTGCTGGGACGGGAGAAGACCATCGTGCTCGCACTGCTGATCCAGTTGTTCATCGCCGCGTTCTCGTCGTTCCTCGTCGTCGGCCTCGTCTCGCTGTACGACCCTGGAAGCGTCGAGGGGTACGAGGTCGAGGTCGCGGTGACCGGCGACGCACGAGCGGACCTGCTGGACGCGGTGCGGGAGACGCCGAGTCTCGGGGGCGAGGGGTACGACTCCCGAGACGCCGCACTGACGGCCTTCGAGAACGGGCAGGTGGACGCGGTGTTGGCCACGGAGACGGTAGAGGGACGGGTGCAGGTCGAGGCGCTAGCGCCGGACTCGAACGTCCGGACGACGCTGGTGGTCGTCCAACTCCGGGACGCGCTCCGGGCGTTCGAGCGCGGGGAGCGCGCCGACCGGGCGGCCTATCTCGATTCGACGCCGCTGGACCTGCCGCCCGAGGGAACCTCGTCGCCGTACTACAGCTTCACCTACACCGTGCTGGTGCCCCTGCTGCTCTTTCTGCCGGTGTTCATCTCGGGCTCTATCGCGGTGGACTCCCTGACCGAGGAGTTCGAGCGCGGGACGCTGGAACTGCTGCGGGTCGCGCCGATCAGCCTGCTGGACATCGTAGACGGGAAGTTGCTCGCGGCGGCAGTGCTCGCACCTGCACAGGCCGGGCTCTGGATCGCACTCCTGCGGTTCAACGGGACCGCCGTCTCGAACCCGGTCGTGTTGATCGGCCTGGTGGCGGCGTTCTCGCTGCTGGTGGTCGGCCTGGGGTCGGCGGTCGGCCTGCTGGCTCCGGACCGGCGGGCCGCACAGTTCCTCTACTCCATCGGCGTGCTGGCGGTCTTCGGCGGCGCGACACTGCTGCCGGGCAGTCCGGCGAACACGGTGGCGAAACTGGCTATCGGGAGCGCCGACGCGGTGACGTATCTGACGGTCGCCGGCTACGGGGTGTTGGCGGTCGGTGCGTACCTGCTGGTTCGGGTGCTGGTGACGCGCTACGAGGTCGTCTCGGCGTGAGCACGCGGTCGGGGCGGCGGTTCCGAGCGCAGTCGGTCGGCCACGCGCCCAGATGAACGTCGTTAAACCGCCACACCCCCAAGACGGACCGATGCGAACCCGGACCCTGCTGGCGGTCGCACTCCTCGTCGGGAGCCTCCTCGCGGTCGGCGTGGTCGCCCTCGGCTTCGGCGGCGGCCAGCAGTTGACGGTTACGTGGACGAGCGACACCGCCCGTCCGGTCGGCGGGAACCACCACGCGGTCGCGGTCGCCGACGGGCAGGTCTACGCCCCGATCAGCGGCCAGACCGACAGCGACCAGTGTGCCCTCGTCGCGCTCTCGGCCGAGGACGGCACCGCCGCGTGGGACTACCAGATTCCGCCAGAGGACTGTGAGATCCACGCGGTCGCCGATCCGACCGTCGCGGACTACGACGACGACGGCCAGCGGGAGGTCTTGGCGGCGACCACCGAGTCGGAGGTCGCCGGCTTCGCCCCCGGCGGCGAGAAGCAGTTCGGCTACGCGCTGACCGACTACGGGTACACCGAACCGGTCGTCGCAGACCTCCACCCAGCCGAGGGACAGGAGATCGTCGTCGCCGACGTGCGCGGTGTGGTCCACGTCTTCGGCGCGGACGGGACGGAACGCTGGCGCGACCGCGTGCCGGGGTTCGTCTTCGCCCAGCCGACCGTCGCGGACGTCGACGCCGACGCCGAGCAGGAGGCCCTCGTCGGCTCCCGGAGCGGCCGCGTCACCGTCTACGAGGGCGACGGCGACGTCCGGTGGCGGACGAACGCGACCGACAGCGGGATCACGTGGCTCGCGGTCGGGGACGCCGACGGCGACGCCGGACTGGAGACCGTCCTCGCCACCGCACGCGGCGAGACGGTCGCGTTGGACGACGACGGGTCGGTGCTCTGGCGCACCGAGTTCGACCGCCTGACGGCGGTGGACGTGATCTACGACGGCGACGCCGACGGCGAGGCGGAGGTGTACGTCACCGACGCCAGCGGGACGCTCCGGAGTCTCGACGCCGCGACGGGAGCGGTCGAGTGGACCGCCAGCCTCGCGTCGACCGAGGTGCAGATGACACCCCCCGCAGTGCTCGGCGACGTCGACGGCGGCGGCGACCCCGAACTCGTGGTCACGGGCAACGACGGCACCGTCTCGGTCGTCGACCCGGCGACCGGCGAGGTCCGTCTGACCGCGACCCGGAACGCGCGCTCGTTCACCCACGCGACACTCGCGGACGTCGACGACGACGGTCGAGAAGAGGTCTTCGCGATGTACGACGACGGGACCGTCCAGCGACTCGACGTGGTCGGCGAGACCTGAGTCGGACACGGCGACCGGGACCGGATCGGAGACTCGGCGGGGCGATCCGACGAATCAGGTCGAACGCTCGACGCTCGGGAACAGGTCGGCGGCGTCGGCGTCGGCGTCGCGTAGTTCGTAGTTCCAGTCGTCGTCGCGGGTCACGACGCCGTGGCGTTCGAGGTGGTTCAGGTGTGCCCACGCCTCGCCGGGGCCGTGCAGGATGTGGATGTTCTCGAGGTCGCCGAACAGGTGGGCGCTGACGGTCCACGCGTCCGAGGGACCGTACTCGCGCAGGACGCCGAGCACTCGCTCGGTGCGCTCGCGGTGGTGGTCGAGAATCGTGGCGGCGCGGGCAGAGGGGTCCTCGATCGGATCACGGTGGCCGGGCCAGGCCCGCGTCAGGTCGCGGTCGATCAGTCGAGTCAGCGAGTCCACGTAGTCGCCGAGTGGGTCGTCGAGTCGCACGTCGGCCCCGCCGACGTTCGGCGTGTACTTCGGCAGGATGGCGTCCCCGACGAAGGCTTCTTCGCCGGCTAGGTCTCCGACCTCGGCCTCGGCAGTGTCGGCCACGCCGCCGTCAGCGTCGAAGACGAACGCCGACAATCCCCCGGCGTGACCCGGCAGGTGGAGTGTCTCGACCTCGTGGTCGCCGACCGGGACCCTCTCGCCGTCCTCGAATGGCGTCACGTCCACGTCTGCACCGGCCAACGCCTCGTGGTGGCCGAGGAAGTCGGTCAGTTCCGCGAGCGGACCCTCGGGGATGCCCCACTCGTCGAAACAGGCCTCCCGTCGCTCGCGTTCCTCGGCCAGTGCCTCGTGGTCGCCCGCGACCAGTCCCGCGTCCGCCTCGTGGACCCGGACCGTCGCACCGCTCTCGGCTTGAATCTCGCCCGCGAGACCGGTGTGGTCGTAGTGCCAGTGCGTCAGGAGAATCTGGTCGACGTCACCGAACGTCAGGCCGAAGTCCGCGAGACCGTCCCGGAGGTCCGCCCGCGTGTCGTCGGTGGCGACGCCGGCGTCCACCAGTGTCGTCGTCGCCCCGTCGAGGACGTAGACGTTGTTCGCGCCCTCGAACACCGTGTTGTGCAACCTGATTCGCTTCACGCCATCGACTCCGGCGGGCGGCGACAAGAGCGTTCGGACTTCCGGTCGCGGCAACGTCTGCGCCGAGAGGGGGACAGGTCGCAGGGTCGTACCCCACGGCGAGGATCTCGCCGCTGGCGAAAACAATTTCGGGAGAGATCACGAACACGTGGCATGGCCGAGTACCAACCCGGCGTCTGTAACATCGGCGAGGCCGAACAGCGGAGGCGGTACGCACTCGGTGCGCTGGCCTCGCTCGCGACACTGGCGCTCGTGGTCGGGGTCGTCGCCTTCCAGTACCCGACGTGGTACCTGCTGGCGAGCGTCGTCCCACTGATCGGGGTCGCCGAGGGGTTCTTTCAGGCCCGGTTCAACTTCTGTGCCGGCTTCGCGCTGGCGGGTATCTACGACGTGAGCGCCGGCGGCGGAGAACGACACGAGGTCGCAGACGAGTCAGACCGGCGAGCAGACAGGAAACGCGCCCGACAGATCCACGTCTACTCGGTCGGGGCGGCGCTGGCTGGCACGGTCGTCATCTACGCCGTCGGCCTGTTGGCCGTGTGACGCGACCGGGTCGGGCGAGCCGCGCGTGTGTCCGGTGTCCGATAGATTAAACCGACCCGGTGCGGTAGCCGTCGCAACGACAGGCGCATGGACGACTTCTACGACCTCTTCGGCGTGGAGCAGGACGCCGACGAGTCCGACCTCAAGCAGGCGTACCGTCGGCTCGCCCGGCAGTACCACCCGGACGTGAACGACGACCCGCGAGCGCACGCCCAGTTCAAGACCATCCGGCGTGCCTACGAGATTCTCACCGACACCGAGGAGCGTCGCGTCTACGACGAGATGGGCCACTCGCGGTACGTCGCGGAGCAGATGGACGGCTACCCAACGATGGGCGGGGCGGGTCCGACCGCCCGCTGGGGCGACTCGGACGCCCCGTCGGCCGACGAGAACGCAGGTACGGACGCGGACACCGCCGCAGGGTCGGGTGGGACGAACGCTCACGGTCAGACGGAGACGGTGACCACGAGTCCCACGACGCGTTCGGGTGCGCGCCCCTCGGTGGACGACGACCGGTTCGACCCGGAGACCTTCGACGCCGAGGAGTTCGACCGCAAGTACGGCGACTCCCGGTCGCTGTTGCCGCCGCTCACCCCGCTGTTCGTCGGGTGGCTCGCGGTCCTGCTCGCCGGCCTGGCGTACCTCGCGGGTGTCGGCCAGTATCTCGCCGCGAACGCGGACGCGCTGTCGTCGTTCCTCTCGGCGGTGACCGCGTCGCCGGCGAACCTGTTCGGCGGATCGTTCGGCGTCGAGGTGCCGATGGCGTTTCTGGAGGCGTCGCTCACCGCCTCGGGGCCGGCACTGCTGTTCCCGGTCGGACTGGCGGCGCTCCCGCTGGTGTTCGGCGGGGTCGTCCTGAAGTTCGGGCAGGGGACGGCGTACCTCTACCTGCTGGGTGCGCTCGCACCCCTGGTCGTCGTCGCCGGTGGGACGCTGGTGCCGGCCGCGCTGGCGCTCCTCGTGGTACTCGGACTGGTCGTTCTGCCGGTCTCGGGGACGCTGTTGTTCCTCGGTGACGTGGGTCGGTATCTGGCCGCGACGCGGTAGGTGGGCGGTCGCGTGGTGGACGCCGTTTTCCTCCACAGTCGAAGTCGACGCGAAGGGAGAGACGTCACGCTCGGGGGACTCCGGTAGAGCGAACGCGCCAGCGGCGGTCGTGGCACGGGACTCGCAGAACCGTCGGAGCTTTGTCCCGGCCGGTCCACCGGTCGGTGGATGCGGGAAGACGAACTGGCGACCGCCGTCGTCGAGCACTTCCGGTCGGCCTTCGACGAGCCACGGATCCGGCTCGAAGAGCCCTACGACCACTACGGCAACCGGGGGTCCGTGGACGTGTACGCTCGGGTCCACGACCCCGCGCCGGTCGACTACCTCGTCGAACTGAAAGCCGACGCCGCGCTCCGCCACGCGACCGGCGCGAACGAGGTCCTCCGCCAGTACCGCCGGATGACGCGCTACTTCTACAAGGACGACGAACACGAGGTCCGGGTCAAACTCGCCCGCGACGGACCGGGGGTCCACGCCCTCCTGCTGTTCGCCCCGACGCCGGCCTGCGTCCGCCACGTCCGGGAGCACCGCGCGCTGTACGAGTCTGTCGAGGAGTCCGGGAGCGTCGGCGAGGTGCCGGCGTCGTACCGGGTCGCCTTCCTGACGAATCTCGACCGGGCGAACGCGGGCGAACTCGGCTTCCTCTCGATCAACGGCGAGGTGGGTTTCGACTCCGAGTCGTTCCACCGGGCCGTCCCGGACGACTCTCGCCTCGCGTCGGCGCTCGACGCCGACTGAAGCGCACCCCGCCGCCCGGCACACCGACAGCGACCGACCGCAGACAGTCACCCACACGACGATCCGGAATCCGACCGGACGCGATCTGCTGGCGACCACCACCGAGCAGTCGTCGAGCGACAGCGAGACCCTGCTCGCAGTCCGAATCGCCAGCAGTCGGGGTGGTGTGGGGCGTACGAGCGACCCGTGTTCCCCACCGTGCCGCCGAAATCGTTCGCCCGGCGAGCGAACCGGTCACACGCGAATCCCACATGGAAAACCATTTCCAACACACCGCCGCAGTGCGATCCATGAGAGTCCGAATCGGCGAGGGTGCGACGGACGCGGAGGCCAGCGCCGTCGCGGCCGCCCTCGCGGAACATCTCGGGACGGCGATCGAGGTCCACGTCGGCGACGCCGACGAACCGTCTGCGACCGCCGAGGCCCCCGAGTCGGCGGCCGGGACCGCAGGCGCGGCGACAGACGACCTCGGCCCGACCCGGCGCGAGGCCGATCTTGTCGCGGAGATAGAGGATATCCTCGACGGCGGTCCCGAGAAGTACAAGGAACGCCTCTCCGAGCAGGGGAAACTGTTCGTCCGGGACCGACTCGACCTCTGGTTCGGCGAGAACGGCCTGAAGTTCGAGGACGGGAAGTTCGCCGAGTTCGACTCGTGGCACCCCGACAGCCCCGAAGTCGAGGAGTCCGACCCGAACAACCGCCTCCCGGCCGACGGCCTGATCACCGGCGCGGCGACCTTCGAGGGTCGCGACCTGCACTTCATGGCGAACGACTTCACCGTGAAGGCGGGGTCGATGGCCGCGAAGGGCGTCGAGAAGTTCCTCCGAATGCAACAGCGCGCGCTGAAGTCCGGGAAACCGGTGCTCTACCTGATGGACTCCTCCGGCGGCCGCATCGACCAGCAGAGCGGCTTCTTCGCCAACCGCGAGGGCATCGGGAAGTACTACTACAACCACTCGATGCTCTCGGGCGCTGTCCCGCAGATCTGCGTCCTCTACGGCCCCTGCATCGCCGGGGCCGCCTACACCCCGGTCTTCGCCGACTTCACGATCATGGTCGAGGGGATGTCCGCGATGGCAATCGCCAGTCCTCGGATGGTCCAGATGGTGACGGGCGAACAGATCGACATGCAGGCCCTCGGCGGCGCGCGGATGCACGCAGAGGAGTCCGGGTCGGCCGACCTCGTGGCCCGCGACGAGGCACACGCCCGCGAACTCGTGGCCGACTTGCTCACCTACCTCCCGGACAAGGCCGGCGAGAAACCGCCACAGCGTGACCCGGTCGATCCCCGCAAGTCCCCTGCCGGCATCGACGAACTGATCCCCGAGGCACCGAACAAGGCGTACGACGCGACCGACCTGCTGGACCGACTGGTCGACGGCGACTCCTTCTTCGAACTCAAACCCGACTACGGGAAGGAGATCGTCACCGGCTTCGCTCGCCTCGGTGGCCGCCCGGTCGGCATCGTCGCCAACCAGCCAGCCCACCGGTCCGGGGCCATCTTCCCCGACGCCGCCGAGAAGGCCGCCGAGTTCATCTGGACCTGTGACGCCTACGAGGTTCCGCTCCTCTACCTCTGTGACACGCCGGGGTTCATGGCCGGGTCGCAGGTCGAGAAAGACGCCATCCTGGAGAAGGGCAAGAAGTTCATCTACGCAACCTCCTCGGCGACGGTCCCGAAACAGACCGTGGTCGTCAGGAAAGCCTACGGCGCGGGTATCTACGCGATGGGCGGGCCGGCCTACGACCCCGAGAGCGTGATCGCGCTCCCCTCGGGCGAGATCGGCATCATGGGTCCGGAGGCGGCGATCAACGCAGTCTACGCGAACAAACTCGACGCGATCGACGACCCGGAGGAACGCAAACGGAGAGAGGCAGAACTCCGCGCGGAGTTCCGCGAGGACATCGACGCCCACCGGATGGCCAGTGAGGTCG
Source organism: Salinirubrum litoreum (assembly GCF_020567425.1). Lineage (NCBI taxonomy): Archaea > Methanobacteriati > Methanobacteriota > Halobacteria > Halobacteriales > Haloferacaceae > Salinirubrum > Salinirubrum litoreum. The sequence continues at coordinate 369,826 of NZ_JAJCVJ010000001.1, read as the reverse complement.
TCATCGACGAGATCGTCCCACCGTCGACGCTCCGGGAGGAACTCGTCAATCGCTTCGACTTCTACGCGGACGTGCAGAAAGACCTCCCCGACAAGAAGCACGGCACGATCCTCTGACGTCGAGAGCCCCGAACTACGCTGCTGGGGAGACGGCCGGGCGGGCCTACCGGCGTGGTAGGCGACGGGCGGGAACCGGTAAGGTCTCCGATACAGGCGAGTAGCCGGCCGATAACTACGCCTCTGGCCGTGCTGTCTCTCGCCGATGAGTACACGGCGCGACGCACTGTTCGACCGACTCTCCACCTCGCCGGGAGAGGCGACACTTCCGACGAAACGAGTCGAGGCGTCGATCCTCGACGGCTGTGTCCGCCTCGGGCCCCACGAACCGACGCTGTGGGCACTCGCGCTCGCTGGGCTCCTCTTGGACATCGGACTCACTGCCTACGGTCTCTCGCTCGGACTCACCGAGTTGAACCCGGTCGCCCGCGACCTGATGGCTGCCTACTCGCCACTTGGGGCGATGGTCCTCCTGAAGTCGGTAGCACTGATCGTCGGCGGTCTCGGGTGGCTGATCGTCCCGCGCGTCGCCCGTGCGGTCGTCCCGGCCTGTCTCGCGGTCCCCTGGTGGACGGCAGTGATCATCAACGCGACGCTGATCCTCTCGGTCGTCTGAGAGCTCTGCGTTCCTCCTTACCGCCGAGAGTTTATCACAGAGAACGGGACCACCGACGCCGTGTCCTGACTCGGTGCCGGTCGGTGTCCCGCGCTTGTACGACGCAGCACCGACCGGGCCGTCCGCGTCGTCTGCTCGCCCTACGATCGCCCACTCGTCGGACCTCGTAGTTCTCGTCCGAGAGTCGTCCTCGCGCCGAGCGGATCACGCCGCGTTCGCCCGCTTCAGTGACAACACCGTCCGCTCGAACTCACAGACGAGGGTCTCCTCGTCGGCGTCTCTCTCGGGGCCGGCGACGACGAACACCTCGACGTGCATCGTCACGACGCCACGTTCGCCGTCCGACGTCTCTCGTTTGTCGGTGACGGTCGACTGAGCCCGGATCGTGTCGCCGTGGTACACCGGCGCAGGATGCGACACCTCGTCGTACGAGAGGTTGGCGACGATGGTCCCGTCGGTCGTGTCCGGAATCGACAGACCGACGGCCAGACTCATCGTGTAGAGTCCGTTGACCAGTCGCCGGCCGAAGTCGGTGTCCTCCGCAAAGTCGGCGTCGAGGTGGAGCGGTTGCTGGTTCATCGTCATGTCGCAGAAACGCTGGTTGTCGCTCTCGGAGATGGTTCGCCGCTTCTCGTGGCGGATCGTCTCACCGACCCTGAACTCCTCGTAGTAGAGACCGGACATAGCCACGTCGTCGGGCGTCGGTTGCAAAACGGTGCCGGTCGTGGACGGCCGGGATCCTCGGGAGCGACGACCCAGTCGGTGTCCGACGACTGACTTACACCGCCGGAACTGGTTTACTCATGGCCGGAGAGGTGAGAACGTGACGCGCTCGGCGGACACCGCGTGAGTGTTCCCTCCGTCGGGACCGTCGCTCTCCACCAATGAAGGACCACAGCTACGCACGAACGCTGTTTCTCGTCGTGATCGTCGTCGCCGGTGCGTTCACCGGCGGCGCGGTCGCCGCGAGTGACGGCTCTGTCGAGGCAGAACCGTCCACACCGGGCGAGACCGCACAACACGTCGTCAGCGTCACGGTCGGCGACGACTCGGCCGGTTCGCTGACCGGACTCGAGGTCGACTATTCGGGCAGCGGCATCGACCTGAACAACGTCAGTCAGTCAGACATCGTCAAGATCGGCATCGACCGTGACGACGACGCCGACGGCAGAGAGACCGACGAGAACGCCAACGACGACCTCGACAGCGTCTCGGCCAGCAACGACGGCGAGACACTGACGATCGACACCGGCGGGAGCTACAGTATCGAGTCCGGCGACGAGATCGTCGTCGTCATCGACGGTCTCACGAACCCCTCGGCTGGCGAGTACGACGTGACGATCGATATCAACCCACAGAGTAGTGGCGGCGAGACGACCGCGACGCTGACGATCGGCGCGTCCGACGGTGACGACGACGACGGCACCGCGACCGACAGCGACGACGACTCGATGGACGGCGACGACTCGGCTGGAGGTGACGACGAGAACGGCGACGGCGAGACGACCACCAGCACGCCCGGCTTCGGCGTGACGGTCGCTCTCGTCGCACTGATCGGAACCGCACTGTTCGTGGCTCGGCGGACGTAACGTCGTCGAGAACCTCTCCCCTCGACGTCGGCTGACGTCCCGTAGGTTGAAACCGACGCCCGACGACCGAGGACGTATGTCCCGACGAAGTGTCCTCTTCTCTCCAGGCGATCAGCCCGAACTGCTCCGGAAAGCGCCGCGCTCGGGAGCCGATACGGTGGTCTTCGACCTCGAAGACGCGGTCACACCCGACCGCAAGGCAGAGGCCCGCGCGGCAGTTCGTGCGGTTCTGTCGGACCCCGACTTCGACCCCGACTGTGAGGTGACGGTGCGCGTCAACGCCGGCAGGGTCGCGGAGACGGACCTCGACGCGATTCTCGGAGACGACACCCGTCTCGACGCTGTCGTCGTACCGAAAGTCGCAGCGGCCGAGGACGTCGCGAGCGTGGCCGACTCTCTCGCGGAAGCGGGCCGCTCAGTTCCGATCGTCGCGCTGATCGAGAGCGCGGCGGGCGTGCTCCACGCCGAGGAGATTGCCGACGCCGACGCGACCGACGCCCTCGTCTTCGGTGCTGAGGACCTCGCCGCCGACCTGGGGGCGACACGGACGACCGAGGGGACGGAAGTCCTCTACGCGCGCGAGCACGTCGTCCTGGCCGCGAGTGCCGCCGGTATCGACGCCATCGACACGCTCTACACAGACTTCGACGACACCGAGGGCCTCGCCGAAGACACCGCCTTCGGACTGGAACTGGGGTACGACGGGAAACTGGCGATCCACCCCGCACAGGTGCCGGTGATCAACGACGCCTTCACCCCCGCCCCGGAGCGTGTCGAGTGGGCGCGCCGCGTCCTGTCGGCCCGTGAGGAGGCCGAACAGGCGGGGAGAGGCGTCTTCCAGGTCGACGGGGAGATGATCGACGCCCCGCTGATCGCTCAGGCGGAGACGGTCCGGGCGCGTGCGACTGCGGCGGGTGTCTGGAAGTCGTGACGGCCCGTCGAATCGACGGAGGAGAGTCAAGAGCTAAACCCTCGGCCGCCGACTGATCACACATGAACTTGGAGACGCTCACGACCGACGCCGGCGCGACGGTCTACGTCGACAGATCGGCCCGAGAGCGTGGCTCGAAAGGCCCGTTTCTCGTCGTCTACACGGACAGCGACGCCGAGACGCGCTGGGGCTACCTCTGTTCGAACTGCGAGACGTTCGACAACGCGATGGACACCATGGGACGCATCGAGTGCAACACCTGCGGCAACATCCGGAAACCCGACGAGTGGGACGCGGCCCACGAGTGAGAGGGACGAACGTCGAGTGACACCAGTTGCTGTGTTAATCCGTAACAAGATTTATGTCCCCTGGTGAACGTCTATCGGGTACATGGCCCCTGTTACCATGCCACCGGTCGAGGAGGCCAAACAGGTCTTCAATCGGCTCGGCTACACCGTCTCCGGCAACGGGACGGAACTCCGCGCCGAGCGCAAGTGGCGCACCGTTCAGGTGACCGCGATGGACGCCGACGACGCGTCCGCACCGACGCGAGTACTCGCAGACGGCGGAACGACGGAGGGACCGCTCCTTCGCTGTTTCGTCACGTGGAAAGACTATACAGGGGACCTCCGAGAACAGCTCCGGCGGGCCGATCCGAGCTACGAGTGGGCCATCATCGGCGTCGACGGCTCCGAGGACTACGACGTGGTCCGGGGCGAGCAGGGAGCAGTCGCCTGATACGCACACAGACTGGATCGCTCGCCGACTCTCCGTCGCATTCTTCGTGGACTCACGAGGAGTGGTGACGTCGATCGACACCGCGCCGACGCACTCCACGTCGACTTGGCTCGAACCGTATCGGTGCCCGGAGCAGAGACGTTGCCGTCCCCCGCGCTCTGCGCCACCGGGCTTATCTCCGACGACCGCGTATCGCTCGTCGTGTTCGTCGGCCACGCACTGCTCGGCTTCGTCCTCGCCGCCACGGTCGCCCGCACTCTGGGGTGGTCTCGGGAGCGGTCGCTGTCGATCGGTGTCGTGGCCGCCGTCTTCGCCGCCGTTCCCGACGTAGACATGGCCTACGCGTTGCTCGGCGTCGCCGGTGTCGGCCTTGCGGACGCGCTGACACTCGCACAGGCGTTCTGGGCGACCGGCAACGTCGTCCACCGCGCCGTCACACACTCGCTCGTCCTCGCAGTTCCAAGCGCACTCCTTGCCGCACTGTGGCTCGCCGGTCGGCGTCGTGTCGAGTCGTCGCTGGCTGGCGGGCGTCTGCTCGGTGCTGGCGCGCTTCTGATCGCAGGCGGCGTCGTCCTCGTCGCCGGTGTCGAGAGCGGGCCACTCGGTGCCGCGATCACCGTGTTGTTCTGTGGTCTGATCGTGTTGGTCACAGAACAGGTCGCTCGCAGAACCGACCACTCGGCCACGGCAGTCGGACTCGCCGCCGCCGCTGGCCTGCTGTCGCACCCGTTCGGCGACCTGTTCACCGGCCAGCCCCCGGCGATGGTCTACCCCTTCGACGTGACGCTGGTCACGGCGCGTGTCACGCTCCATCCCGACCCGACGCTCCACCTGCTGTCGGCGTTCGGCCTCGAACTGGCGACCGTCTGGCTCGCGCTGGTCGTCTGGGCACGACTCCGTAGTGTCTCGGTTCGTGACGTGGCGAGTCCGTGGGCCGGTCTCGGGACCGGCTACGCGGTCGTGGTCGTCCTCCTGCCGCCGCCGACACTCGCCGTTTCCTACCACTTCGTCTTCAGCGTCCTCGCGGTCGGCGTGGTGGGTGTCGCGCCCGTGCTGTCGCGCCGGCATCGCTTGTTGGACCGACTCCGACGCGACCGACTCCGACTCGACCGACTCCGACGCGACCGACTCGACACCGTGCCGAGTCCGACGCAGAACCTCGCTGTGCGGTCGGACGGCGGTCTGGGCGAGGAGAGCGTCGGCCGAGACGCACTCGGTGCGGCGGTCACCGGTCTCTCGGCGGTGACGCTCGCGTGGGTCGCCTACGGACTCGCGTATCTCGCACTCTGACCGGGACGGACTCGCGTATCTCGCACTCTGACCGGGGGACGACGTGGGGGGTCGTGTGACGATGTGTCGACTCGTTCGCCCGAAACGGTTTGTGCCGTCGTCGCGTCTGGCTGGGTATGGATACGACCGGACTCCGTCCAGTTTTGCGGAGTCAGCGACTCAACGCCGGGCTCTGCTGGCTGCTGATCGCGTTTCTCGGCGGGATGGCCGGCGCGCAAGCGGCGGTCGGCGAACTGCTCTGGGCAGGGTTCGTGACGACACTCGCGGTGTTGGCGGTCGTCCCGGCGGTCGTCTATCGCAGTCCGTGGGCGATGCTTCCGTGGGAGGTGCTCGCACTGGCGTCGTTGCCGGTACTCGGGCGAGCACTGATCGTGGGCGAGACGCTGTTCGGCGTCGTTCTCACCGGCCGCATCGTGACCTATCTCGCGGTGGCGGCGGTCGCCCTGATCGTCGCCGTCGAGTTGGACGTGTTCACGCCGGTCCGGATGAATTACTCCTTTGCAGTGCTGTTCGTCGTCGTGACGACGATGGCGGCTGCCGGCGTCTGGGCGGTCGTCCAGTGGCTCTCGGACGTCTATCTCGGGACCGCGTTCGTTCTGACCGGCGACCCGGAGTCGGTCGTCGAACGCGCGCTGATGCTCGACTTCGTGGCCGCGACGGTCGCTGGACTGGTGGCCGGCGTCGTCTTCGAGGTGTACTTCCGCCGGTACGCCGACGCCACAGCCAGACTGCAGACGGTCGCGGTTCGTACGGCCGAGGAGACCGACGGAGGGGCGGTCGCCGTGAGCAGAGGCGACCCCGACGATACGGACGACGGCTACAACGTCGACGATGCTGATGACGGTGAGAACGGCGGCGACGACCGCGAGGAGGTGCCTCGGACGTGAGACTCCGGGATCGGCTGAACGTGTCTGCGCGTCGCCAGCGACAGGTGAGTCGCGTCTTGCAGATTCTGCTCGTCGGTGTCCTCGCAGTGGGGGTCTGGCGTCGAGACGTGGGCGTGCTGGTGAACGCCGGCATCGCTCTCGGGGTGACGTTCCTCCCCGGTGTGCTGGAGCGTGACCTGGAGATCCCGATGGACGCCGGACTGACGCTGTGGCTCACGTCGGCCGTCTTCCTCCACGCTCTCGGGACGGTCGGCATTCCGGGGACCGGCCTCCAGAGTTTCTACCAGTCGGTCGGCTGGTGGGACCACATGACCCACGCCCTATCGGCCAGTGTCGTCGCCGGTGTCGGCTACACCGTGGTTCGGGCGCTGGACATTCACACGACCGAGATTCAGCTTCCGCCGCAGTTCACCTTCGTCTTCGTGATACTGTTCGTGTTGGCCTTCGGCGTCGTCTGGGAGGTGATCGAGTTCGGGGTGACCGAACTGAGTACGCTGACCGGTGGGTCGCCCGTGTTGACGCAGTACGGGTTGGAAGACACCATGCTGGACCTCTGTTTCGACGCGGTCGGTGGAGTGGTGGTGGCGACGTGGGGCACCGCACACCTGACGGACGTGGTCGGTGCAGTGGTCGAGCGACTGGAGGCCCGACGCGCCGGGTAACCACCACGTGCGACAGTGGAGAGGCGTCTGGGGAACGGTGTGGGACGTTCGACGCGTCGGGAGACGCATCGACGGGCGTATAGCGGGCTGGGAGCCGCATCGATGGGGGTACGGCACGGTGGGAGACGCATCGATGGGGGTACGGCACGGTGGGAGGCGCACGGACAGGTGTGGTGCGGTGGGAGGCGCACGGACAGGTGTGGTGCGGTGGGAGGCGCACGGACAGGTGTGGTGCGGTGGGAGGCGCACGGACAGGTGTGGTGCGGTGGGAGGCGCACGGACAGGTGTGCCGCGGTGGGAGCTGGCTGGAGACGCGTGTGAGGCGAGGTGGGAGCCACGTCAGGAGTGCGTGAGCGAGGACCGGCCGACGACGACCGGCTCGACGGGTGCTTTTTTGTCATCGTGTGACGTACTACCGGCGCACATGGTCTTCAAGAAGATCACACTGATCGGTCGGAGTACAGAGGGGTTCGACGCCGCGACAGACGACGCCATCGACCGCGCCGAGGCGACGCTGAACAACGTCCACTGGATCGAGGTGAAGGAGTTCGGTGTCGAGGTCGCGTCCGTCGAGGGGCGGGAGTACCAGGCGGAAGTAGAGGTCGCCTTCCAGTTGGAGAACTCGCAGGAGTAGGCGGAGACCGGGTCAGGTCCGGAACGACTCGCCACAGCCACACTCGCTGACGACGTTCGGGTTCTCGACGTGGAAGCCGGCCGCTTGGAGACCGGACTCGTAGTCCACGGTCGACCCGCCGACGTAGTTCAGGCTGGCCGGATCGACGAACACGCGCAGGCCGTGGTGTGTCGTCACCGTGTCGTCTTCCTCGGGCGCGTCGTCGAACCGCATCCCGTAGGAGAGACCCGCACAGCCGCCCTGTTGGACGAACAGTCGAAGGCCGGCCTCGTCGGTGTCCATCTCCTCACTCCGGAGTAGCGACAGCGCCTCCTCTGCGGCCGCCGGGGTGACGGTGACCGCACCTTTCGAACCGCTGTCTGCCGCGTCGGTACTCATACTCCCTGTTTTCTCCCCGACGTTGTTAACCCTGACGCCGGTCGGAACCCGTCCGTTCGACGGAGTGTCTCGACAGACGTCGACTTCTGTCGACACGGACACCGGATTTCCGGTGAAAAGCGTGACAGAGTGCTCCGGAGTGGTACGGAACACTCTGGAGGTGTGTCGACCCCATCCGAGTACTCCAGCAGTCTCACGTGGACGTGATCGGATCGACGTGGACACCGCGTTTCCGGTCGACAGGGACACCGCGTTTCCGGTGAAATCGAGCAAACCGCTTCGTCGGCCCCTGTCGTGTCGTTCGCTGGTTTTTGTGGCGTCGTCTGCAGGCCCTTGTCGTGTCGTCCGCAGGCCCTTGTCGTGTCGTTCGTAGACTCTCGTCTCGAGGGTGGGCTTTCGGTGGACTGTGGTGCGACACACCGGATTTCCGGTGAAAGTCGATTCGGCACGGGACCCGCTTGAGTCGACCCGAGACTCGAACCTATCCGGAGTTCGAGAGGATACGACCGTTCGACACACACACCGGGTTTCCGGTGAAACCGTGAATCAGTTCGGTGGTGGTCTGGAATCGGAGCGATAGCGGTGTGTAGTGATCAGTTGGGGCAACCGCGCCCGGCGGGTGAGACCCGAATCGAACGGGAGAGAGAAAGAGAGAACGAGAGTCACTCAGCAAGAATTAAGTGACTAAATTGACTACAGCTCATTAAACAAGTCGCACGAAATCACGATGAGTAGTCGCGGCTGACCGCCAGACGAAACGAGGGTTGTCTGGTGTGAATCTCTGATCTCCGATCACTGTCACGGTGATCCTTCGAGGGACGTCGGAGAACTCCGACAGAGGCTGTCTTCGGTCGATAAGTCGTGACGCGACAGTGACCGGTAGAGGTTCTCGGCAGGATAGTGTAGTACAGATTCTTAGATTGGACAGTATAGGAACGCTCACCAGTCGAGTAGGGGTGTTCCTTCCACCGAGACACCTCGTTTCCGGTGAAAGGGACGACGGTACTCGAGGATCCCCGACAAATCCCGACCACCACCGAACCACACCGACGTTTCTACTCCCGACCCCCCATTCCACCTCTTTCACCGGAAACCCGGTGTGTGTGTCTTCGAAGACGATCCCTGACACGTCACGACAGAACGACCGTGATCTCCCCCCGACGCCAGTGACGACGAAGCGACACGCATTTCACCGGAAACGTGGTGTTACGTCTATGCCCGACTCCGGCGAACAACTCTTCACGCGGAACGACCCCATCTTCGCCAACAAGGAACTCTTGGAGATCAGCCACCTCCCCGGAGAGGGTCGGATCGTCGGCCGCGACGACGAGATCGGCAACCTCGCGACCGCAGTCAACCCGGCGATATTCGGCCAGAGTCCGAGCAACGTTCTCATCTACGGGAAGACCGGCACCGGAAAGTCGCTCTGCGCGAAGTACGTCTCCCAACGACTGGTCGACACCGCCGACGAGGAGGGTGTCCGGGCGATGTTCGCGTACGTCGACTGCGCGCAGGACACCACCGAGACGCAGGCCGTCCAGACCATCGCCGCCGACGTGAACGACCCCGAGGTCACCGGCATCCGCGTCCCCGACAAGGGACTGTCCACGTCCACCTACTACAAACGACTCTGGCGCGTGCTCGACGCGCTGTACGACGTGGTACTCATCATCTTGGACGAGATCGACAAACTGGAGAACGACGACATCCTGATGCAACTCTCCCGTGCCGGGGAGGCGGGGAAGATCACCGACTGCAAACTCGGCGTCATCGGCATCAGCAACAAGATCCAGTACAAAGATCGGATGGACGAGCGCGTCAAATCCAGTCTCTGTGAACGCGAGTTCGTCTTCCCGCCGTACGACGCGGACCAACTCAGCGACATCATGGAAGCGCGGTCCGACGCGTTCCGCGACGGTGTTCTCGACCCGTCCACCGTCCCGCGAGCCGCCGCGCTCGCCGCCCGCGAACACGGTGACGCCCGGAAGGCAATCGACATTCTCCGGTACGCGGGTGAGATCGCGCAGTCGAACGGCGAGACGACGGTCCGCGAGGAGTTCGTCACCCAGGCCCGCGAACGCGCCGAGACCGACCGTTTTCGGGAACTCATCCGTGGCTCGACGCCACACTCGCGGTACGTCCTGCAGGCGCTCGCGGTCCTCTCGCTGTCGAACAGCAGAAAAGACGGCTTCCGGACGAGTCGCGTCTACGAGATCTACGAGGAGATCTGCCGACAGGAGGGCTCCGACAGCCTCTCGCTCCGCCGGGTTCGCGATCTACTGAAAGAACACGCGTTCCTCGACATCATCGAGCAGTCGAAACACAGCGGCGGAAGCGCGGAAGGAAGCTACACGAAACACCAACTGCTCGAAGAACCGACCGTCGTGAAAGAGGTGCTGACCGAAGACACACAATCGGGGTGAACGGGCGGAACACCCCTGTCGAGAGACCGGAACACCCTATCGAGTCGAGAGATCGGAACACCCTATCGAGTCGGCCAGTCACTCCGACTCGAGCGGTCACTCCAACTCGAGCGGTTACTCCGACTCGAGGGACGACTCGGCTTCGCCTTCTGCGGTGGCATCTCCACCGTCGGACGCGACAGCGACGCTCGCCTCGTCTGCGGGTGCGTCGAGTTCGATCGACATCTCACGTCGACGTTCGTACACGGACATCGCCCAGTCGAACAACGCCGGATGGTCGCTATCGACGCACGCGACCAGATTTCCGTTGTCGTCGTACGCACCGAGCCAGGAGACGTCGTCGATGATCGCCAGTCCGAACTCGATCGGCTCAGAGGAGAGGTACAGCGTGAACTGATCGAGGTCGTACGCCACCTGCAGTGCGTCCTGGTAGTCCTCCTGTGACCGTTCCAGCACCGAGTCGTCGATCACCAACTCCATGTCGGTCTCCGGCCCGATAGCCGACTCGGAGGCCTGGTTGAACACACCGCTGACGATCGGCGTCACGCCACGGAACCGGCCCACGTGGCCGTCACGCATCAGTTCGAGATAGCGATTGATCGGCGCGTGTGGGTTCTCCCGCGTCGCGGTGGTGATGGTCGTCGAGGAGAGCACACCCGGGGGGAGGTCGTGGAACTCCTCGCTGGCGTGTTCGAGGAACGGCCGCAACTCGTGAACCTCGGTGACGACCGACGAGAGGTCTTCGTACGACTCCAGCACCATGTCGCCCGCGAGCGTCGTGTGGTAGTGTTTGTCCGTCTTCTCGACCCACCCGAGATCGCCGAACCCCGAGAGCGTTCGTTGCACTGTCTCTCGCGTACACGTACAGCGATCGACGATCTCGGTCGGTCGAAGCGACTGTTCGTGTAAGAGTCGGAGAACACGGACTCTGCTGTCCGATCCGACCAGAAACGAGATATCGTCACGTGGGTTCATGATCACGTACTCGTGGCCGGGAGTAATGATCGTTGTGCCGATACGCGACTACCCCGCTGAAAGAAACGAACCGCGCCGGCCGGAGCACCTCCGGGAGTCGTCCCTCCCGACTCACGGCCCACTTAATCGTAGTATAATCGATGTTTTGAATTGTAATATAATCGATGTTTTGTTTACTTCGGCGTTTGGTTCGGCTATTTGACGCTTCGGCGGTGTGCACACTCTGCGTCCCGCCGATCAGTTCACAGACGACTGTCGGTTCCGTCGGCCGTCCGAACGAGTACCTCACCAGTCTCCCCGTCGAAGACGACAGACCGGCCGTAGTCACCGCCGACGTGTGTCGAGACGACCGGAATACCGTGTTCACCGAACTCCTGCCGGGCTACGCGAACGTTTCGCGCACCGATGTCGCCCGCGTCCGCCGAGAACTCCAACATTCGACTCCCGCCGACGAGTTTCGCGTCGAGATCCTCGCGAGCCAGACCCGTCTTCTCCAGCCGTCGAACGAGCGCCTCGATCCCGGTATCGACGAACGTCGCGTCGGTGGCGTCGTCACGATCACGTGATCGCGGCAACATCACGTGAGCGAAGCCCGCGGTGCCAGCCGAGTCGTACAGACAGAGTGCGAGACTGGAGCCGATTCCGCTCGTCGCCAGTATCTCTCCGTCTGTCGTCACCGCACACTCGCCGAGTCCGACTTGCTGGCGGTCGCCGTCCGTATCTCCGATCTGTCCCCGACTCCTCGATGTCCCGTCGGGCACGCTGCCCGCGTCGTCCGGTTCGTCGTGCCTATCGTCCGGTTCGGTGCTCCCGTCGGCTGGTTCGTCGTTCCTGTCGTCCGGTTCGTCGTTCCTGTCGGCTGATCCGCCGTCCACGTCGGAGTCATCGCCAGCGACACCGTGGCCGGTCTCGACACCGGACCGATGCTCCTGAGGACGTCGAGGTTCGTCTCGCCGAGGCGTGTACCCACGCCAGCGACTGCTCCCCGAGTTTCGACGCCCGCGTCGCTGGTTCACGTCCGCGTTCCGAACACGCCGTGACTGCTCTCGTGAGTCGTGACTGAGTTTCGTCTCCTCGGGGAAGATCGAGAGCCTGAAGTCGATTTCGTCCGCGGGCTCACGGACGTCTCCTCCCCAGCGTACCCGGTCGGGTTCGACCCCGATGTCGAGTACGAAGGCGTACGACTGCCTTCGAGCGAGTCGGCCCGCGATCGGACTCAGGATCGACCGCCCGTCATCTTCGACGACCTGTGGCGGCGAGAGGTCGATCTCGCTTTCGAACACGTCGGCCCACCCGTCCACGAACCCGCTCGTCACGACGGTTCCGAACTCCCCGACAGCACTTCGCTCTAGTGCAGTCAGGCCAGTCTCGTCTGTGCTATCAGGTCCTCGTCTCCTGCTCTCTGACGACCGACCGGCGGGAGAGTCGCCGGCGACAGACGCGCTTCCGGAGAGCAGTTCGTCCGCGACTCGCGCTGCCGACTGCTCGGACAACAACAGTACCGCGTAGCCCGACGGTGGCCCGTCGAAGTGGAAGACGGTGCCGACTCGCCGACCGGGAGCGACGTGGTTCGGGGTCTCCGTGATCGGGAGGAAACTGAAGCGGTCTACGTCCACGTCGGTCTCGAAGCCGGTCATGGCCGCGATGTCGTCGCTCGCGCGGTCGGTCCCGCGTTCGACGACCGCCCGGAACTGGCGGAGTCGGCGGAGCGAGACGGTCGGACCGGTCAAGCCGGTCGCGCCCCCGACGAGTGTGGTCAGCGTCGCGTAGTCCGGGAGCATACAGACGTCGAAGCGCACGTCGGCGTCGACTGCTCGGAGTTCACTCTCGAAGAGGAAGACGAACTCCTCGATGCCGCTCGACGCCGATTCGCCGTCGAGACTTCTCGGGTCCACTTGCCTGGGGGGCGTCGTGTCGACGCTCGTCCCCAGGTGGTCCGCCCAGCCATCGACGAAGCCCCGCAGGACGATGTTGCCCACCTCGACGACACCGCCGGCCGCGTGTGCCGGATCGCTCGACCCGACGACAGAGGGGAGAAACTCGTAGACGAGTCTGTCCCGACTCGACTCGTCCAGTCCGAGGAGTGCCCGACCGGAGATGCCGCCCTCGAGCGTGATACCGACACACGTCGGCTCTCCGGTATCACCACTCGTCTCGCTCCTACCTCCGTCTCTCCGATCATCAGCGACGCTCCGACTCGCGCCGTCTTCCCCACTTACGCCGTCTCCTCCGCTCACGCCGTCCGTCCCATTCGTGCCGTCTGTTCCCGAGTCGTCTGTTCGGTGCGGGCCCGACGTCCGAGATCGTGACGTGCTCCCGACAGTTTCGATCAGCGACCGGCGCGCACTCTCGGGTGAGACGAGACTGACGCGAGTGACGTCGACGACGGTCTCGACACCGAGGAGTTCCGACAGCGACGTGGCCGCCCGCTCCGCCCCCACCCGAGCGAGTCTGTTGTACCGTTCGAGCGACTGGAGGTCGATGTCCATCTCAGCGTCTCACCCACCGGAGCAATCGCCGGGGCCCTGCGACGCCCTCCGTGCGGAGCGAGTCGACCTCCGTCGCACAGAACACCATCGTACTGGAAGTCAGTCGGACGGGTGGTAAAAACCCCCGGCCGTTCGATCTCGGACGCGCCAGTGGATACCCGACGAGTGGGTGCCGACCCGTCCCCGAGAAGCGAGTTCGTTTCGAACTCGCAACTCGTTCGATCGACTCCCGAGACGGCAACACTCTAATCGCCTGCCGTCCTTCGCTGGGACGAAGACCCCGATGAGTTTCCAGCGCCTGCTCGACTACGTCGAGCGTGAGATCGGGTTCGCGACGAGTTACTACAACGACGCGTACCTCGACCGACGAATCTCGGCGCGGATGCGCCGGACGGACTGCGACGACTACGCCGAGTACCGCGAGCGACTCCGGGCGGACCCCGACGAACCGGCGCTCCTGCTGGACTCGCTCAACGTCAACGTCACCGGGTTCTTCCGCAACCCGGAGACGTGGTCGGCGGTCGTCCCGATCCTTCGGGCGCTCACCGAGGAGCGACAGCGGGCGACTCTCTGGAGTGTCCCCTGTGCGGACGGGCGAGAGCCCTACACGCTGTCGATGCTGGCGTTGGACGACGCGGACGTGGCGGCGAGTCGGCTCTCGATCCTCGCCAGCGACATCGACCCGAACGCCCTCGCAAGTGCCCGGGACGGCGTCTACCACACGACCCGAACGACCGACATCGCGGCGGAACTCGATCCCCTCTCGACTGCCGGGGAGTACGTGACCCGCGAAGGTGACGAGTTCCGGGTGACGGACCGGGTGCAGTCTCTCGTCGAGTTCAGCCAACACGACCTGATTCAGGACAGGCCGCCCGGGGAGTTCGACATGGTGGTCTGTCGGAACCTGTTCATCTACATCGACGCGCAGTACAAACGACCGATCTTCGAGACGCTGGACGAGGCGCTCCGGCCCGGTGGGTATCTCGTCATCGGCCGGACGGAGACGGTCCACCGCGACTTCAAAGAGACGTTCGAGTCGGTCGACAGCGAGCGACGAATCTACCGGAAAGCGCCGGCGGAGTGAAGTCCCGGTTTCGCCGCAGGAACGTGCCAGCGGAGTGGAGTCCCGGCCACCCCACAGAATCGTCCCGGCCTCGTGGCCTGCGGTTTCAAGACGCTGTAACCCATACGAACTGTCGTTCTTCATGACGGCCGAGACCGCACTCGTCTGGTTCCGACGCGACCTCCGACTCCACGACAACGAGGCGCTGTCGGACGCACTGGGGGCCGACCACCTCCTGCCGGTGTACTGTGTCGATCCACGCCACTACGGCCGCAGACCGTTCGGCGGCCGCGACTCCTTCGACTACGAGAAGACCGGTCCCTACCGCGCCCGGTTCCGCCGGGAGTCGCTCGCTGACCTCCGCGAGTCGCTCCGCGATCTGGACAGCGACCTGATCGTCCGGGAGGGCAAGCCCGAGACGATCGTCCCCGCACTCGCCAAAGCGACCGACGCCGACGCCGTCTACTTCCACACCTACCCGACCGGCGAGGAGATGGCCGTCGAGGAGGGTGTCACGGACCTCCTCGGCAAACTCGGGACCGACGTGGAACGACGCTGGGGGCACACGCTCTACCACCTCGACGACCTGCCGAACGGCTACGAGGAGATTCCCGACACCTACACCTCCTTCCGGAAGTCCGTCGAGAACCGCTCGACGGTCCGGCCGCCCTTCCGCGCACCCGAGGCCGAGTCGATGCCGCCCGTGGCGACCACGACCGACGGCGACGAGATCGGTGCCGGCGCGATTCCGACCGTCGACAGCCTCGGCGTCGACGCGCCCCACGGTGCGGACTCGGAGGGCGAACCGACCGAACGGGGCGCGCTCCGGTTCACTGGCGGGGAGTCGGCCGCGCTCGACCGCCTCGACACGTACCTGTGGGACGAAGACCGCCTGCGCGAGTACAAGGAGACGAGAAACGGCCTGCTCGGCCAGGGGTTCTCCTCGAAGCTCTCTGCCTGGCTCAACGAGGGCTGTCTCTCGCCTCGATTCGTCGAACGCGAGGTGCGCCGGTACGAGGAACAGCGTGTCAGCAACGACTCGACGTACTGGCTCCTCTTCGAACTCGTCTGGCGTGACTTCTTCCAGTTCCAGTTCGCCAAACACGGCACCGACTTCTGGCGACGGGGCGGCATCAGAAATCGCACTGACATCGCGTGGCGCGACGACGAGACACTGTTCGAGCGCTGGAAAGCCGGCGAGACCGGTATCCCGTTCGTCGACGCCGCGATGCGGGAACTGAACGAGACCGGCTACGTCTCCAACCGCGCGCGTCAGAACGCGGCGTCGTTCCTCGTCAACAACTGTCGAATCGACTGGCGGAAGGGTGCGGCGTACTACGAGACCCAACTGGTCGACTACGACCCCTGCTCGAACTACGGCAACTGGGCGTACATCGCCGGCGTGGGCAACGACAACCGCGACCGGTACTTCAACCTCGTCAAACAGGCGAAGCAGTACGACGGCGACGCCGAGTACGTGACACACTGGCTCCCGGAACTCGACCCCCTGCCGCCGCGACTCGCCCACGAACCGTGGAAGACGTCGGATTCGACGCAGGCGGAGTACGGTGTCGAACTCGGCATCGACTACCCCGAACCGGTGTTCGACCTCGAACAGTCCTACGAGAAACTTCGCTGACCGGGCGGTACTCATTTACCGACCCGGTTCGCCGGAAACGTTTCCCGGCCACCCGTCGAACCACCCGGCGTGCCCCGACGCCGCCACCTCCTCGCGGTCCTCGCCGGTCTCCTCGCTGGCTGTACCGACCGGGACGGGCCGGCACCGACCACCGGGCCGCCGCCCTCCCCGACGCACACCCCGACCGACACACCGACGCCGACGCCACGACCCAGACCGAGTCCCTCGCCGACACCGGAACCGGACCCGACCAGCGTCGACGCCTACGAGGCGGTCGCCGACACGACTGCGCTCGTGACGGCATACGGGACGAGTGACAGCGGACAAGCCACCGGCTTCCTGACCGACGCCGGACTGGTGACGAACCACCACGTCGTCACCGACCGCTCGGTGTTCGAAGTCCGGTTCCCACGCGGCGAGTGGCGCGACGCGACACTCCTCGCTTCCGACCGCCACAGCGACCTCGCGGTCCTCCGGGCCGACACGCCCGACTACGTCACGCCCGTCGCCTTCGCGGGCGAACTCCCACCGATCGGGACACGCGTCGTCGCAGTCGGCCACCCCTTCGGACTTCCGCAGTCCGCGAGCGCCGGCATCGTCAGCGGACTCCACCGGACCTTCACCGGCGAGACCGGTGGCCTCGTGCTGGACTCGGTGCAGACCGACGCCGCGGTCAACCCCGGTAACTCCGGTGGGCCGTTGGTCACCTACGACGGGGACGTGATCGGAGTCGTCAGCGCCGGCGGCGGCGAGACCGTCACGTTCGCTCCGTCGGCACCGCTCGCCCGGCGCGTCGTCCCCGTACTCGCCGACGGTCGGCGCTACGACCACCCGTTTCTCGGGGTGCGCGGGCGGACCGTCACGCCCACGGTCGCCGTCGCGAACGACCTCCGAGCCGCGACCGGCTACCTCGTCGTCTCGGTCGTGTCGAGTCTCCTCGTCGGGGACCGACTCGTCACGGCCGAGGAGCGCGTCACACTCCGGAACCAGCGCGTCCCGGTCGGCGGGGACGTGATCGTCGGGATCGACGACCGCCCGGTCGGGGCGGAACGCGACCTGCTCCGGTATCTCGCGCTGGAGGCGAACCCCGGCCAGACGGTCACGCTGGAGATCCGCAGAGACGGCGAGACCCAGCGCGTCGAGACCAGACTCGGACGGCGACCGACCGAGCCAGCAGGCTTCGTCTGAGTCGGGCCGACCGCCGGGTGAGGATACGACCGGTCCGACCGTAACGATTAAAACTGTTACGGCGATCACGTCGTGCGATATTGTACGAACCGAAAGATACCGGGGAGAACCGCTCACGTCTGTCGGTTACGGCCGGTACACACCCGCGACAAGTTTAAATACTTGCCGCCCTTCACTACTGGTAAGGACGTACCCGCCCCCAACGGAGTTTCTCTCACTTCTCTCTCTCCCCCAACCAGCGGGTCGTCCGCCCCACCCCAACATGAGCGATACAACGATCAGAACCTACAGTCAGACCCGCGAGAACGAGCGGGACCGACCCGAGACGACCGAGGAGGAACGCACGGAAGCGACGATCTGTCCGGAGTGCGGTGGACAACTCGTCGCCGACGAAGAGCACGGCGAGACGGTCTGTGCAGACTGCGGTCTCGTCGTCGAGGAGGCCGAAGTGGACCGTGGCCCGGAGTGGCGCGCCTTCGACAGTTCGGAGCGCGACTCCAAGTCCCGCGTCGGTGCCCCGACGACGAAGATGATGCACGACAAGGGCCTGTCGACCAACATCGGCTGGCAGGACAAGGACGCCTACGGCCGGAGCCTCTCGTCGAAACAGCGCCGGCAGATGCAGCGCCTGCGCACGTGGAACGAGCGGTTCCGCACCCGCGACTCGAAGGAGCGCAACCTGAAGCAGGCGCTCGGCGAGATCGACCGCATGGCCTCGGCGCTCGGCCTCCCGGAGACGGTCCGGGAGACCGCGAGTGTCATCTACCGCCGCGCGCTCGCCGAGGACCTCCTGCCGGGTCGGTCCATCGAGGGCGTCGCCACGGCGTCGCTGTACGCGGCCGCACGACAGGCCGGGACGCCGCGCTCGCTCGACGAGATCGAGCGCGTCTCCCGCGTCGACAAGATGGAACTCACCCGGACGTACCGGTACGTTGTCCGCGAACTGAAGCTCGAGATCCAGCCCGCGGACCCCGAGCAGTACGTGCCGCGGTTCGCCTCCGACCTCGGTCTCTCCGACGAGGCAGAGCGGAGAGCCCGCGAACTGCTGAAGAACGCGAAAGAGCAGGGACTGCACTCGGGCAAGTCGCCGGTCGGTCTCGCGGCCGCCGCCGTCTACGCGGCCTCCCTGCTGACCAACGAGAAGGTCACGCAGAGCCAGGTCTCGGACGTGGCGAACATCTCCGAGGTCACCATCCGCAACCGGTACAAGGAACTGCTCGAGGCCGACGACGCGGGCCTGTTCGCTTGATCGCCACCCATCGCTCTATCGCCCTCCCTTCGACGTGGCTCGAGAACTGATCGCCCACCGGCGCACAGTTCGTCCACTTGCCGACCGCCACGTCGCGCACAAAGTTTTTCACGTCACCCTGTAACACGGTAGCGTATGGTCGAAGCGTACGTCCGCCTGTTGTGCCCCGAGTGTGGCAAAGAGTGGGAGACCGGTCCGACCGATCTCCCCGGACACCGCGAGAACTTCAGTTGCTCCGGCTGTCACGCGACTCGGCGACTCGCCGAGTTCATGCGGACCGAACACGACCTCCAGACGCTTCGGCAGTTCGAGTAGCACCCCCCGACGACCGCGGTCGCCGCGACACACGCGACCGTCGTCGCTCCCGACCGAGACCGCCTCTTCTCGCTCTCACCCTCGTAGCCCCGGCCGTGCGTGCGGTGCGAGACGACAGTTTCGTCGGGACGTCAGCTTCATCGGGACGACAGCTTCCTCGGCAAACTGGTCGCGACGCCCTGAGCGTCCCGCGCGGTTCGACAGAGTCGGAGCACACCGATACCCACGGCTTGCCCGGATCGGAGCGTTGAAACCGACGCTGGACAGACCACGGAGCGTGAACCGGAACGACCGCGCCATCACCGGACTGGCGATGCTCGCACACGGGATGGTCCACACCTACGAACTCTCCATCCCCATCTTCCTCACCGTCTGGCTCGTCGAGTTCTCCGTGATCGACTTCGGGGTCGCACAGTTCCCGGTCAACGCCGCGACCCTCGGCGTGGTCCTCACGGCCGGCTACGGCCTGTTCGGCGTCGGTGCACTACCGGGCGGTGTCCTCGTGGATCGGATCGGCTCCCGGCGACTGATCACGGCCTGTCTACTCGGGATGGCCGGTTCCTTCCTGCTCCTCTTCCTCGCGCCCGGCGTCCCGACCATCACACTCGCACTGCTCGTCTGGGGGGCGTCGGCCAGCGTCTACCACCCTGCGGGCTTAGCGATGATCTCGAAAGGTGTCGAACAGCGCGGCACCGGCTTCGCCTATCACGGCATCGCGGGCAACGTCGGGATCGGACTCGGGCCACTGCTGTCTGCGATCCTCCTGCTGTTCTTCGACTGGCGCGTCGTCGCCGGTCTGCTCGCGGTGCCAGCCATCGCGGCGGCCGTCTTCGCGGTTCGAGTCGATTTCGACGAAACTGCGGCGGTGGCGACCGACGGCGGGGAGGAGACAGGAGCGGAGTCGGCACACGAAGATGCGACGACGACAGACGATTCGGCGACGACCGACGACAGTGACTCGAAAGCCTCCGCAGGCGTCGACTCACTCGGCGAGTTCCTCACCGAGTCGCGTCTCCTCTTTGCGGGCGGGTTCACCGCCGTCTTCGTCGTGGTGATGTGTTCCGGTCTCTACTACCGGGGGGTCCTGACGTTCCTGCCCGGCCTGCTGGAGTCGTACCCCGGCTTCGAGCCCATCCCGGTCTCGTCGCTCCTGCCGGCGTCACTCGCAGACCTGCTCGGTCTGACCGCCGAGTCGGGCCGAGCGATCGAACCGAACCGCTACTTCTACTCCGGCCTGCTCATCATCGGTGTCGTCGGGCAGTATCTCGGCGGCAAGTTGACCGACCGCATCCCGGTCGAGTGGGGTATCGCGGGCGGCTTCGGCGCGCTGGCGGTCCTCGCGGTGGTTTTCCTGCCGGTCGCCTCGCTCGGACTCGCACCGCTACTCGTCCTCGGTGCACTCCTCGGTGTCGCGCTGTTCGTCGTCCAGCCGTTCTATCAGGCGACCGTCGCGGAGTACACCCCGGCCGGGACGCGCGGGCTGTCGTACGGCTACACCTACCTCGGTGTCTTCGGCGTCGGTGCGCTCGGGACGACCGTCGCGGGGACGATCCTGACCTACGCCTCGCCGACCGTGCTGTTCGCCACGCTCGCCGGCTTCGGCGCGCTCGCGGCGGTGATCGGTGTGGTGCTGGCCCGGCGGTGACGGGCTCTCGAAACGCAGGACCGCGTCAGTAGAGTCGTGCCGCCACGAGTCGGAAGACGACCAGTCCTGTGCCGACCGTGACGAGCGTGATGAGGACGAAGATCGGTTCGATACCGCCGTCCACGAACGGGGTCGCGCGGATCGCCAGTCCGATGATGTCGGCCGGAATCCACGACCGGATCACCAGCGCGACCGACGACCGCGACTCCTGAGCGCCGATGGAGTACGCACCGATCAACGGTGCCGCGATCACCCAGCCGACGAGGAAGGGTGCGAGTACCATCGCCAGTTCGCCGGGACGCGAGAAGATGGTCGCGTCGTGGAACGACGCTCCGAGACTCAACACGACCGCGATGACCAACAGGTCGCCGGCCGCGAGCGGGAGGCTCGCGCGGTCGATCCGTTCTTCGAGGAAGCCGACCTCGCTACTCATATCGGCACGGTCGGCGACTGGGTTTATTTGCTTCCCGGTTTCACGCCCGCGACGGTGTAGCCGAACCCTCGGTCCGGCACCGCCGTCCGGAAGCCGGCGTCTCCGAGGAACGCCGCGAGGTCGTCCGGACCGGTAAAGGTCGAATCGAAGCCGACGACGTCCTCGGCGAGCACGAGTCCGCGCCCGAGCAGTGTGTCGGGATCGAAGTCCCGGACGACGAGCACACCGCCGGGCGCGAGGACGCGCCACGCCTCACGGACGACGCGGCGCTGGTCCGGCAGGTGGTGGAACGCGTCGACGATCGTCACCGCGTCGGCCGACTGGTCGGCGACCGGGAGTCGGCGTGCGTCGCCCTGCACCGTGTCGAGACCCCGGTCGCGCGCTCTGGTCAGCATCCCGCGTGCCGCGTCCACGACGATTCGTTCGGCCGCGTCGAGTTCGACCGCCGCCCGGCCGGTGCCGCCGCCGACGTCCAGCACACGCCCGACCGGCCGCTCGGCCAGCGAGAGACCCACGTCGAGGTGGCGCTTGCGGGCGCGGGGCATCCCGAGGTCGTACAGGCGGGCGAGTCTGTCGAAGAAGCGGGTGTCGCCGGGACCGTAGTCCATCGGTCTCACTTTCACAGCCAGTGACTACCCTCTTACGTTTCCCCGACGTTCGGGCGGGTATGGACCTCGGCGACCCGACGCTCGAACTCGCGCTTCTCGGCTGGCCCGGCGAGGAGCGGACCCTGCGGCTGGACTACCGACGGTTCAGCTACGCCGGGAAGTTCGTCGTCGGCAGAACCGGGAAGGCCGTCGTCAGACGCCGGGCGGTCGAGTCGGCGGCCGGCAACTCGGCTCCGGTGACCGACGCGGACCTGCCACCACTCGACGAGCCACTGCCGCCGGGACTCGACGCCGACGAGTTCGACACCGACGTCGTGGCGGCGGTGGCGTTCAGCCCCGACAGAACCGACTCCGGCACGCTCTGGCTCCGGTACGTCACGGTTCGGCAGGACCGACGCGGCGAGGGACTCGGCCCGCGACTCGTCCGGTTCGTCACCGACCGCGCACACGACAGAGGCTACGACCGCGTCCGCATCGCGGTCAACAACCCCTTCGCCTACGAGGCGCTCCACAAAGCCGGCTTCGCGTGGACCGGCGGGGAGACGGGACTGGCCGAACTCGTCTTGGAGCATCCGCCGCCGGTCGAGACCGCTGGCAACGGTCGAGCACCGAGCACCGCGGGAGACCGCGACCGGTATCGAGACCGACACGGCACGAGCGTCGAGAGGTATCAAGCCGGGCTGGATCGCTACCGGGCGCGAGACCTCGACGACCCCGAGGCGTCGTTCCTCGCCCGGAAGCAGGGGACCCCCCCGCCGACGGTGCTCGTCACCGACGCCGAGGGGACCCGGGAGACCTCACCCGACCACGCCGACGACTCGGGGAATTGAAACCGGACGACGCCCAACCACGGGGTAATGGGAAACGCAGACCTACGGTCGCTGGCGACGCTCCGTGACGTTCCGTTCGCGGACCTGGAGGGGAGCGTCGTCGCGGTCGACGCGCACAACTGGCTCTACCGCTATCTGACGACGACGGTCAAGTGGACCAGCGACGAGAAGTACACCACCGGCGAGGGCGTCGAGGTGGCGAACCTGATCGGTGTCGTGCAGGGACTGCCGAAGTTCTTCGAGCACGACATCACGCCCGTCTTCGTCTTCGACGGCGGCGTCACCGACCTCAAGAGCGAGGAGGTCGCCGACCGACGCGAGGCACGCGAGAAGGCCGAAGAGCGCAAGCAGGCGGCAGAGGAGCGCGGCGACGCGATCGAGGCGGCCCGGTTGTCCGCACAGACACAGCGCCTGACGGACACGATTCAGGAGACGACCCGCGACCTGCTGGACATTCTGGACGTGCCGTGGTACGACGCGCCCGCCGAGGGGGAGGCGCAGGCGGCCCACCAGAACGCGGTCGGCGACGCGGACTACGTCGGCAGCGAGGACTACGACACCCTGCTGTTCGGCGCGCCACGCACGCTCCGGGGGTTGACGAGCAAGGGTGATCCCGAACTGATGGACCTCGACGCCACGCTCGCGGACCTCGATCTGACCCGCGAGCAACTGATCGACGCCGCGATGCTCTGCGGGACCGACTTCAACGCCGGCATCTCCGGCATCGGCCCGAAGACCGCCCTGAAGGAGATTCGGGCACACGGCGACCTCTGGGGCGTCCTCGAAGCGCGCGACGAACACATCGAACACGCCGAGCGTGTGCGGGAGTTCTTCCGGAACCCGCCGGTCAGAGACGACTACACCGACGAGTACGACCTGGACATCGACCCCGACGTCGAGGCCGCCCGCGCGTTCGTCACCGAGGAGTGGGAGGTCGACGCCGGCGAGGTGGAACGCGGCTTCGAGCGCATCGAGGAATCGCTGGTCCAGACCGGACTGGATCGCTGGACCTGAGTTCACCAGGCTCCCTCGTCATCACTCCCGAACCCACTGGCTCGTCGGTGGGACGAGACCGACCAGCACGGCACCGACCAGCAGGAGGTACGTCACGAGTCCAGCGAGCGCGACGACCAACACCTGTCCGCCGAGGGTCTGCCAGCCGAGCCACAGTCCGACGAGCAGGACGCCGACAGCACCGGCCTGCACGGACGACGTCCGCCAGTACCTGCGCACCGTGTCGGCGCGAGTCGCCAGCACGAGTTCGAGCAGGAGCGTCCCGGCGACCCCGACCACTACCGGTGTCGCCGTCACCGGAACTGCGAGCCAGCCGACACAGCCCGCGAGCGCGACTGCTGGCAGGAGCGCGAGCAGTCCGTCGCGGACGAGTTCGTCCACGGTGTGTGGTGTCGCGGTACGGGAGTAAGCCTGTCGGCGGTCGAGCACAGACCGGATGCTCGGCGTCGGTGGCGTCCGCACCGCCGGAGCGTCACTTCGAGGCCACCGTTCTCGTAGCGAGCGGTGACGGCGTCCTCGTCGACGTCTTTCGGGAACCAGCACCAGCGGTGGGAGGTCCGCCGGGGTTCCGCCGGTCGTCGGTGTGCTCGCCGTCCCGTGCGGACAGTTCGTAGTCGGTCCCACCGAAGCGCGTCCCGGACGGCCGAGACTCGGCGAGCGATTCGATACGGATCTGCCGTGTGGTGTGTTGTCGTATGTAACTCGGAACCTGGGGACAGCGGCCTGCTTCGGCCCGGTTGCACGGTTCCGCAGTATGTCAACTCGTGACAGTAAAATCGTCGTTTCAGTCTCTGACAACTTTATGCGGATGGCAACGGTAGTACCGTACGCCGACGCCCGCCCGAAAGCCCCCACGCCCACACCGACCCCACGGGCGTCGGACCCCGACAGCTTCCCACCCACCCCCTCTGGCTCACAGGGGGACCCCCCTCCACCGCGCTTCGCCCCCCTCTCCCACCCCCCTTTCGTACCCGTCGACTCTGCCGCCCGGAGTCACGTTCGGTCGCGTTCACCCCTCGGCGTCGCTACCAGTCGCACTCGTCTCCCGGAGTCGAGTCTACGTCTGCCACGCCGTGTCAAGACTTCTCGGAGGACCACAAGACTGAATGGGCCCGGTCGGGTGACCCACGAGTACGACCAGTCGGCAGTGTGACACCACGACCGGCAGCACGCCCTCCCCGTATGTTCCCCTTCGACTCCGACCCCGACACACGCGTCGTCCTCCAGTACTACCTCTATCGCGCGGCAGCCAACCCCGGCTTCTTCTATCCGATCTACATCCTGTTCATGGTCGACGTGAACGACCTGTCGTACACCGCCGTCGGGGTGATCGGCACGGCACAGGCCATCGTCGTCCTGACCGGCGAGGTGCCGACCGGCTACGTCGGGGACCGGATCGGCAGAC
Source organism: Salinirubrum litoreum (assembly GCF_020567425.1). Taxonomy (NCBI): domain Archaea; kingdom Methanobacteriati; phylum Methanobacteriota; class Halobacteria; order Halobacteriales; family Haloferacaceae; genus Salinirubrum; species Salinirubrum litoreum. The sequence continues at coordinate 344,769 of NZ_JAJCVJ010000001.1, read as the reverse complement.
GAAACAGCCTCGTCGTCGCGCAGGGACTGTTTCTCGTCTCGACCGCGTCGTTTCTCGTCGTCACCGACCTGCTCGGCTTCCTGTTCACCTTCGGCACCCTCTCGCTCGCGACGACGTTCATCTCCGGATCGGGGCAGGCCTGGCTCTACGACACCCTCGCGGAGCGACTGGACACCGACGAGTTCACGCGCGTTCAGGGTCGCGGGAGCGCCGCCTCGAAGTGGTCGATGGCGGTGACGATGATCGCCGGGGGCCTGCTGTACGTCGAGAATCCGGTCTACCCCTTCGTCGCCGGACTCGCACTCCAGTCGGTCAGTTTCGTCCTCGTCCTCTCGCTTCCGAAGAACCGACAGTACCGGTCGGGCGAGGGAGAACCCGACGAGACTCACGTGGAGGGATCGGCGGGCGAACAGTCGGGTGAGACCACGTCCGAAGACGAACCCGACACCGACGACCACGAGGTGCTCACCGTGTTCGACACGCTCCCGCTGATCCGGGACCAACTCAGTCGGCCGCCGCTCCGGTCGTTCGTCGTCTTCACCGCGCTGTACGGCGGACTGTTGATGACGGCCGACGCGTACATCCAGCCCGTCACGCTCGACGCCATCCGGGGGAGTCTGGACGCCGCCCTCGCGTCGATCGGATTCCCGGAGCCTGCGACCCTGGGCTTCCTCTACTCGGCGTTCACGGTGGTCTCGGCGATCGCGAGCGACCGCGCCGAGCAGGTCGAGTCGGTGCTCGGGACCCGGACCGCCCTGCTGGGTATCCCGGCGCTCATCGCCGGTCTGTTCCTGCTCCCGGTCGTGGTGCCGGTCCTCGCGTTCCCGATGTTCTTCGTCATGAAGGGCGGTGGGGCCATCTTCCACCCCATCTCGGGACAGTACCTCAACGACAGGCTGGAGTCGGTCGGCCGGGCCACGGTCCTCTCGACCGTCTCGATGCTGAGTGCGCTCTCGCGCATCCCCTTCGCGGTCGGCAGTGGCGTCGTCGCCGACGTGTTCGACGCTCGAATGGCGGTCGCCGCCCTCGGCGGGACCTTCGTCGTCTGTGCGGGGTTGGTCCAGATCGTCGGCAGTGGGGTGGCCAGTGACGCCCGGCATGGGACACTCGTCGACTGACACCCGGTGTGGGACGCCCGTCGACTGACCGGGTCGGAGCAGTCCGTCCACCGACACCCGGCGCGGACCCTCCGGCGAGCGACTGACGGGCTCTTTCAGTTCCTGAATCCACGCTCGGGGGATTATATTCCTCGCACCGGTCGTGTTAACTATGAGTGGGAGGTCCGCGGGGGGCGGCGCCGGAGGCGGGGACAGGACGGTGGTCGGCTACAGAGCCGACCAGCCAGCCCTGTTCGGCTACTTGCGGAACCACTGGGAAGCCGGCCGTGACGCCATCGAATCGACCGACCGGAGCTACGCCCGGACGAACCAACTTCTCGCCGAGGGACCCGAGAACCTCGACGCTCGGACGCTCGGCTGTGTGTTGACCGCGTTCTGTGATCTCGGCGTGCTGTCGGTCCACAGCTCCGGCGGTGGGCGAAACCTCTACGATCTCACGTCGTACGATCCGGAGCGACTCGCGGTCGTCGTCGCGGGACTGGACGACTCCTGAGAGCGATACGCACCGATCCCGTGTCGCGTGGCCGTCGAACTCAGGAGAGTCGAGTGTGCCACCACTTCAGCCAGTCGGCGAGCGGACCGTGAGCACCCTCGACGTGGATGCGGACACTCCCGTCGAGTCCCCACCGGTAGTGCTCGGCCCCGTCGCCCATCTGGTCGGGGACGTCGACCTCGAACTCCTCGAAGGTGAGTTCGAACTCCTCTTCGCCCTCCATCGCGGCGTCCATCACGTCCTCGATCACGTCCAGCCACGAGGGTGCGTCCGACTCCGACGCACGCTCCTCGTCGGCAAGCGATCTCTGCGCCATTACCACTACTCGGTCTGTGACCGTCTTGTATCTTCGTCCGGTGCTCGACGAACGTCGGTCCGTGTCGGCACGTGTCGGGGCCGTGCCGACCCGCACCGACGGACACCGGCGACCGACTCAGCCGGTCGAGGTCATCCCGCCGTCGACGACCAGCGACTCGCCGTTCACGTAGTCCGCCATGTCGCTGGCGAGGAACAGCGCGGCGTCGGCCACGTCTTCGGGTTGTCCGGCGCGGCGAGAGGGAATCGTCTCCATGTACTGGTCGCCGGCATCGGTCCCGAGAATCGGCACGTCCTCTGTCGTCATCTTCGTCTCGATCAGGCCGGGGTGGATCGCGTTCACCCTGATCCCCTCGGGACCGAGTGCCGACGCCAGCGCGTAGGTCATCAGTCGGACTGCGCCTTTGCTCGTGCAGTAGGCGACGTACGGCCCGGTCCCCTCCAGTCCCGCGACGCTGGAGAGGTTGATGATCGACCCGCCGCCGGACTCGACCATCTTCCGGGCGGCGTACTGTGAGCCGAAGTAGACGCCCCGGACGTTGATGTCCATCATCTGCTGGAATGCGTCGGGTTCGACCTCCAGAAACTCCTCCGAGCGGAAGATGCCGGCGTTGTTGACCATCACGTCGACACCGCCGAACTCGTCGGCCGCGTCGACTGCGGCCTCCAACTCGGCGAGGTCGGTCACGTCACACTCGACGAACGTCGCCCGTGCGTCGCTCTCCTGTTCGACCAGTTCGTGGGTCGGCGTACCGCCCTCTCGTGGTTCCTCGCGGATGTCGGCGACCACCACGTCCGCGCCCTCGCGGGCGAACGCCAGCGAGATCGCCCGCCCGTTGCCGCTCGATCCACCGGTGACGACTGCCGTGCTGTCTTCGAGTAGCATCGCACCGTGGGGCTAGGTGACACACCCGCATGAATACGTACCACCGTTCACGGCTCGTCGTATTCGAGTAAAGACACGTCCCCGTCGTCGGTCTGCGCGGACCTCTCAGACCAACCAGCGCGCGACAGTCGTCCGCAGGTTCGGGAACAGCGAGCCGTCCGGAAGCATCGTCGGCTGGTTCTCTCCCTCAATGAACCGGCGGCCGTCGTCACTACCGGTCCAGACGACGCGGTCCTCGCTCACGGTCGCGTACTCGTAGCCGCCGGTGACGCGGTAGCCCGGCGGCGCTTCGACGGTCACGCGGTCGGCACCGACGTAGCGTGCGCCCTCGCCGCCGATCACCCACGGCACACTCGGACTGTCCGGGACGACGTGGGTGAAGACGACGACGCCGAGATGACGGCTGGTCGCGTTCCGATCTCGGTGGGTGACGACCAGCGTCTCGCCGTCGAGTCGGCTCCGGACGTCGGTCGGGTCGCCGACCCCGCGCTGGACGGCCGAGTCGACGACTTCCGCGCGGAGTGTCTCGTTCTCGAGGGCGTCGCCACCGGCGGTGAGTTCGACCGTCGCGCGCCACGAGGTCGACCCGTTCTCGTGAACCTGGACGACGAGATCCGTCTCGCCGCGCGTGAGGTCGACACCTCGGCGTTCGGCCGACTCGTCGAGTCGCTCGCTACAGGCCCCACAGAGCGGTGTCGGTGGGGCGCGGGCGTCGGTGGTCGGGACACCTGCGAGGAGAGCTGTCCCGACGAGTGCGACGGCGAGGCCGACGACCGCGAGTCGGTGACTGGTGGAGGGCATCGCTTCAGACGAGAGAGTCGGGGGAGAAGTGTCTTCGGGTGACTGAAGGAACGAAACCGGTCAGTCCTCGCCGAGGATGCCCCGGTGGGTCATCGCCTCGGGGTCCAACACCTCGTCGGCTTCGTCCTCCGTCAGGTAGCCCTCGCTCACTGCGACCTCACGCACCGTCTTGTCCTCCGCGAGTGCCTGCTTCGCGACCTTCGACGCCTTGTCGTAGCCGATAGCCGGGTTGAGTGCGGTGGCGAGCGCCATCGAGCGTTCGACCTGTTCGGCACAGACCTCCTCGTTGGCCTCCAGTTTGGCGACGAACCGCTCGCCGAACACCTCGGCGCTGTTCGCCAGCAGATCGGCCGACTGGAGGAAGTTGTGCGCGAGCACCGGTTTGTAGAGGTTCAGGTCGATCTGGCCCTCGGCCGCGCCCGCCGAGACGGCGGCGTCGTTGCCGACGACCTGCTTGTGGACCTGGTTGACGGCCTCGGCGACGACCGGGTTGATCTTGCCGGGCATGATCGAACTGCCGGGTTGGTTCTCCGGTTGTTCGATCTCGCCGAGTCCGTTCCGGGGACCGGACGCGAGGAGACGGAGGTCGTTCGCGATCTTGTTCATCGACCCCGCGACGGTCCGGAGTGCGCCGTGGGCCTCCGACATCGCGTCGTGGGCCGCCTGCGCCTCGAAGTGGTCGTCGGCCTCGCGGAACTCGACGCCCGTCTCCTCTGTGATGTACTCGGCGGCCAGTTCGGGGAAGTCCGGGTGGGTGTTCAGGCCGGTGCCCACGGCGGTCCCGCCGAGTGCGAGTTCCGAGAGGTGCTCGCGGGTGTGTTCGACCCGGCGGATGCCCTTCTCGATCTGGGTCCGGTAGCCGCCGAACTCCTGACCGAGTCGGACCGGCGTGGCGTCCTGCAGGTGGGTGCGACCGGTCTTGACGACGCCGTCGAACTCCTCGGCCTTCGCGTCGAGTTCGTTCGCCAGCGTCGCCAGTGCGGGCAGGAGGTCCTTCTCGACTGCTTCGAGCGCGGAGACGTGCATCGCGGTCGGGATCACGTCGTTCGAGGACTGTCCGTAGTTGACGTGGTCGTTCGGGTGGACCACGCGGTCGCCGATCTCTGCGCCCGTGATCTCGGCGGCGCGGTTGGCGATGACCTCGTTTGCGTTCATGTTCGAGGAGGTCCCCGATCCGGTCTGGAACACGTCGACCGGGAACTGGTCGTCGTGCTCGCCGGCGATCACTTCGTCGGCCGCCGCGACGATTGCGTCGGCGGTCTCCTCGTCCAGCAGGCCGAGGTCGCGGTTCGCCTGCGCGGCCGACTTCTTCACGACACCCAGTGCCCGGACGAATCGGCGACCGAAGCCGATCCCCGAGATGGGGAAGTTCTCGACTGCCCGCTGGGTCTGTGCGCCCCAGTAGGCGTCCGCCGGCACCTGCATCTCGCCGAGACTGTCCCGCTCCGTTCGGTAGTCCTCGCTCATGATCGTCGGTGACGGTCGCTGGCGGTCTAAAACCCACTGGATCGGTTCGGAACCGACACGTCGTTCCCCCACCGACCGCGTCGTGTCGAACTGTGAATAACAATTTCAGAACACGTGTACCACCGCTACGTCTGCCAATTCTTCATACTCGACACAAAAATTTTCACTCTATTTCTGGTCAATTACGGAAAGCCTTAAGTCTCGAACCCTCAGTAACATCGAGCACGTCTCTCACACGGACGATCAACCATGACAGAAGACGAAAACGTTACACGGCGGACGTATCTCACGGCGGCGGGCGTCACGAGCGCGGTCGGGATGACCGCGCTGAGTGGCTGTCTCGGCGGCGGTGGCGGCGGTTCGGACGGCGAGACGAGTTCCGGCGACGACTCCGACTCCGGGATGGACGACGGCGGCGACTCCGACTCGGAGTCGTCCTCGTCGATGAACTCGCTCGAAGTCCAGCACGCCTGGGGTGGCGGCGACGGGAAGGCCGCCTTCTCCGCGCTGATCGAGGGGTTCCGAGAGGAGTACCCGGACGTGGAGTTCGACGTTCAACCGGTCTCCGGCGGCGCGAACAAGAACCTCAACTCCGTCATCAAGAAGCGTGCTCGCAACCAGAACCTGCCGGGGACGTGGCAGGACTGGCCGGGCGCGAACCTGCTCCAGTTCACCGAGGCGAGTCTGCTCGGTGACATCGAGGAGGACGTGTGGAGTCAGAACAACATGAAGGAGGCCTACCTCGAAGGCCCGAAACGGGCGGCGCGCCCTGACGGCACCTACGTCACCGTCCCGATCAACATCCACCGACTCAACAACCTCTTCTACAACAAGAGTCTCGTCGAGGAGTCCAGCATCGACGTTGAGAGCCTCTCCTCGCCGGACGACCTCATCGACGCGATGTCGGCGGTCGGCGACAACACCGAGGCGGTCGGGATGGCCCAGTCGACGAAGGCTCCGTGGACGACCCTCCAGTTGTGGGCGGCCGTCTTCATGGGCCAGCACGGCTCCTCGGCGTACATGGACTTCCTGAACGGCGACGCCAACCGCGACGACATCAAGAACGCCTTCGAGACCGTCGCCAACTACGCGGACTACTTCAACTCCGACGCCGCGACCATCTCCTGGACTGAGGGCAACAGCAAGGTGATGAACGGCGAGGCCGCCTTCATCCACCAGGGCGACTGGGCCGCCGGTGCCTACCGTGGCAACGACGAGTTCAACTACGACGACGACTGGGGCCACATCCCGTTCCCCGGCACCTCCGGACTCTACGCGCTCAACATGGACTCCTTCCCCTACGGGACGAACGGCGGGGACGGCAACCCCTCGCCGGAGGCGACCAAGAAGTTCCTCACCTACTGCGGGACGAAGGACGCCCAGATCCGGTTCAACAAGAACAAGGGGTCGATTCCGCCCCGTTCAGACGTGTCTTCCGACGAGTTCGGGCCGTTCCTCTCGAAGCAGATGGACGACTTCTCGAACTCCGACGCCCAGCCCCCGTCGGTCACCCACGGCCTGGGTGTCAAGCCCGGCATGCTGAGCGACCTGAAGTCGGTCGTCTCGGACTTCACGGCCAACCTGAACCCGGACGCGGCCGCCGACGGCTTCGTCCAGGTCTTCGAGTAAGGGATGCGCTCGCTACTGCGAGGGGTGAAACGGCTGTTCACGGACGACGGTGGGGACGCCACGGCGGGTCTCGACCAGGCGGACGACGGCCCGACGGACACGACCGTCACCGACGTCGGCGAGCCAGTTCCCGACGGCGGCGTCGAAGCCGCCGCTGGGCCGGCGACCGCAGGTGACGGCGAGGACTCGATGCTGTCGCGGCTTCGCCGGAGTGACTTCCTCGGGTCGCTGCCCTTCTGGCTCCCGCCGTTCCTGCTGATGGGCTTTTTCGTCTACGGAGCCATCGGCTGGAACCTGCTCATCTCGCTGACGGACATGTCCGGCTTCACGGACCCGGACTACTCGAACCTCGACTTACAGAACTACGCACAGGCGTTCTCGGATCCGGGGTTCATCAACGCCGCACAGAACACGTTCGTCCTGCTGGTGGCGTTCACGCTGGTCTGTCTGGTGGTCGGCCTCCTGTTGGCCATCCTCGTGGATCAGGGCATCCGGTTCGAGAACACGTTCCGGACCATCTACCTGCTCCCGATGAGCCTGTCGTTCGTCGTGACGGCCCAGTTCTGGCTGTGGATGTACAACTTCGACAACGGGATGGTCAACACGCTGCTCCGGTCGGTCGGCGTCGCCAATCCGCCGCAGTGGATCGGCGACCCGCAGTTCGTGTTGACCGCGGTCATCATCGCGCTGGTCTGGCAGTTCTCCGGCTACGCGATGGTCGTCTACCTCGCCGCGCTCCGGGCGATTCCGAGCGCGCAGTTCGAGGCCGCTCGCGTGGACGGCGCGAGCACGGTCCGGATGTACTGGCGCGTCATCGTCCCGCAACTGAAGTCCGCGACCATCTCGGCGATGGTCGTGTTGATGGTGTTCGCGCTGAAGGCGTTCGACTTCCTCTACTCGCTCGCGGGCGGCTACCAGCCCCCGAGCGGATCGGACATCCTCGCCACCAAGATGGTTCGCGAGGCGTTCAACCGCGGCGAGTGGGCGTACGGCTCTGCAATCGCCATCATGCTGTTCCTGATGGCACTCGCGGTCGTGGCACCGTATCTGACCATGCAGTACAGACAGGGTGAACTATGAGTGGGCGTACCGCAGACGCGAGTCGGTCGATCACGGATCAGGTGACGGAGGTGAGTCTCCGCCGAGTCGGGCTGTACGCCGTGCTCGTCGGGTTACTCGCCTTCTACCTCTCGCCGATCGAGGCGGGGCTGGTCACGTCGCTGAAGACGACCGCCGCGTTCAACGAGACCGCGCCGTACGTCCCGCCCGGACTCGACGGACTCACGCTGGCGAAGTGGGCCGAGGCGTTCTCGCTGCTGCAGGCGGGACTGGTGAACAGCCTCATCCTCACGATTCCGGCGACCATCCTCTCGGCGACGCTCGGGAGTCTCGCCGCCTACGGCCTGACGAAGGTCGACTGGAAGGGACAGGTCGGCGTCTACGTCCTGTTCATCGCGGGGATCTTCATCCCGTATCAGGCGGTGCTGGTCCCGCTGTCGGAGTTCTGGGGGCAGATGTTCCCGTTGTACGAGATCGGTGCGCCCGTCTGGGCGGCCGTCCCGTTCTTACAGGAGTACCACGGCCACCTGCTGGCGCTCATCGTCACCCACACCGCGTACGGGGTGCCGATCTGTACCCTGCTGTTCCGGTCGTACTACAAGGACATCTCGGACGAGATCGTCGAGGCCGCACGGCTCGACGGGGCGTCGGTCGCCAGCATCTACCGGAAGGTGATCCTGCCGCTGTCGGTGCCGATGTTCGCGGTGACGCTGATCTACCAGTTCACGCAGGTCTGGAACGACCTGCTGTTCGCGCTGATCATCATCCCCAGCGGGTCCGGCTCTGCCGCGCCCGTGACGCTGGCACTCGTCCAGTTGGGAAGTGGCGTCGTGACCGACTTCACGATCAAGATGGCCGGTGCGCTGGTGACGGCACTGCCGACGATCATCGTCTACGTCCTGTTCGGCGAGCAGTTCGCAGAGGGGGTGGCGGCGTGAGCGCCACCGGAACAGGGGGTGGCGGCGTGAGCGCCACCGGAACAGGGGGTGGCGGCGTGAGCGCCACCGGAACAGGGGGTGGCGGCGTGAGCGCCACCGATTACGACCCGACCGACACACTAGGAATACGGTCCACGGAGACACACCATGGCTGATCTCGTACTCGACAACGTAACCAAAGAGTTCCAAGACGACAGCGGCACCATCGTCGCGGTAGACGACGCGAACATCGACATCGACGACGGCGAGTTCCTCGTCCTCGTCGGGCCCTCCGGGTGTGGGAAGTCCACGACCCTGCGCATGATCGCGGGGTTGGAGACGATAACCCGTGGCGACATCCGCCTCGGCGGTGGCTCTCTCGCGGGCAAGCCGCCGAAAGACCGGAACATCGCCATGGTGTTCCAGTCGTACGCGCTCTACCCGCACATGACGGTCCGGCAGAACATGTCGTTCGGACTGGAGGAGTCCACCGACATGGCCGACGAGCGCATCCGGACCATCGTCGAGGACACGGCCGCGATGCTCGGCATCGAGAGCCTGCTGGATCGAAAGCCGGCAGAGCTGTCCGGCGGTCAGCAACAGCGTGTCGCGCTGGGCCGGGCCATCGTCCGCGACCCCGAGGTGTTCCTGATGGACGAACCGCTGTCGAATCTCGATGCGAAGTTGCGGGCGGAGATGCGGACCGAACTCCAGCGTCTGCAGGAGGATCTGGACACGACGACCGTGTACGTCACGCACGACCAGACCGAGGCGATGACGATGGGCGACCGCATCGCCATCCTCGACGGCGGAGAACTCCAGCAGGTCGCCACGCCGCTGGAGGCGTACCACCGCCCCGCCAACCGGTTCGTCGCGGGCTTCATCGGCGAACCCTCGATGAACTTCTTCGAGATGGAGGTGCAGGGCGACCGCCTCGTCCACGCACCCGCCGGCGGCGAGGGGAAGTTCGCGTACCCACTCTCATCGGCGGTGCGGGAGAAGGTGGGCGAGTCGGACCGCATCGAACTCGGTATCCGGCCGGAAGACATCGAACTCGTCGAGGACGCCGCCGGCGACCACGACTTCGAGACGGTCGTCGACGTGGTCGAACCGATGGGCAACGAGAACAACGTCTACCTGACGTTCTCGGCGGACGACGACGAGACGTTCGTCGCCACTGTCGGCGGCCTGCGGCAGGTCGAGGGCGGGCAACCGGTCGTCGCACGCATCCCGGAGTCGGCCATCCACGTCTTCGACGCCGACACCGGGGCGGGACTTCACAACCGGTCGCTCGAGGACGCCGAGGAACCGGAAGCGTACCACTGAGGCGGTCCGACGACCGACTCCGTAGAATCCTCACGGTCGTTCGCTGAGTTTATCACCGGGCTCTCGCAAGAGTTGCCTATGGACTTCGAGCTATCTGCCGAACACCGGATGATCCGGGACACCGTCAGGGAGTTCTGCGAGGCGGAGATCGAGCCGATCGCACAGGAGGTCGAGGACGAACACCGCTTCCCCGCGGAGATCTTCGACCAACTGGCCGACCTCGACATGATGGGCGTCCCGGTCTCCGAGGAGTACGGCGGTCTCGGCAGTGGCCAGTTGCTCTACGCGCTCGTCACCGAGGAACTCGGCCGCGTCTCCGGCGGTATCGGGCTCTCCTACGCGGCACACACCAGTCTCGGCGCGAAGCCCATCGACCTGTTCGGCACCCACGAACAGAAAGAGGAGTGGCTCCGCCCGCTCGCAGAAGGGGAGGGCATCGGCGCGTGGGCGCTGACGGAACCCGGCTCCGGCTCCGACGCCAGCGACATGGACACGATGGCCGAGAAGGACGGCGACGAGTACGTCATCAGCGGGACGAAGCAGTTCATCACGAACGCGAACGTCGCCAACTCGGTGCTCGTGAAGGCCGTCACCGACCCCGGCGCGGGCTACGACGGCATCTCGACGTTCATCGTCAGCCCCGACGACGACGGCTTCGAGGTGACGACCGTCTGGGACAAGATGGGCCTCAACTGCTCGCCGACCTGTGAGATCCAACTCGACGACGTTCGAATCCCCGAGGACCGCCTGCTCGGCGAGGAGGGCGAGGGCTGGGAGCAGACGATGAAGACCCTCGATGGGGGGCGCATCTCCATCGCCGCGCTCTCCACCGGCTTGGCGCAGGGTGCCTACGAGGCCGCCGAGAGCTACGCGAAGGAGCGCGAGCAGTTCGGCAAGCCCATCACGAAGTTCGACGCCATCCGGGACAAACTGGTCGACATGCACCGAAAGACCGAGCGCGCGCGCCTGCTGACACACAAGTCGGCGTGGGAGTACGATCAGGGTCAGAGCGTCACCCGGACCTCCTCGCTCGCCAAACTCGACGCCAGCGAGGCGGCCCGCGAGGTCGCCGAGGACGCGGTGCAGGTGCTCGGCGGCTACGGCTACACCGAGGACTTCGCGCCCCAGCGCTTCTACCGCGACGCGAAACTGATGGAGATCGGCGAGGGCACCAGCGAGATCCAGCATCTCGTGATCGGTCGGGAACTCGGGCTGTAACGCGAACGAGTCGGGACGGCCACTCACCGCCCCGGGCCACACGCACTTTTGCCACCGGCGCACCGACGGCCGGTATGAAGCTCACCGACGACGCGGGCGTCCGCACGATCACCTTCGACCGCCCGGACGCGATGAACGCGATGAGCCACCAGATCGCCCGCGACCTCGCCGACGAGATCGAACGCGCCGACCCGGACGAACTGGACGCACTCGTCCTCACCGGCGAGGGACGCGCCTTCTCCGCCGGCGGGGACGTGCAGGCGATGGCCGACCGCGAGGAGACCGCCCGCGAGTCGTACGAGTCGATGCGGGACAGTTTCGGCCGCGTGGCAGAGGCCGCCATCGAGTCGTCGGTGCCGGTCGTGGCGAGGGTGAACGGCGATGCCGTGGGGGCCGGGATGGCACTCGTCGCGGTGTCGGACTTCGCGGTCGCTTGCGAGTCGGCGCGGTTCGGCGCGGCCTTCGTCGAGGTCGGACTCGTCCCAGACACCGGCGGGACCTTCCTCCTGCCGCAGTTGGTCGGCCTGCGCACCGCGAAGGAACTGGCGATGACCGGGAAATTGATCGACGCCGAGGACGCCGAGTCGATGGGACTGATCAACGACTGCGTGCCGGACGAGGACCTCGACTCGGCGGTCGAGGATCTGCTCGATACCCTGTGCGCCCGGCCGACACGGACACTCGGGCTGATCAAACAGGCGCTCCACGGCAACGTCACGCGGCAGTGGGACGAGGCGCTGGACTACGAGGCGATGCTCCAGTCGCAGGCCTACGGGACGCCGGAACACGAGGAGGGCGTGGCGGCGTTTCTGGAGAAGCGCGACCCCGAGTTCTGAGACCGGTCGGTCGTGATCGGAGGACGACCGAGCAGGCGAAACCCGGGCAGGCTACAAGCCCAGAAACGCCTCGGCGTTCTCCCACAGCAACTTTCGCTGGGTCGCCTCGTCGTAGTCGGTCTGCTCTGCGAAATCTTCGAGCCAGCGCTCCGGCCGGATCATCGGGTAGTCGGTGCCGAACATCACCTTGTCACGCAGGACGGTGCCGGCGTAGTGCAGGACCTGCTCGTCGATGTAGCGCGGGAGCCACCCCGAGAGGTCCATGTAGACGTTCCCCTTCTGCCGACAGATCGCCAGTTGTTCCTTCTCCCACGGGAACGCCGGGTGCGCGAGCAGGATCGGCATCTCGGGGTGGTCGGCGGCCACGTCGTCGATCAGCATCGGATCGCCGTACTTCAGCTTCAGGCCGCGTCCGCCGGGCGTGCCGGCACCGAGGGTCGAACTCCCGCCGTGGAAGACGACCGGCACGCCGAGGTCCTCGATCGTGTCGAACAGTTCGCGGTGTTCGGGGGCGCTGGGGTCGAACCCCTGTGCGATCTGTTGGAACTTGAATCCGGAGAGGTCGAGGTCCTCGACACAGCGCCGGGCCTCGGCGTCGGCGTCGTCTTTCCACGGATCGACACTACCGAAGCCGACGAAGAAGTCCGGGTGTGCGTCTCTGACCTCCGCCACGTAGTCGTTCGGGACCGGCGGGTTGCCGGTGTTCGTCTCGGCGTCCCACCCCAAGAGAATCGCCCGGCCGATGCCGACCGCGTGGTACTCGTCGATCATCTCTCCGTAGTCCCACGTCTCGACCGACGTGCCGAACTCGCTGGCGGCGTCGGCCATCATCTCGCCGCCCGCGTCCTCCAGAAACTCGGCCGTCGGCTGGTGGGCGTGGGTGTCCACGACCGGGTGTCCGTCGGCCGACTGGATCGCCGCCGGAAGCGTCACCGTCGGCTCACCTCGGGAGAACTCACGCTCGGCTCACCTCGAACTGTGTCATAGTCTCACACACGACGCCGACCGTGAAGAACGTGTGTCGTTATCAACCACGACAGCCGAGGGAACGGACTGCTTAAGTACGACCCGAGTGACCTCCGGGTATGACTGGACGAGTACTGGAATCCGACCGAGAGACGGTGCTGGCCGACACCGGGACCCGGACGCTCCACGTCGGGCGTGACCGGCCGATCCGGATCAGCGCGGGCCACCGACTCATGCACCACGACGGGAAGTGCAGTCGCCCGCACGGTCACAACTACGAGGTGTCGGTCCGCATCGTCGGCGAACTCACCGAGGAGGGGTGGGTCGTCGACAAGGGCGAGGTGACCGACGTGATCGACGCGTGGGATCACCGCTTCCTGCTGGAGGCAGGCGACCCACTCGTGGAGGCGTTCGCCGAGGCCGGTGACGACGACGCGGTGGTCGTCCTGGATCACCCGCCGACCGCCGAGGTGATGAGTCTCGTCTTGGAACGGAAACTCCTGGCGCGACTGCCGGAGACGGTCGAGGACGTGGCGGTACAGGTGACGGAGACGACCGAACTCTGTGCGGGCGGCTACTGACAGCGATGCCAGTCACGAGCGAAGTCGACGAGTCGGTGTTCGCAGCGGAGTCGGCGGAACGAGCCGATGGGCCCGCACTCCCGATCAACGAGTTGTTCACCTCGCTGCAGGGCGAGGGAACGCTGGCGGGCGTACCGAGCACCTTCGTTCGAACGTCGGGCTGTAACCTCCGGTGCTGGTTCTGTGACTCCTACCACACCTCGTGGGAACCGACCGGCGCGTGGCGCACGGTCGAGGCGATTCTGTCGGCGGTCGAGTCCCGCGACGCGGATCACGTCGTGCTGACCGGCGGCGAGCCACTGATCCACGACGCCAGTCTCGACCTGCTTCGGCGACTCGCAGACCGAGGCTACCACACGACCGTCGAGACCAACGGGACCGTCGTCCCGGACGCCCCGGTCGACCTCGTCAGCGTGAGTCCGAAGCTGGCGTCCTCGACACCGACGCCGGAGCGCGACCCGACCGGCGGAGACGGAGACTCCGACGGAGACGACCCCGGAACCGGCGGCGACTGGGCCGACCGCCACGAGGCGCGTCGGATCGACCGCGACGTGTTGGCGACGCTGGCCGACGACTTCGACTGCCAGTTCAAGTTCGTCGTGACCGGCGAGGCCGACATGCCGGAGATCGAGTCGCTGGTGGCCGACGTGCGGGACCGTGCCGAGACGACGATTCCGGACGAGGCGATCCTCCTGATGCCGGAGGGGCAGACACGCGAGCAACTGGCAGAGACGCGGAACGCAGTCGCGGAACTGGCACTGGATCACGGCTACCGGTACACGCCACGTCTCCACGTCGACCTGTGGAACGACGCACCGGAGACCTGAGCGGACCGACCCGACAGCACTGACCGAGCAGACGATGACAGACGAGATGCACCCCGACGACGACACACACGAACAGGCCACCGAGACGAACAGCGAGCAGACGACCACGGTCGAGGAGAGGGCGGCCGTCGAGGAGACGACGCACGAGACCGGGGTTCCCGACCCGATCGACGCCCCGGAGAAGCGCGCGGTCGTCCTCCTCTCGGGCGGGATGGACAGCGCGACGACCGCCTACGAGGCGGTGGCAGGAGGGTACGACCTCTACGTCGTCCACACCTCCTACGGCCAGCAGACCGAGGGGAAGGAGTACGAGTGTGCCCGACGACTGGCCGAGGACCTCGGCGCGCGCGACTTCCTCCACGTCGAGACGCGTCACCTCCAGCAGATCGGCGCGTCGAGTCTGACGGACGACTCCATCGCGGTCGAAGACGCCGACATGGACGCCGAGGAGATCCCCACCTCGTACGTCCCCTTCCGGAACGCGAACCTGCTGTCGATGGCGGTCTCATACGCCGAGGCGAACGACTGCGGCGCGGTGTTCGTCGGCGCACACTCGGAGGACTACGCCGGCTACCCCGACTGCCGCCCGGAGTTCTTCGAGGCGTTCGAGACGATGGTCGACCTCGGCACGAAGCCGACGACGGACATCTCGCTGGAGGTCCCGTTCGTCGACAGCACGAAGACCGAGATCGCAGCGCGCGGCGTCGAACTCGGCGTCTCCTTCGACCACACGTGGTCGTGCTACCGGGCCGAAGCGCCCGCGTGTGGCACCTGCGACTCCTGTGCGTACCGACTCCAGGCGTTCCAGCAGGTCGGTGTCGAAGATCCCATCGAGTACGTCGAGCGACCGACGTACACGACCACCGAGACCGACGCGGACGCGGAAGACGACCCGGCCCCGGCGACGACCGACTGACGCGACGGCCCCGGCGACGACCGACTGACGCGACGGCCCCGGCGACGACCGACTCACACCGCGTGCGTCGGCGACGACAGGCCCGGGTCTCCGAACGGGGACTGTGACACGAATCTGCACTCGCGGGAGAACTTTATTCCGTTCCGTGACGAACGGGACCACATGACACACGTCATCGTCGTCGGCGGTGGTGCGGCCGGCCTCTCCGCCGCGCTGTTCACGGCCAAGAACGGACTCGAGACGACCGTCTTCGACACCGACAAGACCTGGCTCCACAAGGCGCACCTGTTCAACTACCTCGGTATCGACTCGAAGGACGGGACCGAGTTCCTCGAGGACGCCCGCGAGCAGGTAGACGACTTCGGCGTCGACCGCCACGCCGAGGAGGTCACCGCCGTCGAACACGACGGCTCGGAGTTCGTCGTCACCACCGAGTCGGGCGAACACGCCGGCGACTACCTCGTCCTCGCGACCGGCGCGAAGCGCGGTCTCGCGGAGGCACTCGGCTGTGCGTTCACCGACGAGGACGTGGTGGACGTGGACGTGACGATGGAGACCAGCGTCGAGAACGCGTACGCGACCGGCGCGATGGTCCGCGCCGAGGAGTGGCAGGCGATCATCTCGGCCGGCGACGGCGCGGCCGCCGCGCTGAACATCCTCTCGAAGGAGAAGGGCGAACACTTCCACGACTTCGACACCCCCGCCGACGCGGAGTGAGCGACCGTAGTTCCGGGCGGCAGCGGCCCGCATCCAGTCGCGCTCGCCGCGTCCACAACCGGTAAAGCGGCCGGGACCGACGAGCGAAGCGTGTCGTCCAGTCCCGTCGAAGCGCGCGTCTCCCCGCTCGCGGCGCTCGCGGTCGCGGTCCTCGCGGTCTCTACCAGTGCCATCCTCGTCCGGTGGAGCGGCGCGCCGAGTCTCGTCAAGGCGTTCTACCGGGTGCTGTTCACGGGCGTCATCCTCGCACCGTGGGCACTGTTCCGCTACCGCGACCACTTCGCCCGTATCCGGGGACGCGACCTGCTCGTCGCGGCCGTCTCCGGGACCGCACTCGCACTCCACTTCGCGTCGTGGTTCGAGAGTCTGAACTGGACCAGTGTCGCCGCCAGCGTGACGCTCGTGCAGGCGCAACCGGCGTTCGTCGCGGTGGGCGCGTGGGCACTGCTCGACGAGCGCGTAGACCGCCGGGTCGTCGCCGGCATCGGCGTCGCGCTCCTCGGGATGGTCGTGATGAGTCTGCCGGAGGCCGGCGGCGAGTCCGTCACCGCGCCGAACCCACTGCTCGGGAACGCGCTGGCGGTCGTCGGCGCGGTCACGGCGGCGGGCTACGTCCTCGCCGGTCGGTCGCTCCGCCAACGCATCGCACTGATTCCCTACGTCACCGTCGTCTACGGCGTCTGCGTGCTGGTGCTCGGTGGGTTGACGCTCGTCCGGCACGGGACGGTCGCGTTCGTCGCCTACCCGGCGACCGGTGACCCGTACCCCGTCGGCGAGTGGCTCCTCTTCCTCGGGATGGCGGTCGGTCCCGGCATCTTCGGGCACACCGTCATCAACTGGGCGCTGGCACACGTCGAGTCGTCCGTGGTCAGCGTCTCGCTGCTGGGGGAACCGGTCGGGAGCACCTTGCTCGCACTCGTGCTCCTGAGCGAGGTGCCGACACTCGTCACGCTCGCCGGCGGCGTGGTCGTCCTGACCGGCATCTACGTGACGACGACTGTTCGAGAGAGCGAGACGGCTCCTGCCGGCGAGACCGATCCCGACGCGACGTGAGAGGAGGTGAGGGAACCCGAGGTGACGCAGGCGTCCTGCGAGGAGAGTTCGGTCAGGGGCCGATCCGGCTCGGAATATTCATCCGCGTCCGAGTTGCAATTCTCGCCTGAGTCACGGCGTTCGTCGAATCGGAGTTCGACGGACGGATAGCTTTTTCATCACCCCCACAGTCCGTCCCGGTATGGGATTAGACGACGACGCCCGCGACTATCACCGGAGCGACCCACCGGGGAAGGTCGCCATCTCGACGACCAAGCCGACCAACACCCAGCGTGACCTCTCGCTGGCCTACTCACCCGGCGTGGCCGCGCCGTGTCTGGACATCGCCGACGACGAGAACCGCGCCTACGAGTACACGGCGAAAGGGAACCTCGTCGGTGTCGTCTCGAACGGCTCTGCGGTGCTCGGACTCGGGAACATCGGCGCGCAGGCCTCCAAACCCGTCATGGAGGGGAAGGGCGTCCTGTTCAAGCGGTTCGCGGACATCGACGTGTTCGACGTGGAACTCGACGAGGCCGACCCCGACGCGTTCGTCGACGCCGTCTCCGCGATGGAACCGACCTTCGGCGGGATCAACCTGGAGGACATCAAGGCTCCCGAGTGTTTCGAGATCGAGAACCGCCTGCGCGAGGAGATGTCCATCCCCGTGTTCCACGACGACCAGCACGGCACCGCGATCATCTCCGGGGCGGCGCTCATCAACGCCGCCGAGGTGATCGACAAGCAACTCGGCGACCTCGACATCGTCTTCTCCGGGGCCGGCGCGTCGGCCATCGCCACCGCGCGGTTCTACGTCTCGCTGGGTGCGACACCGGAGAACATCACGATGTGTGACTCCTCGGGGATCATCACGCAGGCCCGCGCCGAGTCGGGCGACGTCAACGAGTACAAACGCGAGTTCGCCCGCGACCGACCGGAGGGCGATCTGGCAGACGCGATGGACGGGGCGGACGTGTTCGTCGGTCTCTCGGTCGGCGGCATCGTCGGCGAGGAGATGGTCCAGTCGATGGCCGACGATCCGATCATCTTCGCGATGGCGAATCCCGACCCGGAGATCGGCTACGAGGAGGCGAAGGCCGCCCGCGACGACACCGTCATCATGGCGACCGGCCGCTCCGACTACCCGAACCAGGTGAACAACGTCCTCGGGTTCCCCTTCATCTTCCGGGGGGCACTCGACGTGCGCGCGACCGACATCGACGAGGACATGAAGCGTGCGGCCGCCGAGGCGCTCGCAGAACTCGCGCGACAGGACGTGCCGGACGCGGTCGTGAAGGCCTACGGCGACCAGCCACTCCAGTTCGGGCCGGAGTACCTCATCCCGAAACCGGTCGACCCGCGCGTGCTGTTCGAGGTCGCCCCGGCCGTCGCGCAGGCGGCGATGGACTCCGGCGCGGCCAGAGAGGAGATCGACGTCGACGCCTACGTCGAGCGACTGGAGGCCCGTCTCGGCAAGTCCCGCGAGATGATGCGGGTCGTGTTGAACAAGGCGAAGTCGGACCCGAAACGGCTGGCGCTCGCGGAGGGGACCGACGAGAAGATGATCCGCGCGGCCTACCAGATTCAAGAACAGGGCATCGCGGAGCCGGTTCTCATCGGCGACCGCGAGGAGATCGAACAGACAGCCCGGCGACTCGGCCTGGAGTTCGACCCGAGCGTGGCGGACCCCCGGAGCGACGACACGGAGGCGTACGCCGACCGACTGTACGAACTCCGGCAGCGGAAGGGGATCACCCGGTCGGAGGCCGGCGAACTCGTCCGCCGGGACAGCAACTACTTCGCCAGCGTGATGGTCGAACAGGGGGACGCCGACGCGATGCTGACCGGTCTCACCCACCACTACCCCTCCGCGCTCCGGCCACCACTGCAGGTCATCGGCACGGCCGACGACGCGAACTACGCGGCCGGGGTCTACCTGCTGACGTTCAAGAACCGGATCGTCTTCTGTGCGGACGCGACCGTCAACCTCGATCCGGACGCGGAGACGCTCGCGGAGATCACGAAACACACCGCCGACCTCGCTCGCCGGTTCAACGTCGAACCACGGGCCGCGATGCTGTCGTACTCGAACTTCGGATCGGTGGACAACGAGGGGACCCGGAAGCCACGCGAGGCGGTGAACCTGCTCCACGACGACTCGACCGTCGACTTCCCGGTCGACGGGGAGATGCAGGCCGACACGGCGGTCGTCGAGGACATCCTGACGGGGACCTACGACTTCGCCGACTTAGACGAGACGGCGAACGTGCTGGTGTTCCCGAACCTCGAAGCGGGCAACATCGGCTACAAGTTGCTCCAGCGTCTCGGCGGTGCAGAGGCCATCGGCCCGATGCTGGTCGGGATGGACAAGCCGGTCCACGTCCTCCAGCGCGGCGACGAGGTGAAGGACATCGTGAACCTCGCCGGCGTCGCGGTCGTCGACGCACAGAGCGAGTGACCCGGACCACGGGAGACTGATCCCGGATCGCGGTGGGGACACGGGAGACTGATCCCCGATGGTGGTGGGGACGACCTACCGCAGGTGCAGTTCCGTCAGGTACGACAGTTCGTCTGCGGCGTCGTCGTGCAGTCCCTCGCTCGTCACGCGCCAGCGCCAGTTGCCTTCGGCGGTGCCGGGCGTGTTGAAGCGGGCGTGGCTGTCCAGACCCAGCACGTCTTGCATCGTCGTCAACGCGATGACCGCGTTCGACTTCCAGACCGCCTCGATCATCGACCAGTTGATCCGGGAGCCGTCGACGCCGAGGTTGTAGTGGAGACAGTCCTTCTGTCGGTCGTCGAGGTGCTCGTAGTAGCCGACGATAGTGTTCGTGTCGTGTGTCGAGGTGTACGCCACCGCGTTCTCCGGGAAGTGCTGTGGCTGGTGGTCGTTGTACTCGGCACACCAGTCGGCGTAGTGGGGGACCTTCATCCCGGGGAAGTCGAAGCCGTCACGCAGTCGGACCAGACCCTCGTCGACGAAGCCGAGATCCTCCGCGACGAACGGCAGGTCGCCGAACTCGGCCTCGACCGTCTCGAAGAAGTCGTCCTGCGGCCCCTCGCGCCACTCGCCGTCTCCCGGCGACTGGGAGTCGGCCGGGATGGCCCAGTAGCGGTCGAACCCGCGGAAGTGGTCGATACGGGTCACGTCCACCTGCTCGAACAGCCGCGACAGGCGGTCCATCCACCAGTCGTAGCCCGTCTCCGCGAGGTGCTCCCAGTCGTACAGCGGGTTCCCCCAGCGCTGCCCCGAGTCGTTGTCGTTCGGCGGGACCCCGGCGACCGCGGTCGGTTCGTTGTGCTCGTCCAACTGGAACGCCTCGGGCGCGGACCACACGTCGGCGCTGTCCAGCGCGACGTAGATGGGCAGGTCGCCGACCACTTTCACCCCGTGGTCGTTCGCGTACTGCTTCACGTCCTGCCACTGACGAGAGAAGACGAACTGGCAGAACTCGTGGTAGTGAATCTCGTCGGCCAACTCCTCCCGGTACTCGGCCAGCGTGTCCGGGTCGCGGGTCTTCACGGCCTCGGGCCAGTTCGTCCAGAGGTCGCCGCCGAAGTGCGACTTCAGGGACATGAACAGCGCGTAACCGTCGAGCCACGACGCCTGTTCGTCGCAGAACGCCTCGAACTCGGCCAGTTCGGAGTCGCTTGCGGTCTCGTCGAACCGCCGGGCGGCGTCACGCAGGCGGTCCTGTTTGAACGTCCGGACGCGGTCGTACTCGACGCTGTGGCGGTCGAGGTCGGGTGTGTCCGCGAGGTCCTCGTCCGTCAGCCACCCCTGTTCGTGGAGGCGGTCGAGACTCACCAGCAGTGGGTTGCCGGCAAAGGCCGAGTAGGACTGGTACGGCGAGTCGCCGTGGGCGCTGGAGGTCGGCCCGAGGGGGCAGACCTGCCAGAGCGACTGGTCGGCGCGGTCGAGGAAGTCGACGAACTCCCGTGCGCCGTCGCCGAGATCGCCGATCCCGTGCGGGCCGGGCAGCGACGTGACGTGCATGAAGACACCGCTTTGGCGGTCGAATCGCATATCCCCCGGTTCTCTGCCTGAGGGTTTGAAACGTATGGTCCACACACCGCTTCGGGGGACCGACCCATGCGAGAGAGTGCCACACAGCGGGCCGGACGCGACCGTAAAGGCTTATCCCACGGCACCGGCTTCGTCGTGATATGAGTGAGATCGCAGTGATCCTCCCGGACGGCACGGAACTGACCGTCCCGGAGGGGTCCACGGTGGCGGACGTAGCGTTCGAGATCGGGCCGGGTCTCGGGCGCGACACAGTCGCCGGCGTGATAGACGGCGACCTCGTGGACAAGGCGACGGTGGTGCCGGACGGCGCGCGACTGGAGATCGTGACGGAGGACAGCGACGAGTATCTCGACACCCTGCGCCACTCGGCGGCCCACGTCTTCGCGCAGGCGCTGCTCCGCCTGTACCCGGACGCGGAGCTGACCATCGGCCCATGGACGGACGAGGGCTTCTACTACGACATCTACGGCGTCGATCTGGACAGCGACGACCTCGAGGAGATCGAGGCCGAAGCCCACGACATCATCGACGAGGACTACGACATCGAACGGTTCACGCGCTCCCGCGAGGAGGCGTTCGAGGTCTACGAGGACAACCGGTTCAAACGGGAGATCCTCGACACCGAAGCCGCCGACGACGAGGAGGTCTCCTTCTACCGGCAGGCCGAGTTCGAGGATCTCTGTAAGGGTCCCCACGTCGAGTCGACGGGCGAGATCGGCGGGTTCACACTGCTGAACATCTCGTCGGCCTACTGGCGCGGCGACGAGGACAACGAGATGCTGACGCGTGTCTACGGGACGGCCTTCCCGAGTGAGGACGAACTCGCGGAGTTCATGGAGATGCGCGAGGAGGCGAAGGAGCGCGACCACCGGAAGATCGGCCGCGAGATGGACCTGTTCTCCATCCCCGAGGTGACGGGGCCGGGGCTCCCGCTGTACCACCCGAACGGGAAGAAGATCCTCGACGAACTGGCGGACTACGCCCGATCGCTAAACGTCGACGCGGGCTACGAACCGGTCGAGACGCCGCACCTGTTCCGGACGGAACTGTGGAAGCAGTCGGGCCACTACGAGAACTACGCCGACGACATGTTCCTGATGGACGTGAACGACGAGGAGTACGGCCTGAAGCCCATGAACTGCCCGGGCCACGCGACCATCTTCGACCAGCACTCGTGGTCGTACCGCGACCTGCCGGTGCGCTACTTCGAGGACGGGAAGGTGTACCGCCGGGAACAGCGCGGTGAACTCTCGGGTCTCTCGCGCGTCTGGTCGTTCACCATCGACGACGGCCACCTGTTCTGCAAGCCGGAGCAGATCGAACAGGAGGTCAATCAGGTGATGGACGCCATCTACGAGGTGTTGGACACCTTCGGACTGGAGGCACACGTCGCACTCGCCACGCGCCCGGAGAAGTCGGTCGGCGGCGACGAGATATGGGAGCAGGCGGAGTCACAGCTCCGGTCGGTCCTCGAGAATCAGGGCATCGACTACGATCTGGAACCGGGCGACGGTGCGTTCTACGGGCCGAAGATCGACTTCGCGTTCGAGGACGCGCTCGGACGAGAGTGGGACGGCCCGACGGTTCAGTTGGACTTCAACATGCCCGAGCGGTTCGACCTCTCGTACACGGGCGAGGACAACGAGGACCACCAGCCAGTGATGATCCACCGCGCGCTGTACGGCTCCTACGAGCGCTTCTTCATGGTGCTCGTCGAGCACTTCAACGGGAAGTTCCCGCTGTGGCTCGCCCCCGAGCAGGTCCGCATCCTGCCGGTGTCGGACGACAACCTCGGGTACTCACACCGCGTGAAGAACGAACTGCAGGACGCCGGCTTCCGCGTCGAGGTCGAGGACCGGTCGTGGACGGTCGGGCGGAAGATTCAGGACGCGCACGCCGACCGGGTTCCCTACATGCTGATCCTCGGCGGGAACGAGGAGGACGCGGGGACGATCTCGGTTCGGGACCGGAAAGAGCGGGAAGACGACGGGATTCAGCTTCAGGAGTTCAAAGAGCACTTGATCTCGGAGCGCGAGGAGAAGCGGACGGAACCGGACTTCCTCGACGACTGAGCAGTCGGGCGGTCATGTCCTGAGAAACGAGACCCGAACCTCAGGACCCGGCTCGATCGTGGCGTCGATGCTCCGCGTCCCGCTGGCACCGCCGACCGGTACGACCTTCTCTTTCGACACATCCGACGCCAGTCGAACCGAGACCGTATAGTCCAGGTTCTCCTCCGGATTCTCGAAGTCCGTCAGCTGTGAGTCGACCTCGGCCCCGAGAGTCGCGTCTGCCGAGACGACCGCCTCACCACTCT
Source organism: Salinirubrum litoreum (assembly GCF_020567425.1). Taxonomy (NCBI): domain Archaea; kingdom Methanobacteriati; phylum Methanobacteriota; class Halobacteria; order Halobacteriales; family Haloferacaceae; genus Salinirubrum; species Salinirubrum litoreum. Next base: position 321,324 of record NZ_JAJCVJ010000001.1, on the reverse strand, counting down.
CGTCGGTGACTGTCACCGTGACGGTGTGTTCGGTGATGTCTTCGTTGCTGACCGAGACGGGAATCGCATCGGGCGGGCCGGGGAATCCCGCCTCGCCACACCCGGCGAGCGACGCGGTGCCGGCGGTCGCGAGCGAGGCGAGGAGGGCTCGTCTGCGCTGCGTTCGGGGCACGGGCCGGGCGACGGCGGGGATCGGGAAGTGTCTTCTGGGACTACGCCTCGGAACCGCGGGGATCCGGCGGTCACCTATCCGACGGTCACGCTTCCATCGTGGCGTAGCCGAACGGCGTGGCGAACCGATCACACCAGATGCCGACGCCGCCGATCTCCTCGGCTGTCACGCCCTCGGGCAGTCGCTGACTGAACGTCCCTTCCTTCGTACTCTCGCCGCCGTCCGCACCGCCGTCGATCAAGACGCGCGTCCCGGCGTCGATCTCCGATCTCGTGTCCGGCGTCGCCGAGGGCGTCACGTAGACGAACACGTCCGGTCCCTGTTGCTGGCTGTAGTCCTCGAACCGCAGGTAGAGCCCCGCGTCGTCGCGCAGCAGCAGGACCGTCCCGCTCACGTCGTGGCCCGCCGCGCCGACGAACGTCCCGCGCGCCAGCACCTCGTCGCCTGCTGTCGCCGCGCCCTCCTGCACCAGCGTGGACTGCTCCGGGAGGAAGAAGTCCGAGGGACCGATCACCGCGATGGCGATCAGGAGTGCGACCGCTACCGCGCCGCCACCGACCAGCAGCGTTCGTCGTTCGACCATGCCAATCCGACGACAGCCCTGCGGATAACCGTTGTTCGCAGTCCCACCCAAATCTCGCCCAGTCGGACTTACCCAGCGTACGCAGTGCGCTCGATCTCGACGGTGCCGATCACGTCGATCCGAACGCTGATCGAGTCCACGTCCTGCGAGACCGTCGTCGAGGCACGCCGACGACCGTCCACCGCGACCGCGACCTTGTACCGCTCTGCACCCGACTCTCCGGCGTCCGACACCTCGGGCAGCACCGACGCGAGGTCACGACTCGTCGTCCCGTCGACCGACGCGCTCGCCGCCACCGCAGACTCCCCGCTTCCGACTCGCACCGAGACCTCGTGTGAGAGCGCGTGGTCGTTGCGGACCGTGACTCCGAGCGCGTCCGAGTCCGTCGCACTGTCGGCATTCCGGAGTGGCGCGAGCCAACCGCTGGCGGTCGAAACCGCGCCGGCGACGACGGTACCGAGGAGTCCGCGACGTGCGGGGAGGGAGGGCATCACGCGGCCGTTACGGCAGGCCCGGTAAGTGGCTTGTGGCGGGCGCGCACCCCTCGTCCGCTCTCGACACACGACTCGGCGGTGACAGACCGCAGTCCGACTTGCGTCCGCTTTGTGACGGTGTGACGACGAAACGTGCCGGCTATATTCGCCAGTGTATGGTACTCGGTCACATGGGGCGACCCGACCAGACGCGGCCCGACGACGCCCCGTCGGATACCGAGGAGGGGTGGGGGAACAGCACACCGACACGAACACTCGACCTGACGATCCGGGTCGGGCCGGCGCGCGGCGAGCAGTCCGAGAACGGCGATCCGATCCCGATTCCGGCCGACCCGGACGACCTCTCGGCGGGGGACGACGCACTGCTCTCCTGGCTCGCCGAGGCGCCGGCGAACCGTGCGCGGTTCGTCCTCGACCACGCTGGGGCACTCCGGGCGGCCGACCCCGACCTCCCGAGACCGACCCTCGACGCCGTCGAACGTGCACGACGGCGTGGACGAGGGGGGTCGCGTGGCCTCTCCCTGCCGGGAGTGGAACTCCGGTCTCTGTCGGTCGTCGTCTCGGAGGGCGGTGACTGACGATGCCGCCTTACGACACCGACGGCTGGGACGCGGTGGTCCAACTCGGCGAACCGGAACTGGACGATCTGCTGGCGTGTCGGTTCGCCACCGGCGAACTGCAGTTCCCCGCCGGCGGCGAGCACCAGTTCGGCCTGGCGAGCATCGACCTGAAGATGCGCTACGACACGCCACGCAGCCGTCTCGTCACCGACGCCGGCCCCGAGAACGAACCCGGCGTGCGCCTCGTCGTCCCGTTCGACGAGTCGTTCGTGCGCTACAACGTCCCGTTCAGTGGCCGGGACACGCCGATTCGCGGGAAAGAGGCGGACCTGCGTGGGGAAGTCTCCTACACTGCGCCCGTCCGACTCCGACAGCGGGGGGACAGCTACCGACTCGTCCTCGCGACGGAGGACGCGACCGCCGGCGTCGAGTTCGGTCCCGAGACGCGTTCGGATCTCTCGACCGACGGGCAACTGTACGCGAACATCTACGAACACGCCGTCGACGACCACGACCAGACGGTCGTCAACCGGCTCCGGAATCTGCCGTCGACCGTCTCCGAGCGCGTCGAACAGTGGGTCACGGCCGAGGCGGGGACCGCCCTGCCGACCACCGAACTCGCCCTCGCGGTCGACGCCGACGACGCCACCGTCGAGGTCGTCGACGGCCCGACCAGCGAGGCCAGATGCCTGCTGCTCGCGGCCGACCTCACCGAGGACGCGACGGGCCACGACGGCTTCGAAGCCTGCAGGCGGCCGGCGGGCACCACCGCCGCACTCGCTGTCTCGACCGACTTCCTGCTCTCCGAGGTCGTCTGTCCCCGGATCGCCGATCGGCTGAACCTCGCCGAGAGCGACTTCGAGCACCCGTGCCGGCTCGCGTCGTCGACGAGAACGTCCCTCTCTGCCGGCGGCACGACCGAGTCGTTCGTCCTCGACTCGTTGTCGGTGACCGTGCAGGACGGCGGCATCGTGATCGACGGCAGTCTCTCGGCCGAACGGGGCCCGGCGGACATCTCCGGCGATATGGACGTCCGGATCGACGTCACGTACGACGCGGGCGATCTGCTGTTCACCGTCGCCAGGAGCGACGTGGACATCACGGTCGACGTGCCGTGGTACGTCGACGTCGCGTCGTGGTTCAGTCCACGCCTCCAGTTCGCGATCAACACGCTCCCCGATCTGGTCGAGGACGGCGCAGAGAACGCGCTCTCCTCGGCGGGCGGGGTCACCGTCGAGGCCAGCGACCGACTCCACGCGCTGCTGGACGACCGCTTCGAGAGCATGAGCGTCGAGAGCTTCGACCTCACCAGCGAGGCGCTGGTCGCCGGCGGGTCGCTCCTCCCCGACCAGCACTGCCCACCGAAAGCGGCAGGGACGGTCCGCCTCTCGCCGGGTGAAGGGATCGACCTCGACGCGGGCGAGACGACGGGAGAGGACTTCGTGGCCCGACGCGACGTGGACCTGCGCTGGGGCGATCCGGAGGACAGCCCACTCGGGCGTGACGTGCTCGCGCCACACCACGGCGCAGAAGTGACCGTCCTCGGGATCGACAGCGAGGGCTGGGGTGCCTTCGAGACGACGGACGTCGTGGCTCTCGACTCACTCCGGGACCGCCAGTGGGACGACGACCCGATCCCCGAGGGTGACCTGTTCTTCCCCGACGTGCCGTTCGTCGGTCAGCACAGCCTCCTGTTCGGCACCTTCACCTCCGAGGGTCGGTACGCGAAGTGTGCCGCCCACGCGTCGGGTGGCCGACTCCACCTGCAGTACTACACGTACCAGCGACCGACAGCAAATCTCCGACTCGCGGTCGACTCGACCGTGATCGAGGAGGAACAGGTCGAGACCGGCGTCGAACACTGGACCGAGATCGAGTGTACTCCCGGTGGGCCTCGGGGACCGGAGGTGACGACGACCCATCGGTCCGCAGAGTACACCGTCTACGACCGCGCCTACCGGGTCGAGGCGACCGCGTCGACGACCCGACTCGCGTGGCCGCTCTCGTTCGACTGGTCGCTGGCCGGGACGCCGATCTCGGGCACCGGCTTCGTGACGGTGGGCGGCACCGAAGTCCACCACGAGGTGGACGGGGCGACCTGCACGCTCCGACCGGAGGGCGACGAGGCGGTGGCCGGCAGCCTCGCGGTCGAGGTCGAGGACAACCGCGATCTGACGTTCCGCCGGACTGAGGGGGTCGTGGTCCGGGACCGGGAGACGGAGGGCGGCCGACCGCCGAACGTCGCCGCCGAACAGCGCCGGGAGATCGAACAGTGTCGCCCCGAACGCGAACTCACGCGCTGGCAGGACCTGCGGGGCTGGACCGGTCGCGTCGACGGGACCGGTCCGGACAGGTGGCCCGACGGCGTCGACCCCCGGACGGTTCTGGCCGATACGCCGGGGCGCGGCGGCGGCCGAGACGGCCACGACACCGATCCGAGGCGGTCGCTCTCGCCGGGTGAGTCGACGAGCGACGAGGTGCGACGGGCGCTCGAAGCGGGGCTGGAATTGCCGGCCGACCGACTCGACGGTGGCTCCGGCGGCGGTGACGAGTGGCCGTAGGGACAGTCCGCAGACGGACCTCACCGGAGCGGGTCGGTCACTTGAACCGGAACGTCTCCAGGTTCTTCGGCGCGAACGTCCGCATGTTGAAGTCGTGGTACAGCGCCGAGGAGAGGTCCTGCACCGAGCGTTCGTCGCCGTGGACACACAGCACCTTCTCGGGGCGTGGGTTCATCGTGCGGACGAAGTCTTCCAGCCCCTGCCGGTCGGCGTGCCCGGAGAAGCCGTCGACCGTCTCGACGTCCATCTTCAGCGTCAGCGTACTCGACCGACCGGAGTTCCGAGAGTCGCGGTCGTTGATCGGAATCTCGTCCCAGCCGTTCTGGATACGGCGGCCGAGCGTCCCCTGAGCCTGGTAGCCGACGAAGACGAGTCGCGAGTCCGGGTCGCTCCCGAGGTGGCGGAGCCACGACATGATCGGCCCCCCGGTGACCATCCCGGAGGTCGAGAGGATGATCGCCGGGCCGTCGTCGGTGACCTCCTGTCGCTCGTCTTCGCCGCCGTCGATGTGGTTGAACTGCGGCGCGAGGAACGGGTTCTCGTCCTCGTGGAAGATGCGGTCCCGGAGGTCGTCGCGCAGGTACTCCGGATACGTCGTGTGGATGGCGGTCGCCTCCCAGATCATCCCGTCGAGGTGGACCGGCATCTCCGGGATCTTCCCGGAGCGCATCGCCTCTTCGAGGACGAGCATGATCTCCTGTGACCGCCCGACGGCGAACGCCGGAATGACGACCTTCCCGCCCTTGTCGTGGGTCTCGTTGATGACCTCGACCAACTTGCGTTCCGAGTCCTCCTGATCGGTCTGGTAGTCGTTCCGACCGCCGTAGGTCGATTCGAGCACGAGCGTCTCGACGCGCGGGAAGTCGTTGACCGCGCCGTTGAACAGGCGGGTGTCCTTGTAGTGGATGTCACCCGAGAAGGCGACGTTGTAGAGGCCGTCGCCGATGTGGAAGTGCGAGACGGCCGAACCGAGGATGTGCCCCGCGTTGTGGAAGGTGAGCTTCACGTCCGGCGCGATGTCGGTCACGTCGCCGTATTCGAGCGGGATGGTGTGTTTGATCGCCTCCCGCACCATCTCGGAGTCGTACGGCGGCGTCCGGCCCTCCTTCGCGGCCACGTCGAGGTAGTCGAGCGTCAGCAGACCCATCAGGTCCCGCGTCGGTTCCGTGGTGTAGATGGGACCGTCGTAGCCGTACTTGAACAGGAGTGGGATGAGCGCCGAGTGGTCGAGGTGCGCGTGCGTGAGGACCACGGCGTCGAGCGAGTTCGCGCCGGAGCCGAGTGCTTCGGGCACCTGGAGGTACGGGACCTCGCCCTCCGCGCCGGGCTTGTCGCCGCAGTCGATCAGGATGCGCGTCTCGGCGGTCGAGAGGATGAAGGAGGCGCGTCCGACCTCGCGACAGCACCCGAGCGTCGAGATGCGGACCCACTGGTCGTTCGCCATCTCCTCGCGGTGGATCTGGCGGCCGACGCGTTCGAGGATGTCTCGTCGGTCGTCGCGTTCCTGCTTCAGGAAGTTCCGGACGTTCGAGACCGTCGAGGACTCGATCGGCGGCGTCCGGACGACTTCGGGTGTCCAGCCGACCTCCTGGGTGATCTCCCGGAGCGTCGAGCCGTGTCGCCCGATCACCATGCCGGGTTTCGCGGCCTCGATGACGACTTCGCCGGTGTCGGCGTGGAAGTCGAGGTCGGTGACGCCGGCCTCCTCGGGGATCACCTCGCGGATGCGTTCTTTCGCTTCGCGGGGGTCAGACAGAGACTCGGGGTCCGGGCGGACCGTGATTCGTTTCCGGAGTTTGCTCGCCAGTTTCCGGATGAGGTCGCCGTTGCGGGCGAACTTCTTCGGGTGCCGGGTGTAGACGACGAGTTCCGGACCCTCGTACTTCACGTCCGAGATACTGATGTCCGCCGGTAGTTCCGCTTCGATCTCTCCTTTCAGTTCTTCGAGTTGCTGATCTACTGAACTCATATCTGCGTATCCGTCCCGTCCGTATGGGCTCTCGGGTCCACTGCCAGTCTCTCGACCACCGTCGGCAGTCGAGACCAGTGTTCGTGCGGTGCCGGATAACCAATCGTGTAGTGTGGTACTGCGGGAAGAGGCAGTGAAAACCCGCTTAGTCGGTCGTATCACCTCCCGATTATAAAAGCCTTCGCAAACCGACGGCGGGGAACGGGGAGACGGTTGGTGCACGAGTGCGCGTCTCCCGGGCTCTCGGCGACGGAGAACGGTCCGTTCAGATCGGAGGGGGTCCTCGGCGGCGGCCGGCGACTCGGGTGGAAGGTGCCTTTTCCTCTCCCGGTGACGACGACCACAGTATGAGACTCACCCCGGACCGCGTCCGCGACGAGTACGATTGGTTCCACGACAGAGCGCCCGCCATCGCGGAGACGATCACCGAGACGAGAACCGGACTCGGCGAACTGTTCGGCGTCGAGGTCGATCCGGTCACCACCGCACAGGTCCGCGACGAGATCGACGCGGTGTTCGCCGACGGTGCGGTCGCGGTCAACGTCGCGGGCTACGTCGCCCTCCTGAAGGAGTTGGACGTGACCGACGACTACCCCGGCTTCGTCGTGGACGAGGTCCTCGGCCGGGAACTCGCCGCGACCATCGCCGGCGGCCAACCACTCGCACTGCTCGCACAGGCGACGTTCCACTACGCCGACCTCCACACCCACAGCGACGGACCGGCCGGTGTGGACGACCTGGACGCGGCGGTCGCGGCCGGCCTCCAGACCCGACTGCCGGGGTGGGACTGGCAGGACGAGCCGAGTCCGTTCGCGGTCTCGACAGAGAGAGACGAGTGACGAGAAAGCGAGTGAAGGCGCGGTTGCTACGCGGTCAGTCGCTCGTCCGGGACACCGAACGTCGCGTCACCCTCGGCCAGCGCGTCGAGTCGTCGGGTGATGCAGTCGGTGCCGGCGGTGCAGGGCGTGACGGTGGCCACCGCCTCACCCTCGAACTCCGCGAGGAGTGCCGACGGGAGCGACTGGACGACGTACTCCCGGCCCATCCGCCCCTCGCCGACGACCCGACGCTCCTCGAAGTCCGGGATCCGAGCGTCGTGTTCTCGTGCCCACTGCTTGAACGTCGCCACGCGCTCCCTGACGCGCTGTTCGTGCTCGTCACGCAGGTCGTCGGTCGAGAGGTCGATCCCCTTCCCCCACGTCTCGACGGCGAACTCGTCGATCACGCCACGGAGCGACAACCCCGCGAGTCGCGTCACCGCGTCGTCGTAGCTCCGGCCGCCCGGCGTCGGCTGGAGCCACAGTTCGATCCGCCGTGTCGGTGCTGTCGTCGTGCGGTTCTCGGACTCGTCGAGACGGTCTATCTCCATATCTATGCCTCCACCGTCGAGTACGGCGGCCACGACCATGTAGTGGCGGCTTGATTCTCCGGGAGAGGGAACCGGCCGACCGCCGCCGATCGTCGTCGGTGCGCGCGGCGCGGACGCACCAGACACGGTAGCACACCTTCGGTTCGTTTAAGAACTCCGTGGCGGTATCGGAGAGTAATGACCGACGCGCAGGAACTCGGGATCACCGAGTCGAAGGAGTACAACACCGGCGAGTGGTACGCCGAGGTCGTGAAGAAGGCGGGCCTCGCGAACTACGGGCCCGAGGGGATGTCCGGGTTCATCGTCACCCGCCCCCGAGGCTACGCGCTGTGGGAGCGACTGCAGGGCGAACTCGACGCCCGGTTCAAGGACACCGGCGTCCAGAACGCCTACTTCCCCCTGTTCATCCCCGAGAGCTACCTCGAACGCGAGAAGGACATCGTGGAAGGGTTCGACCCCGAAGTCGCGTGGGTCACCCACGGCGGCCACGAGGAACTGGAAGAGCGACTGGCAGTCCGGCCCACTTCCGAGTCGATCATCGCCCCCTACATGAGCCAGTGGGTCCGGAGCCACCGCGACCTCCCCCTGCGCGTCAACCAGTGGGCCTCCGTCGTCCGCTGGGAGGCGACCGAGACGAAGCCCTTCTTCCGGACGAAAGAGTTCCTCTGGCAGGAGGGCCACACCGCCCACGCCACCAGTGAGGGCGCGTGGGAGGAGACGATGCTCCGCCTCGATCAGTACGAGGACGTGTACGAGGACGTCCTCGCCATCCCCGTCATCCGCGGGCAGAAACCCGACCACGACAAGTTCCCCGGCGCGGACACGACCACGACAGTCGAGGCGCTGATGCCCGACGGCAAGTCGGTGCAGGGCGCGACCAGCCACCACCTCGGCACCTCCTTCGCGGAGGCGTTCGACCTCACCTACGCCGACACCGACGAGGAGGAGCGCGTCTGCAACACGACCTCCTGGGGTTTCTCGTGGCGCTCGCTCGGCGCGCTCATCATGACCCACTCGGACGACCAGGGGCTGGTCCTGCCCCCCACCATCGCGCCCGAACAGGTCGTCGTCGTCCCAATCTGGCAGGAGGACACGAAAGACGAGGTGCTCGAGTACGCCGAGGACCTCGCCGAGGACCTCGAGAGCGAGGGCGTCCGCGTCGAACTCGACGCCCGCGACGAGCGCAACCCCGGCTTCAAGTTCAACGAGTGGGAGCTTCGCGGCGTCCCCCTGCGGTTCGAGATCGGCCCCAACGAGGTCGACGACGGCGAGATCACGGCGGTCCACCGCCCCGACGGCGAGAGCGTCACGCTGGACCGCGACGACGTGACCGACGAGATCCACGACCAGTTCGACGAGGTCTTCGCCAAACTGTACGCGGCCGCCGAGGAGAACCTCTCGGAGAACGTCCGCGAGGCCGAAGGCCGCAACGAGATCCTCGGCACCATCGGCCAACACGGCGGCTACGTCAAGGCCCCGTGGTGTGGCGACGAGGACTGCGAGACGGAGATCAAAGACCAGATCGCCGCCGAGATCGTGATGGTGCCCTTCGAGGGCGACGACGAGAAACACCACCCCGCCGTCCTGGAGGGTGACTGCGACTGTGCCGTCTGTGGCGAGGCCGCCGAGACGACCGCGTACTTCGCCAAGTCGTACTGAGTCGGCGACACATCTGCTTTCCGAGGTCTGCGACACACCACCCGCCGCGAGTCGGCGACGAGCGCCAGCGACGAGTCGACGAGGAACGGGGTCGACGGTCGACCGGCGGGACCGTCGGCTGGCGACAGTAGTGAACGATCGCCCGAAACCACGCGGGAATCCCTCACGGTTTTCGACGAACGTCGAGTGTCAATCTCGGCAGATATGAACACCTAATATCCCCTTATGTGTGCTTATTGCACCCTTATCCTATCAGGGAAGCCCTCTTAAGGGAAAACTTCTACCGCTTCCGTATGACCAAGCCACAGAGAGACACCCGTGCGGACGGGTTGGCGGACCCGGCCGACGAGCGGTCGAACTGCGGGGTCGGTGCCGTCATCGACCTCGACGGCGGCCGAACCCACGACGTAGTACGCGACGGACTGGACCTGCTGGAGAACCTCGAACACCGTGGCACCACCGGTGCCGAGGAAGCCACCGGCGACGGTGCCGGCATCATGCTCCAGCGCCCCGACCGCTTCTTCGCGGGCGTCCTCGACGCCGACCTGCCCGACACCTACGCCGTCGGGTCGGTGTTCATGCCGCAGGACGACGCCGCCCGGCAGGGCCTCGTCACCATCTTCGAGAACGAACTGGCGGAACACGGTCTCGACGTGTTCCACTGGCGCGACGTCCCGACGGACAACTCGTCGCTCGGCGAGACCGCGCTGTCGGCCGAACCCGACGTCTGGCAACCGTTCGTGAGACCGGCCGAGGGGATGACCGACGCCGAGTTCGACCGTGCGCTGTTCGTCGGCCGCCGGGCCGCAGAGAACGCCATCGGCGAACTCGACTCGGCGGGTGCCGACCGCTTCTACGTCTGCTCGCTGGACCGCAAACGACTGGTCTACAAGGGCCTGCTGAAGGCCGAGCAACTGCCGGCGTACTACCCCGACCTGTCGGACGAACGCATGGAGACCACGCTGACGCTCGTCCACGCACGCTTCTCGACGAACACGCTCGGCGCGTGGCACCTCGCACACCCCTACCGGAACATCATCCACAACGGCGAGATCAACACGATCCAGGGGAACGTCAACTGGATGCGCGCCCGCGAGACCGATCTGGCCGATCCGGGCGACGCCTTCGACGCGCCGGAGTGGACCGACGACGACGTCGAGAGCATCAAACCCGTGACGACCGGCGACCAGTCCGACACGGCGGTCGTCGACAACGTGCTCGAACTGCTCCTGCAGGGCGGCCGCGACCTGCCGCACGCGCTCCGGATGCTGATCCCCGAAGCCTTCGAGGGCGACGACCGGATGGACCCCGCCCGGAAGGACTGGTACGACTACCACGCCAGCCTCGTGGAACCGTGGGACGGTCCCGCCCTCGTCGCCGCCACGGACGGCGACAAGATCGCCGCAGTGCTGGACCGCAACGGTCTCCGACCGTGTCGCTACGACGTGACGACCGACAACACGCTGGTCATGGCCAGCGAGGTCGGCGCGCTCGACACCGACCCGGCAGACATCGAGGAACGCGGTCGACTCCAGCCCGGCCAGTTGTTCGTCGCCGACCCCGAGGAGGGTCGCGTCATCCCGGACGAGGAGGTCTTCGAGTCGCTCGTCGCAGACCGGTACGGCGAGTGGGTCGCTGAGGAGCAGCGACACCTCGACGACGTGGCCGACACCGACGACCTCGCGCCGCGCGAGTCGGTCGACCACCTCCGGGCACAGCAGGCCGCCTTCGGCTACACCGAGGACCAACTGAACCACCTCATCGAACCGATGGCCCGTCAGGGGAAGGATCCGGTCGGGTCGATGGGCGACGACACGCCGCTGTCGGTGCTCTCGGACTTCAACCGCCCACTGTTCACGTACTTCAAGCAACTGTTCGCGCAGGTCACCAACCCGCCGCTGGACTACATCCGCGAGGAACTCGTGACGAGCATCGAGTCGCGGCTGGGTCCACAGCGGAACCTGCTCGGCGAGACGTCCGGCCACGCGCGACAACTCGTGCTCGACTCGCCCGTCCTCTCGGACGCGGAGACGGCCGGCATCAAGGAACTCGACGGCGACCTCTCGGCGACGACGCTGGACGCGACCTACGAGCAGGGCACGTCGTTGGAGCAGGCCATCGAGGATCTGCGCGAGTCCGCGGTCGCGGCGATCGACGACGGGGCCGGCATCCTCGTGCTCTCGGACCGTGCGACCGGCGAGAATCGAGTACCGATCCCGAGTCTGCTGGCGACCGGCGCGGTCCACCACCACCTCGTCCGGACCGGCAAGCGCAACCACGCCGGCCTCGTCGTCGAGTCCGGCGACCCCCGCGAGGTCCACCACGTCGCCACGCTGGTCGGCTACGGCGCGGGCGCGGTGAACCCGTACCTCGCCTACCAGACCATCGGCGACGTCGTCGCCGGGCCGGACGGCGCAGACGAGCAGGAGGCCATCGCGGCCTACCAGCACGCGCTGGAGGACGGCCTCCTGAAGACGATGGCGAAGATGGGCATCTCGACCGTCGAGTCGTACCAGGGCGCACAGATCTTCGAGGCGGTCGGGCTGGACTCGGACCTCGTCAACGAGTACTTCGAGGGGACCGAGATCCGCACGGAAGGAATCGGCCTGCCGCAGATCGAGAACGACCTGCTGACCCGGCACGCGGTGGGCTTCGGTGCCGACCCGGACATCGAGACGCAGGGCGAGTACGAGCACCGCTCGTCGGGGATCCACCACCAGTGGAACCCGAAGACGGTCGGGACGCTCCAGCAGGCGGTGCGATCCGGTAGTTACGACAAGTACGGCGAGTTCGCCGAACTCATCAACGACCAGAGCGAGGAACTCCAGACGCTTCGCGGACTCCTCGAATTCGACTCCGACCGCGATCCGGTTCCCCTCGAAGAGGTCGAGTCTGTCGAGTCCATCGTGAAACGGTTCTCGACGGCCGCGATGAGTCTCGGGAGTCTCTCGCCGGAGGCCCACGAGAACAACGCCATCGCCATGAACCGACTGGGCGGGAAGTCGAACACCGGCGAGGGCGGAGAACCGCCGGAGCGGTTCGGTACCGAGAAGGAGTCGTCGGTGAAGCAGGTCGCGTCCGGCCGGTTCGGCGTCACGTCGAACTACCTGTCGAACGCCGACGAACTGCAGATCAAGATGGCACAGGGGTCGAAGCCCGGCGAGGGCGGCCACCTGCCCGGCAAGAAGGTCAACGAGATGATCGCACACGTCCGGTACTCCACGCCGGGTGTCGGTCTCATCTCGCCGCCGCCGCTCCACGACATCTACTCCATCGAGGACCTCAAGCAACTCATCCACGACCTGAAGGTCGCCAACGACGAGGCCGACATCAACGTGAAACTGGTCTCTGAGGCGGGCATCGGCACCATCGCGGCCGGCGTGGCGAAGGCGAACGCCGACGTGGTCCACATCTCGGGCCACGACGGCGGGACCGGCGCGTCGCCCAAGACGTCGATCAAGAACGCCGGCCTGCCGTGGGAGTTGGGACTGGCGGAGGCGAACCAGATGCTCCGCGCGACGGGGCTGCGCTCCCGCATCACGGTCACGGCCGACGGCGGGATGAAGACCGGCCGGGACGTGGCCGTGGCGGCGCTGCTCGGCGCGGAGGAGTACGTCTTCGGGACCGCCTCCTTGGTCACGTCGGGCTGTGTGATGGCCCGACAGTGTCACGAGAACACCTGCCCGGTCGGGGTGGCCACCCAGCGCGAGGACCTCCGCAACCGGTTCCCCGGTCAGCCGGATCACGTCATCAACTACATGACCTTCATGGCGCAGGAACTGCGCGAGATCATGGCCGACCTCGGCTTCCGCGAGGTCGACGAGATGATCGGCCGCCCGGGACTCCTGCGCCAGCGCGAGACGGACCACGAGAAGGCCCGCCACCTCGACCTGGCGTCGGTCATCGCGGAACCGGCCGGCGACGACGACCGGTACAAGACCCGCGAGCAAGCGCACGCGGACGTAGCAGAGCAGTTGGACCACGACCTCATCGACGCGGCCGCGCCGGCACTGGCGGAGGGGCGGCGCGTCGACCTCGCGTCGGACGTCTCGAACGTCGACCGCGCGGTCGGCGCGATGCTGTCGAACCGCATCTCCCGCGAGTACGGGGAGGCGGGCCTGCCGGACGACACCATCACCTGCGAGTTCGCGGGGACGGCGGGCCAGTCGTTCGGCGCGTTCCTGGCGAACGGCGTGACGATGGAACTCACCGGCGCGGGCAACGACTACGTCGGGAAGGGGCTGTCCGGCGGGAAGGTCATCGTCCGGACGCCCGAGACGGCCGGCTACGCGCCGGACGAGAACATCCTGATCGGCAACGTCGCCCTCTACGGCGCGACGCAGGGCGAGGCCTACGTCAACGGCGTCGCCGGCGAGCGGTTCGCGGTCCGCAACTCCGGCGTGAAGGCGGTCGTCGAGGGCGTCGGCGACCACGGCTGTGAGTACATGACCGGCGGCGTCGTCGCGGTGCTGGGCGACACCGGCCGGAACTTCGCGGCCGGGATGTCCGGCGGCGTGGCGTACGTCTACGACCCCGAGGGCGAGTTCCCCGAGAAGGCGAACACCGAGATGGTGACGCTCCACGACGAACTCGGCGAGTCGGACGAGGCGATGCTCCAGCGACTCGTCGAGAACCACGCGGAGTACGCCGACTCCGCGAAGGCCGAGCGCCTGCTGGACGACTGGGCGAGCGCGGTCGGCGACTTCGTGAAGGTCATGCCCGACGCCTACGCCGAGGTCGTCGCCGAGGAGAGCCGCGAGGACGTGCGGAGCGACCTCCCCGAGGCGGCGACGAGTTCCCCGGTCGTGTCCGGGCGCGCCGGCGTCGCCTCCAGCGACGACTGATCGGCGTCGAGAGGCTCGCTCGTCGCCGTCGCCGAGCCATCCGACGAGGCACTCTTCGACTCGGCCGACGACGTACTCACCAACCCATCCGACGACGCGTTCCTCGTATCACGGTCCGAAACGTGGCGATACCTGCGCGCGGCGCAACGTATAAGCACGACCGCGACAGATGCGTGACCGTGATACAGCCGACGGCCACAACGCGACGCTCGACCCCGGCCGAGCGGCTCCTTTCTCCCCCGAAGAAACGCGGTGACTGAGTGCTCACGGCGGGCGTAGCGACCCCGTCGCGGGCACGTCCGGACCCGCACCGCGTGGCGACCACTCCACTCAACACACCGACACCGACACATGACACTCGACTTCACCGGCGTCTTCCCGGCGATGACGACGCCGTTCGACGCCGACGGGAGCATCGACTTCCAGACACTCCGCGACGACGCCCGACGCCTCGAATCGGCGGGCGTCGACGGACTCGTTCCGGCCGGGTCGACCGGCGAGTCCGCGACGCTCACCCACGACGAACACGTCGAGGTGATCGAGGCGGTCGTCGACGCGGTCGACGACGTGCCCGTGATCGCCGGGTCCGGCTCGAACTCGACCCACGAAGCGCTCTCGCTGTCCCAGCGCGCCGAGGCCGCCGGCGCGGACGCACTCCTCCTGATCTCGCCGTACTACAACAAGCCCGAACCGGCCGGCATGGAGGACCACTACCGGCAGATCGCCGACGCGGTGGACGTACCCATCGTCGTCTACAACGTCCCCTCCCGGACCGGCCGGAGCATCGACGTCGACACCGCAGTCGCGCTGGCGAGCCACGAGAACGTCCGGGGGTACAAGGCCGCCTCCGGCGATCTCGGTGCGATCTCCGAGATCTGTGAACGCACCCGCGAGGAGGACTTCGCGGTCCTGTCGGGCGACGACCCGCTGACCCTGCCGATCCAGTCGGTCGGCGGCACCGGCGTCATCAGCGTCACGGCGAACGTCGAACCGGAGCGGATGTGCGCGCTGGTCGACGCCGCGAACGCCGACGACTACGCGGCCGCCCGCGAGATCCACCACGAACTCGGTCCGCTGTTCCGCCAGTTGTTCGTCGAGACGAACCCCATCCCGGTCAAGGAGGCGATGGCGATCAGAGGCTACGGTCCGGCCCGGCTTCGGGCACCACTCACCCGGCTCTCCGAACAGCACGTCGACGACCTCCGGGCGGTACTCGCCGCACTGGACGACACGCCCGACCCCGACCTCCAGGAGGCCGATCGGTAGTGGTCCGCGTCGCCGTCACCGGGGCGGGCGGGCGGATGGGCCGGGAAGTGATCGCGGCCGCCGACGCCCGCGAGGACGTGTCGGTCGTGCTGGCCGTGAACCGGACCACGGTGGAGGGCAGCGAGGTCGCGGGCGTTCCGGTCCACGACGCCGAGGAACTGCCCGCGCTGCTCGCCGAGTCGGACGCCGAGGTGCTGGTGGACTTCACGGGTCCCGACTCCTCGGCCGACTACGTCGAGGCGTGCGCCGAGTTGGGCGTGCCGGCGGTCGTCGGCACCACCGGCTTCGACAGCACCGGCACGGCCCGCCTCGCCGACGCCAGCGAGTCGATCCCCTTGCTGAAGGCGAGCAACTTCGCGCGGGGGGTCGCGGCGCTCCGACAGGCAGTCCGCGAGGCGGTGGCGGCGGTCCCCGAGTACGACGTGGAACTGACCGAGACGCACCACAACGGGAAGCGCGACGCACCCAGCGGCACCGCGAAGTCGATTCTCGACGACGTGGAGTCGGTCCGCGACGACCTCGACGAGCGCACCCACGGCCGGGAGGGCGACCAGCCACGCCGCCGGAGCGAGATCGGCGTCCACGCCCGCAGAGCCGGCGACATCACCGGCGAACACGAGGTGCTGCTGGCCGGCAACCACGAGGTCCTGACGCTGACCCACCGCGCCGAGTCCCGAGGCGTCTTCGCCGAGGGAGCCCTCGACGCGGCGGTCTGGCTCGTGGGACGGGACGCGGGACGATACGACTTCTTCGACGTGATTCGCGGCGACGACACTACTGATTCCGAGGAGGATACACGATGAGTACGACACTCCAATCCGACGTAGACGACCTGTGGCACCGCTACACCGACGACGACCTCGACGCCGAGGGAGCCGAGATCGACGTGCTGGACACCCTCGACGCCTTCCTCGACGCGCTCGAATCGGGCGAGGTTCGGGCGGCCGAGAAGACCGGCGACGACGTGACCTCCTGGGAGGCGAACGAGTGGGTCAAGCGCGGCATCCTGCTGAACTTCGGCCTCCGGGAGACGCACCGCCGGCAGTACGGCGACGTGGCCTATCACGACGTGCTCCCCCTGCGCGACACCGACGACCTCGGCGAGCGCGGTACCCGGAACACGCCCGACGGGACCGTGATCCGCCGGGGGGCGTACCTCGGCGCGGACTGCATCATGATGTCGCCGTCGTTCGTCAACGTCGGCGCGTACGTCGGCGACGGGACGCTCGTGGACTCCTGTGACACGGTCGGCTCCTGTGCCCAGATCGGCGAGGACGTGAAACTGGGTGCGAACACGCTGATCGGCGGCGTCCTCGAACCGGTCGAGGACGCGCCGGTCGTGGTCGAGGACGGCGTGTCGCTCGGTGCCGGCTGTCGAGTCACCTCCGGGTTCGTCGTCGGGGAGAACACGGTCGTCGGCGAGAACACCCTGCTCACGCCCCGGATTCCGGTCTACGACCTCGTCGACGAGGAGGTCTACTACGGCCACCTCCCCTCTGAACGACGGGCGTTCACCCGGTACGTGGAGTCCTCGCTCGGCGACCACGACCTCTTCGCCGGCGGTGCGTTCAAGCCGGCGGTCGTCGCGCTGGACATCGAAGACGACACCCGCGACGCGACGAAGCGCGAGGAGGCACTCCGGGAATGACCCACCGGGACGACGCACCGGGCGACGACCACGACGCGGTGGCCGGTGGCCACGGCGACGCACCGGGCGACGACCACGACGACGTGCACCCCGGCACTCACCGTGGCGACGTGCCGCCCCACAACCGGGCGGCGACCGACGGCGGCGTCGGCGAACGCCGACCCCCCGAGGGAGCCGCCGAGAATCCCGCAGTCCGCCGCCTCGCCGACTGGGACGCCGACCGCCTCCGGCGACTCGCAGACGACCACGGGACTCCCTTGTACGTGATCGACCTCGACCGTGTTCGTCAGAACGCGGCCCGACTCGAAGCGGCGTTCCCCGACGCCGACCGCCGGTACGCCGTGAAGGCCCACTCGGGGAACGCTGTCCTCGAAACTATCCGCGAGACCGAACTCGACGCCGAGTGTGCCTCCGCCGGCGAGGTGAAGCGCGCACTCGACGCGGGCTTCTCGGGCGCGGAGATCCAGTACACCGCCGTCAACCCGCCGAGCGAGGACCTCGACTTCGTGGTCGATGCGTGGCAGGAGGAGCCAGAGATAACGATCACGGCCGGTGCCGAAGACACCGTCGACCGCCTGCGCGAACGCGGCTACGACGGGCGACTCTGCATCAGAGTCAATCCCGGTGTCGGCGCGGGTCACCACGAGAAGGTCCGGGTCGGCGCGGACGCGAAGTTCGGCGTCCCCTACGACCGCGCGGAGGAGATCGTCGCCGACGCGGCAGACGACTTCGAGGTCGTCGGCATCCACGCCCACGCCGGCTCCGGCATCTCTGGCGACGACCTCCAGAACCACCGCGAACTCGTCCGCCGGATGGGCGACCTGGCGCGTGCGGTGATCGCAGACGGCACGGAGATCGAGTTCGTGGACGTGGGCGGCGGCTTCGGCGTCCCGTACCGCGAGGACGAACCGCCGCTGGACCTCGATGCCGTCGCCGCGGCGACCCGCGAGGCACTGGGCGAGGTGGACGCGCAACTCGCAGTGGAGCCAGGACGCTACCTCGTCGCCGACGCTGGCGTCCTGTTGACGCGGATCAACACCGTCAAGAACGCCCCGGAGACGACGCTCGTGGGCGTCGACGCGGGGATGACGACCCTGCTCCGCCCGGCGATGTACGACGCCTACCACGCGCTCCGGTCGCTCGCGCCGGACGCACCCGACCGGACGGTCGAGCCAGCGACCGTGACAGGACCGATCTGTGAGAGTTCGGACGTGTTCTGTGAAGACCGGCCGCTGCCCGCGCCGGCCCGCGACGACCTGCTCGCTATCGGTAACGCGGGAGCCTACGGCTACGAGATGGCGAGCACCTACAACACCAGACCGCGTCCGGCCGAGGTCGCGCTGTCCGGTGACGACTCGCGGCTCGCGCGCCGACGCGAGACGCTTTCCGACCTCACCGCACTGGAGGCACGATGACCCGAGACACCGACATCACGACCCGATCCGTAGCGTTCGAGAAGTACCACGGCACCGACAACGACTTCGTCGTCGTCGACGCCGACGAGTACGTCCCCGACCGGGGGGCGTTCGCCACCACCTACTGCGACCGGAGCGAGGGCGTCAGCCCCGCGTCGGTCGTCGGGAGAGAGGCCGGGGCTGTCGCCAGTGAAGGCGGAATCGAGGGGCCTGTCGGTGCCGACGGCGTGCTCTTTCTCGCACTCGAAGACGCCTTCTCGCCGCCCCGAGTCGTGATGACGCTCGTCCAGCCAGACGGCTCCACGGCCGCGATGTGCGGCAACGGCGCGCGCTGTGCGGCGGCGTGGGCCAGCAACCGAACCGGCAGCGAGGAGATCATGATCGACACCCAGTCGGGCACGCGCCACGCCCGCGTCGAGGGCGGCGAGGCGACCATCGAGATGGGCGTCCCCGCGTTCGCGCCGAGCGAGGTCCCACTCGCGGCCGGCCGGACAGCGCCACTGATCGAGGAGAACGTGGAGGGACTGACCGTCACGGCCGTCGACACCGGTGTTCCGCACGCGGTCGCGTTCGTCGAGGACGTGGACGCGGTCGACCTCGACTCGGTCGCGCCGGCGGTCCGGTACGCCGACGTCTTCCCCGAAGGTACGAACGTCACCGTCGCGGAACAGATCGAGGGTGAACGTGCCTTCCGCCAGCGTACCTACGAGCGGGGCGTCGAGGGCGAGACCCAGTCCTGCGGGACCGGTGCAGTCGCGGTCGCTGCAGTCGCCAAGCGACTCGGCCGACTCGCGGGCGACGACCCCGTGACGGTCTCGCCGCCCGGCGGCGACCTGACGATCACGGTCCCGGACGACGGCCCGGCCACCCTGCAGGGACCGGTCGTCCGCGACTTCTCGGGCGAACTGGCCGCCGACCCGCGACGCCGGGTGGACGCCTGAGCCGTGCCGGTCGACGACTCCGACGCGGTCGACGCTGCCCGCGACGCGACCGAGTTCGACCCGATCGACTTCCTCGAAGCCGCCGTACAGATCGACTCGAGCGAGGACGTGACCGAGATGCGGGCGTTCCTCGTCGAGACGCTCGCGGACCACGGAATCGACGCGACGGTAGACGACGCCGGGAACACGCTGGCGACGCGCGAGTCTTCGGTGCCCGAGGACGGACCCCACATCGTCTTGAACACCCACATCGACACGGTGCGACCACACGTCCCGTTCGCACGGGACGACGGTGGAGCAGGTGATCCGGCCCGCGAGGACGTGATCCGGGGACGCGGCTCGTGTGACGCGAAGGGGCCGCTGGCCGCACTGCTCGCGGGATTCCTCGCGACCGAACCGGCACGGGGGCGACTCACGCTGGCCGTGACGCCGGACGAGGAGACCCTGTCGCTCGGTGCCGACGCGCTCGATCTGGACGCCGACGCCTACGTCGTCGGTGAACCGACCGGACTGGACGTGTGTACCGCCGCGAAGGGACGGTTTCAAGGAACCGTGACGCTCTCCGGGGTCGCGGCTCACGCCGCCGAACCCGAGTCGGGTGTCAACGCGGTCGCCGGCCTGGAGGGTGCACTCCGGGCGATCAGGACGTTCGACGCGACCGACGCGAGTCCCGACCCGGACCCGCAACTCGGCGGCCCGACGCTGACGCCGACGACCGTCTCGGGGGGCGAGTCGACGAACCAGGTGCCGGCCGAGGCGGAACTGGTCGTGGATCGGCGGAGTGTCCCGCCGGAGACGGCAGAGGGCTTCCGGTCGGCGCTGGAGAGCCACGTCCGGGCGGCGATCACAGACGAGGTGGGCGTCGACTTCGCGCTGACCGACCGGGAGTCACCGTTTCTGGAGGCGTTCGCCACGACCCCCGACGCGGCGGTCGTCCGGGCGTTACAGTCCGCTTCGGGCGGCGAGATTCGGCCCTTCGGTGCGGCGACCGAGGCGTCGTACTTCGCACCCGCGCCGACGGTGGTCTTCGGGCCGGGGGTGCTGGCCGACGACGAGGGCGCGGTCGCGCACGCGGAGCGGGAGTACGTCCGCGTCTCGGAGGTTCGGCAGGCGGGCGAGGCAGTGCAGTCGGCACTGGCGACGTTGCTCGGGTGACGAATCGTTCGGCCGACGGCCCCGTTTCTACCGACCGCGACCAGACTGGAGTCCCGTGACGATCACGACGCCGTAGGCCAGCAGGAGGAACCCACCGAAGAAGGGGACACCGCCGAGTGGCATCTGCGGAAAGACGGTCGCGTGGAGCGGCAAGACGAACGCGTCGAGCAGGAGACCCGGCGCGACGAGTAGCCCGGCGGCACGCGGACGAGCAGGGGTCGGTGTCTCGCGCCACCGAAAGATCAGGAGCGTGAGCGCGATCATCGCCGGGATGGTGACGACGAAGACGCCCGCGATCAGGACCGGCGCGGCGGGGTCGAACACGCGAGCACCGACGAGTCGGACGGCGACGGTGGCGACCAGCCAGACCGCGAAGCCCACGCCGAGGTAGAGGCTGTCGGCAGTCGGGTTCGGGGCCGAGGCAGTCGTGGTCGAAGTCGAGGTGTCGGTCGACTGCATACCGCCGGGTACGACGCCGAGTGGTGTAAATCGATAGCCCGAGACCGACAGTCGGCGTGACGCCGTGGCGGGTGCACACGCCGAGACTGGGAACCGGCAGTGCCCAGAAAGGATTTACCGCAGGCAGGTGCCGCGTTGCGTATGCGACGGCGGACCGCCCTCACCGCCACCGCGAGCGCGCTAGCCGGACTCACGGGACTCCCCGGGTGTCTCGGCGCGCCGGAGTCGGCATCGACCGACGAGACCGAGACGACGAACACCGAGAGATCGGCGAGTTCGACGGCCGGCACCGGCACCACCGACAGGGAGCCCCCGCTGTCGCTCGGCGAGTCGACGACGCTGCCGGACGGCCGAACGCTGACGGTCGCCGATCCGACCGTGCAGGTCTCGTCGTTGTGGTACAACGGCGCGTTCACCGCGATCCGGAGCGAACCGGGCGTGCAGTTCCTCGTCGTAGACGTGACCGGCGTCGAGGGATCGGAACTCGACCCGAACGCGTTCTTCTTCGCGGCGGACGGCGAGCTGCTGGAGCCGGCGGGTCGGTACGAGCAGGTGATCCCGATGGGTGCCGGCCGGGAGTCACGAGGGACGCTGGTGGCCATTCCGGTCCCGGTCGCCGAGGTGTCGTCGGCGTCGGTCGCGTACGCCCCGAGTTTCGAGGCGCTGGCGCGCTGGCGACTGGACGACACGACGACGGCGGCGCTGGCGAGTCGGCCCGATCTGCGGGTGCAGGTGGCCGAACTCGTCTCCGTGGCCTCGGGTGTCGGACTCCGGACGACGGTCGAGAACGCGGGGGACCGGGACGCGGTACTCAGAGGACTGATCGAACCGAACTGGGCCTACGACATCTCCGATCCGGTCGTGGTGCCGGTGTCGGCCGGGGAGTCGGTGACCGACGTGGTCGCCGCGCCGTCGCTGGGGTACGGCGGTGCGGACCCGACCGTCGACGACGTTCGACTCCGGACCGAAGTCAGACCGCAGACGCGGACGTTCGTGGTGGAGTACGCCGCGACGAGGACGCCGGAACCGAAGTGACCCGTCCGCGAGCCGCGATTGTCGCCGTCGAGTGGTGAATCGAGACGTTCGGGGCTCTGGCGTCGCCGGAGCCGCGAACCGCGACCGCACGACACAGCACCGCGATCGCGCGAACCTCACGCCTCCCCAGCCTCCTCACTCCGCGCCGACGGGGGCGCGACACGAGGTCGCGACACTAGGTCGCGCCCGGTCGGTGCTCACTCGTCCCTCGCACGCGTTCCTCGCGCGCGCCGACCGCGACTGTACTGCGACAGCTACCGTACTACGACCGCGACTGTACTGCGACAGCTACCGTACTACGACAGCTACCGTACTACGACAGCGACTGTACTGTGACACCCGAAGGATCACGGCTGGCATCGCGGCGGCCGGTCGTTCGATCCCCGAAACCCTCAAGCCGAGACCAGCAGAATGCCCTCTCATGTCGGTCATCGACAGGCTCCGCCGACCCGAGTACGTCGGGGCGAACCGGTGTTGGCCCTGCACGATTCTCAACCTCGGTATCGTCTGTATCGTCGGGGTCTCACTCACGCTCGTCTCGCTCCCGGTCGCGCTCCTCGTCGTGGTGGTCGGCGCGGTCCTCGTCGCGCTTCGGGGGTACGTCGTCCCGTACACCCCCGAGTTCGCGCCGCGTCTCGTCGCGTACCTCCCGGTCGAGTTCGGCCCGGAGAAGGCGACCGACGGCGGCCGAACCTCCGAGAGCATCGCCGACGACGAGATGGACGGCGAACGACTGCTTGGAGCACTGTTCGAGGCCGGCGTGCTCGTCGGCCAGCAGGATCTCGCGCCCGCAGCCGACTTCCTCGACGACTGGGAGGCAGAGATGGCGGAGCTACGTGACCTCTCCGACGACGACCTCGCGTCGGCGGTCGCGGCGCGCGTGCCGGGCGCGTACACCGGGCGGATGGAGGACGGCTGGCTCCACCTCGACTCGGGCGAGGAGTCCATCCTGCTCTCGCGCACGTTCGCTATCGCCGAGGGTGCGGCCGTCGCGGTGCTGACCGACTGGGGCGTCGACCGTAAGATCGCGGTCGCGGCCGCTCAGCCGCTCCGGATGTTCGCCGAGACCTGCCCGGCCTGCGGCGGCCGGGTCGTCGAGACGACCGTTGGTGCCTGCTGTGGCGGGACCAGCGGCGTCTACGACTCGCCGGAGACCGCCGTGCTGGCCTGCGCGGACTGTGACGAGCGACTGTTCACCTTCGAGGACGACCCGGTCACGGGCTGAGAAGAGCCGACGACCGACTCACTCGCGATGTTATCGCGTCGGCGGTTCGTCCCGCCCGATCAGAATCTCCTGGCCTTCGATGTCTTCCAGCGCCGCGACCAGTCCACCGACGTCGACCGGGCCGTCTTCCGTCTCGACGACCAGCGACGCGACCTCCTCGGTGTCCTCGAAGGCCGTCTCCAGCACCTTCCCCTCGATGACGATGGTCGCGCCGGTCTCCACGTCTCGGCCCTCGACGGTGGCGTAGAACTCTCCTTCGAGGTCGCGGATGTCCTTCACGGCGCGCCGGATGGAGGCGTACCGACGCGGGAAGGGGCGGGCCTTGCCGTCGGCGGCCAGCGTCTCGGCGGTCGTCCACAGCACGGTCCCGAAGAACCCACTCACGAGGAACCCGAGTGCGGACCGGTTGAAGATGACGCCGTAGCGGTCCCGGTCGTCGCGCAGGGCGTCCTGGGTCGCGTAGATGGAGTACTCGCCGTCGGCGACCGCGAGGACGGGTGTCGTGATCCCGCGCCGGGCGCGGGCGATCGTCGCCACGTCGAGGTAGTCGAACTCTGCGGGGTCCGGTGCCCGACTCGCGGGCGCGACCAGCAGGTCGATGCTCACCCCGTCGTCGGTGGCCGCCGAGAGGTCCTCGCGGAAGCGCCGGAGCAGATCCGGCGTCAGCGACAGGACGAGTTCGAACTCGGCGGAGTCGATCACCTCCTCGATGTACCGGAGGATCGTCGAACGGGACTTCACGAGCGAGACGGCCTCGGTGTCGCGGGCCGGCGCGGTGTAGCGCGCTTCCAGTTCCTCGACCATCTCCGTGAGCGAGGTGCGGATGTCGCCGAAGGCGTCCTTCGGATCGACCGCCACGACCTTCATCGGGCGGGACTCGCGCAGTTCCACCAGTCCACGATCCGAGAGGCTGCGCACGGTGTCGTACACTCGCGGCTGCGGGATGTCGGTGTTGTCCGCGATCTCGCTCGCCGTCAACTGTCCGTGTTCCAACACGGCGAGGTAGGCGTCGATCTCGTACTCGCCGAGGTTGAAGCGTTCCCCGACTCGCTCCATCGTCGACCGCAGTTCGTCGGCCATGCGAGGCCCTTGCGACTGGTGGGTTAAGTGGTTTACTGAGCTTCGAGTAGCACAGGTTTCCGAAACACGGTAGTTACTGCCGGAGCCGGCGACTCGGGCCGGCTACCGACGGTGGGTGAGTTTCGGATTCGAGTACAGTCGGTGGCCCGGCGTCACGACCGGCCGTGGCACAGAGGAGCCGATCACCCGGCCGACTCCGCCGGGAGCGAAACCTTCACCGGGTCGCTCCGTCCACCTTCGATGTGATCCGCTACCGGAACCTCCTGTTGTTTCTCGTCCTCGCCACCCTCTGGGGATCGGCGTTCATGGCGATCAACGCCGGCCTGAAACTGGCGGGCATCCCCCCGGTCCTCTTCGCGGCCGTCCGCTACGACATCGCGGGCGTGCTGATGCTCGCCTACGCCGCTATCGTCCTCGACGATCCGATCCCGCGCGGCCGGGGCCAGTGGGCGCTCGTCGCGGTCGGGTCGCTCCTCCTGATCGCCGCCTACCACGCGCTCCTGTTCGTCGGCGAGTCGGACCCCTCGGTCACCAGCGCGGCCGCCGCCGTCATCGTCAGTCTCAGTCCCATCCTCACGACCGTCTTCGCCCGCGTCTTTCTCCCCGAGGAACGGTTGACCGTCGTCGGTATCGTCGGACTCCTGCTGGGACTCGTCGGGGTGATCGTCCTCTCGGACCCGAACCCCGACCGCCTGCTGACCGGGGCGGTCGTCGCCAAACTGCTGATCTTCGCGGCCGCCGCCGCCTTCGCGCTCGGATCGGTGTTGACCCGCCGGATCGACGCCGAGATGCCGATCGAGTCGATGGAGGCGTGGTCGATGCTCGGCGGTGCGCTCGTGATGCACCTGGTCTCGGCGGGACTCGGCGAGTCGCCGGTCGGCGTGGACTGGTTCTCGCCGGTCGCGCTCGGGTCCTTGCTGTACCTCTCGGTCGGCGCGAGCGCGGTCGGCTTCCTGATATACTTCGACCTCCTCGACCGGTTGGGCCCGATCGAGATCAACCTCGTCTCGTACGTCGCCCCCATCTCGGCGGCGCTGGCTGGCTGGGCGTTTCTCACGGAGACGCCCAGCGAGACGACTGCCTACGGCTTCCTGCTGATCTTCCTCGGCTTCCTGCTGGTCAAGCGCCGGGCCATCCGCGAGGAGCTCTCGGGGCTCCGCGAGCGACGCCGGGGTGCCGGATCGAGCGACGACTGACGGCGATCCCTCGCTGGTCTCCTCCGCCGGTCGCTGGCCGTCGCTTGGCGGTCGCTGGCCTCCGGTCGGAAACGACCCACGAACTGCGGCCAACCATTATCACCCGAGACCGTCAACGACCGGTATGCCGCCACTCCGCCGTCTCGTTCTCGACGTGTTGAAGCCACACGAGCCGACCATGTTGACCCTCGGTCGTGAGATCGCCGACCTCTCCACGGTCGAGGCCGCGACCACCGACCTCGTGGAGATCGACGAGGAGGTCCGTGAGGTGACGTTGACGATCGAAGGTGCGGAGTTGGACTACGACGAGATCGTCACGGTCGTCGACGATCTGGGCGGGAGCGTCCACTCCATCGACCAGGCGGCCTACGGCGAGTACGTCGCGGTCGGGCCGGCGCTCGACCGGGAGTGATCGACCGTGGCGTCACGACTCGACTCGCTCCGGCGACTGCTGCGTGACGAGGAGGTCAGGTCGATCTCCCGGCGCTACCTCGTCTCGAACGGGTTCGACGGCGCGCTGACCTGTGTCGGCGTCGTCGTCGGGGCGTTCCTGACCGGCGTCCCGAACGGCCTGGTCGTCGTCCAGATCGGTCTCGGTGCGGCGGTCGGTCTCGCGACTTCGGGCGTCTGGAGTGTCTGGGAGATCGAACGCGCCGAGAAGCTTGCAGACCTCCAGTCGGTCGAGGACGCGATGTTGACGGAACTGGACGACACCCAACTCGCGCGGGACCTCTCGGGTGCCCGTGTCGTCAACGCGACTGCCTCCGGACTCGGCCCACTCGTCGGGATTCTGGTCCCACTCGTCCCGTTTCTCGTGACCGGCGATCCCTTCACAGTCGGGTTGTTGTCGGTCCGGGAGGCGACGGTCGCGTCGGTCGGCTTCGCGGTCGCGGTGCTGTTCGCCTTCGGTGCCTACATGGGCAGTATCTCGAAGCAACGCTGGTACGTCGCCGGGTTCAGGATGGGGTTGGCGGGCCTGGTCGTCGCCGGGATCAACCTGCTCTTGCCGGGGTGAAGTGGTGTCGGGGGGCAGAGATCGTTGGTCAGTCTGCGCCGCGCTCGTCGTCCACCGCCCCGGCGTCACCGGCCGCCGCCGTCATCGTCCAGACGGCGGTCAACCCGAGCAGAACTGCCGGAAGCATCGGCAGTGCGATCAGGCCGACGAGAAACGGGACGCTGTTCCCGCCGACTGCGGCGGGGTAGAGGTAGACGACGACCGGGATCACGAGGAACGTGAGGACGACGACACCGACGAGGAGCCACCCCTGCCGGCCGAAGCCGACCGCCTCGGGTTCGTCGGTGGCGATCTCCTCGGGATCGTCGGCGGTGACCGCCTCGGGATCGGTGTCGTCCACACCACTCCCGCCGTCGCCGTCGCTGTCGCCGTCGTCGTCCAGCGCGCCGGGGGTGTGGACGTAGCCGCCGTCGGTCCGATCCTCAGAGCTCACTGTCCGGTCTTACGACCACTTTACCAAAGCCCTCACGGTTCTCGATCATCTCGTGGGCGCGGGCCGCCTCGCTCATCGGCAGGACCTCGCGGATCCGAGGCTCGAAGGTTCCGTCCCAGACGAGTTCCAACACGTCGTCGACCTCCCCGGGGGTCGCCATCGTCGACCCGATGACCGACAACTGGTTCCAGAAGATGCGGTTCAGGCCGGCGTCGGGGTTCGGCCCCGTGGTCGCGCCGCAGGTGACGATTCGTCCGCCCTTTGCCAGACTCTTGAGCGAGTCGGGGTAGGTGGCCGCCCCGACGTGATCCACGACCATGTCCACGCCCCGCTTGCCGGTCATCTCCGTGATCTCCTCGGCGAAGTCGTTCGCCTCGTAGTCGATCACGTGGTCCGCGCCGCACTCCTCGGCGTGCTGGAGTTTTTCTTCGGTGCTGGCGGTAGCGTACACCTCGGCACCGGCGTAGTCGGCGATCTGGACCGCGGCGTGGCCCACGCCGCCGGAGGCACCGAGTACGAGGACGCTCTCGCCGGGTCGGAGGTCGCCCTGCGAGAGGAGCATCCGCCACGCGGTCTGGAAGACGAGCGAGGCCGACCCCGCGACTTCCCAGTCGACGTGGTCCGGCACCGGCACGAGGTTGTCGGCGGGGACGACGGCCTGTTCGGCGTGGACGCCCCGGACGTGTTCCCCGATGATGTGGAAGCTGACACACAGCGACTCCTCGCCGTCCCGGCAGAACTCACACTCGCCACAGGAGACGCCGGCAGAGACGGCCGCGTGGTCACCCTCCGAGAAACGCGAGACGCCCTCGCCGACCTCGGTGACGACGCCCGCCGCGTCACTGCCGGGGATGTGTGGCATCTCGAGGTCGATGCCCGGCAGGCCCTTCCGGGTCCAGATGTCGAGGTGGTTCAGCGCGCCCGCTTTCACGTCGATCAGCACCTCGCCCCTGCCAGGGGACGGGTCCGCGAAGTCGCCGTACTCGATCACGTCTCGGCCCCCGTGCTCGCTGAACTGAACTGCCTGCATAATCGTGGCCTTTCGCCGGGGGTGTGAAAACACTGTGTGTCTCCGGCCCGTGTTTCCGTAAGTTGCTGAACGTGTGTGGGAGCAGACGGCGAGACTGGCCGACTCGTGACTCCGAGCGACCGGACCCCCAGCGGACGCGATCTGCTGGCGACCGGAACCGAGCAGTGTCCGAACACCGTGAGGACCTGCCGGAGGCCGCGTCGTCAGCAGTCGGGGAGGTGAGGGGAGTACTGCACGAGACCGGGGTCCGACCGCCCCACGCCCGCCGGAGAATACACGACCCTTTTCACCCGGCGCGGCCAACTCGGTGGTATGAGCGCGCGCAGCGACATCGCCCCGAGCACCCTCGGCGTCGAACTGCAGGAGGGCGGCGTCGAAGTGGAGTATCTCGACGGCCGGACGACCTTCTATCGCGGCGTCCCGCAGGCCGTCTCGGGGACGCTGACGACCCAACCGGGCAAGGAGGTGCACATCCTCGTCACCGACCCGACCGAGACCGAGGGCGTCATGCTGTACGTCAACGACCTGAAAACCCACGACGACATCCTCGAATCGACCGGCGTCGGACGGATCATCCTCGGCAAAGAGGAGACCGAGGAGGTGTTCCCCGGCGTGACCGTCCACCGGACCGGCGGTCAACGCTGTGAGATCGAAGCCGACCCCGAGGTCGCTCGCGGCCGGGTCTTCTGCTTCGTAGAAGACGACTGGGGCGAAGACAGCTACGAGTTCGTCGTCGACGAGACGACGGCCGGGGACAGCGCCGACCCGACCGACGCGGAATGACACTCCGGAAACGCTGGCGCGACCTCGACCGGGGGACCGTCGGGCAGGCACCCGAACGCTACGGCTACTACGAACTCGGTACCGACGGCGACGTGGTGGATCGGGGGGTCGGCGTCCTCCGAGACGAACTGAAAGAGGCGCTCGCCTACGGTCGGGCCGACCAGGTCAGGTGGGAGACCGCGACCTCGAAGGCCCACGCCGACCGACTGCTCGCCGACCACGAGTGAGCGACAGAGCCCGGTCGCTCGCCAGGGACGCGACTACTGGATGTAGGACGGTTCGTCCGGATCGCAGCGAGCCTCGTGTGCCTCTGCGTCGCTCTCGTCGTCGAACAACAGCCCGCACTTCTCACACTCGTACCACGTCGCACCGTCCCGCTGGGTCGTTGCGACCATACAGTCCACTCTCACAGCGTCGAACAAAACCGTTGCCCCGGTGTCGGCGACCGAGAGTCGATAGCCGAGGTAGTGGTGATCGCTGGCGCGCGATCACGTGAGAACCGATAAGACGGGGGCACGCCAAGCAGTGGCCATGAGCGACAGCGAGGGCATCGAACTCACGGTCCGCGCCGCAGAGAAGCGCGACGCCGGCCGTGGCATCGCCCGCCTCCCCGAATCGGTCCGCCGCAGACTCGGCGTCCTCTCCGGCGACACGGTCGTCGTCGACGGCCAACGCAGAACCGTCGCCAAGGTGTGGCCCGCCGGGGCCGGCACCCCCGACGGCGTCGTCCAGATCGACGCCGACACCCGCGCCAACGCCGGCGTGAAGGTCGGCGACAGCGTCCGCATCGCCCAGTTGTCGGTGACCGACGCCGAGAGCGTCACCGTCTCCGCACCCGACAGCCTGCGGTCGCAGAGCCGCGATACGGTCGAAGACGCCGTGAAACGCGACCTCCGGGACCGTCCGGTCCACCAGGGAGAGCAGGTCCGTATCGAGCGACTCGGCGGCGGCGCGTTCGTCGTCACCGACACCGAACCCGACGGGACCGTCCGGATCACCGACCGGACCGACGTGCGCGTCGAGTACGGGGGTGCCAGCAGAGCAAAGCGCGTCGTCGAGTCGGTAACCGGCGGTGAGGACTCCGGCACGGGGACGACCGCGACCGGTGTCACCTACGAGGACATCGGCGGTCTGGACGACGAACTCGAACTCGTCCGGGAGATGATCGAACTCCCGCTCTCGGAACCGGAGGTGTTCACCCGCCTCGGCGTCGAACCGCCGAAGGGCGTCCTGCTGTACGGGCCGCCGGGGACCGGGAAGACGCTCATCGCCAAGGCGGTCGCCAACGAGGTCGATGCACACTTCCTCACCATCTCCGGGCCGGAGATCATGTCGAAGTACAAGGGGGAAAGCGAGGAGAAGTTGCGCGAGAAGTTCGAGGAGGCCCGCGAGAACGCGCCGGCCATCGTCTTCTTCGACGAGATCGACTCCATCGGCGGGAAGCGCGACGACGGCGGCGACGTCGAGAACCGGGTCGTGGGCCAACTGCTCTCGCTGATGGACGGTCTCGAAGAGCGCGAGAACGTCATCGTCATCGGCGCGACGAACCGCGTAGACACGCTCGATCCGGCCCTGCGTCGGGGTGGCCGCTTCGACCGCGAGATCGAGATCGGCGTCCCGAACGCGACCGGCAGACGCGAGATTCTGGACGTGCACACCCGGCGGATGCCGCTGGCGGAGGACGTCGACGTGGACCGCCTGTCCGAACAGACCCACGGCTTCGTCGGCGCCGACCTGGAGTCGCTGGCGAAAGAGGCGGCGATGACCGCACTCCGGCGGTCGCGTCGAGATGAAACCCCCGTCCCCATCGAGGAACTGGAGGTGACGCGTGCCGACTTCGAGGCGGCGATGGCCTCCGTCGAACCGTCGGCGATGCGGGAGTACGTCGCCGAGAAGCCGACGACCGGGTTCGACGAAGTCGGCGGACTGGACGACGCGAAGGCGACGCTCTCTCGGGCGGTCGAGTGGCCCCTGCGCTACGGGCCGCTGTTCGAGGCGGCCAACACCGACCCGCCCTCGGGTGTTCTGCTCCACGGGCCGCCCGGCACCGGCAAGACACTGCTCGCACGGGCCATCGCCCACGAGTCGGGCGTGAACTTCATCCGCGTCGCGGGCCCGGAACTGCTCGACCGGTACGTCGGCGAGTCGGAGAAGGCGGTTCGAGAGGTGTTCGAGCGTGCGCGGCAGGCCGCCCCGGCGATCGTCTTCTTCGACGAGATCGACGCGGTGGCGACCGACCGGGACGGCGTCTCGGGCGACTCGGGCGTCACGGACCGCGTGGTCTCGCAGTTGCTCGCCGAGTTAGACGGACTGGCGGACAACCCGAACCTCGTGGTGCTGGCGGCGACGAACCGGAAGGACGCGCTCGATCCGGCGCTACTGCGGCCCGGTCGCCTGGAGTCGCACGTCCTCGTCCCGGCACCGGACGAGGCGGCACGGCGTGCCATCTTCGCGGTCCACACGCGCGGGAAGCCGGTCTCGGAGGAGGTCGATCTGGACGAGTTGGCGAGTCGGACCGAGGGCTACTCCGGCGCGGACGTGGCCGCAGTGTGTCGTGAGGCGGCGATGCACGCGATCCGCGAGGTCGCCGAGAAGTACGACGCGAGCGAGGCGAACCAGCGCGGCGACGAGGTCCTGCTGACACCGGCCCACTTCGAGGCAGCACTCGAGACTGTCGGTCCCTCCGGCGAGTAGGACTCGCCCCGACTCACGAACCCATCTGTCGCCGGGTGAAGTACTCGTTCACGCCGATCGGGACCAACACGGCCACGGTCAACAGGGTCCCGAAGGCGAGATCGAAGTTCCCCGTCAGCATCTCTACCCCACGTGCGAAGACGATCCCGGCGAGCATACAGCCCAGGATGATCTTGTTCTCTCGGGAGACCATGCCCGAGGATTCGGACTCCGTGACCTAAAACCTCAGTCGAGTGCGTCCGTGATCGTCGCCCGCAGGGCCGCGATCTCGTCGGCGTCCAGCGACACGTCCACGACCGGGTCGTCGACCGAGATCGTCACCGTCCCGGAGTCGTCGGCAGTCCCGAGCGACCGGACCGGCGCGACGCCGGAGAAGGCGTCGCGGACTGCCTCGGGGTCGGTCG
The DNA here is from genome assembly GCF_020567425.1 of Salinirubrum litoreum. Taxonomy (NCBI): domain Archaea; kingdom Methanobacteriati; phylum Methanobacteriota; class Halobacteria; order Halobacteriales; family Haloferacaceae; genus Salinirubrum; species Salinirubrum litoreum. Next base: position 289,334 of record NZ_JAJCVJ010000001.1, on the reverse strand, counting down.
TCTCGATCACGGCCCGCCCCGGTGCCTCCGAGAACAGCGCCCGCTCGTCGGCCACCGAGACCGACGCGCCGGCCTCGCCGACCATCTCGGCGAGCGTGACCGCCAGTCCACCGTGGCTCACGTCGTGAGTCGCCAGCGTCGTCTCGGCGTCCGCCACCGTCGACAGCACCTCGACGAAGGGTGCGGGGTCGGCAGGAAGCGCCGGGAACCGGTCCGTGCCGCCGACCTGCGAGAGGTAGACCGACCCGCCGAGCGCGTGCGGCGACGCGTCCTCCGGCGCGTCCTCGGAGACCGCTCCCGGTTCCACGCCACCGACGAGGAGCAACTCGCCCTCGCCGGACAGTTCGGCCGGCGGCGCGTCGTAGCCCGCCTTCGTCCCGAGCATCGCCAGCGTGGGCGTCGGGGGGATCGGCCCGGCGACCGAGTCGTTGTACAGCGAGACGTTCCCGCCGACGACCGGCACCGAGAGCGTCCGACACATCTCGGCCAGTCCGTCGACGATCCCCTCGAACCCGCCGTACACCTCGGGGTTCTCGGGGTTCCCGCCGTTCAGACAGTCCACCGCCGCGAGCGGTGTGGCACCCTTCACGGCGAGGTTCGTCGCGTTCTCCAGTGCGATCGCACGGGCACCCTCGAAGGGAGCGACACTGGTCCAGTTCGGTTCCGCGCCCGAGGAGAGTGCGAGACCGGTGCCGGTCTCGCTGTCGCCGTCGCGCTCGGTCTCTCGAAGCGCCAGCACGGCCGCGTCGTCGCCCGGCAGGACCGACGTGCGCGTGCCGACCTCGTGGTCGTACTGTCGGTAGACCCACCGCTTGCTGGCGGTCGAGGGGTCGGCGATCACCGACCGGAGCGACGCTGCCAGTCCCTCGCTGGCCGGCGCGGGGTAGTCCCGTGCTGGCTGTTGGGGTGCGACCGAGTCCAGATCGTTCATCGGCGCACCGTCCCCGAGGAACGCGGCCGGCACGTCGACGACGACCTCGCGGTCAACGTCGGACTCCTCGCCGTTCGCGCGCTCTCCCGCGAACGTGCAGACGTAGTTCCCCTCCGTCACCTCGCCGATGACCGAACAGCCGAGGTCGAACCGCTCCGCGATAGCAGCGACCCTGTCCACGTCCTCGGGTCGCACCTCGTAGCACATCCGCTCCTGTGACTCGGCGAGCAGGATCTCGAGGGCGTTCATGTTCGGTTCGCGCTGGTGGACGCGATCGAGGTCTATCTCCGCACCGAAGCCACCCTTGGCCACCAACTCCGCCGACGCACCGCCGAGACCGGCCGCACCGAGGTCGCGGGCCGACTGGATCAGTCCCTCGTCGACGAGTTGCTCGTTGGCCTCGATCAGCAGTTTCTCCGTGTAGGGGTCGCCGACCTGCACCGCCGGGCGGTCCTCGGTCTCGGCGTCCTCCGCCAGGTCCTCGCTGGCGAAGGAGGCCCCGCCGAGACCGTCTCGACCAGTCGCGTTGCCGACGAGGACGAGTTTGTTGCCCGCCCGCTGTGCCTCGGCCGTGACGAGGCGGTCCGGGGAGAGGAGACCGACACACGCGACGTTGACCAAGGGGTTCCCCTCGTAGTCGTCGTGGAAGGCGACCGATCCGCCGACCGTCGGCACACCGATACAGTTCCCGTAGTGGCTGATCCCCTCGACGACGCCCTCGAACAGGTAGCGGGCGTGTTCGTCGCCGAAGTCGCCGAAGTAGAGCGAGTCCAGCAGTGCGATCGGGTACGCGCCCATCGACAGCGTGTCGCGGACGATACCGCCGACGCCGGTGGCCGCGCCGTCGAAGGGGTCGACGTAGGAGGGATGGTTGTGGCTCTCGATGCCGAACGTGAGGTAGGTGTCGGACGCTTCTGTTCCGGTGGCCGCGTGCTCCGGCACCCTGACGACCGCCGCGTCGTCGCCGGGACCGACGACGACCTGTTCGCCCTCGCTGTCGAACGCCGAGAGGAGTGGGCGGGACGACCGGTACGCGCAGTGCTCGCTCCAGAGGTTCTCGAACAGCGCGGACTCGGCCGGTGTCGGGTCGCGCCCGAGTTCCGCGACGACGAGACTGTGGTCCTGCTCCGGGAGGCTCATTCAGTTCCGTGGTCAGACTGCGGGGGGTAATGCCTTTCGATATGCATGTACGTGCATTTCACCGCGGGCCGAGGCCGTGCTGTTGAGGGAATTCGATACCTCTTTACACAGCCGTCGTGTCACAGACGGACCGATGGAAGGACGAATCTGGGCGATCCTCGGACTCGTGTTGGCAGGGCTGGGTGTGGTCGCGGTCTTCACAGACGAGGCCGTCCGCGAGACGCTCACCGGCGGGGAGTTCCACCTGATCGCGGTGTACGCGGTCGCGGTAGTGCTCACGGTGATCGTCACGGCGGCGATTCTCCTGCCGAACCTGCGCTCGACCTGAGGTCCCGAGGAGCCGACGACAGCCACACCGGCCGCGCGAAGCGACCGAACCGGGGGGCTTTTCTACCGACGCTGACTACCAGGAACCGTGTTATCGGTCGAGCTACACACACACTCGGCGTTGTCCTACGACGGCCGAGATCCGATCGATCTCCTCCTCTCGCAGGCGGCGGCCGTCGGTCTCGACGCCGTCGCCGTCACGGACCACGACGAGATCGACGCCAGTCTGGAGGCGGCCGAACTCGCCCCGGAGTACGGGTTGGTCGGCATCCCCGGCATGGAGGTGACGACCGCCGCCGGTCACGTCCTCGCGTTCGGCATCGACGAACTCGTGCCGGCCGGCCTCTCCTTCGACGACACCCTCGACCGCATCCACGAACAGGGCGGTATCGCCGTGATTCCCCATCCCTTCCAGAAGTCGCGCCACGGCGTCGCCCACAAGATCACCCGGGACCAACTCGCCAGCGCCGACGCCATCGAGGTCTACAACTCTCGACTCCTGACCGGCCGGGCGAACCGACAGGCAGAACGCTTCGCCGAGCGCCGGAACCTGCCGATGACCGCCGGCAGTGACGCGCACATCAGCGAGATGGTCGGACAGGCGGTCACCCACGTCGACGCCGACGAGGCGTCCGTCGAGGCGATCCTGGCGGCCATCGCGGACGGCCGGACCAGCGTCGAGGGCCGCCGGACGCCGTGGACGATCAGCTTCAGACAGGCCGCCGGCGGGGCGAGACGGCGAATCGTGCGCGGCCTCGCCGATCTGCTGTGATGCGCGGTGCCGACCCGGCGGTCGTCCGCGATGCGCTCTCGACCGCCGATCCACTCCCCGGCACGGCCGGCTTCGCGGGCGAACTCGACGGGCGACTCGTCCGGGACGTGCTCGGGCGTCAGCCGATCTTCTTCGACACGTTCTCGCCGGACTCCGACCGTCCGGCGTGGAGTTACGATCCCGAGGACCTGATCGAGCCGACGCTGCTACCTGCGGGGCACACGCTACGACTGGACGGCGACGACTCCGAGACCGACACAGTCGGTGACGCACCGCTCGACCGCACCGAGTCGGTCTGGACGCTCCCGGACCGCGATCCGGGCGAGTACGACGAGTCGGTCGCGCGCGTCGAGGCGGCCGTCCTGGAATCGGTTCGAGAGGTCGACGCCGAGAGACTGGCGGTCGCCTTCTCCGGCGGGATCGACTCGGCACTCGTGGCGAGCGGCGTGCCGGACGCGCCCTGCTACGTCGTCGGCTTCCCCGGCTGTCACGACATCGCGGCCGCAGAGGCGGCCGCCGACGCGATGGGTCGGGAGCTTCGGGTCGTCGAACTCACCCACGAGGCGCTGGAACGGGCGGTCCCCGAGGTGGTTCACGCCACCGGTCGCCGGAACCCGATGGACGTGAACATCGTCCTCCCGCTCTACCTGCTCGCAGAAGCGGTCGCCGCAGACGGCTACGACCGCCTCGCGGTCGGACAGGGTGCGGACGAACTGTTCGGCGGCTACGCGAAGGTCGCAGAGGCGGCCGACGACCCTCGCGTCGAGGCGGAGACGGTCCGGGGTGCGACCCACGAGATGATCGGCACGCTCGCCGAGCAGTTGCCCCGCGACGTGCTGGCACTCCGGCACGCCGGGGTCGAACCGGTCGCGCCGCTCCTCCACGACCGTGTCGTCGACGCCGCACTCGACCTGCCGGGTGAGGCGCTGGTCTCCGACGGGACGCGGAAAGTGGCGCTCCGGGCCGCCGGCGAGGGTGTAGTGCCCGAGTCGGTCGCCGGTGCCGACAAGAAGGCGGTGCAGTACGGCAGTTACGTCTCGCGGGAGTTGGATCGGCTGGCGCGGCAGGCCGGGTTCAAACGCCGGATGGAGAACCACGTCGGCCAGTACATCGAGTCACTGTTGTAGTCGCGGCGACCGGTCGCCGCCCGACCGTCCCGTCCGAGACACCCGGTCAGTCGACTCTCTCCAGTCTGGTCGTCCCGGTCGGAGTCCGGAACGACCGCAGGCGTCGGCGGTCGGGGTCGCGGACCGTCTTGTCGACGGCGTAGGCGTCCCAGCGACAGCCCTCCCGGTCGAACGTGACTGTCGTGTAGCCCCAGTGGTGGCCGTCGACGAAGCGCCAGTGTGGGTTCATCGCCCGGAGCAGGCCCGAGAACAACGGGCGCGTGATGCTGGCCGCGAGTCCCTCCTCGACGCCGACGGCCTCCGCGAGGTTGACGCTCGACACCGCCGGCGTCATCAGTTCGACGCCGACGGGGTCCGACTCCGTCCCGCGCAGCCGGTCCAGCAGATTCCCGACCGGCCCCGGGTGGCGGAGTCCCTGCCGGAGCGCGAGGAAGGTGTGCATGTCGCCGGTGATCGTGACGAAGTTCTCGGCCGCTCCGTCGGCGATCCGGACGATCTCGTCGCGTTCGTGCGCGAAGCCGTCCCACGCGTCCTGTTTGGGGTAGGCGGTCAGTGGGCCGACGCCGACCCGCATCGGTGCCGACAGCACCGCGTTCAGCCACACCGTCCACTGGGCGGTGCTCCCGCGACCGCGAAGCCAGTCGGCGAACCAGTCGAACTGTCGGTCACCGAGCATCGAACGGTCGGGGTCCGTCGCCCGTCTGAGTCCGATGGTGATACTGAGGGGGCTGATGGCTCCCTCGGGCGGGCCGTCGCGGTAGAAGCGCTCGTCGGTCAGCGCGAACTCGGCGAGGTCGCCGAACCTGATCCGACGGTAGAGTCGGAACTGCTCGTGCAGGTGGTCGGTCTCCGGGTGGTACTCGACTCGTGCGGGCGTGTACTCGTACCACGCTCTGATGCCGTCTGCGGTCAACTGGGTCGCGAAGTCGCCGTCGTCACCCTTCGGGTGGTCCGGCAGGACTGGTACACCGTGGTCGTGGTCCCAGTAGCGGTTGTTGGCGACGCCGTGGTCGTCCCACCCGGCGATCAGGGTGTGTGCCTCCAGTGCGTGCTGGAGGGCGCGGTCGCTGCGGTAGGTCCGGTGGCAGGTCCGGAAGTCGGCGAGCGAGTGAGCCACCGGTTCGCCGGAGGGGAGTTCGAACTGTCGGTCGGGCGGGGTCGGACTCCCGCGCCCCGCGAAGCGGTCGTCGGTGGCCTCGTAGATGAAGTCCCCGAGGTGGACGAGGAAGTCGACGTCCTCGCTTGCGACGTGGGTGAACGCCCCGAAGTAGCCGTGGACGTAGTCCTGACAGGAGACGACCGCGAGTCGGATCGACTCGGGCGAGGCGGTCGGGTCGGGGAGCGTCCGGCAGTGGCCGACGCGGCTCCGTGCCTCGTCGTACGCGAAGCGGTAGCGGTACGCGGTGTCGGGGTCGAGGTGACCCACGAGGTCGAGTCGGACGGTGTGGTCGTAGACGGACTCGAGCAGGTCGCCCGGGAGACGACCGGTCACGACCGGGTCGGAGAAGTCCGTGTCGTCTTCGCGGGCGACGGTCACCAGCAGCGGCGTGTCCGGGTCGTGCCGGTCGGGCGAAACGCGGGTCCAGAGAATCACGCCGTCGTGGGTGGGGCCACCGCTGGCGACAGACTGGGGGAATGCCTCGTCGGCGTGGGTCGGTGGCCCGGTCAGTCGGTCACCGTCGCCGACTTCGGGGTCGTCGAGGTCGGTGACCGAGGTGTCGGGCGCGTGGTCCGGGAGGACGGCGGTGTGGGTCATGGGTGGTCGACGCCGCGTGGTCGTCACACGGAGCTACACGGAGACGATTCAAGAAGCTACTGGCGAAAATTACGTGGCTGGACGGTCAGTCGTGCGACGAGGAAGTGGACGGACGGCGAGGGGTCGAGGTACGGAAAGTGGCACGGGTGCGGTGAGTGCCGACGTGGCTGGCTGGACATCGTCGCGGTACGGACACGTCGTGGGCTGGTAAGTCCGACGTATCCGGGCACCCACCGACACGTAGACAGTTTACTCACGATAGAATAAATCTTTTGGTGGCTGGGGTCCAAGCCTCGGATATGAAAGCCATCGCAGTCAGTCAGGACGACCGGTCGCTGGACGTGATCGAGAAACCACGTCCCGAACCGGCCGAGGGTGAAGCACTCGTCAAGACCCTCCGCGTCGGGGTCGACGGGACCGACCACGAGGTCATCGAAGGCGGTCACGGCGGCTTCCCCGAGGACGACGACCACCTCGTCTTAGGTCACGAGGCGGTCGGGGTCGTCGAGGACCCGAACGGGACTACTCTCGAAGTCGGAGACGTCGTCGTCCCGACCGTTCGCCGGCCGCCGAACGGGGGCAACGAGTACTTCGAGCGCGGCGAACCCGACATGGCTCCCTCGGGGATGTACCACGAACGCGGCATCGTCGGCGAACACGGCTTCATGGCCGAGTACTTCACGAGTCCGGCCGAGTTCCTCGTCCCGATTCCGGCTGAGATGGCCGACCTGGGCTTCCTCGTCGAACCACTGTCCATCACGGAGAAGGCCATGGAACTCGCGGAGGCGTCCCGGTCGTCGTTCACGTGGGACCCCGAGACGGCGTTGATCCTCGGCAACGGGAGTCTCGGTCTCCTGACGCTGGCGATGCTCCGAAACGACGAGAACTACGACCGACTGTACATGCTCGGGCGGCGGGACCGGCCCGACCCGACCGTCGACCTGCTGGAGGAACTCGGCGCGACCTACGTCGACTCGCGGAAGACGCCCGTCGACATGATCCAGGAGGTCCACGAGCCGATGGACTTCGTCTTCGAGGCGACCGGCTACGCCAAACACGCGGTCCAGTTGGTCCACGCCCTCGCGCCGAACGGCGTCGGCGCACTGCTGGGTGTGCCGGGACCGTGGGAGTTCGAGTTCGACGGCGGCGCGTTCCACAAGGAGTTCGTCCTGCACAACAAGGCGCTGGTCGGCAGTGTCAACTCCCACGTTCGGCACTTCGAGTCGGCAGTCGACCACCTCGCGGAGATGGACGACTGGTTCTTCGACGATCTGATCACCGGCGTCTACGGACTCGGCGAGTTCGAGCGAGCCTTCGAAGACGGGGACACGATTATAAAAACCGCCGTCGAATTCGCTCAGTATGAAGAACGTTGACGACCTGATCGCCAGCGCCGCCGAGTTGGCGGAGCGCGGCCTGTCGAAAGGCGAGATCGCAGACGAACTGAACGTCTCCCGCGAGACGGCGAGTTGGCTGGTCGAGCGCAGTGGCGCGTCCAGCACCGCCCCGGCGGTCACGGGCGACGAACCGGCCGGCGGGCCACACGACATCCACGTCGACTGGAACGCCATCGGCCGGGACAGCGCGCGACTCACCTACGCCGGGCAGGCGCTCGCCGATCTGCTCTCGAAGGAGGGCGACGAGGTGGACCTCTCCATCGGGATCGAGAAGGCCGGCGCGCCGCTGGCGACCGTGGTCGCGAAGGATCTCGACACCGATCTGGGCACGTACGCGCCCCGCAAGCACCAGTGGGAGGAGGGCGACATCGAGGACCTCGGCGGGAGTTTCTCGCGGAACTTCGCGCAGATTCGCGGCCGCGACTGTTACATCGTGGACGACACGATCACGAGTGGGACGACGATGACCGAGACGGTCCAGGCGGTCAAAGAACAGGGCGGGAACCCGGTCGCCTGCGGTGTCCTCGTGGACAAGCAGGGCGTCGAGGAGATCGAGGGAGTCCCGGTCTACTCGCTCATCACGGTCGTCCGCGTCGGCAACGAGTGAGCGCGGCGGTGCCACCGGCACTGTCGGTGGTCGCACTCGGACCCGCCGTCGCAACCCATTTGCGTGGCGACTGCCTACTGGGAGCCATGACGTTCCAGCCCGGAAGCGATCTCTCACAGGAGGAAGTGACCGACCGCGTGGACAGCGCCATCGCGGACAACGACGTGGTGCTGTTCATCAAGGGCAACCGACTGATGCCGCAGTGTGGCTACTCGAAGCGCGCGCTCGAACTCGTGAGCCAGTATCAGGAGGAGTTCGAGACGGTCGACACGCTCGAAGCCTTAGAGGAGTACCGCGCCGCGCTGAACGACCACAGTGGCTGGGAGACCATCCCGCAGACCTACGTCGACGGCGAGTTCGTCGGCGGGAGCGACGTCCTCGCGGAACTGGACGAGCGCGGCGAACTCGAGACGACGCTGACGGGCGAGTGAGGCCGCGAACACCGGGGATCGCGCTCGAACGTAGCGTCACACGCCGTGCGGTGTGCTACCGTTCCGTCGCCGTAGAGACGACAGTTTACGAACCCGTGACCCGCGAATCAAAGAGTAGGCCCTATAACCCCACGGCACCAATATCCGGCACGTACAGTCGGACCGTCGCCGGTCAACCGATCACCCTTCACTCACCACACACATGACAGGCCGCGTATTCAGACTCCACTCGACGCTGGAACTGCCACTCGAAGACGTAGAAGAGTACTTCGAGAACGACCCCGAGCTGCCGTCGGAGATCGACTCGATCGACATCACCCGACGGAACAACACGCTGATCATCAAGGCGGTGTCCTCCGACGAGAGCATGAGCAAGTACACGCCGACGGCCCAACTCAAAGCCAGCGTCACGGAGACGCGGGTCTACGAGGAGGAGCCGCCACGAGCAGGCGGCCCGCAGTGGGGACAGGAAGAGGAGGAGGAGATCCCCTCGGAACTCGTGGAGTTCGCCTGCTTCAAGGGTGATCGGGAGACGGTCCTCCAGAACACGGCACTCCAGTATCCGATGTTCCTCGTGCTTCGGGAGATCGCCCTGCGGTCGGAGAAGGGGACCCTGACGGCGATCACCGAACTCGACGGCGAACTCCACGCCCACCGCATCGTGGAGGGCGAAGAGCGGCCTGCCTCCATCGAAGTCGCGGAGACGCCCGGCAGCGAGTCACAGGCCGGGAACGGTGTGAACTGGCGCGACAACAAGTTCATCAGCTAATACACTACCTCGCCCGGAGGTGCCACTCGACCGGGTCTGTTACTCTCTCGTTTCCATTCGACGACCTGCGGTTACAGAGGTCCGAATCCGGAGTATCCAAACGAAGCGACTCCGCGTGCGAATCGAAATCGTTCGGTTGCGTAAGGATAATTGAACTCCATCATCGACTGTCACGTATGAAACGTCGGCGACTGATTCTCGGTGGTCTTTCGATAGGTCTCGTCGGTGTCGGGAGCGGTTGTCTCTCGGACCTGCATTCGAACGTGAGAGCCACGGAGATAACGGAGGTCGAAGTGTGGAACGCCGACGACTCCGGTCACACGTTTCAGGTGTCGGTGTTCGATACGAACGGGGAGAAGACCTATCAGAGATCTATCGAACTCGAAGGTGCGTCGGGCAACCGCGTCACGAGGGAGGTTCTCTCGGATGCTCCGGACACAGCGGCCGAAGTTCGAGCGAGGGTTGACGACAAAACCGACGAGAAGACGTTGGACGGGTACGAACGTCCGGTCCAGTTGAGTATCAAGTACAACGCCGACCAACAGCTGGCAATCGTCGATTTCGTGTAACCGGTGGGTCCCACCGATGACGCGACCGAAGCAACGCGTTGCTCGGTCGGCGTCACTCATCGACTCGGCAACATCCTTTACTAATGCGACCGACAACAGAGAGTCGTGACGGTCCACGCCGACTCGCCGACCTGCGCGATGCGTTCGATGCACCTTCTGTAGCACCGGGTGGACCACTCGGTCACGGCCTTCCGGTAGGACGGGAGCCCCGTGACCGACCGCGAACCTCGGTCGTCTCGACTGCCGATCAGCACCGCGACCGACGACCGAACAGACGCGGAACGACCGGGTTCGACCCGGACGACCGCGACCGACAGAGACGATGCCACAGACGACACGACCACACGAACGAGTTCCGACACCGACGACAGTCGCACCGACCACGCCGACCACAAACCGGCGGGCTTTAGGCCCGCATACAGGATGACACACACATGAGCCACGAGGAGTTCCCGACCGAGGACCCGGCGGTGGTGACGTGCGGGTTGCCCTACGCCAACGGCGACCTGCACATCGGTCACCTCCGGACCTACGTCGGCGGCGACGTGTACAGTCGCGCCCTGCGCAGAGCGGGCCAGCAGACCGCCTTCGTCAGCGGGTCCGACATGCACGGGACGCCCGTCGCCGTCAACGCCGAACAGCAGGGCGTCTCGCCCGAGGAGTTCGCACTGGGCTACCACGAGACCTACCGCGAGACGTTCCCGAAGTTCAACGTCGACTTCGACAACTACGGCCACACTCACGACGAGACGAACACCGAACTGACACAGGAGATCGTCCAGACCCTCGAAGCCGAGGGCTACGTCTACGAGAAGGAGATCATGGTCGGCTACGATCCCGAGGCCGACCAGTTCCTCCCCGACCGCTACGTCGAAGGGACCTGTCCCTACTGCGGTGAGCACGCCCGCGGCGACGAGTGTGACGAGGGCTGTGGCCGGCACCTCGAACCCGGCGAGGTGGAAGACCCGGTGTCCACGATCACCGGCAACCCCGCCGAGTACCGCGAGCGCAGTCACAAGTTCTTCGCGGTCTCGGACCTCCAAGAGTACCTCCAAGAATTCATCGACCGACTGGAGGGCACCTCGAACGCCCGGAACCAGCCCCGCGAGTGGATCGAGGGCGAACTCCAGGACTGGTGTATCACGCGCGATCTGGACTGGGGCATCGACTACCCCGGCGAGAACCCCGAGGACCTCGTGTTGTACGTCTGGGTCGACGCCCCCATCGAGTACATCTCCTCGACGAAGCAGTACACCGAGCGTGTCGGCGCGGACGCCTACGACTGGGAGGAAGTGTGGAAGCGCACCGAGTCGAGCGACGGCGGCGAGATCGTCCACGTCATCGGCCGGGACATCATCCAGCACCACACCGTCTTCTGGCCGGCGATGCTCCACGCTGCGGGCTACGCCGAACCGCGTGCCGTGATGGCCTCCGGGTTCATCACGCTCGACGGCAAGGGGTTCTCGACGTCCCGCGACCGCGCGGTCTGGGCCGACGAGTACCTCGACGAGGGGTTCCACCCGGACCTCCTGCGGTACTACCTCGCCACGAACGGCGGGTTCCAACAGGACGTGGACTTCTCGTGGGAGAAGTTCCGCGACCGCGTGAACACCGAACTGGTCGGCACGGTCGGCAACTTCTGCTACCGGTCGATGCTGTTCGCCTACCGGAACTACGAGGGTACCCCGGACGCGGGCGTCTCGGCCGAGGTCGAAGAGCGCATCGAACGGGCGATCGACGAGTTCCACGCGGGCGTCGACGACTACTCCATCCGTGCGGTCGGCACCGCGGCGGTGGAACTCGCCCGGTTCGGCAACGAGTACATCCAGCGCAACGAACCGTGGAAGCTGACCGACGCGGACCCCGAGGCGGCCGCACAGGTCATCTTCGACTGCGTCCAGATCGCCAAGGCGCTCGCGGTGTTGTTCCAACCGGTCGTCCCCGGCAAAGCGCAGGCGCTCTGGGAGCAGTTAGGTGAGGACGGCGCAGTCGCCGACACCGATCTCTCGGCCGCGCTGGACGCTCCGCCGGCCGACTTCGACGAACCCGAGGAACTGTTCGAGAAGATCCCCGACGAGCGCGTCGAGGAACTGAACGAGAAACTCGCCCAGCGCGTGGCGGAGAACGCGCCCGACGAGCAGGACGAGGCGGAGAGTGCGACGGACGCAAACGACAGCGACACCGAGGACACCATGACAGACGACAGCGACACCACGGACTTCGAACCGCTCGCAGACGACCGCATCAGCTTCGAGGAGTTCCAGAACCTCGACGTGCGGGTCGGCGAGATTCTGACCGCCGAGGGCATCGAGGGGGCCGACAAACTGGCGAAGCTGACCGTCGACATCGGTATCGAGGAGCGGCAGATCGTCGCCGGTATCAAGCAACTCCACGACCTGGAGAGTCTGCCGGGGACGAAGGTCGTCGTCGTTGCGAACTTAGAGCAGGCAGAGCTGTTCGGCGTGGAGTCGAACGGGATGGTGCTGGCGGCCGGTGAAGAGGCCGACCTCCTGACGACCCACGGCGACGCGGTGCCGGGGACGAAAGTGAAGTAACCCAGTCACTTCCGCGCCCCGAGTTCGACAGGCCGAACACGGGCGCGACCTCACACGCTGGAACCGACGGACTGACCGACGATCGCCGACCGACACCGCAACCGAACCCTTATTTTCGGTCGGTGTGAGCCGGGTGACATGGCAGCCCTCCGAGAACTCCGTCGCGCGTTCGGGACGCTGGTCTCCCACCCGGCCGTCCTCGTACTCGCAGTCGCCCTCGCAGTCCTCCGTCCACCGCCCGCGCTTCGATACCTCTACGGGCCGATCTACCTGGTCCTCGCGGGACTGACGTTCTTCGTGACGCCCGTCGTCCTCGTCGCCCTGCTGACCCGCGCAGACGACGCCCTGCGGGACCGCGAGCCGAGTTCACTCGTCGCCGCAGTGAAGGACCGCTACGCAGGCCTGCTGGTCGGTAACCTGGGGTTCGTCGGCCTCCAGTTCGGCGTCAACCTCGCAGTCGGACTGTTCGCGGCGCTGATCCTCGTCGTCCTGCTGGTCGTCGGCGTCGGTCTCGGCGGACTGGCAGACGGCGGAGCCGCCACCGCGACCACGACGGGCACCGACTCGGCACTCCCGACCGCACTCGCCGGGGTGACGCTGGTCGGCTACCTCCTGGTCCTCCTGTTCGGCCTCGTGGGGTTCGGTGTGAACCTGCTCGTCGACTTCGCGCTCGTCTTCTACAAGCCGGCTATCGTCGTCGCCGACCGCGACGTGGGCGACGCCTTCCGGGAGAGCTACCATCTCGTCCGCGAGAACCTCGGCACTGCTGGCGGGTTCTACGTCCTCCGACTCGCGGTCGGCCTGCTGTTCGGGGGGATCGCTCTCGCACTGGCAGTCGTCGTCTTCTCGGTCGGCGAACTCGGTTCCCTGCTCGAGACCTCGCGTGGGGGACTGGTCGTCCTGCTGGCCGTCGTCGCGGTCGCGTACCTCAGCCGGTCGCTGACCTACGCGATCACGCTCCCGTACACCGTCAACGTCTACCAGTTCCTCCGATACCGTGACGAGCAGGCTTGACCTCGCGGCCGGGTCGCCAGCCGTCGACCCACCGGGGCGTGGACGGTGACCGGGAGTCACGCCGTTTTTATCCGGGCGCGACCAACGTCCGCCGATGGCGAAAGTCAGTATCGGGCTCCGCGGCTGGCGGTTCGAGGAGAGCGAGGTGTTCACCGACGCGGGGGAGTTCAAGCCACTGGACGAGATCCCCGACGACCCCCGTCACCGGCTGATCCGCCTCCCGATCCTGCTCGACAAGCCCTGTGACGCCTGTTACCTCGACCACGGCGACGAGCACATCGAGCAGTGTCGGCAGCCGACCGTCGTCTACGGTGAACCGCTGGCGGAGGTGCTGGTCTGTGATCGCCACGAGATCGACTTCCTCTACTGGTTCCGCGAGGCCGGCGGCCGCGAGTTCGTCGGCGAGGACACCTTCGCCGACGCCTTCCACGAGTGGTACGCCGAGGGGAACCACGCGCCGGAGGGCTCCGCCGGCCTCGAACACGTCGACACCGACCCCGACGCGCTGCCGGACCCGCCGGACCAAGAGGAGATCCAGCGCCGGATCGAGGCGACCGCCGAGCGCGCCCCCGAGGAGGATCACATCGACATCCGGGAACTCGCCAAGCGCGCGAACCCGGACCGGGAGATCCCCGACGAGGACGACGCCGGCACGGTCACCGCGACCAGCGAGGCCGAGGGGACCGACATCGACGACACCGACGACGACTCGGACTCCGACGACGGCGACGGACTGGACGAGGACGACATCCCCGACCTGAGCCAGGACTACCCGACGAAATGAGCGAGGAGGCACCCGCCACGGACTCGGACGGGTCGACTGCCGACGGCTGGCAGAAGCCGGTGGTGGTCGTCGTGGACGCCGAGACGCCCGGCAACGTCGGTACCATCGCGCGGGCGATGAAGAACTTCGGGCTCTCGGAGTTGAAGCTGGTGACCCCGCCGCCGCTGGAACCCGACGGCGAGGCATACGGCTTCGCCGGCCACGCTCGCGAGGACGTGCTCCCGAACGCCGAGGAGGTGACGTTCGACGAGGTGGTCCAGAACTACCACACGGTCGGCTTCACCGCGATCACCAACGAGGACAGCCGCCGGCACGTCCGGTGGCCCTTCACCACGCCGGTCGAACTCCGCGAGACGCTCCAAGAGGTCGACACCCGAACCGCACTCGTCTTCGGCCGCGAGGGGAAGGGGCTGAACAACGACGAACTCGCCCGACTGGACCAGGTCGCGTCGATTCCGGCCAGCGAGGAGTATCCGGTGATGAACCTCGGACAGGCCGCGACGGTCGTGTTGTACGAACTCCGGGAGCTGACACTCGACGAGACGCAGTTGCCTGACCCTGACCAGTCGCGCGCGCCGGAAGCCGAGATAGAACGCTTCTACGACTACTTCGCGGACTTTCTCGACCTGAGCGACCACAAGGCGCACAAACAGGGGAAGACGAACCGGATGATCCGCCGACTGATCGGCCGCGCCCACCCGACCGACCGGGAGATGGCGACGCTGCTGGGCGTCTTCCGGCGCGCGAACGAGAAACTACGGCGCGCGGAGGGTGCGTGGGACCGACCGGCGAGCGGAACCGAGCAGTCTGACGACGTGGGCAGTGCTGGTGGACACGGCGACGTCGACTCCGCGAGCCGAGAGAACTGATCAGTCGTCGCCGAACTGTTCGCGGACGAACTCCGGGACGTCGGCGTCCTCGGGGATCTCCTCTGGCATACTGCCGCGGGGCTCCGGTGCACTCGGCAGGTCGGGTGCGTCCGCGCCGAACTCGGGATCGAACAGTTGGATCGCGCTCTGGATGGTCGTCCAGTCGTCCTCGCCGGCCGCCTCGCGCAGACTCTTTGTCGGCGCGGCCAGCAGTTGACCGACGAGCGAGTCGGCCAGCGCCTCGACCGTCTCGCGCTGTTCGTCGGTGAACTCGCCCTGCGATTCGAGCTTCGAGATCGCACGGTCCACTTCGGTCGTCTTCGTGCGCTCTGCGCCCTCGTACATCGCCGAGATCACCTCGTCGGCGCGCTTGCGCTTGAAGCGAGCCAGGAGGTGCTCGAACTCCTCGTCGATCATGCGCTCGACCGCCTGTGCCTCGGCCTCGCGGTTCGACTCGGTCTCCTTCGTGATCTGCTTCAGATCGTCGATGTCCCGGCGTTCGACGCCCGCGAGGTCGTCGATCGCGGGGTCGGCGTCGCGTGGCTGAGCCAGGTCGACGACGAACGTCTCCCCGGCGTCGGCGAGCGTCTCGGGTGTGATCGCGTAGTTCGGTGCGCCAGTCGCGGTGAACACTACGTCCGCCTCGCCGACCGCGGTCGGAACCGCGTCGAGTCCGATCGCCGACGCCTCGCCGACCAGATCGCGGACGACGTGGTCGGCGTGCGGGACGGTCCGGTTGGCGACGATCACGTGGTCGACCGCGCTCGCGTCGAGGGCGCGGGCGGCGAGGGTGCCCATCTCGCCCGCACCGATCACCAGACCGGTCGCGCCGTCGAGGTCGATCCCGCGGTCCGCGAGTGCGACCGCCGCAGAGCCGAGCGAGGTGATCCCCTCGTTGATCTCGGTCTCGGTGCGGGCGCGTTCGCCGACGTGGACCGCCTTCCCGAGTGCGTCGTCCAGCATCGGGCCGATCCCGCCGACGGCGCGGGCTTCCTCGATCGCCGTCGAGAGTTGGCCGAGAATCTGGTCTTCACCGATCACGAGCGACTCCAGGCCGGCGGAGACTCTCATTAGATGCCGGAGACTCGCCTCGTGGTCGAGTTCGACGACCGCGCCGTCGCGAACGTCCGGCGCGAAGTCAGAGAGCGCTCGGCGACCGGCGGCCGCGTCGCTGGTGACGACGTAGGCTTCCGCCCGGTTGCAGGTCTGGAGCGCGAAGGCCTCGTCGACCCCCTCGCGCGTCAGGAGTGTCTCGACTGCGGTGCGCTCGTCTGCGAACCGCGCGGACTCGATCTCGTCGACCGTCGCCCGGTCGTGGGAGACGCTGACGCCCGTGATCACGGACAGGTCCATCACGACGAGTCACCCCCAACTGTGTTCCGTATCACTCGCTGTGCCTCTCGTCGGGCCTTGGATTCGCCCCTACGTAAACCCTTCCAAACCGACGGAGATCGCACCACGGCTCGGACCGCGTCCCGTCGCTCTTCTGCCGTCATATCGCGGGTCTTCAACTCGCTGCGCAGGTCGGCGGTCAACTCGGCCATCGCCCCCGCGTCGGCGATGTCGGCTTCGATCTGCTCGCGGAGGTGTTTCGCCAGCGCGGGACTCGCGCCGCCGGTCGAGATGGCGACAGACACGGACCCGTCCTCGACGGTCGCCGGGACGACGACGCTGTCCACGTCGCGATCGCTCCCCGAGCGGTCTGCGCGATTCACGAGTGCGCCGGCCGCGCGGGCCGCCGCCGCCGCCGCCGCGTTGAGGTCGGGGTCGTCGGTCGCGGCCACGACCAGTGCCGGCCCCACGCGGGCGACCCACCCGCGGACGCCCTCGGCGTCGGGTGCCTCGCGGACCAACTCGGCGTCGCCGAACGCGCGGTCGGCGAACGCGGGGCTGACGACGACGACGCGGGCCTCCTCGGCGAACCGGCGGGCCTTGCGCGCCCCGACCGGCCCACCGCCGAAGACGAGGACCGTCTCGTCGCTGAAGTCGTGGTAGAGTGGGATCACGCTACTGCACCTCCGATTTTCGGTTGGTGACAGCCGCCGGTATCGATCTGGCGACGACACACTTCCCAGTCGAACGGGCTGGCGCGACCTCGTGTCGCGCCGGCGGGTTCGGGGAGGCGCTCGCGCTGAAACCGACTGGGCCACCGGGTGTTGCACGATTGGTCGCAGAGTCCACCGGGTGGGACTGAAAGGGGCCGGCGGTCTCGTGAACGAAGTGAACGAGACGTTGGAGAGCTTCGCTCTCCAGAATCTCGATCCCGCCCCGACGACGTAAGCACTGGACTGAGGGCTGGCGGGCTTGCCCGCCAGTCCGAGGGAAGCGCGCATCGAGTCGCGGGCGTCTTCGTGAGGGAACCGAACGAAGGCTTGTCAGAGCGTGCCGCTGACAGTGGTCGAGACGGCGGGGGCTTTCACCGCTCGTTATCGCCGACTCTCTCGACACCAACTGTGTCTGACGGGGGCTTTCACCTCCTGTCGTCGGCGACTCACCTGCCAGTCCCGGCGACCACCTTCGCGCCCCAGACGACTTCGACCACACCACCGGCCTCGACATCCGAGTCACGGGCTCACTCCGTGTTCGCGTCCGCTCGTTCGTCCAGCCTGATGCCCGTCTTCTTCAGGATCCGCGTCGAGAACAGCGAGTCCCAGTCGTCCTCGCCCACGTCCCAGAACTCCTGCATCGTCTCTCTCACTTCCCGAATCCGCTGCTGGCTCTCCGCGTCGCTTCGTCCGTGGGTCATGGCGAAGAAGTTGTACGGCCAGACGCCCTCGTGGCGCGGGCGGTGGTAGCAGTGCGTGACGAACGACAGCCCCGCGACCTCCGGGCCGACCTCGTCGAGCAACTCGTCCGGAACGTTCCAGACGGTCATCCCGTTCTCGGTGTACCCCAGCGCGTAGTGGTTCGGGATGACGCCGACCCGGCGCACCTTCCCCTCCTGCTCGAATCGCTTGATCGTCTCGATCACCCAGTCTGTCTCCGCGTCGATCGCCTCGGCTACGTCCGCGTAGGGCGTCGCGGTGATCGGCAGGCCGCCCTGAATCTCGACTACCAGATCGCGCTCCTGTGGCGTGAGCGTCCGGCGGTCGGTGGGCGTCACGTCCGGCCCGAGATGCGAGAGATCCACGTCGCCCTCCGGAATCGGGCCATCGACGTAGAACTTCGCCTCGACGCGGAACTCCTGCTGTTTCGGCAGGTTGTACGTCTCCTGGCCGGTCTCGGCTTCGATCTCGGCGAGGACTTCCTCGACACGAGACTCCTCGGCGACCGAGACGACGAACCACATGTTGAGGTGTGGGTGCTCGCGCTCGTAGTTGTGCGCGACCTCGATGTGGCCGTTCACCTGCTCTGCCACCGCGTCGAACCGCTCCGGCGGGGCGTGCATCGCCACGAGGGTCGCGGTGCCGCCGATCTCCTCGGCGTTGACCAGCGCGCCGAACCGCGAGAGCACACCCGACTCGTCGAGTTCTTGCACGCGGGCGAGCAGTTCGTCGCTCGTCACGTCCACGCCACGGTCCCGGAGCGCGGCCGCAGCCGGCTCGAAGGGCCGAGCCGTGACCGGGAACCCGCCCTGGAAGGCGTTGATGATCGCCCGGTCGAGCGTCGAGAGGTCCGCGTCGACCTGTTGCATACCGTACTCGCAGGGAGGCGCGAGCATAAACGCCACGTTCGGCGGTCAGTCGACGACGGGAACCGACGACTCGGTCGGCCTCTGTGGGCGGCCACTCGACCGCCCTCCAAGAACGACTACTCGACCGCCCACTGTGGATCGATCGCTCGATCGCCCCTCTGACCTTACGACTCGACCAGTGTCGTCGCGTCCACGTGGTCCAGTTCCCCGACCGCCTCGGCGATCGCCTCGCTGTCGGCGGTCGCCTCCCAGTAGAAGACCAGGTCGAAGGTGCCCTCGCGGAGTAGCTGTTGGCACTCCCAGACGAACTCGTCGTCTCCGAGCGTCAGCCCCTGAAACTGGTTCGAGGAGAAGTTCGTGTCGTCGTTGCCGGCGTAGATGTACGCCTCCCCTTTCCCGGCGTGCTCGTAGATGACTTCGTTCAGCGCGACGGTCAGTTCGTGCATCTCCAGATCCTCTCGTCCCGAGAGGTCGGTGTGGACGATCAGCCCGGTCAACTCGATCTCGCCCGGTTCCAGCAGTGCCTGCGTCCGCTTGTAGAGGTCCTCGTCCAGCGTCTCGCTCATACCGACGACTCCTCACGCGACGTACAAACTGATGACGGTTTCCTCGTCGGGTGGCCGGGAGATCGAGATCGACGAACCGAGTGAGAACTGACAACACTGGGAGGATTCACGCGTTGCAGTCGTCGGATTTTCACCGGAAACGTGGTGTGTGCGGAACCGACCCACGACCCGCTGTGTCGCTCACGCCGTCGGGTCCTCACCACCACCAGTGCGGTCACGGTGTCGGTAGCCGACGAGAAGCGCCCCGACGAACATCATCGGTGTCGCCCACAGCACCTGCGCCAGGGGATCGGGTGGGGAGAACACTGCGCCGATCACGAACGCCGCAATGACCACGCCGGCCCAGTCGCGGGCCACCAGTTCCCGACGCGTCGGCGGAGTAGTGCGCTCCCCGCGCCAGAACAGGTACGCGAGCAGATACGGCGGGAAGCCGACCGCCAGCACCCCGTCGAACCACGGACTCCGGCGACCGCGACTCGCCGCGTCGGTCACGACCCAGTACGCGAGGCCGGCGACTCCGACGAGCCATCCGAGAAGGACGAACCCGAACAGGGCGTACTCGGTGATCCCGAGTTGGAGGAGGGCGACGGTCATCCGAACCTACTCCGCGTCGGGCAGGTCGGCCAGAATCTCCTCGGCGTGGTTCTCCGGCGAGACGCCCTCGTAGACCGACTCGATCTCTCCGTCCGGACCGACGACGTACGTGTTCCGGAAGACGCCGTCGAAGGTGTTGCCGAACATCGACTTCTCGCCGTAGGAGTCGTACGCCGACGCCACCTCGCCAGACTCGTCGGACAGCAGGTGGAAGGGGAGGTCGTGTTTCTCGGCGAACGCCTGCAAGTCCCGGACCGGGTCGTCGCTGATCCCGACGACCGAGACGCCGCGCGCCTCGAACTCGTCGATGTTGTCGCGGAAGCCGCAGGCCTCGGTGGTACAGCCCGGTGTGTCCGCACGCGGGTAGAAGTAGACCACGACGTGCTGACCGGCGAAGTCCGAGAGCGAGACCGGCTCGCCGTCCTGGTCGGGCAGTTCGAAGTCGGGGGCAGTGTCGCCGACGCTGAGCATATCTCACCCTGTCGCCGACCGAACTTAGTCGATGCGCTCGGCGGCGTCCCGTTCGAGGAGTGGGTCGGCGTTCGCCGACGGGAGCGTCACCACGTCCTCTGTCGAGAGGTCGTACTCGCGTTCGTCCACGCCGAAGATGGCACCCACGTCGCGCGTGATCCGCACCGTGGTCCGGTCGGTGTCGTCCGCCGACTGTGTGTCGCCCGCACTCGCCGAGACGCCCTCGGAGTCACTGGCGGGGTCGTTGTTGGCCGAAGGCGCTGGCGATCCTCCGGAGCCACCAGGCGACTCATCGGCGTCGGCCGTGACCGCCCCGCCGTCGCTGGCGGCACCCTCCGCCGGCGGTTCGTCGGGGGGGATCGGTCTGCCGTCGCCGCTGTCGCCGGACTCGCTCGAAGCGCGACTCTCGGCGCTCGGTGCGTCGGTCGCTCCAGCGGTGTCGTCACCACCCGCCATCGCGTCGGCCAGCATCCCGCCGCCCCCGCTCTCACGCTCGGGCGACTCCCTGTCGGTCGTCGCCCGCCCGTCTGTCGCGCCTGCTGTCGCCGAGTCCGGCGGACTCGGCTCGCTCGGTGTCGGCGTCTCGCCGGGAGCGGCGGGTGACGTCTCGGCAGTCGCCGACTGCTCTTCGGTGCTGGTCTCGTCGTGTTTGCCCGCCAGCGTGTCGAGGACGGTGGTCTTGTTCTGTTCGATGCGGGCCACGAGGTCGTCGAACAGTCGGCGTTCCTCGGTCGTCATGCCGTCCTTCTCGACCGGCATGTCGGCGGCCGCGAAGGAGGCGAGTTTGACGACTTTCCCCACGCGGCGCTCGTAGACCGCCTCTGCGACCTCCTCGGCCGTCTCGATCTCGTCGGAGAGTCGGCCGACCTCCGGCGAGGAGAAGGGGTCGTCGGCCTGCTCTGCGGCGCGCGAGCGCTGTGCTTTCAGATCCTCGATGTAGGTCGCCACGTCGGCGTAGAAGGAGTCCCGCAGGTGCTGGAGGCTGTCCTTCTTGCGCTCTTTCATCTGCACCGTGCGGAGTTCGTCTAAGTTCACGTGTGAGCCTCCGAGATCATTGTTGCACCTTCTCTGCCTGTCCGCGTGCCATCAGGAAGACGCCGACGTGTTCGGGTACAGAGTGTCTGCCTGCCGACAGTGTAAAACTATCGCCACCCAGTCGCCCCTCGACCGGGTCCATCACCTCGACTGCGATCTCCCGGTCGGTGAACCGCGCCGGCACCGCGTCCACCAGTGGGTCGAAGTCGGCCAACTCGCCTCGGTCGAGTCGAACGACACGCAGGCCACTGCCGCCGTGGAGACTGCCGGGGAACCGGATCAATCTGTTCGTGTCGGTCGTCACCGGTTCGTCGATCGGCGCGGTCTCGGCGTCGATCCGGCCGCCGGACTCCACGCCGACCGTCTCGCGGGCGATCGCCTGCAGCAGTGTCCGGACGCCCGGTCCGCCGGCCTCGACGTTGCCGCGCTGGATCGCGTCGGGGTTCGCCTCCACCGCGCCGAGGATCGTCGTCGCCCGGCCTTCCCCGATCCCGTCGAGTTCCTGGAGACGGTCCATCGCGTCGTCCTCGTCCATCTCCTGCAACTCGGCGACGTAGTCGAGCAAGTTTTCGTGAACGCGCCGACCCCAGCCACCCTCGGTGCGAAGCACGCGCCGTGGCGTCCCCTCGACGGCGCGCGTCTCGATCAGCCCGTCCAGATCGAGGTCGTTCGCCCGGATGTAATCGACGATCTCCCGGCGCTCCTCGCTGTCCAGTTCCGCGACGCCCTCGTCCCGGACGTGGACGTGGTAGCCGCGTCCACCGGAGAAGACGACTTCGGTGTCGGTGAAGGCGAAGTCGTCGTCCAGTAGATCGAGCAGGCGCAGCAGCGCGTCCTTACAGGCCGACAACATCTCGGCGTAGCTGGTCGCCTCTGGATCGACGCCCGGCAGGTGATCTGCGTCGAGGTCGAAGACGAGGTCGGCCGACTCCCAGCCCTTGTCGGCCATCCGACTCGCGCCGGGGTCCCGGAACCGAGCGGCCGAGAAGTAGACGTGTCGCGGGGCGTCCTCCCGCAGAAACGTGGCGAGAT
The DNA here is from genome assembly GCF_020567425.1 of Salinirubrum litoreum. Classification (NCBI taxonomy): domain Archaea; kingdom Methanobacteriati; phylum Methanobacteriota; class Halobacteria; order Halobacteriales; family Haloferacaceae; genus Salinirubrum; species Salinirubrum litoreum. The sequence goes on along the minus strand of NZ_JAJCVJ010000001.1, from coordinate 266,954 downwards.
CGCCGAGGTCCAGCAGTGACTGGTGGCGGATCATCGTCGTCCCGGTGCCCGAGGTCCACGGGATGTGGCCCCACTCCCGGCGGTCGGCGGCCGGCGGGAGGTCGAGATCGACCCCCCGGTAGTAGTCCCGGAACCGGCCCTGCAGGTATCGACGAGTGCGCCCCTCCATCGCTCTCCGTGTCTTGTCGAACCGGCCGCAAAACCGTTTCCCTCTGCGCCCACGAGTGCCGGTCCGTGACGTGCCGGGCGTCCCCCCGCCGAGTGCGGACTGGCCACCCGACTCCGAGGAGGGACCGACGGATTCCCCCACGATCACACCCCCAGCGCCAGCGGTCCGAGCAACACGCCCATCAGGTGGACGCGGCGTGTCCCGAATCGCGGCGGGAGGAGTCCGATCAGCCCCGAGACCAGAAACGCCGCGATGCCGACGAGTCCGGCGAACAGGTACGAGACGACCGTCAGCAGTGACAGAACCGCGACAGAGAGCTTCGTGTAGTCGGCTCGGCCGACGACCCGGAGGTAGCCGTCGCCCAAGAGAACCACCACGGGAAACGCGAGCGCCGAGGCGAACACCGCAGTCGAGAGCAGGACCGGCAACGACCGGGGCACCGCGGCGGTCTCCAGTGCGACCATCACGCCGGTCCGAGGGGTGCCGAGCGCGAGTAGGGCAAAGAGAGCGAAGATCGTGTTCGCCGTGTTGGCACCGCTGGTCGCCACCAAGAACCCACGCGCACCCGACCTGCCCGGCACCGCCGGGAGCGCGACGACCGAGGCGATCGCACTCGACACCCCCGGCAGATAGCCGACCAGCGCGCCGGCACCCGACCCCGCGAGCGCCGTCAACCCCAGATCACGTTCCGGCATCGCCAGCAGGGCGTCTGCCTGCGGCGGCACGCCGGCACCGTCCATCGCGTCCACGAGCACCGGTGCGCCGAACAACCCGGCGAAGAGTGGCGCGAGCATCCCGCCCGCGTCCAGCGGCGCAGAGGGTGACACGTCGAGCGCGACCGCACCCAGTGTACTGGAGACGGCGAGACAGACGACCCCGCCGACCCGAGCACGGCTCGAGGACTCGGTGGCGATCAACAGGACGACGACCCCGACGAGCAGGAGCGGCAGGTGCGCGCGGACCGTCGGGTAGATGGCGGTCATCAGCCGCGTGATCGGCACTGCGAGCGGGACCGCGAGCGCGACCGCCAGCCCGGACCCGACCGCAGAGAGTCGGAGCGCCTCGCGGCCGCGCCCCTGAATCACGAGTCTGTGTCCCGGCAGCGCGGTCGCGGCCATCGCCGCGTCGGGGACACCGAGCGCCAGCGCCGGCACGACGTCCAGAAAGGTGTGGACCACCCCCGCAGCCAGCATCGCCGCGCCGACGGCGGTCGCCGACCCGGGAATCGCCGACGCCGACGCGGCGAGCAGGAGTGCGAAGTTGTTCGCGTGCAGGCCCGGTGTGAGCCCCGAGAGCGTCCCGAGCGCCGCCCCGCCGAGTGCGAACGCGACGAGCGTCAGACTCGTACTGGGCGCGACCACGAGGTCCGGCGGCGACAACAGTGAGGCGACCAGCGACGGGGGCGGCAGTGGCTCCATCGCGCAGGGTTGGTCCCGGCATCCGACTTGAACCCTCGGTCGGTCGGACAGACGCGAGCCGACGGTCCCGCATCAGACCGCGTCCAACACGTCACCGAGGACGCGCAACCCCCCGGCGACCTCCTCGGCGTCGCGGCCGAGCGAGAGCCGGAACGACTCGGTGCGGTCGAAGAACCGCCCCGGCACGACCAACAGCCCTTCGTCCCACGCTCGCTCGGCCACGGTGTCGCCGTCGGCCGACTCGTGAGCCAGCAGGGCGAAACTGCTCCCGGCGTGGACCGTCCCGGAGAGGTCGCCGCGGTCGGCGACGAACGAGGAGAGTCGGTCGTGGTTCTCGGCGAGCAGGGCGCGTTGCCGTTCGGCGAGTCGCTCCTCGTGGTGGAGCGCCCGACGGGCCAGCACGCGACTCGGTTCGGCGACCGCCGGAACGTGAGTGGCGACCGTCCGGGCGCGTGCGACGAACCGTGTCGGGGCGATCAGCCAGCCGATCCGAAGCCCGCCGAGACCGTAGAACTTCGTGAGTGAGCCTGTCGTCACGGTATTCGGGAGGCCCGCGGCCGTCACGCCGCCGAAGGCGGTCCGAGCCGTCGCCGTCCCGTCTGTCGCCGACTGCGGGTCACCGGCGGTGTCGCCAGTGGTGCCTGCGGTCCCGACGTAGGGTGCGTACACCTCGTCCACGAGGAGGAAGCCGCCGGCGTCGGCCGCGACACGAGCGACCGCTGTGAGGGTCTCCCGAGTCGTCAGTCGCCCCGAGGGGTTGTGGCGGTTCGTCACCGTCACCAGCGCGAACTCGTCTGTGACCGCGTTCTCGACGCGCGTCGGCGAGAGTCGGTAGTCGTCGTCTGGCGGGCGGAGAAACCGATTCACGTTCGCTCCGAGTGACGCCGCCGTCGCAGTCAGTGGCTGGTAGCCCGGCTTCTCGACGAGCACCTGTGGCTCGCTGTCGGTGGAGGAGTCGGCTCCCTCGGCTGTCGTCTCGCTCACGTCGTCAGAGTCGTCGCCGTCGGTGAGACTCAGCGCCGTCACCTCCGCGAGGAAGTTGGCGTGTGTCGCACCGGCCGTGACCAGCACCTCCTCGGGGGTGACGCCGTACGCCGCCGCGAGTTGCTCTCGGAGTGACGCGTCGGTCGGCGGGTCCTCGTAGCCGGCGAGTGGTCGCGGGACGACGCCGTCCGTCGGAGTGTCCGGTCGCAGGTCGCTGGAGCCGAGATCGTAGGTGGCCGTCGCTGGCCGGCCGTCGATCCACCGGAGATACGGCATCGCAGGGAACATACGCCAGTCGTCGCCGGCCAGCGGGTAAGCCTTACTCCTCGACCGGGATGGGGATGGGGGACGCCTGCGACCAGTAGTCGTCCAGGCGTGCTCGCGCCCACGAGACCGCCTCCTGGCTGTCGTTGCCGACGAAGCCTCTGATCCCGCCCTGGACGTAGACGAGCATCCCCATCACGGGACCGTCCGGCGTCGACGCGACCATGAGGCTGTACGAGAGGTCCCGGTCGAGTTGGCGCAGGTCGACACGCCCGGTCGTGAGCGAGTCGTGGAACTTCGTGTCGTGATCGGCGACGACCCGCTCCATCACCGGCGTCGAGAGGATGATCTCGGCGTGCATCCCGCGTTCGACGATCCCCTGGTAGTAGGCGTCGACGTGCTGCGGGAGAACGGCGCTGGCGGCGGCCCGGACGTGCGACGCACGCTCGACGATCTCGACCTGGTGGCGCGCCGGCCTGAGCGGCGAGTGTCGATCCGCGAGGACGACCTCCGCGCCGTCCACGACCGCGGCGTCGACGTCGGCGTCGCTCGGGAGCGGCGAGAGGACGTCCCGTGCCTCGAGGACGCCGTCCATCCGGGACTTGAATCGGTCGTACTCCTCGAGCGCGAGGGTCCCCGACAACGTTCGGAAGTAGCCGTCTTCGGCGCGTTCGACCAACCCGAGTCCTTCGAGTTCCCGGATCGCGCGGTCTATCGTCGACCGTGACACGTCGAGTTCGTCGTCCAGTTCACACTTGCGTCCACCGTCGTCCGCGAGTGCCCGGAGCACGTCACCACGGCGCGCCACGACCGCCATCACTTCGGAGGGATCGGGGCGCTGCATCTACCAGAAACTCACGTCAGCGCAGTCATAAGAGTTCGGGTGCCGCCGAGCATTGATAAACGAGCGAAATGAATAAGTACGATGAGTCAGCCCACGACCGCGGTCGCGGTGCGTGACGTAAAGTTATCCCGGGACGCTCGTCTAGACGCCGGGGTGCCTCTGACAACCGGCAACCGCGTCTCATCGACCTTGCCCGGATCGGTGATGCGCGTGGGGACGTCCCCTTTCTACCTGCGGACCGTACCGTGTACCTCCTCGACGACCGTCTCCAGTTCGCCGAGCGAGTCGTGGCCGAACAGGTGCGTCCGACAGTCACAGTCCGACGCACCGAAGTCGGCGATCGGTTCCACTGCCGGCGCTGTCGCTGCTTTCGGCGTGAGCGCCGAGAGTCGTCGGTCGATCCCGTCCGCGATCCGACACTCCGCGTCGACACCGCCGGTCGTGACGACCGACGCGAGTTCGGTCGCCGAGTCGCCCGTCAGGTAGTCGACGTGCCAGTGGCGGGTGTCGTGGTCGCCGGCCGCGACTCGGCGGTGGCGGTCGACACGCGCGAACCCGCCGGTGCCGAGTGCGCTCCCGACGTAGGCGTAGGCACCGGCCGGCAGGTGGTACGCTCCGAGTGCGCCGGCCGTGATCTCGCCGGGTGTATCGCGGACGAGGAGGAGGGTGTAGGTCCCGCGGTCGCCGGTCGTCTCCGCGACTCGGTCGTCGCCTGTCACGGCCGGCAGTCGGTCGCGTTGGGCGAAAAGCCTGGTGCTCTCCGGCAAGGCGGCTCTCGGCGTGTGGGTGGAGGCGACGGCGTCGAACCGGCCGACCCGAGATGCCAGAACGCTTTCGTCGCTGGCGGGCGACTCTCCAGTGTGTCCGACCCCGACACCCTGCGTCGGCTCAGTGCGCTGTCCGACGAGACCTTCGGCCGCTTCGTCGCCGAGGTCGCCGAGACGGTCGCGTCCGACGCCGCCGTCACCGTCGCGCCACCCTCGCCCGCCGGTGGGGTCGACGCCGTGATCGAGTCCGAGTCGGACGACCGGCGACTCCTCTTTCACGTCCGCCGACCGGTCGACCCGACGCCACCGCGAGTCGCCGACGAGACCGATGCCCCCGGTCGATCCGGCGAGGAGACCGACGAGTCCGGTGGTGAGGAGACCGTTCCGGAGTTCGACGAGGTCGAACTCCGCGAAATCCTCACGGTCGGGGAGTCGTTCGACGCGGTGGTCGTCGCAGTCGCGGGACCGGTGACGGCGGAGGCACGGGCGTTCGCGGAGGAGTCCGGCGTGCGACTGCTCGACGGGAGCGACCTGTCGTCGCTGATCCGGAAGCGTGGCGTCGAGATTCCGAGACCGGAGTCGGTCGCGGAGCGACTCGACAGACTGGTCGAACGGCAGGCGAGCGAGTGGCCACAGGCGGTCAGTGATCTCGCGTCGGAGGTACTCGCGGAGATCGAAGGTCTGGCCGACTTCGACCACCGGGTCGTCCACGCCGACGAGACGACCGACGTGGACTTCCTGTTCGCTCGCGGTGCCGACCCGGACCGGCAGGGTGGGACCGACCCGGTCGTTCGGGCGCGCCTCACGGAGACAGAGTTTCGGGTTTACGTCGCCGACGCGGACGACCAGTTCGAGTGTGTCACCGCGCTCTCCGTGATTCGAGACCGTGAGCCGACACTCGAAGCGATCCTCGCCGAGGTGCTCCCGCCGGTCAGGTCGGCGGTCGAACGTCGCGGTTGACTGGCGGCAGTCGGTGGCCGAACGCCACGAGTGACTGGTAGCAGTCGGTCCACGGGGTGTAGCGCGGTCGGAGAGAGGCCGCGTCTCAGCCGGTCAGCGCTTCGGGCCGCTCCTCGCTGGCAGAGACGAGGGCGTCGAACAACTCCCGGACGCCGTCGGCCAGCGGGTACTCGTCGTGGTAGTCGTCCGGGTCCCGGCCGCGACCGCTGGCTTTCCCGACCACGTCCGCGATGGTCTCGTAGTTGTCCCGGACGAGCGAGCCGACGATGCCCGGCATCCCGGCGCGGTCGGCGAGTTCCTTCGCGGCCGAGCGGCCGGCGTACACCCGGTTCAGCCGGCGGTCCACGAGCACCATGGCGAAGGGGGTCTCGCCGAACTGCGCTTCGAGTACCTGCTGGGCGGTGTCCTCGTACCACGAGATGGCGGCCACGTCGTCCAGTTTCTTTAGCGCGCGCGCCGCGACCGAACAGTAGGGACACTCCCCGTCGTAGATCAGCACGGCGTCGTAGTCGTCCATACAAGTGGTAGGGGCGCGACCCCCAAAAACGTCGCTCTGCGGGCTGGAGTCGGGACACCTATGCCGGTCGACGCCTACACACGGACGATGGATCGGCACGTGGAGTCGACGGTCGAGATCGACGCGCCGCCGGCTGTCGTCTGGCGGGAACTGCTGGACTTCGGGTCGTACCGCGACTGGAACCCGCTTCTGCGCCGGGTACGTGGCCGGCCAGAGGAGGGTGCCCGACTCAGGGCACTGCTCTCACAGCCTGGGCTCCCGCCGGTCGTCATCCTCCCGGAGGTGATCACCTTCGACGCAGAACGGGAACTGCGCTGGCGCTCGGACTCGCCGATTCCGGGCGTGCTGTCGGCCGAACACACGTTCCTGTTGACGCCACTCGACGGCGGGGACAGGACGCGGTTCACCCAGACGGAGTCGTTCGAGGGTGTGCTGGCGGCCGCGATGCCGGCGGGACTCGTCTCGCAGGTCGAACAGGGGTTCGGCGAGATGAACGACGCACTGAAGCGGAGAGTCGAGTCGTCGGTCCCCGTCGCCGAGGAGTAGTCGCGACCGCACCCGAGACCACGCGACGGCCGGGCAGGTGTCGACCGCTTCTGCGACCCAACTCTCGTCGACTCTGTTGACGTCGGCTTTTGCCGAACCTACTGACGTCGGCTTTTGCCCGACTACTCCGCGAGACGGTCGGCGCAGACCTCAGACGACCGTCGACTCAGAAGTCACCGTCTCGGTAGATGCGTGTCCACCGACTCTCGGCGCGCCGGGCCAACGAGACACCGACGAGACCGATCACGAGACTGGCGACGGTCAGGCCGACGAGGACACTGCCCGAGGGCGGGACGACGAACCCGACGACGAGCAAGGGGACGAGCACGACCGCGACGGCCAGCGTGAACCCCGCGAACAGCACGGTGTCGAACAGGAACTCGTCCGGTTGCAGTCCGGTGAGGTAGACCGTCGTCCCGAACAGGTACGACTGGAGGCCGAGACAGAGCACCGCACCCGCGATGGCGTCGAGCAGTGGTGCGCCGAACCACGCGACCGCGACGAGGTAGAACCCCAAAGCGACCGGCGGGCCGAGCAGGAGGAAGGCGCGGAACTTCGCCCGGAGCACGTCCGCGATGGACACCGGGAAGGCGAGGTACGACCGGGGACCGTCGAAGCCCGTCAGCCAGTTGTAGGTCGTGAAGCCCGACAACCCGAGCAGCGCGCCCAGCGAGACACCGGTCGCGGGCGTCCGCCCCGTGACGACGCCCGCGAACTCCACGAGGACGACCGCGACCGCGAGGATGATCCCCGCAGAGAAGGGGACCTTCACGAGGCCGCCGCTGCTCCGCGCCACGTCGAGCAAGGTGCGCGTCAGCAGACCGTCGTCGTCACGCAGGCGCGCACGCCACGCCGAGAACCGGTCGTCGGTCGTCCGCGCCGGACGCTCGAACCTGGTGTCGTACGCGAACAGTCCCAGCAGGCCGAAGAGCACTGTCGGAGTCGTGGCTCGAAACAGCGGTCCGATTCCGACGCCATCGCGGAGGAGTGTGTAGGGCGTCCACGCGACGAGGTCCACGCCGAGGGCGACTCCCCCACCGACTGCAGTCGCCCCAACGAGCAGACCGAGCGTCCCGCGCCGCCCCCGCGTCCGGAGGGCGACGACCGCCAGCGTGACGACGACACCGAGCGAGAAGGTCAGCGTCGTCGTGAGCCAGAGCAGTGGGACGCGCGTCGCGGGGACCCGCCCTGCGACCACCGAGGGCACGAACGCCAGCGCGAGCGGAAGCAGAAAGAGGACGGCGTAGTACGCCACGTCCTTCACGACGAAGACGGCCAAGAGGCGCGTCCGAGAGAGTGGGAGCGTCCGGTCCGCAAAGAGGAGCAACGAGACCTCCCCCAACAGGTCCCGGACCGAATCCCGCCCGAGCAGACCGATGGTGCCGGTGTGGAGACCGAACGCGAACACCAGCGCGTGGAGCCCCGCCACGACGCCCGAGAGCGAGGTCCCGGTGAACTGGAGGAGTTGCACCGCGCCGGCGGCGAGCAGGGTGACGAACACCGGAAAGCCGGCGAAGCGCCGGCCGCCGAACAGTTCGCTGTGGAACCGCCACTCCTCGCGGACCATCGTCACGAACAGCGCGCGAAGTCCGATCATCTGATGTTGGCGAGGAACTCGTCCAACAGGCTCCCCTCGCCCAACTCGGCCGGCCGACGTTCACGCTGGACCCGCCCGTCGGCGACGATGGCGACACGGGTGCAGATCGACTCGGCGACCTCGATGTGGTGTGTCGAGAGAAACAGCGCGTTCCCGTCGGCGCGGTACGACTCGAAGAACTCCTTCACCGTCTCCTGCACGATGGGGTCGAGGTTCGCCAGCGGTTCGTCGATGAAGACGGCCTCGGGTTCGTGGAGGAACGCGGCGGTGATCATCACCTTCTGTTGTTGCCCGCGCGAGAGGTCCGAACAGAGCGTGTCGAGTTTCGCCCGGAAGGAGAGTCGGTCGGCCCACTCGGCGACGCGGGACTCGACGGTCGCGTCCGGCACGTCGCGCACGCGCCCGACGAACGAGAAGTACTCTCGGGGCGTCAGAAAACTCGGTGGCGACTCCTGTTCCGGCAGGATGCCGATCTGACGCCGAACTTCGACCGGGTCGGTCGTCGGGTCGGTTCCGAGAACCTCGACGCTTCCCGTGTCGGGGTCGAGTTGTCCGGTGAGAATCTCCATCGTGGTCGTCTTCCCGGCCCCGTTCGGGCCGAGGACGCCGAACAGGTCGCCGCGCTCGACCGACAGCGACAGGTCGGTGAGTGCCTGCACGTCGCCGTACGACTTCGCCACGCCGTCTGCCCGGATCGCGGTCACGGCCCGACAGTCACGTGTGGCTACCAAATAGCTACGGATCACGACGGGGAACCGAGTGCGCCCGGCGGCGAGCCACGGGATCGACCACGCTTTAGTCCCCGGCCCGACTCCGAGTGGTATGGAGACTGCACTCGTCATCGGCGGCACGCGCTTCATCGGGCGCCACGTCGTCGAGGACCTCCGCGACCACGGCTACGACGTGACCATCTTCAACCGGGGCAACCACGACAACCCCTTCGCCGACGAGGACGTGACCCACATCCAGGGCGACCGCACCGACACGACCGACCTCAAGACCGCCGCGCTCTCCGCGAAACCGGACCTCGTCGTCGACTGCGTGGCCTACAAACCCGGCGAGGTCGAGACCGCCGTGGAGGTCTTCGCCGACGTCGACGCCTACGTCTACATCTCCTCCGGGTCCGCGTACGGCACCGAGGAGATCCCCAAGCGCGAGAACGACACCGAACTCTGCGACTGTACGCCCGAACAGGCGACCGACGACTCCCCGGAGAGTTACGGGGCTCGAAAGGCCGAGGGCGACCGCATCATCGCGCAGGCCGCCGAAGACGGCGTGAACGCGATGTCCGTCCGGCCGTGTATCGTCTACGGGCCGTACGACTACACCGAGCGACTCGACTACTGGCTGGACCGCGTCGAGCACCACGACCGCGTGCTCGTCCCCGGCGACGGCACGAACATCTGGCACCGGGCCTACGCCGAGGACGTGGCGAGTGCCCTGCGTGTCGTCGGCGAGGAGGGCGAGGCCGGCGAGGCCTACAACGTCGGCGACCGACGGCTCGTCACGCTCGAAGAGATGCTGGAGGTGATCGCCGAGGCGATGGACACCGAAGTCGAGGTCGTCCACGCCGGGGAACGCGAACTCGCCGCCGCCGGACTGGCACCGACCGACTTCATCCTCTACCGGGAGTACCCACACGTCCTCGACACCGCGAAACTCGCCGATCTGGGCTGGGAGTCCACGCCAGTTCCGGAGGCGATGGCTCGCACCGTCGCCGAACACCGCGAGTCGGATCGTGACGGGTCGGAACACGACCCCGGCCGCGAGGCGGAGGAGCGCGTGCTCGGGGTTCTCGACACGATCTGAGCCGCACGGTCGCGGACGACCGGCACCGTGGCGGGGTCGACCCGAGTAGCCAACGGAAGACGTTAAGCGGCCAGCCCCGGTGGAACGACCCAATGACCGACATCCACCCCAACCAGCGCGTCGCGGTGCTGGCCGACGCGCAGAACCTCTACCACAGCGCACAGAGTCTCTACTCCAGGAACATCGACTACTCGAAACTGCTGGAGAAGGGCGTGCAGGGCCGGGAACTCACGCGCGCCATCGCATACGTGATCCGGGCCGACTCGCCCGAGGAGGAGAGTTTCTTCGACGCGCTGGTCGACATCGGCTTCGAGACGAAGATCAAGAACATCAAGACGTTCGGCGACGGTTCGAAGAAGGCCGACTGGGACGTGGGGATGAGCCTCGACGCCGTGACGCTCGCCAACCACGTCGACACCGTCGTCCTCTGCACCGGTGACGGCGACTTCTCGCGGCTCTGCTCGCACCTGCGTCACGAGGGCGTCCGCGTCGAGGTGATGGGTTTCTCGGAGTCGACCGCGGACGAACTGGTCGAGGCCGCCGACTCCTTCCTCGACCTCTCGGAGCGGTCGAAGACGTTCCTGCTGTGACCCCGCCGGCACTGTCCGACTTCCCTGCTGGCTCCGACTTCCCTGCCGGCATCGACCGACTTCCCTGCCGGCATCGACCGGCTACCCTGCCGGCATCGACCGACTTCCCTGCCGGCATCGACCGGCTACCCTGCCGGCATCGACCGACTTCCCTGCCGGCACCGACTACCCCGCCGGGCGTTGCGCCAGTCAAGACGTTTAAGCCGGAGTCCGACCGACTGACACGCATGGAGCGGTACGACCTTCTCTATCGACTCTACGACGACTTCGACACGGAGACACTGCGGGCCTACCAGGACTTCGTGGACGTGTTCCCGCCGGTGGACTCCCGCGTCGCACTCGACCACTGGCAGGAGGCCAACGAGGAACTGGACGAGCGAAAACAGGAGATACGCGACTCCTTCGCGTCGGGCGCGACGTTCTGTGAGGTCGCCGCGAAGGCCTCCCGCGATCAGGCGTTCACGGCGCTGGATCTGCTCTCGAAGTACGACCGCGAGGTGAACGCACTCGTGTTGGACGTCGACGAGACCCTGCGCTCGGCCGGCAACACGGACAACGAGATCCCCCGCGAGACACTCCACGTCCTGACCGAGTTCCACGAGGCCGGGGTCCCCATCGTCATCTGTACCGGCCAGACCCTGGAGAACGTGAAGGGGTTCATGATCCAGGGTCTCGGCAACGAACTCGTCCACTCCGGCACCTTCTCTATCGTCTACGAGGCCGGGACCGGCGTCTTCACGCCGGGACACGGCTCCCGGACGAAACAACTGCTGTACGAGCGACTCGACGAGGAGATCAGGTCCGTCTTCGACGAGATCCGGAGTCGCGTCCTCCCGGACGCGCCCGACGACCTCCGGCGCGGCGTCCACCTGCAGGGCAACGAGTTCAACGTCACCCTGAAGCCGAACTTCGACATCGGGTCGCCGGACGCCGAACGAGTCATCGACCGAGGGCTGGTCTACCTGCTCGATCTCCTCGGCGAGGCGGTGACCGACGACGACCGCGGGACCGAGTGGGCGCGGGCGTACTACGCCGACGCCGACCCGGAGATACGGACCGTCCTCGAACAGGAGGGCGAGTACCCCGACGTGGACCCCGACGAGGTGCCCGGGGACCTCGCCGAGGTCTTCGACCGAATCGACGTGGCGTACTACCACGCCGACGCCGCCGAGATCGGATCGCTCGAACTGAACAAGGTCGCCGGCGTCGAGGCCGCACTCGACGTTCTGGAGGTCGACGACCCCTTCGTCACGGTGATGGGCGACAGCAAGTCCGATCTCCGCGTGATGGAGTGGGCCGAATCGAACGGGACCGGCATCGCCGCCGCGCCGGACCACGCCTCAGAGGACGTACTCGACCACGTGATGGCGACCGACGAACTCGTCTTCGACCGGGGCGCGTCCGCCGAGATGCTCCGGACGGTGTACGTCCTGAACCTGCTGGCGAGTCTCGGCTGAGACGAGTGGGGACGACTCGGGGTCGTCGCCACGCAGGCCCCCGGCAACCACAACCGTATTACGGCCGGCGCGTCCCCTCTCGAGTATGGTCGAGAACGTCATCTGGCCCGCGTACATCGACGCGGCGCTGACCCGCCGGAAGGGGCGGCGGGTCCCGAGAGACGACGCGGTGGAAGAACCGACCGTCGAGGAGATCGCGAAGGCGGTCCAGCAGGTCGGCTACGACGCGGTCGTAGAGCGCGACAAGACGTACCCCCGCGAGTGGGAACAGCGCGGGCGTGTGCTGGTGAAGGGTGCCGAGGACTCGACGAAGAACGACCTCGTGCAGGCCGTCGCCGCCTACGTCGCCATCCTCCGCGACTGATGCACCGACTCGGCACCGTCTCCCGGACGGCACAGGGACTCGCGATCGTCCGCTGTGACGACGCGGACCACCCCGACATCGGCGTCGAAGCCGTCGACGAGTCGCTCTCTGCGGTCGGGCGCGTCGTCGACGTGTTCGGCCCCGTCTCCCGCCCGTACGTGGCGATCACGCCCGACGACGGCGTGTCGCTGCCGACCTTGGTCGGCGAGAAACTGTACGCGCGGTGACTCGACCGGCGACTGATCTCGGTCACCGGTGACACTCGGTCGACGGCCGGCGACCGCCAGCCACCGACTCGGAGAACACAACGGCCAAACCGCTGGGTTGCGAAGCCGACGGTATGCATCGACGCGAGTGGGGTGGCGTCGCGTTCGCCGTCCTGATCTTCCTCCTCGTCCAACTGGGCGCGCTGGCACTGGTGCCGACGTTCTACGAGCAGGGGTACCAGACCGTCGAGGACCCGACCGACCCGACGAACAGTCTGCTGTACATCGGGGCGATTCTCGTGGCGACCGTCGTCATGCTCGCCGCGTTCAAGTACAATCTCGACCGACTGATCCGAGGCCTGATCGTCTTCACCTCCGGACTGCTGTCGTGGTACGTCTTCGGTGCGGTGATCCCGCCCGCGCTGGGGGGTGTGATCGGTGCCGGCCCCGCGAACCTGCTGTCTATCGCGCTGGCCGGCGGGGTCTCGGTCGCGCTCCTGCTCTACCCGGAGTGGTACGTCATCGACACCGCCGGAGTGTTGATGGGTGCCGGCGCGGCGGGCCTGTTCGGCATCAGCTTCGGCCTGCTCCCGGCGATCGTCCTCCTGACGGTGCTCGCGGTGTACGACGCGATCAGCGTCTACGGCACCGAGCACATGCTGGACCTCGCCGAGGGCGTGATGAACCTCAAGATCCCCGTGGTGCTGGTCGTCCCACTGACTCTCTCGTACTCCCTCCTTGACGAGGACTTCTCGCAGACGCCCGCCGTAGAGGGTGACGACGAGGACGCCCCCGGCGGCACGGACGCCGGTGCCACCGAGTCGGGAGGGGCCGCGCCGGAGGCCGACGGCGGCGAGTCGGTGGCCGACGAGCGCGACGACCCGGCGGTGAACGTCGGCGGCGACGGCGAGTTCGAGTTGGGCGAGGGGCGCGTCGACCCCGACGACACCGACGAACCGGACCGCGACGCCTTCTTCATCGGACTGGGTGACGCGGTGATGCCGACGGTGATGGTCGCCAGCGCCGCGTTCTTCTCACCCGCCGATCCGCTCGGCACCGGCCTCCTCTCGGTGCTGAACCTCCCCGCGCTGTTGTCGATGGTCGGCACCTTCCTCGGCCTGCTGATCCTGCTCAGGATGGTGTTCGCGGGACGCGCTCACGCCGGACTCCCACTGCTGAACGGCGGGGCCATCACCGGCTACCTCCTCGGGTCGCTCGCGACCGGAGTGCCGATCCTCACCGCGCTGGGACTCTGAGCGCGGGACGCCGTCTGCGAGTGGTTTCGATCGCACGGACGCCCGACAAGCGACCGCCACGACCGTCGTTCGGTCACGCGGCGCGACCCGGACCCCAGGAGGACGCAGTCTGCTGGCGACCGACACCGAGCAGGACCCGAGCGAAGCGCACGACGACCGGCGACGAGTCGATGGCTCACGCGTCCGGGGGGACCGGCTTCGGTCGCCGCCAGTCGACGGAGGGACCACCGCGGGAGCCGACCCCCGAGAGCCGGCGAGCGGGCGCGAGCCGCCACGTGTCGGGTTAACACGCCTTCTACCAGCTTTATCACGTGAGAACGAAAACACGAATCCATGAGTCAGACACGAGCGTCGGCGGACGGCGGACGGTCGCCCCGCGAGGTCGGGATCGAACGCGAAGCGGACGAACTCGTCGAGAGCGGGTGGTGCGTGCAGGCGGCACTGGACCGCTTCGATCAGCCCGGCCCGTTCGCGGACTACGACCCCGACATCTACGCGACCCGGAAGGGCACCGCACGCATCGTCGCCGTCGAGACCGGCGACGCCGCGACGGACCGCCACGGCGCACTCAGCGATGCCGCCGACGCCCGCGACGCCGACTTCTACGTCGTCCGCGTTGACGACAGCGGCCGGCGCGTCGAGTACGCCCGGAACTTCGAGTAGTCAGACCGACTCCAGCGGGACGACCGCCATCGGTCGGTTCGACCGGAGCAAGATCTTCTGTGCGGTCGACCCGAACACTACCTTCGACGTCGGGTTCCGTTTCCGGATACCGATGACGATCTCGTCCGCATCGACCTCGTCGGCGTAGCCCAGCACGTCCTCCTCGGGATCGTTCCCCCGGATGAACTGGTGTGTCTCGACCGTCGTCGCGTCGCCGAGACGCGATCGGATCGCGTTGAGCGCGTCCTCGCCGTCGCGCACGTCCTCGGCACTGGTGGCGTCCCCACCCTGTTGGGAGTTGATCGCGTGGACCTCGTCGTCGGGCCCGACACGGCCGTCGAGGTAGTCGGCGATAGCGGCGCTGTGGTGAACCGAGTTCGTCCCGAGTACGAACAGCGTCATACTCGAACGACCCCCGCGAGACGACTTAAAACCGGTCCCAAATCGCCCGCCGGCGCGTGCCGATTTCGTGTGGGCGTGTCGCACGAACTGAGGCGACGGCGACCGTTCGACGCCGCACGAACCAGTTCGACACAAGACACTTATCTCACTCCCGCGCACTCCCGGATATGAACCGCGAACGCCTGCTGACGGCCGGAGCCGTCGGCACGGTCGCGGTCGCCCTCCTCGTCGCCGGCGTGGTCCCGGGGGTCCTCGCAGGCCCCGACTCCCGCGAGGTGGTGCGACCCGGCCCCGTCCAGATCGCCGACGCCGCCGTCGCCGCAGAGAACGTCTCGGGTGCGACCGTCGACCTCCGCGTCGAGACGCGCCTCCGCCACGCCGGCAACCCGAGCGAGAACGTGACGCTCGTGGTCCGCGCGGTCGACGGTGACTCCGGACTCCTCCAGACGACCCGCCGGGTCGACGTGGGGACACTCCGTGGCGACCGCGAGACGACCGCGAACGCGACCCTCAGCGTCGAACGCGAGGGCGGCTACCGGATCGAGACCGTCGTCTACCGCGACGGCGAGCGCGTCGACCAGGGTCGAACCACGCTCTCCGGTCTCTCGGCGCTCCAGCCACCGTACGCCCGGAGCGACGTGACCTTCGCCGAGACCGACGCGCTCCCGGAACTCTCCTACTCGGTGGCGGACGCCGGCCCGAACCGCACGACGCTGAACGTCTCGACCGCGCTGACGAACGGTGGCGACACCGCACCCGACGACCTCCGCGTGACCGTGGTCGCGCGGCAGGCCGAGTCGAACGTCGTCGCCGACCGCGCCTCGGTTCGGGTCGGCTCGATCCGCCCCGGTCGGACCGTCGCGCCGAGCGTTCGCCTGACGGTGCCGGAGGGGTACAACTACTACCTCGACGCCACCCTCTGGCGGGACGGCGTGTTGATCGACACCGCCAGAAGCACCGCGAACCTCGATCCGTCGCGGACCATCTCGGCCGACGAGACCCGCGAGGAGGTCGAGTTCGAGGTGAGCGACTTCGAGTCGGACAGTGCCACTGACGGTGGCCGACCGACCAGCGATCCGACCCGCCTCGACACGCAGGCACCCGGCTTCGGGCCGGTCGTCGCGCTCGTCGCACTGTTCTCTGCTGGCCTGCTGGCCCGGAGGTGGGCCGCGTGAGCGACGACGCACTCGCCGGCGAGGAGAGTGAGCCAGCGACCGCCGTCGGTGTCGGCGATGACGAGGACGTCGGCGATGAGCGGTCGAGCGACGAGGGGACGGACGAAAGTCGAGTCAGGCGGTACATCGACTACGTCCTGCTCGCCGGCTTCCTACTGCTCGCGGGGGTCGCGGTCGTCTCGCTGTACCTCTCGGCCTCGCAGGTCATCACCGACTGGATCGCCCCCGAGTTCCGGTCGCTGTTCCGGACCGCGTTCAACCTCGTCGTCCTGCTGGTCGTCGGCGTCGGGATCAGTTGGCAACTCCGGCGGTTGCGCTGAGTCATCGACGCACGCCGGCACCGACCGCCGGACGACTCACGTCGACCCACCGGAAACGGAATCCTTACCCACGAACCGCCGGTAGCGAGAGGTATGACGGAGCCAGTCGTCGCGGAGGACGTGCGCCGCGAGTACGGCGACACGGTCGCGCTCGACGGCGTCTCGCTGTCGGTCGGGACGGGCGAGGTGTTCGGTCTCATCGGCCCGAACGGGGCCGGGAAGACGACGCTCGTACGTGCGCTGACCGGGACCACGGAGGTCGAGGGCCGTGTCGCGGTCTTCGGCGAGTCGGCCGACGCGCTCGACCCACAGCGGATCGGCCTGCTCCCGCAGTCGTTCGACCCACCCTCGCGGCTCACCGCGCGCGAACTCGTGGACTACTACGGCGGCCTGTACGACGAGGCCCGCGACACCGAATCAGTGCTCGCGGACGTGGGACTGGCCGACGACGCCGACACGTGGTACGAGACGCTCTCCGGCGGTCAACAGCGGAGAGCCTGCGTGGCGACCGCGCTGGTGAACGATCCGGACATCCTCTTTCTGGACGAACCGACGACCGGCATCGACCCCGCCGGCCGACGCGCGCTCTGGTCGCTCCTCGAATCGCTCGCCGGCGGCGGGACCACGGTCTTCCTGACGACCCACTACATGGAGGAGGCCCAGCGACTCGCCGACCGGGTTGGCCTGCTGAACGCCGGCGAACTCGTCGCGGTCGGTTCGCCGGCGGAACTGATCGCGGACTACGGCGGCGAGACGCGATTGACCTTCGAGACCGACGATCCCGAGTCGGCCGTCGCGGCGCTCGCCGAGACCGAGTTGGCGGTCGAGACCGGTCCCGAGCGTGTCGTCGTCAGGCCGGTCACTCCGACCGACATCGGCCCGGTCGTCGAACTCCTCGCGGACCACGGCGTCGAGTACGACACGTTGGCGTGGGCACAACCCGACCTGGAAGACGTGTATCTCACGCTCACCGGGGAGCGCGTGGACGCCGGCGGCAGGACCGTCGCCGACCCCGAGGCGGTCACGCCCGGCGAGTCGCCGGGTGAGTCGCCACCGGACGAGACGGCAGGCGAGGGGACCGAGAGTGCGAGCGCCGCCACCGGCGGTCGGCAGGGGGGCACGCGATGACGGCCACGCGTCGCGTCGGCGCGGAGTTCTCGGCCGCGTTGGCCTCCTTCCTCAGACGCCGGACGGCGGTCTTCTTCACGTTCTTCTTCCCGGTGATCCTGATCCTGATCTTCGGCGTCCTCGTCGGGACCCGACCGACCGGTGGCGGGTTGTTCTCCCAACCGCCGGTCTACTATCTGCCGGGCTATCTCGCGGTCGTCGTCCTCTTCACCCCGCTCTCGCGTGTCGGGAGCGAGATCGCTCGCCACCGCGAGGGCAACCGGTTCGAGAAACTGGCGACGACGCCGCTCTCGACTGCCGAGTGGTTGCTGGCACACACCCTCGTCAACGTCGCCGTCATCGGCGCGGCCGGTCTCCTTCTGCTCGCGCTGGTCGTCCTGACGACGGGCGCACAGATCGTCGTGTCGCCGTACCTGCTGCTGCTCGTGCCGTTCGTCGCACTCGCGGTCGCGCTGTTCTGTGGACTGGGCGCGGTGCTCGGCCGGGTCGCCGACTCACAGGACGGCGTCATCGCGGCGAGCAACGCGGTCGCGCTCCCGCTGTTGTTCCTCTCGGAGACGTTCGTCACGCTGGATCTGCTCCCGGCGTGGTTCCGGCCGGTGGTCGACCTCTCGCCGCTGACCTACTTCGCGCGTGGCGTCCGGGCCGTCACCTCGCCGCCGGCGGTCGGTGCCGGGACGGAGCCGTCGCTGGTCTGGCTCAACTTCGGAGTGCTGGCGGTGCTGGCGGTCGCGTTCTTCGTCGCCGGCGCGGTCGCCATCCCGACGACCGACTGAGCAGGGCTGCGTCGTCCGCTCCTCTCGTCGTCACTCGATGGGGATTCGGTTCCCGCCGTCGTCGCCGTCACGACCGCTGTCGTCGTCGCCATCGCGCCTGTCACGATCACCACGACCGCTCCCGCCGCGTCGACCACCACGACCGCTATCACCACGGCCGCCACCGCCCCGTCCGCCACGACCACCGCCACCGCGTCCGCCTCGGCCGCGACCACCTCTGCGTCCCCCGCGCGTCCGATCACGGGGTGTCGCCGCCGGGCGTTCGCCGAGAACGACGCGGAGAGTCGTCTCCTGCCCGTCGCGGAGGACGTCGACCTTGACCGGTTCGCCCGGTCGCGTCTCGGTGATGAGATACCGCATCAGTTCCTCGTGGGCGCGCAGTTCGTGACCGTTGATCCCGACGATCACGTCGCCGCCGACCGGTATCTCTCTGCCTCGAACCGTCCGGCGTGTCGTGCAGGCGCGCAGGCTGTCCCCGCCGGTCGGCCCCTCGGTCACGTCCACGACGAGAACACCGCGTGGAGCGTCCAGTCCGTTCGCCTCGGCGACCGAGGGCGTCACGTCCAGCGTTCTGGCGCGAAGGTACGAGTGCCGGTACTTGCCGTCGCTGACGAGGTCCGGGACGACCCGGTGGACGATTGTCGGCGAGACCGCGAAGCCGATGTTGTCGCCGGACTTCGCGCGGTTGACGCCGACGACTTCGTAGGCCGGATCGTCGGGGTCGGCGTCCGCGGCGAGTGCCACGAGTGGGCCGCCGGAGTTGCCGGGGTTGATCGGCGCGTCGGTCTGGACCACGTCCGGGATGGCGAAGCCGTTGGAGGTCGCCATCGACCGGTTCGATCCGGAGACGATGCCCGCCGTGATCGAGCCCTCGAGACCGAGTGGGTTGCCGAGTGCGGCGACCGGGAGTCCCGGGGAAGGGTTCTCGCTTGCGACCGTCAGCGGCGTCGCTCTGGCCGGGAGGTCCGGGACTGCCACTACTGCGAGGTCGGTGTAGGCGTCCTCGCCGACGACTCTGCCGGTGCGCCACTGACCGTCCGAGAAGCGGAGTTCGACCTCTCGCTGGCCGGCGGTGACGTGCTGGTTCGTGAGCACGTGGCTGTCGTCGTAGACGAAGCCCGATCCCGACCCCATGCCGGGGCCGGTGCTGGCGACGTAGACGGAGACGACCGACGGGATCACGTCGCGGTACAGTCGTTCGAGGTCGATATCCTGTTGCATGAGTCTGCGCCGGTCGATCGCCGCAGATCGCCCGAACGCGGTCGAACAGGTGGCGAACGCCCCGACACTTACCATCGGTTAGGCCGAGCGCGTATATCACCTTGTCGCGTGGTGGCGTGCCTCGAGCACGACAGCGAAAGAAGACGGATCGAGAGTCGTGGATGGCTGTGCGACTCAGACCTTCAGCGCGGGGGTGTCGGCCGGTGCGTCCAGCAGGTCTTTCAGTTCGTCGTCCACCGCACAGACCGTGATCGAACAGCCCATCATGTCGAGTGAGGTCATGTAGTCGCCGACCCACGCGTCGTAGGTCTCCAGACCGTGGTCGTGCATCAGTTGCTGGAGGCGACGGTTGACGACGAACAGTTCCGACAGGGGCGTGCCACCCATCCCGTTGACGATGGTGACGACCTCCTGTCCCGCGTCGAGGTCGAGGTCGTCGAGGACGTTCTGTGTCAGGTGGTCGGTGATCTCGTCGGCGGACATGACGTCGGTACGCTCGGTGCCCGGTTCGCCGTGGATCCCGATGCCGAGTTCGATCTCGTCCTCGCCGAGGTCGAAGGTCGGTTCGCCCTTCTCCGGCGTCACACAGGAGGTGAGCGCCATCCCCATCGTCCCGACGTTGTCGATGACTTTCTCCGCGACCCGCTTCACTTCCGCGAGGTCCGCGCCCTCGGCGGCCTTCGCGCCGGCGACCTTGTGGACGAGGATGGTCCCGCAGACACCTCTGCGGCCGGAGGTGTACAGCGAGTCCTCCACCGCGACGTCGTCGTTGACGACGACCTGTTCGACGTCGACGTCTTCCATCCCGGCCATCTCGCCGGCGGTGTCGAAGTTCATCACGTCGCCCTCGTAGTTCTTCACGACACAGAGGACGCCCTCGCCGGCGTCACAGGCCTGGATCATCGCGTCGAGTTGGTCGGCGGTCGGCGAGGTGAATATCTCGCCGGCGGCCGCGCCGTCCAACATCCCGTCGCCGATGTAGCCCGCGTGTGTCGGTTCGTGGCCACTGCCGCCGCCGGAGACGATACCGACCTTCCCCGCGACCGGCGCGTCAGACCGCACCAGCACCTCGTTTCCGTCCAGCCGTCGGAGCCGATCCGGGTACGCGGCGACCATCCCGTCCAGCATCTCGTCGACCACGTCACCCGGCTCGTTGATGAGTTTCTTCATGGTGCACGTTACCATTCCTGTCTCCGGGCAAAAGCTTTGCTCGGGACTCACGCCCGGAGTGACTGGAAGGAAGGCTGTTCGGCCGTGTGAGCCACGAATAGCTGTTCGGGGTGGAGTTCGAGCGGTTCAGTCTGTGAGTCTGCGGACGGCGCGCGCGAGGCGTCGTCCTCGTGAGGGGACCGAACAGGGCGAGACCGAGGGGCTCGCTGGCAGTCGGCGCGGCGCGCCGGTGACGAGGGTCAGCGAGAGCGTGTCTCTCGCCAGACGTGCGAGGGAGTCGGATGCGGGCGGTGCGGAGAGCATCCGACGAGGCTGGGGAGGTCCGAGGTGCGGTGCTGTCGGCGGGTGCGGTGTGGATCCAGTCGCGGGTGCTGTCGCCAGCCCGGAACCCGGCGAGCCACCCGGCTCCGACACCCCTCGTCGCCTTCCAGGCTCGGTCGTCACCCGATTCGGGAGCACCGTCACTGACCGATCCGCTGTCGTCACTTCCAGGTGGTCGCACCGGTTCGCGCGAAATCTTCTTACCTGACCGACGAGAAGCGTGGTACGAGAGAACATGGCACTGTACGACCGCGTGCTCGTTCCGACCGACGGATCGGCCGGCGTCGAGCGCGCGATCACCCACGCGATCCACCTCGCGGCCGCCCACGACGCGAAGATCCACGCGATCTACGTCGTCAACACCGCCGGCCTCGCCGGTCTCCCGATGGAGGCCTCGATGGAAGGAGTCGACGAGATGCTGCGCTCGGACGCCGACAGCGCACTGGAGCAGGTTCGCGAGTGCGCCGAGGGCTCCGGCGTCGACGTGACGACCCACGTCATCGACGGGTCGCCCAGCACCGAGATCGTCCAGTACGCCGAGCGAGAGGGCTGTGACCTGATCGTCATGGGCACTCACGGACGCGGTGGGATCGACCGACTGCTGCTCGGGAGTGTCGCAGAGAAGGTCGTCCGCGCCTCGAACGTCCCCGTGTTGACGCTCCGCGTCGGCGACGAAGCGCCCGGAGAACCGACCTGAGCGGCGGAAACAAGCGATCGCTGGTGGGAGGTCGGTGATCGAGAGCGAGAGAAGCGGCCGGCGGCGAGAAGTGTGAGACGAGATGGGGTGACGAGAGAGTCGGTTTACTGCTGTCGCTCCGTGAGACGACCGACCGCGGGACCGACCCGGCTCAGAGTTTCGACTCGGCGTCCTTGGCGAGTTCCTCCATCCGCTTGCCGACCCGGCCGGCGTTGGAGAACTCGTCTTCGCTCATCGCGGTGGCGAGTGCGTTGCCGAGGACGAAGACGGCGTGTTTGTGCTCGCTCTTGGACTTGTGGACGTGCGACGGATCGACGCCGAGTCCCTCGTAGGGTTCGAACAGTTCGTCGTCGACCGTGTTCTGCGAGCGGAAGTGGTTCATGATCGTGACCATCTGTTCGTGCAGTTCGAGAAGCTCGTCTTTGTGCATGAGCGTCCCTATGCACTGTAGCCCGCTTAAGCGTTATTGGGCACTTGTCGCACACCCGAGACGAGTTTAGAAGACGTACTCGTCGTCGTGGCCCATCATCCCGTCGTCCTCGAAGCCCGGTTCCTGCTCGTCGTCCATCGGCCCGCTCGTCTTGTACGCTTTCAATCCGGTCGAGAGGAGTTCTTCGACCGCCTCCTCCCGGTTCATGAACTCACCCTGCTCGACGAGCTGGGTGATCTGCATCTCAAGATGTTCGGGGATAGTGATCTCGACTTTCGGCATTCTGAACGGCCGGGGATTTGAAGGGGGTATATATAAGTCTGGCGGGGGCGGGATACGCCGTTTTCGGTCCGTTTTCGGTCGATACCGAACTCGAGTCGGGAGAACGAACAGATTTCTTTCGATTCTGGACAGTGATCTTTCGTCTCTCCGGGTTCCACCGGGGCACTCGGAGTCACACGGGCCGAGTCGGAACGCCTACCACGGTCGCGGTCCTGGGTCGGGTATGACGAGGAACGTCACGGACCTCTACCGGAAGTTCGGCGACGACCGCCTCCCGCCGGGACAGCGGGAGACCAGTCGCTTCCCCGTGTTGTCGAAGAGCGGGACGCCGTCCGGCGATCCGGACTCGTGGGGGATCGAGGTGTGGGGCGCAGTCGAGGAGCCACTGGACGCGACACTGCCGGAGTTCCGCGAGTTGCCGAGCGAGACGCAGGTGCAGGACTTCCACTGTGTCACCGGGTGGTCGAAGTTCGACTGCGAGTTCACGGGTGTCACGTTCCCGACGCTGGCGGACCACGTCGGCGTCCACGACGACGCGGTCCACGTCATGTTCCACGCCGCAGACGGCTACACGACGAATCTCCCGCTCTCGGACTGTCTGCGCGACGAGGTACTGTTGACGTGGGCGTACGACGATGACCCACTGCCGGCGGACCACGGCGGGCCACTGCGCGTCGTCACGCCACACAAGTACGCCTACAAAGGTGCGAAGTGGGTGACGGGCGTCGAGTTCTTGACCGACCCGGAGCGCGGCTACTGGGAGAAGCGTGGCTACTCGAACACGGCGAACCCGTGGAACGAGGAACGCTACAGCTGAGCCGACGACCCTCGCTCAGACGTGGTCGTCGAGGAACTCCGCGATGGCGCGGTAGGCCGCCTTTCGGTTCTCCAACTTCGAGAAGCCGTGGCCCTCGTCCTCGAAGATGAGTTCTCGGACCGGCACGCCCTGAGCGCGGGCCTGCTCGACGATCTGGTGGGCCTCCGCGACCGGGACCCGAGGGTCGTTCTCGCCGTGGAGGACGAACAGCGGCGCTTCGATCTTCTCGATGTTGTTGGTCGGCGAGATGGATTCGAGGAACTCCCGGTCGTCCGCCAGAGAGCCGTACTCCGCCTCGCGGTGTTCGCGCCGCCACTCGCCGGTGTTCTCTAAGAACGTGACGAAGTTGGCGATCCCGACCACGTCGACGCCGGCGGCCCACAGGTCCGGATACTCCGTCAGCGCCGCGAGAACCATGAACCCGCCGTAAGAGCCGCCGTAGGCGACGATCCGGTCCGGGTCCACTGCGGGGTGGTCGTGGAGCCACTCGACGCCCGCTTCGATGTCTGCGACCGAGTCCATCCGGTTGCGCACGTCGTCTAGGCGCGTGTACTCCTTCCCGTAGCCCGTCGACCCGCGGACGTTCGGTTCGAAGTAGGCGTAGCCCCGCGAGAGGAAGTACTGCTTCACGCCGTTGAACGAGGGACGGCGCTGGGACTCCGGCCCGCCGTGGATGTCCACGATGACCGGCGTCTCACCGGTGCCGGTGTCCGTCTCGGGGAGCGAGAAGAACGCCGGAATCTCCCGGCCGTCGAAGGTCGGGTAGTGGACGAGTTCCGGTTCGACGAACGTCTCCGGCGGGATACCGGCGGTCGAGGCGCGCGTCCAGCGCGTCGCCTCGCCGGTCTCCAGGTCCACGACGTGGACGTTGGTGTTCAGCGTGCTCCCGGTCGCAGTGACGGCGAACCGCTCCGCGTCGGGGTCGAAGCTGATCCCGCCCGAGACCGACAGGGGGAGGTCGACCTGTCCGAACTCGTCGATCTCACCCGAGTCGTCGAGTTCGCCGGTCGTCAGTTCGGTGTAGCCGTCGACGTTCCGGGCGTACACCACCCGACCCGTCTCGTGGTGGATCGCCACGCTGTCGACGTTCCAGTCGCCACCGGTGACGACCGTCTCCAGCGACAGGTCCGCCAGGTCGAGACGGGCGAGTTCCAGCGTGTCCGCGTCGGCGTCGGTCGTGACGTACACCGACTCGCCGTCCGGTGCCCACGCGAGACTGCCGAAGCGCGTCGCCTCGTCGTGTGGCGTCAGATGCCGGCGGTCGCCGGAGTCGAGGTCGAGGACGTGGACGTCGTGGTCGTAGTTCGAGTGCATCTCGTGGAGCAGGATGCGGTCGTCGTCGGGGCTCCAGCCGACCGCGGAGTACCAGCCGTCGCTCTCTGCGACCAGCGTCGCCGCCTCGCCGACTGCCTCGCGGTCCTGCACGTAGACGTCGAAGACGCGTTCGTCGCGCCGGTTCGAGGTGAACGCGAACTGCTCGCCGTCGTGGCTCCAGCCGCCCCACTGGTGTTTCTTCTCCGGGTGGCGCGTCAGGTCGGTGATCTCGCCGGCGTCGGGGTCGAGTCGGTAGAACTGCGTGCGTTCGTTGCCACCCTCGTCCATCCCGAAGACGAGTTCCCGACGTTCGGGCGACCACGACGCGAAGGAGACCTGTTCGTCGTAGAACGTCCGACGGTCCGGCCACGCCTCCGGGCCGTCGAGCGTCCACACCTGGTGGGTGCCGGTGGTGTTCATCAGAAACGAGAGGTGGTCGCCGTCGGGACCGAACGACGCCCCGGCCGCACTCTCGACGGCCAGATACCGGTCGATGTCGAACATACCTCCGCTACCGCTGGCACGGGCAAACCGTTTCGGGTGGCGGAACCGGCGGCGAGGCGAACAGTCCGAGTCCGGCCCGGAACACACTGGATTTTTATGCCACTGATTCGTCGCCGGGGGTATGCGCGTCGCGTTCGTCTCGCCGTGGACGACTCACCGACGGGAGACACCCGTCACGCGCCGAACGCGACACACTGCACGACTTCTCGCCGAGCGTGGGCACGACGTGACCGTGCTGTGTGCCCGCTGGTGGGAGGGTCACCTACCGGCGTTCACCCACGAGGGCGTCGAGTACCGTGCGGTCACCCGCGACGACTCTGCCGGTCGGTTCGGCTCCCGACTGCCGGTCGCGCTCGCCCGCGTCGACCCGGACGTGATCCAGGTCGTCGCCAACCCCGCGACTCTCGTCGTGACGGCAGGCGTCGCTGGGACGCTCCTCCGGACGCCGGTCGTCGCGGACTGGTGGGCGGACGACGACGACGCGTCCGGGCGAGCGCGCCGACTGGCGGTTCGGGCGGTAGACGGCGTGGTCACACCCTCCCGGACGGTCAAGACCCAGATCAGAGAGCACGGCGCGGCCGAGGCGTCGGTGCGCGTGGTGCCGGACCCGGTGGACTACGACCTGATCCGCGAGTCCCCCGTCGACGACCGGGCCGACGTGGTCTACGCCCGCGATCTGGACGACGACGCGAACGTCGAGAGTTTTCTGCTCGCGCTGGCAGAGCTTCGGGACCGCGACTGGCGCGCGGCGGTGATCGGCGACGGCCCGGCCCGCGCCGACGCCGAGCAGACCGCGCGGGACCTCCGGATCGACGACCGGGTAGAGTTCCTCGGCGATCTCCCGATCGAAGAGCGCGTCCCGATTCTGAAGGGTGCGCACGTCTTCGCGCAGACCGCGACGCGGGAGGCGTTCGCCACGAACCTGCTGTGGGCGCTGGCCTGTGGCTGTGTCGGCATCGTGGAGTACCAGGCCGGGTCCAGCGCGCACGAACTCGTCGAGGGCCGCGACCGCGGTTACCGGGTGACGAGTCCGCAGGAACTCGCCGACGAGATCGTCGCCGCCAGTGACGTCCCACACTCGACGGTCGGCGAGGCGTTCACCGACTACGACGAGTTCCCGGTACTGGAGCAGTATCTGGACTGCTACCGGGACGTGCTGGACGAGCGTGGGCTGTTCTGAGGCCGAGTCGAGTACGGGCCGGTGGGGTACCCGATCGGGCGAGTCGGAGACGCGAACTCGGGTGCGTCGCCCGCGAGGCTTGGGAAGGGTGAGGTGTGGTGCTGTGCTGTCGCGGTGCGGATGCGGTTCCTCGCGCTACTAGCCGTGGCGGTCGCTGTCGCGGTCACAGTAGTCCGTCACGGTCACGGTCGCGCCGGAATCTGCTCGCGCCGTCTCACCGAACCAGAGCGGAGTCCGCCGAGACTCACACGGCTGTCGTCGCTCGACACATCGGACCGCCTAAGGTCGTCGCGCCCGATTCGAATTCCATGCGAAACGTGGACGCCGCAGGCCTCGGGATCGGCGACGACTACCCGCCGCGAATCATGGGCGTGTTGAACGTCAGCAAAGAGTCGCCGTACAAACCGAGCGTCTTCGACGACGCGAGTGCGGCGGCCGAGTACGTCGACGAGGACCTGATCGGCGAAGGGGCCGACATCGTGGACGTGGGACTCGAATCGGCGAACAAGAAGTTCGAGGTGCTCTCCGCCGAACAGGAACTCGACCGCCTCGACACCGCCATCGAGGTGATGGAGTCCACCTCCGGCGACGCGATCTGGTCGATCGAGACGCGTTACCACGAAGTCGCCGACGCCGCCCTCTCGGCCGGCTACGACATGGTCAACGACATCTGTGGCTTCGCCGACCCGAAGATGCCCGAAGTGTGTGCGGAGTACGACGCCGCAGTCGGGAAGATGGCGTCTCCGCCGGACCTCGAACGCCCCGGCGCGGTCGAAGACGTCGACGACATCTACGAGGCCCTCAAGCTGAACGGGTTGACCGACAAGACGATCGTCGACCCGGCTTTCGGCGGGTGGTCCGAAGCGAAGACCCTCGAAGACGACCGCGAGACGTTCCACTGCCTCCGGGAGTTCCGCGGCCTCGGCCAGCCGATTCTGGTGTCGATCAACCGGAAGAACTTCCTCCGGGACATCGCCGGCAGAGACACCGATGAGGCACTGCCCGTCTCGCTGGCCGCCACGTCGATGGCGGTCGAGCGCGGTGCGCACGTGATCCGGACCCACGACGTGGCCGAAACCCGCGACGCCGCGCTGATCGGCGCGGAGTTCGCCCGCGACCGACTGCGCGTCGATCCCTCGGAGAACGCGATCGGCGTCGAGGAACTCGACGTGACGACGACCCGCGAGGCCGACCGCCACCTCGAACGACTCGGCGGGAACCCGGACGCCGCGAGCGAGGCAGTCTCGCGGGTGTACGAACTCTCGGGGCTGTCGCCTGAGGACCGCGGTGCCCTCCGCGCCGCGAGTGCCGACACCGGCGTCGTCTTCCTGGAGGCCGACGACCCCGGTCGCGGACTGCTGTTCGGGACGCCCGGCGCGCTCACGGCGCTCGAAACGGCTGGATCGGGCGTCTCGGCGGCGCTAGACGACGCACTCGGGGAGATCGGTGGGTCTGTCGAGTAAGAGAAAACTTATGCCGTATCCACCTAAACTGTCATTCGGACGCCGGAAGGGCACACGGGTAGGGGTACTTGGTGCCACTCCGGCCCAAACTCAACAGTTCCCCGAGAGTCATCGTACTCCGGGCTTCTTCGACGACCACCTGCGGAGTGACACGTGAACTTCCAGACGTGGGAGCCGGTCTACGAAGCGATTCTCGCGGACTTCGGCTACGACAGAGCCGGCGACGAACACGCCCGCGACGTGCTCGCCGATCTGACGAGGCCCTTCGACACCGATCGACTTCGGCCCATCGCGGGCAGTCGCGTCGCGGTCGCCGGTGCCGCTCCCTCGTTGGCCGACGAGACCGAACTCGCAGCGCAGGCCGACTACGTCGTCGCCGCCTCGACAGCGGGTGACGTGCTCCGAGCGGCGGGCGTCGAGATCGACCTCCTCGTCACCGATCTGGACAAGACGCCGGAGACCGCCCGGGACCTCACACGCGAGGGTATCCCGGTCGCGGCCCACGCCCACGGTGACAACGTCCCGGCGGTCCGCGAGTGGGTGCCAGCGTTCGCGCGTGACAACGTCCTGCCGACGACGCAGGCCGAACCGGTCGGCCCGGTGGCCAACTACGGCGGGTTCACGGACGGGGACCGTGGGGCGTTCCTCGCGGACGCGTTCGGTGCCGAGACACTGGTGTTTCCGGGGTGGGACTTCGACGATCAGTCGGTCGATCCGGAGAAGGCGAAGAAACTGGACTGGGCAGAGCGACTGCTCGGCTGGTTAGAACGTCGTCGCGGCGAACAGTTCGCGGTCCTCGACGGCCGACGGGAGTCGCTGGTCCCGTTAGACGACGAACAGCAGGAGTAGTTCGGCGAGTAGCGCGATCAGCAGGAGGTAGCACAACACGACGAGCGCGTTGCGCTTGGGTGCGTTCGCCCGAAGTCCGGGGACACTCCACAGGAGCGAGCGAGACGGGCGTCTTGCCGTCATGCCGCTCGCTCCGGCGTCACTCATTCGCCCGCCTCGTCGGGTGTCTGTGACGCCTCGGTGTCAGCCGAACCGGTCGAGTCGGTCGAGTCAGACGAGTCGGTCGAATCACCCGATCCGGCCGAGTCTGTCGTCTCGGCTGCCGACGACCCTGCTTCGGTCGTCTCTGTCGCTTCCGACGATTCAGTCTCTGTCTTCGTCTCGTCGGTCGGAGTCTCGGTCGAAGACGACTCGGTGGATTCCTCGGTCGGAGAGGACTCAGTCGGTGTCTCTGTCGGCGTGTCTTCGGTCGGCGCTTCGGTTTGTGTCTCGGTTGGCGTCTCCTCCGTTGGAGCCTCGGTCGGTGCCTCCTCCGTTGGAGCCTCTTCTGTCGGCGTCTCCTCCGTTGGAGTCTCGGTCGGTGCCTCCTCTGTTGGAGCCTCGGTCGGAGCCTCTTCGGTGGGTGTCTCGGTCGGCGTCTCGCCCGAGGGACCTTCCGTGGGCGTCTCCTCGGTCGTGCTGTTCGGGTCCTCGGTCGGCGCTTCCGTCGTGGAGTTCGGCTCCTCACCGGGCGCGGTCGGCGTCTCGGTGGTCGGATCGCTCACGGGCACCTCGGACTCGACAGCCCGGAACGTCACGGTCCGGTCGGCCCAGTCGAGCGTCTGGAACTGCACGGACCCGGCGGCGGTCGTGTCGTAGCCGGTCACCACGCCGTCGATCCGGAGTTCGACGACTGCCGGGTCGAACGCCGAGAGGCCCAGTGCGCCGGCGAGCAGATCGCCGTTCACGGCGACCGTCGCGGGGGTCTGTTCGCTCCCGGCGAGCGTGAACTGGACGCTGTCGGGGCCGACGCTGTCGAGTCTGACGACGTAGACCGGTTCTGCGGTCTCGTTCGACTCGTCGGACTCGGTGGTCGAGACCGTCGAGAGGACCGAGAACGACGCCGTTCCGGTGTCGTCGGCGACCGCGGTGAAGCCGTCCGGCCAGTCGGCGGTCTCGGCGGTCAGTCCCTCGAACGTCAGCGTGAGGGGCGTCCCGACGAGGTCCGACTGCTGGTCGTC
The DNA here is from genome assembly GCF_020567425.1 of Salinirubrum litoreum. Classification (NCBI taxonomy): domain Archaea; kingdom Methanobacteriati; phylum Methanobacteriota; class Halobacteria; order Halobacteriales; family Haloferacaceae; genus Salinirubrum; species Salinirubrum litoreum. Next base: position 237,334 of record NZ_JAJCVJ010000001.1, on the reverse strand, counting down.
CGGCGCGGCACCGAAGACGACGACCGGGACGTTGGCGACTTCGCTGTCGCCGAGTCGGGCGTCCGTGCCGACGCCGCTCCCGGCGAGCGCGAAGACGAGGACGACCGCCATCGCCAGTGCCGCGAGGCGTCCCGTGGGTCCGAGTCGGCTCATTCCTCACCTCCGTCCGTCACCGGGCGCGGTGGTTCGACGGTGGTGCCGAAGAACCACTCCATCGACGCGTCGAGGGTGTCGTCGGCGTCGACGTCGGCGGCCAGTTCCGGGTCCGGTTCTGGCTGTGGCGCGGGGGCGGTGTAGACCGTGCCGGCGTCGATCAGGACGTACTCGTCCGTCTCGGGGTCGTGGACCACCGGGTGGCCGGTGTCCCGGCCGAGCGTCACCAGCGCGGTCGCGTCGGCGAGCGTCACGGTCGGCAGGTCGCGGATCGCGGCCGGGATGGTCGCCTGCGGGACTGCGGCCGAGGCGGTGGTAGTGATACCAGCGCCGGCCTGGACCGTCCCGTCGGCGGTCGGGTCGTCACCACCGAACTGGCGGAGGCCGACGACGAGCAGGAACGTCGTGGTCGCGGCGACCGCCACGGCGACGAGCCACGCCTCGCGGCGCTCGTAGGCGAAGTAGCCACTGAAGAGCGCCGCGACCGCGAGGACGACTGCGGCGACCGCGAGGTCCCGCTGACTGAACGTCAGGTTGTCGTCGTCCGGGCCGGTCGGCTCGTCGGCTCGCGCCGACTCGCCGTCGGTGGCGTAGGCGGCACCAGTGGTGGTCGCGTCGGCTCCGACACCGGGTTCGGTGTCGCGCCTCGACGCGCCGGCGTTGCCCCGGATCATGCTCCAGACCTCGGTGATGAGGAGGAGGCCGAAGGGGATCACCACGAGGGCGACGAAGCCCAGCGGGGAGTTGACGAACTGGACGACGTAGCCGATGAACGGGATGGTCAGGACGACCTTCCCGACGACGCGGTCGGGGGTGACCACGCTGGCGTCGACGTCCTCGTTCGCGTCACCTTTCGTGACGAACGCGAGGCCGGCGTCACCGTTCACGACGTCCATCACCCGGTGGGTCGTGGGGATGTCGTTCGCGGCCGAGCGCTGGAAGGTGATCACGTCCCCGGCGACGATGGAAGCCGGGTCGACCGCGTCCACGACGACCGCGTCGCCGGGACTGATCGCCGGTTCCATCGACCCCGTGAGGACGACGTAGCTCTGGTCGGCCCCGATCACGCCGGGGACGGCGTAGACCGCGAAGGGCGCGAGGAGAGCGAGCAACAGCAGGAGGGCGAGCACGTTCCGTGCTCCCCACCTGCCGCCTGTGAAACGTGAGAGTGATGTCATTGGTTCGAGATGGTGTTTCGAGTGGTTAGGTATGGGTCACGTACCGGCTACGCCCGCCCACCGCCGACGTTCGGGTCGACCGACTCGGGTGTCGATTCGGTCGCCGTCGTCTCGGTGGACTGCTGTTCGGTCGGTTGCTGTTCGGTGGTCGATTGTTCTGCGGTGGGTGTCTCGGTCTCGGCGGTGGACGACTCGGGAGTCGCTTCGTCGGGGGTCGATTCCTCGGGAGTCGACTCGGTCTCCGACGACTCGGGAGTCGGGTCCGTCTCGGTTTCGGTGGAGGCTGAGTCGGACTCGGTCGTCGACTCCTCGGGGGCTTTCGGTTCCTCGGGATCGGACGCCGGTTCCTCGAAGACGCCGACCGAGCCACAGGGGCCGACTGGCGACCGGGCGAAGGGGTTCTCCGTCGCGGTCGCGTGTCGGCACTGGTGGCCGACGAACTCGACCGGGAGGTGGAACGCCGTCTCGCCGACGTAGTCCTCGTCCAGCGCGATCCGGAGTGCGAGTCGGATCGGGTCGCCGTCGTCCCGTGTGTCGAGGCAGGCGTCGTCGGCCGTCGCGCGCAGTGGCACGCCGGTCCGGGCACCGTCACCAGTCTCCAGCGACAGGAGATCGGCGAGCGACGCGGGACCGACGATGGACTGGCCGTCGAGGTCGCCGTCGTCGTAGGCCAGTTCGACCGTCACGTCGTCGGCCGGCACGTCCGACTCCTCGGGACAGAGCAGGCGAACCCAGACGAACGCGGCGTTGTTGAAGTCGGTCGCGCCCTGCGGGAGGTCCACGGTGATCGACACCGTGCTCTCGGTGCCGGCCTCGGTGGTCGGCACGCGCGCGAGGTTCGCGTCCGACTCGGACGCGCCGGAGGGGTACGACCACGTGACTTCGAGGTCGAGTGCGCCGCCGGCGAGGCCGGCCGCGAGTCCTTCGGTGTCGGAGAGGAGCGCCCCCGTGCCGAGGCCGGTCAGCGCGCCTGCCGCGCCGACGCCGGTCAGGCCGGCGAGCAGTTCTCTGCGGGAGATGCCGTCGAAGGTCATCTGTCGCCTCCTCGCCCACGGCCGCGACCGTTGCCAGTCGCCTCCGCGACGGTCGCCCCGGTGAAGGGGTTCACGTCGTCGGTGTTCGGGGAACACTCGGTCAGCGCGAAGACAAACTCGAACTGGACCGCGTCGGTCTGTGCGACGTTCGGGGCGTCGGCCGCGAACTGCCAGTCGAGGCCGAGACAGCGTGGCTGGTTCGGCGCGAGACAGCCGTTCCCGCCGACGAGCGTCTCGTCGTCGAGTCTGATGCCTTCGGACAGCGACTGGTAGTCGGGGTGGAGGAACGCGCCGCTGTCGTCGGTCTCGAAGAGTCGACCCTCGGCGATCGTCTGCTCGCCCACGTCCCGGGTCCCGTTGCAGGCACCGGTGAAGCCGGCTCCGTTGCCGAGGACGCCGGTGTCGTACCAGAGGTCGAAGTCGAGGTAGTTCTGGAGTTCGCCGAGCGTCTCGGTCGTGTCGCCGGCCGTCGCCTCGGGTTCCCGGATCTGGTTCTCGGTGAACCCCGTGATCGGGTCGTCGCTCCCGTCGGCGGGGACCGCCCGGACCGCGAACCAGACGTTCGCGGGGGCGTTCTCCGCGAGGAGGCCGATACCGAGCGACCCGGCGTCGCCCGGCATCGCGTCGGGAACCCGGACCACCGGGCCGGTCACGTCCGCGACGTAGACCGCCTGATCGCCGAAGGCGTCCTCGGTCTGTTCGTCGACGGGCGAGTCGAGTGGCCGGTCGTTGTAGGTCTGATACCACGCGATCTTGAGTCGGGGCAACGAGCCGTTGCCGTTGTTCCCGCCGTTTCCACCGTTGCCGTTCTGGCCGTTGCCGTCGGTGCCGTCCGGCTGGGCGTAGGTGAATCGCGTGTAGGGTGGGGCACCACCGGACAGGACCCCCTGTCCGAGGCCCGCACCCGCCGTGAGCAGGCCGACCCCGCCGATCCCGGCGAGTACCTTCCTGCGTGTGATGAGTCGTGAGTCGTGTGTCATGATGGTCCCCGAGGGGAAGACCCACCGGCGGAGTCGAACCGCCGACCGCCCGCGTGGGCAGGGGCGGAGACACCCGTGGTCTCTGTCCCTTGGTTCGCCAGAACCGGCATTAGGTATGTCTCGCGTACCCCGCCGATCTCGGCGGTATGGCGTCCGTACCGCGCCCTACCGCGTCGTTAGGACGCTGTAAGACGGTGTGTCGATACCGGCTTCTGTCGCTCGATACTGACCCGTTTCGTCCGCTTCCGGTGCTGTGCCTGCCGTCACAGACCGAGCGTGAACGGGTTGGGGTTGTCCGCGTTGTGGCGACACTGGATCGCCACGTACTCAGTCTCGAAGCCGACCACGTCGGTCTGGATCACGTTGATCGCGTCGGCGTCGGTCGGGAGACCCTTCGTCCGGAGTTCCTCGGCGAGGGTGCCGGCCACGTCGGACGGGAAGTCGGCGAAGCGCTCGCCGTCCTCGTCCGCGCCGGTCGGGAGGTACCACCGCAGTCCGAGACAGACGACGCCTGGCTGGACGCACTCGCCGTCGGGGTCGCCGACGGGCGGGACAGACGGCCGCGGACACAGCGAGAACCGGACGTTGCTGATCCCCTTGCCGCCCAGGTCGTCGGTGTCGACCGTCCCGCTGCGGGCGCAGGCGAACTCGAACGTCTCCGTGCCGCCCGCGTTGCCGGGGCCGCCACGACCGCCCCGACCGCCTTGTCGGTCCGAACCGGCCTTCACCGCGACCGCACAGACGCCGAAGCCGGGTGTCAGCACCCGGAAGTCGAAGGCGGTGATCTCGCCCTCGTCGCCGTCTTCGCCCCCGCCCTCGCCCTTCCAGACGAAGTCGGACAGTTCGAGCAGGATCGGCTCGGCGTCCTCGTCGTAGACGACGGCGAGGGTGTCGCCCTCGCCGAGATCGAGTGCGCGTTCCCCGGCGTCGTCCTTGTCGGCGGTCGTGAACCGGCCGGCAGACTCGTCCCACTCGATCTTCGTCAGGGGCGTACAGCCGTCGAGGTCGCCGACGACCGGGGACAGGTCGCTGGCGTCGGAATCCTGCTCGTCGGCCACTGCCCGCGAGGGTGCGAGCGGGTAGCCGGTCTCGGCGAGGCCGAGGAAGCCGTCGAGCGAGCCACGGTAGAGCAGGGCCTCCTCGTCGTCGTACCGGTTGTCGCAGTCGGTGTCGTACCAGACCTCGACGTAGAGGTAGTCGTCGAGTTCGCCCGCGACGAGCGGTCCCTCGCCGTCGTCACCGGCGACGACTTCCGGCTCGGTCAGCGCCGGCATCGAACCGTCTTCTGGTCCATCGGCGTCGACGGTTTCGGTCGTCCGGAGCCAGAGGTACGCCGGGTTGCCGCAGAGGTGGAGGCTCGTCGTGATCTCGCCCTCGTCGCCGGGTTTCACGTCGCCGAGGTCGAAGATCGTCGGCACCGACCCGTCCACGAGTCGGGTGTCGTCACACGGAATCTCCCGGACAGCGTCGCCCCAGTCGCCCTCGCTGAAGGGGCGGCCCTCGCGCGGGCCGTCCTCGTAGCGCAGGTCCGGGACCTGCTCGAGGACGACCAGCCCGCCCGAGTCGGGGATGCGGTCCGCGTCGGGGTCCGAGCCGAAGTCGGTCCGGCGGTCGCCAGGGCGGTAGGCGGCGCGGTAGTCGAGTCGGAGGTCGAGCGTGCCGCCGTCCAGCGTCGCGGTCGTCACCTCCCGGTCGGTGAAGAACGCGGTCGTGCCGAGTCCCGCGCCCAGCGAGGCGACGCCGACCGTGCCGACGCCGGCCAGTAGCTGGCGGCGCGAGACGCCGACCGAGCGACGGGTGGTGTCGGCCCGGCGACGGGAGTCACCGTCGCGGGGAGGTGTGTGTGTCATGATCGTGTCTGCTCCGGTGGTGCCGGAGTGAGACCCACTGGCGGAGTCGAACCGCCGAACGCCACGGTGGGTGGGAGAGCCGACCGTCAGTCGGGGTCCCACGGACCGGTCGGAGACGACCGGCCGGCGGGGGAGGACACCCGATCTGACGCCCTCTCGGGGGATAGGTATGGGTCGCGTGGTGCGACTCGCAGAGACGGTACGGGATGCGTACCGGACGCGTCTCGGGTGCGGTCGGATGCAAACACTCTACGATCCAGTTAGCTACGCGCCGGCTTCACGACTCGACAGCAAGGTGCTGTGGTGATCGTGAAAATCGCGCAGGGCGCGGGAGGGTCGTCGGTGAGACAGGGGAGTTTGCCGCACCGAGACGGGGGTGGAGGTTGTCAGGTCGTGGACTTCAGCTCACGCGCCGGTCGCGCCAGCGAAGAAGTACACGGCGGGCTGTTCCTGCGAGCTGTCGCCGTCCCAGGTCAGGGTCGCGTCGCCGGTCAGGGTGAAGCCCTCGTCCAGACCGTCCACGTCGAGGAACGCGCAGTAGCGTTCCGGCTGGTCGTCGTCGCCGTTGATGTAGCTCGGGTTGTCGAACGCGCTGAGCGTCGGAACCGTGGTGTCGATGCCGCTGGAGGGGACCTGCAGGCGCAGGTTCTCGACGACAGCGTTGGAGACCGTGCCGCGACCGCGAACCGTCACACCGACCGCGTCGGTGATGTCGGAGAGCATGTCGATGTCGACGGTGTCGTCGGCGTCGTCGACCATCAGGTTCGCCGTGGTGCCGTCGTAGCTCAGCGTGAACGACTGGCTCGTGCCGTTCGGGACGTTCGTGCCGTTCAGCGGGCTAGCGGCGTTCGTCACGTTGTTCTGGAGCGTGTAGGCGAACGTGCCCTTCTGGGGCGACTGACCCTTGCGGATCTTGCCCTCGAGCGGGACGGGGGTTGCGAGACCGTCAGCGCCGGCGTCGTTCTTGCCGAAGCCCTCACCGACGACGTGTCGGAAGTTCGGGACCATGTTGTGGCGGCACTGGACCGCGTTGAACGCGAGACCGAACGACAGGGTGTCGGTCTGGGCGACGTTCACGTCGCGCTCGATGCCGGCGGCGTCGAGTTCGTCACCGATGGTGCCTTCCGCGACTGCGTCCGAGGGGAGGTCGAAGTCCTCGGGTTCACAGATGAAGTACCAGTCGAAGGCCACGCAGTGGACGCCCGGCTCGAAACAGCCGTTCATGCGCGATCCCATGAGCTGGAGGCCCTCGACGGGCGTCTGCTCGGAACTCGCCTCGTCGATCGCCGCGACGAAGCCGGCGAGGGAACCCTGGTAGAGGGGTGACTCGTCGCCGTTGATCGTGTTGGAGCAGTCGGCGTCGCGCCAGACGCGGACGTAGATGAAGTTGGCGAGTTCGCCGAGTCCGTCACCCATGTCGTCGCCGGCCGACGTCTCGGGTTCGACGAGGCCGTTCTCGGACGCGGAGTCGACGAACGCGCTCACGCCGATGAACCCGGGGTTGTCGCAGAGGTGCAGGGAGATGGTCGCCTCGCCCTCGTCCTTCGGCTTCACGTCGTTGAGCGAGAACATGACGCCCTCGTCGCCGTCGACGTAGCCCGTGTAGAACGAGTCGTCCATCTCGGGCGTGCCGTCGACGAACTGGCCGTCACCGATCTCCTGGCGGATGTCGGTGGTGTTCTCGTACTCACACGCGTCGATCTGACGGGTCGCGGACGCCCACGCCTCACCGGTGAGAACCTGGTCGTCGACGTCGCGCCAGTCGGGCGCCTGTCCGACCACGTAGGTCATCTCGTCGCCCGGTACTGCGTAGACGGGACCGTCGACGATTGCCTGGGTGTCCTCCAGTCCGAGCCACGGCTTGTAGGTGGCGCGGAAGTCGACCAGGAGGTCGAGGCGGCCGGCCTGGAGCTCGGCGGAGACGGATTCCTCGTCGCTGAAGAAGGCGGTCGTGCCGAGGCCGGCGCCGGCGGACGCGATGCCGATGGTGCCGAGGCCTGCGAGGACGCTGCGTCGGGAGATGCGGAACTGTGTATCGTTGCTCATTGTTGGGGTTTCTCTCTGTCCTGTTCGTCGGTCGGACTGCCACGGCGCGGGGGCGTCGTACGACGGCGCGGTGAGCGTCGTCCCACGACGCGACGGGCGTCGGGAGTTCGGCGTCTGTCGCCAGCCGGCGCGGTGCCGGCACCTGTCCGAACAGGGATACCCTCACTCCGACCTGTTGGGTCATAGGTACGATCCGCCACCTCCCGGCCTAAGTCGTTGTTAGGTCCCTCGCAGGCCCGGCGAACCGGATCGGTAGGGCCGGCGTACCACCCGAGCCGAAGTCGGCGCTGTCGCTCGGTTTCACGGAATCGAGTCAGTCGTTGTCACGACCGGCGGTAGCAGAACCCGCGAGACTGTGTGTCGAACCGATCCGGCCTCGTTCTCGGCCTACCGCGGCGAACCGGAGACGGTTTACTGCACTCGGTACTAGGACCGGCAATGACGACGAGCGAGGGCGAGTGGGTCAGTCTCTTCTCGGGCGGGAAGGACTCCTCGTGGGCGCTGTACCGCGCCCTGGAGGATGGCCTGAACGTCACGCGACTCCTGACGGTCCACCCCGAGGGCGACTCGTACATGTACCACACGCCGGCCACGCATCTCACGGCGCTGGTCGCCGAGAGCGTCGGCATCGACCTGATCGAGGTCGAACCGGGCGAACTCGACGCCGAGGGCACCCGGGACTCGGGCGCGCAGGGTGACTCGGAACTGGAACCGCTCGAAGCCGCCCTGCGGGAGTTGCAGGACGACATCGACATCGCGGGCGTGACGGCCGGCGCGGTGGAGAGCGAGTTCCAGACGAACCGGATTCGGGCGATGTGCGACCGCCTCGGCATCGACCTCTTTGCGCCACTCTGGCAGGAGGACCCCCGCGAACTGGCCGACGCGATGCTCGACGCCGGCTTCGAGATTCTGATCGTGCAGGTCGCCGCGCACGGACTCGACGAGTCGTGGCTCGGCCGGACGCTGGATCACGAGGCGCTGGCGGAGTTGGAGGACCTGCACGACGAGTACGGCGTCCACCTGCTCGGTGAGGGCGGGGAGTTCGAGACGCTCGTGACCGACGCGCCGCACATGAGTCGAAAGCTGGAACTGGAGTACGAGACGGTGTGGGAAGGGACGCGCGGCTATCTGGAGATCACCGACGCGCGACTCGGCGAGTAGCAGGTCGATACAGCAGGTAGTCGGTCGATTCGCCCGAAAAACGTGTTCCGACGGTCGGATCTCAGACGGCCGCGTCGCCGGTCAGGTCGGCTTCCTCCGTCGCCTCGTCCATCTCCCGGCCCTCGTCGGTGCCGAGGATGGCGCGGCTCCGGAGGAGAACCAGCCCGAAGCCGACCTTCGCCGTCAGGTCGAGTACCGCGAACGCGGCCGTCTCGACGCCCAGACCGATTATCGCCAGGCCACTCTCGGTGCCGAGGAGCCAGACCACGGGGTACAGCGACCACAGCACGATCACGAGGTTGCGAAGCTGTCCGAACAGCTTCGCAGTCTCGGGGTCGCGGGTCGCAGCCTCGCGGGTCAGGGTCCGGAGCAGGTAGTACAGCAGGACGACGAACGCGCCCGTGCTGATCGCCCACCAGAAGATCCGGAACAGTTGCCCCTCTGTCGCCAGCGCACCCGCCAGGCCGGTCGAGATCATCAGCACGTCCAGTCCGATCAGCGTGTAGATGGTGTTCCGCTTGGCGTTGACCAACAGCGCCAGATCGAGCAGGAGCAGTGGCGTGGTGAACAGCCAGTCGGCGTATCTCGCCCAGTAGATGTCGAGCGTGCCGAGACCGGCCACGTTCACCTCGATCAACCCGTAGCCGGTCGCCATCGCGAAGTACGAGACGGCCGCGATAGCCGTGATGAAGATCGTGATGATGTAGAACTCCTGTGCCTTCCGGTCGGAGACGCCACGGCCCCGCCAGAGGAAGTAGAGTGTGCCGAGTGTCATCCCGGCCGTGCCGACCCACAACGCAGTCGCTTCTAACCCCGGTGTTGGTGTTGCCATACTGCCTGAGAGAGGCGCGGAGCGGGAATAAGGCGCGCGCAAACGCTCGTGCCGGATCGTGTTTGATCTCAGATGTCGTCGCTCGTTGCCGATAGTCGGTGTCGCCGAGTCGTCGAAAACCGGGGAGGCTCGGAGGTTACTCGTCGTGGACGATCCGGGAGTGAGAGCCGATCAGCGCGTCCGACAGATCGAGGTTGTCGAGGTGCGTCTCCTCGTCGATGATCGAGTTCCGGATGTCGCAGTTCGAGATGGTTGCGTTCCGGAAGACGACCGACCGATCCAGCGACGAGTCGGTGATCTCCGATCCGGAGAGGACGAGCACGTTCTCGCCCAGATCGCTGTTCTCGACGGTCGCACCGTCGGCGACGTGGTTCTCGCCGTCGAGCGCCCACTCGACCGCGTCGAGGTAGCTCTCGGGCGTGCCGATGTCGTACCACGCGCCGTCGAAGGTGAAGGCGTTCACCTCGCCGTTCTGCTGGAGCCACTGCATGAACCAGCCCGGTTCGTCCGGGTTCTTGTCCTCCGCGAGGTAGTCGTCGAACTTCGGCAGGTCCTCGGCGCGGAAGGCGTAGCAGGCGATGGAGACGAGCGTGCTGTTCGGGTCCTCGGGTTTCTCCTGGAAGTTGACGACGCGGGAGCCGTCGAGTTCGACGAGGCCGTAGGACTTCGCTCGCTCCTTCGACCCGACGTCGTAGGCCGCAAGCGCGGGCGTGTCCTTCTCCTGGAAGAAGTCCACGAACTCGGCCATGTCGAAGCTGATGAGGTTGTCGCCGGCGACGACGACCATGTCCTCCTCGACGCCCTCGCGGTCGATCAGTTGCGCGAGTGCGCCGACGACGCCGAACTTCTCGTCTTCCTCGGCGGTCTCCTCGACCGACAGGGTCGGCTTCTCGAAGTCGCTCTCCGCGATGTAGTCGCGGAAGTCGTCCGCGAAGTACTCGTTGGTGCTGACGAACACCTCCGAGATGCGGTCGTCGGCCTCCAGATCCTCGAAGATGGTGTCGATGATCGTGATGTCACCGACCGGCAGGAACATCTTCGGGCGGTCCTTCGTGATCGGCCACATCCGGGTCGCGTACCCTCCTGCGAGAACGACGGCTTTCATGCCACGAACGTCCACGTCAGGGGGTATAAATGGCGGGGCTCCCGTGTCGACTCCGTAACAACTCGGGTGCCGATCCGGGTCGGTTCGTCAACCGGGAGCGACCGTCGGTCCGGGTGGACGACCCCGACGATCAGTCCAGTCGGTACACCCGCGCCTCCCACGGCCTGAGAGCGAACGCCTCGACCGACTCCACGGGGACCGCGTAGTTGCCGATCAACAACTCCGCGTCTCTGCCGGCCAGTCCTTCCGGGGGTTCGAACCGGGGCGTCCCGCGCGAGAAGTTCAGGACGACCAGCGCGGTCTCGTCCGCCAACGTTCTGGTGTACGCCCAGATCTCCTCGTGCGAGGGGAGTAGCAGGTCGTAGTCGCCGTACAGGAGCACGTCCTCGTCGGCGCGCATCTCGATCAGATCGCGGTAGTAGTGCCAGATGGAGTCCGAGTTCTCGCGGGCGTCCGCGACGTTGATCTCCTCGTAGTTCGGGTTGACACCGATCCACGGCTCGCCGTCGGTGAAGCCGGCGTGGGCCTCCTCGGCGGTCCACTGCATCGGGGTCCGGGCGTTGTCACGACTGCGGTGACGGACGAGGCGCATGATCTCCTCGTCGTCGGTGACGGTCCCCTCCTCGCGCAGGACTTCGACGTTCTTGATCGTGTCCACGTCCCGCACCTCGTCGAGCGACTCGAAGGGGTAGTTCGTCATCCCGATCTCCTCGCCCTGGTAGATGAACGGCGTCCCCTGCATCGTGTGGGTGAGGGTGGCGAGCAGTTTCGCGGACTTCTCCCGGTACGCCTCGTCGCCGAACCGCGAGACCATCCGGGGTTCGTCGTGGTTGTTGAGGTACAGCGAGTTCCAGCCACGGCCCGCCAGGCCGTACTGCCAGTGGGACATCGTCGCCTTCAGTTCCCGGAGCGTCCAGTCGTCCAGGTCCCAGCGACCGTTCGGGCCGAAGTCGAGTCGCATGTGGTCGAAGTTGAACGCCATGCTCATCCCGTCGCCCTCGGGGTAGAGGAACTCGCGCGCCTCCTGTACCGTGAGGTCGACCATCTCGCCGACGGTCATCACGTCCCGGCCCGCGAGGACCTCGTCGTACACGTCGCCGAGGAACTCGTGGATGCGCGGGCCGTTGACGAACTGGTCCGCCCCGGTGACGATGGCCTCCGGGTCGGTGCCGTCGGGCAGGCCCTCGGGCTTCGACAGCAGGTTGATCACGTCCATCCGGAAGCCGTCGATGCCCTTGTCGAGCCACCACGTGATCATCTCCTTGATCTCCCGGCGCACCTCGGGGTTCTCCCAGTTCAGATCGGGTTGCCGGGTGTCGAAGATGTGGAGGTACCACTCGCCGCTCTCCTCGTCGTAGGTCCACGCCGGCCCGCCGAAGAAGGACTCCCAGTTGTTCGGCGGCACCGGGTTCCCCTCCTCGTCTTCCGACTCGACCCACCAGTAGTAGTCGCGGTAGTCCTCGTCGCCCGCCCGCGAGCGCCGGAACCACTCGTGTTCGTCGGAGGTGTGGTTCACCACGAGGTCCATGATGAGCTTCATGTCGCGGTCGTGGAGGCCCTCGATCAGCCGGTCCAGGTCGGCCATCGACCCGAACTGCTCGTTGATCGCGCGGTAGTCGGCGATGTCGTAGCCGTTGTCGACGCCGGGCGACTCGTAGACGGGGTTGAGCCAGACGACGTCGACACCCAGGTCGTCGAGGTAGTCGAGTCGCTCGACGACACCGGCCAGATCACCGAGCCCGTCGCCGTCGGTGTCGTTGAACGAGCGGGGGTACACCTGGTAGACGACCGCCTCCTTCCACCACACGCGGTCGAGGTCGTCGGTCATTACGTGAACTGCCACGGCCGATCGGTTTGGCTTCACCGGTTCGGCCACGAGTCCCCGACGATGGATCGTGAGAGACTCCGAGAGCGCTGGCCGACTCGACCGGACGGGCGACCGAGGCACTCCACCCGATCCGGACGAACCGCAGGAGCACCGCCTCAGTCGGACGAGGCCGCGAGGCCGCCGCCGACGGTCCGCGTCTCGACGAGCGCCCCCCCGACCAGCACGGTCGCCGTCAACGCCAGCACGCTCCCGGCCGCGAAGGCGGTCTCGTAACTCGCCACCGTCGCCAGCCCACCGAGCAGTGGCGGACCGAAGACCCCGCCGACCCCCTTCGCCGTGTCTCGCAACCCCATCAGCTCCGACTCCCGGTTCGTCGGTGCCACGTCGCCGATGAACGCCAGCGCGCCGGTCGTCATCGCCGAGAACGCGGCCGCGATCAACACGAACGCGCCGGCCGCGACTGCGAGTCGTGTCACCTGCGAGGCGGGGAGCGTCGCACTCGCGGCCACCAGCGCGAAGGCCGCACTGCCGCCCATCCCGCCGACGATCAGCGACTTCCGCCCGACCGCGTCGGCGACCCGCCCGAACAGGTACATACAGACCACCTGCCCGCCGGGGTTGATCGCCAGCACGACGCCCATCCAGAACGCCGACAGCCCCAGTCGGTCGGTCAGGAACACCGGCATCAGACTCATCACGCCGAGGACGGTCATGTTCCGGAGCGCCAGTGCGACGTAGAGCCACCGCAGACCGTTCTGCCGGAGGTGGGCGCGTTCGCCGACACTCGGCAGGAGTCGGCGGCGGACCGCCGCGACGACCGCCGACAGCGAGACGTCCTCGTCGGCGGCGGGACCGGAGTCGGACCCGGCCGCCGGGTCGGCGACGAGTGCGACCGTCACCGTCGAGACGAGGCTGATCCCCGCGATCACGAGGTACAGCGCGTCCGGGACGAGGAGACCGAGCAGTGCCCCGACCGTCAACTGACCGGCGGTGAAGCCCATCGCCCGCGCGCTGTTGAAGAAGCCGACCTCCCTGCCGCGCCCCTCGTCACCGCCGCGCTGGCTGGCGACCGCGAGCATCACCGGCGAGAACCCGGCCGCGAACGCGGCGTACAGCGCCCGGAGGCCGATCGGGGCGTAGATGCCGCCGACGAGCGTCAAGGGGAGCACCGCGAGCGTCGCGCCGACGCCGGTGCCGACGAGCACCGCCCGCCGGCGACCGGTCACGTCCGCGACCGCGCCCCAGACCGGGGCGAACAGCATCAGGCCGACGAAGTACGCCGGGAAGACGAGACTGACCGCGAAGGGACTGCCGATCTCGCCGATGTAGACCGCGAGGGCGGTGCCCATCAACGCGCCGCTACCGAACCGACTGGTCGCGGAGAGCGCGATCAGGGCCTGCTGTCTGGGGGGCGTCCGAGCCACACCGACCGTTTCCGACCGAGACGTAAATCCGTCCGGAATCCGGCCGGCAGTGGGGGGTTCGAGGAGCGTCGACGCGACCGACGTCCACCGACCGCCGACCGACGCCGGTCGCAGTTCACGCCGATCCTGCCGATTGGCGTGTACTCTTGTGTCCGGTCCGGGAAGGGCGAGTCATGCCGACCGACATCGCGGTCCTACGACAGAAGATCCACGGGATGTCCGCCGACCACTACGCCGAGACGCTCCGCACCCGACTCGCCGAGCACCCGACGCTCGCCGACACGACCGTCTCGCTCGCGAGCACGCCCGCCGAGGAGCGTGAACTCCTCCAGGAGGCGACGGTCGCCACCGGGTTCAACATCGACGCGGACCTGCTGGACGAGACCGACCTGGACCTGTTCGCCTGCGTCTTCGCCGGGACCGGCCACCTCCCGATAGACGCACTCGCGGCCCACGACGTGGCGGTGACGAACGCCTCGGGCGTCCACGCGCCGAACATCTCCGAGCACGTCCTCGGCGCGATGCTCTCTTTCGCCCGTGGGTTCCCGACCGGGTGGCGACAGAAACGGGAGCGACGGTGGCGCTCCTACCCGACGACCGAACTGACCGGGTCGACCGTCACGGTGATCGGACTCGGGGCTATCGGGCAGGCGGTCGTCGACAAGTTGGACGCCTTCGACGTCCACACGGTCGGGGTGCGGTACACACCGGAGAAGGAGTCGCCGACGGACGAGGTGGTCGGCTTCGACGATCCGGCCGGCATCCACGACGCGCTGGCGAGAAGCGAGTACGTCGCAGTCGCCGCGCCCCTGACCGACGCGACCGAGGGCCTGCTGGACGCGGACGCGTTCAAGACGATGCGGCCCGACTCGGTGCTGATCAACGTCGGCAGAGGCCCGATCGTCGACACCGACGCGCTGGTCTCGGCACTCCAGTCGAACGCCATCCGGGGGGCCGCACTCGACGTGACCGACCCAGAACCGCTCCCGCAGGACCACGAACTGTGGAACTTCGACGACGTGCTGATCACGCCACACAACGCCGGCCACACGCCGCAGTACTGGGAGCGCCTGACAGACATCCTCGTCGAGAACCTGGAGACCGCCGACGAGACCGGCGCGTTCGAGAACCTGCAGAACCAGGTGATCTGAGCACGGCCGACCGGGATCCGGTCGCGTGAGCACACCTCGACAGGATCAGGTCGCCGGACTCCACCCGTCGGCGGTCACGAGAACGAAGACGGACGCGTGGACGAGGACGGCGAGCCTTCCGACGACGGTGAAGACACCGGCGACTGCGGTCTCGGCCGCGAGCGCGGGGAAGGGTCCGAACCTGCCGAATCGGTGACGGAGGGCGGGCACGGCGACCGTCTCACCCATCGGAGAGGAACCGGTTCCGGTGACGGCCGGTCGGCTCTGCAGTACGAGTCTCGTCCGAGAAGCCAGGACGCGACCGCGCTGTGGATCGTGATGGCGTCACCAGGGGTGTCGGTCGCGTGCCGGCGGTTCCGTCGGTTCGCGTGGTCCGATCTGGAACCGTTCGGTTGGAGACTGCTCCCGGATATCAATCTTTCCTCCCTGCCCGACCGGACGGTCCGGTGCGGCGACACGCTCAACAGGGCCGACGTGGTGGACTCTCGTATGGAACGGTGGTCCTCGCGACTCGGCTTTCTCCTCTCGGCGACGGCGGCGGCGGTCGGGCTCGGCAACGTCTGGCGGTTCGCGGCGGTCGTCGGCACCAACGGCGGGGGTGCGTACCTCGTCCCGTACCTGCTCTCGGCGTTCCTCCTGGCGCTCCCGCTGCTCGTGTTGGAGATCAGCGTCGGGCGTCGCCTCCGGGCCGACGTGGTCTCGGCGTTCAGACGCGTCCGCCCCGAGTTCGCTCCCCTCGGGTGGCTCGTCGTCGTCCTCGTCGCGCTGGTCGTGAGCTACTACCTCGTCGTCACCGGCTGGACGCTCGCGTTTCTGGTCGCGGCGGTGGGGGGTGTCGATCTGACGTTCACGAGTCTGACGGCCACCTACTGGCCCGTCCCGGCGTTTCTCGTCTCGACGCTCGTGGCGGGCGTGGTCGTCGGACTCGGCGTCAGAGGCGGCATCGAGCGCATGGCGACGGTCGTGATGCCCGTCATCCTCGTCGTTCTACTCGGCCTGCTGGCGTACGGGGCCACGCTTCCGGGGTTCGGTGCAGGTGTTCGCTTCCTGTTCGAACCGGACTTCTCGGTGTGGAGCGATCCACTCCTCTGGAGTGCGGCGTTCGGACAGGTGTTCTTCTCGCTGTCGGTCGGGCAGGGGATCATGCTCACGTACGGCAGTTACCTCGATCCGGAGACGAACGTCCCCGAGTCGGCGCTGCTCGTCACGGTCGCGGACATCGGCGTCGCTCTGCTCGCCGGCCTGGTGATCTTCCCCATCGTCTTCTCGTTCGGGCTGGAACCGGCGTCGGGGTCGGAACTGGCGTTCACGACGCTCCCGCGTGCCTTCGCGGCGATGCCCGGTGGCCGACTCGTCGCGGTCGCGTTCTTCGGCCTGCTGTTCGTCGCCGCCGTCAGTTCGGCGGTGTCGATCCTGGAGGTCGTCGTCGCGGCGGTCGTCGGTCGGTCGGAACGCTCGCGGGCCCGGACGACCGCCGGCGTCCTGGGCCTGATCGCGCTCGCGGGACTCCCCTCTGCGCTGAGTTACACGCCCGCTCGCGCCGCCGTCTTCGGGCAACCGGTGCTCGACCTGCTGGACGAGACGGTCGGGACGTTGGGGCTACCGATCAGTGCCGTCGTCGTCGCTGTCGTGTTCACGTGGTTCGTCGATAGGGAGACGCTCGGTCGGGAACTCGGGACGGGGTGGCTCGGCAGGTTCCTGCTCGTCTCCACGAAGTACGCGACGCCGGCGGTGTTGCTCCTGGTGACTGCGGCGACGTTACTCGCCGGCGAGGACGGCGTGCTGGCCGGGCGCGTGCCGGAACTCGGGACGTTCGACGCGGTCGGTGCGGTCGTCGGTGTGCTGGCCGTCGCGGTCGCGGTCTGGTCCGTCCTGCAACTCCGAGGCCGCCAGTCCTGAGACGTGGTGACTGGTGGGGACACTGTCGCGGTGTGGGACCCTGTGGTCGGCACGGACACCGCGAACCCGTAGGCTTTTGACGCCACCGTCCCTCCCTTCGGGCAATGAGAGAGTCCCTGATGGACATCATCTGCTGTCCGATGGACAAACACGATCTCGACCTGGAGATCGACGAACAGGACGGCGACGAGATCATGGAGGGTCGACTCGTCTGCACCGAGTGCGGCGAGGTGTACCCCATCGAGGACGGCATCCCGAACCTCCTGCCGCCGGACATGCGCGACGAAGCCGCCGCGTAGGCCGCCGACGGACTGCCTCGGCGACGGCCGGATCGCCCTGAACCTTTTTCTCACCCCGTGTCGACTACCCACTCGTGTCCGAACTGTCCGTCTCGCTGAACAGAGAACGCCTCCACCGAGTCGAGACGGTGGACAGCTTCGAGACCGACGGTCCATTCGACGTGATCCTCGACAACCACGGCGAGGCGGTCCACGTCCACCTCCACCTGGACGACGACCTCTCGCGGGCCGCGACCCTCTCGGCCGGCAACCACTACGTCCAGCGCGGCGCGACCAAGCGGGTCCACGTCCGCGCTCGTACCGGCGACGAACCGATCCAGGGGAAACTGAAGGTCGTCACGGGCTACGGCTCCGAGTCTGCCTACGTGGACGTGACGATCAACCCGGCCAGCCCACAGAAGTCGCCGGTACAGGTGGACGAATCTCTGGGCAAGCCGAAGGCGGCCCAGCAGTCCGCCGAAGCGGGGCGGTCCGCCGGCACCGCGTCGGCCGACGCCGACGGGACCGAGACGGCAGACGGCGGGACGCGACAGATCGCGGTCGCCGACTTCCTCCCGCGTCGGAGCGACCTGCCGGTGCTCGCGTTCGGTCTCGTCGCCATTCTCCTCGCGGCGGCGGTCGGCGCGGTGATCGGTGGCTCCGCGACCGTCTTCGCGGTCGGTGTCGTCGTCGGTGCGGTCCTCTCGGCGCTGGTGTTCGTCCTGCGGTGAACCGGGAGTAGAGGGGGAGTTCGGCTCCGAAAGTACGTCGCCGTCAGTGGCGACTACTGGTCGTCGCTGGCGTCCGCGTCGTGCGTCTCGTGTGCGTCGTCGCCTTCGTCGTGATCGTCGCCAGCGTCGTGGTCGTCCTCGCCGTGATCGTCGCCAGCGTCGTGGTCGTCCTCGTCGTCCTCGTGGTCCGCGTGTTCGTCTTCGTGGTGTTCCTCGTGGTCGTCCGGTTCGGTCGGCACGCCGCCGAGGTTGCCGTGGTCGTCCATCCGCTTCGCCCGGAGGAACCGCGCACGGTAGCGATTCGCGCCCTCGTACACGTCGGCCTCGCGGATGTCGTCGACCTCGCCCTCGGCGACCGAGTCGACGATCTCCTCGATCTGCTCCTTCTCGGAGGGCGTCAGGTGGAAGGTGTACTCTCTCTCCTCCTCGCGTTCGAGCGTCGTCCACTTCCGGGCGGCCGCGACGACGAGCGAGCAGGGTTCCCGACACGGGAAGACCCCGGTGCCGCCGTCCGCCGACAACTCGTCGCCCTCGGCGAACTGCCACTCGCGGCGCTTCAGACACTGCGAGTCGACACAACAGCTCTCGGCGATCCACTCGACACCCTCGCGGTCGAGTTCGTCGATGATCCCGTAGATTCCCGTCTGACGCTCGGCCGTCTCGGACCAGTGAGTCACGTCGAGGTCGCCCGCCTCCTCGCGGTACCAGTTCTCGACCGTCGCGGGGTAGATGGCGTCCATCGCCGACAGGAGATCGCCCGCCCGCAGGTCGGTGAACGCCCACCCGGTCGGGAGCGATGGCGCGGTCTTCAGCGGTCGGTAGCGTCCCCGGTCGTCGAACTTCGTCAGTCGGCGCGCGTCGAGTGGGTCGGTGTGGACGTCGAGGTCGGTCAGTGGCGCGTCGGCGTCAGCGTGGTGCCGGAGGTGGTAGAGCCGTGTTCCGTCCGCGCCGAGCGTGGCGACGATGCGGAGTTGGCCCCACTCGGTGACCATGCCGGCCGGTTCCGCGCCGGTCGCGTCCGACTCGCCGACCGCCTCGGCCCCGCCTGAGAGGGCCTCGTACCGCTCCTCGACGGTGTGGTGGTCGGCCGCCTCCAGTCTCCGGAGGAACGCCCTGCGGGCCGGACTGCGCCCGTCGAGGTGGCGTTCCCAGAAGTACCAGTTGGAGACGTACCACGGGTTCGACTCGGCACGCTCGCGGAACTCGCTCTCCGAGAGGTCGGCCCACTCGCCGTCCGGCGTGGCGAGACGGTACGCCGACTCCTCGTCGCCGCTGTCGGGGTCGTAGGCGGCGTGCAGGCCGTCGAACTCGACTGGTTCGGCCCGTACCGCCTCGTGGAGTGCCTCGAACTGTCTGTCGTTCATCAGTCGCCCGCCGCCCCGCTGGCTCCGGCGTCGGTCCCGGTCCGGCGCGTGCGCTCGCGGACGCGCTCCACCGCGTCACCCACGTCCGCGCCGGCCTCGACGGCGCGTTCGAGGATCACGTCGGCCATCAGGCCCTCGGTGCCGACCGCTCCGGCGTACCAGATACGGTGGCCGTCCACCTCGGCGGGCACGTCGTACCCGGTTCGGTAGTCGTCGGTCAGGCCCATGTCCTCCGGGATGTCCTCCTGCGTGTGGAAGCCGTCGGCGATGAACAGTGGGACGACGACGACGTCCTCGGACTCGAAGTAGTCCGTCACGTCGTCGACCTCCGGTTCCTCGTCCATGAACAGCGCCTGCACCTCCTCGAAGCGGTCCATCTCGGCGATGCGGTCGGCGTGGTAGTAGATGGCCTTCGCGCTGTTCTCGTTGCGCTCGGTGCCGTGCCCGACGACCGCGAGGCCGAACCCCTCGCCCACCTCGGGGTCCTCGGTGATCGTCTCGGCCCGGCGGACGATGACGTCCGTCATCGACTCGTGGGTGCCGACAGGTCCGCAGTAGTGGACGCGCTTGCCGTCCACGTCGGTCGCGGTCAGGGTGACGTGGTCCGCCGAGAGGCCGTCGGAGTCCCAGTCGGAGACGTCCCAGCCGTCCAACCGGAGTTCCCGTGGGATCACCTGCTCGGTGAAGTACCCCTCCGAGACGAACAGGGGGACGACGAACACCTCGTCGGACTCGACGGTCCGGAGGACCTCTCGCAGGGATGGTTCCTCTTTCCAGAAGCCGGTCTGTACCTCGTCGAACCCACCGACCGCCCGGATGGTGTCGGCGTGGTCGTGTGTGGGCGCACTCGAATCGGGGTTGAGATGCGACCCGTGGGCCACGATGACCAGCGCTTGGCTCATACGATTCGACAGGGGTGCCGTCGTCTTAGGGACTTCGACTCGGGAAACCTGGGTGGCAATAGCGGGACGGGGCGAGGCGAGGTGGCGGGCCGAAGGAGGCCGGTGGACCGAGCGAGGCGGGAGGGCCGAAACGAGAGGGACCGCGATCAGGCGTCGATGCAGACGTTCGTGTGGGGGACGCAGACCCGGCGTGGCTGTCGGCCGAGTCTACGCCGGTGGCGGCGGACTGCCCGCAGGACCGCCACCGCGACGGCGGCCGCGAGGAACAGTCCCGCCAGCACGGCCGGGGCACTGACCGCGAGGAGGCCGACCACGAGCAGACCGGCCAAGAACAGCGTCCCCGCGAGGGTTCGTCTGACTGGCGGTGCGTCGGTGCCGTGCGTCCGGGCAGGGAGTCTCATCACAGGTAGACAGAGGTCCCCCGACCCCATAACTGTAATCTGAACGATATTTCTGTAATCCCGGTTACTGAAACTCGCTTCAGGGAGCTTTTTGTCGACAGTCGGCGAGGCGTCGAGTATGTCGCTGGCTGGCGAGACACGCGAGGCGGTCCGGGCGCGCCCCTTCCTACTCACGGCGCTCCGGGCGGGAGTGGTCAACTACAGCGCGGCCGCGAACCTGCTGGCCCTCGACGGCGACCCCGAGGCGGTCGCCACCGCACTGCGTCGCTTCGCGGCGGACCTGCCGGCCTACGATCCCGAGTCCAGGCAGGCGACCGTCAGGATGCGCAGTGGGGTCGGTCGGGTAGAGACCGGATCGGACCCGGAGCCACTGTTGTCGGTCGGCGACGTCGGGTTCTCGCCCGACGTGGACGGTGGACGACTGACTGCCGTCGTGGCGAGCGGTGCGGTCGACACAGACGCGTTGGCGACGGTGTTGTCCCGGCTATCGGTCGAGGACGTGACGGTGGAGGCGGCCGGTGTCGGCGACGAGTCGCTGATCGTGGTCGTCGGTCGACGGGACGGTGCGGGTGCGGTGCGGGTCGTCGAGGACGCCCTCCGGAGCGTCTCGTAGGAGACCCTCCGACGGCCTCGGTCTGTGGTGAGTCTACGGGACACTCTCCGACCACCTCGCTCTACAGTGAGTCCACTCCGGACCTCGTCGTGGCGTGAACTCGGTCCGGAGCGACGCTCGGACGTGCCAACACTCAAGCCGTCGGCCTGCAGACTCTGGGCCATGAGCGACGAGCAGTCCGGCACCGAGAGCGTCGCCGGACGACCCTGCCCGCTGTGCGGCGCGGCGATGGCTCACAGACACTGCAAGTACGTCTGCCCGGAACACGGCGTCGTCTACGACTGTAGCGACACCTTCTGGTGACCGCCCGGTTCGTCAGTTCTCCTCGCTGGCGCGGCGGTCGGTGCCGGAGGGAGCGTTCGCGTCCGATCTGTGGTCGTCCCCGTCGTCCGTCGAGCCTTCCTCCAGTTGGTCGATCCGTGCTTCGAGTTCCTCGATGCGCTGTGACTTCTCGTCGTCGCCGCCACCCTTCCGCCGGAGGTACGCGAACAGGACGACCACCCCGAGCACGACCGGCCCGAACACGAGGAGGATCACGAGGAAGATGATGATCAGTTCCGGCCCGCCGGGGATACCGGGGAACAGTGGGACCTGTAGCATGGTCGCCACGACAGCACCCAGCCGAATCAACCTTCTGTTGACGACGCCCGTTCCACCGGTTCCGACGTGAGCCACAACAAGCCGACACCGACGACCAGCACCCCGCCGAACAGGGCCAGCGCCCGCACCGGCGAGAGCAGGTCAGCGAGAACCCCGCCGGTCAACTCGAAGGGGATGACCGCGAGCGACAGCGCCATCGACGCCGAGGAGAGCACCGTCGCCCGGCCGACCGACTCCACCCGGTCGTTGAGATACTGGTTCCCGAGCGTCACCGACGCGGTGTTGGCCGCCCGCGCGACGAAGAACGCCGGCACCGCCAGCACCGGTAGGACCCACAGCGCGAGAAAGAGTCCCCCGACCACGACCGGCGCGAGGACGAACCAGCCCCGGATGCCGAGTCGCTCCTTGATCGTCCCGGTTCCGTAGCTGACGACCGCCGCGACCGCCGTGAAGCCGGCGTAGACGACCCCGACCGCCGTCTTCGTCGCCGACTCCGGGACCCCGACCGCGAGCGCCGCGTCCTGTGCGACCGGCTGGTCGAAGATGTACGTCATCTGAAACACCCCGAACAGGAGCGCGAAGTAGACGACGAACGCCCGGAGCGGCGGCCGGGCGAGTTGTCGCCGGATCACACCGAGTGCGGTCCGGACGTCGAACGACGAGTCCGGTCCCTCGCCGGACTCGGGTACCGTCAACAGGATCGGAATCCCGACTGCGGTGACGGCCGCAGTGGCGTAGAAGGGCAACTGGAAGTCGGCGTCCGCCAGCGCGCCGCCGGCGGGGGCCGCCACCGCACCGACCGCGAGGCCGATTCCCGTCGCGCGCCCTTTCACGCGAGCGAAGTCACCCCCGCCGGTTCCGCCTCGGCTCTCGTCGCGCAGGACTTCGTAGAGCCACGCGTCGTCACTCCCCGACCGGAAGGTCTGCCCGAGCGCCCACAACCCGTAGACGACCGCGAACTGGAGGAAGGTGGTCGAGTGCGCCATGGCGACCGTCATCGCCGTGATGATCGCGGTGCCGAGGATCATGCTGTTCCGACGGCCGAGTCGGTCCCCGAGGTACCCGGTTGGAATCTCGCCGAGGACGAGGCCGGCCCACCAGACACTGTTCAGCGCGCCGACCTCGGCGAAGGAGAGTCCCTGTGCCCGGACGAACAGGATCCAGATGGCGGTCGTGAAACTGGCGTAGGTGGTGACGGTGTAGGCGTAGTAGGTCGCCACCGGCCCGGAGGGAACTCGACTCACTCCTGTCGAGGAATGCGGGCAGAGACTAAAGGCGCTTCCTGAAGCGAGTTTCAGTAGCGCGACGCGGACGGCGCACACCGGCCCAATCGTTTAGTGTCGTGCCGTGTGAACGGCCGACTATGAGCCACCGCGCAGAGGAGGAGTCCGAGACGGCCACCGAGACCGAGGACTCGGTCGAGTCGCCGGCCGGACTCGCCCCCGCCGACGCCTTCGCCCTCCTCGGGAACGACACCCGGATCGAGATTCTTCAGGCACTGCTCGACGCCGGGGCCGACGAGGACCCGGTCGCCTTCTCGACGCTGTACGACCACGTCGACATCGACGACAGCGCCCACTTCAACTACCACCTGAAGCAGTTGACAGACCACTTCGTCCGCCGGACCGACGAGGGCTACGAGTTCCGCTACCCCGGCTGGAAGGTCGTCCGGTCGGTGCTGGCCGGGACGTTCACCGACCGTACCTCGCTGGACCCCTTCGACGCGCCCGGCACCTGCTACGACTGCGACGGGCCACTGCAGGCGTGGTACGGCGACGACCGCCTCACCATCGAGTGTGCCGACTGCGGCGTCGTCCACGTCTGTTACTCCTTCCCGCCCGGCGGTCTCGACGACCGGACGCCCGCGGAGTTCCTGCTCGCCTTCCACCACCACGTCCGGCACCACTACTGTCTCGCGGCCGACGGCGTCTGCCCGGAGTGCATGGGTCGGATGGAGACGACGCTCCACCGCGACGACGACCGGTTCCCGGGCGTCGACGTCCGGGTCGAACACGCCTGCGGGCGGTGTCAGAACCGCATCGAGTCGGCGGTCGGCCTCAATCTGCTGGACACCGCCGACGTCCTCACGTTCCACGCGGAACGCGGGGTCGACCTGACGACGGAACCGTTCTGGACGTTCGACTGGTGTGTCAGCGACGAACACACGACGGTCGTCTCCGAGGACCCGCTGGAACTCCGACTCGACATCCCGTGTGACGGCGACACCATCTCGGTCGTCGTCGACGAGACGCTGTCGGTGCTGGACGTGTCGCGGTCCTGTCCGGCCTGAGTCGCGGCGTCGAGCGGCGTCGAGCGCGTCCGGGGCGTCCGGGGCGTCGTATCCGCTCGTCGACGAGCGTCCGGGGCGTTTTTCTCCCCGGTCGTCGACGGTCCCGGTATGAACAGAGCCGAGTTCGCGTCGAAGATCGACCACACCGTACTGGGGCCCGAGACGACGATGGCGGACGTCCGCGAGGTGCTGGACGCCGCCGAAGAGTACGGGATGAACGCCTGTATCCCGCCGTGTTACGTCCCCGAAGCGGCCGAGTACGCGCCCGACGTGACCACCGCCACGGTCGTCGGCTTCCCGCACGGACAGAACGCGACCGAGATCAAACGCGAGGAGGCCGCCCAGGCGTGGAAGGCCGGCGCGGACGAGATCGACATGGTGCTGAACGTCGGTCGGTTGCAGGCCGGCGAGGACGACGCGGTCGAACACGACATCGCCGAGGTCGTCGCGGGCGTCCCGATCCCGGTGAAGGTCATCATCGAGACGGCGCTGTTGACGACCGACGAGAAGCACCACGCGTGCCAACTCGCGCGCGACGCCGACGCCGACTACGTCAAGACCTCGACCGGGTTCGCGGACGGCGGCGCGACGCTCGAGGACGTGGAACTGATGAGCGAGTATCTCCCCGTGAAAGCCAGCGGCGGCGTCGGAAGCTACGAGGAGGCGGTGGCGATGCTCGACGCCGGCGCGGAGCGGATCGGTGCCTCCAGCGGCGTGGCCATCGTCGAGGGGTTCCCCGAGGAGTGAGCGTCTCGGGAGTGTGAAACGACCTCGACGGGAGCGTTCCTGGCCGGACGGTCTGCCGGACACGATCCCGCCGGCGTGTCTCCGTCTTCGGGGCGGGAAACGGCCGCAGGCGACGGCGTCGACGCTTCACTACCGGTTTCCTCGAAGGAGACGATTCGACCGACTCGCCGGGCGCGACCCACTGCGCTCGCCTTTCAGCCACCGATCACTTTCACCGCGCTCTAAACACTCTTATGTCGGTCCACGATGTATCGAACGTGTGTCGCGCGACCGATAGTGAGTCGCGCGCCAGCCAGAAAATAAACCGACGAGAGGCATCGACGTACAACTGAACTTGCAGTAGGACAACCGCAAGCGCATCGTTTATCACGGTGGCTTCGGTACGAATGGTCCGTCACGAATGAGCAACTACACCGTCACAGCCACGGACGAATTCGGCCGGCAGATGGGGCCTGCCGGTCGGGAGGGGGAATAGATGTCCGACGCCGACCTCGGCGCGGGCGAGTTGGAACTGCCGATCAAACGAACGGACGGAGAGACGCTGGAAGAACGGCTCACCGCCAACGCCTACCACAACATCCTGCCGGCGCGCTACCTCCGGAAGAACGCCGACGGGGACGCCATCGAGTCACAGGAAGACCTGTTCCCGCGCGTCGCCGACAACATCGCGCTCGCCGAGGCCGTCTTCGAGGCCGAGCAACGCGACACCGAGATCACCGTCACGCCGGACCAGTTGAAGCCGGACCACCCGCGACGTGACGAACTCGCGGCGGAGGTCTTCGGTGCGGGCACGACCGCCGCCGACGACGACGCCGAGACGACGCTGTCGGTGTACAACGTCAACAAGTTCGCCTACGACACCGTCGTCCCGGAACTCTCGGACGACATCGCGGCCCACGTCCGCGAGACGCGCGACGAGTTCCTGACGCTGATGGAGGACCTCTCCTTCATCCCGAACTCGCCGACGCTGATGAACGCGGGCGACGAACTCCAGCAGTTGTCGGCGTGTTTCGTCGACTCTCCTGGCGACGACATCACGGACATCCACCAGACCGCGAAGGAAGCGGCGGAGGTCTTCCAGTCGGGCGGCGGGATGGGCTACGCCTTCTGGAAGCTCCGACCGTACGGCGACACGGTCGGCTCGACGGGCGGCATCGCCTCCGGGCCGGTCACCTTCATGCGGACGTTCGACCAGATGTGCGAGACAATCGCGCAGGGCGGGGCCCGGCGCGGCGCACAGATGGGGGTCATGCGCGTCTCGCACCCGGACGTCATCCAGTTCATCCACGCGAAGAACAAGGACGTGAGCCTCGCGCACACGCTCCGACTGAACGACCCGGACGACTTCACGCACACCAAGTTCATCGACGCCCTCGAAGAGGCCCGCGAACTCATCGACGAGGACGGGAAGGTGCCCAAGCACCTCCGGAACGCCGTCGAGGGGCACCTGTCGAACTTCAACATCTCAGTCGGCGTCACCGACGACTTCATGGAGGCGCTGTACGCCGACGAGGAGTTCGTCTTCACCAACCCGCGCACCGAGGAACCGCACGTCGCCACCCCCGAGACGAAGGAACTGTACGAGCGGTTCGGCCTCGGCGAACACGTCGAGGTCGGCGAGGTGCTGTCGATTCCGGCCGCCGAACTGTGGGACCACATCGTCGACGGGGCCTACGAGAACGGCGAACCGGGCGTCATCTACCTCGAACGGGTGAACAAGCAGCACTCCTTCGACGTGGAGGAGCATCCGGACCACCGCATCCTCGCGACGAACCCCTGTGGCGAACAGCCGTTAGAGGAGTACGAGGCCTGTAACCTCGGCCACATCAACCTCTCGACGCTCGCGGACGAGAGCGCGCCGGACTGGCGCGTCTGGTACGACGCACACGGCGACGAGTACGACAGCTTCGAGGACGCGGTCGACGCCTTCCTCGACGAGGCTATCGACTTCGAGGCGTTCGATCACCGCATCGAGTACGGGACGCGCTTCCTCGAGAACGTCGTCACGATGTCGGACTTCCCGGTCGAGAAGATCGAACAGAAGGTCCGCGAGATGCGGAAGATCGGCCTCGGAATCATGGGCCTCGCCCAACTGTACGTCCAACTCGGCGTCCGCTACGGCAGCGAGGAGGGCAACGAGGTCGCCCGGCAGTTGATGACCCACATCAACCACGAGTCGAAGTGGGCCAGCCACGAACTCGCCGCAGAGCGCGGCTCCTTCGACGACTGGGACGACTCGAAGTACGCGAACCCGACCGAGTACCGCGAGTGGTTCGAGCACCACACGGGGCTGGACGCCGACGACTGGGCGGACGGCTTCCCGGTGCGGAACCACAACACGACGACCATCGCGCCGACCGGCACCACCTCGATGGTGGGCAACACGACCGGCGGCTGTGAACCGATCTACAACGTCGCCTACTACAAGAACGTCTCCGACGACGTGCAGGGCGACGAGATGCTCGTCGAGTTCGACGACTACTTCCTCCGGACGCTGGAGGCCAACGACGTCGACGTCGAGGCCGTGAAACAGGAGGCACAGGAGCAGATGGCGAACAACGAGTTCGACGGCGTCGAGGGACTCGACACGGTCCCGAACGCCATCGGCGAACTGTTCGTCGTCACCTCGGACCTCTCCGGCAAGGCTCACGCCGCGGTCCAGTGTGCCTGCCAGCAGGGCGTCGACTCGGCCATCTCGAAGACCTGCAACTTCCCGAACGAGGCCAGTCGGGAGGACATGGACGAGGTGTACCGCTACATCTACGACAACGGTGGGAAGGGCGTCACGGTCTACCGCGACGGCACCCGCTCGAAGCAGGTGCTGACGACCCGCGCGCAGAACACCGAGTTCGCCGACGAGACCGAGGCCGCAGAGGCGCTCGTCGCGCAGATCCGCGAGGTGTTCGGCGGCATCGAGCAGTTCGTGGACAACGAGGACGTGCGAGCGGTGGTCGGCGACGAGATCGACGACCTGCTGGCCGACCGCACCGGCGACGCCTACGCGAAGGAGCGCCCGCGTCCGGACGTCCTCCACGGTGTCACCCAGCGCATCGACACCGGCTACGGGAAGATGTACGTCAACATCAACGAGGACGACAACGGCGACGCCTTCGAGCTGTTCGCCACCATCGGCAACTCCGGTGGGTTCACGAACTCCTTCACCGAGGCGCTGGCGAAGGTCATCAGCTACGCGCTTCGCTCGGGCGTCGATCCCCGCGAGATCGCCGACGACCTGCAGGGTATCCGGTCGCCGAAGGTCGCCTGGGACAAGGGCGAGCAGATCAACTCCATCCCGGACGCGATCGGTACCGCGATGCGTCGGTATCTCGACGGCGAGATCGACACCGACTACCCACAGCAGAAGAACCTCACCGAACTCGAGGACGCGGCGAGCCAGACGGACGGCGGCGCGTCGGTCTCCGTGAACGGGACGAGCGAGTCGGTCGAGACGACGACGGTCGCGGACGCCGAAGCCGACGAGGGTGTCGCGCCGACCGACGCCGAGGCGGACGCCACCGACGAACTGCTCGCGGCCGGCGAGAGTCCGGAGTGTCCCGACTGCGGGAGCATGACGCTCTACTACTCGGAGGGCTGCAAGACCTGCGAGTCCTGTGGCTGGTCCGAGTGCTGATCGGCTAGTCGCTCGGAACTCCCGGTCTCGTCTTCTCCCGTCGTGGTCTGCGACCGTCCCGGACCGCCGACCGCGACGCCGTCTACCGAGACTGGCTACCGGTTAAGGCCGCCGTAACACTCGTTTAAGCAGTGGAGACGGCTCGAAACCATAGAAACGGTTATCTCCTCGTCCGGAGTCGTATATGCGAGAATTATCGGCAGTGTCGGCTCCTCGGAGCAGCCACGCCCGTTCTCGGTGACCACCATGATTAGCGAATCACTCAACTACCTTCGCAACAGCGACGACGCCGTCAAGACCGTCGTCATCGGCGGTGTACTGGGCTTCCTGAGCTTCCTCCTGATCCCGACCTTCCTCGTCCTCGGGTATCTGATGCGCGTGATCCGCACGTCGGGTGCCGGCGACGAGCAGGCCCCCGTCTTCGACGACTGGGGCGAGATGGGCATCGAGGGCGTGAAGGCGTTCGTCGTCACGTTCGCCTGGAGTCTGATCCCGGTCGCCATCGCCAGCGTGCTGGTGTTCTTCGGCGTCCTCGGGGTCGCCTCGAACAACTCCGGACTGGGAGCCGTCGGCTTCCTGCTCCTGCTCGTCTCGGCGCTCGTGACCGTCGTGCTCTCGCTTGCACTCGCGTACGTCCTGCCGGCCGTGCTGGCGAACTTCGCCCACGAGGGCACCATCGGCGCGGGCTTCGACTTCGGGACCATCCGGCAGGTCGTCACCGACCGCGAGTACGCTCGCGGCTGGGTGTACGCCTTCGCCGTCATCCTCGGTGTCGCGGTCGTCGTCGGCGTGATCAACGTGATCCCCCTGCTCGGGCAACTGATCACGTTCGTCCTCGGCCCGTTCGCGTTCTTCTACGCGTCGGTCGCCGCGTACTACATCATCGGCAAGACGTTCGCCGAGGTGCAGACGCTCGACCTGCGCGAGGACAACGAGATGCCCGACGAACAGCCGGTCGTCTGAGTCGCCTCGACCGGACTTCCCCTCGCGACCTGATTCTCTCGACCCCTGCCGACCCCGACGTGAGTAAACGGTTAACTATCCCCGGTCCGACACTCCGGTCGATGTTCGGCGACGCCCTCTCGACGCCCGCGAAGACGAGCGACGCTGCCGTCACGGTGCTCATCGGGGGCGTTCTCACACTGTTCGCGACCGTGGGTCTGGTGGGTCTCACCGTCGCACTCGTCGCGACCCCACTCGCACTGCTCGCGGTCCCCGTCGCGCTCCTCCCAGCGTTCGTCCTCCGGGGGTACTACGTTGCAGTGCTCGACGCCGGCGCGCACCGCGAACCCGGCGCACCCTCTATCGTTCGCTGGGGAACGCTGCTCTCCGACGGCGTGAAGTCGGTACTCGTCAGCGCCGGCTACCTCCTTCCGGCGGTCCTCCTCGTCGCCCTCGGTGTCGCGGCGCTGGTCGCACTCGTCCCCCCGGAGGTCGCCGACCCGGCCACGTCGCCGTCGCCGTCGGCGGTCGAGTCCTCGGTCAGCGACGCTCGCGCGCTGGGTGTCCTCACGGTCCTGGTCCTCGGGAGTCTCTTACTGCTCGGGTACGCCCTCCTGTACGCCTACCTGCGACCGGCCGCCCTCGCGGTCTTCGCGGTCTCCGGCAGTCTGCGCGAGGCGTTCCGCCTCGGTCGGGTCCGGGCGGTCGCCGGCACCGGCGACTACGCCGTCGGCTGGCTACTTGCCGGGTTGCTCCTCGTCGTCGGTGGGTTGTTCGTCGTTCCCCTGTCGGTCCTGCTCGTCGGGTTCTTCCTCCTGTTCTACCTGCAGGTCGTCGCACACTCGCTCTACGGTCGGGGTGCCAGCGACGTGCTCGTTCCCGAGGCCGGGTCGACGGGAGACGACGGAGCAGACGACACAGAGACGGCAGACGACCCCGACGAGGCCGCAGACGTCGACGCGGACGACTCCGACGTCGACGACTCGGGCGACGACGGTGACCTCCCGAGCGAGTGGGCCGTGACGTCGGCCGACACCGACGAAGTGGACGACGACGCGGGTACCGACGGAGCGCCCGACACGGACGATCAGACCGACACCGACGA
Source organism: Salinirubrum litoreum (assembly GCF_020567425.1). Classification (NCBI taxonomy): domain Archaea; kingdom Methanobacteriati; phylum Methanobacteriota; class Halobacteria; order Halobacteriales; family Haloferacaceae; genus Salinirubrum; species Salinirubrum litoreum. The sequence continues at coordinate 207,089 of NZ_JAJCVJ010000001.1, read as the reverse complement.
GACGACAGACTCGGATCACGAAGCGGTCGATGCCGACGACTCGCTCACCGACTGGGACGACGTGTCGGCCGCAGTCGAGTTGTCGGCGTCGGCCGACACCGACGACGCGAACGGTACCACGGCGGGCGCTGTCCAGTCTGCCGGCGGCGTCTCGGCGGCGGTCCAGTCTGGTCGCGGTGTCACACTGGACGAGACCGACCACGCCGCCGACGAGGCACCCCTCGACGACTCGGCGGCGGACGTCGCGGCCGACCCCGAGACCGAGACCGAGACCGAGACCGAGACCGACAGCAAGACCGACACCGATACCGAGACCGAGACCGACCCCTTCGACTGGGGACCGGCGGACGGCAGGTAACGGAACCGTCAAACCGCTGGCCCGGAAAGCGCCGGGCGATGCTCCGGGAGGCACTGGGTTACCCACTGCGCGGCGACCACGCCGTCGAGACACTGCTCGTCGGCGGTCTCTGTCACCTGCTGGCCGCCTTCGTGCCGGTCGTTCCCCTCCTGCCGGTCGTCGGCTACCTCGTCTGCGCGCTGGACGACCGCGCCCGGTCGTCCCGGCCGGACCTCTCCGAGACGACGCCACCGACGTTCCACGATTTTCGGGGGATTCTCCGCCGTGGACTCGGCGGGTCGCTGATCGTCGTCGCCTATCTCGCGGTGCCGACAGTCGTGCTGGTCGTCACGCTCGGCGGGACGCTCTCACAGTCGCTCGGGAGCGTGCCGGGTGTCGGTCTCTCGCTCGGCTTCTACACCGCGAGTACGGTCACACTGCTCGTCGCCGTGCTCTTCGCGTATCTGCTCCCGGCGGGGCTGTCGGCCTACGCCGTGGGTGAATCGCTCAGGTCGGCGTTCGATCCGAGCGCGGTCCGGTCGGTCGCCACCGACGCGCGATACTTTGTCACGTGGGGTGTCGCGGTCGTCGTCCTCTCGCTGGCCGGGGTGCTGTTCGCGCCGCTGAACGCGGTCGGAGCCGGCTTCTTCCTCGCCTTCTACGCCGAGGTCGTCGCAGTCGGCTTGTGGGGTCGCGGTGTCGTTCGACTCGGCGGTGACGACTCGTCTCCGCACGAGCGATAGCAGGGCACTTACCCGAGGGACGCGGAGTCGGTCGTATGCGAATCACGAGTCGGGGCTACGGCGAGGAGGGGCGCGAACGCGTCACCGTCGTCCCCGAGAACGTCGACGACCTCTGGCACCTCTCGTACGTCCTCGAACCCGGTGACCTCGTGGAAGGCGACACGACCCGCAGAATCCAGCGCAACGACGACCAGATGCGCGACACCGGCGGCGAGCGCGAACACCTCCACGTCACCATCGAGGTCGAGGACGTCGAGTTCGCCCGGTTCGCCAACCGACTCCGAATCGGTGGCGTCATCGTGGACACGTCGAGAGAGGACCAACTCGGGTTCCACCACACGCTGAACGTCGAGGAGCGCGCCGAGATCACCATCGAGAAACACTTCAAACCGGACCAGACGGAGCGACTGGAACGCGCCGAGGAAGCCGCCGAGAATCCGGACGTCGCCATCGTCACCGTCGAGGAGGGCGAGGCGTACATCCACACCGTCGCGCAGTACGGGACGAACGAGTACGCCTCGTTCACGCGCCCGACCGGGAAAGGCGAGTACGCCCGGCCCCGGAACGAACTGTTCGCGGACCTCGGCTCCGCGCTGTCGCATCTGGACGTGGACGCCATCATCCTCGCGGGACCGGGCTTCACGAAGCAGGACGCCCGCGACTACCTCGAAGACGAGTACCCTGCGGTCGTCGAACTCATCGGCGCGACCGTCGACACCTCCGGCGTCGGCGACCGTGGCGTTCACGAAGTCCTGAAGCGCGGCGCGGTCTCGGACGTACAGAAGGACACCCGCATCGCCCGCGAGGCGGAACTCGTGGACCAGTTGATGGAGGGGATCGCACAGGGGACGAAGGTCGCCTACGGCATCGGCGAGGTCGCCGAGGCCGCCGAGTTCGGCGCGGTGGACCAACTCCTCATCCTCGACACCCGTCTCCGCGAGGAGCGACAGGGCGAGGGCGACTGGGACGTGGACGTGAACCACGTCATCGAGACGGTCGAGCAGAAGGGCGGCGAGGTGACGGTCTTTTCCGGGGAGTTTCAGCCCGGCGAACAACTGAAGAACCTCGGCGGCATCGCGGCGCTCCTGCGCTACCGGCTGGAGTAGGGCCGACGTCTCGCCGAGCGATTTACGCATAGTCGGCCCATAGCGAACGTGTGACTCGGGGTTCGGAGGACAGCCTGACGGCCCGGTTCGACCGGTGGCTCGACTACGCCTTCTTCGGCGGCGCGGAGGTGACGGTCCTCGGTTTGCCGGTCCTGCTCACGCTCATGGTCGCGCCGAACCCCGTCACCGTCTCGCTGTCGGCGATGACCGCGCTGACGGTCTCGACGGTGACGGTCGCCACCCTCCGGGGCGGCTGGATCGACGTGGGCGAGTGGCCCGCGTTCGGCGACTTCTACTCGCTTCCGCTCCGGGCGGCCTACTACGGCGGCGTGTTGGGGTTCACCGCCTACGCTGGCTCGCTGGCACAGCTCTCGACCGGATCGCCGTGGCCCGGTATCATCGTGCCGACCGCCTGTTGTGCCGTCCTCCTCGCACTCTTCCCGCGCGTCGTCGACCGACTCCAGCGCGTCTCCCGGTTCGACGTGCCGTTCTGAGGCGACGCGGTGAACCGGTTAGCGCTCCGCTGGCGACCCGTCGGAACCGAACGGCTCATTCCGCTCGGTCGACTCTCCTCGGACATGGACGAACTTCGGACCGTCGCCGTCGAGGCCGTCGAGGCCGGCGGCGACTACCTCGCCGAGCAGTTCCGGACCGGCGAGGTCGCGGGCGAGTACGGCACGGACGACGTGAAGGCGGTCGCCGACCGGGAGGCCGAATCGCGGGTCGTGGACGTGATTCGCCGGTCGTTCCCCGAGCACGCGATCCACGGCGAGGAGTCCGGACAGAACGGTCAGCACCGCTACGAGTGGGTCGTCGACCCGCTCGACGGGACGAACAACTTCGCGTCCGGCCTCCCGTCGTTCGCCACGGCGGTCGCCGTGCTGGACGACGGCGACCCGATCGTCTCGGCCATCTACGAACCGCTCGCGGCGGACCGCTATCTCGCGGTCGCCGGCGAGGGCGCGACGCGGAACGGCGAGCCACTCCGGGCCGACACCGACCGCGACCTGCGCCACGGGACGCTCTCGTTCGTCGTCGGCCTGCCGGCCGTGCGGGACGACGCGCTCCGGGCGCAGGCGACACAGATCGGCGACGCACTCGGCGAGGAGGCGAAGCGGGTCGTCCAGACGTGGTCGCCCTGCGTGGACTGGGGGCTGGTGGCCGCCGGGCGACTGGAGGGCATCGTCTGTTTCCACCCGGACGTGTACGAGCAGCACGCCGGGGCGCTGTTGGCCGACGAGAGCGGCGTCGCGTCGGTCTCGCGGGACGGACTCTACGTCGGGTCGCCTGACCCGGCGATCCGGGACCGACTGCTGACCGTCCTCGACGAGTCGGCCTGAGTGCGGCGGGATCGGAGTGTGCCGCCCTGACGACCCCTGGGACTCCCGGCCGACTCGGGCACCCACTACCGAGTCACACGGTCGTCACGGCTGTCGGTCCAGCCCGGTGAACACGAACCGCGCGCCACCCGCGTCACTCTCCTCGACCGAGACCGACCAGCCGTGGCCCTCGACCACCTCTCGGACGATGGCGAGACCGAGTCCGTTCCCCTTCGAGGCTGTCGAGTAGGTCGCCTCGAAGACCGACGCTCGGTCCTCGGGGGGGATACCCGGCCCGTCGTCCGCGACCGCGAAGCCGTCCGGATGCTCCGCGACGACGACTCGCGCGTCCCGCCCTGCGTGGGTCACCGCGTTCGAGAAGAGGTTCTCGAACAACTGCTGGAGCGCGTTGTCGTCGGCTCTGACGACCGCGTCGGTCCGGACGTCGAGGGTCGCGTCGGCCGTCTCGACCGTGGCCCAACTGCGCTCGGCCGACGCCCGGAGCGACACCGCCTCGATGTCCGAGACCAGATCGCCCTCGTGGGCGACCGTGAGCAGGTCGTCGATCAGCGCTTCCATCCGGTCGAGTGCGTCCACCGCCGGCGGCAGGTGACCGGTGTCGTCCCGTTCGACTGCCAAGTCGACACGGCCGCTGGCGACGTTCAGCGGGTTCCGGAGGTCGTGGCTGACGACCGCCGCGAAGTCGGCCAGCCGCGCGTTCTGTCGTTCGAGTTCGCGTTCGTACTCCCGGCGCTCCGACACGTCGCGGCCGACCCCGATCACCCCCCGAAGGTCGCCGTCCGGCCCGACGAACCGCGACCCGGTGAACTCGTAGGGGACGCGCTCGCCGTCTGCCGTGATGAGTTTGGCTTCGACACGGCCGGAACCGGCGGTGAGCACGTTCTCGACCGCTCGATAGACACGTTCTGCGTCTGCGGCGTCGAACAGTTCCAGCACGTTCAACGCGGCCAGTTCCTCGTCGGCGTAGCCCGTCACCTCGACGACGGTCTCGTTCCACCGCCGGAGGTCGCCGTCCGGCCCCACGAGGTAGTAGATGTCGTCGAGTGCGTCCAGGCTCTGCTCGTTGATCGCGCGTTCTTCCGCCAACTGCTCTTCTCTGCGTTTGCGTTCGGTGATCTCCCGGGAGAAGCCGGCGACGCGGACGACCTCGCCGTCCTCCACGATCGGCTTTCCGTACACCCAGACCGTGCGTTCGAAGTCGTGATTCGGGTCGACGCGATACTCGACTTCCACCTCGTCGCCGCCGGAGAGTGTCGTCATCGCCGACTCGACGATCTCGCGGTCGTCGGGGTGGACCGCGTCGACGAACGCACTCGGGTCCGCCTCGAGTCCTGCGCGTGGGCGACCGTACACGTCCTCGTAGGCGGAGTTGACGAACAGGAGGTCCGACCAGTCGTGTGAGAACATCCAGAGCACGTCCGGCGTGTTCTCCGAGAGTTCCCGGAGACGGCGCTCCGTGCGCGCCGCGGCCTCGCGTGCCCGACGCTGTTCGACCGCGTTCGAGATGCGATTCGCGAGCACGGTGAACTGCTCGGTCCCGCCGTCCTTCTGGAGATAGTCGGTGACGCCAGCAGAGATGGCGGCACTGGCGACCTCCTCGCTTCCCTTCCCGGTGAACAGCAGGAAGGGAACGTCCGGGCGCTCCTCGCGGATCGCTTCGAGGAGTTCGATCCCGCTCCGGCCGGGCATCTCGTGGTCGGAGACGACACAGTCGAACGTCGCCGACCGGAAGCGGTCGAGTCCGTCCTCGCCGTCCGTCGCCGTCTCGACGGTGAACCGCTCGTCGACTCGTTCGAGGTACGTCGCCGTCAGGTCGGCGAACTCCGGCGAGTCGTCGACGTGGAGGACCCGGATCTCACGCGTCATAGCTCCCTCCAGTCGCCCCCGGACTAAAACTACTCCCGTCGGCGGGTGATCTTGCGAGGTCGTGTCCGAGAAGTTACACCGCGTAGAGAACGACGACACCGACCGAGACCAGGACCGACAGCGCCGACCAGAGAACGACGGGGGAGACTACCTCTGGAACGTAGTTGTCGAAGACGAGGTAGAGCAGGTAGACGTACAGCGGTGCGATGCGGACGAGGGCGCTCACGTCACCGACACCGAGCAGGAACTCCAGGGTGAGCGTCAACGCGACGAGACAACCGGCGACGACGGCCGCGACCAGCAGATCGGCGCGGGCGCCGAACTCCTCGATGGCACTCATGTGCGGCGGTGACGCGGCCAGCACAAAGAAGGGGTGTGATTCTCGGTCGCGTCGTCGCGCGAGGACGACGGCGTGGCGTGGTGCGTGGTCGGACGCGAGTGAACGGCGTTACTGCTCGTCGAGGTCGCCCTCTTCGAGTTCCTCGACGATCTCGTCGGCGTCGACGTCCACGTCGTCGAGTGCCTCCTCCACGTCTGCGGGGGCACCGCCGCCGCCCATGCCGCCCATCATACCGCCCATGCCGCCCATCATGCCACCCATCCCGTCGATGGTCTCCTGCACGATGACGCGGTCCAGATCGAGGCGGTCCATCAGATCCTGCGCGATCTGCTGTTTCTGGAACATCCACTGCTGGTTCATCGTCATCTGCGGCGTGGCCTCGATGTAGAGCGTCTCCTTCTCGACCGTCTCCGTCACGGTCTCGAACTCCGGCTCTGCGTCCTCGTCGTCGTCATCGTCGGACTCGACTTCGACCTGACTCTCCTCTTCGACCTCGTCGGTCTCGATCCAGACCTCGGGGGCCTGCTGGAGGTACATCCCGAGGAGACCGGCGGCCTGCTCCTCGCGGTCGTCGACGACCTCGACGATCTCGTACTCGTACTCGAGGTCCTCGCCCGCCAGCGGGTGGTTGAAGTCGACGCGGGCGCGCCCGCCGATGATGGTCTCGACGTGACCCTGCTCGCCGTCGATCTGGACGCGCGCGCCGGGGTAGCGGTCGTCCTCGTCGATCTTCTCGGCGGAGATGGTGCGCACGTCGTCGGGGTCGAACTCGCCGAACGCCTCCTCGGCGGGGATGTCGACCGTGCCGGTGTCGCCGGCCTCCGCACCGACGAGGGCGTCGTCGACGCCTTCGAACACGTGGCCCGCGCCCACGACGATGATGCGCGGCGAGAAGTCGTAGTCCTCGGTGTCGATCTCTGCGTCCTCGGCGACCTCCTTGCTCGTGGTGTCCACGACCGTCCCGTCCTCGACGGTTCGGACCGTGTACGCGAGTTTGACGAAGTCCCCGTCCTGAATTCCCGTTACTTCCTCGGACTCCTCGCTGGCGTCCTCGGGTGCGTCGTCGGCCGTCTCGGCCTGCTGATCTTCACTCATACCTCCAACGACAGTCGTTCGACCCTTAAGAATCACGTTTCTCCCCGCCGGGAGGAATCTCGAACACTCATAAGCCTCTCGGCACTGTCTCGATGCATGTACGAGGTCGAACTGAAGGTTCGCGCCGACCACGCCGCCGTGAGAGAGCGACTCGCAGAACTCGGCGCGACACACGTCGAACGCGTCGAACAGGCCGACACCTACTACGACGCCCCGCACCGCGACTTCGCCGAGACCGACGAGGCGCTCCGGGTACGCCGGGAGACGGTCGTGTCGGCCGACGACGCCGAGACGGGGAGCGAGGACGCGACCGAGGCGCGCGTCACCTACAAGGGACCCCTCGTCGACGACACCTCGAAGACCCGCCGGGAGTTCGAGACCGGGGTCGGCGACGGCGAGACGATGGACTCGGTTCTCGGTGGACTCGGCTTCGAACCGGCCGCGGTCGTCGAGAAGACCCGCGACCGCTACCGACTCGACGACTACGTCGTCACCCTCGACTCGGTGGCCGGCGTCGGCGAGTTCGTCGAGGTGGAGCGCGAGGTCCCGGAAGCCGAGGTGGCGGCGGCCCGCGAGGGAGCCTTCGAACTCCTCGAACGACTCGGTCTCGACCCCGAGGAGACCATCCGGACCTCCTACCTCGGGATGGTGTTGGCCGAGGAAGACTGATGCTGGCCGACGAAGCGTGACCCGAGTGCCGAGAAAAATGCACTGTAGTTATCTCTCGGCACGGATTTCTTTTCGCAAGTTATAGCAGGGGGCCGGTCGAAGCCCGACCAATGAGCGAGCGGAACATCCGGGTCGAGGAGATCGACCGACGGGCAGTCGAGGACCAGGAAGTCGAGATCGTCGAGCGAAAGGGGATCGGTCACCCCGACTCCATCTGTGACGGCATCGCCGAGAGCGTCTCGCGGGCGCTCTCGCAGACCTACATCGACCGCGTCGGGAAGGTGCTCCACTACAACACCGACGAGACGCAACTGGTCGCCGGCACCGCCGCGCCCGCCTTCGGCGGCGGCGAGGTCATCGAACCGATCTACGTCCTGATCGTCGGCCGCGCGACGAAGGAGTACGAGGGGCAGAAGATCCCGGTCGACTCGGTCGCTCTGGAGGCGGCCCGCGACTACCTCGCGGAACACGTCCCGGAACTGGAGTTCGGCACCGACATCGTCGTGGAAGCCCGCCTCGGCGAGGGGTCTGGCGACTTACAGGAGGTCTTCGGCGAGGACGGCGCGACGGTCCCGATGGCCAACGACACGAGTTTCGGCGTCGGCCACGCGCCGCTCACCGAAACCGAGCGCATCGTCCTCGACGCCGAGCGCAGTCTGAACGGCGAGTACGCCGACGAGCACCCGGAACTCGGCCCGGACGTGAAGCTGATGGGGAAACGCGAGGGCGACCACATCGACATCACGGTCGCGGCCGCCATCGTCGACAACTACGTCGACGGGATGGACGAGTACGACGAGGCGGTCCAGTCGGTCCGCCAGCACGTCACGGACCTCGCGGAGTCGTACACCGACCGGTCGGTCTCGGTCATGGTCAACACCGCCGACGACTACGAGGACGGCTCGATCTACCTGACGACGACCGGCACCTCCGCAGAGCAGGGCGACGACGGCTCCGTCGGCCGGGGCAACCGCGCGAACGGGCTGATCACGCCGAACCGGTCGATGTCGATGGAGGCCACCTCCGGGAAGAACCCGGTCAACCACATCGGGAAGATCTACAACCTGCTGTCGACGGACATCGCCGAGACGGTCGTCGCCGAGGTGGACGGTCTCCGCGACCTCCGCGTGCGCCTGCTCTCGCAGATCGGCCGGCCCATCGACCAGCCACACGTCGCAGACGTCCACGTCGTCCCCGAAGACGGCGTCGACCTCGCCGACATCGAGGCCGAGGTGACGGGCATCGTCGACCGCGAACTGGCGAACGTCACCGACATCACCCGCCGGGCCATCGACGGCGAACTGACGACGTTCTGAGCGGCGACCGCTCGACTTCGCTCCTGCAGAACGGCACGCCTGGCTGACGGACTTTTGTCCCCCCGGCACCTACGACCGGTGTGACCTACGCCGCCGTCGTCTTCGACCTCGACGACACCCTCTGCCGGCACGACCAGTCCGAAGAAGAGGTCTACGTCGGCGCGTTCGAGCGTGCCGGGATCGACCTGGTCGGCGAACCGACCGACCTCTGGCAGTCGCTGGAGGGCGCGCCCGACCCCGACGACACCGAGACGTATCTCGCACGCGGGTTCCGGCGGGTACTCTCGCAGTACGACGCCGACTCGGTTGCGACCGACGCGACGGCCGGGGACACCGATCCGGCACGCGCTCTCGCTCGCGGCTTCTCGGCAGTCGTCGACCACCGGCGCGTCAGTTTCCGCCCCGGCGCGGAGGCGGTGCTCGACCGCGCCCGCGAGACCGCACAGGTCGCGCTCCTGACGAACGGCCCGGAGCGCCGGCAGGCGATCAAACTCGACGCGCTGGGCATCGCCGACGCCTTCGACAGCGTCGTCTTCGCGGGCGACATGGACAACCGGAAGCCGCACCGCGACCCCTTCGACCGGGTGGTTCGCGAACTCGACGTCGCCGCCGACAGGACGCTGTACGTCGGCGACTCGCTGGAGTACGACGTGGGCGGCGCGCAGGGGGCCGGTCTGGACGCGGCGTGGACGCCGGACGGCGACGACCCGAACGACGTGACCGACGACCTCGTCGACACTGGCGACTTCTCCCCGGAGTTCGTCGTCCCGCGACTCGCCGACCTCCGGGTGATTCTCGACGAGGGACCGACCGCCGCAGTGCGTGACTCGCCCCGACGATGACCGACGACACGGACGACGAGAGACGAGCCACGACCGACGACGCGAGGACCGTCCTCGACCGCGAGTTCCCGGACAGAGAGATCGCCGGCCTCGCCACGTCGCCACGCGGGAACCGCAAGCGAACGGTCTTCGTGACCTTCGGAGACGGGAGTCGCGTCGTCGTCCAACTCGCGACGCTCCCGGTCGTCCGGACCGAGACAGCCCTGGCGAGACTGGTCGGTCGCCGGACCTCCATTCCGGTCCCGCAGGTTCGGGCGGTCGGCCAGATCGACGACCGGGGGTACGCGGTCACCGACGCGGTGCCCGGCGACGACCTGCACACCCGTTTCGCCGGCTTCGCCAGCGACCGTCAGCGGGCGCTCTGCCGCACCTTCGGGCGGGGACTCGCCGAACTCCACGAACTCTCCGAGTTCGACAGCTACGGTCCGGTCGCGTTCGTCGGCGACTGGGAGAAGTTCGTCGGCGGTGTCCGCCGGGGCGAGGACGCACCGGGACCCGACTCCTTCGGTGTCGTGAGTACCGACGAGAAACAGTGTGACGTCACCGCTCTCCCCGGCCGGACGCCGAGCGACGACTGGCACGCGTGGCTTCGGAACTACGTCGACACCGGACTCAGAGCACTCCCGGCCGAGTTCGACGACCTCCGGGACCGACTGACGACGGTAATCGACGCCGACGTCGCCGAGGACCGCGTCCCGCCCGCACCCACCTCGCGGCTCTTTCCGTGGGACTTCCGACCCGGCAACGCCCTCGTCGCCGACGACCGGGTGACGGCGATGCTCGACTGGGGCGAACCGCTGGCTGCCGACCCGGCGCTGTCGGTCGCCAAGACCGAGCATCTGCTGGCCGACTGGTACGTCGAACCGCCGGCGAACACCGACCTCCGGCGGGCCTTCCGGGCGGGCTACGAGTCGGTCCGGCCGATTCCGTCCGTGCCGAGCGCCTACCGCGTCGTCGCAGTCGTCCTCTCGGCCGTCGATTCGACGGGCGAGGTCACCCGCCCGCGCTACCCGGAACTGACCGGTGACGACGCCGTAGCGTTCCACCGAGAGCGCCTGCTCGCGGCGCTCGGTGACGCTGGCTGATACCGAGTCGGAGTCGGCGGTCTGCTCGGGAGCCGAACCCTCAAGACCGCCCGCGACCCACCTCCGGGTGTGAACACGGTTCGGAGCGCGGACTGGGTCGTCCTCGTCGCCTACGGCGAGATCGGCGTCAAGAGTTCGGGGGTCCGCCGGGAGATGGTCGAGACGCTGGCCGACAACCTCCGGGCGCTCCTCGCCGACCGCGACCTCGCCGCCGAAGTCGAGGCACGCTGGTCGCGCCTGTTCGTCCATCCTGCCGACTCCTCGACTGCTCCGGCGGACCGCGAGAGGGTTACGAGACTCGCCGAGGCCGTCGCCGACTGCGTCGGTGTCGTCTCGGCGCGACCCTCTCTCGCGTGCTCTGCCGAACTGGACGCAGTGCTCGACGCTCTGCGCGATTTCGCCCGAGATGCGCCAGCGGGCGACTCCTTCGCGGTGCGCGCCCGGCGCGTCGGCCCGGACGAGGCCCACGACTTCTCGGCCCGCGAGATCGAACGCGAGGGCGGATCACTGATCGAATCCGTCACCGGCGCGTCTGTCGATCTGGACGACCCGGACCGGACCTACCGCGTCGAAGTCCGCGAGGACACCGCCTTCGTCTCGGCACGCGAGTTCTCGGGTCCCGGCGGGCTTCCACTCGGGACGCAGGGGAAGTCGGTGCTCCTGTTGAGCGGGGGGATCGACTCGCCGGTCGCCGGCTACGAACTGCTGCGCCGGGGCTGTGAGATCGTCCCGTTGTACCTCGATCTCGGCGACTACGGCGGGCCGGACCACCGCGCTCGGGCGGTCGAGACGGCCCGCGTTCTGCGGCGGTACGCGCCCGACCGCCTCGACAGGCTGTGGGTCGCGCCGGCTGGCGATCTCGTCGCCGATCTCACCGATTCTGTGGGCGACACCCGGATGCTGTCGCTCCGGCGCGCGATGCTCGTGGTCGCAGAGTCGGTCGCACAGCGACTGGAGGCACACTCGGTCACCACCGGCGAGTCGCTCGGCCAGAAGTCGAGCCAGACCGGACCGAACCTCGCGGTGACGGACGCCGCCGTCTCGCTCCCGGTTCACCGCCCACTGCTGACGCGGGACAAGAACGACGTGACAGAGCAGGCTCGACGCATCGGCACGTTCGACGACTCGACGCTCCCGGTCGGCTGTGAGCGCGTCGCGCCGCCACACCCCGAGACGAACGCGACGCTGGCAGCGGTCGTCGCGGCGGAACCCGAGGACCTGCTGGAGCGAGCACGATCGCTGGCCGAGTCGGTCGAACCTGTCGACCTCTGAGCCGTCTGTCAGTCGCGCCGCCGGTCGGCGGTGTTCGGTCGCGCGGGGGACTCCGACCGGTCGGTGTCCCTGTCGCTATCGGACTCCGGTTCCCGCGACAGCCGGTAGTCCCGCGCCGTCAGCCAGACGAGTGCGCCGACCGTGAGCCAGCCGAGGGTCGCCGGCAGTACGGTGGTCGCCGGGTCGCGGACCAGCGTCCCCTCCGGCAGGATCGACAGCGCCGGGGCGACCCGGAGCCAGCCGAGTGTCGTCGCCGGATCGCGGGTGACGACCAGCGCGAGACACAGCGCCGCGAGGCCCGACGCGGTGAGACCGGCGACGACGAGCAGCGCCGGTCGTCTGTGGAGGAGCGGGGCGGTCGCGTCCGCGCCACCGTCGTCCGTCCCGTCACCGGCGTCGGCGCGCACGCCAGTCGTCCCGGCCGAGAACCCCGCTGGATCGGCACGCGGGAGCGCCGCCGCCGTCACCCCGTGGCAGAGGTAGAGTCCGAACAGCCCCGGCAGGGCGAGATACAGCGCGAGGTGAGTCGTGTCGGTGACGACCAGCGCGGCGGCCGGGACCGTCGTCGTCAGCACCGCCACGTCCGGCGCGCCGTGGCGGTTCGTCCGCGAGAGCGGCGGAAGCAGGTCGCCGAGGTCGTACAGCAGTCGTGTCGGTGCCCACGAGAACGCCAGCAGCCCCCCGGCAGTCGCCAACAGAATCGCCGGCTCTGCGAGCAGGCTCGCCCGGACCCGCAGGTACGAGGCGGCGGCATCTGCGAACGGGACGGTCGCGAAGACCAGACGCGTCCACGGGATGACGCCCAACGTGATCGTCGCGATCAGGGTGACGGCGACCCCGACCGCGAGCGTCACCCCGAGGAGGACACGCGGGAGCCAGCGCCGCGAGCCACGCGTCTCGCCCGCGAGGTTCGCCACGACCTCGACGCCGACGACGCCGAACAGCGCCACGAGCGTCGCGTCGCCGACCGCGCCGACCGGGTCGGCCCGGAGCGACTCGGTCGGGAGCAGTGGGACGAAGTTGCCGGGGACGATCGCCGGTAGGCCCGGCAGGAGCATCCCGAGCAGGAGTGCGGAGAGCGCGCCGGTCACGACCAGTTGGAGGCGCGCTGGCCACCGCACGCCGGCGAGGTGGAGTGCGGTGAGAAGCGCCAGGAGGCCGACCGCCCACTGGTCGGCCGCAGGGGTGGAGAGAATCGGACTGCCGCCACCGACCGCGCGAGCCAACCAGTCGCCGAGCCACGCCGCGAGCAGTGCGAGCAGGCCGACGTAGGCCGCCGGCTTCGTCCAGACGACGGCGAATGCGAGCGCCTCCGAGTCCCACGTCCGGGCGAGGTGGCGGTACGCGCCCCCGGGTCGGTCGCCGGTCGGCCCCGCGAGGAAGACTGCCCAGCAGACCGCGAGCGCCAGCGCGCCGGTGGTCGCCAGCAGGAACGCGACCGGGGTCGCGGGACCGGCGAGGTTCTCGACGCGGCGCGGGACGAAGACCACGCCCGCGCCGCAGAGTGCCCCGAGCGCGACCGCCGTGGCGTGTGCCGGCCCGAGCACGCGGTGCAGGTCGCCCATCCTCTCGTCCTGTGGTGTGTGGACACATAGCTCCCCCGGCGTCTGCGGTCGTCTCCCGACCGCTCGACTCCCGCCGACTCAGTCCCAGACGCGGAACAGGCCGGTGTCGAAGCGGTCGGTTCGGAGGAGTCCGACCGCGAACAGCCCCGCGACCGCGACCGCGAGCCAGTTGCCGAACGCGGCGTTGATGCAGCCCCAGAGGATGACGAAGCTCACCATGTCGTCCAGCATGAACTCACAGTCGTCGAGACGGGCGAGCAGGGCTGGTCGGTCGAAGCCGTAGTCTAACAGGCCGACCGCGACCGTCGCCGAGAGCACCCACCCGGCGTAGTTCGTCCACGGGACGCCGTAGTAGATCAGCGCGACCCCGGTCAGGTCGTACTCCCAGAAGCCGATCGCGACCGCGCCCGGATCGAGCACGAGGTCCATCGCCAGCACCGCCGCGATGACGGTCAGCAGGCGAACCGGCCCGGACTCCGCCCGGTCGCCCAGCAGGAGCAGACACAGCAGGTAGGCGTTCGCCACCAGCGGGATGAAGAACACCGGCAGGCCCAGTGGGACACCGCCGACCCGTGGCCCGAGGTCGACGACGTACTGGAAGGTGCCGTACGGATAACCGGTGTGGATGCCGACGTACTCGATGCCGTAGGCGTACAGCGCCAGCAGGCCGACCGCCCACCCCGTCTTCCGGGTGCCGGTCGGCAGGACGCCGACGATGAGCGGCGAGCGCATGACGAACGTGCCCGTCAGGATCAACAGGGGGTGGAACTTGAACGGCTCCGGCACGAGGTCAAGCGCGCTCCCGACGAGCAGAATCGCCCCGACCAGCGGGAAGAACACCGAGATGGTGAAGCGATTGTCTCGGATGAGGTCGTCGAGGAACGCCTCCAGTTCGGGCCGTGTCCGGGGAATCTCGGCCTGCCAGCCCTCCGCGAACCGGCCGTCAGCCATACAGTAACCTCCAGAGAGCGCCCATCGTCAGGAGCATCCCGACGAGGGTGTTCAGCGCCGGATACCACCAGTAGGCTCGCGTCACGTCGATGTCGGACCAGTAGATGCCGAAGACGACGACCGGGTACGCCAGCAGGAGCAGGGCGATCCGAATGTCGAGAGCACCGAACGCGACCGCCGAGGTGAGCCAGCAGACCGCACAGTAGGCGTAGGTGCGCTCCTCGCCCAGCACGGTCGCTGTCGTCCGGATGCCGGCCTCGCGGTCCGGTTCGATGTCGGGGATGGCCGAGAAGGTGTGCATCCCCATCGTCCAGAGCCACGCACCGGCCACGGCGGGCCACGGCGGGTGGACGCCGGCTATCGTCGCGTAGGCGGCCATCCCCGGCAGGACGTACAGGCCGTTCGACACCGAGTCGAGGAAGGGCGTCGTCTTGAACCGGAACGGCGGCGCGCTGTACTCGACCCCGAGCAGAAAGAAGCCGCCGAGGTAGAGCCACGCGACCTGCGGCGTGACGGCGAACGTGGCGAGGCCCAGCAGGCCACCGACGACGACCGCCCCGAGGACGAACCGGTCGCCGGACCAGCGTGCTTCTTTTCCCTCCTTCTTCGGGTTCGCCTCGTCCACGTCGGCGTCGAACACGTCGTTGACGCCGTACAGCAGGACGTTCGCCGGCAGGAGGAAGTAGCCGAACAGCGCGAAGCCGACCGGGAGGAACAGTTCTCCGACCGAGTCGGCGGCGAAGGCCACGCCGACGACGACCGGGCCGGCGAGGTAGAGCCAGAACCGGGGCCGCGAGAGCGTGAGCAGGTACCGCAGGCGGTCTGTGGCGGTCCCGGAGGCGCGCGGCGTGACCGACATCTACGCTCGACGGGTCGTCTTCGCGGTTCGCTCGCGGTCGGCCATCTCCTCGGCCGTGACCATCCCGCTGATGAGACACATCGGGACGCCGATGCCGGGTGTCGTGAACGATCCCGTGAAGTAGAGGCCGTCAACCGTCTCGGAGTGGTGTGGCGGTCGGAACAGCGCGGTCTGTCGGAGGGTGTGTGCGAGGCCGAGTGCGGTGCCCTCGCGGGAGTTGTACCGCGAGGCGAAGTCGTTCACGCAGAACGTCTCCTCCAGCACGATCCGGTCCCGGATGTCGACGCCGGTGTTGTCGGCGATGTCGTCCAGCACGAGGTTGCGGTACTCCTCGCGGAGTTCCGGCGTGTCCTCCAGTCCGGCCGCGATGGGCACCAGCGCGAACAGGTTGCTGTGGCCCTCGGGCGCGACCGAGTCGTCGGTCTGGGAGGGGACACAGAGGTAGTACGCCGGGTCGTCCGGCCACTGCGGGTCGTCGAAGATCTGCTCGAAGTGCTCGTCCCAGTCGGTCGGAAGCACCAGCGAGTGGTGCGCGAGGGGGTCCACGTCGCCCTCGACGCCCAAGTAGAGCAAGAACGCCGAGGGGGCGTAGGTCCGGGAGTTCCAGTAGTCCTCGTCGTACTGGCGCTTCTGCTCGGGGAGCAGTTCCTGTTCGGTGTGGGCGTAGTCGGCGTCGGAGACGACGAGATCCGCGAGGTAGTCGGCATCGTCGGTCTCGACTTTGAACCCGCCGCGCCGGCCTTTGATCGCGGTCGCGGGCGCGCCGGTGTGGTAGTCGACGCCGAGTTCGTCGCCCAACTCGACGATGGCGTCCACGACCGCGCCGAGACCCCCCTCGGGGTAGTAGACGCCCATGTTGAAGTCCACGTGGCTCATGAGGTTGTAGAGCGCCGGCGTGTTGGTCGGCGCGCCGCCGAGGAAGACCAGCGTGTACTGCATGATCTGCTGGAGTTTCGGGTGGTCGAAGTACTTCTCCACGTGGTCCTGCATCGACCCGAGCAGTGAGAGGCCCCACGCGTACTTCGCCAGCGAGGGGTCGAGGAAGTCCCCGACCGAGTTGCGGTCCTCGTAGACGAAGTGTTCCATCCCGATCTCGTAGTTCTCCTTCGACTTCTCGAGGTAGCGGTCGAGCGCGTCTGCCGCGCCGGGTTCGTAGCTCTCGAACACCTGTTTGTTGGTCTCCAGATCGGGGACCATGTCCACGCGGTCGCCGTCTTTGAAGAAGATACGGTAGTGGGGGTCGAGGCGTTCGAGTTCGTAGTAGTCGTCCGGCGACTTCCCGAAGTAGCCGAAGAAGTGCTCGAACACGTCGGGCATCAGGTACCACGAGGGGCCCATGTCGAACCGGAACCCGTCGCGTTCCAGTCGACTGGCCCGGCCGCCCAACTGCTCGTTCTTCTCCAGCAGGGTCACGTCGGCACCGGCGTCTGCGAGGTAGCAGGCCGTCGACAGCCCGCCGAAGCCACCGCCGATCACGACGACGGACTCGCCGGCGAGCGAGTCCAGGTCCGCGACTTCGTGCATGACAGGTCGTAGGGGCGTCTGTGGTATAAAACGACTGACTACGGGATGGCGGGTACGACTCGGGTTACCGAGTTGGCGGCGACTCGGGTAGATGAGTCGCGGACGACGAGAGGTGAAGTCCTTCGGCTGTTCCGGCTTCTGTCGAGTGAGTCGCGGACGACGAGAGGTGAAAGCCCCTGGTCTCTCGACCACTGTCAGAGGCAAGCTCTGACAAGCCTTCGTTCGCAGGCTCACGAAGACCTCCGGGACTCCACTGCGCGCTTCCCTCAGGCTGGCGGGCACACCCGCCAGCCCTCAGTCCAGTGTCGTCGGACGACCCGAGAGTCGCCCGACTGCTGGCGAGACATCCGGTCTCGCTCTGTCACCGGCGCGGCGCGCCGGTTTCCAGCGGGACCTCCGGTCCCGCCCGGCTTGCGTCGTCCGGGAGGGATCGAGAGACCGGCCCCTTTCAGTCCCACCCGGCGAAATCTGCGAAAGCTCGTGCACCTCGCGGTGGACCAGTCGGCTTCAGCGTGAGCGCCTCTCTGCGACCGTCGGCGTACCTGAGGCGGCCCCACGCCGCCGAAGTGCGCGAGACGAACTCGCGCCAGCCCGTTCGACTGGTCGCGTGCCGTGCGGCTCGGTAGCTCTGCGTTCACGAATACAGAAATCTCAGAGTCGCAGATTCGCGTTCAGACCGGCAGATCGGCGTCCGGATCGACCACCCGATCCACCTCCGGCGGCATCCGCCAGTCGGTCGTCAGTTCCAGCAGTTGCACCAGCATCCGGCCCGTCGCGCCCCAGACCGTGTAGCCGTCGACGTGGAAGAAGTGGAGGCGGATGTCGCCGTAGTGCGGGTGGTCCCGGCGCTCCGACTCGTAGTTCGCGCGGTCGGTCAGGTCGGCGACCGAGAGGACGACGATCTCCGCGACTTCGCGCTCGTCGGGCGAGTAGGTTCGGTCCGGCACGCGGGCGACGAACGGGCGGACCGAGTAGCTCGTGACCGTCTCGATGTCGTCGAGTCGCCCGACGATCTCCGCCTCGGTGGGGTCGAGGCCGATCTCCTCGTGTGCCTCCCGTAGGGCGGTCGCCGTCAGGTCCGCATCGCTCGGCTCCCGACCGCCGCCGGGGAAACTCATCTGGCCGGGATGCTCGCCGAGGTGGTCTGCGCGTTTCGTGAAGAGGAGGTGGGGGGCACCCTCGCGCGCCAGCACCGGCGCGATCACGGCCGCCTGTCGCTCGGCGTCCGTGACCGCAGTCGGCGCGTGGCGCGTCACCCCCGAGAGGTCCATACCTCACACAGTCGCCCGACGCTCTTAATCTTGCAGGCCCCCGCCGAATCTCGCCGGGAGACGCTCTGGGCTCTCACGAACTCTCACGCACTCACTCCTCCAGTGCGTCGTGGAGTCGCGCCTGGACGTCGTCGACCTCGACCGGTGCCCACACCTCCAGGTCGTAGCTCACGTCCAGCAGGTGATCGATCCGGTCGGCATCGTCGTCGTTCACCGCCCGCGCCGCGTCTGTCAGCAACCGCGAGGCGACCTGCCGACCGACGACCTCGCGGTCGACCGACCGCTCCGGCACGTCGAGGATGTGCGGCAGGTCCTCGGCGTTCTCCGGCAGCGTGGGGAACGCGACCGGCCCGACGACCAGCAGGTGGTCGTCGTCGCCGAGGTCACCCGCAGACAGGTCGTCCGCGCCGTTCCCGTCGGCGTCGGTCGGATCGTACTCCACCAGATAGTACTCCTCGATGGCGGTCTCGACCGCGCCCGACAGCGCCGCGGCGTTCGTCTCCTCACCCTGCTTGAACGCCAGTTCCGACAGCGCACGCTCCAACTCCGTCGGTGTGAGCGCCCCGAACAGGTCGACGATCCCGGCCAGTTCCTCGTGTGTCTCGCTCATGGCTCACTCCTCGTCTGTCGCTTCGTCCTCGTCCGTGTCGCGGTCGACACCACCGGCCGCCCGTGCCTCGGCCATGTCCTCGCTGGCGGCCTGTCGCACCTCGGCGGGCGTGATCGGCGCGTCGTCCCACGCCGGCAACCGGCGGTCGGGACCCGGTCGCCGGATCGCCTCGGCGTAGGTCGACACCTGTTCGCGCTCGCCGCTTCGGTCGTACTCCAACCCGTTGTACGCCGCGTCGGTCGCGTAGCGCCGCACGAAGTCGAAGCCGGTCTCGCGGTAACGCGCCGGAAGCGTCTCGTAGTCGGGGTCGACGCCGTGGTCGGTGACGACCCGCAGGATCGCCTCCCCAACCGTCTGGCTCATGTCAGACAGCCCGGTCGGTCCCGAGACGGCGCGGTGGTCGTGTTCGTACGCCCCCAGATCGACCTGCGCGCTCCGCCGGAAGCCCGCCTCGGCGAACGCCTCCCCGAGCGTGCCGACCTCCAGGCCCCACGACCGCTGGAACCGCACCGTGCGCAGGAGGTCCGAGGTGGCCGCGAACTCCCCGGCCAGCGCGTACCGGAACGACGCGAGGTAGTCGAGTACCGGCGCGTCGTGCTCGTCGGCCAGTGTCCGGACGAGCGGCGAGTAGAACAGCCGAAAGAGCCGCCCGTACAGCCGGTTGTTCTCGACGCGGGCGTAGTAGCCCTTCGAGAAGTCGTGGCCTTCGAGCAGAGGGTAGAGTAGTCGCGGGACGTACCACCGCGAGTAGGTCTTCGTGTCGGCGTCGTGGACGACGACGTACTCATCCGAGAGCGCCTGCCCGACCGCGAGCCACACGTCTCGGCCCTTCCCGCGCGTGCCGTCGAGGCCGTGGGCGTCCAACAGCGACTCGACGCGCGGGCCGGTACACCACAGCGTCTGGAGGTTCAGATCGTACTCCGCCAGCCAGTCGTGGAACTGCGCGACCTTGTCGGCCGGCGCGCGGAGCGGGACGATCACCCGCGCCGGGTCGACGCGTTCGAGTTCCGAGAGGACACGCTCGGCGGCAAGTCCCGCGTACTCCCGTTCCGTCATCGGGACGACGACCGCACACCGGTCGGTCGGTGTCTTCGGTCGCGGGTCCGCCAGATCGTGGAGCGTCGTGACGCGCTCTTGGACGTACTCCATCGTGTGTCGGTAAGCACGGTTTCGCAAAAAGCGGGGTGGTTCGCGTGCCGTCGTCGTCGCACGCCCCGCACTCAGGTCCGCGGTGTGGCAGCGAACGTCGGCCGGTGTCGGGGACGGCTCACTCCACCGGTTCCACGGGCCGGTACTCACAGAGGGTCCGCGACACCGGCGAGGCCGTGGCAGCCGAGACCGCCACGTCGGTCGTGATGGTCTCCACCAGCCGATCCAGGTCGGCGTCGTCCGCGACGCGGACCACCGCGAGGACGTTGTGGTGACCGGTCGTCTCGTAGACGGAGACGACGCCGGCGTGGTCGCCGAGCGTCTCGGCCGTCGCGGTCGGTTCCCGGCTCCGGAGGTGGAGCAGGACGGTCTGGAACCCGAGCGCGTCGTAGTTCAC
Source organism: Salinirubrum litoreum (assembly GCF_020567425.1). Classification (NCBI taxonomy): domain Archaea; kingdom Methanobacteriati; phylum Methanobacteriota; class Halobacteria; order Halobacteriales; family Haloferacaceae; genus Salinirubrum; species Salinirubrum litoreum. The sequence goes on along the minus strand of NZ_JAJCVJ010000001.1, from coordinate 186,752 downwards.
AGCGGGTTTGTAGCCGCGGACCACGTCGGTCGCCTCCAGTTTCGCTCGCCGGAACGAGACGGTCGCCTCCGAGGCGTCTGCGGCCGACGCCAGCGCGTCCACGCTGGCTCGTCCGTCTTCGAGCAGGTGTCTGAGGATCGCACGGTCGATGTCGTCGAACGACGACGACATCGAGTCAGACTGCCTCTGAGCCTGCCTCTCCCGTTCTGATCTGGTACGCCTCGGCCACGTCGACGACGAACACCTTGCCGTCGCCCTTCTCGCCGGTGTGGGCCGACTCGCGGATCGCCTCGACCACGTCCTCGTACGGCACGTCGGCGACGACACACTCGATCTTCGTCTTCTGGTGCAGATCGACGACGTACTCCTCGCCGCGCCACTGTCCTTTCTTCGCCGGTTGGCTCCCGCGACCGGACACGTCCGTCACGGTCAGCGAGGGCGCGCCGACCTCCGCGAGCGCCTGTTTCACGTCGCCCAGTTTGTCCGGCCGGATGTACGCCATCACCAGCTTCAGTTCCGGTTCACCGCCGTCTGTTCGGAGGGTCGCGTCAGTCGGGTCCATCGTCGTGTCGGTGTGTTCGTCCGCCTGCGTCTCGGTCCGTTCGTCAGTCATCTGCCTGTCCCCCGTACTCGCCGCCGTCCGTGACGGCCGGACGCTCGGGACGACTCGGTTCGCCGCCACCGCCGAACTCGGGGTACGCCGAGATCCCGTGTTCGCCCTGATCGAGACCCTCGGCCTCCTCCTCGGCGCTGACGCGCAGGCCGACGGTCACGTCGGCCAGTTTCGTGACGGCCATCGTCGCCAGCACGGTCCACGTCCCGATGACGAGGACGCCGATTATCTGCATGATCAGTTGGGTGAGGCCGCCGAAGCCGCCGACCGCGAACACCGGGATCAGGATCGTCCCGACGCCGCCCGCCGCGCCGTGGACCGCGAAGACGCCACAGACGTCGTCGATCTGCAGCGAGTCCACGACCCACCGGTACGCCGGCAGGACCAGCAGGCCGCCGATCAGGCCGATGACGAGCCCGCCCCACCACGTCACGTGCGGGACCGCGCCCGTCACCGCGACGAGTCCGGCCAGCAGGCCGTTCGCGGTCCACAGCGGGTCGGGTTTGCCCTGGAACCGAACCGAGGTGAACATCGCGCCGAGTGCGCCGGCACCCATGCCGAGCGTGGTGACGAGCGCGACTCTCCCGAGCGCCTCGCCCATGAACGCGATGGAGCCGTCACTCACCGAGAGGACGGTCGCCTGCGTCCCGACGTTGAAGCCGTACCAGCCGAACGCCAGCATCAGGGTGCCGAGCACCGCGAAGATCATCGAGTGGCCGGGGATGGGCTGGCTGTTGCCGGACTCGTCGAAGCGGCCGGTCCGCGACCCGACCATCTTGGCGACGACCAGGCCGGCGATACCGCCGACCATGTGGACGACGGTCGCGCCCGCGAAGTCGAGGTAGCCGGTGCCGAGTGCGGCACCGATGTAGCCCGATCCGGCCAGCAACCCGCCGGACCACGTCAGCCCCTGCACGACCGGGTAGATGACGGCCGTCATCGCACCGGCGATGACCGCGTAGGCCGTGAAGTCCATGCGCTCGGCGACTGCGCCGGAGACGATGGTCGCCGCCGTCATGGCGAACACCGCGCCGAACAGCCAGCCGATCCACGCGCCGGGCGTGTTGATGTACGAGAACGCCCCCGCCAGCGAACCCCCGCCGGGCGAGGTGAGGATGCCGATGACACCGGCGAGTCCCGCACCGACGATGAAGTAGACGAGGACACCGAGCGTCCAGTCGAGCATGTTCTTCATCAGCACGTTGCCGACGTTCTTCGCTCTGACCTGTCCGGCTTCGAGCAGTGCGAAGCCCGGTTGCATGAAGAAGATCAGGAACGACACGACGAGAATCCAGACGTTGTTGACGCCGGAGGCGATTGCCTCCAGATCAGCCCCGCTCTGCAGGAGCAGGTCGCCGATCATGCGTCACCCCCGATCGACGTGGTTCCACCAGCATCGCGTTCGTTTTCTACACGACCGTCCACAGAGTACACGAATTCGTGTACGTTACGTGACCTCATGTGCAAGAGACTCTCTGGAGGAAACACTGTATAAACTTTCGCTTGAGATACGAATATTTCGGCGCGTGACGAAGGACGTTCGGTCAGAATTAGATGGCGTCGGAAGAATATAAGGACGTACTACGTCCAGATTCGCGGACGTTCGTCCGGTTCGTTTTCGACGATCGTCCAGCGGAAGATTCCGTGAGTTCGCGGTCGGACTCGCGCGCACCGGCTACTCTGCGACCCTCGTCCGTGCTCGCAGACGGTCATTCCGCAGTCGCCGCCGACCGGTCGAGTCGTCCGGTCACCTGGAGCAGGACGAGGAGCACGACGACCGCACCGAGGCCGAACGCGAGTCGCGTGAAGACGGCGTCGTAGCTCATCCCGCTGTCCACGAGCGTCCCGACGACGACAGAGCCGGTCGCCTGAACGAGCATCATCCCGCCGCTGTAGACCGCGTAGGCGCTCCCCCGTGTCTCGTCCGGGAGGCTGTCGAGCAGGAAGGTGTCCATCGCGGGGAACAGCGAGTGGATGACGTAGCCGATGACGACCGTGACCGCCAGTACGGGGACGAGTTCCTCGACGCGAGTCAGCGCCAGCACGCTGCCGACGAACGCGGTCAGGATGGCGAGGATGTACGGGACGTGTGGCAGGCGGTCGGCGAGACGACCGCTGAAGAAGAAGGCCGGGACGCCGGCCGCGAAGACGAGCGTGACGGTGTTCTTGGCCGCAGTGCCGGACAGTCCCTTGGTCCCGGCGTACAGTTCGTAGAAGTTGAACAGCCCCTGCCAGACGAAGCCGGTCGAGCCGAGAAAGACGATGCCCAGCAAGACGATGCGCCACTCCTGTCTGAGCGCACCGAGCAGGTCACGGTCGTCGACGCTGGCCTGCGGCAGTGTCGTGTTCCGGGTCGCGAGAAACAGCACGACCGTCACGAGCGCGGCCGCCACGCCGATGCCCCGGAACGCCCAGCGCCAGTCCACGAGGAGCGCGAGCGTGACGACCGGAGCGGCCGCGACTGCCGCCAACTGGCTCGCGGTGCCGTGGACGCCCAGCGCGCGGCCGACGCGTTCGGGGTAGAGTTCGCTGACCAGCGGGTTCGCGGCGACGAAGTAGACTCCCGACGAGAGACCCATCAAGAGCGCGCCGGCCGCGAGCATCGGGACCGAGTTCGCGCTCGCCGTGAAGACGGACGCGCCGGTCAGCACCCCGCCGGTGCCGATGACGACCCGGTGGCGGGCGACGTACGTCAGGAGGATACCGGTCGGGATGCGCGGGAGGGCGCTCCCCACCCAGACGAGCGTGGCGATGAGACCGGCGGTCCCTTCGGTGATCTGAAACACGGCGATGAGTTCCTTCACCAGCGGCGCGAAGACGATGCGCGCGAGGTTGACGAGGAAGACCATCCCGCAGAGCGTCCCGAAGACCCGGCCTCGTGTCACATCGGGACTCTCTCGCGGGTGGTGTCAAGCCTTCCGACTCCGGAGCGGGCCACCGGCTTTTTTAAGCGCGGTCACGAAGGCCGAGATATGAAATCGACGCGGAAGGGTCTGCGCGACGGGGAACTGATGAAGGACACCTACGAGCGACTGAACTGCGCGGACTGTGAGAAGACGCTGAAGAAGAAGAACGACCCCGACGAGGTGTTCTCGGTCAGGACGTGTCCGGAGTGTGGCTCCGAGTGGAAGGAACTGCGCTGATCGACAGGCGGCACGACTGAAACGACGCTAGACCGACCCGGTCCCCGACGCGCCCCCTCTGCGAACCGATTCGACTCTGGCTCCATTCGACTCTCGTCCGACGACCAGTAACAGCAGACGACACACGCACCAGTCGACCGGGCTGGCGCGGCTTTCATGCCGCGCCACCGGTCGCAGGTAGGCACGACGCTGAAAGCGACTGGTCCACCGGGAGGTGCACGACGGGTCGTCACATCGTCGGGTGGGACTGAACGGGGCCGGCGGTCTCGTGAGCAGAGCGGGACCGGCTGTCCCGCAGGAAACCGGCGCGCCGCGCCGGTGACAGAGCGAGACCGAGGGTCTCGCTGGCAGTCGGCGCGGCGCGCCGACGACAGAACGGGACCGGAGGTCCCGCCAGCAGTCGGGCGACTCTCGGGTCGCCCGACGACACTGGACTGCAGGCTGGCGGGCTTACCCGCCAGCCTGAGGGAAGCGCGTGGTTCGAGAGACGCCGACGGCGTCTCTCGTCACCACGAGAGAGCTTCGCTCTCTCGAACGACAGGACGTCGCGGACAATCGAGACGCCGGGGGCTCTCACCTCTCGTTCTCGACACAGAACGAGTTCCCGTTCTCACGAGTAGATCAAACCTCTATTTCACCGTGACATTCCACCTCGATTTTCGCGCCGAAAACGAGACCGATCTCACCCGCAGAATCGACCCCAACCTCTCGGGCCGAATCGTCTACAACCTACAACTCGGGTTCGATGTAGACGACGCGCACCCGGCTGTCCGCCTGCTTCAACTTCTGTTCCAGCGCCGAGATGTCGTCGTCGATGTCGCCCGTCACCAGTTCCGGATCGAAACTCACGTCCGCCGTCACCAGCACCTTCTCCGGACCGACGAACACCGTCCGGAAGGTGTCGACGTGGGTCACGCCCTCGTGCTGACCCAGTAGTTCACGAAGCTCCGCCTCGACCGCAGAGGGGAGACTCTCACCGAGGATCAGCCGCTTGTTCTCCCACGCCAGCGCGAGCGCGAAGCCCATCAGCATGAGGCCGATCAACAGCGCCGTCACCGCGTCGAAGATCGGGTTGTTCAGGACGCGCGAGAGGACGACACCGACCAGTGCGAGACCAGCACCGACGAGTGCGATGGTGTCCTCGGTGAACGCCGTCAGGGTCGTCACGTCGCTGGTCTTCCGGAACGCTTCGCGGTAGCTCCCCCAGCCGTACTCGTCCATCGACGAGCGCAGGCCAGCGTTGGCCTTCGCCAGCGCGTAGGTCTCGAAGGCGATGGCCCCGAGCAGGACCGTGACGTTCACCCAGATCGGGTCGAAGCTGAACCCCAACAGACTCACCGGCTCCGGAACGCCGCCGTGCCCGCCGTGGACGATGGCGTTGTAGCCGTGTTTCGCGCTCTCCCAGCCCGCGATGCCGAAGAGCAGGACAGAGACGAGAAAGGAGTAGAAGAACTCCGCTTTCCCGTAGCCGAAGGGGTGGGCGCGGCTGGCGTCTTTCCCGCCGTACCAGATACCGACGAGGAGGAACACCTGGTTGCCGGTATCCGAGATGGAGTGGTACGTCTCCGAGAGCATGGACGGACTGCCCGTCACGAGAAAGCCGAGGAACTTCATGACCGCGATCGCCCCGTTGGCGATCAGGGCGGCGAGGACGACCGACTTGGATTCTGCCATTGGCGGGGACTCTCGGGGGACCGGGAAAGGCGTTCCGACAGCTTTTGCCCGCCCGACTGCCTCCCTCCGACTATGCTCGTCGTCGTCTCCGACACCCACGGTACCGACAGCCACCGACTGGACGGCAGGACACTCGACGCGGTCAGGGAAGCCGACCTCGTGATCCACGCGGGCGACCTGATGACCGAGACGGTGCTGGACGCCTTCCACGACGAGACCGACCGCCTCCTCGCGGTGTACGGCAACAACGACGACCGGGCGACCCGCGACCGAATCCCGGACGCCCGCGTCGTCGAGTACGGCGGCCTGCGCTTCGCCGTCACCCACACCCAGCGCGGCGGCGCGACCGCACTCTCGCTGTTCGGCCGGGAACGGGACGCCGACGCGGTGATCTTCGGCCACAGCCACAAGCCGGAAGTCGAGACAACCGGCGAGGTGCAACTCCTGAATCCGGGGAGTCACGCCGACCCGCGCAGGTATCGACCGGCACACGCCGAACTGGAACCGGTGGCCGACGCCGAGAACCCGACGCTCCGAGGTCGACTCGTCGCTCCGTCGGGCGAGGTGTACGAACAGTTCCGACTCTCGCAGCGACGTGTCTCGGAGTAAAGCGCCTCTCGGTGCGAGTGGTTCGGTCACCAGACCGGGAGGGTGGTCCGGCGCGTCGATCCGAGGGAGGGCCGAAGCGTCGGCGGGGGGAGGGCGACCGTGGAGGGCCGAAGTCGTGCAGGCGGGGGGACCTACGTGGGACCGCGACCCGGTGGGAGGGTGGTCGCACCTACACGTACACTCTACCGGATAAAGTACACTTGGTAAACTCAAAGACCCGTTTTACCTACCGACCCTCGGGTCGATCCGTGCTCACCGACGACCACGGAACCATCGAGCCGATTCACCGACCGATCTGTAGGTAGAGACCGGCGACGACCAGGACCGTCAGGCCACCGAGGAAGAACACCACGCCCGGCGGGAGCGCGGCGGCCGTATCGGCGATCATCTGCGGATCGGTCGTGTCGACGGCCGTCGTCGCAACTTCGGTCGGTGTGGACGTGGCAGTCGCCTCCGGGGTGGCACTCGGCGTCGACGTGGGTGCCGAGGTAGCGGTCTCGGTCGCGGTGCTGGTGGGTGCCGAGGTAGCGGTCTCGGTCACCGTCTCCGTCGCTCCCCCTCCGGCGTCGGTCGTCGTGGTCCCACCGGGTGCGTCGGTCGTCGCCGCCTCCGCCTCTGTCGTCTGTGACTGGTACTCGGTCGCGTCGGTCGAGACGTTCTCGCCGGCGCCACCGTCGTCGGCCGCGCCGCCGGACTCCGCGCTGTCGGCACCGCCGCCTGCACCGAGGCCGAACAGATCCGCAGTCGGTCCGCCGAGGAGTCGGTCCACGACCACGCTGGCGAGGGCGAGGACGCCGACACCGCCGAGCAGGCTCTTGAGCGCCGACCTCAGTCCGGTCGTCTCCTGCTCGCGCCCGGCGAAGACCACCAGCGCGCGGTCTGCCGGCGCGTACACCTTCATCTCTCTGCCTTTCTCGGAGTACACCGTGTCGACGACCTCGATCACGTCCGCGTCGGAGAGGTTCTCGATGTGGTACTGGACGTTCTGCAGCGAGGTGTCGACCCGGTCGGCGAGCGCCGACGGACTGGCCGGGTCTTCGTGGAGTTCTGCGAGGACGCTGCGCGCGGTACGAGAGGAGAGCGCCGAGATGAGGTCGTCGGCCGCGTCACTGTCCAGGCCGACGACCTTCGGATCGTCGCTCGCGGGACCGGCGGCGTCGGACCGGGAGGGCAACAGGTCCGCCATCTACCGCCGGATTGCCGACCGGGCGACAAGAACTTTCTCCCTCCGAGTGTGCGGGGGCGGCCGCCGGCCGTCCCCGAGGCGGTAGCCGAAACGACTTTACTTCGGCCGGGGGAAGCCGCGAGTATGCTCGCTGTCGTCCCTCTGCAACTGCTCGACGGTCTCGTCGAGTTTCTCACGGGGAATCTGATCTTCGTCGGCCTCGTCGCCATCCTGCTGTTGTTCGTCTTCTTCAGCTACCTGTTCGTCCGGCGGACGCTCCTCAGTGCGGCCGAGGGCTACCAGAAGGGTCGCAAGTAGCGACCCGGTTGCCGACGGGAACCGGTCAGCGCTCCGACCCCTTCCACGGTAATTTATGAGCCATCCGAAAGCAGGGGCGGTATGCACAGACTGATCGGCGAGCGGGGGTTGGCCGACTCGTGGCTCACGCCGGACGACGCTCGTGCCGGCCTGCGGGACATGGTTCGGACGCGACGGTTCGACGAGCGCGCACTGGCGCTCCAGCGCAGAGGGTGGATGAGTGGCTACCCGCCGTTTCGAGGACAGGAAGCCTCGCAGGTCGGCGCGGCCCACGCGATGCGCGACGCCGATTGGCTCGTCCCGACCTACCGGTCGAACGCGCTCCAGATCGCTCGGGGCGTCCCGATGTCGGACATCCTCCTCTTCCGGCGGGGCTACCCCGAGTTCGTCTCGGACCACGACGTGCCGGTGCTCCCGCAGGCGGTCCCCATCGCCTCGCAGATTCCCCACGCGGCCGGACTGGGGATGGCGCGCAACTACGCCGGCAACGACGAGGCCGTCCTCGTGTGCTTCGGCGACGGCGCGACCTCGGAGGGCGACTTCCACGAGGGACTGAACTTCGCGGGCGTCTTCGACGCGCCGGTCGTCTTCTTCTGTGAGAACAACGGCTGGGCCATCTCCCTGCCCCGCGAGCGCCAGACCGCCAGCGACTCGATCGCGGTCAAAGCCGAGGCGTACGGCTTCGAGGGCGTGCAGGTGGACGGCAACGACCCCTTCGCAGTGAGAGAAACCGTCACCGAGGCGCTGGCAGACGCCCGCGACGGGAAGCCGGTGCTCGTGGAGAGCATGACCTACCGACAGGGGGCGCACACGACCGCCGACGACCCGAGCCAGTACCGCGACGAGGAACCGGACGACGTCCCCGAGTGGCGACTCCGCGATCCGATCGAGCGTGCCGAGGAGTTCCTGCTCGGCGAGGGGGTGATCGACGAGAACTTCGTCGAGCAGGCGCGCGAGGAGGCGACCGAGGAACTGGCCGAGGCGGTCGAGACCGCCGAGTCGACGCCGGAACCCGATCCTGACGACCTGTTCGAGCACACCTACACCGAGATGCCGGCACCGCTCAGAGAACAGCAAGAAGAACTGCACGACTACCTCTCGCGGCACGATCCGGTCGAACTGGATCGGTAGACCGTCGGTGTCGGCTCCCGCCGGCGCGTCGGCCGTCACAGGGTCGGTGGCTCAGACGTAGCCCAAGTCTTCCAGCCGATCTTCCAACTCCTCGTCGTCGGACTCCGAGAGAGACGCCGTCTCGCCGGCCCGCACCGTCCGGCGCTCACCGATGTCGATCGTGGCCCACGGCACCTCCACGAGTTCCCGATTTCTGATCCCTCTCGGGTGGCCGTACACTCGCAGTGGAATCGGGAAGGTGCGCTCGCCGAGCATGTTCCCGTGGTCGGAGGTGAGCACGACCCGGCCCTCGACGTCGGCCAACAGGTCCTCGACCGCGTCGAGCACGAGTCGCAGGTTGTCGCCGTAGGCGCGCCAGAGGTCGTCGCGGTCGACTCGCCCCATCCACAGCGCGTCCCACGGGGTGTAGGGTCGCTGGCGCTTCCCGTCGCTGGCTTCCGAACCGTCTCCCTCGTGACGCTCGCCTTCGATCTGCCAGCCCGCGAACGACAGCGAGTGCTCGCCGACGAAGGGGTGGTGCGGTTGCATGAAGTGGGCGATCACGCGCTTGTCGGGGTAGTCGCGGTGGGCCTGTTTCGCGGCCTCCACGACCGCCTCCGGGCGGACCGTCTTCGCCGCGTCGTCGAAGTCGGTGTCCCACACCTCGATCAGGCGGTGGAAGGCGTCGCTGGCCTCCCGCGAGACGTAGGGGTTCGAGGTGACGTACACCGTGTCGCCGAAGTTCCCTCCCGAGAAGTTCTCCCGGACCCACTCGCGAGTCGTCGATCCTCTGCTCGTCACCGTGCGGTAGTCGTCGTACCCGCCGACGGACGCGACTTCCTCGAACAGATCGACGCGGCAGGCGTCCAGCAGGATCAGGGTGTCCCAGTCCTCGTCCATCACGCGGACCGCGCCGTCTCTGCGGGGGTAGACGTTCGTGTGGAAGGGACCGACGAGGAACTCGAAGACGCGCTCACGCCACCAGTAGGGGTCGTCCCAACTGTCGCGCAGGCCGGTCCAGACGTACGACGCGGTGTCCGCGAGTCCCATGCTGTCCGGACAGGCGACCGGCCGGACATAAAGCGCTTCGACATCGGCGAGTACTCGGACTCGGCTTCGACCGCCTCACTCCTGTCGTGACTCAGCCCAGCCCCAGCAGATTACTCGTCCACCGAAGGACCTCGCTCCCGGCGAACAGGCCACCCTCGGGGCGGGAGAGTCGCCGGCCGGTCCACATCGCGGTGACCGCGACGACTGTGACGACCAGCAACCACACGACGCTCCCCAGTGCCTCGCCGGTGACGACTGCGGGACTGATCAGCGCCGCCAGTCCGACGACACCGAGCGCGTTGAAGACGTTCGAGCCGACGACGTTCCCGACCGAGACGCCCGCGCTCCCGCGTCGGAGCGCGACGAGCGACACCGCGAACTCCGGCGTCGAGGTCCCCCCGGCGACGACCGTCGCGCCGATCGCCCACTCCGACAGCCCACCGGCACGCGCCAGCGAGACCGCAGACTCCACGAGGAAGTGCCCGCTGACGAGGACGACTGCGAGGCCGCCGAGCGTGAGTGCGAGCGTCCGGAGTCTGCTCTCGGTCGCTACGCGCTCGGCGACCGCACCCGGTGGAACGGCGGCGATGCCGGCGGTCGCCGACTCGGTGCCGCCGTTTTCGACCGGCGACCCGGTCTTACCGTCTTCGACCGGCGAATCGGAGTCGCCCGACTCGTCGGTCTCATCCACTGAGTCCGACTCCTCGGGTGTCGTCCTGAGGAGGTAGGCGGTGTAGGCGATCATCAGTCCCACCGCGAGTAGCCCCTCGATCCGACTCACGCGCAGATCGACGAGGAACCCCGCGAGCAAGAACGTCGCGCCGAGGAGGACGACCCCGTCGCGCTTGACGAGCGAGCGCGTGATCGGGATCACCCGCACCAGCGAGACGACACCGAGGATGAAGGCGAGGTTGTAGACGTTGCTCCCGACGACGTTCCCGATCGCCACGTCGCCCGCGCCGACGAGTGCGGCGTCGACGCTGACGACCAACTCGGGCGTCGAGGTGCCGACCGCGACGAGCGTCAGGCCGATCACCGTCTCCGAGAGGCCGATCCCACGGGCGAGGCGGACCGACCCGTCCACCATCGTCCGTGCGCCGAGCCACAGGCCGAGGACGGCGACGACGACGATCCCGATGTCGACCGCGACTGAGGTCGTGACCACAGGCCGACGAGGACCGCGAGGAACTTGAAAACAGGTGGCGACAGCGACCCGGCGATCGGTTCGCGTGCGTGGATCAGTCCCGACGCCGCGACAGCGGCCACTGGAGCGTCCAGGCCGACCAGTAGAACTCGACGGTGACCCACAGGCCGGCGACACCGAACATCCCGACCACGGTCAACACGTCGCGGAAGCCGATCCACGCCGGCATGATGAACACGACGCCGTTCACCAGCAGACTCGGCAGACTGTCGCGGATCACGGTCCAGAGCTGTCTGGAGGGGTTCGTGCGCTTCTGTTCGACCTCGACGTCGCCCGAGACGCCCACGTCGCCGACGGTCGGCAGGCCGAGTTCGCGGGCCGTCTCGCCGCCGGTACTCTCGTCGCCGGTGCCGAGGCGTTCTGACTCGTAGGGCGTGTCCACCGGCACCTCCCAGACGATCTCACCCTGCTGGTTCAACTCGAAGACGCGCCGGCCGTTCGAGTCGGTGACGAGCGTGTGGCCGTTCGGGAGGCGGTCGGCGTCGCGGGGCCACTGGATCTCGGCGCTGGTGTAGCCCCACGTCCGGACCCACTCGCCGTCCTGGCGCTCGTACTCCACGAGGCGGTTGTTCTCGGAGTCCGCGACGAGCAACGCCGGCCCGCCGCGCTCGGCGGGGATGTAGTCCGGGTTGTGCTGTTCGTACAGCGTCGAGTACTCGTCTTCCGAACCCAACGTCCAGTTCTCCTCCATTCCGGTCTCGGGGTCGATGAAGACGACCTGATCTTGGTTCCGGAGACTGACGGTGATCCGGCCGTCGTCCAACTTCTCCACGTCGTTCAGGTGGGTCCAGTCGTCGGGGTAGAAGCCACCCGACTGGATCGAAAACTCGGACTGCGCGTCCCACTCCCACGTCGTCAGGCCGGTCGTCGTGTTGACGACGAACACGCGGTCCTTGGCGATGTCGGCGATCAGCAGACGGTCCTCGCCGAGGCGGTCCACGTCGTGCCAGTCCTTGTGCGTGACGCGGTCGAAGACGTGGGTCTCCTCGCCGGAGGTGAGGTTCACCCGAACCACCGAGTTCAGGATGCAGTTGTCGCGGCCGGCCTCGACCGGACACTTCTCCTTCGGCAGTTCGCGGGAGGCGACGTACTCGACAGTCTTCGGTTGGCCCTCGACCGGGTCCACGTCGAAGAACTTCCGGAAGCTACTGTTGTAGTACAACACCCGGCCCTCCTCGCCGAAGGCGACGATCTCGGCCTGGCTCCCGGGTCGTGAGGAGGTGGTGATCACGGTCGCGCCGTCGCGGGGCGGGGCGACCTGGTCGCGCTGGTCGTAGGGCAGATCGGCCTGCTGTGCGAGGTCGGCCTCCCCGCCGCGTTCCGTGGCGGTGAGGTAGCCGTTGACGAGGAAGCCGAGCGAGACCACGAGCAGGAGCGCGAAGCCGATCCGCACGTGTCGTTTCGTCAGCCAGTTCGGAGTGGAGGGCAGGTCGTCGCGTGACGGCATCTGGCGGGAAGTTGCGGGTGAGCAGGAAATAGGTGTCGGAGTCGGCGGTCCGACCGAAGGCCGCGACGACTCACTCTTCCGGTGCGTGGGTCACACCGAGCAAGCCCCCTCGATAGTACCAGTAGGTGAACGCCGCGAAGACGACCGCCCCCGCGAGCGTCAGTGCCACGAGACTCGTCAGGACGACCCCGGCAGTCGTCGTCACCAGCCACGCCGCGCCGACCGCCTCCGCACCGACTTCGATCACCCGGACGACCCCCACGGCGAGGTACCAGACGACGAGCGCGACCACGGCGGTCCTGACGAGTAGGTACGCAGACCGGCCGGCCGACCGCTCGCGTCGAATCGACATGCGCGCGGTGTTGTGGACGACACGTGGTAACTCTTGGCATTCGGTGCGACCGGCAGTGACCACCTGCGTTCGCGGGGAACGAACGATATAAATCCGCGCCGAGGGACGTGCGGACGATGACCGACACCATCGCGGTCCTCGCGCTGGACGCACTCGACGTGCGCCTCGCCCGCGAGTGGGACTGCGAGAACCTCCTCTTGGACGACCACCGCCGACTGGAGACCTACGCCCACTCGCTCGACTTCCCCCGGACGGTCGAGGTGTGGCCCACCGTGGCGACCGGCCTCGGTCCCGAGGCACACGGCATCGCCGGCGACGGCAACGAGTGGGAGAACCCCCTGCTCCGGGCGGCGAGTTCGATCACGCAGTACCTGCCGCGTGGCGTTCGCGCGACACTCGGCCGGCCGTTCCAGCAGGCCGGGCAGGAACGCTCGCTGGCCGAGACCGACGCACCCCACGTCTTCCAGGACGGCGTCGTCCGCTACTGGCCCGGCATCACGCCCGGCGAACACGTCATCGAGGCGTGGCGGCTGATGTCGCTGGCGAGCGGCGGCGAGATCACCGAGGAGCAGTTACGCCGGGAGTTGACCGGCTTCGCGGGCGAGGAACTCGGGTGGCTCGCGGTCGCCGCGGAGTGGGACGTGCCGATCGCGGGCGTCCACAGCCACGTCGTCGACATCATGGGCCACGTCTACTGCAACCGCGAGGACCGCCTCAGAGAGACTTACGAGTGGGCCGACCGCGAGGTGGGCCGCCTCCGGGAGCGCGTGGATCGACTCGTGATCTGCTCGGATCACGGGATGCAGGTCGGCTGGCTGGACGACACGGACCCCGGCACCCACAGCTTCGACGCGGTGATCTCGGCGGAGGGCGTCGACGGTCCGCTCCCCGAGTCGGTGTACGACGTACGGCAGTGGCTCGAATCGGAGATGGGCGAGGTCGGTCCCGCAGACGACCGGGTGGCGGAGTCGGACACGCCGACGGAGCATCTGCGAGATCTCGGCTACATGGAGTAACGACCGGTCGTCGCCGGCCACCCTCTCCACACCGCTCGATCTCTCCTCGCCGGTCACGACGACCGAGCGCCGGCGTCAGACGCCCGTCAGACCCGGTGCTGTCCTTCACTTTCACTTTCACTCTACGCTCGGGATTGAGCCCGAACACCTTTTAAAGAGGCGGTCGGTAGCTTCCCGCAGGAAATGACCTCGTTTCAATCGACACTCGGCGAGGACGAGGGCATCGCGGAGGAGTTAGCCGCGAGCCAGCGATCCATCTCCATCGCCGAGTTCTTCGAGAAGAACAAGCACATGCTCGGGTTCGACTCGGGTGCGCGGGGCCTCGTCACCGCCGTCAAGGAGGCGGTCGACAACGCCCTCGACGCGACCGAGGAGGCCGGTATCAAACCCGACATCTCGGTCGAGATCGCAGACGACGGCGACTACTACCGCCTGGTCGTGGAGGACAACGGTCCCGGCATCACGAAAGAGCAGATCCCGAAAGTGTTCGGGAAACTGCTGTACGGCTCCCGGTTCCACGCCCGCGAGCAGTCGCGCGGCCAGCAGGGGATCGGAATCTCCGCCGCAGTTCTCTACTCGCAACTCACCTCCGGCAAACCGGCGAAGATCACCTCCCGAACCGCCGGTCATGATCAGGCCCAGTACTTCGAACTCGTCATCGACACCGACACGAACGAACCGGAGATCCGTCACGAGGAGGCGCTGTCGGCGGCCGACAGCGACCTGAACCCGACGACCGGGACGCGCATCGAGTTGGAGATGGAGGCGAACATGCGCGCCCGGAACCAACTGCGCGACTACATCAAGCACACGGCGGTCGTCAACCCCCACGCCCGCATCCGGTTGAAGGAACCCGGCTTGGAGGGCTGGCAACAGTTCGACCGCGTGGAGGGGGCCGACCTGCCGCGCGAGACGAGCGAGATCCAGCCCCACCCGCACGGCGTCGAACTCGGGACCCTCCTCAAGATGCTCGGGGCGACCGACTCCCGGACCCTCTCTGGCTTCCTCCAGACCGAGTTCACCCGCGTCGGGCGGAAGACCGCCACGAACGTCCTCGACGCCTTCCGCGACCGGCACTTCGGTCGGGAGATGGCGTGGCAGGCCCCGACCGACTTAGAGACCGACCTCGACGCCCGCATCGCCGACGCGGTGGCGAACAAGGGGAAGGAGGCGACCGGCCAGTTCGCCGCGGAGATCGCCGGCGTCCTCAGGGAACGCGACCGGACCGCACACCACGAACTGCGGGAGATCGTCGCCAACGTCGCCGAGACGGTCGGCGAGGAGACGGACACGAACTTCGGCGAGACGGTCCAGGAGAACGCGGTCGATGCGGCGTGGGACGCACTGACGGCCGACCTCGCGGCCGATCTCTACTCCCTCGTCGACGAGGCGACCAGCACCCGGAAGGACGACGCCACCGTCCGGGGACTCGCCGAGCGCATCGGCGAGAAGTTCACCGAGGCGGACGACGAGCGACACCGGGCGACCCACGACACCGTCGTCGAGTACGTCGACAACGCCGCCGACCGCGTCGCGGAGTACGAGGACGCGACGGTCGGCGAGACCGCCCGCGAGAACGTCGTCGAGGCGCTCTGGTCACGGATGCGGACCGTGCCGGACGATCCGCCGTCGGCGAGCGCCGTGGCCGACGACCGGGACGCCGCCTCCGAACTGCTGGAGGCGATGCGCGAGACGGACATCATCGCGCCGCCGACGGACTGTCTCTCGCCGATCACCAGCGAGTTGGTCGAGGCCGGCCTGCGGAAGGAGTTCGACGCGGAATTCTACGCCGCGTCGACGCGTGACGCCGAGGTCCACGGCGGCGACCCCTTCGTCGTCGAGGCCGGCATCGCCTACGGCGGCGAGTTGGAGGAGAGCGGGTCGGTCGATCTGTTGCGGTTCGCCAACCGGGTTCCGCTGGTCTACCAGCGCGGCGCGTGTGCGACGACCGACGTGGTCAAGCGGATCGGCTGGCGCAACTACGGACTGAGTCAACCCGGCGGGTCGGGGATGCCGCAGGGGCCGGCGGTCATCATGATCCACGTCGCCTCGACGAACGTCCCCTTCACCAGTGAGTCGAAGGACGCCATCGCCAACGTCCCCGCCATCGAAGACGAGATCGAACTCGCGGTGCGGGAGGCCGCCCGCGAGTTGAAGTCGCACATCAACAAGCGGAAGTCGATGCAGAAGCGCCAGCAGAAGCAGAACGTCCTCGGCGAGATTCTGCCGGAGATGGCGGACAAACTCTCCGAAGTCACCGGGAAAGAGCGCCCGGACATCTCCGGGGCGATGGCGCGCATCATGAACAACGTCAGCGTCGAACGCGAGTTCGACGCCGGGAAGGTGACGCTGATCGTGGAGAACCACTCCGACCGGAACGAGTCGGTGGAGATCACCGACATCGTGAGCCGGGAGGTGGCGCTGAACGGGACCGGCGAGAGCTTCGAGATGGACGGGGAGTGGTACGTCCGCTGGCACCCCGACGTGCCGGCGGGTGAGACGATGGAACTGACCTACGAGACCGACGACGACGCCGAGTTCGACATCAGCGTCAGCGGCGTCGAACAGCAGAAACTCACGGTGAACGCATGAGCGACACAGAGCGCGGATCACAGACCGCAGAAGAGCGCGCACGACAGCAGTTGATCGACCTCGCGGCGGAGTTCTACGACCAGTTCGACCGCGGCGACGTGCCACAGATGACACTCCCCACGCGGTCGAAGAGCAACATCGTCTTCGACGAGGAGTCACACGTCTGGGTGTACGGGGACCGCACCTCGACGCGCTCTGCGAACTCGGTTCGCGGCGCGCGGAAACTCCTGAAGGCGGCCTACACGATAGAGTTCCTCGCCCGGCAGTTGGACGAGGAGCGGTCCTCCACCCTGCGTGAACTGTACTACCTCTCGGAGTCGTGGGACTCCGAGGAGGCCGGCTTCTCCTCACAGGACGAGTCGAACCAACTCGTCGAGGACTTAGAGATCGTCTCCGGGGTCACCCGCGAGGACTTCCACATGCGTCCGGAGGAGTCCGGGGCGACCCTGATGGGCCCGCTGGAACTCCGCGAGCAGACCCGACGCGGGGAGCGTGAGATCCACTGTCAGGAGGACGTCGGCGAGGGTGGTTACCAGATCCCGAACAACCCGGACACCATCGAGTTTCTCGATCACGACATCGACTTCGTGCTGTGCGTGGAGACCGGCGGGATGCGGGACCGCCTCATCGAGAACGGCTTCGACGAGGCCCACAACTGTCTCGTCGTCCACCTCAAGGGGCAACCGGCCCGCGCCACGCGCCGCATCACGAAGCGTCTCCACGACGAACTCGACCTGCCCGTGGTGGTCTTCACGGACGGCGACCCGTGGTCGTACCGCATCTTCGGATCGGTGGCCTACGGGTCGATCAAGTCCGCGCACCTCTCGGAGTATCTCGCGACGCCGGAAGCACGGTTCGTCGGCATCCAACCGCAGGACATCGTGGACTACGACCTGCCGACCGATCCGCTGGCCGACTCCGACATCAACGCGCTGGAGTCCGAACTGGAGGACCCCCGGTTCATGACCGACTACTGGGAAGAACAGATCGAGTTGCAGTTGGACATCGAGAAGAAGGCCGAACAGCAGGCACTCGCGTCGCGCGGGCTGGACTTCGTGACCGAGACGTACCTCCCCGAGCGACTCGGCGAGATGGGCGTCATCTGAGGCGTCGGTCGGCCTCACCACGGCACCACAGTAGGTCGGTCAGCCCTCGAACTCGTCCGGGAGCAGGCCGAAGTAGGCGACGTCGATCAGGTCCCCGCCGAGGAACCCCTCGTTGCGGTGGACGCCCTCCTCGCGGAAGCCGACCTTCTCCAGCACCCGCTGGGACCCTTCGTTGCTGGCGAAGACGTGCCCGGCGAGTTTGTCGAAGCCGCGCTCCGTGAAGGCGTACCGACAGAGCGTCTGCAGGGCTTCGGTCGCGTAGCCGTTCCCCTGTGCTTCGGGGGCGACGTAGTAACTGACCGTGCCGACGACCGCGTCCCAGTGGTCGCGTCGGTCGAGGTTGATCGCGCCGACCGGGTCGTCGTCGGCGACGATCAGGAGGTGGACGCCGTCGTCGTCTTCGGCGGCCTGTTCGAGCCACTGCTCGCCGCTCTTTCTGTTGTGCGGCGACGACATGCCGAGACTCCGCCGGACGGCCGGTTCGTTGATGAGTCGGTGCAGGAAGTCGAGGTCGTCCTCCTCGACCGGGTGGAGGGTGACGCGCTCGCCGCGCAGGAACACGTGTCCGGGCATCGTGTCGGGTGGTCTCGGTCGCGCGAGTTGAGTGTACCGCGAGAGTGCGTCACACTCTCACAGCAGTATGGGCGAGCCAACGAGACGACTCGGCGTCAGTCGGCCGCCTGTCCCGGTCGCGTCCCGGAGTCGACCGCGTAGGCCCGCGTCACGTCGACCAGCGCCTTCCGGTAGTCGCTCTCGGTCGGGTTCTCAGTGAGGCTCCGGAACCGGCGTTTGAACTCGCCCAGATCGACACCGGGGGCGTCGTCGGCCGCTGCGTGGGCGAGGTCGTACAGACGGTGACCGTCCGGGAGGAGGTCGTGGCGTTCCAGCAGTGCCAGCGCGAACGCGGCGTTGACGGCCGTGATCTCCGGGTCGGAGGCGGGCGAGATACGCTCGAAGTTCGGCCCCGGTGGACTGCCGGGCGTGCCGGCGACCGCCGCCGCCAACTGCGATTCGAGGAAGTAGAGCAGTTTCTCCGCCGGCGCGAGCGAGAGCGTGATGTCGTCGGCGTAGATGTCCTTCATGTGGTTGGCGATCTGGTAACAGTGTGTCAGCTTCCGGCGCTCGACGGACTTCCCGGCCAGCGCGAGGTACAGCGCCTCCTCGGTCGACTGGGTGTGTGAGGGGTGTTCCTCCTCGTACCGCGCCATGTGGGAGAGTTCGTGCAGTGTCAACTCGCGGGCCATCGCGCTGGTGGCCGCCTGCCGGGAGATGTTCAGCGTGTGGTAGTCGTCGTAGTGGGCGGTCCAGATGCGCTCGTCCGGGTCGTCGCGAACGTGGACCTCGACCGGCAGGTCCAACTCGTACTCCGTCTCGAAGAGGTCGACGGCACTGAGAAACGGGTCGGCGGGGACGGTCCCCTGTACTCGCAAGTCCATGCTGGTCGTTACCAAGGTCCGGGGTGATTTGACTCTTGTGCCGTCGCAGATCGCCGAGCAGTGTGCTGTCGGTCGTCAGTGCCGGAGGAGGCCGACGGTCGTCAGTGCCGGAGGAAGCCGACGATCTTCGGTCGTCGCGTCCTCCTCGGTGATCTCTGCGACCCAGGCCGGCCGGACGATGTTCGTCTCGCCGACACCGAAGATCGCGACCGTCTCGCGCACTCGAACCGACTCGTCGTCGAGTCTCGCGTCGTACGCGATGGTGTACTCGATCACACGCCCGTTCGGGGCGACAGTCACCGAGACGGTGCCGTTCTCGACGGCACGCAGGTCACGCGACATCGGCCCGAGTGCGCTCCCGTCGGCCGTACCGGTGATCGTCACGGAGTCGTCGGTCGCACTGACCGAGGTGTTCTCGGCGACACCGAGCACGAGTTCGATCCGGTTCCGGAGCGTCGGTTGCGGGCCGAACGCCGCACGCGGATCGAGTGGCTCACCGTCCGCCCCGCGCACGAGTTCCTGCTGGGTACGCTCGTCGACGCGGAGAGAACGGTAGGCACGCTGGCCGTCGGCGAACAGTCTCACGGTCGCGTTGCGGTCGTTCTCGACGGCCGCCGGGCCAGCGATAGTCTGCTCGAACCGGTAGCGAGTCCGGTTGGCGGCCATCCTGCTGACGCTGTGCGTCTCGCGGAGGATCGACCCGTTCGCGCCCCGGACGACGACGCGCTGTTCGGCGGTGAACGACCGGTTCGACAGGGTGTCGGCGTGGGCACTCGCGAGTCGGTTGGCGTCGACCGAGTCGTTGGTGTCGACGCCGGGCACGGTCGCCGGGTCGAGCGACGAGTCGGCGTCCGGGGTGGTCTCGCCGTCGAACCCCAGCAGGCCGTTACAGCCGGCGGTGATGACGAGCAGGGCGAGACAGCCGGCGACGAGTACGCGTCTCGGCCCGCGATTTCGGTCGGAGTCGGGCGTCGAACTGGTGGAGGGCATCGTTCTGAACTGTTTCGACACGAACAAAAGCGTTCGGGGGCCGAGAGACCAACTCCGGTCTGCGGGTGGTACAGCCCCGCACACCCCCGGACGGAAACACTACCCTTTTGACCCTGCTATCGATATGAGGGAGTAATGGGACGCCGAAAGAAAATCGTTCAAGAGTGTGAGCGGTTGATGGACAAACCGGAGAACATCCGGAACATCGCCATCGCCGCCCACGTGGACCACGGGAAGACGACGCTGTCCGACAACCTGCTCGCCGGCGCGGGCATGATCTCCGACGACACCGCCGGCCAGCAGCTCGCGATGGACACGAAGGAAGACGAACAGGAGCGTGGGATCACCATCGACGCGGCGAACGTCTCGATGACCCACGAGTACGAGGACACCAACCACCTCATCAACCTCATCGACACGCCGGGCCACGTCGACTTCGGTGGCGACGTGACGCGCGCGATGCGTGCCGTCGACGGCGCGCTGGTCGTCGTGGACGCGGTCGAGGGCGCGATGCCTCAGACCGAGACGGTCCTGCGACAGGCACTCCGCGAGGGTGTCAAGCCCGCGCTGTTCATCAACAAGGTCGACCGCCTCATCTCGGAACTGCAGGAGGGGCCGAAGGAGATGCAGGAGCGCCTGCTGGACGTCATCTCCGACGTGAACGAGCTGATCCGCGGGATGACCGAGGAGATGGACGACATCGAAGACTGGACCGTCTCCGTCGAGGGTGGCACGGTCGCCTTCGGGTCCGCCCTGTACAAGTGGGGCGTCTCCGCCCCGTCGATGGCAGAGACGGGCATCGGCTTCCCCGAGATCATCGAGATGGAGCGCAACGATCAGCGGCTCGAACTCCACCAGCAGTCGCCGCTCTCGGACGTCGTGCTCGACATGGTCGCCGAGCACTTCCCGAACCCGCTGGACGCCCAGCCACGTCGTATCCCGCGCATCTGGCGCGGCGACGACACCCTCGACATCGCCCGGCAGATGCAGGAGGTCGACGACGACGGCGAGGTCGTCTTCATGGTGACGGACATCTCGATGGACCCCCACGCCGGCGAGATCGCCACCGGGCGCGTCTTCTCCGGCACACTGGAGAAGGGCCAGGAGCTGTACGTCTCCGGGACGGCGGGGAAGAACCGCCTCCAGAGCGTCGGCCTGTTCATGGGTGGCGAACGCGAGGAAGTGGGCCACGTGCCGGCCGGCAACATCGCGGCCGTCACCGGCCTGCGTGACGCCATCGCCGGTTCGACCGTCTCCTCGATCGAGATGACGCCGTTCGAGTCCATCGAACACATCTCCGAGCCGGTCATCACGAAGTCCGTCGAGGCACAGTCGATGGACGACCTGCCGAAGCTCATCGAGACACTCCAGCAGGTCGCCAAGGAGGACCCGACGATCCAGATCGAGATCAACGAGGACACCGGCGAACACCTGATCTCCGGGCAGGGTGAGCTTCACCTCGAAGTCATCACCCAGCGTATCCAGAAGAACCAGGGCATCCCGGTCAACACCGGTGAGCCCATCGTGGTCTTCCGGGAGTCGCCCCAGCAGGAGTCCCGCGAGGTCGAGGGCGTCTCGCCGAACCGCCACAACAAGTTCTACATCACGGTCCACCCGCTGTCGGAGGACATCGTCGACGAGATCCGCCTCGGCAATGTCTCGATGGACATGCCGGAACTGGAGCGCCGCGAGGCGCTGCAGGAGGCCGGGATGGACAAGGACACCAGCCAGAACGTCGAGCACATCTTCGGCACCAACATCCTCATCGACGACACGAAGGGGATCCAGCACCTGAACGAGACGATGGAACTCGTCGTCGAGGGGCTCGAAGAGGCGCTGGAGGACGGCCCGCTGGCCGGCGAACCGGTCCAGGGTGCCCTGCTCCGTCTCCACGACGCGAAGCTCCACGAGGACACGATCCACCGTGGTCCCGCACAGGTCATCCCGGCCGTGCGTGACGCGGTCCACCGCTCGCTGATCGACGCCGAGGTGCGCCTGCTGGAGCCGATCCAGAACGTGCGCATCGACGTGCCGAGCGAGCACATGGGCGCTGCCTCCGGCGAGATCCAGGGTCGCCGTGGCCGCGTCGACGACATGTACCAGGAGGGTGACCTCATGGTCGTCGAGGGCATCGCGCCCGTCGACGAGATGATCGGCTTCTCCAGCGACATCCGCTCTGCGACCGAGGGCCGCGCCTCGTGGAACACCGAGAACGCCGGCTTCCGCGTCATGGCGGACAACCTCCAGCGCGAGACGATCATGACCATCCGCGAGCGCAAGGGGATGAAGCTGGAACTCCCGCAGTCGATCGACTACTTCTAAGTCGTCGACCTGCGCTCGACCGACCGTCTGCGGTTTCTTCTCTCCCGTCTCACGCCGATTCGAGGACCGCCTGGTACAGCAATAATGCTGATACGAGGACCGCCCGGTACACCAGTTACGCCGATCCCAGCACCGCCCGATACAGCGTCTCGGTCGCGTCAACTACCTCGTCCCACGTCGGCAGTGGTTCGCTCGGCGCGTCCAGCACGACAGCCTCGCGCACCGCGTCGGCGACCTCGTCCGGCGAGACGCCCGACTCGGTCCCCACGCCCACGCAGTCGTCGCGGTCGATCCAGTCGACCAGTGCGCCGGCCCGCCGGACGACACAGGGCGTCCCCAACGCGAGTGCCTCGGCGACCGTCATGCCGTAGGCCTCGAAGCCGGAGCAGGTGACGAACGCCGACGCCCCGGCGTACAGAGTCGGCAGTTCGTCGTCGGGGACGTAGCCGAGAAAGTGAACCCGGTCGCTCACGTCGGTCTCGCGGGCGACGGCCCGGAGGTCGTCGGCGTAGTCGCCGGCGCCGGCGACGACCAGATCGTAGTCGAGGTTCGACAGGGCCCGGATCACGTGCTGGACGCCCTTGTACTCCGCCAGTCGACCGACAGAGAGAACGTACGGCCGACCACCGGCCGGGTGGGTCGCGTCGTCCGGTGACGGAGCTTCTGCGTCGGCGAACCGCTCTGTGTCCAGTCCGTTCGGGATCACAGTCGCCCGGACGCCGAAGTCGTCGGCGAGGCGAGCACGCTCCCAGTCGCTGACCGCGATCACGCGCTCGGCCCGTCGGAGCGCCCAGCCACCCGCGAGTCGGTAGCCGGACAGCAGGCGGTCCCGCAGGTCGGATGCGCTCGCGCCGTGGTAGTGCGGCGTGACGACCAGCGGAGTGTCGGAGCCGAAGCCGGGTGCGTGGGTGCCGAGCGCGGCGAAGAGAACCGGCAGCGAGTGGTAGTTGTGCGCGTGGACGAGGTCGGCCGAGGCGTTGCGAACCGCACCGAGGAGTGCCGGCGCGACGTGGAACGCGCCACCGGGAGCGAGCCCCCGAAGACGCCGGACCCTGACGCCACGTCTTCGCTGGCGGCGCGGCGCGTCTGCGGTTCTGGCGTCGGCGGTGAGGACCGTCGCCTCGTGGCCACGGGCGACGAGTCCCTCGGCGAGTTCGGCGACGTGACGCTCCACGCCGCCGGTGTGTGGTGGGTAGCGGGTCGTCACGAACAGGACGTGCATCAGTCCTGTCCCTCCGCACCGCGATTTTCCGTGGCCCTGTCGTCGCCCGCCGAGTCGTCGTCTCCGTCTTCGCCAGCGAGGAACGCCTCGCGGGACTCCCGGTCGATCTCCCAGACGCCGTCACCCTCGCCGCGCAGGAGGCGGACCTGCGCGACCAGCAGGGAGACCCACGAGTCGAGGATGGCGTAGATCGGCTGGAGTGGACCGAGTGAGTCGCGCTGGCCGAGGTAGCCGAATCCGAGGACGCCCGCCGGGACCACGAGACCGACCGGACCGGCGACCGAGACGGCGGCCGCCGAGACGACGAGGGTACCGACCGCGACGAGCCACGGCGAGACGAGCATGAACCACCAGTTGAACGGGAGGACGACCCGGCCGTACCGCCCGTACTTGCCGAGGGCGTCGCGGTGCTGGACGAGCAGTCTGACGAGGCCCATCGCCCGCCGGTCCTTCCGCTGGCGGCGCTTCCGGAAGTCGGAGACGCCGGATTCGGTGAATCTGAGTGCCGGGTCCATGACGACGCGCTTGCCCGCCCGGCGGATGCGCAGGGCGACCTCGGTGTCGTCCGCGAGCGACGCGGGGTCGATGGGGACGAAGTCCTCGCGGGCGAAGGCGAAGCAGGGCCCGTGGAAGATGAACGTCGAGTCGAGGTGCGATTCGAGACCCTGCAACTTCGAGAGGATGTTCCGGTAGTCGGCCTCGACTCGGCTCTCGCCCAGCACGTCGGACTGTCGGCCCGTCACCGCGCCGACTGCCGGGTCCGCGAGGTTCGCGACTGCCTCCCGGAGCACGTCCGCGGCGAGTTCCGAGTCGGCGTCGGTGCGGAGGATCACCTCGTTCGAGGCCGCCCGGAAGGCGTCGTTCAGCGCGGGTGCGACGCCTCGGCGTTCGTCGTCGTGGCGGATCTGGAGGTCGGGCGTCGGTTCGTCGGCGGCTTCGCGCGCCGTCATCCAGTCGCGGACGACCTCGGGCGTCCCGTCGTCCGAGGCGTCTGCGAGGACGATCTCGAGTTTGTCGAGGGGGTACTCCAGTGCGCAGATGTCGGCGAGTTTGTGTTCGATGATCTCGGCTTCGTTGTACGTCGGGAGCACGACGCTGACCGTCGGTTCCCAGTCGTCGCGCTTGTCGGCCGGAGACCCGGCCGGGCGGACGACCGCGTAGAGTGCGAGAAAGGCGAGATACGGGGCGCTCGTGACCGCGACGAGGACGGCGCTTGCGACCACCAGCGCGTTCATGCGGCGCGATAGACGGGCCGGGTGGTAAAGACCGACGGTCTGTGAGGAGGGATGCGCGTGTGAGTCGGGAGAGTCGGGAGAGGAGAGTGGGTGAGTAGAGCCAGGGAAAGAGAGTGGGTGAGTAGAGTCGGGGAAAGAGAGTGGGTGAGTAGGGCCAGAGGTGTGAGAGGCGACTGATCACCGGAGGGGACCGTGACTCGCCTCGGGACGTCGTGTCTGGGCAACCGCGCCGGCGAGCCCGACTGGAGACAGCGGTCATCCCGTGGGCCGAGCACACGGACACCGACGTCAGTCGTCGCTCGTCCCGAACGACCGCGCCGCGTCGCGCAGTCGCGGCGAGATACCGGGCACGTCCTCCACGCCCACGGGCCCCTCGCTCTCGATCTCCTCGAGACTCTTGGGGAACTCCCGGAGGTCGTAGTGGATGTCGATGCCGGCCTGTGCCCCCTTCCCCATCGCGACCGGGATCTGGTTGTGTCCCTGCGTGATGTCGCCGACCGCGTAGACCCCGTCGACCGACGTCTGGCCCGCGTCGTCCACCGCGACCGTCCCGTCGTCGTTCAACTCACAGCCGAGGTCGACCGCGAGGTCGGTGTGGTAGTCCGACCCGTACATGGCGAACCCGCCCTTGTACTCCCGGAAGGTGCCGTCCTCGAACTCGAAGCCGGCCAGCCAGCCGTCCTCGCGTTTCTCCATCCCGCTGATCTCGTCGTCGATCACGTCCACCGGGTGCGCCCGGAGCAGGCGGTCCGTCTCGTCGCTCCACGTCGGGTC
This sequence comes from Salinirubrum litoreum, assembly GCF_020567425.1. Lineage (NCBI taxonomy): Archaea > Methanobacteriati > Methanobacteriota > Halobacteria > Halobacteriales > Haloferacaceae > Salinirubrum > Salinirubrum litoreum. Next base: position 161,374 of record NZ_JAJCVJ010000001.1, on the reverse strand, counting down.
GTCGCCGCGCAGGAGCACGTCCACCTCGTCGGTGAAGTTCAGCATGATCATGGCGACGTGGGCGGCCGACTCGCCGTGGCCCATCACGTACACCGGTTCGTCCACGAACATGTAGGCGTCACAGTGCAGGCAGTAGTGGAGCCCCTTCCCCGTCCGGGGGAGTGGCGGCTCCGGTCGCTCGTCGGCGAAGCCCATGCCCAGCACGACGCGGTCCGCGAGGTACTCGCGGTCGTTCGCGGTGACGTGGAACCGGCCGTCCGGCCGGCGCTCGACGTCGGTCACCAGATCGCGGTGGACGTCAGCCCCGTAGCTCTCGATCTGCTCGCGGGCCGTCTCCAGGAACTCGTTGCCCGACACCGACTCGGGCACCCCGATCACGTTGTGCGTGTCGAGCATCATCGCGGCCCGCCCGCCGCCGCGGTCCACGACGACCGTGTCGTGGCCGAGTCGTGTCGTGTACAGTGCGGTCTGGAGGCCGGCGGGTCCGCCACCGACGACGACGACCTCGTAGGAGTCCGGCTGGTGTTCGTCCGTCATTTCGTGGACAATCGTAGGTCTCGGAGCCGTTTAAACGCATAGCTCTCGTGCAGTTTCGCCGCCGCCCCGCCGTGTGTTCACGTACCACGCTCGGCGGCGTGTGGTGTCTCGCTGGACGACGCCCCGTGCCACTCTCGACCGGGTCTCAGTCCTCGCCGGGACCGACGACCGCGTAGCAGTTCCCGCTGGAAATCTCCCACGAGACGATCCGGCAGTCGCTCTCGGCGAGGTCCGCCTCGAACTCGCGGGGCGCGTAGATGTGGTAGAAGCGCGGGACCGTCTCGCCGCCGGGGAGCGTCCAGTCGACCTCGGTGCCGAAGCCGACCTCTGTGTCCGGGGGCGCGTCGAACTTGTCGTGGGCGGTGCTCCACGCGCTGACGAGTGCGCGCCCGCCGCGTCCACCGCGTCCGTCTGGTGTGAGCACGCGGGCGAGTTCGTCCAGACTGGCGACGCGCGCCTCGCGGGGACGCAGGTGGTGGAGCGTGGCGACGTACACCGCGAGGTCGAACGTGTCGTCCCGGAGTGGCAGGCGACTCGCGTCACCCTGCACGAGATCCACCGCGAATCCACGCTCGGTCGCGCGGTCGCTGGCGGTTCCCAGCAGTCCACGACTCACGTCGAGGCCGACGACCTCGGTCGCGTGGTCGGCCAGCAGTTCCGCGTGGCGGCCGTTGCCACAGCCGAGGTCGAGGGCGCGGTCGGTCTCCTCGGTGACGGTCTCGGCGACGAACGACTCGACTTCGGGCCACGGGTACTCCCGCGTCTGTGCGAAGTGGGCCGCGATCCGGTCGTAGGTCGCCCGCGTGTCCATACAACCGACTCTGTGGCGGTCGGCAAAGACCTCCCGGATGTCGATAGCGCTGTCGGCAGAGGTCTCCCGGATGTCGATGGCGCTGTCGGCAGAGGTCTCCCGGATGTCGATGGCGCTGTCGGCAGAGGTCTCCCGGATGTCGATGGCGCCGTCGGTAGAGACCTCCCGGATGTCGACTGCGGCCGAGACGGGAGTCTCCCGACGACCGGCCTCGGTCAGATGAACAGGAACGCGACAGCGGTGAACAGCAGGAGGATGGTCGCGTGTTTCACGCCGTCTTTCACGCTCCCTTCACCCAACTGTCCGGCGACGAGTCCCGAACAGATACCCTGCAGGACGGCGGTGTGGAAGAAGACGAGTTCGTACGCGTCGGTGTCGACGCTCTGGATCGTCCCGAGAAAGCCCGTCGAGAACTGCTGGCCCGTCTGGCCCATCCCGACGTTGGCCTGTTCGACCGCCGGGATGAACGAGACCGTCAGCGCCGCGATGATCCCGAGGAAGACGAAAAAGGAGATGTAGATGACGAGCAGGTACGTCACCATCTCCTGTCGGCGCTCCTTCTGGAGTCGCCGCGTCCCCTGCGCCTCGTCGGCCGCGATGCGGAGCACCGGCGAGATGTCGCCTGACGCCCGCATCGCGTTCGTGATGAGCGTCACCGACCGCGTCACCATCGGCGACTCGACCCGGCGCTCGAACCGGGCCAGCGCCGTCTCGGCGTTCGCGCCCCACTCGATGTCCCGCCGGAGTCTGCGCAGGTCGGGCGACAGCGCCCCGAGGTCGGTCTGGCCGACGCGGTGGAGACTCTCGACGACCGTCAACCCGGCCTCGTTCACGCTCGCCAGTCGGTCCAGAAAGTCCGGCACCGCCTGCTCGACTCGCCGCGTCCGACGCTTCTTCAGTTCGTAGACGACCGCGTACAGTCCGAGTACGGCGATCGTCGCCTCCACGACGGGGCCGTCGAAGGCCACCACCAGATCCATCGGTGCGGTCGACACCGGGTCGACCCGACTCAGCACCCAGACCACCCCGAGGGGAACCGTCAGCACGAAACTCCCAGCAGGTCGTTCGATCAGCGTCCCCAGCGGGTCGGTGACCCAGTCGCGGAGTGGCGCAAACCGGTCGTAGGCGGCCAGTCGCTCGCGGTTCGGCTGCCACCGGTCCGCGATCTCCCCGCCGTCTGCGATACCGGCACCGACGGTCTCGTCGACACCTACCTGCCGTTCGGTTCCGTCGGTCTCGCTCGGCGTTCGCAGCGACCGGGTGATGCTGTCGATGTAGACGACGAAGCCGGCCGTCGCCAGCGGGATTCCGACGTAGCCGATGAACCGCACGATGTCGAGGGTGTCCGCCAGCACGAGGCCGATGACCACGAGGATGGTCATGAAGAACAGCGGCCCCGCCACGAGGACGGTGACGTACACCTCCGCGAAGGTCGAGACGAGTTCGAGATACTGCTCCTGTCGCGCCTCGGCCTCCTCCTGATAGCGTTCGTACTGCTCGCGCAGGAACGACGAGAGGCTCCGGCCGCTTCCGAGCACCGACGAGAGGTTCTCGCCGAACTCCTCCATCCCGTCGCTGGGCGTCCGGCGCGACATCGCCCGCAGGGCCGACAACACGTCGGTTCCGAAGGTGTTCATGTCCCGGACCGCGACCCCGACCTCTCTGGCCGCCTCGCCGTAGACGCGTTCGTTGCGCGTCAGCGTCTCCAGCACCTGCGGGAACGACATCCCCGACCCCGAGAGGGCGTAGACGAACGCGACGGTCCGGGGCAGTGTCGCCTCGATCCCGGCGGCGCGGGCGCTGGCACGCTGGTCGAGCCACTGCCAACGGGCCCAGTAGGTGCCCAGTGCCGCGCCGGCACCGACGGTCGCGCTGGACGCGAGCAGAAGGACGAACAGTTCGCCGGCGGCGACCTCGGGGAGTGCGGCGGCCGACGCGAGGAAGTCGAACGCGCTCGGGAGGGCGTCCCGCACGGCCGACTCGCTGAGTTGGAGCAGCCCCAGCAGTCCGGCCAGCGCGTAGACGCCGACGACGCTCCCGACGACGCCGAACAGGCCGGCGTACGACAGCGTCCGGGCGGCGTACAGGCGGTGCGTCGTCGGGACGTGAGCGGCCTGTAGCTTCCGGTGTTGGCGACGCTTCCGGGGTGAGTCACCGGAGACGTAGTCGCCGAACAGCCCCAGCGCGGCCCGCGAGACGAGGACGTTCGTCCACCGGCTGACGGACGCCAGCGGGACGACCGCCGCGAGACAACAGGCCGCGACGAGCGGGAGGTAGAGGGAGAGCATCGTCGGTCGTCAGTCCTGTTCGGGCGAGTCGGTCGGCCTGTCCTCGGCCCCCGACTCACCCGCGTCGGCGTGGTCGTCCCCGTGTCTCGGCTCCTCTGTGCCGGTGTGGCCGTCCTCGACCGGCGACGGCTCGGCGGTCTCGAACTCCCACGAGTCGCCCGCGGTCGTGTCGTCTGTCGGCTGCTCGGGCGGACTGTCGTCGTCGCCTCTCTCCGCACCGTCGTCGCCATCACGACTCTCGCCGGGCACGTCGGGAACAGTCTCGTCGGCAACCGCCTCCGCCTCCGAGAGCCGCGTCAGCACCGCTTCGCTGTCGGCGTAGTACTCGTTGACGAGCGCCGTGAACCGGCGGAAGTCGTCCACGCCGAGGGCCGAGAGCGATCGGAGGAACGTCTCGCGGTTCCGGAGTTCCCGCAACAGTTGGGACCGACTCCAGCCGCGTTCCGACTGGATCTCGTCCAGCAGCGACGAGTCGTTCCGGGAGAAGGTGTCGGTGCCGGCGTCCCACGAGAAGGCCGTCGAGTAGTCGAGTTCGCCGGTCCGGTTGTCGATCCCCCCGATCTCGGCGATGGCCTGCGAGCGCCGGACGCGTTCGCCCTCGAACCGGGTCAGCGTCTGGATACAGAGCACGTCGAGCGACTGCACCATGGCACGGGGGACGTTGATCGGTTCGTTCTCCAGTCGGTTGATGACCGTCTCCACGCTGTCGGCGTGCATCGTCGAGAAGGTCGTGTGACCGGTGTTCATCGCCTGGAACAGCGTCAGCGCCTCCTCCCCGCGTACCTCGCCGACGATGATGTACTCCGGTCGGTGGCGCAGCGCAGAGCGCAGGAGGTCGTACATGTCGATGTCCGACCCCTCGTGGAGTCGCTGGCGCGTCACCGAGGAGAGCCAGTTGTCGTGGTACAGCGCGAGTTCGCGGGTGTCCTCGATGGTCAACACCTTCGCGCGCGGCGGGACGAACATCGACACCGCGTTCATCGTCGTCGTCTTTCCCGACGCCGTGCCGCCGGCGATGAGGATCGACTTGTTGTGCTCGATGGCCAGCCAGAGATACGCCATCTCCTCGACCGAGAAGGTGCCGTACTCGATCAGATCGAGCGGCGTGAACGGTTCCTCGGCGTACTTCCGGATGGTGAACGCGGAGCCACGCGGCGTGACCTCCTCGCCGAGTGCGAGTTCCGCACGCGAACCGTCCGGGAGTGTCGTCTCGACGATGGGGTCGCCGACGCTGATGTGGCGGCCGGACTGCTGGGCGAGGCGGACGACGTAGTTGTCCAGTTCCTCACTCCCGAACGAGACGTTCGTCTCGACGTCGGTGTAGTCGGCGTGGTAGACGAACAGCGGGAGGTCGTAGCCGTCACAGGAGATGTCCTCGATGCCGGGGTCGTGCAGCAGTGGATCGACGCGCCCGAACCCCTGGAAGTCGCGCACGAGGTAGTACAGCAGACTGTAGAAGGTGTCCATCTCGGCTTCGACGCCGTAGCTCTCCAGTAGATCGCGCAGTTCCTCTCGGAGCGTCGTCTCGGCGGTCGTGTCCGTCTCCCGGCGGAAGAGCAGCGGATCGCGGATGTCCTCGCGGACCCGCGAGAGCAGGTCGCGCTCGAAGGCGTCGAGTTCCGGTTCGACGGCGTGGTAGGCGTGTTCACTCTCCGACTCGTCGTAGGTGATGACGACGTAGGCGTACGGCGCGTTGACCCAGTAGCGATCCACCTCGCGGTGGTCGGGCGGCACGTCGAACTCCGCCAGTGGACCGTCCTCGCCCGGCGCGAACGGTTGCACGTCGATCTCGGAGCCACGGAGCATCTCGACCGTCCGGGCGAGTCGCCGCCGGAGTGAGCCGAGGGTACTCTCCGACCCACCGTGCGTGTCTCCTGACATTCAGTTCGTTACCACGTAGCGACGACACCATAATAAATCCGCGCCGTCACGCCGGACCACTTCAGTCGTCGTGACGGCCTCACGTTCGCTCGACACCGAGCAAGCTCCCCGCCAGCGCGAGCATCAACACGACGCCGACCGGAACCGGTATCCCGCCGAATCCGCGCGTAGCGAGGAGGACGACGGCGACCGCGAACACCACGCCGCCGAGGGCGAGCAGACCGCCCATCAGTCGGACCGGATCGAGAGTGGCGTCCAGGCGGTCCTCGGCGAGGTAGTACGCGACCGAGAGGCCGACCGCGAGGGCGACGACGACCGCGCCGGCGGCCCAGACCTGGTAGGCGAGTTCGATGGGGTTGCCACGCTGGAGGTCGAGTGCCGCCGGGAGCGTCAGGAACCGGACCGGCGGGCCGAACGCGGTGTCGAACAGAAAGCGAACCTGGAAGAACGGAAACCGGACGAACAACGCGGAGCCACCGAGCACGTCACCGACGTACGAGACGTTCCACGGCAACAGCGCCGCGAACCAGGCAGACAGCACAGCGAGTTCACCGGCGTACTCCGAACGGACCCACATACCCCGACTCGTGGCCGGTCCGGAGTAAAAGCTACCGTCTCTCGACGGGCCAGCGCTCGGCCGGTGACCACCCGACGGGATAGCGCTCGGCGAGGGATCACCCGACGGCAGAGCGTTTTGCGGGTGCCCGACCGAGTCGTTGACGAGAGGTGGCCCCGGTCGAACCGTGCACGAGAGCCGCGCCCGGTCGCACCGCTCACGAGGGGCGACCGCGACCCTCCTCGGCGCTGTGTGACTCCTTGTCGGGGTCGTTACGTTCATACCGCCGCAACTCCAAGCATCGGTAGCGAATGAGGCGCGACTACTTCGAACTGGAGGTACACAACGTCGGCTCGTCCGGTGAGGACACCTCGGGGAAACCGACCGTGATGATCGACTTCCACGGTCCCTCCGACACCCTTCGAGAGCGCCTCACAGGTCTCGACGGGGAGCTACTGGACGCCTCGGAGACCGACGCCGCCTTCCGGTTGCAGGGACCGGCGGACGACCCGGAGACGACCGGCGTCGTCAGTCTGACGAACCGCACGAACGGTGACTTCCTCCTCGAACTGAACGAGGAGGCGGGCAACGTCTTCGACTTCATCCGGTCGGCACGCGAGTACGCCGAGTCGGTCGGCGAAGACGACGGCAAGTACCGGATCGAGATCAGCGTCGACGGCGACCTCGTCACGTCCTACGAGAAGTCGATGTTCCTCGTCTACGACGAAGACGGGAGTCTCCTGCGGGCGCGAAGTCTGATCCCCTCCGGCGTCGAACTCTGACCGTCGGGCCGACGGCGTTTCTCCGGGTCGTCCGTGACAACGTTCAGTAGCGTGGCACGCCAACGTCACGCATGGCACTGTTCGAGTACCAGGGGCGGCGCGTGAACGTCGTCGACGGCGACACCTACGACCTCAAACTGGACCTGGGGTTCCACATCACGCGAGAGCTACGCGTCCGGTTGGAGGGCATCGACACCCACGAGATATCCGGCCAGCCGCGCGAGTCCGAGGAGTTCCAGCGCGGCACCGAGGAACGCCTGTTCGTGGAGTCGTGGTTCGACACGGCCGAACGGGAGTACGACGGGAAGTGGCCCATCGTCGCCGAGACGACGAAGGATCGAACCGGAAAGTACGGACGCTACCTCGTCTCGATCAGTCGGCGAGCGGACGGTGCCGACCTCGCAGACGACCTCCGGGCGAACTTCGACGACATCGAGTACGAGTGAGTCACTCCTTCCCCTCGTGTTCGATTCGCTCCATCAGCGCCAGCAGGGCCTCCCGTTCGTCCAGATCGGGGTCGTGCGCCGCGAGAGCGACGATCACGTCCCCTTCGTGGCTGACGACCGCGAGGTGGAGCACCACGGCGACCGACTCGCCCTCCACCTCGGCGGTGCCGGTGTAGGTCACGACCTCGGTGGGCGTCCCGAGGACGGTTCGCGTCTCGGTGTCGAGGACTCGAAGCCCCGTCACGTCGGGTGCGATCCCACCCTGCACCGATGTCTCGGCGAGTCTGTCGAGCGTCCACGAGACGAGTTCCGGGTCGGAGAGGTGGACGACCGGACTGAGCGACTGGCCCTCGAACTCGGCGTCCGGCGTGCTGACGACCGCGAGCAGCGCGATGTCGTCGTCGGTGGTCTTGGAGTAACCGGAGACCCACCCCGTCAGGCGCACGTCGCGCGAGACTGGACCGAGCGCGAAGCCGAGCGGGACGGTCACGTCGGTCGTGTTCCCGTGGACGTAGCCGCCCGACAGCGCCGACTCGGGGACGACAGCCGGTTCGGAACTGAACTCCGCGAGCGTCCCGGTACAGCCCGCGAGAACGACGAGAAGCGCGACCGCGAGGCTGACGCGTGAGCGTGAGAACTGCATACAGTTGTCACGACCGCCGAGAGCATCACTGTAGCGTCGGACGCGGAGAACAGAGAGAGGACGGCGGTTCCGGTGGCTCAGACTTCCTCGACGTAGAGGTGGTAGCGCGTCCCGCAGTCGAGGCACTTGGCGTCGGGGTTCTCGATCAGGTCGGTGAGGAGAATCTCGCCGTGTTCACAGTTCGGACACTCGTAGATCAGGGAGTCCCCGGCGACACGGTGGGCGAGCGCGTTCGTGTTGTCGGGCGTCAGTACGGGCATATTTTGCCACCTCGTCGCGGAGATTTCACAGCCCGCTTGATAAAGGTGCGGGTGGCTCTGGGTGCGTCGCGGGTCGTCGTTCGTGGGGTGTCGCCCGTCAGGTTCCCGCCGTTGCTCGGACACTGCCCGGTGCCGGGTGTCGAACCGCACCTTTAGGTCCGGCCCGCCCTACCGAAACCCATGGACGGGAAAACGGTCGTGGTCACGGGAGCCAGTCGAGGCATCGGACGCGCAGTGGCACGCGAGTTCGCAGACGCAGGAGCACACGTCGTCCTGTGTGCCCGCGAGCAGTCGGCCGTCAACGAGGTCGCCGACGAGATCACAGGGTCCGGCGGGAAGGCCGGCGGCTTCCGGGCCGACGTGCGCGACGAGTACGACGTGGAGCGACTGATGGAACAGGCCGCGCGCATCCACGGACCCATCGACGTGCTGGTGGCCAACGCCGCCATCAACCACGGCGCGCCCGGCGAGATGCCCCTGCATGAGGAGTCGTACTCCCGGTTCGACGACACCATGCGCACCAACGTCCGGGGTGTCTTCACGACGGTCACCGAAGCGGTCCCGCACCTCGCCGAGGACGCTCGTATCCTCGTGCCCTCCGGCTCCATCGCCCGCGAGGCGAAGCCCGGCATGGGGAGCTACGCGGTCTCGAAGGCCGGCGCGGAGGCACTGGTTCGGGGCTTCGCGGTCGATCTGGACGCGACCGTCCTGACGGTCGATCCGGGCTACGTCGCCACCGACCTCTCCGGCGGGCAGGGGCGCGACCCGGCCGACGTGGCACCGATGTTCCGGTGGGCCGCGACCGACGCCGATCCGGAGGAGTTCGACGGCGAGGTCGTCGATCTGAAGGCGTGGAAACGCGCGACCCGGTAGCCGTCTCGGCCGCCGATCCGACGGACGGCCGTCGACGACCGACGGCCTTATTAACGAAAGCGAGGGAGTTAGCAACATGGGTAGTCGTTCACGCGTCGGCGTGGCCGCAGTCGTCACGTTGGCGCTCCTCTCCGTGCTCGCGGCCGGTGCCGGTCAGTGGAAACTGCTGGGCATCTCGTGGGTCGCGTTCGCCGCGATGGCGGTCGCGGCACCGCTCGGGGCGCGGGCACGCCGGGAACACGCCAATCGACTCGTCTGGGGCTACGGTCTCGCCAGCGGCGCGATGGTGACGAGCGCCGCCGTCTTCCTCGTCCCGCAGGCCATCGGCCACCACACGCAGTACGGCGGGTTCGGCATCGCGCTCGGACTCCTCCTGGGGTTCGCCTCCCACACGGTCGGCCACCGCCTCTCGCATCTCGATCTGCCGATGGACCGCACCGTCGCAGAGCTGTCGGCCCACGCACTGTCGGCGGGCGCGATCATCGGTATCGTCTACGGGAACATGCCCGAACTGGGGCTGACGCTCGGGCTCGCCATCGTCTCGCACAAGGGACCGGCGGGCTACGCCGCCGCGAGCCGACTCGCCGACAAGGGTGGCGACTGGACCGTCCTGCTCCTCCCGGCGACCGGCGTCGGCTTGACGGCCATCCTCGCCAGTTTCGTCGGCCTCCCGGCCGGTGGCGCGATCAGAGGCGTCGTCTTCGGCTTCGCGGCCGGGGTCTTCCTCCACGTGGCGATGGACTTCCTCCCCCGGTGTGAACTCGGGAGCGAGGTCCACGACGTGTTGACGGTGGACGGTGACGCGCACGCGCTCTTAGACCGTCTGCGCGTCCACGCGGTCGCCAGCACCGGCCTCGGTGGTCTCGCGGTGTTCGTCGCGTGGCTCGCGCTCGCGTGAGGAGAGCGGAGGCCGTCCTCGACCGCCACCGTCCTCGACCGCGCCGGTCGCACCTCACGACACGACGAACCCGGCGAGTCACGCATCACCACCTCCGGATATTTCTGTGCTAACTATTCTCACCCACGAAAAGGGCTATCAACCCCGATTCCCTACCGACGTTCATGAGCGCCGACCGGGCGGTGTTAGAAGACGCCCTCGAACACGGCGAGGAGGAGGGCGGTCACGTCGAGTTCAAAGAACGGCTCTCGCGTGAGATCCACCTCGCAGACGGCCGGATGGAGAGCCTCGCGGCGCAACTGCGCCACCGCGTGCTCTCGGGCGACGGCGAGGCGACCTACGTCGTCGGCGTCACCGACGACGGCGGCATCGCGGGCATCCCCCGCGCCGAGTTCTCGGAGTCGATGGACGTCCTCTCGTTACTCGCCGAGGAGGCCGGCGCACACATCGACGACGTGGAGACGTGGCCGGCCGGCGACGACGGACTGGTCGGGGTCGCCACGATCCGGGAGGGCGCGATGCTGGAGACCGACGACGCCCACATCGTGGTCGGCACGGCCGGCCACGTCGACCACGGCAAGTCCACGCTCGTCGGCTCGCTGGTGACCGGGCAGGCCGACGACGGACAGGGCGGCACCCGGAGCTACCTCGACGTACAGCCGCACGAGGTCGAGCGTGGCCTGTCGGCCGACCTCTCGTACGGCGTCTACGGCTTCGACGACGAGGGACCGGTCCGGATGGACAACCCCGACCGGAAGTCCGACCGCGCCCGCATCGTCGAGGAGGCCGACCGACTCGTCTCCTTCGTGGACACCGTCGGTCACGAACCGTGGCTCCGGACGACCATCCGGGGCCTCGTCGGCCAGAAACTCGACTACGGCCTGCTCGTGGTGGCGGCCGACGACGGGCCGACGAAGACCACGCGCGAACATCTCGGTATCCTGCTCGCCACCGAACTCCCGACCGTGGTGGCGATCACGAAGGTCGACGCCGTCAGCGAGGAGCGCGCACTGGAGGTCGAACGGGAGGTCGAGGCACTGCTGCGGGACGTGGGCAAGACACCCCTGCTCGTGGACCGACACGGCGTCGAGACCGCCGTCGAGGAGATCAACGAGTCGGTCGTCCCCATCCTCGCCACCAGTGCGGTGACCGGCGAGGGCCTCGACGACCTCGACCGGATGTTCGAGACGCTCCCGAAGACGACCGACGACGCCGGCGAGTTCCGGATGTACGTCGACCGGAGTTACAGCGTCACGGGCGTCGGCGCGGTCGCCTCGGGGACCATCAACTCGGGGACCGTGGAGGCCGGCGACGAACTCCTATTGGGGCCGATGCCGGACGGCACCTACCGCGACGTCGAAGTCAGGTCCATCGAGATGCACTACCACCGCGTGGACGAGGCGAAGGCCGGGAGAATCGTCGGGATCGCGCTGAAGGGCGTCAGCGAACCGGAGATCGAACGCGGGATGGTGCTGGTCCCGCGTGACGCGGCACCCCCGGCGATCCGGTCGTTCGAGGCCGAGGTGATGGTGTTGAACCACCCGACCCGCATCGGCGACGGCTACGAACCGGTCGTCCACCTGGAGACGATCAGCGAGGCGGTCGTCTTCTACCCCGACGGCGGGCAACTGTTGCCGGGCGACACCGGGCGTGCGACGATCGAGTTCAAGTTCCGCCCGTACCTGATCGAGGAGGGCCAGCGGTTCGTCTTCCGGGAGGGACAGAGCAAGGGTGTCGGCACCGTTCGTGAGGTTCACGAGCAGTAGTCGTGTGTCGTGGTCGGTGCCGAATCGGGTCGTGGGGTGAACTCTGTCTACCCGGAACGGTGACCGACGAGAGACGAGAGCCTCCAGCGTCTCGTTCGTTCTCTCACGAGATCGCCGGCCCCTCTCGGTCCCACCCGAGTCTGCGATCCATCACGTCGCAGTCACGGGTCGCTCGGTGTCTCGCTGTCGGTCGTCACCCGACTGGCGTCGGAAAAATCGTCGGCGGTCGGCTCAGGCGGCCTGCACGAAGGGGTTCGCGTTGTCCATGTTGTGCCGGCACTGGACCGCCGCGAAGGCCATCCGGAACGCGACGCTGTCGGTCTGGACGACGTTGATCGAGTCGTCGGTCTCGAAGGGGAGGCCCTTCGCGGCCAGTTCGTCGGCCAGCGTCACCACACCGTCCTCGTCGGCGTCCGGGACGTCGGCGTCGGAGACCAGCGTGGCGAACTCCTCCGGGAGGCACGGCAGGTACCAGTCCACCGCGATGCAGTTCGTGCCCGGATCGACACAGACCGGCCCGTCCGCCTCGGGATCGAGCACGCCGACCGGGTCGAACGGGACACCCGACCCGACCACGGCGAGGAACGCCGACAGCGACCCACGGAAGAAGCGCACGTCGCCGACCAGATCGAGCACGATGCTCGTGAAGGCGTCGCCGACCGCGGCTTCGAGCGCGTCCAGATCGGCCCGCACGTCGTAGAAGTTCTCCTCCTTCGGTTCGCTGGCGAGTCTGCGCAGGAGACCCTCGTTCGCGTTCGCACCGAACGCGATGGTGACGACGCGCGTGCCGGCGGCCTTCGCGGCGTCGGCTTCACCGACCGCGCCGCTGGTGCCGTCCTGGCCACCGTCGCCGAGGACGATCATGACCTTCTCGGCGTCTGCCCGGCCCGCGTCGAGCAGGGACTGGGCCGTGGCGATGCCGACCGGGAGGTCGGTGCCAGTTCGACCCGGTCCGGCGACCTCGTACCGGAGGTCCGAGAGCGTCGTGCCCACCGCACTCGCGTCGTCCGAGAGCGCGCTGGAGCGCACTGCAGGTCTGCTGGTACTCGAATCGCCCGGCACGAAGTCGTCCGCGCTGTCGGCGGTCCCGAAGAAGACCACGCCGAGCTGTGCGTCGAGTGTCGTAGCGAAGACGCGCTGGGCGAAGTCGCTGGCGGCGTCTTCCACGAGGTCGATCTTGTAGGTGTCGTCGGTGTAGCGAGCGTCTGCCGTGCCGGTCCGGAGCGCGTCCGGGCGGTTGTTGGGCGTGTCGCCGTCCGGGTCGGCGACGAGACCGCCGTGTTGCGGGTAGAGCATCGAGCCGGACACGTCGATAGCGAGTGCGATGTCGACCGCGCGGTCGGGGTCCTTCCGGTTGTCGCAGTCGGTGTCGTAGAACGCCTCGACGTAGAGGTAGTCGGCGAGTTCGCCGACCGCGCCCTCGTCGTCGCCGGCCGTGAGCTCGGGTTCGTAGGCGACGTTCTCGTCCTCGGCGGTCGCTTCGCCGCGGAGCCAGAGGTACGCGGGGTTGTCGCAGTGGTGGAGGCTGATCGTGAACTCGCCCTCGTCCTTCGGCTTCACGTCGTCGAGTGCGAACATCACGCCCTCCTCGCCGTCGACGAAGCTCGCGTCGTCACAGCCGAGTGGCTTGACCGCGTCGCCCCAGTCCTGCTCGGAGAGGGGTCTGCCAGCCAGTTCGCCGGAGTCGTACCGCAGGTCCGGCACCTGCGCGAGGAGGTACCGGTCGTCGCTCCCGTCGCCGTCGAGGTCGGTGTCGGGGATCACGCCGACGGAGTCGAAGGGCGTGGCGCGGTTGCCGGGGACGTAGGTCGCGCGGTAGTCGAGTTTGAGGTCGAGCCGGCCCGCTTCGAGGGAGGCGGAGACCTGTTCGTCGTCGCTGAAGAAGGCGGTCGTGCCGAGACCGGCCCCGGCGGAGGCGATACCGATGGTGCCGAGGCCCGCGAGGACCGACCGGCGTGAGACGGTGTACGGTTCGTGTGTCATGGTGAAGGTGTCCCGAGCGTCGGCGACTCCGGTCTGGAGTCACGAGGCCCGGTCGGACGAGCATAGCCACGTCGGGAGGGGTCTTACCTAAGCGCCGCTTCGGGGTGGACTAAGCGGCCGGTAGTCCGACAGTACGACGAGAATACCGAGAGACAGCACCGAGTTTGCAAGGCGACCTTTCCGGATATGTCGGAACGACGGTTCGGTCCGAATACCGTCAGATACCGGCGAAAGGTGGGCTGAAACGAGGGAATCGCAGTGGAAGTGCCGACAGATCAGCCGAACTTCCCGGAGACGTAGTCGTCCACGCGCTGGTCGTCCGGGTTCTCGAAGATCGTCGCCGTCGGGGCGAACTCCACGAGTTCCCCGCCGGTGAGGAAGACGGCGGTGTAGTCGCTGACGCGGGCGGCCTGCTGCATGTTGTGGGTGACGATGACGACGGTGTACTCCTCGGAGAGGTCCCGGATCAGGTCCTCGATGCCGGCGGTGGCGATGGGGTCGAGCGCGCTCGCGGGTTCGTCCATGAGGAGAAGTTCCGGATCGACCGCGATGGCGCGGGCGATACAGAGTCGCTGTTGCTGGCCGCCGGAGAGTTCGAGACCCGACTCGTCGAGTCGGTCGTTCACCTCGTCCCACAGCGCGGCCCGGCGGAGCGCCTGTTCGACTTTCGCGTCCAGATCGTCGGTCCGACCCTGCACGCGCAGGCCGTAGGCGACGTTCTCGTAGATCGACTTCGGGAACGGGTTCGGCTGCTGGAACACCATCCCGACGTGTCGGCGGAGCACAACCGGGTCCACGTCGTCGTCGTAGACGTTCTTCCCGGCGAACAGCAGTTCGCCCTCGACCGTCACGTCGTCGATCAGGTCGTTCATCCGGTTGAGACAGCGCAGGAACGTGGACTTGCCACACCCGGAGGGACCGATGATCGCGGTCACGCGGTTCTCGGGGATCTCGATGCTCACGTCCCGGAGCGCCTGGTCGTCGCCGTAGTACACCGAGAGGTCACGGGCCTCGATCAGGGTCCCCTCGTCGGCGAGCGAGCGGTCGGATGCGCCAGTGACACCAGTCCCCTCGGCGGTCGCGTTGTCGGTCGGTTGCACTGTCGGTCGCGGCGTCTCCTCGACGCGTTGGGTCGGTCGTCGGTCGTCTGGTGTGTCGGTCATCTGGATCGGGGTGTCTCGCCTGCCGTTTCCGGCCGGCAGATCGGCTCTGGAGTGGGTCTCGAATCGGTCGGTCATCGTTGGGTACGGTAGCGGAGGTAGATAGCGGTCGCGTTCATCACGAGCAGGACGCTCACGAGGACGACGACGCCGGCCGCGACGACGCCGTACTGGAACTCCGGTTGCGGCGCGTCGGACCACGCGAAGATCTGTCGGGGCATCGCGCTGAACTTCTCCAGCACGCCCGAGGGCGCGAGGAACAGCGTCGCGGGCGCGCCGATCATGATCAGTGGCGCGGTCTCGCCGATCGCCCGGCCGAGTGCGAGGATCGTCCCGGTCAGGATACCGGGGAACGCCTGCGGGAGCACGACTCGTCGAACCGTCTGCCAGCGTGTCGCCCCCATGCCGTAGGAGGCCTGCCGGAGCGAGTCCGGTACGGCCCGGATCGCCTCCTGTGCCGAGATGACGACGATCGGCAGGACGAGGAGGCCGACCGTCGCCGCCCCGACGAGCAGTGAGCCGTTCGGGAGCGAGAGCGTCCGGACGAACAGCGCCAACCCGAGGATGCCGTAGACCACCGAGGGCACGCCGGCGAGGTTGGCGATGTTCAACTGGATCAGTCGTGTCAGGCGGCTCTCGCGGGCGTACTCCTCCAGGTAGATCGCCGCGCCGACGCCGATCGGGAAGGTCAACACCGACAGCAGCAGCGCCATGTAGATCGACCCGAGCAGGGCCGGGTAGATACCGGCTCGGTCGGGGAACCGCGAGGGGGCGCTCGTCAGGAACCCGAAGTCGAGCCACGCCGGCTCCGGGCGGAAGACGGCGAACGCGTCGAGCGTCACGAGCAGGAGCAGGACCCCGAGGAGTGCCAACCCGAGCGCGGTCGCCCCGGCGGTCAGTGCCGCGAAGAGTCTGCCCGGCCACCGCCGGACGTGTTCGCCGGCCTGCCAGTCGGCACCCGATCTGACAGTCCCAGTGCCAGTCTCGGTCTCGTCTGCGGGCGACGTCCGGGTCGCCATCACTGGTACACCTCCCGGTAGTGTCGGGCGACGTACTGGCTGATCACGTTCATCGCCAGCGTGACCGCGAAGAGCGTCAGGCCGATGGCGAACAGACTCCGGTACTGGACGCTGTTCGCGGTGTTGTCGCTCAGACCGAGGTTGACGATCGCGGCCGTCATCGTCTCGATCGGCCCGAAGACGGCGTCGAGGTTGCCGGGTGCGATCAGCCGGGGGTTCTGGCCGGCCGCGATCGTCACCGCCATCGTCTCGCCGATGGCCCGCGAGAGCGCGAGGATGAACGACGAGACGATGCCGGAGGCGGCCGCCGGAACGACCACCGAGACGGTCGTCCGGAACTTCGTCGCACCGAGACCGAGCGAGGCCTCACGCAGCGAGTCCGGGACCGCGTTCATCGCGTCCTCGCTGATCGAGGAGACCATCGGAACGATCATCACGCCGACGACGACCGCCGCGCTGACCGCGTTGAACGTACTCAGCGGGAGGAGTTCCTTCACCGTGGGGGTGATGTACACCAGCGCGAAGTAACCGTAGACGACGGTCGGGATGCCGGCCAGCACCTCCAATGCGGGCTTCAGCGCGCCCCGTGTCCGCGAACTGGCGTACTCGCTGAGGTAGATGGCCGCGCCGAGACCGAGCGGGAGTGCGACGAGCGCGGACCCGAGCATGATCGTGAGGGTGCCGGAGATAAGCGGGAGGACGCCGTACCGGAACTCGCCGTCCACGAGCAGGTTCGGACTCCACGTCGTCCCCGTGAAGAAGTCGATCGGCGATATCTCGCCGAAGAAGACGAGTGCGTCACCGACCAGCGCGAGGACGATAGTGAGCGTCGTCGCCACCGTCAGGGCCGCACACGCGAGAAAGACCGCGCCGACCGCCCGCTCTCTGGTCTGTCGCCCGGCGTTCCCGGCGGTCAGGTCCGGCGGCGTCCGCGTGCTCATTCTACCTGGGCGACGATGGACTCGAACCGATCCAGATTCGCCTGCACGTCTTCCTCGGGCATCGGGACGTAGCCCACGTCACTGATCAGACTCGTGCCGGACGATTCGAGGTAGAACCGGACGAACTCCTGTACCTCGAGCCGCGAGAGCGACTCCTGTGAGACGTAGATGAACAGGGGCCGAGAGAGCGGGCTGTACTCGCCGGCCTTCGCCGTCTCCAGCGAGGGTGCGACACAGCCCGCGCCGTCGTCGACCGAAATGGCCTTGATGTTCGCGTCATCGTTCCCGACGAAGTAGGCGTACCCGAAGTAGCCCATCGCGTACCGGGAGCCGGCGACGCCGGTGACGATGGTGTTGTCCTGTTCGGTCGCCTGGTAGTCCTCGCGGTGTGAGTCCTCCTCGCCGACGATTGCCTCCGTGAGGTAGTCGAACGTGCCGGAGGTCGGGGCCGCGCCGTACAACTCGAACTCCTCGTCGGGCCACTCGGGCCGGATGTCGCTCCAGCGCTCGGCTCCGTTCGGCTCCCAGACGCGGCGGAGTTCGTCGACGGTCATGCAGTCCACCCAGTCGGCCTCGGCGTTGACGACGACCGTCAGCGCGTCGATGGCGACTTGGAACTCAAGCGGTGTCACGCCGTTGTCCGCACACTGCTGTTCCTCCTCGGGTTGGATCGGGCGACTGGCGTCGTTGATCTGCGTCAGGCCTTCACAGAAGAAGTTCCCGAAGCCGCCGCCGGTGCCCGTCGAGTCCACGCTGACCTGCACGTCGGGGTACTCGGCCCGGAACTCCTCGGCGACCGCGACCGAGACCGGGAAGACGGTCGAACTGCCGGCGATCGCGACCTCACCGGAGAGACTGCCGGCGTCGGCGGTGTCGGTGCCGAGACAGCCAGCGAGCGCGGTCGCACCGACGAGTCCCGCCCCCGCGACGAACGTCCGCCGGGAGAGCCGGTGATCGGTCGCGGTGTGGAACGATCCCTGTTCACCGGTCGGTTCGGACGGTTGTCGGAGACGAGTCTTCGTCATCACCGCTACTCTGGTCGCGAGCCGCTATAGCTCCGCCGTGATACTCCGTAGCTCGTCGTGACAGATTTCGAAAATCGGCAGACGTGTAGATGTACGGAGCCTATATAGTCATAGTAACATTTCACCGGATCGGCGCGTCTGCTCTCGGTTCTCCGTCGCTACCGGATCAGACTCGGATCGGTCCGGACTCGTCCCAGTTACGCACCAGTTACTCAGACGGGCCTCTGGCTCGTACCGGTCGCGGACGAGCGGCCTGCCCGAGCATCCGGGCCGCAGAGAGCTATCGAAGCAGGTGGCGCAGGTCAGAGAGCGCGGCGATTCGGTGGTCGGGATCGACCGACTGCTCGTCGCCCGTCGTGTCAGTTCGCTCTACGTCCGGCGCGAGATACACCGCCCCGATTCCGACCGCCTGCGCGCCGGCCACGTCGGCAGAGAGCGAGTCGCCGACCATCACGGCTCGCTCGGGGTCGACGCCCAGCGCCGAGACAGCCCTCTCGAACGGTTCCCGGTCGGGTTTCGGCGGGGTGTCGTGACCGGCGAAGACACGCGCGTCGAAGGCGTCGCTGATGCCGGCTCCCGCCAACTTCGGCTCCTGCGCCGAGGGGGAGCCGTTCGTCACGAGTCCGAGTCGGTAGTCCTCGGCGAGTTCTACGAGTACCTCCCGCGCACCCGGGAGCGCCTCGACGTTCGTCGGATCGCGCAGACGGTCGAACGCCTCGGCGACCGCCACCCCGTCGCCCGGCGACCGCCCGACCGACTCGGCGATGTCGGCGAAGCAGGCCCGCCGGAGGTCGTCCAGCGTCTCGGTCTGCTGGAGGTACTCGTCGAACCGGGCGTAGTACGACTCGACCGGAAAGAACTGCTCGTAGCCGGCCTCGGCGAACGCGAGTTCGAGGACCTCGCCCGGCGACCGCCGGTAGGTAACGAGTGTGTCGTCCAGATCGAAGAGGACTGCCTCGACAGGGCCGTCGATTCGCAGGTGGGGTGTGCTGTCGGTCACGAATCGACTCCCGTTTGCTCGCCACCACCGACTGGATCGGCCACGAGCCGATACCCCTCGTCGGTCTCCACGGCGGCGTTCAACAGGACCAGCCAGTCCAGCAGGTCGCCGGTTCGTTCCTGCCAGATGTCCTTCCACTCGGTCGGGTTCTTGTAGTGCTCCCACTGCGGGACGCGCTCCCGCAGGCGAGCGAACGCCTCCTCGGTCGTGATCGGGTCCTCTGCCTCCCGGAGCGTCGCCAGCAGTTCCTCGACACCGAAGACTCGGCGGACGAAGGCATCCCGAAGCTGTTCTGGCGTCGGCTCCTGCGACAGCCGTTTGAATCCGGCGTCGGTCTCCGTAGCGAGTTCGAGCGCCCGGAGGAACGTCAGCCACGTCCGGGCGTCGTCGCGCGCCGGCAGGCCGGTTCGACGCAGCAGTCGGGCACAGCAGTCGTCCTCCGATCCCGGGACGAGCGGGACCGCCTGCTGTGCCTGCCGAACGAAGTCGAGCGAGTCGGGCGCTGGGGGAACGAGTTTGAACTTCACGAGTGCCTCGGCGACGCTTACAAGTCGAACGACTCGGCCAGCAGGGCCTCGTTCGTCTCGCCGTGGACGTAGGTCGGCCCACCCAGCACGTCGATGGTCACGCGGGCCGGGGCGAAGACAGATTCGTCCACTTCGTAGAAGTCCCAGTCGGCGTCCTCGAACACCTGCTCGAAGGGCTGGCCGTACTGCTCGGTCGCCGAGGAGGGCACCTCGGCGAAGCTGTCCGGTTCGTCGTCGGTGACGCGCAGGTGGACCTCGCCACCGTAGGCGATGGCGTCGTTCGTCCGGCCCATCGCGGTCGCCTCGTCGTACGCGACCGGCGCGACCGGCGCGGAGCCGTGTGCCGAGACGACGTTCCGCGGGTCGTAGCCGAGTTCGAACAGGCGGAAGACGGCGAGTTCGGCGGCGCGGGCGGCCATCGTCACGCTCCCGACCGTCGACCCGGTGGCGAAGGCAGGTAGGAAGACGCTCCCCTGATCGACTTCCGCGAGGTCGGCGACGTGTTCGGCGACCGGGTCGTGCGGGAGTTCCTCGCTCTCGACGGCGAGGACGGTCATGTCGAACTCGTCGTAGAAGCCGACCGCCTCGAACTCCGACTCCTGGCCGACCAGCGCGCGGGCCGGGCCGGAGCCGAGTCCGGCGTAGTTGCCGACGCCCAGTTCCCAGCCGGCCTTCTGCGAGCAGAGCAGGGCTAGGTCGGGGTGGTCGGTCGTCAGTTCGACGTACTGCCGGGGGGTGCCGGCGACCTCGCCCATCGTCGTCTGGACGGTCGCCAGCCCGGCGGTCTGGATCTCGGCGAGTAGCAAGCCGGCCTCGACGCCGCCGAGTGCGTCGACACCGAAGTCGATGACCGTAGCGCCCGAGTCGAGTTCGAAGGCCCGAATCCGCAGTTCCTCGGCGAAGTCGAGGGCCTCGTCCACCAACTCGATCGCCATCCGGTTGAGACTCTCCATACCGGCGGTTGTGCGTGTTCGGATAAAGGGTTTGGCTGTTCGTGGTCGCGGGCGATAGTGGGATTCCGGTCGGTGTTTGTCGGTCGTCCCCGAGAGTCACTCGACGCCCTGTCGCTCAAGTCGGTGGCAGACGTTGCCGGACCTATGGCACGGATCAACGTTCTCGCGGACACGGAACTGTCGGAGCCGACGCTGATCGAAGGACTACCTGGTGTCGGACTGGTCGGTAAGATCGCTGTCGATCACCTGATCGAGGAGTTCGACATGACCCACTACGCCAACGTCCACTGCGAGGGCGTCCCGCGCGTGGTCGTCTACCAGGAGGGCGAGTCGAAACTCGCGCCCCCGATCCGGCTCTACGCCGACGCCGACCACGACCTCCTCGCACTCCAGAGCGACGTGCCCATCTCGCCGCAGGCGGCCCGCGAGTTCGCGGAGTGCATCGCAGGCTGGTACGACGACAAGTCGATCACGCCGCTGTTTCTCAGTGGCCTCCCGGCAGAGAAAGACGAGAACCCGCCCGCGCTGACCGGCGTGGCGTCCGGCGGCGCGGAGGGGCGACTCCGAGACGCCGGGATCGACGTCCCGAACGAGACCGGCCTCGTGTCGGGACCGACCGGCGCGTTGCTGGCTCACGCAGTCGAGACCGAGCGCGACGCGATGGGGCTGATCGTCGAGTCGGACCCGCAGTTCCCCGATCCGGAGGCCGCCCGGATCATCATCACCGAGGGGATTCAGCCACTGACCGGCATCGAGGTGCCGGTGGACGATCTGGTGGATCGCGCCGAGGAGATCAGGCAGGCGAAGCAGAACCTCGCCGAGCGGATGCAACAGGCCGACGAGGAGAGTTCGCAGGCCCGGCCGCTCCGGATGTACCAGTGAACTCGGGCCACGATGGTGGGGACTCTGTCGAATCGGTTGGAGAGAACGAGAGGTGAAAGCCCCTACACGATGTGGTCTTTGCTGAATTAGTCGCAGACAACGAGGGGTGAAAGCTCTCGAACGTTGTCTCTGTGGTCGAGTGAGTTGCGGACGACAAGAGGTGAAAGCCCCCGCGAGACGCGGTTTCTGGCGAGTGAGTCGCGGACGACGAGAGGTGAAAGCCCCCGCGCTCTCGACCTGCCGCGACTTGGTGTCGTTCGAGAGAGCGAAGCTCTCTCGTGATGACGAGAGACGCCACGGCGTCTCTCGAACCACGCTTCTCAGTCGGCGAGCGAGCAAGCTCGCTCGCCTCTTTGCGGTGCTACCGGCGCCGGGGCAGGGTCGAGAGTACTGGAGAGCAAAGCTCTCCAACGTCTCGTTCGGTTCCCTCACGAGACCGCCGGCCCCTTTCAGTTCCACCCGAACTCTGCGACCCATCACGCAACTCTCGGTGGACCAGTCGATTTCAGCGTGAGCGCCTCCCTGCGACCGTCGGCTCGCCTGAGGCGGCTACACGCCGCCGAAGTGCGCGACACGGAGGTCGCGCCAGCCCGTTCGACTGGTGCGTGTGACGGGAGTCGAATTTCCGGTCAGGCAGGTGCGGTCGGCGCGCGCGAGGAACGCGTGCGAGGGAGGCAGACGCGGGCGGTGCCGAGAGCGTCTGCCGAGGCTGGGGAGGTTCGAGGTGCGGTGCTGTCGCGGGTGCGGTTCCTCGCGCTACGACGAGTAGCGGTGCTGGTGCTGTCTGCTGTCGCGGTTGCTGTCGCTATCGCGGTTCCGTGCGCTAGCACGAGTAGCGGTGCGGTTGCTGTCGCGGTCGCGGTGCTGTGCTGTCGCGGTCGTTTCGTCGGTGCGCTAGCAATCGTAGCGTTGCTGTCGCGGATGCTGTTGCTGTCACAGTTGCGATTGTAGCGCGCCCCGAACAGAACTCTCGCACCGATCACTCCACAAAACCACCACCCGAAACCGAACACGCATCCGACAACATTCGACCAGTACACACGCCGAGACCGACTCCGACGGCTTTTACCGCCGGGGCGAGTAGGAGGGCGTATGAGCGAGCAACACGAGCGCGTCGCGGCCGTCTGTCCCTCCTGCAGTCCCGAGGCCGAGACCGTCCACGAGGTGCTGAAACCCGGCGGACAGGCGACCGTCCGGTGTACCGAGTGCAGTCACGTCCACAAGATCAGTATCGAACGCGAACGCGAGGTCCCACTCGACGTGGTCGTCTCCCAGGACGGCGAGTCGTTCCCCGCCACGGTCGATGCCCCGGCCGAGGAGCAGATCGCGGTCGGCGAGGAGTTCATCGTCGACACCGAGGAGGCGATCATGCTCGCCCGGATCACGTCCATCGACGTGGGCGGCGACCGGCGCGTCGACGAGGCGCTCGTCGAGGACGCCGAGACGGTCTGGACCCGCGCGGTCGACAACGTCTCGGTCAACGTCACGGTCCACCCGAACGACGGCCGGCGCGACGACTCCAAGAGCGTCAAGTTGCAGGTACCGGGCGACTACGAGTTCACCGTCGGCGAGACCGAGGAGTTCGGCGACGAGAAGTTCACCATCGAGGGCATCGCAGTCCGACAGGACGCGGTCGGCTACGAGCACGACAAACTCGACTTCGAGGGCGACGTGGTCCACGCGAAGGACGTGAAACGCGTCTACGCCCGCGACGAGACCACGACCGCGTGGTCCGCGTGGTGACTGCGAGCGCCTGACCGAGCGGAGCCACCCACCGCCATGTCCCGCGCCGACGACCGCGACGCGATGGTTCGCCGACTCCGCCAGCGTGGCGTGATCGGCCGCGACTCGACCGCCGACGCCCTTCGAGCCGTTCCGCGCCACGAGTTCGTCCCGCTAGAGTCCCGCGAGTCGGCCTACGAGGACCGCCCCCTCCGGATCGGCGCGGGTCAGACCATCTCCGCGCCGCACATGGTGGCGAAGATGACCGACCTCCTCGCCCTCTCGCCCGGCGACCGCGTGCTGGAGATCGGCACCGGGTGTGGCTACCACGCCGCCGTGACCGGCGAGGTCGTCGCACCCAGTACGGTGTACAGCGTCGAGTTCGAGCCGACGCTCGCCGAGTCGGCCCGCGAACGGTTCGCCGACCTCGCGTACGACGTGCAGGTCCGCGTCGGCGACGGCCACGAGGGCTGGCCCGAGCACGCGCCCTACGACTGTGCGTACCTCACATGCGCGCCCGCCGAGTTGCCCGACGCCGTGATCAAGCAGGTCCGCCCCGGCGGCGTGGTCGTCGGTCCGGTCGGGACCGGTCGCCAGACGTTGGTTCGCGTTCGGCGACTCGCAGACGGCTCGCTCGAACGCGAGACTCACGGCGCGGTGCGGTTCGTGCCGATGCGGGAGTGAGAGCGGTCCGGCGACGACGTGTGGGTGCGACTCTCGACGCTGGTCGGTTGTGAGTGATGGCGCGTGGCTGCGATCGCCGACGAAGCGTGTGTCTCGGTAGCGCCCTACACTGTTCTTGGCGTCCCAATCGTCTACTTCTGGTCGGAAACGCACGGGACACTCACGATTCGTTCCGCATAGACCGTGAGGAATCGAGAGTTCCAAATTTTCTCCCGGACAGGTGGACAGATTCGTACCCGCGCTGGCAAGAATCCCGACTATAGTAAACTATTTACGAAAATCATATACCGTGCGACCGAGACGCTTCGCGTATGTGTAGGTGGGTACGACCGTGAGTACGCTAGAGCGTGACCCTCTGGAGCAGGTACAGGTGCTCGACGAGGACGGCAACGTCGTCGGCGAGGAACCGGACCTCTCCGAGGAGAAACTGGTCGAGATGTACCGACAGATGCGGTTGGCCCGCCACTTCGACAAGCGGGCCGTCAGCCTCCAGCGACAGGGGCGGATGGGCACCTACCCGCCGCTGTCCGGACAGGAGGGTGCCCAGATCGGGAGCGCCCACGCGCTGGACGACGAGGACTGGCTGTTCCCGAGTTACCGCGAACACGGTGCCGCCGTGGTTCGCGGCCTCCCCCTGAAACAGACCCTCCTCTACTGGATGGGCCACGAGGACGGCAACAAGGTCGCCGAGGACGTGAACGTCTTCCCGGTCGCCGTGCCCATCGCAACCCAGATTCTCCACGCGACGGGCGCGGCGTGGGCCTCCCGACTGAAGGGCGACGAGAAGGCCTTCCTGACCTACTTCGGCGACGGTGCCACCTCGGAGGGCGACTTCCACGAGGGACTCAACTTCGCCGGCGTCTTCGACGCGCCGGCCGTCTTCTTCTGTAACAACAACCAGTGGGCCATCTCGGTCCCCCGCGAGCGACAGACCGCGAGCGAGACCCTCGCACAGAAGGCGGTCGCCTACGGCTTCGAGGGCGTGCAAGTCGACGGGATGGACCCGCTCGCCGTCTACAAAGTGACCCGCGAGGCCGTCGAGAAGGCGAAGAACCCCGACGAGGGCGAGTTGCGACCGACGCTGATCGAGGCGGTGCAGTACCGCTTCGGCGCGCACACGACCGCCGACGACCCGACCGTCTACCGGGACGACGACGAGGTCGAACGCTGGAAGCAGAAGGACCCGATCCCCCGACTGGAGTCGTACCTGCGGGACCGCGAGATCCTCGACGACGAGCGTGTCGAGGAGATCCAGGCGTCGGTCGAGGCGGAGGTCGCCGACGCCATCGAGGCGGCCGAGTCGGTGCCGCGACCGGAACCCGAAGAGATGTTCGAACACACCTTCGCGGAGCTCCCCCCGCACCTGCGCGAACAGTACGAGGAGTTCGCGGCGCTCCGCGAGCGACACGGCGACAGCGCCTTTCTGGAGGACTGAGTATGGCAGACGCACAACAGACACAGAACCTGACGCTGGTACAGTCGGTCAGAGACGGTCTCTACACCGAGATGCACAACGACGACGAAGTCATCGTCCTCGGGGAGGACGTCGGC
Organism: Salinirubrum litoreum; assembly: GCF_020567425.1. Taxonomy (NCBI): domain Archaea; kingdom Methanobacteriati; phylum Methanobacteriota; class Halobacteria; order Halobacteriales; family Haloferacaceae; genus Salinirubrum; species Salinirubrum litoreum. Next base: position 136,186 of record NZ_JAJCVJ010000001.1, on the reverse strand, counting down.
AAGAACGGCGGCGTCTTCCGCGCGACCGAGGGACTCTACGACGAGTTCGGCGAGGACCGCGTCATCGACACGCCGCTGGCGGAGTCCGGTATCGTCGGCTGTTCGGTCGGCATGGCCGCCTACGGCCTGAAGCCGGTCCCCGAGATCCAGTTCTCGGGGTTCATGTACCCCGCCTTCGACCAGATCGTCAGCCACGTCGGTCGCCTGCGGACCCGCAGTCGCGGCCGGTTCACGTGCCCGATGGTGATCCGCGCGCCCTACGGCGGTGGCATCCGCGCACCGGAACACCACTCCGAGTCGAAGGAGGCGTTCTACGCCCACGAACCGGGCCTGAAGGTCGTCATCCCCTCGACGCCGTACGACACGAAGGGACTGCTGATCTCGGCGATCCGCGATCCGGATCCGGTCATCTTCCTCGAACCGAAGCTGATCTACCGCGCCTTCCGGGGCGACGTTCCGGAAGACGACTACGAGGTGCCCATCGGCGAGGCCGCAGTCCGCCGCGAAGGCGAGGACGTCACCGTCGTCACGTGGGGAGCGATGACTCGCCCGACGATGGAGGCCGCCGAGAATCTCGCCGAGGAGGGCGTCGAGTGTGAGGTGATCGACCTCCGGACCATCTCGCCGATCGACAAGGAGACCATCGTCGAGTCGTTCGAGAAGACCGGTCGTGCGGCGGTCGTCCACGAAGCGCCGAAGAAGGGCGGGATCGGCGGCGAGATCACCGCCATGCTGCAGGAGGAAGCGCTGTTGTACCAGGAAGCGCCCGTCAAGCGGATCACGGGCTTCGACGTGCCGTTCCCGCTGTACGCGCTGGAGGACTACTACCTCCCGTCGCCGACGCGCGTCGAAGAAGGTATCCGAGAGACAGTGGAGTTCTGACCGATGGGAACGAAGGAGTTCAAACTGCCCGACGTGGGCGAGGGCGTCGCGGAGGGCGAACTGGTCAACTGGCTCGTCGAGGTCGGCGACACGGTGACCGAGGACATGCCGGTGGCGGAAGTCGAGACCGACAAGGCGCTGGTCGAGGTGCCGTCGCCGTACAACGGCACGGTGAAAGAACTGCTCGCCGAGGAGGGCCAGATGGTCCCGGTCGGCGACGTGATCATCACCTTCGACGTGCCCGGCGAGGACGACGAGGAGAGCGAGACCGAGGAGACCGCCACGGCCGCAGACGCGACCGCCGAACCGGCAGGCGACGACGAGGCGGCGACAGCCGCCGAGGCGGAGCCTGCGGGTGCGGAGGCGGGTGCTGAAGCCGAGTCCGGGGACGACGAAGCCGAGACCCCCTCGGGTCGCGTCTTCGCGCCGCCGAACGTCAGGCGACTCGCCCGCGAACTGGGCGTGGACATCGCGTCGGTCGATGGTTCCGGCCCGAGCGGTCGGATCACCGAAGGCGACGTGCGCACTGCGGCCGAGGCTGACGAATCGGACACGGCGGAGACGGCCGACGACGCACCGGAACCCCGGAGCGTCTCGGTCGGCGACGGCGAGTCGTCGGTCTCGAAGCGGACGACGGACGGGGAGACCGCGACGACCGTGGAGTCGGCCGCCCGCGACCGGACGCTGGCCGCGCCCGCCACGCGCCGAGTCGCCGAGGAGGAGGGTGTCGATCTGAACGCGGTGCCCGCGACCGAACAGCGTGACGGCGAGGGGTTCGTCACCGCCGAGGCGGTGCGGGAGTACGCCGAGGCCCAGCGACAGGCACGGCAGGCCGAAGTCGAGGCGGCGTCTGCGACGACCGACGCGAGCGGGGTGTCTGCCGACGCCGAGGCGGGTGGTGCCGCGTCCGCCGAGAGTGGGGCCGAAGCCCCGGAGATGACCGCCGAGGGGCCGGTCGAGCGCGTCCCCTACCGGGGCGTCCGGCGGACCATCGGCAAGCAGATGGAGCAGTCGAAGTACACCGCGCCGCACGTCACCCACCACGACACCGTCGTCATCGACGACCTCGTGGAGTTCCGCGCCGAGACGAAGGAACTGGCGAGCGAGCGCGACGTGAAATTGACCTACATGCCCTTCGTGCTGAAGGCCATCGTCACCGCGCTGAAGGAGTACCCGGAACTCAACGCGACGTTAGACGAGTCCGACCCCGACGACGCCGAGATCCTGCTGAAGCAGTACTACAACGTCGGCATCGCGGTGGCGACCGACGCCGGCCTGATGGTGCCGGTCGTGAGGAACGTCGACGAGAAGTCCGTCTTCGAGTTGGCCCGCGAGATCGACGATCTGGCCTCGCGAGCGCGTGACAGGAAGGTGACGCGCGAGGAGATGCAGGGCGGGACGTTCTCGGTCACGAACTTCGGCGCTATCGGCGGCGAGTACGCCACGCCGATCATCAACTACCCCGAGACCGCGATTCTGGGTCTCGGTGCTATCGAACAGCGCCCGGTCGTGCAGGACGGCGAGGTGACGGCGGCGTACACGCTGCCCCTCTCGCTGTCCATCGACCACCGAGTCATCGACGGGGCGGTCGCCGGTCGGTTCACGAACCGAGTGATGGAACTACTGCAGAACCCGAAGCTGCTACTGCTCGAATAATGGTCGTCGGAGACATCGCAACCGGAACTGACGTACTGGTCGTCGGGGCGGGACCGGGCGGCTACGTCGCCGCCATCCGCGCCGCACAGAAGGGACTCGACACGACGCTGGTCGAGAAGGACGCCTACGGGGGCACCTGCCTGAACTACGGCTGTATCCCCTCGAAGGCGCTCATCACCGGCGCGAACCTCGCCCACGAGGCGGGCCACGCCGAGGAGATGGGGATCCACGCCGACCCCGCCGTGGACCTCTCGGCGATGGTCGACTGGAAGGACGGCGTCGTCGATCAACTGACGGGCGGCGTCGAGAAGCTCTGCAAGGCGAACGGCGTCAACCTCGTCGAAGGCGAGGCGAGATTCGCCGACGAGCACAAGGTCCGGGTCGCCCACGGCGGCGAGGGCCAGGGCTCCGAGTCCATCGAGTTCGAGCACTGCATCGTCTCGACCGGATCGCGCCCGATCCAGATTCCGGGCTTCGAGTTCGCCGACGACCCGATCCACGACTCGCGGGAACTGCTGGCGATGGACTCGGTTCCCGACCGCCTGCTCGTCGTGGGCGCCGGTTACATCGGGATGGAACTCTCGACGACGTACGCCAAACTCGGGTCTGACGTGACGGTCGTCGAGATGCTGGACGACGTGCTGCCGGGCTACGAGGACGACGTGGCCCGAATCGTGCGCAAGCGCGCCGAGGAACTCGGAATCGACTTCCACTTCGGCGAGGGTGCCTCCGAGTGGCAGAACGGTCCGGATGGCGGCGTCGTCGTCACCACCGAGACCGAGGACGGCGAGGAGTCGACCTACCCGGCAGACGAGGTGCTGGTCGCGGTCGGTCGCCAGCCAGTCACGGACACGCTGGATCTGGACGCGGCCGGCATCGAGACGACCGAGCAGGGATTCATCGACACGGACGACCGCGCTCGCACCGAGCAGGACCACATCTTCGCGGTCGGCGACGTGGCGGGCGAACCGATGCTCGCTCACACCGCCTCGAAGGAGGGTATCGTCGCCGCGGAGGTGATCGCCGGCGAACCGGCCGCGCTGGACTACCAGGCGATTCCGGCGGCGGTGTTCACCGATCCGGAGATCGGCACGGTTGGTATGACCGAATCGGAGGCCGAGGAAGCCGGCTTCGAGCCGACGGTCGGCCAGATGCCGTTCCGCGCGAGTGGCCGGGCGCTGACGACGAACCACGCCGAGGGGTTCGTCCGGATCGTCGCCGACGAGCCGTCCGGCTTCGTCCTGGGCGCACAGATCGTCGGTCCAGAGGCGTCCGAACTGATCGCCGAGATCGCGCTGGCGATCGAGATGGGCGCGACACTCGAAGACGTGGCATCGACCATCCACACGCACCCGACACTCGCGGAGGCGGTGATGGAGGCCGCCGAGAACGCGATGGGGCAGGCGATCCACACGCTGAACCGCTGAGCGGGCGGCGACCGCGGCACCGCTCCGAACTCGGCTACTCACCTGCGGCGATTCTCGACGACACCCGACACTCCCGCCAGCAGCAGCGCCACGGGCCAGAGCAGGGCGTACCAGCCGAGCGGCGTCGGCCCGACGGGCGTCGCCCCACCGCGCAGACCGAACCACGTCGTGACCCCCGCGCCGACGAGCAGGACACCGACGACGAGTACCGGCGAGACGAGTTCCCGGCGAGCGGAGCCGACGCCGAGTGCGACGCCGACGCCGACCGCTCCGAGGAGGACGTAGGTGACGTAGAAAGGCTCTGCCGAGAACGCACCGACCAGCGACTCGAAGCCGAACAGGTTCCACAGCAGCAGCACGACGAGCGCGTGCCCGAGGCCACCGACGACGCCGGCCAGCAGGCCGGCCCGAGACCGACGCTGGCTCACGGTGCCACCAGCGCCTCGCCGTAGACGACGACCATCACGAGCGTCAGAAACGTTGCGACCAGTCCGACGCCGAGCGCCGGGAGCACCCCTCGAACCCCGCGTGGCTCCCGCGCGACGGTGTAGCCCGCGACGGCGAGGAGGGTCAGTTGGAGGACGAACTCGACTCTGGAGGCGGCGAGTCCGAGTCCGCCGGGGCGAAGCACCAGCACCGTGATGACAGTCGAGGCGAGCGTCCCTGCGGCCATCGCCACGGTTCGGCGGTGGCGGCGACCGAGACGCCGGGCGACGAGTGCGGTCAGGGCGACGTTACAGCCGAGTCGGACGCCGAGGAGGAGGGCGATACCGGCCGGGTTGGACCAGTTCGGGAACAGCCAGTCGAACATCGGTTCCACCGAGACACGGGCGACGCTTCAACCTGTGTCCGGGGTTCGACGACGGGACTGGTCGCTCGGTGCGCGTCCCGGACCGCCGACCTGTGCCGGAGCGCGCCTCACAACTCGCCGTCGCGCGCGAGTGCCCGAATCTCGTCTGCCCGCTCGCGGATCGCTGTCCACTCCTCGTCGTCCTTCCGGTCCACGTGCGAGTACATCAGCCCCATCCGGCCGGTCCCGCGCAGGAGGTCCTCGTTCTCTTTCAGGAAGTCCCAGTAGAGCGCGTTGTACGGACAGGCGTTCTCGCCGGTCGTCTTCGAGACGGCGTACGGGCACGACTTGCAGTGGTCCGACATCTTGTTGACGTAGTTCGCCGAGGAGGCGTACGGTTTCGAGGAGAGCACGTCGGTCGCGAACGACCCCATCCCGACCACGTTCGGCGTCGTCACCCAGTGGTAGGCGTCGACGAACCCGACGTGGAACCACTCGTTCAGTTCCTGCGGGTCCGCGCCGTAGATCAGCGCGAAGTTCGAGAGGATCATCAGCCGTTCGATGTGGTGGGCGTACCCTCGCTCGTGGACGTGGCCGACCGCCTCCGAGAGACACTCCATGTCGGTCTCGCCCGTCCAGTAGAGGTCGGGAAGCGCCTCGGCCTGATCCAACTGGTTCGCTGCGCCCATCGCCGGCATCGCTTCTCGGTACACGTGCCGCATGAACTCCCGCCAGCCCAGCAGTTGCCGGACGAACCCCTCGACGCTGTTCAGTGGCGCGTCGCCCGATTCGTACGCATCTATCGCGGCCTCGATTGCCTCCTCGGGCCGCAGGAGTCCGAGGTTGATCGCCGACGACAGTAGGGAGTGTGACAGCGCCCACTCGCCACCGACCATCGCGTCCTGGTACGCGCCGAACTCCGGAAGCCGATACTCCACGAAGTGATCCAGCGCGGTCAGCGCCTGCTCGCGGGTGACGGGCCACGGGAAGTCGCCGAGGTCTGGGTTCCCCCAGTGGTCGTCGTATCGCTCGATCACCCAGTCGTGGACCTCTCGTGTCAGGCGATCCGGCTCGAACTCCGGCACCGGCGGCGGCGACCAGTCGTCCGGCGGCGTCTCCCGGTTCTCGTCGTCGTAGTTCCACTCGCCGCCTTCGGGGTCCCCGTCGTCCATCAGGTAGCCCGTCTCGCGGCGCATCCGGCGATAGAACGTCTCCTGCAGGTAGCTGTCCTTCGGCCCGTCCTCGTGCATCCACGACTCCCACTGGTCGGGCGACGAGAGAAAGAGGTCGTTCTCGACGACCGTCAGCGTCCCGTCGCGTGTCTCGACCATCTCGCGGAATCGCTCGCCTGCGCCGTGACTCGGCGGGTCCGGGAGCACGAGGTCGTCGCCCGGCACCGCCTCGAAGTACTCGTCCAGTCCCGCGCCGAAACTCTCGGCCTCGACGTAGGTCACGTCGTAGCCCCGATCTCGCAGATCGTCCCGGAAGTGCCGCATCGCCGAGAACAGCATCGTCAGCTTCTGTGGATGGTACGGTTTCCGCCCCGCGAACTCGTGGGCCTCGATCAGCAGGACGTGGTCGTCGTCCGACTGCAGGGGACCGACGTCGGGGTTCAGTTGGTCGCCGAGCAGCCAGACCGTCATCGAGTCGTCCCTCCGTGGTCGGTCGCGGTCGGGTGGCTACCTACCTGCACGCGGGGTCGGGTGACGCCCATACCACTCACTGGGACTGGACCGACAAAACGGTTGACGACGTGTGGACGTTCCGACCGCCGTCGAGTCGGCGGGAGTCGCCTCTGGAGCCGCCAGCGTTTTGATCCGGCCCCGTGGGTGGAGGTGTATGGGCGATACGCTCTCCAGAGTCCTCATCGTCGTCGTCGGACTCGTCGTCTCGTTCGACACGCTCGGTCCCGGCTGGCTGGCCGAACTGCTCGCCGCCCTGTTCATTCTGGGGTGTTTCGTCCTCGCGGTGTTCAAACTGCTCACGCTGCAGGAGGACCAGCGCGCGCCGGCCCAGTGAGTCGGGCCGGCGGTGGGGACGGCCCGACCCACTAGCGGGTGGGCCGACCCTACTGCCCGAACATCTCCTCTTCGCGCTCGCGGAGTTCGATGCGGCGAATCTTCCCCGAGGAGGTCTTCGGCAGTTCGTCGGTGAACTCGATGCGACGCGGGTACTTGTACGGGGCCGTCTCGCTTTTCATGAACTCCTGGAGCTCCGTCGTCAGGGCGTCACTCGGTTCGTACCCCTCGGTGAGGATGACGTAGGCCTTCACCACGTCGCCGCGCTCCTCGTGGGGGCTGGCGACCGCGGCGGCCTCCGCGACCGCCTCGTGAGACACCAGCGCGTCCTCGACCTCGAAGGGGCCGATGCGGTAGCCCGCCGAGATGATGATGTCGTCCGCCCGGCCCTCGAAGAAGAAGTAGCCGTCGTCGTCGCGGGAGGCGAGGTCGCCGGTCCGGTAGTAGTCGCCGCCGAAGGTCTTCTCGTCCAGATGTGGCTTCTCGTAGTAGCCGTCGAAGATGCCCGGCGACTCGACCGGAACCGCGATCTCGCCGATCTCCCCCGGTTCGACCTCCTCGTCCTCCTCGTCGATGATGGTCGTCCCGACCGGCGTCGGCTTGCCCATGCTTCCGGGCTTCACGTCGATACCGGGGTAGTTGGTGACCAGCGCGACCGTCTCGGTCTGGCCGTAGCCGTCACGCGGGACGACGCCGATGCCGGATTCGAGCGCGTCGATGGCCTCGCGGTTGAGTGGTTCGCCAGCCGAGAGCGCGTCCACGAGGTCGAGGTCGTAGCCGTCGAGGTCGGCCTGCGCGAACATCCGGTACTGGGTCGGAACCGCACAGAGTCGCGTGACGCCCTCGTCTGCCATGATCGAGAGGAAGGTATCGGGGTCGAACTCGCCGTCGTACAGCAGTTGCGTCGCGCCGGTCGTGAGGCCGACGCCGACCGGACTCCAGAACCACTTCGCCCACCCGGTGCCGGTCGTCGCCCACAGCAGTTCCTCGCTCATGTCGGAGTCGGCGGTGACGCCCCACCAGTACGGCGCGTTGACCAACTCGAAGGCACGCATCCACCGGTGTTTGTGCAGGACGGGTTTCGGTTGGCCGGTCGTCCCGGAGGTGTAGTTGATCGACATCGGGTCCTCGGCGGCGAGGTCGGGACCGTCGTGCTCGGCTGCCTGGCCGTCCAGCAGGTCGTGGAAGTCGTGCCAGCCCTCGGGGTCGCCGTCGAGACAGATCAGCGTCTCCAGCGGCGTTTCGTCCGCGACCGGGTCGACCATGTCGGTCAGGTCGGCGTGCGCGACGACCGTACTCGCCTCGCAGTCGTTCGCGCGGAAGGCGATGTCTTTCGGCTTCAGCATCGCCGAACAGGGGACGAGCAGGGCACCGCGCTTCAACGCCCCCAACTGGAGCGCGAACACGTCGGGGTGGCGGGGCACGAGATGCATCACGCGGTCGCCCTTCCCGACGCCCAGGTCGGCGAGGGCGTTGGCGAACCGGTTGGTGTCGGCCCGGAGGTCGTCGTAGGTGCGCTCTGCGGTGGTGCCCGACTCGTCGAAGAACCGGAGCGCGACCCGGTCCCCGAAGGTGTCGGCGTGGTCCTCGATCACCGCCGGGAGGGCGTAGTCGTCCGGGATGTCCCACTCGAAGGCGGCCATCTCCGCGTCGTAGTCGAGTGACATACCCGGACGGTCGAATACGTGATGGTTAATGATTTGGGTTGGGGCGGTCGGCGGTGGCGGGTACCGGACTGCGACTCGGTGTGATGCACCCCTCGGCGGAACCGAGACAGCGCCGCAGACCACGACTACAGACTGCGACGTACCACGACTACAGACTGCGACGTACCACGACCGCAGACTACGACTACACCGCACCTCGTCCTCCTTGGCACTGGATCGATTCGTCACACGCCCCGCTCCGAGTGACCCACATTCGGATTCGAGTCATCACACGTCCCGCTCCGACTCACCTCCTCTCTCCCCGACCCACACGCACAAGCCACCAGCGTCCGACGCACACGGCATGAACTTCGACTACCCGTGGCAGTTCACCGGTCGACGCTCGGCCGTCATGGCCCGGAACGGCGCGGTCGCCACCAGCCACCCACTCGCGGCCCGAACCGGCGTGCGCGTGCTGGAAGACGGCGGCAACGCGGCCGACGCGGCCGTGGCGGTCGCGGCGGTCCTGAACGTCGTGGAACCGCACATGACCGGCATCGGCGGGGACGCCTTCGCACTGGTCCACAGCGAGGGCGACGTGACCGCGCTGAACGCCTCCGGCGGCGCGCCCGCCGCCGCGGACATCGACGACTACCGCGAGCGCACCGACGCGACGGAGGACGGCGAGCCAGTCGTGCCGGCCGACGGCGGCCTGCCGGTGACGACTCCGGGCGCACTCGACGGCTGGCACCGACTCACAGACTGGTTCGGCACCCGCGAGTTCGGCGACCTGCTCGGTCCAGCGATCGACTACGCCCGCGAGGGCGTCCCGGTCTCCGAGTGGATCGCCCGCCAGTGGGCCGGCGCAGCGAGTCGATTCCGGCAGTTCGACGCGACCAGCGAGACCTTCCTGCACGACGGCGACGCTCCCGAGGTCGGCGAGACGTTCCGCAATCCGACGTTAGCGGAGACCTTCGAGACCGTCGCCGAGGAGGGGATCGGCGCGTTTTACGGGGGCGAGATCGGCGAGGCGGTCGTCCAGCGCGTGCAGGAGCACGGCGGGACGCTCGAACTCTCGGATCTCGAAGCGCACGAGGGCGAGTGGACCGATCCGGTGAGCACCGAGTACCGAGGCGTCGAGGTGCTGGAACACCCACCTAACGGGCAGGGCACCGTCGCACTGGAGGCACTGAACGTCGCCAGTGCGTTCGATCTTCCGGACGATCCGACCGATCCCGACCGCCTCCACCACCTGATCGAGGCGACCAAGATCGGGTTCGCCGACGGCTACGAGTACATCTCCGATCCCGACGAGGCCGACATCCCGCTCGACCGGATGCTGTCTCCGGAGTACGGGCACGACAGAGCAGGCGAGGTCGGCCACCGGGCGGACACCTACGACCCGAAGGCGGGACTCGACTGGGCGGGCGGCACGGTCGGGAGAGCGACCGAACCGGGCGACCCGACCGCAGGCGACGGGCCAGCGCCGGACAACACGGTGTACCTGACGGTCGTGGACGGCGACGGGATGGCCGTCTCGCTGATCAACAGCGTCTATATGAGCTTCGGCAGTGCACTGACTGCGGCGGGCTTCGCCCTCCAGAACCGGGGCCACAGTTTCTCGCTCGACCCCACACACAACAACTGCCTCGCGCCCGAAAAGCGCCCGTTCCACACGATCATCCCGGCGATGCTCCGGGAGGACGGCGAGTTCCGCGCCTCGTGGGGCGTGATGGGCGGGTCGATGCAACCGCAGGGACACCTCCAGGTCGTCGCCAACCTGACGGACGGGCTGAACCCGCAGGCCGCGCTCGACGCACCGCGGTTCCGGTGGCTCGAGGGCCAGCGCGTCGCACTGGAGACGAACCGCATCCCGGAGTCGGTCGTGACGAACCTCCGGGGCAGAGGACACCGCGTCGTCGAGGAGGACGAGTTCTTCGACGCGGGCGGCCACTGGGGCGGCGGTCAGATCGTCTACCGCGACTCGGACGGCACGCTGATCGCCGGCTCCGACCCCCGGCGTGACGGCGCGGCGATGGGGTTCTGAACCGCCTGTGGCTCGATTGCACACCCCGGACACGTTCAAGTCGCTCACTCGCGTCGAGTCGGGTATGCCCGGTCCACCGTTCCTCCACGGCGAGACGGTCACGCTGAACCCGGTCGACGAAGAAGACCTGCCGTTCGTCCAGCGCGTCGTCAACGACCCCGAGGTCTGGCAGTCGCTCGGCTCCGCGACACCGAAGACGATGAAACAGGAGGAGGAGTGGTACGAGCAGGTCTCCCAGGAGGAGACCGACGTGCATCTCCTGATCTGCGTCGACGGCGACCCGGTCGGCACCGTCGGCATGCACGTCAACGAGACGTGGGGCACCGGCGAACTCGGCTACATGGTCGCGCCGGAGGCGTGGGGCGAGGGCTACTGCACCGACGCGGTTCGGACCATCAGCCGGTACGCCTTCGACGAACGCCGACTGGACAAGGTCGTCGCCGAGGCGTACGCGACGAATCCGGGGTCCCGGCGCGTCCTGGAGAAGGTCGGCTTCCAGCGGGAGGGCGTCCATCGGCAGGAGGCGTTCGTCGGCGGCGAGCGCGTCGATCTGTGCCACTTCGGCTTGCTGGCCGACGAGTTCGACCAGGACTGAACTCCCGACGAACGCGGACGCCGGGGACCAGTCGCCACCGGCTATCGGGACGTTTAACCGGGAGTCTGCCGGCGGTTGGAGTATGAAGGCGACCGCGCGTGCCCACCCGATCCAGGGGCTCGTCAAGTACCACGGGATGCGCGACCACGAGATGCGACTCCCGTACCACGACAGCATCAGCGTCTGTACCGCCCCCTCGAACACGACCACGACCGTCGAGTTCCAGCCCGACGCCAGCGATGACGTCTACGTCGTCGACGGCGAGACGGTCGACGGTCGCGGCGCGGAACGCATCGACTCGGTCGTCGACGAGGTCCGCGCCCGCGCCGGCGTCGACCACCCCGTCCGCCTCGAATCGGAGAACTCCTTCCCCACGAACGTCGGCTTCGGCTCCTCGGCGTCCGGCTTCGCGGCCGCCGCGATGGCACTGTCGACCGCCGCCGGCATGGACCTCTCCCGCCCGGAGGTCTCGACAATCGCCCGGCGCGGCTCCGCCTCGGCGGCCCGCGCGGTCACAGGGGCGTTCTCACAGCTCCACAGCGGGATGAACGACGCGGACTGTCGCTCCTACCGCGTCGAGAGCGACCTCGAAGACGACCTGCGCATCGTCTCGGGACTCGTCCCGGCGTACAAGGAGACGGAGCAGGCCCACGCGGAGGCCGAGGACAGCCACATGTTCCAGGCCCGGATGGCCCACATCCACGAACAGATCGACGAGGCCCGCGACGCCCTGCGTGCGGCGGACTTCGAGCGCACCTTCGAACTCGCGGAACACGACTCGCTGTCGCTCGCCGCGACGACGATGACCGGTCCGGCCGGCTGGGTCTACTGGCAGCCGCGCACCATCGCCATCTTCAACGCCGTGCGCGAGTTGCGAAAGGAGGACGTCCCGGTCTACTTCTCCACGGACACCGGCGCGTCGGTGTACGTCAACACGACCGCCGAGTACGTGGACGAGGTGGAGGCGGCCGTCGCGGACTGCGGCGTCGAGACCGAAGTGTGGGAGGTCGGCGGTCCCGCCCGGATTCTCGACGAGTCGGACGCGTTGTTCTGAGGAGTCGCGACGGCTGTCGCTTCTCGACGTTTCTCGCGGTCGAGTCAGCCGGTGGCGTCCACCGCCAGCAGTCGCCCGTCGTCGGTGTGGACGTAGACGCCGTCGTCGTCGGTGCCGGCCGTGACGCCCGCGTCGAACGTGTGCCGGAGGTCGGGACCGGTGCCGTCGGACTCGAAGCGACTCACTTCGTTCTCCTCGGTGACGACCACGAACGACTCGTCACTCGACGCTGTCCGGCGAATCGGCGCGTCGAATCGGAACTCGTCTGTCTCGCTGCCGTCGGCCGGATCGACCTCGTAGACGGTCCCGAACCGGCCCGAGCCACCGAATCCGCCGCGTGTGCCGGTCGCCACCTGCAGGACGCCCTCGGCGTGGATGCCGGCGACTCGCGCCCGGCCGAAGCCTCGCGTCCAGCGTTCGGTCCCCCCGGCATCGAGACGCGCGAGACTCACGGCGTCCTCGCCGCCGACGTAGACACGCTCGCCGTCTCCGGTGCTCCCATCGAACCGATCCGGCCCGGCGGTCGTCGTCCGCCAGTCCTCGCCGCTCCACGTCCATCGTTCGGTGCCGTCGGAGCCATCGACCGCGACGACACCACCGCCCCCGCCGTAGTAGACCCTCCCGTCGCTCGCGGTCAGTTGATCCTCCGGAGCGGCGAGGATCGTGAAGCGAGTCCCGTCGAGTCGGTTGCGGTGCCACCGAACCGAGCCGTCTGCCGTGTCGATTGCCGTCAGTCCCCTGTTCGCCACGTAGAGCGTTCCGTCGTCCAGCGCGGTCGCGGAGGCGAGCGAGTCGACGCGGCGTTCCCACACCCGGTCGCCGGAGCGGAGGTCGAACGCGACGACGGTCGCGCCGTCGCCCCCGTGCAGGCCGACGTAGACGTGGTCGTCGTCCACGGCGGTCCCGGTGAGTCGGCCGAGGTCGGCGGTCCAGCGCGACTCGCCGGTGGCTTTCTCGACCGCGTGGACGCGGGTCGGTTCGATGCCGCCGTCCCGAACCCCGACCGCGACCACCGTCTCGCTCGCGACGAGCGGTGCCGGGTCGAACGTGTCCGTGACGTCGGTGGTCCACTCGGTTCCCTCGGGACCGCCGATGCCGAGGCTGTCGACACAACCGGCGAGCGAGCCGACGACTGCGGTTCCGCAGGCGGCGAGCAACGTGCGTCTGGAGGGCACACCGAGGCCTGCGACCGGCGCGGGTAAACCGCTTGTGACCGCGCCGCGACCACACGGTTCTTGCCGCTGCGGGCCTACAATCTCCCCATGCAGGTCGCCGTCCTCGGAGCCGGCTACGCCGGTGTGACACTCGCCCGCAAACTCGAATCGCGCCTCCCGCCGGACGCGGACGTCGTCCTCGTGGACGCCGACCCGACCCACCTCGTCCAGCACGAGGTCCACCGGGTGATCCGCCGGCCCTCGGTCGCCGACGCGATCCAGGTGCCCCTCGCAGAACTGTTCGACCGCGTCGAGGTGCGCGTCGCCGAGATCGCGGACGTCGACACCGACGCGAAGGCCGACGGCACCCCCGGCGGCCACGCGACGTTCGAGTCCGGCGAGACACTCGACTACGACTACGGCGCGGTCTGTCTCGGCGCGGAGACGGCCTTCTACGACATCCCCGGTCTCCGCGAGCACGCAACTCCCTTGAAGCGCGTCGACCACGCCGAGTCGATCCGGGCGGACTTCCTCGATCTCTGCGAGACGGGCGGGACCGCCGTGGTCGGGGGGGCCGGCCTGTCGGGTGTGCAGGTCGCCGGTGAACTCGCCGCCCTCGCACGCGAGAAGGATGCAGACGACCGCGTCGACGTCGTCCTGCTCGAACAACTCGATTCGGTCGCACCGAGTTTCCCCGAGAACTTTCAGGAGGCCGTGAGCGAGGCGCTGGTCGAGCGCGGTGTCGAGATCAGGACCGGGACGACCGTCACCGAGGTCCGCGACGGCGAGATCACGACGGACGCCAGTCGGGGAGACGCGACCGAGTCCGACAGCCGCGAGCGGACGCTCGCCTACGGCCAACTGGTCTGGACGGGCGGTATCGCCGGCACGCCCGCGATGGACGACGACAGACCGGTCGTCCGCCGGGACCTCAGACTCACCGACTCGACCTTCGTCGTCGGCGACGCGGGCAGGGTCGTGGACGCCGACGGACAGGCGGTGCCGGCCAGCGCCTCGGCGGCGATCCGCGAGGCGAGCACCGCGGCGGCGAACCTCGAGAAACTGATCGAGCACGACCTCTCCGGCGAGGGCGGCTTCGCGCCGCGACTCGACGCCTACCGGTTCGACGTGCCGGGCTGGATCGTCTCGGTGGGTGACGGTGCGGTCGCGCAGGTCGGGCCGACCGTCGTGACCGGCGGCGCGGCGAAGGCGATGAAGGCGACCGTCGGTGCCGGACATCTCGGGTCGGTCGGCGCGGTCCGGCAGGCGGTCGATCTCGTGGAAGAAGAGTTACAGGCCTGAACCGGGGCTCAGACGAACGGGATGCCGAACACGTCCACGCCGGCAATCGGCAGGACTTCCAGCACGAGGACGGCGGCGACCCACGCGACGAAGCCGATGATACCGGCGTCGACCCACCCCTCGCCGTAGCGCCACTTGATGACCCAGATCCACGCGAGCAGTGGGAGGAACGGGCCGATCAGCGGGACCCCACGCAGGAACGCGTTCACGACCGCCCAGACGAGTGCCCCCACCAGCGCGGTGACGACGGCGAACTCGAAGCTCTCCTCGCCCGAGACGATGCGTGCTGCGAGGTAGATGGCGAGTCCGCCGACCAGTAGACTGACGAGAAACGTGACCAGTGCGGAGACGACTTCGACCATACGGGCAGTGCGTCACGCCGAGGCTTGAAGCCGACGGCCGCAACGCTCGCTGGCGAGCCGCGTTCTCACTCCCCACGCGCCGCCGCGACGAGGGCCCGCACCCGATCCGGATCGACCGGGTTCGTCGTCACCCCACCTTCTTTCAGCGCGGTGCCGACGATCACGCCGTCGGCGACGCCGAGAATCTCCCCGACAGAGTCGGTCGTGACGCCACTGCCGACCAACACGGGGACGCCGGTGTCGAGTCGGTTCCGGCGGGCGACCACCTCGCGGAGGTGGTCGAGATCGACCGCGTGGCCCGTACCGACCCCGGAGACGATCAACCCGTCCGCGAGCCCTCGTTCGACACCCTCGGCGACCGCCTCGGCGTCGAAGTCGTCGGTGGCGAGGGGGGCCGAGTGCTTCACGTCCACGTCGGCGAGGATCGACACGTCCTCGGCGTCGAGGCGGTCGCGGAGGCGCAGCGTCTCGTGGGCCCGTCCCTCGACGACACCCTGGTCGGTGACGCGTGCGCCGGTGTGGACGTTCACCCGGATGCAGTCGGCGTCGGTCGCGGCGGCGACCGAGAGGGCCGCGGTCGCGTCGTTCCGGAGGACGTTCACGCCGACCGGGAGGTCGGTCGCACGGGCGATGCGCCCGACGTGATCGGTCATCGACGCGGCGACGTGGGTCGGCACCGAGTCCGGGTAGAAGGGGGCGTCCCCGAAGTTCTCGATCACGATCGCGTCCACGCCACCGGCTTCGAGCGCCTCGGCGTCTGCGACCGCGCGGTCGCGGATCGCGTCGCGGTCGCCGTCGAAGCGCGGTGCGCCGGGGAGTGGCGGCAAGTGAACCATCCCGATCACGGGGTCGGCAGCGAAGTCGAGTGTCACGGCCAGCGGTTCGCAGGCGTGGGGTTAGAGGTTGTCGTCCCGCGTGTGAAACGGTCGGTCGCGAGTCCCCGCTTCGTGGCTAGTAGTCGTGGGGCGGTCGTGTGTTCACACTGGACACCGAGCAAGTCCTAAACCCGTCGGGCCCCTCTCGCGTCTATGAGTAGATTCCTGGACGGCGAGTGGCTCTCGGAGGCCGAACTGACAGAGAAGAGTGAAGACGGCTCGTTCGACCGACAGGAGTCGGTGTTCCGGGACTCGGTGCGTGCCGACCCGGACGCCGAGTTCCCGGTCGAGTCGGGGCGCTACCACCTCTACGTCTCGTACGCCTGCCCGTGGGCACACCGAACCCTGATCGCCCGCGCTCAGTTGGGATTGGAGGACGCCATCAGCGTGGACGTAGTCGACCCCTACCGCGAGGACGGCGGCTGGCAGTTCACCCCCGAGAAGGAGGGCTGTACCACCGACTCGATCAACGACTTCGACTACCTGCGTGAGGCGTACAAACTGGCCGACACGAACGTGAACGGTCGCCCGACGGTGCCGGTGTTGTGGGACAAGAAGAACGAGACCATCGTCAACAACGAGTCGCGCGAGATACTGCGGATGCTGACGACCGAGTTCACCTCGCTCGCCACGCGCGAGGCCGACCTCCTGCCGGAGGGGTACGAAGAGGAGGTGGACGCCCTGCTGGACGACATCTACCAACCGATCAACAACGGCGTCTACCGCACCGGCTTCGCCGACTCACAGGAGGCCTACGACGAGGCCGTCGAGGAACTGTTCGAGGCGCTCGACGAGTACGACGACCTGCTGGCCGACCAGCGCTATCTGGCCGGCGACCGCCTGACCGAGGCGGACATCGCCATGTACACGACGCTGGTGCGCTTCGACGAAGTGTACCACACGCACTTCATGTGCAACCACAAGCTCATCCGGGAGTACGAGAACCTCTGGCCGTACCTGCGCGACCTCTACCAGACCCACGGCTTCGGCGACACGACCGTGATGAGCCACATCAAAGAACACTACTACACGACCCACCCGGACGTGAGTCCGAAGCGCATCGTGCCGAAAGGTCCGAACCCGAGGTTCGAGGCCCCGCACGACCGCGACCGTCTGACGCCGACGCCGGACGCGGCCGACTGACCGTTTCGGTCCCGCGACCGACTCAGGACAACTCGTACACCCGCGCCTCGTAGGGACCGAGCACGAGTTCCTCGAGGGCGTCGGATTTTGCCGAACCCTCCTGCGCTCCGCCTGTTGCCGGACCACTCCGCGACTCGTCGCCCACGTCGTTCGACAGCAGGAGCGTCGGGTCGGCGTCGGCGACCGCGAGGTCCTCACTCGGGTCGTAGGTCGCCGGGTCGTCGCTCCAGTTGAGGACGACCAGCGCCCGGTCGTCGCCCAGTGTCCGAGTGTAGGCCCACACTCGGGGATGCTCGTCGGTCAACAGGTCGTAGTCGCCGTAGACGAACAGGTCGCTGTCGTGCCGGAGGTCGATCAACTCGCGGTAGTAGTGCCAGACGGAGTCGGGATCGTTGCGGGCGGCCGCGACGTTGATCTGCTCGTGGTTCGGATTCACCGGGAGCCACGGGTCGTCGTCGGTGAAGCCGGCGTGCTCGTCGGCGGACCACTGCATCGGCGTTCGGGCGTTGTCCCGACAGCGGTAGCGAATCAGCTCCTGCACCTCGGCGAAGTCGTCGATCTCTCCCGAGGCGATGCGGTTCTCGACCCGAGTAGCGGCGTCGGCGTCCGCAATCTCGTCCAGCCCCGACCACGGGTAGTTCGTCATCCCGATCTCGTCGCCCTGATAGAGATAGGGTGTGCCCTGCAGGGTAAACAGCAGCGTGGCGATGAGTTTCGCCGATTCGCGGCGATACTGCTCGTCGTCGCCCCACCGGGAGACGACGCGGGGCCAGTCGTGGGTCCCGAAGAACAGCGTGTTCCACGCGTCGTCGTCCGCGAGTGCGTTCTGCCACTCGGTGAAGATCTCCCGGAGGTCGGGCAGGTCCCACGGATCGACGGTCCACCAGCCGTCTTCCTCGTCGAAGTCCAGCGTCATGTGCTCGTAGTGGAAGATCATGTTCAGGCCGTCGCCAGAGGGACCGCAGTACTGCTTGGCCTCATCGGTCCCGGCGTCGATGCCTTCGCCGACCGTCATCACGTCGTAGTTGGCGAACGTCTCGTCGACCATCTCGGAGACGTACTCGTGGATACGCGGGCCGTTGGCGAAGTGGCGGCTTCCGACCCACCCCTCGGCGGGGTCGCCGTCCGGCAGGTCGGCCGGTTTCGAGAGGAGGTTGAACACGTCCATCCGGAAGCCGTCGATGCCCTTCGCGAGCCACCAGTCGATCATCTCGTAGATCTCCTCGCGGACGGCCTCGCGGTCCCAGTGGAGGTCCGGTTGCGTCTCGTCGAACAGGTGGAGGTAGTACGCTTCCCGCTCGCCGTCCCACTCCCACGCCGACCCGCTGAAGCCGGACTCCCAGTTGTTCGGCGGGACGCGCCCCTCCGGACCGGGGCTGTCCCGGCCGTGCGGTGCGCCGGCAGAACCGGACTGGCTCGCGGACCCGGCGGTCCCGCCGCGCCCGTCGGCGTCGACGTTCCGGCCGTCGTGCCACCAGTAGTAGTCGGCGTAGTCCTCGGCTTCCTCGCGGGAGCGCTGGAACCAGACGTGTTCGTCGGAGGTGTGGTTGACCACGAGGTCCATGATGAGTCGCATGTCGCGGTCGTGCATCTCGGCGAGCAGGTCGTCGAAGTCCGACATCGTGCCGTACTCGTCGAGAATCGCCCGATAATCGCGGATGTCGTAGCCGTTGTCCTCGTGCGGGGAGTCGTACAGCGGGTTGACCCAGACGATGTCTACACCCAGATCGTCGAGGTAGTCCAGTCTCTCGATGATTCCACGGATGTCGCCGATCCCGTCGCCGGTGGTGTCGTTGAAACTCTGCGGGTAGATCTGGTAGACGAACGACTCTTTCCACCACGCACGGTCGACGTCGTCTCGTGTGGTACAGTCTGACGTGGTCACGGTTCTGCCTGAGCGATGGTCGCTCCGGTGATAAAATTCCGGGGGCGAGACCGCTGACGACCGGGCCTACCGGATCTTCCGCACGTCGCTCACGTCCAGTCCGCCCTCGTGAATCTCGGTCTCGAAGCGAACGATGTTCTCGGACTCCAACCGCGAGAGGACGCCCCGGAACTCCTTCACGACCATCGTCCGGGCGCGCTTCGACCCGCCGGACTCCCACTCGAACTGGAGGGTCCCGCCGGCGGCGTCCATCAGCGTCCCGAGTTCGGTCGGTTCCAGCGACTCCTGGTTGACGAGCAAGACGATCAACCCGCCCCAGTTGTGCGCCGCCTTCTGGAGTCCCTTCATGACCATCGCGATGTCGCTCCACGCCATGTCCTCCGAGACCGCGCGCACGAGGTCGGTGATCGAGTCGATGAGGACGAGGTTCCCCTGCGCGTGCTCGTTCAGGTAGTCACCGAGTGCGGTCAGGACGTCGTCGCGGCTCCCGCGTTCCCCGAGATCCGTCAGGTGGGTCGTCTCGCCGACGTACCACTCTCGGGGGATCGGACTGAGTTGGAAGTACTCCGGCGAGAAGTCGCGGAACTGGATCTGTTCGACCGCCGCCTCGGTGATCTCCTCGTCCATCGTGTAGGCCATCTCGCGGGCGAGGTGGTCCTCCCCGGCCGTAAACGAGAGGTAGTGGACCTCCGGGGGGACCTCGGCCTCGCTGTCGAGATCGCCGTAGTGGAGTTCGAACAGATCCTCGTCGGCGTGTGCCAGCGCGTTCATCGCCGCGCTGGTGTAGAGAAACTCCCGCGCGCCGGCCCCCAGTTCCCCCGCCAACAGGACCACGTTCCCCGGCGGTGCGCCGCCGCCGACGATGGAGTCGAACCGCGAGACACCGAACGGGATGCGCGTCATACGTTCGCCTCTCGCGCCGCCGGGTTAGTAGTTCCGCCGGCGGCCGGTCACGGTCGGAACTCACTCGACGCGCGCGCCGTGGTTCCGGGCCGAGACGACACGTACCTCACCGCCGACACCGGCACGCTCGAGTGCGGCTTCGCCGGCCGCGACCGCCGCTCCGGCGCGACTCGTGTCGGTGACGCCGTAGACCGCCGGCCCCCACGAGGACTGGCCCGCTCCCGTGATCGCCGACGATTCGGACAGCGCCTCGACGACGGCACCGACCGGCGGGCGGTAGACGCCCCCCTGCTGGTCCGCGTACCACGCGCCGTTGAGTCGCCCGATCTCCGCGACCGCCTCACCGAACACGGACAGTCGTTCCTCGGCGAGCGCCGGGAGCAGTCGCCGGGTGACGATGCCGCTGATCCGGTCGCCGAGTTCCGGGTCGGCAGAGTCGACCGCAGAGCGCATACTGGCGTCCTCGGCGTCGCCGTCCCTGCCGGGGGCGGCGTCAGGCAACACGAGGAGGAAGCGCCAGTCGTCGGGGATCGTGTGCCGGACCGCGACCGCCGGGACGGTCCACTCGCCGTCTGCCGGCCGGTCGGTCGTGAACCGGGTGGTCGGGTGACCCGCGTCGAGGACGAACCCGCCCGCCTCGAAGGTGCCGACACCGACGCCGGACCGGCCGCCGCGACCGAGGTCGGGCGCACGGGCGCGGACCTGCGGGTCGCGGTCCCACGCCTCGGCGACCGCCGTCAGCGTGGCGAGCGCGAGTTGCGTCCCGCTGCCGAGTCCGTGGTGGCGGGGCAGCGTCTCGGCGACCGTCACCGACGCGCCCGGCACGTCCAGCAGTTCGACGGCACGCTCGACGTACTCGCGGGCGTCGGGGTGATCGCAGTCGACCCCGTCGGCGCGAGTCGCGTCGAGGACGACCCGTGGCTCTGCGAGTGCGACCCCCAGCCCGCCGTAGAGACGCTCTCTGGAGAGCGCGAGGTTCAGGAAGCCGAAGTGGAGGCGGCCGCCGACCGAGACGCGCGTCATGTCGTGGAGGTGGTGGGCCGGCGGAAAACCGCTTTCGACGGTGGCAACCGAGCGACGTGAGGCGGACTGGCTCTCGCGCCGCCTTCCACAAGGAACTTACTGGCACGGGACCGACACCGGGGCATGTACCACATCGTCGGCGGCGGCATCGCCGGGTTGGCGACCGCCTACCGCCTCCAGCAGGCGGGCCACGAGGCCCACGTGTTCGAGGCGAGCGACGACCTCGGCGGACTCGCCGCCACCTACGAGACCGCCGGCGACGACATCGAGCAGTTCTACCACCACCTCTCGAAGTCCGAGGAGACCATCGTCGAACTCGCCGCGGAACTGGGACTCGGCGACCGACTCGACTGGCTGATCGGCAAGAACGCCTACTACGTGGACGGGGTGGTCCACCCACTCGACACCGCGTGGCAGATCGCCGCCTACCCGCACATGAGTCTCTACGACAAGTTCCGCCTCGGGATGTTGACGCTCGGAGTGGACGTGCGCGGTGGGGTGCCGGACTTCGACGCCTACGACGACCTCTCGGCGTACGAACACGAGCGCATCGAGGACTTCGTGGTCGAACACACGACTCGCGGGGTGTACGACAACTTCGTCGACCCACTGCTCGACGGGAAGTTCGGCGACCGGAAAGCGGACGTGTCGGCCGCGTGGTTCCTCGGCAGGGTCCGGTTCCGGGGCGAACGTGACCTCCTGCGCGGCGAGAAACTCGGCTACTTCCAAGGCGGGTTCGCACCGCTGATCGAGGCGCTGGTCGAGGCGGTCGGCAGAGAGAACATCACGACCGGCGCGCGAGTGACCGACGTGTCGGTCGCGGGCGACGAGGAGGTCGGTGCCGGTGTGGAGGCGACCGAAGAGGCAGTCGAGACTGTCACGGTCGAGACCGATGCGGGGCGCGAGACCCACGAGACCGACGGCGTGGTCGTCGCGACGATGCCGAACGTCCTCGAAGACCTCACGGGCTACCAGTGTGACATCGACTTCCAGGGGGCGGTCTGTGCGCTGGTGACGATGGAGGAGTCGGTGATGGACACCTACTGGCTCAACATCGCCCACGACGCGCCCTTCGGCGCGCTGATCGAACACACGAACTTCGTCCCGCCGGCGCAGTACGGCGGCGACCACCTGCTGTACGTCGCCAGTTACATCCAGTCGCCCGAGGAGGCGGTCTGGCAGGCCGACGACGAGGAACTCCGCGACATGTGGCTCGGCCACGTCGAAGAGATGTTCCCCGAGTTCGATCCGGACTCGGTCTCCGAGTTCCGGGTCGCCCGCAACCCGCGTGCCGCACCGATCTACGAGCGCGGCTACCTCGATCTGGTGGTGCCCTACGATCTGGCCGACGACGTGGCGGAGGGCGTCTACTACGCCGGGATGGCGAGCGAGGCACAGTACCCCGAACGCAGTCTGAACGGCGGCATCGTCGCCGGCTTCGAGTGTGCAGATCGGATCGTCGAGAAGGCCGGGTCGGATCGACCGGCAGAAGGCAGTTCGTCGGTCGTCAGCGTCGAACGCGAGCGCACCACGCAGGAACCCGTCGCCGACGGCGAGGGCGACTGAGGCTCAAAAGTCGGTTCTGACGCGCTCCAGTGCGGTGAGCGTCCCGTCCATGAACCCCTCGTCCAGCACCGTGTCGGCGGTCTCGCGGGCGGTCTCGTCGGCGTTGGCGACCGCGAAGGAGCGCCCGGCCACGCGGAAGGTCGAGGCGTCGTTGACGCTGTCGCCGACCGCGACGAACTCCGCGGGGTCGCGGTCGAGCACCGACGCGACGAGTTTCAGGCCGTCACCCTTCTCGACGCCCGGCGTCTTGACGTGGTAGGCGTAGCCGGTGTCGACGACCTCCATGTCGTACTCGGCGGCGACCTCTCGGAGGAGGCCCTCGTCGGCGGTCAGGCGGACTGCCAGTTCCGTCTCGCGCCACCAGTTCGTGGTGTCTGCGGCACCCCACCCGGTGTCGCCGCCACGGGCCTCGAACTCCTCGATCACGGCCTGCGCGCGGTCGCGGTCACCCTCGTAGTGGACCTGTTCGTCCGCGAGAACGACCCCGCCGTTCTCGGCGATGACGAGTTGCTCGATGCCGACGAAGTGCGTGAGGGCGACGGGGTACGGGAACGCCTTCCCGGTGGCGACGACGACGGGAGCCTCCCACGCCGGGAGCGCCTCGAAGACGCGCGGGTCGATGGTCCCCTCGCTCGTGGTGAGTGTCCCGTCGATGTCTAAGGCGAGTGGCGGCAGGTCGGTCATATCGGTGGGTCGGGCGGTGGCGGGAAAACTGGCTCGATACGTGACTTGGTTCGGGACGGAGTCAGAGGGATCGGCGACTTACGACGAGCGAGACTGGGCCTCGACAGCAACGGCGCGGCGGACGCTCGTCGCACCGAGAACCGCGCCGCACCCCGGCACGCCTTCGTCGCGCGCCGGTCGACACGCGTCGGTCGAGTCACGCTTCCCGGTTGTCGGCCCACTCGTCGGCCGAGATGCTGTACCGGATCGCGTCACGCGGTTCGCCGCCGATCACCTCCGCGTTCCGAACGTGCCCCTCGCGCCGGCCCCCGAACCGGTCGACGTACTTCGAGATCGCGCGTGCCGACCGCTCGTTGTCCGGATCGTGGGTCACCGCGACGACGTTGAGGTCCAGTCGGTCGAACGCGAGTGCCAGCAGTCGGCCGGCGCGTTCCCCCGAGTAGCCCCGCCCCCAGAACGGCTTGCGGAACCAGACACCGATCGTCGCCAGTCGGCGGTCCCAGTCCGGGTGGATGCCGGTCAGGCCGGCGAACTCTCCCGCACGCTCGCCGGAACGCGGCCGGACGACGTAGGTCGCGGCCTCGCCGGCGTCGAACTGCTCGCCGCAGGTGGCGATCCAGTCCCGTGCCTGTTTCGGCGTCTCGTAGGCGTCCCACGTCACGTACTCGGTGATCTCGTCGATCGCAGGAGCGTCGGTGTTCACGTGGGCGTACAGGTCCAGTGGGTCGTTGTCGTCGGGATGCAGTCGCTCGTAGCGCAGGCGGTCGCTGTGCATCTCGGCCGGAAAGAGGCTCATGCGGACGGGTCGTCGCCCTCCCTCAAAGCGGTTCGGCCGGTGTGTCACCCGATGTCGTGGTCGGCCGGTGTCGCGATCGGCCGGCGGCGAGATCCTGGCCCATCGACCGGTCGCCCGGGTCGGCCGGCTACTGGTCGTCCGACTCCTCGACGGTCTCGAACTCGATCTCGATCCGGTCGTCCAGCCCCTCGCGTGCCCTGGCGTCTTCGACCGTCAGCGACTCGCCCTCGCGGGTCAGGACGGTCGTCAGTGGCTCCCGGCGGTCGCGGATCTCGGTCGCGTCCGCCGTCTCCTCGTCGCTCTCCGCGTCTGCCGCGTCGTCTGCGTCCGCCCGCGTCTCGCGGGGGATCACGGCTTCGATCTCCACTTCGACCAGCATCTCGTCGCCCAGCAGGTCCGCGACGCCGACCATCGTGCTGGCCGGGTAGTGTGGGTACTCGAAGAACTCGGCCCGTACCGCGTCCACGTCGGCCTGCGTCTCCCGGTCGAGTTGCTCCGCGAGGACGTGGTACCGCGTCGTCACCACGTCGTCGATGGAGCCGTCGATGTCCGAGAGCAGGGCATCGAGCATGAGAAACAGCTCCGTCACCTGTTCGGCGACCGTCTCGCCCGGCGCGCCGGCACCCGAGAGGAGCACCCGGTCGTGGTCCGCGTGGTGGGTGACCACGCCGTCGGCGATGACGACGTGCGGCACGCCCTCGGCGCGGGAGTCCGCGAAGCCCGGCGCGAGTACCGTCTTCCGCACTCAGACCACCGCGTCGTAGGCGTCGGCCATGATGTCCAGCGCCTCGCGCAGCGTATCCTCGTCGGTCGCGTACGACAGGCGGGCGTACCCCGCGCCGTGGTCGCCGAAGGCCTCACCGGGGACGATCACGACGCCGCGTTCGATACACTCGTCGACGAAGCCCTCCGGGACCCTCGGCATCGCGTAGAAGGCACCCTCGGGCGTCGGCAGGTCGAGCCCGATGTCGGTCAGGCCCTCGACGATCAGGTCGCGCCGGCGCTCGAAGGCGTCGGTCATCTCGCCGACCACGTCCTGGGGGCCGGAGAGGGCGGCCTCGGCGGCGAACTGCGCCGGAGCGCTGGCGCACGCCTGCACGTACTGGTGGACCCGGAGCATACGTTCGATCCGGGGGTTCGAGGCTGTCACCCAACCGAGACGCCACCCAGTCATGGAGTAGGTCTTCGAGCAGGCGTTGACGACGACGACGTTGTCGGACTCGGCATACTGCATCGGGGAGTGGTGGTCGCCGTCGAAGACGAAGTGCTCGTACACCTCGTCGGAGACACACAGCACGTCGTGCTCGTCGGCGATGCGGGCGAAGGCGCGTACGTCCTCCTCGTCGGAGACCGCGCCGGTCGGGTTGCCGGGGCTGTTGACCACGAACGCGGCAGTGTCGTCGGTGATCGCCTCCTCGACGACTGCGGGGTCGAGCGTCAGATCGTCGCGCAGGGGCACCGGCTTCGGTTCGCCGCCGGCGATGCGGGTCAGGGCGTCGTAGGAGACGAAGCCGGGGTCGGGGAAGATCACTTCCTCGCCGGGGTCGACGTGGGCCTCCATGACGAGGTGGAGCGCCTCCGACCCGCCGGCGGTGGCGATCACGTCGCCGGGGTCGACCGCGACGCCCTGATCGCGTTCGTGTTTCGCGGCGATGGCCTGCCGGAGTCCCTCCGTGCCCTTGTTGCCCGTGTAGGCGTCGGCCTTCCCGGACCGGATGGCGTCGACCGCGGCCTGTCGAGCGTGCTCGGGTGTCGGGAAGTCGGGTTGCCCGAGTCCGAGGTTGATGGCGTCCGCGCCGGCCGCCTCGAACACCTCGCGGATGCCACTGATAGAGACGCTCTCGACTCGCTGGGAGAAGTCGGTCATACCAGACGTGGCGGATGGAACGCCGATAATCGTTTCCCTGTCGGGAGGAGAGTGCGACACCTCGGAACGGACGCCCGGACCCGACACCCACCGGTACGACCGACCCACACGAGTGTCTCCACTGCCGGCCGGGGCCGTCACTCCGTCGGTGCAGCCCCGACGGTGACTGTCGAACCGGGTTCCCTGGACGATGTATCAACGACTGAGGATGCAAATACTCGTCAGACTGAAACTGTACCGAACCGCAA
Source organism: Salinirubrum litoreum (assembly GCF_020567425.1). Lineage (NCBI taxonomy): Archaea > Methanobacteriati > Methanobacteriota > Halobacteria > Halobacteriales > Haloferacaceae > Salinirubrum > Salinirubrum litoreum. Next base: position 110,263 of record NZ_JAJCVJ010000001.1, on the reverse strand, counting down.
CGTACAATCCGCAGAACAGTTCAACTACAATATACGATGTCAGAGACAGTCGAGGCGGAAGACGGTGGAACCACGGACGACGAGACCGAGGCCGTAGACGACCTGCTGGGCGAGTCCGACGACGACATCTTCGAGACGGTCGGCGAGGAACTGGCCGAGGAGTAGCCGGGGGGTACCGAGGTCGGTCGGGTTGTCGTGAGACGAACGGATCGAGTGTTGCGAGCGACCGGAGGGGCACGTTCCCACGTCTGTCGGACGCGCAGTACACCACGTCACACCACGAGCGTCAGGTGCAGGGCACCGAGGAGTGCGGCGCCGCCGATCCAACTCCGAGAGAACCAGCTACCGAAGTCCAACAGTGGGTGGTCTCTGAGTGCGAGGTGCGCCAGGCCGTGAACGACGGCGAACGAGTCGATCCCGATCTGAGCTATCGGTGCGTCGACGGACCAGAGAACCACGACGAGCAGTGGCGCGTGGAGCGCGGTGAAGACCCGATACGCGGTCTCGTCACGCACGGGCAGCGACGCGACGAAGAACCGCCACTCTCGCCGGCGAATCGCGTCGAGTTCGTGGACGAGGAGACACGCGACGACCGCGAGAAACAGGAGTCGTGGTACTGCGTCCATACGCCGCTACTCGGACGCTGGCCGGCATAACGGTTCGTGCGGGACCGGCGCTGCGTCCCGGTGGGCCGACGGACCGTGAGCCGACGAGAATCGCGGGTCGAGAGACCGAACTGGGCTCGCTCCGCTACCGACTCCAGACCACGGCCTCGGCGTTCGCAATCTCGAACGCGCCGTCACCGATCTTCTCGGCCGCGGGTGCCACCAGTTCCGGTTCCCACCCCGCTGTCTCCAGGTCGGGGATCTCCTCGGCCAACACCTCGGGGGACACCTCGACGGGCACACCCTCCATGTTCGCCGCGAACAGCAGTTCCTCGTCACCGTCCGGCGACGACCGCACGCCGAGATAGATGATCGTCCCGTTCGAGGGATGCCGGTAGGTGAAGTAGTCGTCCTCGCCCAGATCGGCGCGAAGCCACGGCCGGTCGAAGCGGAACTCCCGCACCTGCAGGTCGAAGGCGGTCCGGGTGTCGTCCTGCATCTCGTGGTAGTGCGAGAGGTTGGCGAAGTCCGCCACGTCCCGCATCCAGGCGTAGCCGAACGCCTCCAGATCGTCCGCCGTCAGATCGTCACCCAGCGGCGACTCCAGTGCGGACAGCATCGCCGCCATCGTCTCGAGGTCGTAGTTCGTGGCCTCCACCGCCGCCGAGAGCGCCCGGATAAACGTCCGGAGGTCGTCGCGGTCGGTGAAGCCCATCGCCTTCAGGCGCTCGAAGTGCTCGTCTTCGGCGAACCACTCCGGCCGCAACTGCCAGTCGATGAAGTTCGACTCGTCGGAGACGACCTTGACGTTCCACTCCGGATCGGTGTCGCGGACGAAGCCCCACGGGGCGCGCATGTTGGCGTGGGTGAAGTCCATCGGCACGCCCGGCATGAAGCAGTGGAACAGCATCGACGACGCCGCGTTGTTGTACGCCGCGTCCAGCGTCTCCGGCAGGTCGTCGCCGAGGTACGGGTTGACCGGCGACTGGTTGAACTCGACCGTCGCGTCGATCTGCGTCCCCCGCCGGATCGTGTCGTGGTTGGCGACGCCCGTGAGCCACTGGCCGCCGAAGTCGGCCACCTCGAAGACGCGCCACCACTTCGACGCCCAGAACGTCAGCAGGGCGGGCGTGTTGTGCGCGAAGGTGATCGGCGACCACTGGAAGGAGTGCGGGTGCTGTTCGATCAGTGCCCGGTAGGTGGAGGCGAGTTCCCAGTCCTCGCGGGGCCACGGTCGGCCGTCCTCGTAGATCATCCACGGGCGGTACTCGGTGCCGCCGACCTCCTGCGTGACGGCGTCCATCTCCGCGAGGTAGTCGTCGTCGTGGATGTTCTTCTCCTTCTCTGGGTCCCAGTACGTGAAGTCCTGCGCGCCGTCGACACGGATGCCGTCCGCGCCGAAGTCCATCTTCCGGCGCTGCATCTCCAGCAGGATGGCCCGCACCGTCGGGTGCTGATAGTCGAGGTCCTGCCCGTACATCCCCGGGCCGGTGAAGTAGTAGTCGTTCAGCAGTTCGAGCGCGCCGTTGTCGGCGTGGCCCAGCGCGATGTCGAAGACGACCTTGATCGGCCGCGGGAGGTTGTGACACGCCGCGATGAACTCCACCAGTTCGTCCGGCCGACCCGTCTCCAGAATCGCGGGGTTCGGCGCGGAGAAGCCACAGACGACGATGTCGTAGCCCCAGTTGATCATGTCCGGGCGGCCGACCTCGACCGCGACGGTCTCGGCGTCCGTCGCCGTCTCGCCGTCTCCAGTGTCCGCATCGACCTCTCCGGCGTCCACCACCGACCAGAAGTCGTGGTGGTCGGGGTTCTCCGTGATCGGTTCGACGGGCATCACCTGCATCCCGTCGTAGCCGACGAAGTTGCGCTCCGCCGGCGTCAGTTCCTCGCCGGCCTCCTGTTTCTCGCCGATCCCCTCGTAGTGGCGCGCCAGTCCGGCCAGCGAGCCGTCCTCGGTCGCGGTGCCGGGATGCACTTCGAGCATACTCACGGCCGGGTCGACGCGCGGCAGGCCGTCGTCCTCGGTCGTGGAGACGGGTTCCGCGTCGGTCCCCAACTCCTCGAAGTACCACCGGTCGTCACGTTCCTCGTCCAGTCGCTCCATGTCGTAGAACTCCGCCGGCGCGAAGACGCCGAAGGGGACGGAGTACGACAGCGGATCGGGCACGGTGTGCCACTCGCCCTCGTGTCGGTAGGCGAGCTGGTAGAGCGACCCCAACTCGTCGGTGGTGCCGGCTTTCAGCCCCTCGTAGACGCCCCAGTGGTACTCGCCCTGGCGGCGCAGCGGGACGCGCTCCCGCCGGAACTCGACGGTCTGGTCGTCGTCCGCGAGGTCCACAGACTCGGTCGCGGTCAGCACTTCGAGGTAGACGTCGTCTGCGTCGACGCCCGCATCGAGCAGTTCCGGCGTCCAGAAGCCGACCTCCGCGCGGCCGTCCACGTAGTGTGCGCCGAGTCGCGTCGAGAGCTCTTTCGCGGCCTCGAAGTCCGAGTCGTGTGACTCGCTCACCTCGCGGTGCCACGCGAGGAGGTCCTCGGTCGCGTCGGCGAGGAGTTCGGGCCTGTCGTACTCCGAACTCATGCCTCGGCTCGCAGGACCGCCACGGTCTCGACGCGCACGTCAGTCCCGTCGCCGGCCACCGAGTCGCCGGTGATCGCGTCGGTGGTGTCGACCGAGAGATCGAAGTCCACGGCGGCGGGTTCGGCACCGAAGTTGAGGACGACGACGAACTGCTCGTCGTCGGCCTCGCGGGCGAACGCGACCGCCCGGTCGGTGTCGGCCTCGTAGTCGACGCGACCGAAGTCGCCGTCGAAGCCGAGTGCGTCGATGTCGTTGCGCGCGGCCTCGAGGTCCTGGTAGAACTCGCCGAGTTCGTCGTCCGCGTGGTCCCACGCCAGCGGGTCACGCCGGCCGCGTTGACCGATCTCCTGCCCGCCGTACAGCATCGGGACGCCCGGCAGGGTGAACAGCGAGGCACCGGCCGCGAACGCCTCGGGGCGACCGCACTCCTGGATGTAGCGCGTCTCGTCGTGGTTCTCGATGTACAGCATGAACGCGGCGTGGTCCGGGAAGCCGACCTCCGCACGCTGTTCGATGGCGTCGAGGATGCGCTCTGCCGGTTCGTTGCCCCGGCCGACCTGCCGGAGCGTGAAGTACAGCGTCGTGTCGAAGTGGATGTCGAAGGCGAGTTCGTGGAAGTCCGCGATGTACGGAATCGTCTCGTCCAGCAACAGGAACTCGGAGTCCTTCTCCTTCAGGCGTTCCCGGATCTCGGTCCAGAACGGCCGGGAGACGGCCCACGCCATGTCACACCGGAAGCCGTCGACGTACTCGGCCCACTTGTCGACCGCGTCCAGCAGGTGGCGGCGCACCTTCAGGTTCCGGAAGTCGAAGTTGGCGATGTACTCCCAGTCGAAGTAGGTGCCCGGTTCGCCGTTCTCCTGCCACTCGTACCAGTCGTAGTACTCCGAGTCGGGGTTCTTGTAGGCCGACTGGAAGAACGGGTGGTCCCGCGCCGAGTGGTTCAACACGAGGTCGAACAGGACGTTGATGTCGTGGTCGTGTGCGGCCTCGACGAACGCCGCGAAGTCCTCCTCGGTGCCGAGGTCCTCGGCGATGGAGAAGAAGTCGACGATGTTGTAGCCGTGCGGGGCGTGGTCGTTCTGGAGGACCGGCGTCAGCCAGATGCAGTCCACGCCGTGCTCCGAGAGGTAGTCGAGTCGCTTCGAGAGCGCCTCGAAGGTGTTGTCGGCCTCGTCGTCGTCGCTCGCGTAGCCCCGGACGTAGATCTCGTACAGCGTGACCGACTTCGACCACTCCGGCGGGTCGTTTAGCCGGACGACGGACACCTCGCCTGCCTCGTCGCGTTCGACGCTCACGGCGTCGGCGACGCTGTAGGTGTCGGCCAGTGCGACTCCGTGGACGCGCACGCGGTCGTCGAAGGCGGACAGCGGGATGTGGACGGCGCGCTCTGCGACCGTCACCTGCGCGCGGTCCACATCGTCGCGGTCGTCGAGCAGGAACTCCACGTCGAGGTCCTCGTCGGGGTAGTCGCCCGAGTGGGTCGGGTGTGCCCGGACGACGACCTCGTCGCCCTCCACGCTGCCGGACAGCGAGATGCGCGGGCGGCCCTCGCCGGAACTCTCACGCGACCCGAGCGCGCCCGACCCGGACCCGGAGACGCCGCCGGACATCCCCGACGCCCCCGACATCCCCGACATCCCGGAGACACCGGACATCCCGGAGTAGCCCGAGACGCCGCCGCCAGCGCCGATGGGACTCATCTCGCCACGGAAGACGCGGACCGTCAGGACGTGCGTCCCGTCGGGAGCGTCGAGTTCGATCTCGTAGGTGCCGGCGGCGTCGGGCGTGAAGAACTCCACGTTCTCGTCGCCGAGACTCGCCTTGCTTGCGACCGGCGCACTCTTGACGTGCCAGTGATACGATGCGTCTGGGTCCGGATCGCGCGGGGCGAGTTCGATGGTCTCGCCCACGGCCGCGAACTGCGGTGGTCCGGGATGATGCATACCACCCATCCTCGCGCGGAACGACTTTGGCTTTACTCATTGCAGAAGTATTGACTACAGGGTCGGTTGTTTTCTGCACAAGATTTATATACCAGTTTCCGTCAGCGAGGTATAAGAACGACCCCGAAAACCCGGCGACGTGACGGGGGTAGTCGGTCGCCTTCGGACGGTTACTCACGTCGCGTTTTGCGGAATCCAGCAATACTTATGTACTGCAACACGGGTTTCAAGCTATGCGACTTCGCACCGCGCTGAACGAGTACAAGCGGGACCGGGGCGGACGCTTCCCCGAAGAGGCACGTACCGCTGCTGGCTCGTTCTCTGCGCACGGGGACCGTCTCGTCTACGTCGATCCGGGCGGGTCGATCCGCGACTACTCGTCTGCGCTCTCTGGGCTGTACGGCGTCGATCGATCCCGGTTCGGGATCGAGACCGACACTGAGACGCTGTGGTTCGACGACCTCGATCCGGTTCGACAGCACTACTACCGGGAGACGAACGTCGTCGAGACGGAGTACGACGCGGGCCAGTTCACGGTCCACCAGTACGACCTGACGCTCGGCCGGGCACACGTCACACACGTCGAACTGCGCGGGGCCATCCCGCCGGACGCACACCTCACGGCGTTCTTGACGATGGCACCCGAGGGACGGGAGTCCCGCGTCGGCCGACTCATCCACGAACACGCCGGGCCGGACGGCTCGGCCGCCGTGGAAGTGTTCCACCGGAAGGAACACGACTACGTCACCGCCTCCACCGGCTTGGACGACGTGCGGGGACAGATCCCCGAGCGGTTCGACGAGATGCTGTCGGACCACTCCTTCGAGTTCCCGCGCGAGGCCGTGCTCGAACGCTACGAGGACACCCACCTGAGCGGCGACATCGTCGTCTCGGCACCCCTCGAAGAGGCGGGCCGCGCGGCACGAACGACGCTCGTGACGCAGGTCTCCGACCACGACGAACTCTCGCGCGAACAGGCGCTCGAAGACCTGCGCAACTGCGCGACGGCCCACCGTTCGGCCGACGACCTCCGCGAGGCCGGGAAGGCCCGTGCCGACGTGATGGTGCCGGAGAACGCGCCGCGGTCGACGCTCGTGCGGGCCGATCTCCGGGTTCTCGACCTTCTGCGAGCGCCGACCGGTGCCCACATCGCCGGGCCGGAGTTCGACCCCTTCTACGCCCACTCGGGCGGCTACGGCTACACGTGGTTCCGGGACGACTCCGAGGTGGCGCGCTACCTGCTCGACTCGGATCGCCTGCTCGATCTGGAGATCGACGACCAACTGCGCGACAGCGCCGCGTTCTACTGTGACACCCAACAACCGGACGGGACGTGGCCCCACCGCGCGTGGGCCTCCGACGGGTCGCTCGCGCCGGGGTGGGCACACGCCAAGGTCGAGGGCTCCGACAAACCGGAGTACCAGGCCGACCAGACCGCGAGCGTCACGTCGTTCCTCGCCACGTTCCTCCGTCGCCGTGGCAACGGGCTGGATCACGACGAGGGCGACCGCATCCGCGAGACGATCCACGACGCGGTCGAGGCGCTCGACGACACGATGACCGACGACGGCCTGCCGGAGGCCTGTCAGAACGCGTGGGAGAACATGATCGGCCAGTTCACCCACACGACCGCGACCTACATCCACGCCTACGCCGCAGTCGCTCGCGCCCCGGTCGGGGAGGACCTCCGCGACCACGCCGAGGTGCAGGCGAAGCGCGTCTTCGACGCGCTGGACGACCTGTGGGACGGCGACCGCGGCGTCTACGCGCTCCGACTCGACGCGGGCGACGGCCACCTCGACAGCCGCCTCGACTCCAGCACGCTCGCGCTGGTGGACGCGGTCCAGGAGTACGCCGCCGTCCACGAGGTCGACGAGGAGGCGCTCGACCGCCTCAGCGAACACGTCTCCGAGACGCTCGACGGCCTGTTCCGCAACCCGCGCGGGACGCCGGTCGCGGGCATGATCCGGTTCGAGGACGACTACTGGCGCAGCGAGGAACAGGACGAGGAGAAGATCTGGTCCGTCTCGACCGCGTGGGGCGCGAGTGCGGCCGCGAAACTCGGCGTCCTGCTCGACGGCTTCGGCCGCGAGGAGGAGGGCGAGGCGTTCCTCGGCCGGGCCGGCGACCTCTACGAACTGCTCGACGCCGACGGGCCGCTGGCGACCGACGCCGGCTACCTCGCCGAACAGGTGTTCGACGACGGGACGCCCGACAGCGCCGCACCGCTCGGCTGGTCACACGCGATCCGCCTCCACACGACGGCGTTCCTCCGGGAGCACGACGCGCTCCCCTCGGCAAAGCCCGCCCCCTCGGGTCCGAGCGAGCGCCCCCGGTGGACGACCGGCGAGAAGTACGGCGTCGGCACCGTCGCGGACCACTGGAGCGACGACCCCTCGCGCGTCTGGTACACCCTGACCGAGGGTGCCCTGACCGAGGCCCGCTTCCCGCGGATCGACCTGATGAACATCCGGACGCTCGACTTCCTGATCGTCGACGCCGACGAGGACGCGACCTACACCGCCCGGACGCACAACGAGACACGCCGGGACGACGCACAGGACACCATCGAGCGCACCGCCGAGATCGTCGAAGACGACGCCCTGCTGTTCCGGCACACCATCGCCGAACAGGGTGACGGCCGGGGCCACGAGTGGACCCTGACCGTCGAGTACGCGACCGACCCGAACCACGACGCCCTGCTGGCCGACTTCCAGTTCGAGGCCCACGACGACAACGAGTACGAACTGTTCACCGTGGCCGACGTGGCGCTGACGAACACCGGCGACCAGGACCGGGGTATCCGCCTCGGCCAACCGGGAAGCTACCACCTCGTCGCCCGCGACGCGGGTGCCTTCGACAAGGGGACCGGCGAACCACTGCTCGTGGACGAGGACGGCGAGGAGTACAGTGTCGCGGTCGCGCTCGCCTCCGAGGAGCGGTTCGACTGGGCGACGGTCGGCGTCGGCGGCTCCGACTACCTCAAGGAACTGTTCTCCGACGGGGAACTACCGAACTCCCAGGAGCGCGTCGACAACGAGAACGTCGTCCTCGTCGGACGACTCGGCGCGGCCTCCAGCGCGGAATCGACGCTCGCGCTCGGCTTCGCAGAGAACGCCGACACCGCCGCCGCACTCGGTGAGGCCGCCGGGGCGCTCACCCGTGGCTTCGAGACGGTCCGGTCGGCGTACCACGACTCGTGGGTCGACTTCCTCTCGGACAAAGACCTCCCGCAGTCCGTGCGGCGGAGCGAGGCGCTGGCGAACCAGTACCGGACCTCGCTGATGAGTCTCCGCGCCGTCGAGGACAAGACGTTCCTCGGGGCCGGTATCGCCTCACCCTCCGTCCCGTGGGGCGAAGCCGTCACCGCCGAGGAGGCGAAGGGGTACGGCTACAACTTCGTCTGGTCGCGCGACCTCTATCAGGTGTTCACCGTCTTCGAGATGGTGGACGACCTCGAGACCGCGATCCACGCGCTGTCGTACATCTACGAGTACCAGCAGGACGAGCACGGCTTCATCCCGCAGAACACGTACCTCAACGGCCGGACCCGCTGGGGCGGCGAGCAGATGGACAACATCTCGTTCCCGGCCGTGATGGCGTACCACATCGCGGAACACGGCTACGAGTTCACAGACCTGCCGTACGACTACGTCAACGTCAAGCGATCTGCCGACTACGTGGCCCGGAACGGCCCGCCGACCGCACAGGAACGCTGGGAGGAGGAGGCCGGCTACTCGCCGTCGTCCATCGCGGCGGAGATCGCCGGCCTCGCGTGCGCCGGCAAACTCGCCGTCGACGAGGGCGAACTCGCCGACGGCCTCATCTGGCTGGCACTCGCGGACAACTGGACGCGCAACGTCGAGGCGTGGACCGCCACCGAGACCGGCACCGAACAGCACACGAACACGCCGTACTACGTCCGGGTCACCCGCGACGGCGACCCCGAGGCGGGCCACCTCCGGACACTGGCGAACAACGGCCCGACGCTCGACGAGCGTGACATCATCGACGGCGGCTTCCTCGAACTGACGCGGCTGGGGATCAAGCCGGCCGACGATCAGACGATCCTGAACACCGTCACAGAGGTAGACGAGACGATCCGTGTGGACACGCCGCACGGGCCGGCGTTCTACCGGTACAACGGCGACGGGTACGGGGAGCGCGAACGCGGCGACGAGGGCGCGCCGTGGTCCGTCGAGAGCAAGGGCAAGGGTCGCCTGTGGCCCATCTTCACCGGCGAGCGCGGCGAGTACGAACTGCTCGCCGGCACCGAGAGCGGGCCGCTCGCGCCCCAGAACATGCTGGAGACGATGGAGGGCTTCGCCAACTCCGGTCGGATGCTCGCAGAGCAGGTGTGGGACCGCGATCACACGACCGACTACAACTGGGAGTTCGGCGAGGGGACCGGCGCGGCGACGCCCCTCGCGTGGTCGATGGCCCAGTACGTCCGCCTCGCACACGGTATCGACAACGGGTCGCCGGTCGAGACGCCGGCGGTCGTCGCGGATCGGTACCTGCACAGCGACCGTGGCGAAGGGCCGGGCCTGCGCGTGAACACCCGGTTCGAGGGCGACCACCTCGTCGTCTCCGGCGAGACGACCGGCGCGGTCGTCGCGGTCCGGACGCCGTCGGAGACGCAACTCCTCGACGTCGAGGACGGCGAGTACGAGACGCGCGTGAAGATCGAGTACGGCGAGAACCAGATCACGGTCGCGGCCGCCGCCTCGGAGGATCTGCTGGCGGCCGGCACGACCGTCGAGCGGTTCACGCTGTAGGACGCCGAACTACTTTATGGTTGGTCTGCATCTGTACTTCTGTGAAACGAACGTCCCGACGGGAGTCGATGATCGCCCTGTCGGTCGGCGGGATCACGCTCCTCGCGGGCTGTGGCGGGCCGACACCTGATTTCGAGGGACCCTCCGGCGTAAGAGTGATCAACGATCACAACGAATCGCACACGGCCCGTATCACCGTCGAAACCGATGGTAGAACTGTCTTCGACCGCCGAATCAGCGTCGACGGCCAGAGCAGTACGACTATCCCCGAACAGATGCCGGGGCGGAAACTCCTCGGTCGGCGGACGTACACGGTCTCCGCCGAGCTGGAAACAGGTGTCTCAACGACGAGAGAGTTCGAATACGACGGGATGCATAGGTTCGTTCTCAGAATCGAGGAGGACGGTTCATTGGAGCTATCGACGTACGAGCCGGTGTGACACCGTCACTAATAGTCTACCCGCCGTCGACTCGCTCGTCAACGACAACCTATTCCCGAACTCGCGTCGAACTCGGGGGTATGACAACCCGCGAGTTCGACGGTATCACGCTCGAACAGGTCCGGGAGTACGTCTGGGAGATTCCACAGGAGGGCGACATGCGCGTCCCGGCGCGCGTCCTCGCCAGCGAACCACTCTTAGAACAGATCGGCGACGATCTGACGCTCAAACAGTTGAAGAACTCCACCCACCTGCCGGGGATCACGAAGTACGCGATCTGTATGCCCGACGGTCACCAAGGCTACGGCTTCCCGGTCGGCGGCGTCGGTGCGACCGACACCGAGACGGGGTGTGTTTCTCCCGGCGCTATCGGTTACGATATTAATTGTGGCGTCCGCATGATGCGGACGAACCTAACCTACGACGACGTTCAGGGGAAGGAAGAAGAACTCGTCGAGGCGCTGTTCGCCAACGTTCCCTCCGGACTCGGTGGGGGCGGTATCGTCGAGACCGACCGCGAGACGATCAACGACATTCTGGCGCGGGGGATGGACTGGGCGCTGGAGGAAGGCTGGGCCGTCGAAGACGATCTGGAACACTGCGAGGACGAGGGCGTCAGGTACGACGCGGACCCCTCGGCCGTGTCGCAGGAGGCGAAGGAGAGAGGCCGAAATCAGGTCGGGAGTCTCGGCTCGGGCAACCACTTCCTCGAAGTCCAGCGCGTGACCGACATCTACCGCGAGGACGTGGCCGACGCCTACGGACTGGAGCCGAACCAACTCGTCGTCCTGATCCACTGCGGCAGTCGGGGGCTGGGCCACCAGACCTGCACCGACTACCTCCGGAAGATCGAGAAGCGCCACGGCGACCTGCTGGCGGACCTCCCGGACAAGGAACTCGCCGCCGCGCCCGCCGGGTCCGAGTTGGCCGAACAGTACTACGGCGCGATGTGCGCCTGTATCAACTTCGCGTGGACGAACCGTCAACTCATCATGCACCGGACGCGGCAGGTGTTCGAGAAGGTGTTCGGACGGGAGTGGCAGGACATGGAGATGCACCTGCTGTACGACGTGGCCCACAACATCGGCAAGAAAGAGATTCACGAGGTCGAAGGCGAGGAGCGCGAACTGTACGTCCACCGAAAAGGGGCGACCCGCGCGTTCCCGGCCGGCCACCCCGAGGTCCCGAAAGCCTACCGCGACGTCGGGCAACCGATCATCATCCCCGGCAGCATGGGCGCGGGAAGCTACGTCCTCCGGGGCGGCGAGCAGTCGCTCGATCTGACGTTCGGCTCGACCGCCCACGGCGCGGGGCGGATCATGTCCCGGACGCAGGCGAAGAAGGAGTTCTGGGGCGGCGACGTGCAGGACGACCTCCAGGAGACCCAGCAGATCTACGTGAAAGCGCAGTCCGGCGCGACCGTCGCCGAGGAAGCGCCCGGCGTCTACAAGGACGTCGACGAGGTGGTCCGCGTCTCGGACGCACTCGGTATCGGCGACAAGGTGGCCCGCACGTTCCCGGTCGTCAACATCAAGGGTTAACCGAAGTTCTCGACCTTCGCGCCGTCCGGGTCGCCGCCGGCCGCCGTGATCGCCTCCTCCGCCTCCGCCACGAAGTCGGCGAAGCCGTAGACGAACACCTGTTCGCCAGCCGCGCCGGTCAGCACGTCCGCGACCGCCTCGCCGATGTCGCCGTCGAGCACGAACACCGTCGCGCCCGCCTCGGAGAGCGTCGCCAGTCGGTCCTCGTGGGCCGGCGCGTCGTCGCGGTAGACGACGGCGACCTCGGCACCGTCGGCCAGTGCGCGCTCGCCGATACCGACCGCCGGGCCGACACCCGGCCCGCCGGCGAGGACGACGACCCGCGACTCGCCGTCGTAGTGCTGGTCGCCGAAGGGACCGGTGCAGTCGAGTTCGTCGCCGGCCGCGAGGTCGACGAGGTACTGCGAGAACGGGCCGGCTTCCTCGGGGTCGATGCCGACCGTCACCTCGAACGTCCCCTCGGTGTCGGGCGAGGAGAGCGTGTAGAACCGCGAGTACGACTCCCCGCCGACCGTCGCGGAGAGTTTGACGAACTGACCGGGCTGTGCGACGAAGTCGGTCGGCGTCTCGAACTCGATGGCGACCGTGTCCGGGCCGACATCCGTGACGCCGACGACGGTGACGCGTGTGTCCATACCAGTCGGCGGTGGCGGGCGGCAAAAAGGGTGTCCCAATCGGCCGACCCGAGACTCACTGTCGGCGGCGTGACGCGCCCTGTCGGCGGTTCCGGTCGAGGTCGTCGGCCATCTCGTGGAGGTGTTCGTCGCAGAGCACGGCCGTCTCTGGCGTCACGTCGTACTCCACCGACGAGACGACGACGCGGTCCTCGACCGTCGGCGCGGACTCCCACACCGGGAGCGCGAAGTGGCCGTCTCGACTACAGAGGGCACACCCGTCGCCGTCCCAGTGACCGCGCTCCAGCGTCTCGCCGAACGCCGTCAACTCACACGAGCGACAGAAGCCGCCGACCTCGATGCCGCTGACGAGTTCGACGACTGCGCGGTTGTATCCCGCGTTCAGGCCGCATCGGACACAGTTCGTGGGTACCATCGGGCGTAGTCTATCAGTATTCGGAGAATTCAGACAGTCGATCATAAAGCTACTGCCGCACCGTCAGACGTTCGTCTGACAGCCGCGATCCGGGGAGCCCGCCGAGCGACCCGGGAGCCGGAAACGATTGCTGGTGGGAGAATCGTTCGTGGTCGTCCCTTTCAGAAGGCTTTTGACCGGGCCACGGGAAGGTCCAGAACAGTATGCCTGCGGACTTCAACTGGGCTATCGGAGGCGAGGCCGGAGACGGTATCGACTCCACGGGGAAGATCTTCGCTCAGGCACTCTCTCGGGCTGGACGCCACGTGTTCACCTCGAAGGACTTCGCGTCGCGTATCCGCGGTGGGTACACGGCGTACAAGGTCAGAACGTCTGTGGACGACGTTCAGAGTGTCGTAGACCGACTCGACGTGTTGATCGCACTCACCCAGCGCACCATCGACGAGAACCTCGACGAACTCCACGACGGCTCCGTCATCATCTACGACGGGGAGCGCTCCACGATGGCGGACGTGGAGATCCCCGAGGGGATGATCGGACTGGACGTCCCGCTGAAGCGACTCGCCGAGGAGGCCGGTGGCGCGATCATGCGGAACGTCGTCGCCCTCGGTGCGGCGTGTGAAGTGACGGACTTCCCCATCGAGAACCTCGACTCGGCCCTCCAGAAGCGGTTCGGCAACAAGGGACAGCAGTTGGTCGAGAACAACAAGGAGGCGGCTCGCTCGGGACAGGACTACGTCGCCGAGGAGTACGACCACGAGTTCGACTACGACCTCGACACGACCGACAACGACTACGTCCTGCTGAACGGCGACCAGGCCATCGGCATGGGCGCGATCGCGGCCGGCTGTCGGTTCTACGCCGGCTACCCGATCACGCCCGCGACGGACGTGATGGAGTACCTCACCGGTCGCATCGAACAGTACGGCGGGCACGTCGTGCAGGCCGAGGACGAACTGTCGGCCATCAACATCGCGCTCGGTGCGGCACGCGCCGGTGCGCGGTCGATGACCGCGACGTCCGGCCCCGGCATCGACCTGATGGCAGAGACGTTCGGTCTCGTCGCCACCAGCGAGACGCCGCTGGTCATCTGTGACGTGATGCGCTCGGGTCCCTCCACCGGGATGCCGACGAAACAGGAGCAGGGCGACCTGAACATGACGCTGTACGGCGGCCACGGCGAGATCCCGCGCTTCGTCCTCGCGCCCACCTCGGTCGACGAGTGTTTCTGGAAGACGGTCGAGGCGTTCAACCTCGCCGAGAAGTACAACACGCCGGTCTACCTCGTCTCCGACCTGGCGATGGCGGTCACCGAGCAGACGTTCCCGCCGGAGGCGTTCGACATGGACGCAGTGGAGATCGAACGCGGCCGCGTCGTGGACGACGACACCATCGGCGAGTGGCAGAACGAGAAGGGACAGTTCAAACCCCACGCGCTCACCGAGGACGGCGTGAGTCCGCGCGCGTTCCCCGGCACGGCCGGCGGCGCGCACATGTCGACCGGGCTGGAACACGACGAACTCGGTCGCCGGACCGAGGACACCGACATGCGCATCGAGCAGGTCGACAAGCGCACCCGGAAGGTCGAGACCGCGAAGGAGCGGGAAGACTGGTCGCCGCGCGAGTTCGGCAACCCCGAGTCGGATCAGTTGATCATCTCGTGGGGCTCGAACGAGGGCGCACTGATCGAGGCCATCGATCTCCTGGAGGACGACGACATCGACGTGCGGTTCCTCTCGGTGCCGTACATCTTCCCGCGGCCGGATCTCTCCGAGGAGATCAACAGTGCGGACGAGGTGGTCGTCGTCGAGTGTAACCAGACCGGACAGTTCGCGGACGTGCTCGAACACGACGCGCTCCGGCGGGTGAAGCGGATCAACAAGTACGACGGCGTGCGGTTCAAGGCCGACGAACTCGCAGACGAGATTCGGGCGGCCCTCGCGGAGGAGGAGGTCACAGCATGAGCTCACAGGTTCGATTCACGGACTTCAAGTCCGACAAGCAGCCGACGTGGTGCCCCGGATGTGGGGACTTCGGCACGATGAACGGGATGATGAAGGCGCTGGCGAACACGGGCAACGACCCGGACAACACGTTCGTCGTCGCCGGCATCGGCTGTTCCGGCAAGATCGGGACGTACATGCACAGCTACGCGCTCCACGGCGTCCACGGCCGGGCGCTCCCGGTCGGGACCGGCGTGAAGATGGCGAACCCCGATCTGGAAGTGATGGTCGCCGGCGGCGACGGCGACGGCTACTCCATCGGCGCGGGCCACTTCGTCCACGCGGTGCGGCGGAACCTCGACATGACCTACGTGGTCATGGACAACCGCATCTACGGGCTGACGAAGGGCCAAGCCTCGCCGACCTCGCGTGAGGACTTCGAGACCTCGACGACCCCCGAAGGACCGAAACAGCCGCCCGTGAACCCCCTCGCGCTGGCGCTCGCCTCGGGCGGGTCGTTCATCGCACAGTCCTTCTCCTCGGACGCGATGCGGCACGCCGAGATCGTCCAGGAGGCCATCGAACACGACGGGTTCGGCTTCGTGAACGTCTTCTCGCCGTGTGTGACGTTCAACGACGTGGACACCTACGACTACTTCCGCGACAACCTCGTGGATCTGGCCGAGGAGGACCACGATCCGACCGACGAGGACGCCGCGAAGCAGAAGATTCTGGACTCCTCGAAGGAGTACCAGGGCGTCATCTACCGGAACGACGACGCGGTCTCCTACGACCAGCAGTTCGGCCTCGACACGAACATGTCGGAGATTCCGGACGGCGCACCCGAGGACGCGATGGACCTCGTGCGCGAGTTCTACTGAGACGGCGATCCGACGGCGTCTTCGCTTTCTGCTCTCGCTTCGAGCCCTCGGCGTGGGTCGTCCGCCCGCGTTCGATCCGCGCCGGGGTGTTCGGGCGGGACCGACCTCACAACTCCCAGTCGGCGAAGGACCCGTCGATCAGCGTCTCGGTCTGTTGTTCGATGTAGCGTCGCTGCATCCCGTAGACCGCAGTCTCGAAGTCGTCACCGCGATCCAGTCGGCGTTCGACCTCCTCGCGCTTCCACTGGGCCGGTGTCCGCCCGGACTCGACGCGGGCGGTCAGGGGAGCCAGATACGCCTCGGCCTCCTCGGTCGTACAGCCCCGCGACTCCAGACCGTCTGCGGCGTGTGCGAGTAGGTCCTCGTACAACTCGGCTGTGTCTGTCGTCTCCTTCCCGTCGTTCGTGATCCACTGCTGGTCCGCCGAGAAGCCGGCGTCTGCCGCCCGGTAGAAGTTGTCCCGGGCCGTCTCCCAGTCGAGACCGGCGACCGGGTGCTCGCGGCGGGGGAGACTCTCCATCAGGCCGGCGAAGGCCGCCTGAAACGACACCGAGTCCGTGACGGTCGGCTGACCGGGGATCGGTCTGAACTCGATGCGCGCGTTCGCGGCCGCCTCGCTGGCCCCGTCGAACACCGGGCGTACCCAGCGCCAGTAGGTGCCGTGTTTGAGACGGAACGTGGCGAACCGGGAGTCGAACCGTTCCCCGCTGTCGGTGACGGGCATCGGCACCGTCGTCGCGTCCTGTGCGATGCGGTCGACCGCCTGTTCGACCGTCTCCAGGTCGTGCGGGAAGCGCACCTTCTCGGCGTCGTCGCGGTTCAGCACCGACTCGAAGACGCCGATCCGGTGTTCGTCGTAGGCGTCCGCGAGAATCTGCTCGGCCGTGACGCCCTCGTCGTACAGGTCCGGCGGGAAGAACGGCGAGTTGACACCGAGCGCGAGGAGTGGACCGGCGATCCGGACGGCGTAGTTGAAGTAGTCCGGGAGGTCTGCGGCGTGGGGCACCTGGTAGTGTGGCTGGATCGAGGTGATGAGACTCTCGGGCATCACCGTCCCGGCGTCCAGCGTGACGTTCGGTGCGTCGAGTCCCATGCTGTCGGGGCTCTCCGGGCCGTTCGCCATCGCGTGGTAGCGCACCGCGTTCGACATGTTCGTCGCCAGTCGCACCCCGTCGCTCTCCACGCTGTCACAGAGGTACTGGCGAGCGGACTCGCCGGTCGGCGGGACGGTCCACATCGCGTCGCTGACGAGGCGCATCCCCTCGGCGTTCATCACGTCCTGTGCCGCTGAGAGGCGTGCCCGGACCTCGGCGACCTGCGCCCGGATGCCGTGGGGGTTCAGGGGTTGCGGGTTGGTACACATCTCGGCGTTGTGGAGGCCGAGTTCCTTCTCGAACCCGACGTACTCCAGGAGGCGGCGGGGCACTCGTCGGAGTTGCCCGTTCTCGCCGTCGTCCTCGCCGGCGGTCCACCGCCCCTGTGCGACCGCGTAGAACTCGTACTCGAGTCCGATGATCGACTGGTGGTTGTCGAAGGTACCCTCCCTGAGGGCGGCTTTCACCACCTCGGCGTCCTCCTCGGCCTGCGAGGAGAACTCGTCGGCGTCGACCGCCAACACGTCGGCGACGTCTCCGGCGAGATCACTGCTCATACCCGCCCGGTGACGCCGGAGCCTCTTGAGTTCGTGGGTGTCCGGCATAATTCCGGTGACGGCTTCCCGAAGCGACGACGCTCGGACGCAGGTCACACGCCGCCGCCGACCGACCCACCCACCCGGGCAGCGGACGAGACCCTCACAGAGCAGTCCGGGAGACTTTACACCACGTCACGCCTACACCGACCATGGCCAAAGTCACGCTCATCGGCTCCCGCCTCGCGGAGGGCGGCCGGGAGTTCGTCTACGGCGGTGAGTCGCCCGCCTGTGAGGGCTGTCCCTACCGGAACCAGTGTCTCAACCTCACGGAAGGCGTCCGCTACGAGGTGACGAGCGTCCGCGACAACGCCCAGACGCTGGAGTGTGCGGTCCACGACACCGGCGTCCGCGCGGTGGAGGTCGAACCGGTGCCGGTCCCCGCGAACGTCGCCAGCAAGGGGGCCTACGCCGGAAGCAAGGCCCGACTGGAGGGTCCCTGCCCGCACACCGAGTGTCCGAGCCACGAGTACTGCGTCCCCGACGGCGCGGACTTCGACACGGAGTACCGGATCAGCGAGGTGCTCGGCGACCCGCCGCACGACTACTGTTTCCTCGACCGCGACCTGACGCTGGTGGAGTTCGCGCCGGCAGAGGAGTGATCCCGGTGGCGACCGACGACGGTGCCCCGCCGGGGAGTGAGACCGACGCGACGATGCCGAGCGACGACCGGACCGTGACCTGCGCGCCGGCCGGAAAGCGCATCCGGTTCGTCGAGACCGCCGAGGAGACCAACGGGGCGCGCACCCGGTTCGAGATGTGGCTCGACGCACCGCCGAACTCCCACGGTCCGATGCTCCACGTCCACCCCGCACAGGACGAGGACCTCGAAGTCGTCGCCGGACGACTCGGCGTTCGAATCCGCGACCCGACCGCCGACGGCGGACGTCGGTTCGAACGCTACGCGCTCGGTCCGGGTGAGTCGATCACCATCCCGAAGGGTGTCCCTCATCGCTTCTGGAACGCCGGTACCGAGGCACTCCACCTCACCGGCGAGGTGCGTCCCGCGCTCCGGACCGAGACGTTCATGCGCGTCACCTACGGTCTCGCCGAAGACGGACACAGTACGCCGAGCGGGATGCCACTGAACCCCCTGCGACTGGCGGTCGTGCTCGACCGGTTCGACGACCTGCTGTGGCTCGCGCTCCTCCCGCTGTGGGTCCAGCAGTTCGGCGTCCGACTGCTCGCACCGGTCGGGCGTGCACTCGGCTACCCGAGCGAGTACTCCGAGTACGAATCGGCCGACCGCCAGTAGTCACTCGCTGGGAGCCCTCTCTGTCGTCCCAGCGAGGAATCGTCCGCTATCACTCCAGCAGGCCGACGCGCTCACCGGCGTAGCCGAACACGTCCTCGTAGCCGTACGGCGACATGAGAATCGGGTAGAAGGGCGACTCGGCGTACAGTGGCTCGCCGTCTGCGGCCGCGAACCGTTCGCCGGCCGCGACCTCCTCGAAGTTCGTCACGAACACCTCGTACTCCTCGGCCGGATCCTTCGGAATCGGTTCGGTGAGTCGGAACACCGTCACCTCGCGTGCGCCGCCGTCCTGCACCGGGTCGTCGGCCATCGGTGCCGCGAGCGCGCCGGTCGCCGAGAGAAACGCCTTCACGAGCCAGTAGGCGTTCTCGGCGGCCTGATCGGTCCCCTGGAAGCCACACTCGACTTCCACGACGTGCGGGTAGGCGATCAGTCGCCCCTCGGTGAAGCCGGCGGTCTCGACCACCTCGTCGATCGGGAGGCGTGGACAGATGGACCGCGTGACCGCGTCGACCGTGTCGACGAGGGCGAAGGGGTCGCCGTAGGACTGCGTGGAGTGGAGCGAGAGCGTCGTACAGTCCCTGATCTCGCCGGCGAGCGCGTAGGCCAGTCGCGCCTCGTGGGTCTTCGCGTCCGGCGCACCCGGAAACGCGCGGTTCAGGTCCTCTTCGAGGTAGCGCTCACCGGCGTCCAGCGCCTCCTCGTTGGCGACGATCAGTTTGACCGGGCGGTCGACGTCGGGTGCTTCCGCGAGCAATCGCTCGACGGCACGGACGCCACACGGCTCGTCGCCGTGGATCGCCGCGACCACGGCCACCTCCGGGGTCCCCTCCCCGAGTTGGTGTATCCTCATCTACCCGATAGAACGCGCCGAGGCTCAAATGGTATGCGGATTCGGTTTCGGCCGCCCCACCGTTCGGCCGGACGCGTCGAGCGGTCCGAGAGGCCCCGCCGTCGATTCGTTCTGGTCCCCTCGCCGGCCGACCGCGTCACTCCAGCGACTCGGCGTACTCGTAGTCCGCGTCGTAGGCGCTCGGCCGGTGGTCGTCCAGCGAGATTCGCCAGCCGTGGAGCGCGGTCGGGTCGTCGAGTGCGGCCCGCATCGTCGCCCGCACGTCGGCGAGGTCCACGCCGTAGAAGTCGTCCGGGACGCCGCCGAAGTACTGGAGCGCGGTCCGGAACAGCGAGCGCATCCCGCCGTCGTCCTCGAAGTCGAAGTGTTTGTACGCGCCGGCGGCGACCTGCACCATCCCGTGGAGGAACATGCTCTCGACGCTCCCCCGGCCGTAGTTGTACCACTCGTCCTCGAAGCAGTCGTGGGAGGCGTGGTAGGCCCCGCTGTTGAACAGGCGGAC
Source organism: Salinirubrum litoreum (assembly GCF_020567425.1). Taxonomy (NCBI): domain Archaea; kingdom Methanobacteriati; phylum Methanobacteriota; class Halobacteria; order Halobacteriales; family Haloferacaceae; genus Salinirubrum; species Salinirubrum litoreum. Next base: position 90,195 of record NZ_JAJCVJ010000001.1, on the reverse strand, counting down.
GCCGTGTTCCGTCGCCCGGCGGAGCGTGGCGTGTTCCCACCGCCGGTCCTCGCGCCACCCGGTGGGGTTGCCGAGCGGCGGGGCGACGCTCGGATCGTGGGTGTGGTCGTCCATGATACGGTTCACAGCCCCGGCGGTGTTGAGTCCATCGGCGTCGGCGTGTGGCGTCGGTCGAAAACGAGACCGTCGCGTGGCAGGTTTCGGAACCCTTTAACGCCCGGCCGGCACAGGTTGCTACTGCGCAAGGGTAGCCAAGCTAGGAAACGGCGGCGGACTCAAGATCCGCTCCTGTAGAGGTCCGTGGGTTCAAATCCCTCCCCTTGCACTTCTCCCGGACGTACTCGGCCCGCGACAACTACTGACCCGCCGAGCACGGTGACTACCGGACCGCACACGACGACCGCAATCCCGTACTCTCCGACGACAGTCCGGAACCCGACAGGACGCGATCTGCTGGCGACCGACAGCGAGACCCTGCTCGCTGTCCGAAGCGCCAGCAGTCGGGGAGGTGTGGGGAGCACCGCGACAGCGGGGTTCCGACCACGCAGACGACGCGCCGGCGGCTTTCACCGCTCGTCGTCTCCGGTCGGGTCGACTCGGTCGTCTGCACCTGGTTCGACCGAATCCACGCCGAACCCCGATCCACCCGAGTAGAGCGATTTATCCGGCGGACCGACCAACGTCGACCAGTGACGATCCGGCTCAGTTTCGAGGACGGGACTCTCCGCGTCGAGCAGACAGACGCCGACTCCGCGACGCCGGACACCGCCGAGACGACCGGCCTCCCGCCGCTCCCCGGCGTCGAGTCCGACCCACGGAGCGGTGTCGCTCGCGCGCCGGCCCACCGCTACGCCGCGATTCGGCAAACCCTCGACGACGCTGGCGTCTCGGTCGACGACCGCGTCCGGCCCCGGATCACCGATCCCGACCTCGCGCTCTCGACCGACTACGACCTCCGCGAGTACCAGCGGGACGCCCTCGACAGGTGGCACGAGGCGGGCGAGCGCGGCGTCCTCGAACTGCCGACCGGGAGCGGGAAGACCGTGATCGCGGTCGCCGCGATGGCCGCGCTGTCGGTGCCGACGCTCGTGGTCGTCCCGACCGTCGACCTGCTGGAGCAGTGGCGGCGCGAACTCCGAACCGAGTTCGACGTCCCGGTCGGGCAGTTCGGGGGTGGCGACCAACGTCAGGAGCAGCTCACCGTGGCGACCTACGACTCGGCGTACCTCCGGGCCGACGACGTGGGCGGCGACTTCGGCCTCGTGGTCTTCGACGAGGTCCACCACCTCGGCGGCGAGGGCTACCGGGACATCGCCCGCCTGCTGGTCGCGCCGGGCCGCCTCGGTCTGACCGCGACCTTCGAGCGCCCGGACGGCGCACACGAGATCGTCGCCGATCTGGTCGGCGACCGACTCGTCAGCCTCACGCCGGACGATCTGGCCGGCGAACACCTCGCGGACTACGAGATTCGCCGCGTCGAGGTCGAACTCACCCCGGCAGAACGCGAGCGCTACGAGGCGCGACAGGGCGTCTTCGTGGACTACCTGAAGCGGTCGAACATCACCTTCCGGTCCGGGAGCGACTATCAGGAACTCGTGAAGCGCTCCGGGACCGACCCCGAGGCGCGGGAGGCACTGCTGGCCAAGCAGGACGCCCGCGAGATCATGATGAACTCCGAGGGGAAGGTCCGGGCCTGCCGGCGTCTGCTGGACCGCCACCGCGAGGACCGCGTGATCGTCTTCACCGCCCACACCGATCTGGTCTATCGACTCTCCGAACGCTTCCTCCTCCCGGCGATCACCGCCGAGACGAGCGCACCCGAGCGACGGGAGCTCCTGCGACGGTTCCGCGAGGGCGACTACAGCAGGGTCGTGGCCGCGAACGTCTTGGACGAGGGCGTCGACGTGCCGGACGCGAACGTGGCGATTCTGCTCTCCGGCAGTGGGAGCGAACGCGAGTTCACCCAGCGCCTCGGGCGTGTGCTCCGGCCGAAAGCCGACGGCGGGACCGCGATTCTCTACGAAGTCGTCAGCAGCGAGACCGCAGAGGAACGTGTCGCCGACCGCAGACGCTGACCGCAGACGCCGACCGCGCGTCGGCGTGACGGAGCGCCGAGCGGAGCCGATTCAGTCGAGACTCGGCACGAACGCGCCGTTTCGCTGGAACGCCTCGTAGGGCACGTCGTAGGTGAACACGACCTGCGAGGTGCCGCCGGCCGGCACCGTCCGCTCGGCAGTCCGAACGTACTCCTCGCCGTCGAACCGCAGGGTTCCCGTGACCGTCGTCGTCCGCGCCGACTCCGCCCGGTTCGAGACGACCACAACCGCCCGGACACCGCCGCCGTCGTCGGCTTCGGTCCGGAAGTCGGAGATCACGAGCACCGGACCGGGGTCGGATTCGCGGGGTGCGCTGGCCGGGGCGTCGGGCGCACGGCGCGGACCGGAGGCCGTCTGTGCCGGCCCGAGACAGCCACCGAGTCCCGCGACACCGGCAGTGAGTGCGGTGAGGAGGGCGCGTCGTCGCATACGCCGACGCTCTCGCGGGGAGAGTATCAGCCTTGTCCTCTGACGTGAGGTGCGACCGAACGCGACCGACGCGAATGCGGTCAGTCCCGCGACCCTTTTGCCACGCGACCACCAACCTTCGGCAGTGCTGACGAAGGACCTCCTGCGCGTCTCGCGGGCCGGCGGCGGCTACCACCCGCAGTTTCTGGACCGGTCGGCCCGCCCGATGGCCGCCCGCGTCGTCGGCGTCTTTCAGGGCCACGTCGGGCACGAACGCGCCGCGTTGGACGCTGCGCTCGCCGAACTTGAACCCGAGGCCGACCACTTCAAGATCGTTCGCGGGTTCGCCAGCCTCTGTGAGCGCGACGCGACCTTCGAGACGCGCGCCGAGGTCCCGCCGGACCGCGCCCGCCGCGTGGCCTTCGAGTCGGCCGAGGCAGTCGGCGGCGTCGTCACCGACGACGACCGGGCGCAGGCACTCGCCCGCGCCGGGGACCGCCTCGGCACCGACGCCGAGAGCGTCGCCGACTCGCTGTACGCCGACCGGGACGCGCGACAGATTCTGGCAGAGTTCACCCCGCGCTGGAGCCCCGACGAACTGGTGACGCAGTACAACCTCTCGCTTGCACAGACCGCGCTGTTCGACGCGACCGAGGTGCGAGTTCGCTCGTCCGATCCCCGCAACCTCGTCTCGGCGGTCAAACGCCTCCGACTGATGTACGAGGTCCGCCAGACACCGGAGGGCAGAGAGTTGGTCGTCACCGGTCCGGACGCGCTCTTTCGCTCGACGCGGCGGTACGGCACCCGGTTCGCCCGCCTCCTGCGGTCGGTCGCCGCGACCGACGACTGGCGGCTCTCGGCGACGATCGACGACCGGGGGACCGAACGCGACCTGACGCTGTCGGACGCGGACGTGTCGGTGCCGGGTGTCGATCCGGTCGCGGACGCCGCGTTCGACTCTGCGGTCGAACGCGACTTCGCCACGCGCTTCTCGTCGCTCGACCTCGACTGGGACCTGACTCGCGAACCCGAACCGCTCGCCACCGGGACGCGGGTGATGATCCCGGACTTCGCGTTCGACTACCGCCACGCCGACTTCCGGGTGTTCTTCGAGATCATGGGGTTCTGGACGCCCGAGTACGTCGCGAAGAAACTCTCGCAGTTGGAGAGTGCGGAGGACGTGGAGCTACTCGTCGCGGTCGACGAGAGTCTCGGCGTCGGCGAGGAAATCGAGGCACGGGACGCCAGAGCGATCCCCTACCGGGGGAGCGTCCGGGTGAAGGACGTGGTGGACGCACTCAGGACCTACGAGGCCCGACTGGCAGCGGAGGCGGGCGAGAATCTGCCCGACGAACTCACACCCGACGCCGACGTGACGACCATCGCGGCGCTCGCCGAGGAGTACGGTGTCCCCGAGTCGGTCGTCGTAGGTCGGACGTTTCCGGCCCACGAACGCGTCGGTCGGACGCTCGTCAAACCCGACGTGCTGGCGTCGGTTGCCGACGACATCGAGGTCGGAATGGCGCTCTCCGACGCCGAGGCTGTCTTGGCCGAGTACGGCATCGAGGATGCCAGTGCCGTGCTTTCGCGACTCGGCTACCGGGTCGAGTGGGAGGGGCTGTCTGGCGGAACGGTGCGGGAGAAGACGGAGTAGTCGATCGTCCGAGACGAGTAACTGGCTCACTGTCGCACATTCTGGTACTACAGTTCCGGCAGGTCCTCTTGGCGACCTTTCGGGACGGTCGAGCGCAGTTCGCCGTAGACGTATAGGCCGACGCCCATCGGTTCCAGGTCGCCGGCGAGGTCGTGGGCCGCGATCACGTAGCCCCAGTCGCCGTCCCAGTCGTGTTCCTGGTCCTCGCCGCGAGCGAACCGGCTGGCCGGTTCGCCGGACAGTTCGACGACGTTCTTGCTCGCACCTCGGCCGAACCGCTGGACCGCGTTCGTGGCGGGTTTCCAGTGTTCCTGTCGCGTCCGGAGGAACGTCATCCCGAGTCCCTCCACGTCCACCGGGTCCGGTGCCTCGCCACGGAAACACCAGATCTTGCCCTTCCCCTTCTCCCAGAAGCTGTAGTCGTCGAACGTCTCGGGCGGGATGCCGAACCGGTCGTCCCACCAGTCGAGCACCTCCTCGCGGGTGGCTCTGCCCGGCACCTCGCGGTCCTCGCTGGTCGCGGGCAGGCGGTCGAACTGGCCGCCGTCGTTGCCCGGCGCGCCGTCGCCGTCGCTCACGCGCCCACCTCCAGTGTCGCACAGTAGAAGCCGCCGGTGTCGTTGCGGTGCGGGTAGACCCGGTGGGTGTCGGTCAGCGAGGCGTCGAACGTCTCGCCGTCCCAGTCGGTGACACCGGGATCGGTCTGGAGGGGGAGGTCCCGGTCCACGACCCGGCAGTCCTCGGCGTCGAGGACGTAGTCCACGACCGCCTCGTTCTCCTCGGGGGCGAAGGTGCAGGTCGAGTAGACGACCGTCCCGCCCTCGCGGGTCATCTGCACCGCCCGGCGCAGGATGCCCTTCTGGACGCCGATCAGCCCCTGCACGTGGTCCATCGTCCACTGGTCGAGCACGTCGGGGTTCTTCCGACAGGTGCCCTCACAGGAACAGGGGGCATCGACCAGCACGCGGTCGAAGGCGTCCATCTGCATGGGTTTCAGCGAGTAGTTCCGGGCGTCCTGCCGGGTGACGGCGAGGTTCGTCACGCCAAGTCGCTCGGCGTTGTGCCGTAACGCCGAGAGGCGACCGAGGTTGTTGTCGTTGCCGACCAGCGTCCCGGTGTCGTCCATCAGCGCCGCGAGCTGGGAGGTCTTGCTTCCCGGTGCGGCACAGGCATCGAGCACGCGCTCGCCGGGTCGTGGGTCGAGCGCGAGTGCCGGCAGGGCGGAGACCTCCTCCTGACCGTGGAGCCAGCCGTGGAAGTACGGCCAGTTGGTGCCCGGACTGTGGTCGTCGAACCGGAGGAGACCGTCGTGCCAGTCGGTCGGTTCGTAGCCGACGCCCTCGGCGTCGAGTGCCTCCCGGGCGCGCTCGACGGTGGTCTTGATGGTGTTGACCCGGACGACGGAGGGAAGCGGTCTGTCGCAGGCCTCCCGGAACGCCTCGTACCCCGGCACGAGGTCGTCGTAGCGGTCCAGTGGGTTCATTGCCGGTCGTACTCGCGGCGGGTGTTTGTCGGTTTCGGAGCGTCCCGGAACGGAGTCGCTGTGGGGCGACGTCCGACTGCTGTGAGGAGTCGGAGCCGGTTGCGGGAGTGGTGCTGTCGTGCGCGGCGACCCGCGATCAGGTCGACCGACCACACAGATCACGGGACCGAGTCACACGCGGCACAGTTTCAAGCCACCCCGCGCCCAACCACCCGGGAGTGTCCCAGCGCGACGACCGACTGTCCCCCCACAGCACACCGATAGACGACCTGCTGGACGCTCTCGACACCGACGAGTCCGGACTGGACGACGACGCGGTCGAGACACGACGGGAGCGCTTCGGGAAAAACGAGTTGGAGAGCGACGCCGGTCGGTCTCCGCTGTCGATCCTCGTCGGGCAGTTCGCCAACGCGCTGATCGCGGTCCTGGTCGTCGCCGCACTCCTCTCTGCGGCCGTCGGCAACGTCGTGGACGCGGTCCTGATCCTCGTCATCGTCCTCGCTGACGGCGTCTTCGGCTTCGTGCAGGACTACCGCGCCGAGCAGTCGATCCAGGCGCTGTCGAAACTCGCACAGCCGACGATCCGGGTCCGCAGAGACGGCACCGAACGGGAGATCGACGCTGCGGACCTCGTGCCGGGTGACGTGATCCTCCTGTCGGAGGGCGACACCGTGCCGGCCGACGCTCGACTCCTCGAAACCGCCAGTCTCGAAGTAGACGAAGCCGCACTCACCGGCGAGTCGGTCCCGGTCTCGAAGGCGACCGGCCGACTATCGGCCGACACGGACCTCGCGGAGCGGTCGAACACCGTCTATCGCGGGACGAACGTCACCCGTGGCTCCGGCGTCGCGGTCGTCGTCCACACCGGGATGGACACCGAGATGGGCGCTATCGCCGGCGAACTGCTCGGCGTCGAGGACCGCGACACGCCCTTCCAGGCCGACGTGGACACGCTCGGTCGCCGCCTCGGGATCGGTGTCCTCGCGCTCTCGGCACTGCTCGTGCCACTGCTCGTGTGGCGCGGCACCGACCTGCTGACCGCCGGGTTGACCGCCGTCTCGCTGGCGGTCGCTGCGATTCCGGAGGGGCTGCCGGCGGTCGTGACGCTCACCCTCGCGGTCGGGGTCCGAGCGATGGCCGACGAGAACGCCCTCGTGCGATCACTCCCGGTCGTCGAGTCGCTCGGTAGCGTGGACGTCGTCTGTACCGACAAGACCGGCACGCTGACCGAGGGCCGGATGCGCGTGACGCGCCTGTGGGTGCCGGATCGCGCCCTCGCTCCCGCCGACGTGGACGTGGACGGCAGTGACGCGACCCCGAACGGTGCCCGTGCCGCACTGGACGACCAACTCGACCGACTCCTGCGGACCGGCGTACTGTGTAACGACGCCGAGGTCGACTCGGGCGACCCGACCGAGCGTGCACTCCTCGTGGCGGCCGACACCGCCGGCCTCGACGCGGAGGCGATCCGACGCGCCGCACCCCGGACCGACGAAGCTCCGTTCTCCGCCGAGCGCCGGCGGATGGCGACCAGACACGACGACACCATCTACGTGAAGGGCGCACCCGAGGCGGTGTTGGACCGCTCGGCCCGACTCCTCACGCCGGAGGGTGTCGTCGAACTCGACGACGAACGTCGGGAGACTATCCGTGCGAGAGTCGACGCCTTCGGCGACGACGCGCTCCGCGTGCTGGGGTTCGCGTACCGCGAAGCGACGGCGGCAGACGACGCCGGGACCGAGACTGCCGAGACGGACGCGTCTGCCACCGACGAGACCGAGACGGGTGACTCCACCATCGCGGAGTCCGATCTGATCTTCGTCGGCCTCCAGGGGATGCTGGACCCACCACGCCCCGAGGTGAAGGCGGCCATCGCCGAGACGCGCTCGGCGGGCATCGACGTGAAGATGATCACCGGTGACAACGCCCGGACCGCCGCCGCCATCGCCGGTCAACTCGGTCTGCTCGAAGACGACGCGTCGGTCTCGTCGGCGGTCGTCACCGGCAGACAACTCGAATCGTTCTCGGACGACGAACTCGCCGAGGTGGTCGACGAGACCGACGTGTTCGCCCGCGCCGCCCCGAGCCACAAGGTCCGCATCCTCGACGCCCTCCAGTCGGCGGGCCACACGGTCGCCATGACCGGCGACGGCGTGAACGACGCGCCCGCGCTCAAGTCCGCAGACGTGGGCATCGCCATGGGCGAACGCGGGACCGACGTGGCGAAGACGACGAGCGACGTGATCCTACTGGACGACAACTACGCGACAATCACGGCCGCCATCCGCCGGGGACGCACCATCTTCGACAACATCTGGAAGTTCGTCGCCTACCTGCTGTCGGCCAACGTCGCGGAGGTGCTGCTCGTGTTACTCGCGTCGCTGCTCGGCTACCTGATCCTCCCGCCGGTCCAACTGCTCTGGATCAACCTCCTGACAGACGGGCTTCCGGCCCTCGCCATCGGCACCGATCCGGAGTCGGGCGACGTGATGGCTCACGACCCGCGCGACCGCGCCGAGGGCGTCATCGACCGACCGATGCTCGGGTTCGTCGGCGGGGCCGGCCTGACGGCGACGGCGGTCATGCTCGGGGTGATGTTCCTCGCACTCGACGGCGCGGCAGACGCGACCCGGTACGCGGTGACGATGGTGTTCACCGGCTTCGTCGTCCTGGAGTTCGGGAAACTGTTCGTCGTCCGGTGGCTCAAGGGGACCAGCCCACTCTCGAATCGCTGGCTCTCGCTGGCCGTGGTGGTCTCGTTCGTCCTCCAACTCGCGGTGCTGTACACACCACTCCGGACCTACTTCGGGACCGTCGCGCTCTCGCTGTCCGACTGGGGGCTACTCGCCGGGGCGGTCGCGGTCGCGCTCCCGTTGTTCCTGCTCTCGGCGGTGGTCTCGAAGCGACTCGGGTGACGGGAGACGGAGACGGGTGTCCGGAAGCGAGTACCGACCGTCCGACTCCTCACCACTCCACGAGTGCCCGCGCACCGTGGTACCGCCACAGCACCGCGAGAAACGTCAGCCCACCCAGTACCGCGAAGCCGCCGCCGACGTAGAACACCCACGCCATCCCCACGTCGGTCATCAGCGTCCCGCCGAGCAACGGCGCGGCGACACTCCCCGGCCGCCAGACGAGTTCCCGGATCCCGAAACTCGACGCCACGCCGCCGTCGTCGGTCCCCTCGTCGGCGAACAGCGCCATGCTCGCCGGTTCCCGGAAACTGTCCGCGATGCCCAGCAACCCGTTCAGCGCGAGCAGTGGGAGGAACGCCTGCGAGAGGTCGCCGACGACCGGGAACGTGGCGGGCAGGTCGAGGAGCGCGCCGACTGCGGGCGAGAGGGGGACCGCCAGCGCGACCAGTCCGTACGCGGTGCCGCCGGCGAAGACGAACAGCGCGCGCCCGGTTCGGTCAGAGATCTTGCCGGTCTGTGGCTGAAACAGCATGTTCGTCAGCTTCTCGGCGACGATCAGCAGCGAGACGGCGACCGCCGCGTTCGTGTACCCCAGTCCGCCCCGCGCGATGGAGACGCCGGCGTAGATGGGGACCCAGGTCCGGACGAGCGTGACCGCCACGGCGTACTGTGCCCGGAAACTCGTCAGCGTGAGGATTCTGCGATTCAGCGCGAGATCGGAGAAGGGGAACCCCCGGATGCGGGTCTCGTCGTCGTCGAGCAGGAGCCAGACACCGACCGTCGTCGCCGCCAGCAGGACAGAGATGACCGCGAAGATCGGGGTGAAGCCGTAGGCGTCGTACAGCACACCCGCAGAGAGACTGCCGAGGATGGAGGCCGCGAAGCGCGAGGCGTTCGCCTTCCCGATGTGGTTCGCGCGCGTGCCGGCGTCGGCGATCTGGCCGACGAGCGAGAGCGACATCAGCCCCGCGCCGGTCACGACGACACCCTGCATCGCCCGGACCGCGATGAACCCGCCGGGCGACTCGACCAGGGCGAACCCGGCGTAGACGACCGTACCGACAGCCAGCAGACCGAGCAGGACGAGTCGCTTGTCGTAGCGGTCGCCGGCCCACGCCAGCGGGACGACCGCGACGGTCTGGGCCAGCGTGAAGCCGGTGGTGAACAGACCGATGACGATGCCCGCGCCGACCGTGAGTCCCAGCACCGAGACGGCAGAGGGGTCGAGCACTTCGATGTACTGCGGCAGGAGCGTGACGAGCGTGATGAAACCGAAACCGCCCGCGAAGCGAGTCAGGTAGAGAACCCAGAACTGGAGCCGGGAGTTGGACACACCGAGAGGCGACGGGGCGCGAGAAAAGCGGTTTCGATTCGTAACGACCGATTACCTTTGCCCGACCGTGACGCGACTCTCGGCATGGAGATCGGACTCGTCAGCTGTACGGCCGACAAGCGCGACGAAGCGGCCAGCCCACGCGACCTCTACGACGCGTCGACGTACTTCCGGAAGATGCGCGACTACGCCGACACGCACCACGACCGGTGGTACGTCCTCTCGGCACGCCACGGCCTGCTGGTGCCGGACGGCGACCCCGTCGAACCGTACGAGGAGACGCTCGCGGACGCGCCGGCGGAGGAACGCGAACGCTGGGCCGACTGCGTCTTCGGGTCGCTGTGGCGGCGGGAGCGACTCGACGCCGACACCACGGTCGTCTTCCACGCTGGGCGAGACTACACCGAGCCACTCCGGCCGCTGCTGGCGAAGACAGACGCGAGTGTCGAGAACCCGACCGAGGGGATGCAGATCGGCGAACGCCTCCAGTGGTACGACCGACAGCAGTGACTGCACACCACCGAACCGGACTCGGTGACTGCACACCACCAGAGTTACGACCGCCTCCCCAGATAGTTCTCTCGACCGACATGATCGTCGTCCACACGAGCATCCCCATCGACCCCGACCGCTACGACGACGCCCTCGCTATCGTCGCCGACCTCGCCGAACGGTCCCGACAGGAACCGGGCGTCGTCACCTACCACGCGACGACCGACGTGACCGACGAGCACACCGTCCGGTTCTTCGAGCAGTACGAAGACAGGTCGGCGTGGGAGGCACACGCCGACTCCGACCACCTCCAGCAGTTCGAGGCGCGACTCCCCGAACTGGTCGCGGGTGAGATGGAGACCGTCAGCGTCACTGGCGGCGATCGCCGGGCGTACACGTTCACGACCGACGATCTGGAGACAACCGATCCGGAGACCGACTATCTGGACTCCGAGACCGAAGAACCGTAACCGACTCAGTTGCCGGTCGTCCGCCGAACCTCGACGGCGACCTCGTTCGTCCGGAGGAACGGCGGGACGCCGGGACCGTCGTACCGCATCAGGAAGGGCTCGCCCTCGATGCTGATCTCGTCGTCTGCCTCGGCGAGCGTCGCCAGCAGGTCCTCGGTCTTCCGGGCGACGCGGCCGTCGGTCGTGAACCACGAGAACCCGAGGACCGCGAGTGTTCTGCCGGGCTGTTCGACCAGTCTCACCGAGTCGTCGGTCGGTCGCGGTGCGGTGTCGTAGTCGTACTCGGCCGGGAGGTAGAACGCCATCCGGACGCCCTCCTCGCTCGTGTCCGACTCGACCGGCGTCGTCATCGAGACCGACTCGCTCCGACTGTCGATTTCGGTCTCTACAGGCGCGGTCATCGAGATGGACTCGCCGGCCGACTCGACGGGGGCCGTCATCGACACTTCGGTCGAACTGCGGTTCGCCCCGGAGATGTACCGGAACAGTCGCCAGAAGGCGGCGTTCTCCGAAGGTGCGACCGTCTCGACGAGGACGGTCGGCGGGTAGCGTCTGATCTCCACGTTACCGATGCGGGCGACCGTCTCGTAGTCCACGCGGGGCGTGTTTCGGTCTTGGACGTATCTGCGGGCACCGAATCCGACCGCGAGCAAGCCGACGGCTCCGAGTAAGAGTGTACTGCGTTTGACCATGCAGAGAGTACGTGCGCCGAGGACTTAGCTTCGTAGCGTGACGCGCGTGTCGTCGCTCACCCGGTGCGACGAACGACCGACGAGTGACGAGTACACGAGGTACTCGTCGTGTCGAGTCTCGCAGAAGCGGGCCGGGAGGGAGTTGAACCCCCGACCGTCTGATTAAGAGTCAGACGCTCTCCCTAACTGAGCTACCGGCCCAACGCATCCAACAGTATCTGCGGTACGGTAAAAGGCGTTTCCCTTCGCCGGCGGCGTGTGTGTCGGTCACGCCCGGCGGCGACTCCCGGACCGAATCGGTTCGGCCGGAGTTTCTTGGCGCGACGCGTGCGACTCGGAACGATGGCACAGGCGACCACGAGTCGGTGGGCACGACGCACCGTCGCGGTCGGCGTCGTAGCACTGCCGGTGTGGCAGACGGCCGTCCTGCTCGGTGCCCCGCGAGCCACGCCCGTCGCCCTCGGACTGCTCGGCTTCGTGCTGCACGTCGCCCTCGGGAAGGCGTTCGCGCTCGTCCCGTCGTACTTCGCCCGCGACCTCGCGTTCCCGCGTGCGCCGGCTCTCTCCCTCCCGCTGACGGCGGTCGGCGCGGCTGGCGTCGCGGTCGCCGGGTTCCCGGGGAGTCCGCCGGTCGTCGGCACACTCGGGGCGGCCTGCTGGACACTCGGCGTGACGGTCGCGGTCGGGACGCTCGCGTGGACCGTCCGGGACAACCTCTCCGGCCGGGAGACCGGGACGAGCGAGTCGAACGCCGACCGGCGGCCACTGGACCGCTACGCGGACGCCTTCGTCCCCGTCGCGCTCCTGTACCTATTCGTGGGGAGCTACGCCCTCTTCGCGGGGGCGACGCCGCTCCCGCCCGTCGTCGACGGCTACCCGCCCCGCGCGAGCCACCTGCTGGCGGCCGGCGGCGCGGGGCTGTTGGTCCTCGCGGTCGGCTCACGGCTCCTCCCTCGGTTTCTCGTCGTCCGTCCGTGGCGACCGCCGCTGTTCGTCGCGCTTCCGGCCGGAGCGGTCGGTCCCGTGTTGCTCGCCGTGACGCTCCCCGCCGGCCCGTGGTTCCAGGTCGGTGCCGCAGTCGAGGCGACGGCGATACTCGCGTTCGCGGCGAGCTATCTGGCCTGGTACGTCCGGAGCGACCGGCGGCGCGTGGCGCTCCGTGGCCCGCTGTTCGGTGTGCTCGCGGGGGCCGTCGCGGTCGGGGTGGGCGCGTGGTTCGCAGTCGGTGGCGTCGACCCGGCCCTCGTCGTCGTCCACCGACGGCTGAACCTGCTGGGCTTCCTCGGCCTGACCGTCGTCGGCCTCACCTTCCAGTTCTACCCGCCGGCGGTCGGGAGCGTGCCGGGGTCGTCCGACCGGGGTGCGGCGGCGATACTCGGTCTGCTGGCCGGCGGACTCGGCGTCGAGGTGGTCGGCCTCGCGGCAGGTCTCGGGACTGTCGTCGTCGCCGGCCGTCTCCTCGCACTCGCGGGTGCCGCGTGGTACGCGGTCGTCCTCCTGTCGCTGTTCCGGAGGCGGTAGGGTCGCCGACGGAACCGCCGGACAGCGCCAGTCTGGGCCCGTCACCGGCGATTGGGCGAATGGTGGCTGTTAAGTGTCGTCCGCCGGTAGACTGGACACGATGAGTACTGGGGTCACGATCTCCTCGATGTCCACGTACGCTATCTTGGGGTGTGGGAGCGTGGGCCACGCTGTCGCCGAGGAGTTGGCAGACGAGGGGAAGGACGTACTGATACTCGACAAAGACGAGAGCCGGGTCGAGGCACTCCGGGACCAGGACCTGAACGCACAGACCACCGACATCCGCGAACCGTCCGTCGCAGAGGTCGTCGAGGACCGCGACGTGATCCTGATCCTCTCGTCGGACGTGGGAGCCAACAAAGCCGCCGTGTCTGCGATCCGGGAACGCGGGGGCGACCAGTTCGTGGTCGTCCGCGCCTCCGACCCGGTGTCCGAGGACGAACTCGTCGACCTCGGTGCCGACGTGGTCATCACGCCCTCGGAGGTCATCGCCGACTCGGCGCTCCGGTCGCTGGAGTCCGGCGAACTGGAGTACAAGGCCCGCCAACTCGCCGACTTGCTCGAGTCGACCGACGAGACGCTGGCGATTCTCACACACGACAACCCCGACCCCGACTCCATCGCCAGTGCGATCGCCCTGCGCGAGATCGCGATGGAGTACGGACTGGAGGCCGACATCGTCTACGACGGGGAGATCGGCCACCAGGAGAACCGCGCGTTCGTCAACCTGCTGGGGATCGACCTGACCGCGCGGGCCGACGCACCCCCGCTGGACGAGTACGGCGCGGTCGCACTGGTCGACCAGATGAAGTCCGGCGACATCGACCTCGACATGGACGTCGACATCTTCATCGACCACTACGAACCCGAGGAGGGCGTCGAGGCCGCCTTCGTCGACGTCCGACCGAACGTCTCCTCGAGTTCGACTATCCTGACGAAGTACATCCAGGAGTTCGATCTCAGCCCCAGCGAGACGGTCGCCACCGCCCTGTTGTACGGGATCCGCGCGGAGACGCTGGACTTCAAACGCGACACGACGCCGGCCGACCTGACTGCGGCCGCGTATCTCTACCCTTTCGCCAACCACGACACCTTGGAACAGGTCGAGTCGCCGTCGATGTCGCCCGAGACGCTCGACGTGCTGGCGGAGGCGATCACGAACCGCGAGGTGCAGGGCAGTCACCTCGTCTCGAACGCCGGGTTCATCCGGGACCGGGACGCGCTGACACAGGCCGCCCAGCATCTCCTGAACCTGGAGGGGATCACGACGACGGCCGTCTTCGGCATCGCCGACGATACGATCTACCTCGCGGCCCAGTCGAAGGACATCCGCATCAACATCGGCAACGTGCTCCAGGACGCCTTCGGCGGCATCGGCGACGCCGCCGGTCACTCCGAGCAGGGAAACGTCGAGATTCCACTCGGCCTGTTCACGGGCCTCGACTCCGGCAACGGCAACCGGGACACCCTCCTGCAGTTGACCGAAGAAGCGGTTCGTCGAAAGCTGTTTCAGGCGATGGGTGTGGAAGGCGGCAGTAGCGAGAGCGGAAACGGGAACTGACGAGCCAGTCGCATCGGGGAGTCGGCCGACGCGTCAGACGACCGCTTCTTCTTCCTCGTCGTTCGTCCCTTCGAGTCGTTCGATGACGTCGTTGACGAGGATCACGTCGCCGACCGCGCGAATCCAGCGGTAGGGGATCATGACGCCTTTCCCGCGTTCGATGCGACCCGCGAACAACTCCTGGTTCAACTGTCCGACTGCCAACCCCGTGACGACTTCCTGCTGGAGGTCCAGTCGAACGTCTTCGACCTCGCCGACGAAGACGCCGTTGTTCGAGTAGACCTCCCGCCCGACGAGGGTCGTGATCTCCTGTGGCGTACCGTCCATAGCGTGTGCCAAGACGCCCCGCCCCTTAAGCGTTCGTAGGACGCGGAACTCGCGGCTGACGGGCGTCTGACGGACGGCGGGAGGGTGGTCCGCGCCGCCCCGTCAGCCGTCCGGCACGAGCAGTTCTACCGGGTGGGTCGCGTCCCGCGAGAGGAGCGCGTCGAGTTGTTCGAGACAGGAGGTGCCGGACGCGACGACCCGCCGGTCGCGCCCGTCCTCGTCGCCGAACTGTTCGCGGAGCGGTTCGCCCACGTCCATCGAAAGGTCGTAGTACTCCGACTTGTAGCCGAAGCTGCCGGCCATCCCGCAGCACTCGGTCTCGGAGGTGCGCACGTCGTAGCCGACCGCCTCCAGCACCGCGACGGTGTGTTCGGCGAGCCCGAGCGTACGCTGCTGGCAGTGGGCGTGGTACGCGAGACGGTCGGTGCTCGCGCCGCCGTCGGCGACCGCACTCGTCCGATCGGTCGAGGGGCCCGCCAGCTGGTCGACCTCCGCCCCGTTCGACAGCAGGCCGAAGACGTACTCCAGCACCTCGTAGGAGTTGTCGCGCAGGCGCTCGAAACTGGCCGGCGCGAGGAACTGTTCGTACTCCCGGTGGAACATCGCCAGCGCCGACGGTTCGACCACGACCACGTCCCGCCCCTCGTCGAGCGGTTCCGCGAGCGCCGAGAACACCTCGTGGGCCCGTTCCTCGGCGGTCGCGACCATCCCCTGTGAGAGTGGCGCGCGGCCGCTCGCCGGGACCGACGGCACCGTGACGTGGACGCCGAGTGCTTCGAGCGTCCGGACCGCCGCCTTCCCGCGACTGGTGTCGATGTGGTTCGTGTACGTGTCGGGGTAGAGGAGTGCCTCGCGGTCGGCCTCGTGGCGCGGGACGTGGGACCCCCCACGGGCGCGGAACCAGTCGACCAGCGTCTCGCGCTGGAACTCGGGGAGGTCGCGGCGCTCGTCGATGCCGAGCGTGCGGTCCAAGAGGGAACGAACCGGCCCGAGGTCGGCGAGCCGGTTCGAGAGGGGGGCGGTGGCACTGCCGAGTTTCGCGAGGGTCGCGAAGTTCCCGAAGAACCGCTTCTGGAGGTCCACGCCACCCGGTTCCGCGTCCGGGGTGAGTCCCTCGACCAGCCAGTCGAACTCGCCGCTCTCGCCCCGGTTGATCCGGTCGCGGACGACCGTGTTGATCCACGGGATGTCGATCTTCACCGGACAGGCGTCGACACAGCGGGAACAGCCGGTACAGAGGTCGTTGAACTCCGCCGCGACCGCCTCGCCCTCGATACCGGCCTCCCACCCGGTGGCGATGCCGCCGGAGTACGTCTCCCCGCCGAAGGCGTGGCCGCCGACGCTCTGGAAGTTGCCACAGGAGTTCGCACACGCCGAACACCGGATGCAGTACAGCGTCTCTTTCAACTGGTCGTCCTCGCGCATCGTCATCCGGCCGTTGTCCACGAGGACGAGGTGGAACTCCCGGTCGTCGCTGCCGGCGTCTGCGAGTGGGGTGTCGTCGCCGAAGTCGACGGTCGGGGAGTTAACGGGAGGCGTCAACAGCGAGACGTAGGAGGTGATGTCCTGACCGGTGCCGGAGCGACCGATGAGTTCCACGAACGGCTGGAGGTCCTCGACCGAGGGGATCACCTTCTCGACGCCGGCCACCGCGACGTGGGTGTCCGGTACCAGCGCCGACTTGCGAGCGTTCCCCTCGCTCGTCACCAGCGCCATCGTCCCGGTGTCGGCCGTGAGGAAGTTCGCCCCGGTCATCCCCACGTCGGCGTCGGCGATCAACTCGCCCAGTCGCTCGCGGGCGAACATCGTGAGTTCCTCGGCGGTCTCCGGCGGGTCCTCGGGGTCGAACGTCTCCCGGAACAACTCGGCGATCCCCTCACGCGACTTGTGGATGGCGGGCGCGACGATGTGGGAGGGGGCCTCGTCGGCCAACTGGAGTACCCACTCGCCGAGGTCGGTCTCGACCACGTCCATCCCTGCAGACTGGAGTTCGTCGTTGACCTCCAGTTCCTCCGAGGTCATCGACTTCGACTTCACCACGCGGTCGGCGTCCTTCGACTCGCAGACCTCCCGGACGTAGCGGTTCGCGTCCGCCGCGTCGCTGGCGAGGTAGACGGTGCCGCCGTTCGCCTCGACAGCCTCGGTGAGGTCGTCGATCAGTTCCGGCAGGCGGTCGATGGCGTCCTCCTTGATCGCCCGCGCCTCGTCTTTCAGTCCCTCGTAGTCCTCCAGGTCGGCGACTGACTCGTAGCGACCGGTGTTGAAGCCGCGCGTGTTCTGGCCGACGGCGTCGCCCTCGGTCTCCAGCAGGTGGCGGATTCGCTCGGCCTTCGCCTCGCGGGACGTGCTCATCGGGGATCCTCCGTCTCGTCGGCGTCGTCGAGGACGACGACGTGGACCGCCTTGGGTCCGTGGGCACCCTTCACGAGTTCGCCCATGTCGGCGGTCGCGCTCGGCCCGGTGGCGACGATGGCCGACCCGCCCTCGCCAGAGACGTTCTCGGCCAGCCACGAGAACGCCTCCGGCATCCCCTCGACGAGGTCCGACCGGCGGAGGACCGGCACGTGCGTCTCGGGGTAGAGCGAGACGGGTTCGCTGCCGTCGTCGGTCGACGGGAGGACGACGCTGCCGTAGTCCGCGATGCCGATGCCGGCGGCCGTGACGCCCGTCGCGGCCGCCCGGACGTCGTCGGCGGTCGGGTCGTCCTCGACCCAGTCGGGGAGCGTCACGTCGGCCCAGGGGAGCGGTGTGCCGACGGTCGGATCGTCACAGACCGTCCGGAGCGTCCCGGCGAGACCCGCCGCGTCGGTGTGTGTCCAGCCCACCTCCAGTCGTTCGAGCGACTCCTCGAAGGTCGCAACCGTGCCACTGGTCATACTCGTCCCTAGCGAAAGCATCATTAATGATGTTCTGGTCGCCGCAAGCAGTCGTCAGTCGTCGAACACGCTCCGTCAGTCGTCGAACGGGCCGCGACTCGCCGCGGCCGTCGGGACGGTGTCGGCCGCCGCCCGCTTCGCGCCGACCGACCGGGCGACGGCGTAGGCTTGGACGACGACGAACGCCGCCCACAGGAGGTAGCCCACGGGGCCGCTCCCGAGGACTGTAGCGCTCGTCAGCGCGCCCGCGACGCCCAGGTCGGCCAGCGTCCGGCCGACGAGCAGGACGCTGAAGTAGCCGTAGAAGCCGCTCGCCCACCACATCGCGACGACGCGCGGCCACCCCGGCTGGAGGTGTTCCGGGAGGCGGCTGGTGTTCATCACCAGCGTCAGCGCCGTGTAGGGCCACATGATGAGCCCCGACAGCGCCGCGCCGACGACGAGGAAGAAGAAGGGACCCTGTCCCTCGAAGGGGGCGGTGAACCCGAGGATGATGACGATGCCCCACAGACAGAACACCGTCAGGAGCCGCCAGAACACCGTCGAGAGGTCCCAGCCCGCCTCGCGGCCGTACGCCTCGAAGACGGCGTCGGCGCTGTTGCGGACGAACGACTCGACGATGGCGTACTCGGTAGTGAACAGCGCCACGAAGAGCACGAGCACCACAAGCGCCCCGCCGACCGCGCCGAGTTGCGGGGCCACGTCGAACAGCCACATCCGGATGGCGTCGGTCTGCGACCCGGACGTGTACCTCGCCGCGACGGTCATCAGCAGGGTCGCGCCGACTAACAGGCCCACGACGAACGTGAGCAGGTGTTCGAGCTGGACGACCCGCCACCAGCCGCGCCACCGCTCGAGGTTCGTCTCCGTCGGCCGGAACGTGAAGCCGTCGCGCTGGATGGGTTCGGGCTCGTCGCCGCGGAGCGGGTTCCGGACCCGCCCCTGGTAGTTGCCCATCCCGTAGCCCTTCTCGCGCATCCACAGCGACTGGGAGAGGTTGAGGTAGCCGCCCGCGCCCGCGAACGCGAGGCCGCCGAGGAACAGCGCGATGTCGATACCCGGCGGGAGGCGGCCGAACTCGGAGACGACGGCGTCGAGGTTCGCCAACTCGGTCACCGACCCGGTGACGAACGCCAGCGCCAGCGCCCCGAGCACCGCGACGAACAGCAGGCCGATCTGGAACGCCTCGACGACGTTGTACATCACCGAGGAGACCTGATACGAGAGCCAGACGACGACCATCAGCGCCACCGCGAGCAGTTTCCACGGCGCGACCGCGACGCCGGCGACCGCCACCGGACCCTGGAGACCGAGGACGGTCGTCGCCACCTGCGCGGCCCCGGCGGCCCACCCCGGCCAGCCGAGGCTCAGGAGACCGCCGACGAGGAAGAGCCACGGCCACCCGTCGTGGAGGCGCGCGAACGCGCGGAAGACGCTCTCGCCGGTGGCGAGCGTCCACCGCTGGAGTTCCGTGTTGACGACGAACTGCGTGAGGACGCCGACGAGGAACGCCCAGTAGACGCCCCAGCCGTACTGCGCGGTGAGCGCGGGCCAGAAGAGCGTCTCGCCGCTCCCGAGCGACGCGCCGAGCATGATGGCGGAGGGGCCGACGACGTGGCTCACTTTCGGCACGCGCGGCAGGTCCGCGAGGCGGAACGCACCCCCGTCACCCCGGTCGGGGTACTCGTCCGATTCCGGCGCCTCGTCGAGTGACTCGTAGTCGAGCGGCAGATACCAGGTGCCGCGATACTGCCGCCCCTCGACGTCGGACGCGTAGACGTCGTCCCCGCCGGTGGGCGCCGCCTCGGTCCGGTCGGCGGCCGACGACGGGTCGACGCCGGGAGCCTCGTCTGAGGCGTCGTCAGGTGCCTCCTCGAGCGCGTCGCCGGGGGCTCCGTCCGGGTCGTCGGTCATCTCCCGGCCACCCGTCCCGCACGTCGGGTCGCTGTCGGGTGATACCACATGGATCGGTCGAAGGTGGAGAGTAGTCGGGCATAAATCCACACGGTCTACCCGCCGAGGAAGTGCCAGAGGTGACCGCGTTCGTCCGGCGGGTCGACGCCCGGCAGTTCCTTCAGCGCAGGCTGGATGGCGTTCCACCACGCCTCGGCCGACTCGTACCCGGCCGGATGCTCGGCGTAGACGTCCCGCAGGAAGTCGGCCTTCTTCGCCTCCGGGTGGTCGGTGAGATACTCGTAGGCGGCCGAGAGCGCCTCGCGCCGGGCGTCGAGTCGCGGGCCGCTCCCGGGGAGGTCGGCCTCGCCGATCGCTGCGGCCACCTCCGGGGGTCGCTCCTCCTCGTCTGTCGCCGCCTCTGTCCGCACGTCGGCAGGGTCGATCTGTCGCCACCAGACGCGGCTTCGCGCGCCGACCTTCCGCGTCCGCAGGTCGCCACGGTCCACGAGTTCGTTCAGTTTGTTGTGGGCGGTCCGGCGGGAGCAGTCGAGTTCCTCCAAGACGTCGCTCGCGGTGAGCGGACGCCCCCAGTCGTCGCGTGCCTCGAACACCTCCAAGACGGCCTCGGGCGGGATGCGGTCGGCGTACTGCCCGCGGTCGTTCCGTGTCCGCTCGCCACCGTCGCTCATGTCGCGAGCGTCGCGCCTGCGGGGCAAAAGCCTTTGCACACGTGGACAATGCCTGTGTACTCGTGTGTAGAGCCGGTTTCCACGTGTGTAGAGGCGAGAACGTGCGACGAGGACCGCACACTGCTCGAAATTTCTACGCCTCCGAGTTAACTCTGTACGGGCTCCACGGCACTCAGCGCCCGGAATCTTCCAGTAAACACGTGTGAAGTGGAGTTCGTACTCGCATTCTGATATGTGTGTCGTCCGAGGCTGAACACGAACGAACGATAGATATATATCACGATAGTCGGTGCGCTGGGAGTATGGTGCACGAATTCAGGCACGAGTCTGGAACGACTCGGGCTCACACGACTGGTTCCACGAACACGGAGGATCGGGACGATGGTTGAGGCGACGAGCGTCCTCGTCGCACTCCTGCCGCTCTTGACCATCGCCTACCTGATGGTCGGGCGGTACTGGCCCGCGACGCGGGCGATGCCGGTGGCGTTCGTCGTCGCCGTCCTGGCCGGCCTCGTCGGGTGGGGGATGAGCCTCCGGTGGATCGCGGCCGCGTCGATCACGGGGTTCATCACCGCGACGAACATCCTCTACATCGTCTTCGGAGCGATCCTGCTGCTGTACACGCTGAAACAGACCGGTGCGTTCGACGTCATCAACCAAGGGTTCGCGTCCGTCAGCGAGGACCGCCGCGTGCAGGTCGTCCTGCTCGTGTTCCTGATGGGCTCGTTCATCGAGTCGGCCGCCGGCTTCGGCACGCCGGCCGCCATCGTCGGTCCGCTGCTCGTCGGCCTCGGCTTCCCGCCGATGGCGGCCGTCGTGGTAGCACTGACGGGCAACCTGATGGCCATCACCTTCGGGGCCGTCGGGACGCCGCTCATCATCGGGATGATCGACATCTTCGAGAACGTCCAGGAGATCGCGGGCGACGTCGTCAACCAGCCCGCGTACGCCGCGGCCGGCGGGACCGACGCCGCGGTCGCCCAGTGGGTCGCCGACATCGCCGTCTGGGCGGCCTCCTACCACGTGATCGTCGGCATCGCGCTGCCGTTCATCGGCGTCGCCATGATGACGCGCTTCTTCGGGGAGGAGCGGTCCATCAAGCCCGCACTGGAGGTCGTGCCGCTCACGCTGTTCGCCTGGGCGTCCTTCTCGATCCCGTACTTCCTGACCGCGTACTTCCTCGGGCCGGAGTTCCCCGGCCTCATCGGTTCGATGGTCGGGCTGTTCGCCACGGTCGGCGTGCTGAAGGCCGGCTACCTCCACCCCGACGAGGAGTGGGACTTCGGCCCGCAGGCGGAGTGGCCCGACCACTGGGTCGGTGACATCCAGCCCGGCGAGTCGTCCTCCCGGAGCGGTGCCGTCGCGGCCGACGGCGGGCAGGTCCAGCAGATGTCGCTCCTGCGGGCGTGGGCCCCCTACGGCCTCGTCGCGCTCCTGCTGGTCGTCACCCGCGTCGCCGATCCGGTGACGGCGTTCCTGCGTGCGGACATCTTCACGCTGTCGTGGGGGAACATCCTCGGCACCGGCCTCGGCGGGTCGTTCGAGATTCTCTACCTGCCGGGTGCGGTGTTCGTCGCCGTCCACCTGGCGACCATCCCGCTCCACGGCATGGACAGACGGGAGATCGTCGACTCGTGGAGCGAGACGGTCGAGAAGGTCGCGCCGGCCGTGATCGCCCTGCTGTTCGCGGTGGCGACGGTCCAGATCATGCTCCAGTCGGGTGCGGCGACCGAGACCGACAGTATGCTCATCGTGCTCTCGGACGGGATGGCAGGGGCCGCCGGCGGGGCGTACCCGTTCCTGGCGGCCTTCGTCGGCGCCTTCGGTGCGTTCCTCGCGGGGTCGAACACCGTCTCGGACATCCTGTTCGGGACGTTCCAGTACGGCGTCGCGGAGAACATCGGCACCTCCCGGACGCTGATGCTCGGTGCGCAGGCCGTCGGCGGGGCTATCGGGAACCTCATCGCCGTCCACAACGTCGTGGCTGCGCTCGCAGTCGTCGGCCTCGTCGGCGAGGAGGGACGGGTCATCCGCCTCGAACTGATCCCGCTCGCGTACTACGGGACGATGACGGGCCTGCTTGCGTTGCTGTTCAGCTACGTGCTGTTCCCGGGGGTCTTCTGAGACGCTCGGCGACGGCACCGACACGCACTCGTATCGGGTCTCGAACACGCCGTGTCCGGGCGTCTCGGTCGCCGGGTCGCGGTGGCGGTTTTATGAAACTACGGTCGTACCCAACACACAACGATGGCATCCCACTCACACACGACACCCGACGACCCGGCTGGCGACCGGGCGAACTACGACTACGCCAGCGACGAGGTGGCCCGGCCGGGCCTCGTCGACGACCTCGACAGGTTGATCGACGGCGAGGTGCGGTTCGACTCCTACACCCGCGAACTGTACGCGACCGACGCCTCGGCCTACCAGCAGACGCCCATCGGCGTCGTCATGCCGACCTCGACCGAGGACGTGGCGGCGGTGATGGAGTACTGCGCCCGCCGGGAGATCCCGGTCTTGCCCCGCGGCGGCGGGACGAGTCTCGCCGGCCAGACGGTCAACGAGGCGGTCGTGCTCGACTTCTCGACCGACCTGAACCGCGTGCTGGAGATCGACCCCGAGGCGGGCATCGCTCGCGCCGAGGCCGGCGTCCGACTCGGCGACCTGAACGCCGACCTCGCCGACCACGGCCTGAAGTTCGCGCCCGACCCGGCGTGGGGCGACAAGTCCGTCCTCGGCGGCGCGATCGGCAACAACTCGACCGGCGCACACTCGCTGAAGTACGGCAAGACCGACTACTACCTCGAATCGGCCGAGGTCGTCTTGGCGGACGGCACCGTGACGACCTTCGGCGAAGTCGAAGTCGAGACACTGCGCGAAGAGGGCGACCCGGAGGGCGATCTGGCGGAACGCATCTACGCCGAAGTCGCCCGGATTCTGGACGAGGAGGCCGACGAGATCTCGGCCACGTATCCCGACCTGAAGCGGAACGTCTCCGGCTACAACCTCGACATGCTGGTCGACGAGATGCGCGGCGAGCGTCGCCTGCCGGACGACTCCGGCGTCGATCCGGCGTCGGAACCGGGCACCGTCAACCTCGCGCGCCTCCTCGCCGGATCGGAGGGGACGCTCGGTATCGTCACCGAGGCGACCGTCTCGCTGGAACCGATCCCGAACACGAAGTCGGTCGCCCTGCTGACCTACGACGACGTGGTCTCGGCGATGGAGGACGTCGCACCCATCCTCGAACACGACCCCGCCGCGGTCGAGGTGATGGACGACGTGTTGCTCGACCTGGCGCGCGACACCGCCGAGTTCTCAGACGTCGTCGGGATGCTCCCGGAGGGGACCGACTCGGTCCTGCTCGTGGAGTTCTACGCCGAGAACGACGAGGCGGGCCGCCAGAAGGTCGCGGATCTGATCGCCGACCGGGTGCCCGCCGAGACGGCCACACCCGAGGAGAAGCCGAGCGACGGCGCGACCGATCTGACCGAGACGCCGCGGGTCGCCCGCACGGCGATGGAGGCCCACGACGACGAGACGCGCGCGAAGTTCTGGAAGATGCGGAAGTCGGGCCTGCCCATCCTGCTGTCGCGGACGACCGACGAGAAACACATCGCGTACATCGAGGACACCGCGATTCCGGCCGAGCACCTGCCGGCGTACGTCACCGAGTTTCAGGACGTGCTCGACGATCACGACACCTTCGCGTCGTACTACGCTCACGCCGGTCCCGGTGTCCTGCACATCCGACCGCTGATCAACACGAAGACCGCCGAAGGGCTGGCGTCGTTCGAGGACATCGCCGACCGCGTGACCGACCTCGTGGTCAAGTACGGCGGGTCGGTCTCGGGCGAACACGGCGACGGGAGAGCCAGAACACAGTGGAACCGGAAGCTGTACGGCGACGACCTCTGGCAGACCTTCCGGGAGTTGAAGTCGGCGTTCGACCCCGACTGGCTCCTCAACCCGGGGAACGTCTGTGGCGACCACGACATGGCCGAGCACCTGCGGTTCGATCCGGACTACGAGTTCGACGCCGGCTTCGAGCCGACGCTGAACTGGGACAACGACAACGGCCTGCAGGGGATGGCGGAGTTGTGTCACGGCTGTGCTGGCTGTCGTGGACCACAGGAGACGACCGGCGGCGTGATGTGTCCGACCTACCGCGCCGCCGAGGAGGAGATTCAGTCGACGCGCGGTCGGGCGAACATGCTCCGGAACGCGATGGCCGGCGAGTTCGACGAGGACGAGCAGTTCTCCGAGGAGTTCGTCCACGAGGTGCTCGACCTGTGTGTCGGCTGTAAAGGCTGCATCAAAGACTGCCCGAGCGAGGTGGACATGGCGAAGCTGAAAGCCGAGGTGACCCACGAGTACCACCAGCGCGAGGGGGCGAGCCTCCGGGACCGCATCTTCGCCAACATCGACTCGCTGTCGGCACTCGGCTCCCGGTTCGCGACGCTCGCGAACGCCGCCCCGAAGGTGCCGGGCGCGCGCACGATCATGGAGGGGACGGTCGGTATCGCCAGAGAACGCAGTCTGCCGACGTTCCGGTCCGAGAGTCTCGAAGACTGGTTCGCGGATCGGGGTGGTGCTCGGGTTCCGGCCGAGGACGCGACCCGCAAGGCCCTCCTGTTTCCCGACAGCTACACGAACTACAACCATCCCGAAGCCGGGAAGGCGGCCGTGAGACTCCTCGAAGCGGCGGACGTCCACGTCGAGATCCCGTCGGACGTCGCCGGCAGTGGTCGTCCACCACACTCCAAAGGATTCCTCGACAAGGCACGGGACGCCGCGGCACAGAACGTCGAGGTGCTCGTGCCACGGATCAGCGACGGCTGGGACGTGGTCGTGGTCGAACCCTCCGACGCGGTGATGTTCCAGCACGACTACCTCGATCTGCTGTCGGGCGAGGACGCCGAGACCTACGCCGCCAACAGCTACGGCGTGCTGGAGTACGTGGATCGGTTCCGACTCGACGAGGCGATGGCGTTCGACGCGCCCGCGGGTCCGGACCACCTGACGTATCACGGGCACTGCCACCAGAAAGCCACGAAGAAGGACCACCACGCGGTCGGCGTTCTGCGCCGGGCCGGCTACGAGGTCGACCCACTCGACTCCACCTGCTGTGGGATGGCCGGCAGTTTCGGCTACGAGGCCGAACACTACTCGATGAGCAAAGCGATCGGCTCGATCCTGTTCGATCAGATCGACGACAGCCCCGGCGAGACGGTGGTCGCGCCGGGTGCGTCCTGTCGGAGTCAACTCGGCGACCGCGAGAGTGCAGAACGCGAGCCGCCACACCCCGTCGAGAAGGTGGCCGAGGCGCTCCGGTAGGTTCCGGCCCCAGTCGCCCGCAGCGTCGGAGCACACCGTCACCGCTGTCACACGTTTAAAGAGCACGGAGCCCCTGTTGATCTGTAATGCTCGAAGCCATACGGACGGCGAACAGGGAGACGCGGGTCCAGTACGGGCTCATGGTCGTGTTCGGCTCACTGTGTATCATCAGCGCCTTCGCACCGCTGGCCGACCCGATTCGACTGACGGTCGTCGGGACGCTCTTCGGGTTCACCGCCGGCCTCTGGGTCGCTCACCTCGTCCAGATCCTCCAGCGAGCCGTGAAGTCACAGACGGCCGCCGAGACGGCCGCAGACTCGACATGAGCCAGCCCGACAGACCCACGGACGACGAGGCCGAGGCCGAACCGGGTCCGCTCGACAGCTTCGAGTCGATCCTCGGCGAAGACCCGAACTTCGGCTCGTTCGTCCTGACCGTCGGCATCGTCACCTGCGTGTTCATCGCGGCGTTCCAGTTCACGCTCCCGAGTCCGGTCTCACACCTCCTCACGGCGGGGGTCCTGCTCGTCACCGTCCTCACGGCGATCATCGCCTCTGCGCTGGAGACGCTCGGCTACTTCGACCCCGACCGGGGAACCGCGACGACCCAGACCGCAGAGCAGACGGACACCAGACCGGCCAAGCCGTGGGTCGTCGGGAACCGGCAGGCCGCACCGCTCCCGCCGCTACTCAACTTCGACGCGGAGCTTCGTGGGTTCGCGGAACTGTACGACGGTGACCTGCCAGAGCAGTTCGACTCGTTCATCGAGGACTACCGCCGCCTGAAGATCAGCCGGAAGAATCGAACCACGATCGCGAGCGACCTCCGGGCGGATCTGAACCCGATCAGCGTCCTGTTCGAGGACGGAAGCGAGGGCGACGAACTGTACCAGCAGATCAGCGACAAACTGTTTCGGTACATCAAGAGCGACACGCTCGACTCCGTCTCGGTGCGGAGCGTGACGTTCTACGACACCGACGACACCGAGGCGACGGTGTCCGACCTCCAGGGACAGGTGAGCCGAGCCGAGTTCGTCGTCGAGAACGAGGGCGAGGAGACGAGCGTCGAGGTCGCCGTCGAGTTCTACGACGGGACCGGCACCCGGATCGGGAGCCAGACGTGTCCGGTCGGCACGATCAAGCCCGCCGCAGTGCGCGAGGTCTCGGCCGACGTGCTCGTCCCCGCCGACGCGACGCGGGCGACGACGTCGCTGAAGCTGACCGGCCCCGCGTGAAGGTGCCGACCCCCGGTTGTCCGGAACCGGACCCGGCGACGGTCGAACTCGTTCTACAGAACCGTCACGTCACCCGGTTTTAGGCGTCTCGCGCGCCTCGTCGCGGGTATGCGCGTCGTCGTCCGCACCACGACCGAATCGCCCGCCGACTCCACTTCTGCCGACGCCAGTTCCCCCGACGCCGGTTCGACACCCGCCGACCATGCTGGTTCGAAATCGTCAACGCCGGGCGGGAATCCTGCGCCACCGATCGGGAAGAGCGGGACTGGAACCAGTACGACCGGAGCGGGGACGACCGGCGCAGACACAGCAGTCGTCTCCGACGCCGAAGGGACCGAGAGCCGACCGAGTCGCGTCCCGGCCGAGGACCCGATCACCTGCCACGGCTTCAGCGAGGGGGAACACGGCCTGAAGCTGACCGACGCGGACGGCGAGAAGTGCGGCTACGTCCCCTACGCCGAACTGCTCCGGATCGTGCCCGAGTGACGAACTCTCCCCTGTCTCCACCGACGAACTCACCCCCGTCTCCACCGACGAACCGACTCAGTCCGTGCCGGTCAGCCCTTCCAACAGCATGACGGCCTCGGGTTTCGACAGCGGGTCGTTCGCGTTCCCGCAGTGGGGCGACTGCACGCAGGCCGGACAGCCACCCTCGCAGGTACAGCCGTCGATCAGTTTCGCGGTGCGGTCCATCAGCGACTCCACCGCGTCGTACCCCGACCGCGTCAGGCCGACGCCACCCGGATAGCCGTCGTAGATGAAGATCGTACTCTGCCCGGTGTGGCCGTGGAACGGCGTCGAGATGCCGCCGATGTCCGCCCGGTCACACAGCAGGTGCAGCGGGAACAGCGAGATCATCCCGTGTTCTGCGGCGTGGATGCCGCCGTTGAACCCGTACTCGCCGCCCTCCGACCGCATCGCCGTCTCGAGGTCTTCGGGGACCGTGAAGTAGAGCGCCCGCGTCCGCAGGGTCGTCTCCGGCAGGTCCAGCGTCTCGGTGCCGATCGTCTCGCCACTCGCGCGGTCCTTGCGCTCGAAGCCCGTGATCTGCTCGGTGACGGTCACGTCCGCGAACCTGACCGGCGTGTCCGGCCGGGCAGTCAACTGTTTCTCGGTCAGGTCGCGCTCGACCACGATATCCTTGTCAGTGAGAACCTGCGTGTAGTAGTCGGCCCACGTCGGCTGAAGTTCGGCGGTGTCGGTGGCCAGATCGAGATCGACGACCTCGTAGCTCTGGCCCTGCTGGTGGTAGACAGCGCCGGGGTGAGCGTCCCGGAGGGCGTCGGAGAAGCCCAGTTCCGCGATGGAGTCGCCGGACCGCCGGTCCACGAGGCTCACCTCGCGGTCGTCGATAGTCCGGAGGCTCATCTCGTGTTGTGGACTCCCGTTGCCGGCGTAGGTCCAGCGCGGGCCGTGCTGGGTGTCCCGGCGGTCGAGTTCCCCGACCGCCGTGAGATCCGACACGGCCGACTCGAACGTCTCGCCGAAGTACCGGTCGTCGTCGGGCATCAACCAGTTCTCGGTGGCGGCAGACAGCAGGTGGTCGTCCAGCAGTTGCTCGTTCTCGGGGTCGGCGACCGCCTCCTCGGGTTCGCCCTCGAAGAAGTCGTCGGGATTGCCCATCAGATACTGGTCTAACTGGTCTTCGCCGCCGATCATCACCACCAGCGCGGCGTCCTCCCCGCGCCCTGCTCTGCCGGCCTGCTGGAACGCCGACATCCGGGTGCCGGGGTAGCCGTCGAGGAGGACGGCGTCGAGGCCACCCACGTCCACACCGAGTTCCAGCGCGTTCGTGCTCCAAACACCCCGCATCTTCCCGGCGTGCAGGTCGGCTTCGATCTCTCTGCGGCGGTCGTTCCGCAGGGCGGCCTGGTACGCCGTGATCTTGCCCGCGAGGTCGTGCTGGCCGCGCTCCCGGAGCATCTTGGCGCTTTCGGTGGCGTACTGCTCGGCGGCCTGCCGGGCGCGGGTGAAGGTCAGCGTCTGGAAGTCCTTGCTCACCAGATCGACGAACAGCCGTTTCGCCTCGGTGTGACTGGAACGCCGCCGTCCAGAGCGATTCTCCTGATCGGCGTACTCCGGCGGGTTCCACAAGATCCAGTGGCGCTCGCCGGTCGCGCTGGTGTCCTCGTCGACCAGCGCGAACGAGTCGGCGGATTTCCCGGTCACGCGACTGGCGTGCTCCACAGGGTTGCCGATCGTCGCCGAACAGCAGACGTACTGTGGATCGCTGTCGAAGCGTTCACAGATGCGGTTGAGTCGCCGGAGCGTCAGCGCGACGTGGCTCCCGAAGACGCCCCGGTAGCCGTGCACCTCGTCGATCACCACCGTCTCCAGCGAGGAGAAGAACCACTCCCACAGCTTTCTGGCGTACGGCAGGAGCGCGTAGTGGAGCATGTCGGGGTTCGAGAGCACGACGGTCGGCCGGCGGTCCCGCACCTCCCGCTTCTCGGACTTCGACTGCCGACCGGTGTACTGCCGGACCGACACCCGAGAGCCGAAGCCGAGTCCTCTCGCAAGTTCGGAGAGGGTGTCCTCCTGATCGGCGATCAGGGCGTTCTGCGGCCCGATGTAGAGGGTTCGGCCGCCGTGATCCAGCGCGCGCTCGAAGGCGGGGACGGTGTACGCGAGGCTCTTGCCGGAGGCGGTCTGGGTGGCGAGGACGACGTTCTTGCCGTCTCGGACCGCCTCGATGGCCTCGGCCTGGTGGCGGTAGAGCCCGTCGATGCCCTGCTTGTCGAGCGTGTTGACGACGCGTGGTTCGAGGTCCACGTCGGCGAACTCGGCCTCGCGGGCCGGGATGCGCCGGTGGTCGGCGATCTGCCCCTCGTAGTACGGTCTGCCCCGAAGCCACGCGATGAGGTCGTCCACGGTACTGGCTTGGGCGGCGTGAGTAAACGGATTGCGGTCCGAACGCTGTCGGGGACGCGGCGGCGGCAGGTCGCGCTGTCGAGGACGTGGGGGGTCGGATCGGGTCCTCACGGGGCGTGTCGCAGGCCCGGCCAGGAATCCGGCGTGGCTCGTACTCCCCACGCCCCCCGACTGCTGACGACGCGACCCAGGGCAGGTCGCTCGCTGTCGCTCGGACACTGCCCGGTCCGGGTCGCCAGCAGATCGCGTCCGGTCCGGATTCCGGGCGATCACGTGCGGTGGATACCCTGAATCGGGCCGGCGACACCGCGTCGTGGGATTCACCGGAAACGAGGTGCGCGCATTCGGTGGAATCGCCATCGGTCGACGCCCTCGGTGGAATCGCCATCGGTCGACGCCCGGGGATACACTCAGTCGGCGAGCAAGTCGTCCAACAGCTTCGACTGTGCGGCCGAGAGATGCTCTGTGAACGTCGAGGGGCGGATGTCGAGTGCCGCTGCGACCTCGGTCGCGTTGGAGTCGCGGGGGTACTCGAAGTAGCCCATCTCGTGGGCCGTGCGGAGCACCTCCTCCTGCCGGTCGGTCAGCCGACCGCGATCCACCGGCACCAGATCGCTACCCTCTGCCGCCTCGGCGCTCGCCTGGGCGAGGTATCGCACCCCGACACCGCCGAACTGCTCGCGGAGCGTCGAGACCAACGTCCGCAGGTCGGCCATCTCGTCGAGGTGGAGCGTCAGGACAAGCGACCCACGCTCGGCGCGCACGTCCGCGATCGGACAGTCGACCGACTCGACGACCTCACAGACGCAGTCACCCCCGTCTCGTTGGAACTGGTACACCGACTCCGATCCGTAGTCGAAGACGCGTTCGACGTCGGCACTGTCGAGCGAGTCGTCGTCCGTCTCGACCGTGAACTCCTCGGTGACGGCGTCGTCGCTGGCGGTCCACGAGACAGAGCCGACGGACCCCTCGACCGACTCCGAGACGCTCGCCACCGGACAACTCCCCGGTTCACTGACCTCGACCTCGGCTCGAACACCCGTCATCGTGGGAAACGGTAGGGACGAGTCCCCCATAATCGCGGCCGAGATTCCCAGCGACTGAAAACGGTCGGACCGACGGACGACGAGAGTCGAGCGGAGACCGGCGACCGAGCGCCCTGACTCACCTCCACCGGCACGAACCGATAAGTTCCGAGAGGCCGCAGTGGGGGTATGGGAATCCTCGACCGGACCTCCGACCTCTTCGGTGCGAAGATGAACTCGCTCCTCGACAGACTCGAGGACCCCGACGAGCAGTTGGACTACACCTACGAGCGACTGCAGGACGAACTCTCAAAGGTCGAGTCGGCACTGACAGACCTCGTGACCGAGAAGAAGCGACTGGAAGCACGCCGGGACGACGTGGAATCGCGCGTCGCCGACCGAAACGAGCAGGCCAGAGAGGCGGTCGCCGCCGGCCGGGACGACCTCGCGCGTGAGGCACTCCGCCGGAAGCGAGCCGAGATGCAGGACCTGGACGACCTGGAGGCCGACATCGACGAACTGGAGTCGGCCCAGCAGACGCTCCTCGAACGCCGGGACGACCTCGAACGCCGGATCGAACGCTTCCGCACCGAACGCGAGCAACTGAAGGCGCGCCGGAAGGCGGCCGAAGCCGATCTCACCGTCTCGGAGACGATGGCCGACACCGGCGAGGACGGCGGTCTCTCGGAGGCCGACACCGCGATCGGCGACGTGGCCGACCGAACCGCGGAACTGGAGGCCCGGACTGCCGCCCTCGAAGAACTCGACGAGCAGGACGCACTGGGTCGGACGGGCGTCTTCGGCGACGAGGACGACATCGAGGCGGAACTCGACCGCATCCAGACCGACGACGAGATCGAGTCCGAACTGGCCCTCCTCCGGGACGAACTCGGCGAGACCACGGACGACACCGAATCCGCCGGCGCTGGCGCGACTGGGGAGGCAGACGACGCCGGCGACGAGGAGTCGGGCGACTCGGCGTAACTCGCCGTCCGCGGCTCCGAGACGCTCGGGCGTCCCCTCGGCCGACCGGCGCTACTCCGCGGTCCGGAGGTGTTCACAGTCGCCGGCGTGGACGGTGCGCTCGCCGTCCGGGGTCCGAACGATCAGCGCGCCGGGGAAGG
Organism: Salinirubrum litoreum; assembly: GCF_020567425.1. Classification (NCBI taxonomy): domain Archaea; kingdom Methanobacteriati; phylum Methanobacteriota; class Halobacteria; order Halobacteriales; family Haloferacaceae; genus Salinirubrum; species Salinirubrum litoreum. Next base: position 58,191 of record NZ_JAJCVJ010000001.1, on the reverse strand, counting down.
TCACGTCCACCGCCTCCCCCTCTACGACGCCACCGGGTGTCTCGACACGTACGCGTCGGCCGAGTGTGGCACTGTACTCGCGCCACGCCGGCAGCACCGACTCGGGGGCTTCGCGCAACTCGTGGAACCGCTCCAGCAGTCGCTGGACGAACACCCGGCGGTCGACGTCGCCGGTCTCGGCGCGGAGGCTCGTCGCCCCTACCGGGAGGGACTCGCGAGCCACGTTCGCGTTCACGCCGATCCCGACGACGAGCCACGAGACGCGGTCCGCCTCGCCTTCCATCTCGGTCAGGATCCCCGCCAGTTTCGCTCCGCCGCGTCCGCGTTCGCCCGCGCTCTCCCGGCCGGTCCCTGCCGTCGCGTCGTCGACGGTGGACCCGGGAACCAGCACGTCGTTCGGCCACTTGATCCGGGCGTCGACACCCGCCTCGCGGCAGGCGCTCGTGGTCGCGACCGCGGCGGCGAGCGTGAACAGTGGGACGTGTGCCGGTGGACGCTCGGGGGCGAGCAGGAGACTGGCCCAGATTCCACCGGACGGCGCGGTCCACTCCCTGTCGAGTCGACCCCGACTGCCGGTCTGTTCGTCCGCGAGGACGACGACTTCGTCGCGGTCGGCCGAGGCGGCGAGTTCGCGGGCGCGGTCGTTCGTACTGCCGATGCTGTCGTGGTACTCGACGCGGTACGGCGCGTCGAGTCCGAACTCGACGGCCGACCCGCCGAACGCCGGCACCGACCGTACCACGTACCCCTCGTCGGTGCTCTCGACGTCGAACCCGTCCTCGCGGAAACGGTCGATCCACTTCCAGACGGCCGCACGTGAGACGCCGTGTGCCTCGGCGAAGGCCGGCCCGGCGACCGGCCCCGCCGCCAACGCGTCGAGCAGTGCCCGCCGTGTCTCGGTCATGCCACCGGGTTCGGCCGCCCACGTATTGACGGTGGCGTCACACACCGAACCTCCGTCAGAGCGAGTACCGACGTGACGCCACCGTCCTGCGGCGACCAGACGGTCACAGTGTCGGGTCGTCGAGCTCGTCGCTCCAGTACAGCCGACCGTCCAGCAGGACCGGTGTGGTGTCCAGTTCGAGGTACTCGAGGAGTTCGGTCCGCGAGACCCGGCACGTCTCGCCGCCCGGCGGGACGAGGAACCGCTCGGAGTCGGAGTCAGCGCCGACGAGCGTCCGGCCGACGGTCCCGAGTCCGTTTCTGGAGACCGGGTAGCTGTGGACGGTCAGGTCGTACGCCGCCTCGCCCGCGCTCTCTGCTCCGTCGACGCGTTCGACGACGTTGAACAGTTGGTGTCCGCCGACGTTCGTCACCACCTCGAAGTCCTGCACGCCCAGTCCGACGTAGCGACGACCGGAAGCTTCCGCGATCCGAGCGATCGAGGTCGTCGCAGACAGGGTGTATCCGGTGCCGAGCAGGCGCGCGAACAGCCGCCCGATCCGACTCGCCGACTCGTTGCCGACGCGGGAGAGCGTCACGAGTCCGCCGACGCTCCCGCGCTCGATCAGCGCTCTCCCCTGCGTGTACGACCGACAGGCGTTCAACAGAAACGACTCGACACCGGTCCGCTCCAGCGTCCGGGCGTCGAAGTGGCCGTCGGCACAGCGAAAGCCGTCGGTGTCGACGTGGCCGACGTAGTGCAGGAAGTCGGTGTCCTGCCGGAACAGCGCTTCGAGTTCCGCGACGGAGAGGTCGTAGTGTGTCTGTACGTCGAGACGGTCGTCGGTCCCGGCGTCCGACCCGGGCCAACTGTCTCCCTCCGACGCCATCCGGTGATCGTTACAGACGACGTCGACGACCGCGGCCGCCTCGGACTTCGGTTCGTGTTGGAGCGCCCGGCGGAACGACGGCCGGGTGAGCAGGCTGGCGTTCTGCGGGACGCCCTCGCCGGCCCAGACGTGTTCACGCGCGCTGGTGTCCGGGAGTCGTACCTCGTCGTCGGTCGCCGGGAGGGATCCGACTGGCCGGCGCTCGTCGTCGGCAGGGTCGCCGGCCCGGAAGAACGACGAGACGGCCGCAGATTCCTCCGCATCGCTCACTACCGGGTCGGGGTCCGGACACCGAACCGTGGCGAGATTTCGTGCAGTGTAGGGAAGCAGTTCGACGTGTTCGACTCGTGGCTCGAGGTCGGCCGTCATCCGCCAGACCGGTCGTGAGGGGGTGACGGACTCGAAGGGGACCGAGAGATACGCCGCGACGCGCTCGGCGAGGGAAGCGTCGTAGAGCGACGCGAAGTCGACTGCAGTCCGGGACTCGACCGCCGCACGCTCGCGGGTCTCGACCGGGTAGTAGCCGTAGGTGCGCGTCACGCAGTCGAGGACGAACACGTGTTTCAGCACCTCGGCGACGACCCTCTCGAACGTCGACCCGGACGAGCCACGTCCGTCGGCCGATCTGTCGCCACTCCCGGCGACATCAACCCGATTGGCGAGTCGCCCACCCTCGGACAGCGACCACGACTCGCCGTCGGCGTAGAGTCGCGGATCGCCGCCGGGGACGACGGTCGCACCGGTGTAGAACGCGAGTGAACCGACCGGAAAGACGTACTCGGGGTCGGCGGGCACTTCGATCGAGACGCCGGTGTCGAGTGGTTCGACACTGCCGGAGACGGCGAACGACGAGCCGAGTTCGAGCAGTGGTGGATGGCCCCGGAGCGTCGGGAAACTTCGCTCGGGCCCGGTCGTCTTGAGCGCCGATCCGAGCCGCGAGACCGCTCGACAGAGGTCTGTCGGGTCGCTCGTCGTCGTGACGGTTCCGGCGGGGTCGTCGTGGTAGGATCGCACGCCGACCGTGACGACCGGGTCGTCGAACTCGTAGCGCACGTGGGCTCGCTCACCGACGATGCGAACGCCTGCAGGAGCGTGGAGATAGAGCACGGTCGGCCCGCTGTTCACCTGGAGGGTCAGCGGCCCGGTCGCGAAGTGCCTCGTCTCGTCGTACTGCGTCTCTGCGACGACGTGCCCGTCGCGGAAGACGTAGGTCTCCGGACTCCACGGGACGGTGAGGCTGTCCGTCTCGACGCCGACTGCCGTGTCCACCGGCATCTCGAAAGGTGGGTTCGTGACGGGTGTCGGTCGGACCGCCCCCGGCGTCTGGAGTTCGTAGGACGTGTGCTGGATCGGATCGTGGACGCGGAGTCCCGAGGCGTCGCTCGCGTGGATCGACGGCGTGTGCGCGCTCCGATTCGGGAACTCCTCGTCGAACACTACACGGCTGCGTGGGTCATCGTCCGATAAAAATCCACGCACGAAGTCGCTGGAACGCACCGGAACCGTAGGTGGGTCGGAGGCGACTCGCGCAGTCGGCCGAGCAGTCGACCGCCGCCGTTCACTCCAAGACGACCAGCACGTCGCCCATGTCTACGCTCTCGCCCTCGCCGACGAGCACCTGTGAGACGGTGCCGCCGCGTTCCGCGACGACGTCGTTCTCCATCTTCATCGCCTCCAGCACACAGAGCACGTCGCCGGCGGCGACCTCGTCGCCCTCGGCGACCTCGACCGAGAGGATGGTCCCCTGCATCTCGGCTTCGACGGTCTCGCCGTCGGCCGCCACCGCGCCGCCGTCGGTCCCGCCGTCGTCGCCGCTCGTCGCTTGCGGGGGTCGCTGGCGACCGGACGAGCCACCGCCCGACCCGCCGCCACTGCCGCCAGCACCGCCGGTCGGGAGCGGGACCGCACCGCGCTCTTCGAGGTTGACCTCGAACCGTTTGCCGTTCACCTCGACGGTGAACTCGCGTTCGGTGACCGCCTCGTCCTCGTCGTCCTCGTCGGTCTCGCCCGGCCCCCACTCCTCGACGGCCTGTTCGATGCGTGCGGGGTCGAGTTCCTCGTCGAGGTACTTCGTCGTGTGCTCGCCGGCGATGAACGTCTCGTCGGTCAGCATCAGGCGGTGGAAGGGGATGATCGTGTGGAACCCTTCGACGTCGAACTCCGCGAGGGCACGCTCCGATCTGGCGAGACACTCCTCGCGGTCCGACGCCGTCACGATCAGTTTCGCGATCATCGAGTCGTAGTCGGTCACCAGATCGTCCCCCTGTCTGAGGGCGTCGTCCATCCGGACGCCGATCCCACCGGGCGGGTCGTACGTCTGCAGTTTCCCACCCGGCGCCGGCGCGAAGTTGTTCGCGGCGTTCTCGGCGTTGATCCGGTACTCGACCGCGTGGCCGTCGATCTCCACGTCGTCCTGTTCGAAGGTGAGTTCCTCCCCGGCCGCGACTCTGAGCTGCCACTTCACGATGTCGATCCCCGTGACCTGCTCGGTGACCGTGTGTTCGACCTGGATCCGGGTGTTCACCTCCATGAAGTAGAAGTTCCCGTCCTCCACGAGGAACTCCACGGTCCCGGCGTTGGTGTACCCCGCCTCGCCGACGCCCCGGCGGGCGGCCTCGCCGATCTCCTCGCGCAGGTCGTCCGTGAGCGCCGGACTGGGAGCCTCCTCGATGACCTTCTGGTGGCGGCGCTGGAGCGAGCAGTCGCGCTCGCCGAGGTGGCGGACGTTGTCGTGTTCGTCCGCGAGAATCTGAACCTCGATGTGGCGTGGCGCTTCGAGATACTTCTCGACGTAGACGGAGGCGTTGTCGAAGTAGGCCTCGCCCTCGCGCTGGGCGGTCGCCAGTTGCTCCTCCACGTCGGCTTCGCTCTCGACCACCTTCAGGCCGCGACCGCCACCGCCGCCTTCGGCTTTGATCGCCACGGGGTAGCCGTACTCCTCGGCGATGGCCTTCACCTCCTCGGGGTCCTCGACGGGGTCGGTGGTCCCGGGGACGACCGGCACGTCTGCCGACTGCATCGCGGAGCGCGCCTTCGTCTTCTCGCCGAGTCGTTCCATCGCGTCGGCCGGCGGGCCGATCCAGACGAACTCGCTGTTCTGGACGTTGCGCGCGAAGGAGGCGTTCTCCGCCAAGAAGCCGTAGCCGGGGTGGATGGCGTCGGCGTCGGCCTTCCGCGCGGCGTCCAGGATGGCCTCCTGATCGAGGTAGGAGTCGGCCGCACGCGCCGGGCCGACGTTGTAGGCTTCGTCGGCGTACCGGACGTGACCGGCGTGTTTGTCGGCCTCGCTGTAGACGGCGACCGTGCGTACGCCGAGTTCCTCGCAGGCGCGCATGACGCGCACTGCGATCTCTCCTCGGTTGGCGACGAGAACCTTACTGAACATTTACCGTGGTCTACTGGGATGTGCTACCTCATTCTGTCGGTTCCGGATCGTTAACTCGACCGGTGAATTCGGTTGACGAGCCGTGCCGTGACTCCGGGTGACTCGGTGGGGACTCCGGAACGTCGGTGTGCGGTCGGACGACGCGGTCGGCGAGGGAGAGTGGAGTCGCCCGAACCTGCGTCGCCACTCGGGAGTCTCGTCGGCGACGGATGCCTCGAAACGTGTCCGCGTCAGGGCAGCGCGACCTGTTCTTCGGCCTCGAGCAGTTCGTGGTACCGGTTGCGGATGGTGACCTCGGAGATGTTCGCGACGTCCGAGACCTCGCTCTGGGTCACCTTCTCGTTGGTCAGCAGGGAGGCGGCGTAGACGGCGGCGGCCGCGAGGCCGACCGGCGACTTGCCCGAGTGGACGCCCTGTTCTTTCGCGTTCTTCAGCAGACTCCGCGCGCGACGCTCGGCCTCCTCCGAGAGGTCGAGGTCCGAGGCGAACCGGGGCACGTAGCTCTCCGGGTCGGCCGGCTGGATCTCCAACTTCAGTTCGCGGACGACGTACCGGTACGTCCGCGCGATCTCGTCTTTGCCGACGCGCGAGACGCCAGCGATCTCGTCGAGCGAGCGCGGCGTCCCGGCCTGTCGTGCGGCCGCGTACAGCGACGCCGTCGAGACACCTTCGATGGACCGGCCCGGCAGGAGGTCCTCGTCGAGTGCGCGGCGGTAGATGACACTCGCGGTCTCCCGGACGTTGTCCGGCAGGCCGAGTGCGGAGGCCATGCGATCGATCTCGCCGAGCGCCTGCTTCAGGTTGCGCTCCTTCGAGTCACGAGTGCGGAATCGCTCGTTCCACGTCCGCAGTCGCTGCATCTTCTCGCGCTGGCGCGAGGACAGCGAGTTGCCGTACGCGTCTTTGTCCTGCCAGCCGATGTTGGTCGACAGCCCCTTGTCGTGCATCATGTTCGTCGTCGGCGCACCGACGCGGGACTTCTCGTCTTTCTCCTTCGAGTCGAACGCCCGCCACTCCGGCCCGTGGTCGATCTCGTCTTCCTCGACGACGAGGCCACAGTCGGCACAGACCGTCTCGCCGTGTTCCGTGTCGCTCTGTACGTTCCCGCCGCACTCGGGACACCGAAGACTCTCGTCGTCCGCCGACTCGGTCTCCGCGTCGGTCTCGGTCTCACGGCCCTCGTGGGCGCGAGTGCGCTCACTGGTGTAACTTCGGACAGATTCGGTCATTGGTTGGGGTGGAGAGAAAGGTCTCTGTTGGGGGTGTTTCTCCAGTACAGTGTTACGACCGATATCACTTCAATCTGGTGGCTGTGCCGTCCTTCGCCGGTTCTGAAAACTACCGGACGGCGTCGGGATGAACGGCGGTGGTGTTCGACGGCCGACAGCTCCGGAATTGAACTCTGGTATCGAAGGGGGCTTTTTATCGGTTTCGGTGATCCGACCTCGACGAGAGGACGCTGGTCGTCTACGACCCGAGGAACGACTGCACCGCCTCGCGGGTCGGCAGTGCCGTCATCGCGCCGGTCCCGGTGGTCGTCACGGCGGCGACCGCGTTGGCGAACGCCAGCGCATCGGCGAGTGCCGCTCCGTCCGACAGTGCGGCGATGGCCCCGGCGGTGAAGGCGTCGCCCGCGCCGGTCGTGTCCACGACGTCGACCGCGTAGCCAGCGTGTGAGACCTCGATTCCGGCCGGCGTCTCCGCGCTGTCTTCGGGCGTTTCTGCGCCGGTCCACGGGGCGTCGGCAGTCGCGTGAGCGTAGGCCCCCTCACCGCCCACGGTGATCAGTGCGGTGTGCGGGCCGTGCTCGCAGACCGCCCGTGCGAGGTCGGCTGGCTCCCCCTCGAACCCGGCCGCACGCAGGTCCTCAGGCGTCGCCTTCACCACGTCCGCGAGCCCGAACGCGGTCCGGCAGGAGTCGGCGAAGTCGAAGGTGTCCCACAGTTCGGGCCGGGCGTTCGGATCGAACGAGACCGTACAGTCCGCCCGACGAGCGCGTTCGGCGAGGTCCAGCGTCGCGGTCCGGGCCGGGTCGTCCGCGAGGGTGACGCCGCCGACGTGGACCCAGTCGTGGTCGGCGAGCGTCTCGTCCCCGATTCGACCGGGTTCCAGTCGGGTGTCGGCGCTCCCGTCGCGGTAGAAGCTGAAGGCTCGTTCGGCGTCGGCGTCGTGGCTCACGAAGGCGAGGCCGGTCTTCGCCTCGGTGTCGCGTGTCACGAGGTCGGTCGGGACGCCGTAGTCGGCGAGCGTGTCGGCGAGGAAGTCGCCGAAGGGGTCCGCGCCGAGTCGCGTCCAGAACAGCGGGTCGGCGTCGAGACGGGCGAGTCCGACGGCGACGTTCGCGGGTGCGCCGCCGGCCCGCCGGGAGAACGTCTCGACCTCCGCGAGGCGACCAGCACTGCCCGGCAGGAAGTCGATCAACGTCTCGCCGGCGACGAGTACGTCGGTCATGCACCGGGATTCACCGGGCGCTCCCTTCAATCCGCCTCTTTCCGGCAGGACGCGGACGACACGACGCCGGTCGGTCCCGGTGGAGCCGGTGTGAGTGAACTCGGGTGCGTCTGTTCACCCCGAGAGAGACCGAGTGGTACGTGACACCGAGTCGTGGCGACTGGCGAACCACAAGACACGAAACCCTCGGGCACGACCGTCTCGGTATGGCTAACTATCTCGTCGCGATGGAGGCGGCCTGGTTGGTTCGAGACGTAGAGAACGTAGACGACGCGATCGGGGTCGCGGTCAGCGAGGCCGGTAAACGCCTCAACCAGCAGAACAAGGAGTTCGTCGAGGTGGAGGTCGGCGCGACTGGCTGTCCGGCCTGTGGCGAACCGTTCGACTCGGCGTTCATCGCGGCCGACACCGCACTGGTCGGCCTGCTCCTCGAGATCGACGTGTTCAACGCCGACAGCGAGGAGCACGCCGCCCGCATCGCCAAGAGCGAGGTCGGCGGTGCCCTCCGTGACGTGCCGCTGTCGGTCGTCGAGATCATCGAAGACGAGGCCGAGGGCGACGGCGCGGAAGCCTGACGACGCACCCCGACTGGCCGACTCGCAGGCCTCGGCGTCTGCCCGACGGCCGACCGGTCCGAACACTGACGAACGACGGAACGCTTTTGTAATTACCGCAGGTTATTGGGCGACATGGAACTCCCGACACCGCAGGACTTGCGTCAGCGCCGCAAGTCGCTCGATCTGACGCAGAGTTCGCTGGCCGAGTCGGCGGGCGTCTCTCAGCCCCTGATCGCGCGGATCGAGGGCGGCGACGTCGATCCACGGCTCTCGACGCTCCGCCGGATCGTCGAAGCCCTCGACGAGGCGGAGGGGTCGGTCAGGCGTGCCGAGAGTCTAATGCAGACCGACGTGGTGACCATCTCGCCGGACAGCAGCGTCCGGGAGGCGATCAGCCTGATGATCGACGCGGGCTACTCACAGTTGCCGGTCGTGCGTGACGGCCGGCCGCAGGGACTCATCTCGAACAGCGACATCAGACACTCGACGGACGACGACGCCGCCGACCTGCCGGTCGCCGAGGTGATGCAGGAGTCGATCACGACGGTCGAACCCGGCGCGACGGTCGACGAGATCGACGCCTACCTCGACCACCACGACGCGGTGATGGTCGTCGAGCGCGGCGAACTGCTCGGCATCGTCACCGAGGCCGATCTGGCGGCGCAGTTCTCCTGAGTCGCGCGTCGTCTGTTACTCGTCTGCTACTCGTCTCGCGCACCTCCCAGCACCGCGTCGAACACCGGCAGGAGTCGCTTGACGCTCGCGCCGTCGGGGAGGAAGACCAGCGTCCGCGGCGGCCTGACGGCCTTCGGTCGGACGCGCAGGCCCTCGCTGTCGGCGGCGTCGGCGGCGCGGTCGGGCGACGCGAGGAACTCCACGCGAGCGCGGTCTGGCTGGACGAACACCTCCGCGAGGAGGTCGCGCGCGGGAGTCTCGACGTCGGTGGCGTCGGTGTCGTCGGTACCGCCTTCCTCGACGGTGATCCTGTAAGCGAGTGCGCCGTCCGGCGTCGGCTCTACGTCGGGGTCCGCGTCGCTCACGCGGCAGGCGTCGAGGACGCCGACGCCGCCCTCGACTTCCGAGGCGAGTAACTGTGCGATCCTGACGCCGTCGGTGAGTCGTTCCTCGACCATATCGACTCGGAGTCGGTTCGTCGGTTTATATGCTCTGCACGCCAGACTCGGACTGTTGCGACACTGTCGACTGCGGGAGTGACGCAGACCACGACAGCGACAACACCGCTACTCGTGCGAGCGCGAGGAACCGCAACCGCGACCGCACAGCACAGCAGGCTGTTAGTAGCGCACGGAACCGCGACCGCCACAGGACCGCAACCCGCAAACCACAGACAGCACCGTACCTCGGTCCTCCCCAGCCTCGGCGGGCCCACGAGAGCGCCCGCCTCCCTCGCGCGTTTCTCGCGCGCCGGCTCTCCTGTGAAAGCGCACACCAGATTCGTCACCCACCAATCAGGCGATGACTTGGAACCCAGATCGGACGCGATCTGGTGGCGACCGGAACCGAGCAGTGGTCGAGCGACAGCGAGACCCTGCTCGCAGTCCGAGTCGCCAGCAGTCGGGGAGGCATGGGGACGACTGCGCGAAACCGGGTTCCGAACCGACAGACGACTCGCCGGGTGACCACCAGTGACGACACGATGGGTCGCAGCGTTCGGGTGGGACTGAAAGGGGCCGGCGTCTCGACCCCGACCCGACGCCGGTAGCACCGGAGGGAAGGCGGTCGGCTTGCCGACCGCCTGACTGAGGAGCGTGGTTCGAGAGACGCCGTGGCGTCTCTCGTCATCACGAGAGAGCTTCGCTCTCTCGAACGACACCAAGTCGCGGCGGGTCGAGACGCCGGGGGCTTTCACCCCTCGTCGTCCGCGACCGATTCGGCAGAGTCGTCCGCGACCGATTCGGCAGAGATGTCTGCAACCGACTCGACTCAGCTCTCCACGATCAATTCGACTCGGTTCACCTCACAGATCGATCCGACCGAGTCGGCTGAGTCACGTCAGTCGTGCCGGAAACACCGGTTGCCGGTGAAACACATCGCCACATCGTGTTCGTCACAGGCGGCGATGACGTCCTCGTCGTTCACCGAGCCACCGGGCTGGATCACCGCCTCGATACCCGCCTCGACTGCTTTCTCGATCCCGTCCGGGAACGGGAAGAAGGCGTCCGAGGCCATCACCGCGCCCTCGGCGGACTTCCCCTCGGCGTCGCGGTCGGCCTTCATCGCCGCGATCTCGACCGCGTCCACGCGGCTGACCTGACCCACGCCGAGGCCGACCGTCTCGGTCCCGTCGGCGAAGGCGATGCCGTTGGACTTGCAGTGTTTGAGCACGCGCCACGCGAACAGCATGGTCTCGATCTCCTCGTCCGTCGGTTCGCGCTCGGTGACGACCTCCAGGTCGTCGGCGGTCGGTGCCCAGAGGTCCCGCTCCTGCACGAGTCGCCCGCCGACGAGATGCTTCTCGGTCAGCGCTTCGGTGCGGTCGGCCAGTTCGCCGACGTCCAGCACCCGGAGGTTGTCCTTCGAGGTGAGTACGTCCAGCGCGGCGTCGGTGTAGCCCGGCGCGACGACGACCTCCTTGAACGAGTCGACGATCAGTTCGGCGGTCGCGGCGTCACACTCCCGGTTGAGAGCGACGATGCCGCCGAAGGCGCTCTTGGCGTCCGTGGCGAGCGCGCGGTCGTACGCCTCGGCGAGGCTGTCGGCGGTCGCACACCCCGCCGGGTTGGTGTGCTTGATGACCGCCGCCGCCGGGTCGTCGAACTCCTTGATGAGGTTCAGCGCGCCGTCGGCGTCGTTGTAGTTGTTGTACGACAGCGCCTTCGCGCCCTCGTTCAGTTGCTCGGCGTGGACGACGCTGGCCTCCTCGCAGGTCGCGTCGGCGTACAGCGCGGCGTCTTGGTGGGGATTCTCGCCGTATCGCAGGTCGGAGGCGCGGTCGTCCGAGACGACACGGCGGGCCGGGAACTCGCCGCCGTCGTCGCCCTCCACGTGGACGACGCCTGCCTCGGCGTCGACCGTCACGCTGTCCTCGGCGACCCACCGGACCGCACGCGGGTAGGCCGTGAACTCCGCCTCGGACAGTACTCGGCGCTTGAGGCTGTCTGCGTCGTCGTCCGCGTACACCGGGACCGGTTCCTGCGTGACGATGGGGCCGGCGTCGACCGCCTCGGTGACCACGTGGACCGTACAGCCGGTCATCTTCACGCCGGCGTCCAGAACCTGCTCGTGGGCGTCCATGCCGGGAAACGAGGGGAGCAGCGAGGGGTGGACGTTCAGCGTCGTCGGTGCGTCGTCGAGGAACTCGCTCGTCAGCACGCGCATGTAGCCGTCGAGACAGACGAGGTCGAAGTCGTAGCCGTCGAGTCGGTCGAGGATGCGGCGCTCGTGGGACTCGCGGGACTCCCCGTCGTCGCGTGTCACGACTTCGGTCGGGATACCGCGTTCCGCCGCCTCGTCTAAGACCGGCGCGCCCTCCCGGTTCGAGAGAACGACGCCGAGGTCGGCACCGCCCGGCGTCACGTCCGCGATGTGCAGGAGGTTCCGTCCGCGATTGCTGGCCAGACCGGCGATCTTGGTCATGGCCGTGAGACGTTTCGCCGTGCGAAAAACGTTTGCGGTCCATCGCCGGGTGAGTATCCACGAACTCGGATAGAATATCGGGTTCTCGGGCACCAACGGGCGTGAAGTATGCACGAAAGTGGCTTCGTCCATCGACACGCTTTTTGCCCAGTCGTCGGCAGTGTCGCCCATGACCGAACTTCCACGCGCGGACCCGCTGTCGGCCGTCTCGCCGCTCGACGGTCGGTACGCCGGGCGAACCGCGCCGCTGTCGCCGTACGCCTCCGAGTCGGCGCTGATGCGTGCCCGCGTCCGCGTCGAAGCCGAGTATCTCGTCGCGCTCGCGGACACCGAGGGTGTCGACCTGACGCTCTCCGACGCCGAGCGTGCCGACCTCGGGTCGCTGGCCGAGGAGTTCGACGCCGAGGACGCGCGCCTGATCAAACGGCTGGAGACCGAGGGTGCCGAGGGGTACGCGGCGACGAATCACGACGTGAAGGCCGTCGAGTACTTCCTCCGGACCGAGACGCCCGAGCGACTCCACCCGTGGATTCACTTCGGCCTGACCAGCGAGGACGTGAACAACCTCGCCCAGCGCGTCCTCGTGAAGCCGGCAGTCGAGGCGGTGCTGGTGCCCGCGATCCGGGAGGTGCGGGACGCGCTCGCCGAGATGGCCCGTGAGTACCGCGACACCCCGATGCTCGCCCGGACGCACGGCCAGCCAGCCACGCCCACCACCTTCGGCAAGGAGATGGCGGTGTACGCCAGCCGACTCGGCCGGGCACTCGGCCGGGTCGGAGACGCTACCGAGGGCCTGTCGGGGAAACTCGCGGGTGCGTCGGGCACCTACGCGGCCCACGTCGCCGCCTACCCCGAGGTCGACTGGCCGGCCGTCTCGCGCCGGTTCGTCACCTCGCTCGGCCTCGACCACACCGCGCTGACGACGCAGGTGAACCCCTGCGACGACCTCGCGGAACTGTTCGACGCACTTCGTGGCGTGAACAATGTCCTGCTCGATCTCGACCGTGACGTGTGGCTCTACGTCTCGGACCGCTACCTCGGACAGGAGTCGGAGGCCGGCGAGACCGGGTCGTCCACGATGCCACACAAGGTGAACCCGATCGACTTCGAGAACAGCGAGGGGAACCTCTCGAAGGCGAACGCCGACCTCACCTTCCTCGCGGACTACGTGACGACCTCCCGCCTCCAGCGGGACCTCTCGGACTCGACGGTCAAGCGCAACGTCGGTGCGGCACTCGCACACTGTCTGATCGGCTACTCGAAGACCGGCGACGGCCTTGCGAAGGTCGTCCCGAACGAGCAGGTGATGCGCGAGGAACTCGAGGCGACCCCCGAGATCGTCGGCGAGGCCGTCCAGACCGTCCTGCGCCGGGAGGGCGACACCGCGGCCTACGAGCGTGTGAAGGAGTTGACCCGCGGGCGGCAGGTCACACTCGACGACTTCCGGGCGCTGTTCGACGACCTCGACGTCGACGAGTCGGTCCGTACGGAACTCCGTGCCCTGACGCCGACGGGCTACACCGGGATCGCCGACGAGTTGGTGGACGAACTGGACGACGAGGAGTAGGCCGACGACCTCGGTGTCGTGTCGACCCCGGTAGCGGGAAAGCTTATCACGGTCCCGCCGGGACCGGTTCGTATGTCCTCCACAGACGAGCGAGAGCAGTCGGGCTGTCCGAAGTGTAGTCACACGGAGACGACCGTCGACGAGATCTCGACCACCGGCGGCGGCCTGTCGAAGATGTTCGACATCCAGAACCGGAGTTTCAAGGTCGTCTCGTGTGCGAACTGCGGCTACTCCGAACTGTACAAGGGTCGGTCCAGCGGCGACATCGTGGACATCTTCCTCGGCTGAGCAGTCGCTCGCCGACCGGAAGTCGGCGACGACCGGGATTCTGCTAGCGCAGTCCGACAGCCCTGCTTTTACCAGATCAGACCAGCACGCCGGCCAGTCGGTCGGCTACCGCACCGCCGAGAGCGACCTTCGAGCCGACGAACGCGGTCGGGTCGGCGTCGTCCACGAACAGCGCGCGGGTCTCGGTCTCGCCCATCACGCTCGCGTCGTTGGCGACGACGAACGCCAGTCCCACCCGGTCGCGGAGCGAGCGGGCCGCTTCGACCATCGCGTCGTCGTCTCCCGACGTCTCGGCTTTGAACCCGACCATCGTGAGGTCGGGGTGCTCGTCACGGACCGTATCGAGGAGTTTCGGCGTCGGTTCCAGTTCAAGCGTCAGCGACTCCCCGGATCGGATCTTCTCGTCGTGTGCCTCCACGGTGAAGTCGCTGATCGCGGCCGCCGAGACGAGGGCGTCGGCTGGCTGGTCGTGGGCGTCTGTCGTCGTCGGTTCGGCTTCTCTCCTCGTCGGCTCCTCGCCCGCGCTCGTCGCCGACTCGGATCGGGTCGGTGCGTCGTCTGCGGTGGCCTGGTCGGGATCCGACCCACCGCCGGAGCCGTCGGTGTCGGTCGCTCCGTTCCCCGACACCGCCGACTGGACCGCCGCCAGCATCTCTGCGGCGGACTCGACCTGACGCGTGTCGGCGTAGTGAACGTCGTCGCCGTCGTGGACCAGCGTCACGTCCGCGCCCCGGACGTAGCAGGCCCGGGCGACCGCCCGTCCCGTCGTACCCGACGCGCGGTTCGTCAGCGTCCGGATCGGGTCGATGACCTCGCTGGTCGCCCCGGCGGTGACGACGACGTGCTGGTCGGCGAGCGAATCCGGGGTCGTCGCGCGGGCGAGTTCGGTGACGACGGCGTCCTCGCTGGCGATCTTCGCCTTCCCCTCCTCGATCCGGGGGTCGGCGTAGGTGACACCCCACTCCTCCAGGCGGGCCAGCGCGTCCAGCACGCCGGGGTGGTCGTACATCGGTTCGTGCATCGCGGGGGCGACGACGACCGGTACCCCCGCGCCGAGGGCGGTCGTCGCGCAGGTCGTGACCGGCGTGTCGTCGACCGCCCCCGCGATCTTGCCGACCGTGTTCGCGGTCGCCGGCGCGACGAGGAGCACGTCCGCCCACCCCTCCCGGCCGCAGAGTTCGACGTGTTCGACCCGGCCGGTGATCTCCGTCACCACGTCGTGTTCGGTGGCGAACTCGACGGCCCACGGGTGGAGGATGCCGCGGGCGCTGTCGGTCATCACGGCCCGCACCGACGCGCCCTGTCGCCGGAGTTCGTGGGCGAGTTCCACGGTCTTGACGGCCGCGATACTGCCCGTCACTCCGAGCGCGACGTTGACTCCTTCGAGCATCTACGACCTGTTCGTCCCGGTATCGTATAAAAGGCTTCGCGCCGTCGCGGCTTCCTGCGACGGTATCCGGCGAGAACGAAAGAACGATACACTCCCCCCCAGTAGCCACGGGCATGATTTCGGGGGCGTCTCCGCCGTGCGAGTGATCATCATCGGTGCCGGGCAGGTCGGTTCCAGCATCGCGGCCGACCTGGACGACACCCACGACGTGGTGGTCATCGAGCGCGATCCGGAACGCGCGGAAGAACTGAACTACTCGCTGGACGTGCTCGCGGTCGAGGGCGACGGGACCGCCGTCGCCACCCTAGAGCAGGCCGGCATCGACCGCGCCGACATGGTGATCGCGTCGACCGACAACGACGAGACGAACATCGTCGCCTGCTCGACCGCGAAGGCCATCTCCGATGCGTTCACCATCGCCCGCATCAAGAACACCGAGTACCTCCGGACGTGGAACCGCTCGGAGAAGGCGTTCGGCATCGACTTCATGGTCTGTACGAACCTGCTGACCGCGAAGGCCATCGTCCGGGTCGTCGGCCTCCCGGCGGCCCGCGACGTCGACCCCTTCGCGGGCGGGCAGGTCCAGATGGCCGAGTTCGAGGTCGGCGACGAGTCGCCGGTCGCCAACCAGACCGTCCGTGAGGCCGACCGCTTCGACTCGCTGACCTTCGCCGCGATCCTCAGAAACGGCCACGTCGAGATCCCGCGCGGCGAGACCGTCATCGAACCCGGCGACCGCGTCGTCGTCATCGGCTCACCCGGCAGCGTGCAGGAGTTCGCCACCTCGGTCGCTCCCGATGAGTCGCCCGGCACCGCCGAGGAAGTCGTCATCGTCGGTGGCTCGGAGATCGGCTACCACGTCGCCCGCCTCTTGGAGGAACGGGGGTTCAGTCCGCGGCTGATCGAACAGGACCACGACCGGGCGCGACGACTCGCGGAGGACCTGCCGGGCACCGTCGTCATGGAGTCGGACGCGACCAACATCGAGTTCCTCGAACGCGAACACATCGGGGACGCCGACATGGTCGTCTCGGCGCTCGAATCCGACGAGAAGAACCTGCTCGTCTCCCTGCTCGCCTCGCGCCTCGGCACCGAACGCACCGTCGCCGTGATCGACACGACGGCGTACGTCGACCTGTTCGAGACGGTCGGCGTGGACGTGGCGGTCAGTCCTCGCGAGGTCGTCGCCGAGGAGATCACTCGGTTCACCCGCGAGGGAAGCGCCGAGAACATCGCGTTGATCGAGTCCGACAAAGCGGAAGTGATGGAGATAGAGGTCGACGCCGACAGCGTCCTCACCGACCGACCGATCCGGGAGTCGGTGCGGGAACTGCCGGAGGGTGTCGTCGTCGGCGCGATCACGCGCGGCGACGAGTTCGTCGTCCCGCGCGGTGACACGGTGGTTCAGTCCGGTGACCACGTCGTGCTGTTCATCGACGCCGACATCGCCGACGAAGTGACGCCTCGGCTCTGAGCGTCGGATCCCGGTAGACGGCTCTCCGCCCGGCGTTTCTGCCGACGATCGAGATACAGTAGTTTAAAGCCCACCACGCCAGTTCCTCGCGGTGTGCAACGACGGGAGTGTTCACTGCGGTGAGAGTACGTGTCGACTACCGGGCGAGTCTGAGTCTCGTCGGGACCGTCCTGAAGTATCTCGTCGTCCCGTTGCTCGTCCCGGTCGTCGTCGCCGTCATCTACGGCGAGACGGTGATCCCCTTCGTCGTCACGATGCTCGTGACGCTCTCGGTCGGGTTGGGGCTGGAGCGACTCAAACCCGACCCCGACATCGGTGCCCGCGAGGGCTTTCTGATGGTCGCGGCGACGTGGTTCGCGGTCGCGGTCGTGGGTGCCATCCCGTACCTGATCGAGGCGTGGGGCATCCCGATGCTCGTCGACCCCGTCCACCCGAGTTCGACCCTCGGGAACCCCGCGAACGCGCTGTTCGAGTCGATGTCCGGCTTCACGACCACCGGCGCGACCGTGCTCGGCGATATCTCGTACGACACACACACGCGCGGGATCATGATGTGGCGACAACTGACCCAGTGGCTCGGCGGGATGGGCATCGTCGTCCTCGCGGTCGCCATCCTGCCGGAACTCTCCGTCGGGGGTGCGCAGTTGATGGACGCCGAAGCGCCGGGACCCGGCATCGAGAAACTCTCACCCCGAATCGCCGAGACGGCCCGTGCGCTGTGGGGTGCGTACCTCGGCTTCACCCTGCTGGAGATTCTCCTGCTGTACGGCCTCCACGTCGGCGGGATGGCACCGAACATGGACGCGTACAACGCCATCGCCCACGGGTTGACGACGATGCCGACCGGCGGGTTCTCGCCGGAGGCACGGAGTATCGAGGCCTTCTCCGCCGCCGTCCAGTGGGTCATCGTCCCGTTCATGATCGCGGCCGGGACGAACTTCGCGCTGTTCTGGCACGTCCTGACGGGCGAACCGCGTCGACTGATCGAGGACTCCGAGTTCAAGTTCTACGTCGGCGTGATCGGCGTCCTCTCGGGACTGCTCGCGCTGGTGCTGTTCACCGGTGACGCGATGCTGGCGACGGCCCCTGCGGGCGAGACGTTCGACCAGGCGTATCTCGACCGGTTCCGGGGCCTGATCCTCGGGGACGCCGAGACGTCGCTCCGACAGTCCGTCTTCCAGGTCGTCTCTATCGTGACGACGACCGGCTACGCCTCGATGGACTTCAACGCGTGGTCGCCGCTCGGTCAGTATCTCCTCCTCTTTGCCATGTTCATCGGCGGGTCGGCCGGGTCGACCGGTGGTGCGGTCAAGATCGTCCGGTGGTACGTGATCCTGAAGTCGATCCGGCGGGAACTGTTCACCACCGCTCACCCCGACGCGATCCGGCCGGTGCGACTCGGCGGTCGGGCGCTCGACGAGCGTGCGATCCGGGGCATCTACGCGTTCACGCTCCTGTACCTCGTCGCCTTCTTCGCCGGGACCGGACTGCTCTTCCTCGACGCGAGTCGGATCGACCAGTCTATCTCGATCCTGGAGACGATGAGCGCGGTCGCCGCGACGCTCGGGAACGTCGGGCCGGGCTTCGGCGTCGTCGGGCCGATGGGCAGTTACCTCTCGTTCTCGAACGCCGGCAAGACGTTCATGGTCGTCTTGATGTGGATCGGCCGACTGGAGATTCTCCCGGTGCTCGTCCTCCTGACACCGGGCTACTGGCGGCGGTAGGCGGCCCCTCCCGAACCTCCCCCTCCTCACGTCGTGGAGACGGGACGAAAGCATATAAAATCAGACAGTTTCGGGGACGGACGCGGCGCAGGTGGCCCGATCCCAAACGTTAATTGCGATGACTGTGAACTGTCACCACGGACTCTTCGTCGGTCGAACGGACAACAACCTTTAAACCCCCTACGGACAAGTTAACAAATGGCATGATAGACCGACTGGAGAAAGAAGTCGATATGTTGGAGCGACACTTGCAGGTACTGAAGATGGTCATCGAGAGCGAACCCATCGGGATCGTGAAGATGTCCAACGAGACCGGCTACCCCCACCACAAAGTTCGGTACTCGCTCCGCGTCCTGGAAGAAGAGAACCTGATCGAACCGTCGAGCCAGGGTGCGATCACGACCGAGCGCACCGGCGAGTTCGTCGACGAACTGGACGGCAAGATCGACGAGATCGTCACGAAGCTGGAGTCGATGAAGATCGAGTCCGCCGACGAGATCGAGAGCTAAAGTTCCGGTACGTTCAGGTGGAAGTCGCCGTTTCTCGTCTCGACTAGACAGAGGTGGAACCCCTGTTTTCTGGAGAGTTTGACGAAGCTCTCGCGCTTACTCCGGCTGAGGAGCCCGCCGCTCGTCGCCTCCGAGGCGGTCTCCAGTGCCTCCGGCGCGAAGAAACTCGCCGTCACGAGGAAGCCCGCACCCAGCGAGTCGCTCGTCTCCGCCAACCGGCGCGAGTTCTCGATCAACTCGCGCATCATCGACTCGGTGGCCGCCTCGCGTGAGTCGTTGAGGTTCGCCACCAACAGGGGGTTGCCCATCCGGTCGCGCAGGACCACGTCGAACCGCTGTTGCTCGCGGTGTTCCTCGCCGTTCTCGGTGTAGCTGATCGAGACGTTGCCGTTCAACTCGGCGCGGTCGATCTTCGGGATCGCGTCGTACAGGTCCTGTAACTGCGCCTCGTGGCCGGTGTCGCGGATCT
Source organism: Salinirubrum litoreum (assembly GCF_020567425.1). Classification (NCBI taxonomy): domain Archaea; kingdom Methanobacteriati; phylum Methanobacteriota; class Halobacteria; order Halobacteriales; family Haloferacaceae; genus Salinirubrum; species Salinirubrum litoreum. The sequence goes on along the minus strand of NZ_JAJCVJ010000001.1, from coordinate 39,008 downwards.
CGTACAGCAGGTCCTGCACGACCCAGCGAGCGAAGCCGTACTCGATACTCTCCTGCAGGAACGCCTCGTAGGGCTCCCCGTCGACGTGTGCGTCGTCGGTCTCGAAGCTCGTGTGGTGTTCGAGTCGGAGGTTGGTGTTGACCTCCTCTCGATCCACCTGCCCGTCGTGAGCCTTCTCTAAGGTCCCGCCACTCTTGGAGTCGTACCGGACGAACAGGTTCGTCCCGTCGAGTGCCTCCCGCGCGGAGAGGGCGTGCTCCGGATCGGGCTGTTCGGCCCGCGCCTCGGCGAGTTCCGACTCCAGTCGCTCGACCTGCGACTGTAACTCTGCGACCCGCGAGTCGAGCTGGTTCGCGCGCGCTTCCAACTCGTCGCGGTCGGCTTCGAGGTCGTCGCGTTCGGTCTCCAGCGCGTCACGTTCCTCGCGAACCGACTCGAGTTCCGACGCCAACTGCTCGCGTGCCGCCTCGGCCTGCTGTCTGGCCTCCTGGCTGGCTTCGAGTTTCTCTCGCAGCTGTTCGGCCTGCTCGCGTGAGACGCCGTTCCGAGAGGTGGTGCCGCCGGCCTGTCCGCGCTGGCTCCGGCGACTCCCCGACGCGCTACCGCCGGTGCCACTGGACGCTCGGCCAGAGCCGGCGTGGTCGGTCGCACCGCTTCGCCCGCGCTGCCCGCGGCCACGCTGGCCTCCGTTCCCCGTGCCGGCCCCGGGACTCCGACTACCGCCGTCGCCGTCGTCGATGGACTCCTCGGGGTCGAGCGCCGGAATCGTCGTCGTCTCCCGCCACTCGCTCTCCGCGGAGAACACGCCCGAGTCGTCGTCGCTCTCCTCGGCCAGCGGTTCCTCGTCGAGGCTCGTGTCGGCGATGACCTCGTCCGCGAGGTCGCTGACAGCCGCGTCGTCCAGATCGTCGTCTCCGTCGCCGCCGAAGGTGACGCCCTCGGAGCCTGTCGAGGCGTCGTCGGTGGCGGTCGTCGAGGCGTCGTCGCTCGCGGTCGCCGGTCCGTCGGCCGTGTCGGCGTCCGAGGTGTCGTCTGCCGCACTCGTCGGCTCCGTCGCCGCAGGCTCCGTCGCCGACGACTCGTGGTCGGTGGCCGCAGGTGGTTCGTCTGCCGGGTCGCTGTCCGTCGGCGGCGTGGACGCCGCCGACTCTGTGGCAGTCGAGTCGACGTCGTCGACGGCGGTAGAGTCCGTGGAGTCGACGGCGTCGTCGGAGTCGGTGGCGTCGTCTGAATCGGTGGCCGCACCGAGCGTGACGCCCGACTCCGGTGTCGTCGTGTCGTCGGCAGTCCGGTCCTCGGGCGTCGCCTCGTTCGGCTCCGACTCGGCCGGCACGCCGGCCTCGTCGCCCGTGTCGGCTGTGCCGGCGTCGTCTGCGTTCGTCTCGGCTGTGCCGGCGTCGGACGCGCCGGCGTCGGTCGCGCTGGCTGCACCTGCCGCACTGGTCGCACCACCGGCCGCACCGACTCTGTCGTCGGCTTCCTCCTCGTCCTCCGCTGTCCCGGGAATCTCGACTATCTCCACGGGAACCGTCTTCACCTCGTAGATGCCGACCTCGTCGTCGGCCTTCTCGAAGGCCTCGTCGCCGGTCACGAGGCGGCGACTGCTCCCGACGTAGGCGGCACTCATCGACCGGCCGCCGTGGTAGACCGTGTAGTAGTCGCCCGAGAGGACGTTCTCGGAGAGTTCGACGTAGCCCGTGAAGTTGCCCGCCGAGAGCGTCCGGTCGACCTCCGAGATGGGTGTGTCGTTGGTGTAGTACTTCGCGCGCGTCTCGCCGCCGGTCTCCTGCATCGCGTACAGCAGCGGCAGGGCGGGGTGCGGTGCCTCGTAGGCGGTCCCGTCCGCGTCCTCGAAGTCCTCGATGCTCCCGTCGAAGACCCCGACGATACGCCCGTTGAGGAAGAACGCCCACGCCATCCCCTCGGTGACCGCGCCGCTGAACTCCCGGTCCGCGAGGTCGCGGAGTCCGTCGTAGCCGTCCGCGAACGGCCGGGAACTCCAGCCGGTCACGTCGTCTAATCTCTCGCTGTCCATTTGGGGGTAACTCCCGCCATGCGAACCAAATAGTTTCCGGCACTTGCCGGCACCTCGGGCGGACGAAACAGTCGGACGGGCGACCTGTTCGTGAGTCTGAGAGTCCGCACCTCCCGGTGAGTGACTCGGGACTGTTCCGGAGGCGCTCTCCGCATCCGGATCGACTGTCCGCCGGACAGCGTTCCCGCTTCGGGCGTCGTCGGTAGCGAGTCGTGATTCCCACACACGTGCGTATCTCACCGCCCCCACCACCGAGAGTGTACACGAAAGTGGGTAGATTCGCTCGAAAGACCGTAACGGGTTTAGGCCGGGGGGCGGAACCGGCGCGTATGACCGTAACCATCGTCGGGTCCCAACTCGGCGACGAGGGGAAGGGTGCCCTCGTCGACCTCTGGGGTGGGGACGCCGACGTCGTCGTCCGGTATCAGGGCGGCGACAACGCCGGCCACACCGTCGTCCGCGACGGAACCGAGTACAAACTCTCGCTCGTGCCGAGCGGTGCAGTCCGCGACAAGATCGGTATTCTCGGCAACGGCTGTGTCGTCAACCCCCGTACGCTGTTCGACGAACTCGAAGACCTCCGCGAGCAGGGACTCGACCCCGACGTGCGCGTCGCCGAACGCGCCCACGTCATCATGCCGTACCACCGCCGACTCGACGGTATCGAGGAGGAGGCGAAGGCCGACTCCGACATGAAGGTCGGCACGACCGGGCGCGGCATCGGCCCGACCTACGAGGACAAGGCCGGCCGGCGCGGCGTCCGGGTCGGCGACCTGCTGGACCCCGAAGTGCTCCGCGAGCGACTTGCATACGCGGTCCCGCAGAAACGAGCGATCATCGAGGAAGTCTACGGACTGGAGGCAGGCGAGGAGTGCGATATCGACGCCCTCCACGCGGAGTTCAGCGAGTTCGGTCGTCGCCTGCGCGAGGAGGGGATGGTCGTCAACTGCGGCGACTTCCTCTACGAGACGCGGCAGGCCGGCGAGAACGTCATGTTCGAGGGCGCACAGGGCACGCTCATCGACATCGACCACGGGAGCTACCCCTACGTCACCTCCTCGAACCCCACCGCCGGCGGCGCGGCGACCGGGTCCGGCGTCGGGCCGACCGTGGTCGGACAGGGTGAGGTCGTCGGCGTCGTGAAAGCCTACCTCTCCCGAGTCGGCGAGGGGCCGATGCCGACCGAACTGGACGGCGACGAGGCGGAGGAAGCACTCGCGAGCGACATCCGCGAGAAGGGTGGCGAGTTCGGCACCGTCACCGGCCGGCCGCGCCGGATCGGGTGGCTCGACCTCCCGATGCTCCGCCACGCCAGCAGAGCCAACGGCTACACCGGCATCGGCGTCAACCACCTCGACGTGCTGGCCGGACTGGACACCGTGAAGGTCGGCCACGCCTACGAGTTGGACGGCGAGCGACTGGAGACGATGCCCGCGACGACCGAGGCGTGGGACCGCTGTGAGCCGGTTCTGCGGGAGTTCGAGCCGTGGCCCGAGGTGAACTGGACCGAGGTCGCCGAGGCCGGCTACGACGCCATCCCCGACCCGGCACAGACGTACCTCGACTACGTCGCCGAGGAGGTCGACGCGCCGGTCTACGCGGTCGGTGTCGGGCCGGACCGCGCGGAGACGGTCGAACTGACGAATCCGTTCGACCACTGAGTGGCCGAGCGGCCCGCGTTCGGCCGCGTCACCGTCCACTCCCCTGCGAAGCTTCTCACAGAGCCGTCGTGGCAGTCGCCCGCTGGAGCAGTGGACACGCTCGTCTCCTCGCCGTCTGTCGATTCACCGACCGAGAATCGCCGGTTCGAGGCTCGCGACCTCCGCCACGACCGTCTCGCGGTCTCCGTCGTCGACACCGCACTCGGCCAGCGCGTCGTCCAGGTGGCCCGCGACCGCCGCGAAGTCCGACTCCGAGAGGTCGAGGTGTGCGTGTGCCTCGCGCATGTCGTCGCCGTCGTACTCCGCCGGGCCACCGGTGACGGCGGCGATGAACGCCGTCTGGTGGGCGCGTTGGCGTGCCATGTCCACGTCCTCGAAGTACGGCGCGAGTTGCGCGTCGGCCAGTACTCTGTCGTAGAACTCGTCGACGACCGCCTCGATGGCGTCGCTCCCGCCGAGTCGTTCGTAGAGCGTCGCTCGTGTCACAGTGTGTGTCACTGTCTCGGGGTTGAAATAACGTTCGGCGACCGCGATTCGATACCGTCATCGGGACGTGATCGGGTCGTCGGATTCGGGTCGGCCTCCCGGCCCGGTCGGTGACCGACCCGGGCAAGACCGAAGTGGTCCCACCCGGGAGAGAGACACGATGCGAGTTTCCCTCCCCCGGCCCCGGCGGCGACTCGTCGCTCCCTTCCTCCTCGTCGTCTACCCGCTGTGCTGGCTGGTCGTTCGCGCTGTCGGTCTCACGGCGGTCGATCACCCGACTGCCGGGGCGATTCTGCGTGGTGTCGTGTTGGCTCTCGGGGCAGTCGTCGTCGCCGCTCTCGTCGCGGTCGCGGTGGCTGTGTGCGGGCCCGATCGGTGGACACCGGCGTTGTCGACCGGGAGCGGTCTCCTCGCCGGGAGCGTCACCCTCGCGCTGGCCGCCTACGTCGTGGTGTCGAGTGTCGTCATCCTCCCGCAGTGGCTCGACGTGCCGGCACGCGTCGCCGGGGTGGTCGTCGGGTGGCCGATGGCGGTCGTCACGCTGGCGACCTACGCGGTCGGGAACGCGGTCCCGGCGGTCCGACACTCGGTCGTGCTCCGACTCGTGGCCAGCCTCGTCGGGGCGACACTCACTGCCGGGTGGGTTCTCCTGCTGTCGGACCACGTCGTGAGAGCACTCTCCGGGCGAACGACCTGAGGAGGACGCCGACGGGGAATTCGCTCGGAGAGCGATCCCCGGCGCTCGCCGGCCGCACTCAGCGTTCTATTCCGTCCTGACTCGTCGGGAGAAACGACTGACACCGTTATGCTCGCTGGGTGTGAAGTAGTACCATGACCTCACCGGAGACTGGGGGCACGCCCGCCGACGACCGGGAGCAGTCGACCGGCAGCGACGGCGCGGTCCCGACCGAAGAGGACCTCCGGACGGACGGAACCGGCATCGTCCCGCCGGACGACGAGACGCCGACGTGGTACGACCGGAAGGCACGCCGAGTGGGCCTGTCGCGGTTGACCTACGAGTACTTCGAGCGGGCGAGATACGAGGACCAGCAACTGCGCACCGAGTCGGCGTACGTCGAGCGTGACGTGCTCGGCTTCCCGACGTGGCCTCACGAGATCGTCCGTAACAGTGCTATCGCGGCGTTCTTCACCGGGATGATCCTCTTTCTCTCGGCGACGATGCCGCCGCACATCGGCGACCCGGCCAACTCCAGCGTCACGCCGGCGATCATCCTGCCCGACTGGTATCTCTACTGGTCGTTCGGTCTCCTGAAGCTGGAAGCGCTCAACCCCGAGTTGGCGATCCTCGGCGGCGAGAAGCTGATGGCCGACCGGACGTACGGCGTGCTGGCGAACGTGGTCGTCGTCGGCTTCATCGCCGTGGTGCCGTTCCTGAACAAGGGGTCGGCTCGCCGACCGATCGAACAGCCGTTCTGGGCCGCAGTCGGTGTGATGGGCGTCGTCTTCGCGTTCACCATCAGCGTGCTCTCGATCAAGAACCTCGTCCCGATGGACCCGAACCTGCTGCTCGACCTGACGTTCCTCGTGCCGGTCGTCGCTGGTATCGTCACCTACGCCCTACTGCGGACGATGCGCGAGGGGTACAGCTACGACCTCAACCGGCGGTATTACCGACTCCGGCCGCCACGGTAGTGGCCTGCCGAGGGTCGTGGGACCGACTCCGGCCGCCACGATAGTGACGACTCACCGATTTTCCGCTCGTCCCGAGGCGACACAGCCGTCGCTAGCGAGCGTCGAACCGTGCAGTCGAGACGGCCGTCGCCGTGACCCGGACGCCGCCTCACCGGCGTCCGCGACGACGGGGTGGTCCCGTCCGCGAGAAGGGTGGACCGACCGTGATGCCCACGGGGTGTGGCGGTCGGTCCGTGCCACGGCGGGTGTCGGGCCGTGGCAGGTGTCGGTCGGTCACTCGGCCGACCGACTGCCGGGCGGGCCTCGACCGCCCGGCGAAGCAGGATGTCAGGGTGTCCCACCCTCGGGGGCGACTGCGAGGTCGGCCTACGCGACCACGTCCCCCCCGACCGCCGTCTCGGCCGTCCGTGTCGAATCGCTCGTCTGCACATCTCTTTTTGGCCAACCTAAAACACAAAAACGCTTCGGTTTTTGGCCGGCCTAAACGGGACTACCCGACTCGGCTGTGGTGTCGGCGGCGTATCCCCGTGGATCGAGTGTCGCTCTGTCGCGGACTGATTCGGTAAGAGGCGTGTGGTGGGGTGGGTCGGGAAGGTCCCGACCGTCAGAAGCGCCCGGCGTCCTCGTCTCAGTACCGGAATGTCGGCCCGTCGTCGCCGTCCTCGACTTCGACGCCGAGTGCCTCCAGATCGTCGCGCAGGGCGTCCGCGCGGTCCCAGTTGCCCGCTTCGCGCTCCTGCTCGCGCACGTCGAGCACCAGTCCGATCAGGTCGTCCGCGATGGACACCTCGCCGCCCGTGGTGTCGCCGAACTGAAGCCCGAAGACGTCGCCACCGAGGTCCTCGAAGGTCTCGACCGCGCGGCGGAGGCCCCGGTAGTCGTACCCGCCGAAGGCCGCCTCGGCGCGTTCGACGTGCCGGTTGACCGACGAGGCCAGATCGAGCAGTGCGGTCGTCGCCTCGCGGGCGTTCAGGTTCGCGTTCATCGCGTCCTCGAAGTCGACGCGAGTCCGTTCGACCGCCTCGCGGAGGTCGTCGTCCGCGACTTTCGTCCGAGCCTCCACGCTGTCGCAGGCGGAGACGGCGGCGTCGTAGGCGCGAGAGAGGCGATCCCAGCGCTCCTCGGCCTCGGCGATGGTCTCCTCCGAGAAGGTCTGTTCGCTGTCGTAGGCCGTCGAGACGTAGAACGTCCGGATCACGTTCGGGCCGAACGCTTCGAGGGCGTCGGAGACGGTGAAGAAGTTGCCGAGACTCGAACTCATCTTGTCGCCTTTCGTCTCAAGCAGGCCGGTGTGGAGCCAGTACCGGGCGAACTGCTCGCCGGTGGCGGCCTCCGACTGGGCGATCTCGTTCTCGTGGTGCGGGAAGACGAGGTCGTGTCCGCCGACGTGGACGTCGATCGTCTCGTCCAGATGCGTCGTCGACATCGCCGAGCACTCGATGTGCCAGCCCGGTCGGCCCTCGCTCCACGGCGACTCCCACGTCTGCCCGGCCGGTTCGTCCATCGCGGGCAGGCCCTCGTGGCGGTGTTCCGCGATGGTCTCGGGGGCGACCGCGCCGGCCTTCCACAGCGCGAAGTCGGCGGGGTTACGCTTCTCCGAGCGCTCGCTGGGGTCGCCCTGTGATTCGAGGTCCTCGACGCGCTGGTTCGAGAGTTTGCCGTAGTCCGGGAACTGCGAGACGTCGAAGTAGACCGAGCCGTTCGCCTCGTAGGCGTACCCCTTCTCGATCAGGCGTTCGATCAGGGCGACGATCTCCGGGACGTGCTCGGAGACACGCGGGTACACCTCGGCACGTAGGAGGTTCAGCCCGCGCATGTTCTCGATGGTCTCGCGGGTGAAGTGGGCCGCCACCGCCTCCTCCGTCTCGCCGTAGTCGTCCTCGCCGATCCGGGCGACGATCTTCTCGTTGACGTCGGTGAAGTTCTCGACGTGGCGCACGTCGTAGCCCGAGTAGTCCAGCCACCGGTGGAGCACGTCGGCGTGGGTCCACAGTCTGGCGTGTCCGAGGTGCGGGTCGTCCGAGACCGTCAGCCCACAGACGTACAACAGTACCTCGTCGCCGCGTGGCTCGAACTCCTCGCGTTCGCCCGTCAGGGTGTTGGTCACGGACAGTGGCATCGTCGGGGAGAAGACGCGGTGAGGCTTTCAATCCGTCGGAAGGTGGTCGAAACGACCGGACGCGCGGACGACCGGCGAGGGGACACCCCCGGCCGACGAGGAGGCCGGCGAACGACTCCGGATCGAGGTCGGGGTCGTCGTCGGTCGCCCCCTCGAACAGCGGGAACCGACCGAACTGCGGGTTCACCCGGATCGGATCGAACGCGTCGTCCACGCTCTGCGCCGTCGAGAGCACGACCGTCTCGATCCGGGCCACCAGCACCTCGCCGACCGGTCTGGTCCCGACTTCGAGGGCGTTCGTCATCTCCTCGCGTCGTTCGAAGACCCGCCCGTGACGGCTTTCGCTGTCACTCCGGACGGAGCGATCGACGTTGGTTTCCCGGCAAGAACTGTTGATTCGGGGGTCGACAACAAAAGCGACAGCCCGCTCACCCGTAGCCGTTTCGATAAACTGGATTAAACGTATCGGACAGTTCGGAACAATTATACCTGCACATTCCTTGGCACACGGTATGTCCCAACACAGCAGACGGACGTTCATGAAGCTTAGCGGTGGCGTGCTGGGCGGCATCGCGGTCGGAACCACGGTCACGGCGGCCGAGCGCACGGATCGTTTCCTCGTCGAGACAAAGAAGACGAGCGCCGAGGCACTCGAATCGGCCGGTCTGTCCGTCGTCTACGACCTCGCGGACGTGAACATGGCGGTCGTCGAGGGGTCGGAGTCCGCGCTGCAGTCGGAAGTCAAACGACAGCGCTACGCACCGGACGTCGAGATCACACTGGACGACGGCCCCGCCGTGCAGGAGGCGGACTACGAGAGCGCGACCGACGAACCGCTCTATCCGCTGGAGTGGGACAAGCAGGCCCAGAACATCCCCGAGGCCCACGAGATCAGCCGTGGTGAGGGTGCCCGTGTCGCCGTCATCGACGACGGTGTGCTCGGCTCCCACCCCGACCTCGAACACGCGTACAACGCCGAACTCTCGGAGAACTTCACCGGCGACGGCAACGGGATCGGCCCGCTGGCCGACGACCACGGCACCCACGTCGCGGGGACCATCGCCGCCAACGACCAGAACGAGGAAGGCGTCGTCGGCACCGCACCCGCCGCAGAGATCGTCGACTGCCGGGTCTTCTCCGGGCCGAGTGCGTCGTTCGCCTCCATCTTCGCGGCAATCTACCACAGCGTCCAGGTCGGCTGTGACGTGGCGAATCTCTCGCTGGGCGCGTACCCGATCCCGCGTCAGGCACAGGGCTCCTTCTACGGTGGCCAGTTGAACAAGATCATGACCTACGCCAACAGCAACGGAACCCTCCTCGTCATCGCGGCCGGCAACGACAGTGCCGACCTCCAGCACGACGGGGGCGTCATCAGCCTACCCAACGAGGGTGCACAGGCCCTCTCGGTCGCCGCGACCGGACCGATCGGCTTCCAGTGGGGCGACGAGGGTCTCGAAGCGCCGCCGGAGAGTCCCGCCTTCTACACGAACTACGGGACGAACGCGATCACGGTCGCCGCACCCGGCGGCGACGCCGACCTCGACGCCATCGGGACGGGCGTGCCGTACTTCAACGACCTCGTGCTCTCGACGACGTTCGATCCGGTGCCGGCGGACACCCCGGAGGGGACCGACCCGGACGACCAGATCGGCTCTTACGGCTGGAAGGCGGGCACGTCGATGGCCTGTCCGCAGGTCGCCGGCGCGGCCGCTCTCCTCGTGAGCGCGAACCCGGACGCCAGTCCGAACCAGATCGAGGCGACGCTGAAGAACACCGCGTCGGTCCCGGAGGGCTACGACAAGGCCTACTACGGTGCCGGCTTCATCGACCCGGTCGCCGCGCTGCGGAAGTAACGCGTCCACCGATCCGGCGGTTCTTTCGACCGCGCGCCACCGGGGAGCGTCACGCTCGCCACGCGACCGGTCGTCACGCTCGTCACGCGACCGGTCGTCACGCTCGTCACGCGACCGGTCGTCACGCTACCACGGCGCGGACCGAATTATAAGTCGGAGAACGTCGTAGGCCGAGCCATGGCTTGGTCCGCTATCGACGCCCTCGACGACGCTCGCCGTGCGACGACCGACATTCTGCTCCCCTTCGACGCGGGGCGGTGGCTCCGGCTCGCCGTCATCGCCTTCTTCGTCGGCGGAGCCGGTTCCGGCTTCCAGGGCGGCACGAACTTCGGGGGCGGCGGTGGCACGCCCGGCGGTCCCGGCGGGCCGGGAATCCCCGGCAACATCCCGGACTTCGGCACGTTCGTCACCATCTTCGCCGTGGTGGCTGGCCTGATACTCCTGTTCGTCTTGGTCTCGGTGTTCGTCGGGTCGGTACTGGAGTTCGTGCTCGTGGAGGGACTCCGCGACCGGGAGATCAGACTCCGAGAACCGTTCGGTCGGTACCTCCGGGCCGGGTTCAGCCTGTTCCTGTTCCGGTTCGTGCTGGGTCTGCTCGTCCTCGCGGTGATCCTGATCCCCGTCGCGCTGCTCGTCACCGGTGGGCTGGCAGGCGACGCGAGCGTCTTGCTACTCGTCTTCCCGCTGATCCTCGTCGCGCTGGTGGCGGGGCTGACGGTCGCGTTGATCGACCTCCTCACGCGTGATCTGGTCGTCCCGGCGATGTTCGTCGAGAGTCGGGGTGTGCTGTCCGGGTGGGGCCGAATCTGGGGCGTGATCCGGCGCGAGTGGCGACAGATCGGCGTCTACGTCCTCGCTCGGATCGTGCTCTCGATCGCGGCAGGCATCGCCGTCGGCATCGTCGCCACGCTGGCACTGTTGATCGTCGCCATCCCGTTCGTGCTGATCGGCGGGGTAGTGTTCGCGGCACTCACGGCAGTCGGCGGCGGGACGGTCGGGATCGGCGGCTGGCTCCTGCTGGGCGCTGTCGGCTTCCTGTTCGTGCTCGCGGCGCTCGCCGTCTCGGCAGTGATACAGGTGCCGGTCATCACCTACTTCCGGTACTACTCGCTGTTCGTCCTCGGCGACGTGGAACCGGACCTCGACGTGCTGGCCGACCTCCGACCCGACGAGTGGGACGACTCGGCGAACGCCGACGGCGACGACGGCGACGGGAGTACGCCTACCTCGGCGTGAGGCCGAGCAAGCCGGGTGCCTCCCTCGGCGTGAGGCCGAGCAACCCAGGTGCCTCCCTCGACGTGAGGCCGAGCAACCCGGGTGCCTCCCTCGACGTGAGGCCGAGAGAACCAGATGTCTGCCCCGGCGCAGAGTCGAAAGACGCGACACCGACTTCGGCGCGAGAGAACGAGAACAGCCAGGGAGAACGACCGCTCTGCAGTCGCTACTCCTGGACTTCCATGACGCGCGCACCGCAGTCGTCACAGTCGTAGGTGATGACCTCGGCGGTCCGACAGCAGGACTCGACGGTCTCCTGTCCGAACGAGAGCGGGCCGTCACAGTCCGGACAGGTGTCGAGGAAGACGCGGAGGCCGGCCAGCAGTTGACCCTGCTCGGCCCGACCGAGTTCCTCCCAGTCGCCGGCACGCTCTCGGAGCACCGGGATGGCGGCGAGATCCGCCAGTAGCGCCGCCCGCGAGGGCCACCGGGCGACCTCCACGTCGTCGTCCGTGATCACGTAGGCGTTCCCGCGCGCTTCCAGCGAGACTGACTCCTCGTCGAGTCCGAGCAGGTTCGCCACGTGGGTCTCGGTGTCCCTCCGCACCGTCTCGATCTCTGCGTCCCACTGCTCGGCGAACTCGGGGGTCGCCCGGAGGTCGCTCTCGTGTGGCTCGATGGCGTCGAGTTCAAGCAGGGTCTCCTCGGGGTCGAGGTCCGTCTCGGCGATCTCGGGACCCGGTTGGGGCGCTTTGCCGAACAGGTCCAACAGCCAGTCGGGGAAGTACCGTTTCGTCAGTTCGGGCGTGCCGGGGACGAGATAGCCGCGGAGCCAGATCGCGGCGAGCGAGGCGACGAAGACCGCGGCGCCGGCGGGTGGGAAGAAGACACCCACACCGACGCTCAGCACCACCGCGATGACGGTGTTCGTGGCGGTACAGGGCAGACACCGGTTCTCACCGGTGTACTCCGGTTGACGGAACCGGTCCAGGAACGACTCGTCTCTGGTACTCATATTCGCAGAGAGCTTGCAACGGAACAAATAGCTGTCGGGTGTTACCACGTGCGTCCGTCTCGTGGAACTGTACGTGCCGAACTGCGGTCACTGCTCGCGGTTTCGGTCCGTAGGTCGCGTCGTGTCGGTCTCCCTCTCGTCGGTCGCTGGCCGCTCGGTGTCCGACGCCGGTTCTGTCGCCTCGTCGCCGACGAGGCGGAGCGTCTCGGCGGTCTCGATCCGGTCGATGCCGTCGAGGGCACACAGGTCCGCGACGGCGGTCTCCGGGAGTCTGACGTGCACCGCCGAGAACTGGAGGTCGGCGACCACCTCGCCGCCGATGGCCGTGACCTCGTCGTCGAACGTCTCCGACAGTTCGGTGTCGGCTTCGAGCGTGACGACGAGATCGACCGACTCCTCGGCCATCGGGTCGTCTCTGATCGTCCTGACGGCGTGTGAGAGGTACATACCGACACCTCACGGCGCGGGTCCGAGAAGCTACCGAACCCGACTACCGGACGACCGGGTGTGGCACACTCGCCGGCGCGTCGCACGCGCGAGACTGGAGAAAGTATATCTGCTCAGCGACCGTCTTATCGGACGTAAACGATTCTCAGTCGGTGTATCGGACACCGCAGATTCGACTCCAAGCGATGACAGACGATCACGACGCTCGGGAGCGCCACGACGAGGTGGCGGCCCCCGACAGCAAACAGGAGACTCCGACCACCGGAGCGAACAGCGACCCGCCGACCGACGGCGCGGGCGGCCACGAGGTCGGTGACGACCGAACGGTATCGGGCGACTCCACTCACGAGAGCGAGGTGTCCGAGTCCGACGACGCCGAAGTCGAGACAGACGCCGAGGAACTCGACACCCGGACGGAAGCCGACGCCGAGGAACTCGACATCGACGCACTCGGCTCGGACGTCGCCGTGGAGACGACCGAGGGGACCGAGATCGGCGACGAGGACACCCTGCTGGGCGGCCTCGCCATCGACTCGACCGACGACATCGAGGTGCCGGAGCGACTCGTCGACCAGGTCATCGGGCAGGAACACGCTCGCGACGTGATCATGAAGGCCGCGAAACAGCGCCGGCACGTCATGATGATCGGGTCGCCGGGGACCGGCAAGTCGATGCTGGCGAAGGCGATGTCCGAACTCCTCCCGAAAGAAGAGCTACAGGACGTCCTCGCGTACCACAACCCCGACGACGGCAACAACCCGAAGATCCGGACCGTGCCGGCCGGGAAGGGCGAACAGATCGTCGCCGCCCACCGCGAGGAGGCCCGCAAGCGCAACCAGACCCGCACCTTCCTGATGTGGATCGTCATCGCCGTCGTGCTGGGCTACGCCCTGCTCATCGCGGGTGAACTCCTGCTCGGCATCATCGCGGCGGTGATCGTCTACTTCATCTTCCGCAGCGGCAACCGCAGTTCCTCGGCGATGATCCCGAACCTGCTGGTGAACAACGCCGACCGCACCTCCGCGCCGTTCCAAGATGCGACGGGTGCCCACGCCGGCGCACTGCTGGGTGACGTGCGACACGACCCCTACCAGTCCGGCGGGATGGAGACGCCGAGCCACGACCGCGTGGAACCCGGTGCCATCCACAAGGCGAACAAGGGTGTCCTGTTCGTCGACGAGATCAACACCCTCGACATCCGGTCCCAGCAGCACCTGATGACGGCGATCCAGGAAGGGGAGTTCTCGATCACCGGCCAGTCCGAGCGTTCCTCGGGCGCGATGGTCCAGACGGAACCGGTCCCGACCGACTTCATCATGATCGCGGCCGGGAACCTCGACGCGATGGAGAACATGCACCCTGCGCTCAGAAGCCGCATCAAGGGCTACGGCTACGAGGTGTACATGGACGACACCATCGAGGACACGCCGGACATGCGCCGGAAGTACGCCCGCTTCGTCGCCCAGGAGGTCGCCAACGACGGTCGCCTCCCGGCGTTCACGACCGAGGCGATCGAGGAAGTGGTCCTCGAAGCCCGGCGGCGTGCCGGGCGGAAGGGCCACCTGACGCTGGAGTTCCGGAACCTCGGCGGCCTGGTGCGCGTCGCGGGCGACATCGCCCGCGGCGAGGGATCGCCGTTCACGACCCGCGACCACGTCCTGCAGGCCAAGCGCCGGTCGCGGTCCATCGAACAGCAACTGGCCGACGACTACATCGAGCGCCGGAAGGACTACGACCTCACCGTCCGCGAGGGCGGTATCGTCGGTCGGGTCAACGGCCTCGCGGTCATGGGGCAGGACTCCGGGATCGTCATGCCCGTCATGGCCGAGGTGACGCCATCGCAGGGACCCGGCGACGTGATCGCCACCGGTCTCCTGAAGGAGATGGCCGAGGAGTCGGTCCAGAACGTCTCCGCGATCATCAAGAAGTTCTCCGACGAGAACCTCGGCGAGATGGACGTGCACATCCAGTTCGTCCAGGCCGGGCAGGCCGGCGTCGACGGCGACTCCGCGTCCGTCACGGTCGCCACCGCCGTCATCTCCGCACTGGAGGACGCGCCGGTCGACCAGCGCGTCGCGATGACCGGGTCACTCTCCGTTCGGGGCGACGTGCTCCCGGTCGGCGGCGTGACCTACAAGATCGAAGCCGCCGCGAAGGCCGGCCTGAAGACGGTCATCATCCCCCGTGCCAACGAGCAGGACGTGATGATCGAAGACGAGTTCGCCGAGATGATCGACATCGTCCCCGTCTCGCACATCTCGGAAGTGCTGGACGTGGCGCTCGTCGGCGAACCCGAGAAGGACGGCTTCGTGGACCGCCTGCGTCACCTGACGCTCGGCGGCCGCAAGTCCCCCGACGCCGTCGGCGACCGCGAGTCGCCCGGCACCGGCGTCGGCTCCGGCGGCCGGAGTCCCGCACCGCAGTAGCGCTCCCTGAACGACTTTTAGTATCGACGTGTACGCCGAGCCATGCAGTTCACCGTCGAGACCGACGACCGACTGACCTGTGTGGACGTGACCGACCGCGTGGCGGCGACGGTCGACGAGATGCTCCCGACCACCGAGAAGACACCCGACGCGGCGCTCTGTACCGTCTTCGTCCAGCACACGACCGCCGGTGTGATCGTGCAGGAACCCGAGTCGCGTCTGCTCGGCGACGTCGAGACGTTCCTGTGCGATCTGGTGCCGGATCGGGACGGCTACGCGCACGACGAGATCGACGACAACGCCGACTCACACCTCCGGGCGACCCTGCTCGGCGAGTCGGTGTCGGTGCCGGTGCGAGAGGGCGAACTGGCGCTCGGTCGCTGGCAGTTGATCCAACTCGTGGAGTGTGACGGCCCTCGGCGTCGGACGGTGGAGGTGGTGGTGACGCCGGCGCTGTGAGCGTGGCGACGAGAGGGAGCAGAGAGGGACCGGGGGACAGCGCCGTGTGCCACACTGGACCAAGCATGAAGATAAGTCGCTGGCGGACGAACAGGTGGGTATGAAGCTCCGACGCATCCTCGGCTACGCGGCTCTCGGTATCGGCGCGACTGCGGTCGCCAACCGTGTCCTCCAGCGGAGTGCCGGCGTCCTCGAACCGGCACTCGTCGGCCAGCAGCGCACCTTCCGCTGGCGCGGCATGGACGTCCGCTACACCGAAGCCGGCGACCCCGACGACCCGGACCTCGTCCTGCTCCACGGGATCAACGCCTCCGCCTCCAGCCACGAGTTCCGCGAGGTGTTCGACGACCTCTCGGCGGACTTCCACGTGATCGCCCCGGACCTGCCGGGCTTCGGCCGGTCCGACCGCCCGCCGCTGCGCTACTCCGCCCCGCTGTACGAGGACTTCGTGGGCGACTTCGTCCGCCAGTTCGACGAACCGGCCGTCGTCGCCTCCTCGCTGACGGGGGCGTACACCGCCGCCGCGGCCCGCGAGGGGAACGTCTCCCGACTGCTCCTGCTGTCGCCGACGACGACCGCGATGCCCGGCGAGCGTCCGATGCTGACCGAACTCGTCCGCGCGCCGGTGGTCGGCGACACGGTCGTCAGTCTCCTCGGGTCGACGCCCTCGATCCGGTACTTCAACGCCGATCACGGCTACTACGACCCCGACAACATCACCGAGGAACTGGTCGACTACCAGTGGCGGACGATCCACCAAGAGGGCGCACGCTACGCGCTGGCGTCGTTCTTCGGCGGCCTGCTCAACTCCGATCTGGACCTCGCCCACGAGATCGACGCGCTGAACGTACCGGTGACGCTGGTCTGGGGCCGCGAGTCCGAGATCGTTCCCCTCAAAGACGGCCGCGAGTTGGCGGACGCGACCGGCGCGAAACTGGTCGTCTTCGACGACTCGGACCTCCAGCCACACGTCGAACACGCCGAGGAGTTCCTGCGCGTCGTCCGCGCCGAACTGGCAGAGGAGGGTGATGCGGTCGCCGACGAGTCCGGGACCGACGACATCGAAGTCGAGGTCGAGGCGACCGGCGACGAGAGCGAGGGAAGCGAGGCGTCGGCGGACGCCGACACGACCGACGAGGAGTCGGATGCGACGACCGATGACACAGACGACGAGACGGCGACCGACGAGGAGTCGGCGGACGCCGACGACGAGGCGGAAGCCGTGGGTGCAGAAGAGGAAGCCGAGTAGTCGCGCGGACTCGCACGGTCGAGCCGGTACGTTCTTTTCGACGCCGACAGTACGACAGCGACGACTCGATGGCCCTCCTCGATCACGTGTCCGTCTACAGCTACGTCCTGCTCCTCGCCGTCGCCGGGTTCGTGTCGTTTCCCGATCCGACCGGCGTCGTCCCGATGCTCGTCACGCTGACCGGTGTGGTGGTCGCCGGCGTCGCGGCACTCCTGTCGGACCCGACGCCGGAGCGACTCGCGGGCGCGGTCGGAACGACGGTCGTCCTGTTCGCGCTCATGTGGGTGCTGGCGTGGGGACTCGGCGTCGGCGGACCGCTCGGCCATCCGATCCTCGCGGTCGGTGCTCCGCTCGCGGTCCCAGCCGGGTACCTGCTCTCGCCGCTGGCGGTCGGTGGCCTGCGGGCGACTCGACTCACCAGTGGGTCGTGATCCTCACCGACTGTAGTGACTCCCGTCACACTCGAACAGAATATTTTTTCCAGCGATCTCCGAACGCAGAACCGACACGATGGCCCTCCTCGACTCCCTCGCCGGCGTCGGCTACGTCGGCTTCGTGACGTTTCTCGGACTGCTCCTCGCGCCCGACCCGACCGGGATCGCCCCTCTGGGTGTCGTCCTCGGAGGCGGTCTCGTGGCGGTGCACGCGCTCGTCCGTTCCGATGCCCCGACCCAGGTCTTGCTGGCGACTGCGGGCGCGACGCTCGGACTGGCGATCCTGACGACGGTCGGCTTCGCCGTCGCTGGCGCAGTGATCCCCGCGAGCGCCCTCGTCTCGGCACTCGCACTGGTGGGGGTCCCGCCGGTCGGCTACGTACTCGTGCTCGCGAGCGGTGTGGCCGACCGAGAACCCGGTGAGACAGCGGCCGACGACGCCGACGACGCTACCGAGGTCTGAACACCAGGACGCGCTCGTCGCGCGTCTCGGTGCGCTCGACCGTCGGCGCTACCGTCGTGCCGACCTCGACAGCGTCCGGTTCGACACCGCGAACCATCCCCGTCAGTCGGACCGGGCCGAAGTCCGCGATGGCGGTCGCGTAGGGGACGTCGTCGGCGTGACTCGGCGCGGCGACGTGGACTACCGTGACCGACTCGATCTCGCCCGTGCCGGGCAGTGGCTCCTCGGTGAGTTCGGGCGAGCCACAGTGTGGACAGACCCTGCGCGGCGGGAGCGAGCCGTGGTCGTTCGGACACGAGAGGTAGATTCCCTCGCCGGCCTCGATGCCGTCGAGCCAGTCGTCGTAGCCCGCGTCCCGTGGCGTCTCGTCCGCGCCGTGGGTGCTCATCGGGCCACCTCCAGCACGTGGACCACGGCACTGGCGACCGTCCCGCCCGCGTTGTGGGCCAGGCCGACCTCGGCGTCCGGCACCGCGTCGCTGTTCGGGTGGTCACCGCGCAGGAGTCGGGTCAGTTCGGCGATCTGACTCGCACCGGTCGCGCCGACCGGGTGGCCCTTCGCCTTCAGGCCGCCGGAGAGGTTGACCGGCCGGTCGCCGTCGCGGGTGGTCTCGCCGCGCCGGGCCGCGCCGATACCCTCACCGACCTCGTAGAAGCCGAGTGCTTCGAGCGCGAGGACTTCCGCGATGGTGAAGCAGTCGTGGACCTCCGCCACGTCCACGTCCTGCGGTTTGACGCCCGCCTCTGCGTAGGCTTCGTCGGCCGCATCGCGGGCGGCGGGGGTCTGTGCGAGGTATTCTCTATCTTGGAGAGCCATCTTGTCGCCACCCTGTCCCGTGCCGGTGATCGTGACGGGCGCGTCGACGGCGTGTTCGTCGGCGTACTCGCCCGACACGAGGACGAGACCGGCCGCGCCGTCGGTGATCGGACAGGCGTCGAAGAGATGGAGGGGATCGGCCACCGGCGGACTGTCCATCGCCTCCGCGACCGTGATCTCGCGCTGGTACTGCGCGTACTCGTTGCCGAGGGCGTTCGCGTGGTTCTTGACCGCGACGTTCGCGAGGTCTGCTCTGCTGCCGCCGTACTGGTCGAAGTACGCGCTCGCCATCAGCGCGTACGCGCCGGGGAAGGTGATCCCCGCGTGCACCTCGTGGAGTTCGTCGGCGGCGATTGCCAGCCCCTCGGTCGCCCCCGCAGTACCCATGTTCGTCATGCGTTCCATCCCGCCGGCGAGCATCACGTCACGCTCGCCCGAGCGAATCGACTTCACGGCCTCGCGGACTGCCACGCCCGCCGAAGCGCAGGCTTCCTCGTACCGGGTCGCGGGACACTGCAGGCCGCCGGCTTCGGCCATCAGCGGGGCCTGGTGGGCCTGTCGCTCCGCGAGCGCCCCCATGAAGTTCCCGTAGTTCAGGTGGTCGATGTCGTCTCGTGGGACGCCGGCGTCGGTGACGGCCCGCTGTACTGCCTCGCCGAACAGGTCGCGGCCGGTGCGCTCCGGGTGTCGCCCGAAGTGGGTGAGTCCGACGCCAGCCACGTGGACTTCGGTCATACACGGTCGTAGATGAGGGTCGGGGTTAAGTACTGGTGGCATCTGTTCGGCGCGCCGACCCCCCGACTCGATCCGCTGGATCGGCGTGGGTCGCCCAACAGCTAAACCGCTCGCCGTCGTTCGGTCGGACATGAGCGACGACCTCACAGAGTCAGTCGAGACGTTTCTGAGCGACACCCAGACCGTGCTCCGGGAGTACGACCAGGGGTACATGGACGCCGACGCCGCGCTCTCGGTGCTGGAGGGACACATCGACGATCTGCGCGAGGACTTCGAGGGCTGAGTGTGCAGGGCGGTGCACTCGTCGGGCCCCGGGTCGTGATCGATCCGACCCGGCGAGCGCACCTCCGGACGTACCCCCGGCCACGAGTCCAGCGGTCCGCGAGCAGACTCACCGACAGCCAGCAATCCCGACCGTCGCCTCTACGTTTTTCCCGCAGTCCGACGAACAGCGGGGTATGACCGACATGGAGTACACGACCCTCGGCGACACGGGACTCGAAGTCTCCCGACTCTGCCTCGGCTGTATGAACTTCGGCAGCGGTGCGGAGTGGATGATGAACGACCGCGACGCGAGCGTCGACCTCCTCCACCGCGCCTTCGAGTTGGGGGTCAACTTCCTCGACACCGCGAACGTCTACTCGCAGGGCGAGTCCGAGGAGATCGTCGGGGAAGCCATCGCCGACCAGGACGTGTTCTCGCGCGAGGAACTCGTCGTCGCCACGAAGGTCTTCGGCCCGATGGGCGACGGGCCGAATCGACAGGGGCTGTCGCGGAAACACGTTCTCGATCAGTGCGAGGCGAGTCTCGACCGTCTCGGTCTGGAGTACGTCGACCTCTACCAGATCCACCGCTGGGACGACGACACGCCGATCGAGGAGACGCTGGCCGCACTCGATCACCTGATAGAGACCGGCAAAGTGCGGTACGTCGGTGCGAGCACGATGACCAGCTACGAGTTCACGAAGGCGCTCTACACCGCCGACGTAGAGAACTACAGCCGGTTCGTCTGTATGCAACCGGAGTACAACGCCGTAGACCGCCACGAGGAGGCGAACCTCCTGCCCGTCTGCGAGGGCGAGGGAGTCGGCGTCATCCCGTGGTCACCACTGGCGGGTGGCTTCCTGACCGGGAAGTACGACAGGGAGGGCGACACGGACGACGCCGACGAGACGCGCCGGGCCGACACCGACGAGTACACGGAGAACCGCTTCACCGACGAGAACTGGGCCGTGCTCGAGGAGATCGAAGCCATCGCCGACGAACTCGACGCGACGCCCGCGCAGGTGTCGCTGGCGTGGCTCCTGCACAAGCCGGTGGTCGACTCGCCCATCGTCGGTCCCCGGAGCGTCGAGCACCTCGAAGAGAACGTCGGAGCCCTCGACGTGACCCTCACCGACGATCACCTCGCGCGCGTCGAAGCGCCGAAGACGCCGCGCTGGCCCGCCCCCGGCAAGGACTGAGAGGATCGACGCTCGGCAGGGACCGGTAACCCCCCCGCGAGGAGGTGCGCGTCTGGCGCGCGCGAGAGCCACGCGTCGCTCACGGTGCGCCAGTCCTGCTGTTGGCCGGCGTGATCTCGGCCGGGCGCGAACGACCCACAGAGCGCGGGTGCGAACGCCCTCTCGAGCGCGGGCGCACACTACCCAAACCGCGGGAGTGCGTCGCCTTCGTCGGGACACAACCGGGTAAGGACTAAGGTGTTGGGCTACACACGTTACCTACACGCATACGCGCGACTCGCGTAAAATACCAATATCCAGATACGAACGGCCCGATCGGGTCGATTTCGTCTTCCACGTAGGTTATTTTCACAAGACGAGATGCTGTCAGAGAATTCACTACAACAGGGGTAGTAACAATTACCGAAAGTATAAATAAGCAGTGTGCTAACTGTCCCAACTGTAATGGTTGATACTGACTCACACGACAGGAAGCGTCGGTCCAACGTCTCGCGTCGGACGTTCGTGAAGGCAGCAGGCGTCTCCGGCATCACGGCCGGACTCGCGGGCTGTGTCACGAACGACGGCGGCGGTGGCGCAGACGAGCAGATCGACACCTCCGTGCCGGACGGCGACATCACGGTGCAGTTCGCGGCCGACGACCGGCTCGCCGGTATCGCTGACCAGGTGCAGGAACTCCTCTACGAAGAGGGACTGCCGGAGAACATCTCGCTGGAAGTGCTGGCCGGCTCGTTCATCTCCGACGACCGCCAGAACCAGTACACGCAACTTCTGGACGCGGGCCAGGAGAGTCCGACGCTGCTGCTGATGGACAGCGGGTGGACGATTCCGTTCATCGCTCGCGGTCAGCTGGTCAACTTCTCCCAGCAGATGCCGAGCGACTTCGTCAGCGACATCCAGGACAACTACTTCGGTGCCAGCGTCGACACCGTCTCCAACACGGAGGGTGACCTGTTCGGGATGCCGATGTTCCCGGACTTCCCGGTCATGCAGTACCGGAAGGACGTGTACGAGGCGGCCGGCTACAGCCCGGAGAGCAACAACTGGGCCACCGAGCCGATCACGTGGTCCGAGTTCTCGCAGGCGACGGCCGACGCACAGGACGAGGCCGGCACCGACTACGGCTTCACCTTCCAGGCTAACATCTACGAGGGCCTCTCGTGCTGTGACTTCAACGAGTTCATGTCCTCGTGGGGTGGCGCGTACTTCGGTGGCCGCGAGAACCTCTTCGGCCCGGTCGGGGACCGCCCCGTCACCGTGGACGAACAGCAGGTCATCGACTCGATCCGGATGGTCCGGACGTTCATCAACGGCTCGGACGACGAGTTCGCGATGGACGAGTACCAGAAGATCTCCCCCGAGGCCGTGCTCCAGTGGACCGAGGAACCGTCCCGCCAGCCGTTCACGAACGGGAACGCGGTCGCCAACCGTAACTGGCCGTACTCGATCCCGATCAACGGTGCCGACGACGCCTTCGGCGAGGACTTCGGTACGATGCCGATCCCGTACGCAGTCCCCGAGAGCGAGAGCCCCTACGAGGGACTCGGCGGCACGAGCAGTGCCCTCGGTGGCTGGCACGCCGTCATCAACCCGAACGCGCCGGCAGAGCAGAAGTCCGCCGCGTACCACGTCCTCAACGCCATGAAGTCCGAAGCCGTCCAGCTGCTCGCGTTGGAGGAGATCGGGTGGCTGCCGCCGCGGCCCGACCTCTTCGAGTCCGACCGCGCACAGAACGTCCCGATCATCGGTCGCTACATCGACACGCTCCGCATCGCCGGCGAGAACGCGGTGCCCCGCCCGGTCACGACCGTCTGGGGCCAGCAGTCCGACCAGATCGCATCGGAAGTCAACGCCGCGTACGCCCAGCAGAAGAGCCCGGAGGACGCGATGAGCAGTCTGAAGTCTTCGCTCGAGTCGATCGAAGAGTCCGGCTGAGCAAAGGACTAAGTTCCTCCACTCACGTTACCACTTGACAATGGCTACTGAACAAGAATCGGGGTCGGTGCGAGACAGCACCAAATCCGGGCCGTACGTGTCGCTCGTACGCTGGATGGAGAACCTCAGCGAGACGAAGTTCGCGTACTTGCTGATGGCTCCAGCGCTGCTGTTACTGGCGGTGATCGCGGTCTGGCCCCTACTGAGTACCTTCCGGATGTCCCTGTTCGCGGACAACGCCGGAGGGGCGGAACAGCTCGGGTCCTTCGTCGGGATCGAGAACTACGTGGCCCTGATGACGGGCCAGCGGACGGCGATCCTGCCGTCGCCGTTCCTGCCGGAGGCGTTGACGATCGACGCCTTCTTCGGGAGCGCGCTGACGGTGACGCTGATCATCACGGGCGTGAGCGTCTTCTTCGAGACGATCATCGGCTTCGGGCAGGCGCTGGTGCTGGACCAGGACTTCCGTGGTCGACGCTGGGTTCGTGTCGCGATCATCATCCCGTGGGCGGTGCCCATCGTCATCCAGGGGATGATCTTCTACCTGCTGTTCCAGCCGGGGATCGGTTTCCTCGTCGGGACCTCGGAGAACCCCGCGTTCCTCAACGGACTCGGGATGAGCTTCACGCCGCTGGTCAACTCCATCGACTCGACGATCATCGTGATCATCGGGGACATCTGGAAGACCTCGGCGTTCATGGCCCTGCTCATCCTCGCAGGCCTCCAGAGCATCGACCGTGGTCTGTACGACGTGGCTCGTGTCGCGGGCGCGTCGAAGTGGCAGCAGTTCAAGATCATCACGTTCCCGCTCATCCTCCCGACGGTGCTCGTCGCGATGCTGTTCCGCACCATCCAGGCGATGCGCGTCTACGGGATGATCGAGACGGTCTCGTCGTGTACGACGGTGCCGTCGCTGTCCTGTCTCGTCGTGACGAGCTTCAACAACCGACTCATCGGCACGTCGGCGACGGTGGCCTTCGTGACGGCGGGGATCATCGCAGTCGTGGTGTCGGTGTACATCGTCAAGTTCGCCGACGCGGAGGGGGGATTCTAGATGGCAAGTGAACAACAACGCGGGAGCGGAATCGGTAGCGGGGAAGACGCAGAACTCGTCCGTGGGCCGCTGGGTCGCTGGGTCGATCAGTCGATCCAGAGCCCCGAGCGCGTCTACCAGGCGCTGTTCTACGTCGTGACGGCGTTCTTCCTCGTGACGACGCTGTTCCCGTTCTACTGGCTGCTCATCATCGCGCTCACGCCGCTGAACGCGATGCAGAACCTCACGTTCTTCCCGAAAGGGTTCGACGTGATGGTGTTCGTGGACGTGTTCCAGCAGGTGCCGTTCCACCTCTATATGTTCAACAGCTTCGTGCTCGGCATCGGGACGACGGTGATCGTCCTCCTGCTGGCGAGTCTCGCGGGCTACGTGTTCGGTCGCCTGCGGTTCCCCGGCAAGAGCCTGTTCATGCTGGGGATCCTGGCGATCTCGTACTTCCCGCCGGCGGCGTTCTTCCTGCCGCTGTTCAACCTGTTCAACGGGAACATCGGTATCCCGCTGGGCGGCGGGTCGATGCTCGCACCGCCGCAGCTGTACAACACGCCGGGGGCGATGATCCTCCCGTTCAGCGCGCTGTTCATGCCGCTGTCCATCTTCATCCTGACGACGTTCTACGGCCAGATCCCGGACGGGCTGGAGGACGCCGCACGGATCGAAGGGACGACCCGGCTCGGCGCGCTGTTCCGGGTCATCGTGCCGCTGTCGGCACCCGGTGTGGCGACGGCGGGCGTGCTGACGTTCATCGCGGTGTACAACGAGTTCTTCTTCTCGTTCCTGATGAACGACGGCTCGGTGGAGAACTGGGCCCCCATCGTGGCGGGCATCCTGGACTACCAGGGGCAGTTCTCGACGCCGTACAACCTGATGGCGGCCGCCAGTATCGTGGGCGTCCTGCCCGTGGCGATCCTCGTCATCATCGCACAGGAGAAGATCGTGAGCGGACTGACCGCCGGAGCACTCAAGGAGTAAGACAATGGGAGACGTAAAACTCGAACACGTGGTGAAACGATACGACGACGTAACGGCTGTCGACGACATGAACCTGCACATCCAGGACGGCGAGTTCGTCTGTCTCGTCGGTCCCTCGGGCTGTGGGAAGTCGACGACGATGGAGACGATCGCGGGGCTGACCATCCCCACCGAGGGGACTGTCTCCATCGCGGGCCGTGACGTGACGAACCTACCGCCGAAAGATCGCGGGGTAGCGATGGTGTTCCAGAACATCGCGCTGTTCCCGCACATGGACGTCTTCGACAACATCTCGTTCGGCCTGCGCCTGCGGGACTACGACGACGAGGAGATCGAGCGTCGGGTCAACCGCGCCTCCGAGATCGTCCAGTTGGAGGGGATGCTCGACCGGATGCCCGACGAGATGTCCGGCGGCCAGCGCCAGCGCGTCGCCATCGCGCGTGCGATCGTCCGGAACCCCGAAGTGTTCCTGATGGACGAGCCGCTGGCGAACCTCGACGCCAAACTGCGGGTCCACATGCGGACGGAACTCCAGCGCCTGCACAAGGAACTGGACACCACCATCGTCTACGTGACCCACGACCAGGCGGAGGCGATGACGATGTCCGACCGGATCGCCGTCATCGACTCCGGACAGCTCCAGCAGATCGACCCGCCGCTGACCTGCTACAACGAACCGAAGAACCTGTTCGTCGCGGGCTTCATCGGGTCGCCGTCGATGAACTTCATCGACGGCGAGGTGACGGAGAACGGCTGGACCTCGAAGAACTTCGACATCGAGTTCGATCCGGCACAGATCGGCGTCGAGGTCGGCCAGGATGTCACGCTCGGCATCCGGCCGGAGGACGTGTACCCCGAGAACGACGGCCGGTCGCTGCCGGACCCGTCGATGACCATCGACGCGAAGACCGACGTGCTGGAGCCGATGGGTGACGAGATCTTCGTCTACCTGATGCTCACCGAGGACGCCGACACCAGCCTCGACCAGACTGCCTCGAACGACCAGTTGCTGATGAGCGTCGCGCCGGACTACGACATCAGTGAGGACCAGTCGATGGACGTCGTCCTCGACCGGTCGCGGATCCACCTGTTCGACAGTTCGTCGGGCCAGGCGATCCACCACGGCATCACCAGCGCGGCCCGCGCCGAGACCAGTAGCGGCACCGAAGCAGAGAGCGACGACTAGACAACCCCCCGACCGCAACTTCTTCGCATGGCAACGCCCGATCCGCTCCTCGTGCTCGCGCTGTACACAGTCCTGTTCTTCTTCTGGGCGTACGGCATCGTGTCGTTCCTGCTCGACCTGAAGAACAAGATCGTCCCGAAGACCGCGCAGTTCCTCCGGGGCCGGCGCAGGCTCAAAGAGGAGAAGGAGAAGGAAGAAGAGCGACAGGAGCGGGAAGAACAGCTCTACTGATCGGTCGCCGATCACCCCCCGATTCTTCGCGACGTCACCGCACCGACCTCGGAGTGTCGACTCCGCGTGACTCTGGCGGTGACGACGCCGCGTTCGCCTACTGGAACCGACGACCAGAGCGACCGCAGGCGGTGCTCGGAACGTGAGGCTTTTGCCCCGATGCGCGAAACCCGGAGCCATGACTACGACACCGCCGGTCCGGATCGGTATCGTCGGACTCGGCAACATCGGCCAACACCACGCCGACAAACTCGCGCTGACCGACGGCGTGGACCTCGTCGGCGGGATGGACGTGGACCCGGAGGCACGGGCGCGGTTCGCCTCGGCGTACGACTGTGCGGAGTACGACGACGCGACGAGACTCGTGGCCGACGCCGACGCGATCATCGTCACGACGCCGAACCGGTTCCACGAACCATACGCCGTCACCGCCCTCGACGCCGACACGCACGTCCTCGTCGAGAAGCCGCTGGCACACGACCTGGCGAGCGCAGAGCGCATCGCCGAGGCGGCCCGCGACTCCGAGGCGTTCTGCATGGTCGGGTTCAACAACCGGTTCCGGAACCCGGTCGAGGTGCTCGCGGAGTACGTCCAGCAGGGCAGATTCGGGAATCTGACACACGTGGACGCGAACTACCTCCGACGACGCGGGATTCCCGGACGCGGTTCGTGGTTCACCTCGAAGGACGTGGCCGGCGGCGGCGCACTCGTCGACATCGGCGTCCACGCGATCGACCTCGCCATGCACTTCCTCGACTTTCCGGAGATCGAGGAGGTGTCGGGCGTCACGCGCCAGACGTTCGGGACCGACGAGGACTACGCCTGGATCCACATGTGGGGCGAAGACACCGGTCCCGGCGACTTCGACGTGGAGGACTCGGCGACCGCCTTCCTCCGGTGTGCCGACGGGACGACCGTCTCGCTGGACGTGGCGTGGGCGACCAACCGCGAGGAGAACGAGACCTACCACCTCGACGGCACCGAGGGCGGCGCGCGCCTCGACCGCAGTTCCGGCGATCTGAGGCTGTACGAAGCGAGCAGGGACGGGGGCAACCACCTCGCCGACACCGACATCGAGACGCGCCCCTCGGACCCGCACCGCGACGAACAGCGTGCGTTCGTCGAGGCGATCCGAAGCGACGAGCATCCGGGACGGAACACGGTCGAACAGGGATTGGCGGTCCAGCGTGTGATCGACGCCATCTATCGCTCGGCCGAGTCGGGAGCGGCTGTCGAACTGACGGGATCGACCGCAGCCGAGACGGAGTGGGACCGATGATCGGCACGATCCGACGGGAGAGTGACTCATGAGTGAGAGCGACGACGGCCCGACGCGAACCCAACAGATCGTCAGAGTGCTGGCGCTCGTGTTGGTCGGCGTGGTCGCGGCCGGGGCGATCAGCCAACTGTCGACGCAGGGGTTGGCCGCCGCGCCGAGCGCGTTGATCTCGCTGTACGTCGTCAGCGTGGTCGCCTACGGCACCTTGCGCGACGAGATGGACACGACGCGGTTCCGGGTCGCGTTCTACGTCGGTGTCGCCCTGTGGGGCGCGCTCCGGGTGTACGAAGGCGACGGGCTGTGGGCACTCGGCCTGTTCGTCGTCGGCGCGGCGCTGCTGGTGCGAGAGTTGTACGCCTCCTGACCGACTGCCTGGGGACGGCGAACACTCCCTCACCACGACACCGGGATACTTACCCGGAGGGCGGTCGAACCTCGGCGTATGCAGACGGGCTTCACGGAGGGTCCTCGGTGAACCGACTCCATCCACGGATTCGCCTCCTCTGGATCGCACGGGCGATTCTCTTCGCGGCGCTCCTCGGCGTGATCGCGTTCGGCGTGTTCCGCTTCGCACCGGTTCTCCAGATCAGGCCGGCGGTCGCCGGTGGCAGCGTCTTCGGTGTCTTCGCACTGTTGTTCGTCACGCTCGCGGTCCTACGCTATCGGCTGTGGGGCTACGAGATCCGGGACGACTCAATCTATCTGGAGCGCGGCGTGTTCACCCGCGTCCGGACCGTCGTCCCGTTCGTCCGCATCCAGCACGTCGACTCCTCGCGCGGCCCACTCGAACGGGTCGCCGGACTGGCGAGTACCGTCGTCTACACCGCCGGGTCGCGGGGTGCGGACGTGTCGATCCCCGGCCTGACGCCGGACGGCTCCGAGGACCTCCAGGAGCGACTGAAACGGCTCGCCATCCGCGCCGAAGGTGAGGACGCGGTATGAGACTCGCCCCGCTGTCGATCCCGTACCGGGCGGTCCAGCGCGGTATCAGTCTCGTCTTCACGCTCGCCTTTGTCCTCTTCTCGACCTCGTCGTTTCTCGGGCCGCTCGGCCCCCTCGCGTCGGTCGGGATTCTCGGTCTCGCCGTGCTCACGGTCGTCGGCTACGAGGTGGCGTACTTCCGGCGGTTCGACTACGAACTGACGAGCGACACCTTCGACGTGCGGTCGGGGGTGTTCTCCCGCCGGAACCGCGAGATTCCGCTGCGTCGCATCCAGAACGTCGACATCAGTCGGAACGTCGCACAGCGCGTGCTGGGGATCGCGGCGGTGGACTTCGAGACGGCCGGCGGCGGCCAGACCGAAGGCTCTCTGCGGTACGTCACCTTCGAGGAGGCCAAACGACTCCAGTCGGAGATCGCCCGACTGAAGCGCGGGACGACCGACGAGGGAGAGCCGGTGCCAGAACCCGAAGAAGAAGAACTGTTCGCGCTGGCAGACTGGGAGCTCGCACTGGTCGGCCTGTTGTCGTTCGACCTCCGGGTGCCGGGGCTGCTCCTCTTCCTGCTGTCGGGGTCGGTCCCGTTCGTCCCGCAGATGCTTCCGGACGACACCGCGACCCTGCTCGGGATCGCCGGGATCGCGGTGCTGGTCGTCGGCGTCCTCCTCTTCTCGTGGCTGGCGAGTGCGGTCGTCGCCGTCCTCAACTACTACGGCTTCCGGCTGACCCGGACCGACGAGGAGTTGCAGTACGAACGCGGACTGCTCCAGCGATACGACGGGTCGATCCCGCTGGACAAGATCCAGACGCTGACGGTGACGGACAACCCGCTGAAGCGCTACTTCGGCTACGCGACGCTCCAGATCGAGACGGCGGGCTACTCCGGCGGCGGCCAGGACGGGACCGCTCGCGGGTCGGAGGCGGCGGTCCCACTCGCCAGCAGAGAGCGAGTCGTGGAACTGGCGAACGAGATCGAGGCGTTCGGCGACCCCGAGTTCCGTCGCCCACCGAAGCGGATCCGGCGTCGCTACGCGATGCGGTATCTGATCGCTCTCGGGGTGCTGACCGGCGTGCTGTACGCCGTGAACGTCGTCGTCCCGCAACCGCTGCCGTGGTACGCGACTGCGGTCGGTCTGCCCCTGCTTCCGGTCGCGGCACACCTGAAGTGGAAGCATCGCGGCTACTGGCTCGGCGACGACCACGTCGTGACGCGCAACGGCGTCTGGAACCGCGAGATCAAGATCGTGCCGTACTACCGGGTACAGACGGTGATCGACTCCCGGACGATCTTCCAGCGACGCTGGCGGGTGGCGACCGTGACGGTCGACACGGCGGGGTCGTTGTCGATCCTCGGTCGGGACGCGGCGGCGGTCGACATCGAACGCGACGACGCCGACGACCTGCGGGACGAACTCGCAGAGCGCCTCCGTGTCGCGGTGGCACGGCGGCGGACGCGGCGACCACGCCAGTCGATGATCGCCGAGTCGGTCGCTGCGGAGCAAACCACCGAGAAATCGGATGACTCGGCACAGACCGCCGCCGTGACGACCGACGGAGAGTCGGTCGCAGCGTCGGGGTCAGAGTCCGCAGCGTCGGGGTCAGAGTCCGCAGCGTCGGAGTCGGAGTCGCCGGCAGAGTCCGACGCGTCGGAGTCGGAGAGAGACTCCGAGAGCGAGGACACGACGTCGAAGAACGGTGCATCGGACGAGACGGGCGAGGAGCACGGGGGCGGCTTCGTCTTCGGGTCGACGGTCGAGTCGGACGACGAGTCCGAAGACGGTGAGGAGGCGTCCGACGACGCAGAGACGACTCGGGAGGAGGCGTCCGACGACGCAGAGACGACTCGGGAGGAGGCGTCCGACGACGCAGAGACGACTCGGGAGGAGGCGTCCGACGACGCAGAGACGACTCGGGAGGAGGCGTCCGACGACGCAGAGACGACTCGGGACGACGCGTGACTCGACTCAGAGATCGACCGGGTGCAGAAACGCCTGCACCTCCACGGTCCGACCGTCGGGGTCCTCGGCGAAGAACTGGTAGATGTCGTACTGCTCGTTCTCGTAAGGGTCCTCCCGGGCCACGTCGGCCAGATCGGCGTGGACGGCGTCGACCGTCTCGCGGTCCTCGTAGACGAACGTGAGGATGCCACAGTCGTCGGTCCGGTCCCGGGCGCAGAAACCGAACAGGAGGTTGTCGTGTTTCAGGATCGTGCAGTCGGGCTGTTCGAGCCACACGTCGGCCCCGAGACGGTCGGTGTAGAAGTCGATCACGGCGTCGTGACGCTCGGTGGCGTAGAAGACGATTCCGGACACGTTCCGATCTCGGCGGGAGTCGACAAAACGGTTCGGGGGCGACGGGCCTCCGCTGGATGCGGACAGGCTTACGTCACCCGAGCGAGAGCCACCGACATGGACGACAGCGAACCCGACGAGGACGAGACCCCGACGTTCGCGGGGAGGGTGACGGGGCTGTGGCTCGCCGACGAGCGCACCGCCTCACCGACGGCACGCGAGACGGTCGAGGCGGTCGCCGGGCGCGGCCTGCGCGGTGACCGCTACTTCCGGCCGGCCGACGCCGAGGGGCCGGGCGTCGAGGTGACGCTGATCGAACGCGAAGCACTCCGCGCCGCCGAACGCGACTACGACGTGTCGCTCCCGGCGGGTGCACACCGCCGGAACGTCGTGACTGCGGGGGTCCCGCTGAATCACCTCGTCGGCCGCCGGTTCCGGGTCGGCGAGGCGGTAGTCGAGGGGACCGGCCTGTGTGAGCCCTGTGCACACATGGAGTCGCTGGCCGTCGAGGGAGCACGGGAGTCGCTGGTTCACCGGGGCGGCCTGGAGGCCCGAATCGTCGAGACGGGCCACCTCGCCGTCGGTGACGACGTGTCGCCGCGCTGAGTTCGGTGCCACGACGTCGACGACGGCCGGGACGGCGTGGTGGACGAGGAGCGAACCGGCGACCGATCCTCCGAGACACGCACACCAGACCCGGCGGCGCGGTCGCATCCACGACGCTTTTGACCACACCTGTCCTACAGGGCCTACAGTGGCGATCACCGACAAGATCTACGTCAAGAACCACCGACAACTCGCCTCCCAGTTGGAGACGAACATCCCGAAAGGTGCGTTCAAGGGCGCGACACTCGATCTCCTCTACACCGGCGACGGCCTCGCGAAACTGGACGACGCGACCCGCGACCGGATTCTCGACTTCGCGCAGGACTTCCTCGACTGCGACTGCGACAACAACCCCTACTGCGGCCACCCGGAGCGCAAGTTCGTCAAGTACCTGCTGGAACTGCGAGCACAGGGACTCGGCCCGGACGCCATCGTCGACGTGATGTCCGACGACTACCTGCTGTACGCCTACCCCGGCGACGTGCTCTCCTTCCTCGACGACGCGGTCCGGACGCTCGAAGCGGTCGAGTCGCTCGCCGACGTGGAGGGCGACCGGGAGATGGCCCGGAAGGCCCGCGAGGCGAAGCAGGCGCTGGCGAAGTAGTACGCCGGAAGTTACAGTCCGATCAGCCGAGGCGGAACGACGGTTCGTCGTGGTCGGCCTCGCCGTCCAGATCCTCCAGTTGGATCACGTCCTCCTCGCCGTCGTCCTCCAACTGCTCGCTGAGGTAGTTGACGTAGCGTTTGTGCTCCTCCAGTTGTTCGCGGAGGTGGTCGGCTTCGAGTTCGAGGCGTTCGTGCTCGCGGATGAAGCTCTTGGGCACCTCCACCTTCGGCGGGAAGGAGTCTTCCGTCTCTGCGCCCATGTTCTCCAGTTCGTGTTCCGGGACGACCCGCACCTGGCCGTCGTGGGCAACGAGCGTGTCCACGTAGTCGCGGAAGACCGCCGACAGGGAGATGTCACGCTCCTCCGCGATCTCCCGGAGCGTCTCGAACGCGTCCTCGTTGACGCGGAACGAGATCGTCTTGTTCTTGTTGCCCATCTTACGTGGACGTACGACCCGGCACCTACTTAATGGTTTGTCAGACGATGGCGTAGTCCGATCCGCTCGCTAGAAAAACCGCGTCGCGCAGTCGAGCGCCGAACGCCAGAGCCGCGTCTACGCTTCCGCGCCGGCTTCGAGTTCGTCGGTCTCCTCTAAGCTCTCCAGTGCCGCGATCGCGGCGTCGCGGTAGGCTTCGACCGACAGGTCGTACTGCTCGCGGGCCATCCGGGCGTACTCGTTGCCCTCGTCCTCGAAGGCGGCGATGCGGTCCAGCGTCCGGTCTGCGGTCTCGACGACCCACCGGTCGCGGGTGGCGGCGTCGACCTCGGTGATCGACTCGGGTTGGACGGAGACGTTGATATTCCCGTCGTCGGTCTCGAACGTGCGCGGCTTGCCCACGACAGACAGGTACGCAGGCGGTTCCAGTTCGCGGAGTGCGCTGGCGGCTTCGGGCTGGTACTGCCCGGCGTAGGCGAAGAACGTCCCGGTCGGGTCGACGATGCGACCGCGCCAGTACTCGTTGTCGTCGCCCACGTCCTCCTTCTCGGTCAGCGTGCCGACGAAGAACACCCGGTTGGCCTTCGCTCCGGTCGGGAGCAGCAGGTAGTGGGGTGCGCGCTCGTCGTCGGACTCTTTGAACGTGTAGCCGCCGTCGTTGAACTCTCGGGCGAAGACGCGTCGTGCGACCTCGCGGGTGGGTGTGGAACTCATGTCAGATCGACCTCGCTTTGATGAGAACGTCCTCGGTGTCTGTCGGCCTGTCCAGTCGCTCGAAGCTGTCCGCGAGGACGTACCGCCGGAAGCGGGGGCCGGTCACGCGGTAGTAGCGACCGAGGATCTTCCCCTGCATCTCGTCGGCGACGACGGTCGTGTCGAGTGCGTCCATCGCCATGTCCTTCGCCTCTTCGAGGGTGATCCCGGTCAGTGCCTCGGTGGTCTCCTGATCGAAGATCACCTCCTGCACGTCGATGCCGTCGTCCAGCACCGCCTTGATGCGCAGGTCGAACTCGCCGTCGACGCTTCCGTGTTCCGAACAGCGGCCGTTCTGGAGGACGCGCGTGCAGTCCTCCTCGGGACAGCGCTTGATGAGGCCGGACCCGGACTGGACGTCCACGAGTGCGCCCTCGACGGTCTCGCTGTCGTCGCCGACCTCGATCTCCTCGTCGATCTCGGTGATCGTGGTCGTCCGGTTCAGCTTCACGGAGTAGGTGCCCTCGTACTCGTCGGTGACGACGTTCGAGAGCTTGTAGGAGGCACCTTCCTCCAACTTCTCCAGTTCGCTGGTCTTGAACGCGACGAACTTGATCGTCCCCGACTCGTCACCGAGCAGGCCGACCTGCGAGATGGACTCGCTTCGGGGGTCCCAGAGGTCGACGACCGTCACGGTCAGGTCGACCCACTGTTCGTCCTGTGCGATGTCGCCGACGAGCATCTCCTCGGCACTGCCGGAGCCGAGTTCCTCCCGATCCAGGCCGGCCTCGTCGAGGTAGCTGTTGACGACGCTCCGGCGCGCCTCGTCGACCGGCACCTTGTACTCGTTCACGAGGTTCGACAGTCGCTCCTCGACTTCGGCCTCGCTCACGTCGAGATGGTCCGAGAACTGTTCCGCTATCTCTGCTGCGTGGGTCTGCAGATCTGTCATGGGTTGCTCGTCTCCGTCTTGTTTTCGGCTGGAGACGTACGCCGGTTGGTTCCCAGTGGTATAAAAAGTTCCGTGACCGGAGTGAAAGTGAACGATCGCTCTCCGTCGCCCAGTTCTGCCCACACAAGACACTTGTCGCTCGTTCGTGACCCTCCCGTGTGACGAACGAAGTCAGGGCGTGGTGGGAGGCGACCGCCGACTACTTCCAGTCGACAGCAGATGTCGCCGAGGGTGCCGACTGGACCGGCGCGGCGTACGGCGACATCGACCTCGATCTGCTCGGCGACGTGCGCGACCGCGAGATACTGGAACTCGGCTGTGGCGGCGGGCAGTGTGCGGTCGGCTTAGCAGAGCAAGGAGCCGAGGTCGTCGGTCTCGACCTCTCGGCGGCACAACTCGCTCACGCCAAGGACCGAGCCAGCGAGCGCGGCGTCTCGGTCCGGTTCGTCGAAGGTGACGTGACACGACTTCCCTTCACACCCGAGTCGTTCGACCTCGCCTGCAACGCGTACGTCTTCCAGTGGGTCGGCGACCTCGACGCCTGCTTCCGGGAGACGCACCGGGTGCTCCGTTCCGGCGGGCGGTTCGTCTTCTCTGTTCCGCACCCGGCCTACGAGGTGGTCGACTCCGAGTCCGAGCGCGTCACGGAGAGCTACTTCGACACCGGCCGCTACGAGATCCACCACGAGGAGGTCGAGACGCCGCAGGTGCTCTACCGGCACACCGTCTCGGAGATTCACCGCGCGCTGGTCGACGCCGGTTTCGTCGTCGAGGCCCTGCACGAACCCGGCACGGACGACCCGGAGGCCTACGACCCGGGACCGTGGGGTGAGTGTACCCCGTCGTTGATGAGCAAACTGCCGGCAGTGCTGGTGGTCGAAGCCCGGAAGTCAGCGTGAGAGAGGACGGTCCCGCGTCGGGCGACGGCAGAGAGCCTTTAGTCCCGACGCCTCTATCCAGTTACATGGACGAGCGGCTGAAGCGGTTCGTGCGGACGAAGATGCGGCAGGCAGGCCGGCGGTTCGAGGAGACCCGGCAGGCCTACCGCGAGGGACGCCGGGCCGCCAGCCAGTACGACCTCCCGACGGACGCCGAGGGCCGCGCCCGCATCGTCTGCCGGCGCTACGCCGAACAGCGCGCGGTCCGGGTGAACGCCGAGGGCGAACCGGCCTGCTACGACGACGACCACCCGGACTGCCGGGGCTGTGCCGAGGACGTGCGGGAAGGCTACGTCGAGACGTGGTGAGCCGACCGACTCGACCGCCCCACGACACACTGCTATCGTCACGACCACCGCGAGCCGACACCCGAACCGTCTTGTGACCCGACGACCTGCCGCCGACATGGACCGGACGCTCGTCGCCGTCGTCCTCGCCGGCGGCACCGGCACCCGACTGTACCCCGCAAGCCGGAGCGACCGGCCGAAACAGTTCCTCTCGCTCGGTGCGAGCAGCGACGCGGACGGTGACGGCGAGGAGTCGGACAGCCTCCTCTCCAGAACCGTCTCGCGCGTCGACTTCGCGGACGAGGTGGTCGTCGTCACGCGTCCCGAGTTCGAGTCGGGTGTGCGCGACCACGCGCCCGACACGACCGTCCTCACCGAACCCGAGGGGAAGGACACCGGGCCGGCACTGACCTACGCGACCCACCACGTTGCAGACGCGTACGACGACAGCGTCGTCCTCGCACTGCCGAGCGACCACCACGTCCGGGGAGACTTCGGGTCGGTCGCACGCCGGGGGGCCGAAGTGGCAGTCGAGACCGACCGCCTCGTCACCTTCGGCGTCGAACCGACCCGCCCCGACACCGGCTACGGCTACCTCGAACCCGGTGAGTTCCACGGCGACTGGGCCGACCTCGACAGCTTCCACGAGAAACCCGACCGCGAGACCGCCGAGTCCTACGTCGAGGCGGGCTACCTCTGGAACGCCGGCCTGTTCGCGTGGACACCGGAGTCGTTCCTCGCGGCGGCCCGCGACTCGCGGCTCGCGCCGCTCGTCGCCGAGTTGGACCGTGGCGCTCCCGAGGCCGGGTTCGCGGC
This sequence comes from Salinirubrum litoreum, assembly GCF_020567425.1. Lineage (NCBI taxonomy): Archaea > Methanobacteriati > Methanobacteriota > Halobacteria > Halobacteriales > Haloferacaceae > Salinirubrum > Salinirubrum litoreum. The sequence goes on along the minus strand of NZ_JAJCVJ010000001.1, from coordinate 3,260 downwards.
GGTCGAGCCGGTCAGCGTGGACTACGCCGTGATGGAAGAAGCAGACGACGCGGCGGTCCTGCCTGCGACCTTCGGCTGGGACGACCTCGGCTCGTGGGACGCACTGGACCGTCTACTGGCCGCAGACGACGCGGGCAACGTCGCGCTCGGAGACTACCTCTCGGTCGACGCGACGGAGAACGTGGTCGCCACCGACGACAAACACGTCTCGCTCGTCGGCGTCGAGGGGCTGGCGGTCGTCGCCTACGACGACCGGGTGCTCGTCGTGCCGAAAGCGGACGCCCAGCGTGTCCGTGAGGCGGTCGCGGAACTGCGGGACGACGGGCAGTTCTGAGTGGTCGGTCGCCCGGTCGCGGTCTCAGCTTCTGAGTCGGCCGCCGTCAACCGGGAGCGCGACGCCGTTCACGAAACTCGCCCGGTCGCTGGCGAGAAACGCCACGGTGTCGCCGAGTTCGCGCGGGTCGCCGATCCGGTTCAGCGGGATGTCGCTCGCCCAGTCGGCCAACCCTTCTTCGTAGTCGGCGAACTCGCCTCGGTCGATGGCGGCCTCGATCAACTCCTCGATACGGGCCGTCTCGTGAGCACCCGGCAGGACCGCGTTCGCGCGTACCTGGGGCGCGAACTCCCGGGAGACGGTCTTCACGAGGCCGATCACGCCGCGTCTGACCGCGTTCGAGAGGAGCAGGTCGTCGATGGCCTCCCGGACGCTCGTCGAGGTGATGCAGGTGATCGACCCCGCGTCGCTCTCGGCGAGGTGGGGGTACGCCTCGCGGACGGTCCAGACGAGGCTCATGACGAGTGTGTCGTACGCGCCGTACCACTGCTTGTCCGAGAGGTCCGCGAAGCCGCCCGGCGGGACGCCACCGGCCGAGGTGACGAGGTGGTCGATACCGCCGTACTCGGCGACCGTCGCGTCCACGAGGTTTTCGACCGAATCGGGGTCGGTCACGTCGGCCTGCACCGCCAGCACGTCACCGGGGCCTGCGTCGGCGACGACTGACTCTGCGTCTGCGAGTCGCGCCGCGTCCCTGCCACAGATTGTCACGTTCGCGCCTTCGGCGACCAGCGACTCGGCACAGCCCCGGCCGAGACCGCTGGAACTTGCCGTCACCAGTACCGTCTCGCCGTCGAGTCCGAGGTCCATGTCGCTCGCCACGCACGCGTCACCGAAAAACACTCAGGTCGCGGAAGTCGGCTGCGGTGGGCCGGTTCGCTCGGGGGGCGAGCCTCCCACGATCAGTCGCTCCGAGGCGCGTCGCTCGACCGCCGGACCCGGACCGCACCCTCCGAGGTGACGCCGACCAGCACGTCTTCGCGGACTTCACGCCCCTGTACCGCGTCGCCGGCCTCGTCCGAGACCGTCTTCATCAGTTCCGGCGCGGTGTGGTTCACCTTCACGCCGGCCGCGTCACAGGCGTCGTACACCAGTTTCGGCACGTCGTAGAGGTCGGTGCCCTCTGCGACCTCGACCCGGACCGGTGCCGAGAGGGTCTCGGCGAACCCGACCGTCTCGCGGGCCTTCTCGACGTTGGTGCGGGCGCTCGACTCGATAGAGGAGACGTTCGCCCGCGAGGTACCGAGCAGGTCGGCGATGGTGCTCTGTCGGACACCACGCTCGCGGAGGAGCAAGACCTCGGCCTGTCGGCGCGTGAGCACGCTGGTCTCGGGGTCGAAGCCGGCCTGTTCGAGCAGCGCGTCCACGTCCGGCGTCGCTTCGCGGGAAGACTGCTCTCTCGGCGTGTCTGGCCCGAGGTCGTCGTCCATGGGCCGGGCTACGGGACGGGGTGGCAAAAACCTACAGACACGCGGTGGAACTGTCCGGGGGCGCGAACTGGTGGTCGGCGTCTCGCGGTTGGTCGGCGTCGGGACTGTCCGTCGGGAGCGTCGTGCGACGACCGGGGGTTAGCTGCCCCAGAAGTTGTCGCGGCTCCCGAGTGCCTCCGGACGCTTCGGCCCGGAGGACTTCGTGTCGTCCGAGTCGGTGGTGGACTCGGTGTCGGTGTCACCGTCACCGTCGGCGTCGGTCGTCTCGGCCTCCTCCTCGTCCATCGGGAGGCGCTCGACCTCCTCGCCGAGTGCGTGGTTCGACTTGACCCGCTTGATACGGACCTTCGCCCGCGCCTCCGGGAGGATGCCGTCCACGAGGACGATGAAGCCGTCGTCGGTGCGGCCGACGCCGGCACCGCTCTCGTGGATGTCGGTCACCTCCACGACCAGTTCCTCGCCGACCTTCACGGGTTGGCTCTTGAGTTCGTAGATCGGCCGCTCGTAGTGGTCGCACCACTCCGCGCCGCCTTTGTCGCCGTAGTGTTGACACCCGAGTCCGTTGATCCGCTCCGAGAACTGCGGGCAGTCGTCCGCGAGTGGACAGTTCGCCATAGAATCTGGTACTCCGGGCTGTGTCTAAACGCTTGCGCCTTCGGGGTTTGCGCGGTCGCACCCGCCGCGTGCGCCCGGATCGAAAGGCTTTGTCGCCCGGCACCCGAACCAGCGGTGATGAGTCGTCGTGTTCCGGAACTCGCGCTGTTGACGGGCGTCTTTCTCGGACTCTCGTTGTTCGTCGCCGGTGTCCTGTTCACGGGCGACGTGCCCCTGACGACGCTCTCGGCGGTCGTCGTCTGCTACCCCTTCGCCGGCTACGCCGTCTACCACTCGCCCGATCCGACGACGGTGCTCCCGCCCCGGATCGTCGCCGCGGCCGGCGTGCTCGTCGGTGCCGTCGCCGGACTGTGGGCACTCGTCGGTGCCGGGGGGGCCGATCTCCTGCCGGTCGGGCTACTCGCCGGGTTCGTCGTCCTGGTTGTCGCGCTCCCCCCGTTGGCCTACGCGGTTGCCTACGGCGAGGAGCCACTCCCGATTCCGGCGTCCGTCGCGCTCGGAGCCGGGACGATCGCCGGTATCGGCTTTCTCGTCGCCGGACTGCTCGCCGACGCGGTGTTTCTCGCGTCGGTGAACGCGGTGCTGGCGTTCCTCGCCGGTGCGCTGTACGCCGGCACTCGCGGGCTCGATCCGGTCCGGCGGTTCGGTCGCGGCGTGGTGCTCGCCGGTGCGCTCCTCGGCACCGCACTGGTCGCCGGCGGCGTCCTCGTCGGCCCGCCGGAACCGTGGATCGTGGAGGGGGTCGCGGTCTCGCTGGCGACGACCGTGTACTACGTCGCCGTCGTCGAGATGCGGTCGTGAGCCCGGACCCCGACGGGTAGCGATCTGCTGGCGACGCGGACCGCGAGCAGTGGTCGAGCGACGGCGAGACCCTGCTCGCG